>NZ_JCAQAW010000008.1:0-296225 GCF_059617945.1 Janthinobacterium sp. BCJ23 | reverse complement strand
CACCCGTTCGCCACTCGCCACCAGAGCAAGCTCCGTGCTGCCGTTCGACTTGCATGTGTAAGGCATGCCGCCAGCGTTCAATCTGAGCCAGGATCAAACTCTTCAGTTTAATCTCTGTTACTTTGCCATTTTATTGGCACCGTCTTGCGACGGGTCGCTCACTCAAAAAACTGACAGGCTACTTCCGAAGAAGTATCCTATTTCATTATTTCTTGTGAACATTTGATATTTTAAGTTTTACAGCGATCCGAAGATCGCTGCTGCACTGACATCAAATGCCCACACTTATCGACTGTTAATTGTTAAAGAACTGTATTCAGTGCTACTTTCGCGCTATCGACAAAGCGTTGTGTTTGTCAGCTGCGAAGAAGGAAGAGTATGAAGCGTTTGCAGCATTTCGTCAACCTTCTTTTTCTACTACCCAGCCCCGGAAGGCCGTCCCTTTTGTGCCGCAAACTAGTGCGCCTCATCGGGGAGGCGAATCATATCAAAGACCGTCGAAGTTTGGCAAGCGCTTTTCCAGGAAAGCGTGCATGCCTTCTTTTTGCGCCGGCGTACCGAAGGCGGCCTGGAACAAACGGCGCTCGTAGGCGACGCCATCGGTCAAGGTGGTTTCAAAAGCGCGGTTGACGCAATCCTTGATCATCATGGCAACCGAAGTCGGCATGGCGGCGATGGTCTTGGCGGCGGCCAGGGTTTCTTCCAGCAATTTATCTGCCGGCACCACGCGCGACACGAGGCCGATGCGTTCCGCCTCGGCGGCATCGATGGTGCGCGCCGTCAGCAGCAAGTCCATGGCCTTGGCCTTGCCGATGGCACGCGGCAAACGCTGCGTACCGCCCGCGCCTGGCGTGACGCCAACCTTGATTTCCGGCTGGCCAAACTTGGCGCTGTCGGCGGCGATCAGGAAATCGCACATCATGGCCAGTTCGCAGCCGCCACCGAGCGCATAGCCGGCCACGGCGCCCACCACCGGTTTGCGCACGCGCAAGATATGCTCCCAGTTGCGGCTGATGTAGCCCTGGGTATAGGTATCGGGATAGGTATAGTCGGCCATGGCCGCGATGTCGGCGCCGGCGGCAAATGCTTTTTCGCTGCCCGTGAGCACGATGCAGCCGATACTCTCGTCGGCGTCGAACTTCAGCAAGGCGTCGCCCAGCTCATTCATCATGTTGTCGTTCAAGGCATTCAGGGCCTTGGGTCGGTTCAGGCGGATGACCGCCACTTTGTCCTGGATATCGATGATCAGGTCTTCGTATTGCATGGTGTCTCCTCTCGATGAACGGTGCAACGATTGTAGCGGCTAAAGGCAGCGGCGCGGCAGGTGCGCTGCTATTATTGTGAGCCCGATCTTTTTTATCGAGCAGCATATTTTCTCCTCCCTCTTCCAGTACTGCGCCAGCTACCTGCGCGGCGACGGCAGCGCCGGCAGCGTCAATTTCCGCCGCCTGTGGTTCAGCAACGGCCTCAATTGCTTCGGCGCCCAGATCACCTCGCTGGCCCTGCCCCTGTGCGCGGTGCTCTTGCTGCATGCGACGCCGGAACAGATGGGCGTGCTGGTTGCGCTGCAGGCGCTGCCGTTCGCCCTGTTCGGCTTGCCCGTCGGCGTGCTGCTGGACCGGCGCAGCAAGCACCCGATCATGCTGTTCAGCGAAAGCATGTCGGGCCTGGCCCTGGCCAGCGTGGCCGTGGCTTACTGGTGCGGCGTGCTGTCGATGCCATGGTTATATATAGTGGGCTTCATCATCGGCACGGGCTTCGTCGTCGGTGGTGGCGCCGAACAGGTGTTTCTGACTTTCCTCGTGGGCCGCGATGGCTTGATCGATGCGCAGTCGAAATTTGCCGCCACCGAATCGGCTTCGCGCCTGATCGGTCCCGGCCTGGCCGGCGTGCTGGTGCAAGTGCTGTCCGCACCCGTCGCCATCCTGTGCACGGCGTGCGGCTATCTGATTTCCGTTTGCAATCTGCGCGCCATGAGCGTGCGCGATCCGCGGCCAGCGCCATCCGACAAGCACGCCTTGCGCGACATCGCCGACGGCTTGCTGTTCGTCTGGCGCGAGCCACTGCTGCGCGCGCTGGCCTGGGGCGCCGGCATCTGGCACTTCCTGTTTTACGCCAGCATGGCCTTGACGGTGCTGTTCGCCACACGCGACCTGGGCATGAGCCCGGGCGTGCTGGGCATGACGCAGATGCTCGGCGGCGCCGGCGTCCTGCTCAGCGCCTTCATCGTCAAGCCCTTGACGAAGCGCTATGGCGCCGGCCGCACCATCCTGATCGGCCTGGCATCGACCTCGCTCTGTTTTGCGCTGACGCCCACGATACCCGCCGCGCTGTTCAGCAGCGCGGCCGCCAGCGCCGTGGCCTATGCCATCTTGATGTTCTTTTTCGATTGCGGCGTGATGCTGTTCTTTATTCCCTACCTGGGCTTGCGCCAAAAAGTCACGCCCGACCCCATGCTGGGCCGCATGACGTCGACCATGCGCTTCCTGACGGTGGCCACGGCGCCGCTGGGCGCGCTGGCCGCCGGCTGGGTAGCGGAACACTTTGGCGTGCGCAATGGCCTGGCCTGCATCGCGGCCGGCAGCATCGTGTTGACGGTGGTCATGGTGTGGGGCACGCCGCTGCGTAGCGTGCGCACCTGAAGCGGTGAACGGGAATACACTGGCAAAAGATTGCCTTGGCGACACTATTCACGCCAAAGCCTGTGAGGTTTGATTTATATCAAGGTTTTAATTGATGTAAATCCATAAGCTGTCTTACATCACTTGAGGAGCACGCTATGTTTAACACCATCTTATTTCCCACCGACGGCTCGCCGCTGTCCGACAAAGCCGCCGAGACCGCCCTCGCCTTCGCCCAACTGAACAAGGCCAAGCTGATCGCCATCAGCGTGGTGCAACCATTCCCGTTCTCGCCCATGGCCGACGGCGGCATCGTGCTCGACGCCAGCCTGTATGAACAGCAGATGCAGGAAGCGTCGCAACGCGCCATCGACAAGATCGGCGCAGCGGCAGGCGCCGCCGGCGTGCCTTTCGAAGGCGTGGTCGCCGTGTCGCCGAGCCCGCACGATGAAATCGTCAATGCGGCGCAAACCTACCATTGCGACATCATCCTGATGGCTTCGCACGGCCGCAAGGGTTTGAACAAGCTGTTCGTGGGCAGCGAAACGCAAAAAGTGCTGGCCCACACCCACTTGCCAGTGATGGTCTTGCGCTAAGCCACACCACGAACTGCCCGGCGACGCTTTCCCTAGCGCGCCGGCGCCTGCTTCGGCAACAACACCCACACGGCGCCGCTCTGCTTCATGCGGCCCGCATTCTCGGCCGCTTCCGCGCCAAAGCCAAAGAAATAATCGACACGGATCGGCCCGCGAATGGCGCCGCCCGTATCCTGCGCCATCACCAGCCGCTGCATGGGAATCTCGCTATTGGCTTGCGTGGTGGACAGGAACACGGGCGCGCCCAGCGGCAAGAAGCGTGAATCGATGGCCACCGAGCGCTGCGGCGTCAGCGGCACGCCCAGCGCCCCCTTCGGCCCCACTTTCGGATCGGGCAAGCGCTCTTCCTTGAAGAAGACATAGCTGGGATTGGCGTTGAACAATTCATCCTTGCGCGTGGGATGGCCGGCGATCCACGCCTTGATGCCCTGCGCGGAGGCCTGGCTCAAGGTCAGCTCGCCCTTGTCGACCAGGTAGCGGCCAATCGATTTGTACGGATGGCCATTCTGGTCCGCGTACGCCACGCGCACGGTTTCCTGCGTATCGGTCAGCTGCACGCGGCCGGAGCCCTGCACCTGCAGGAAGAAGGCCTCGACTTCATCATCCACCCACAGCAATTCCTTGCCCGTGACGGACGTGGCGCGCTCGATGTCGGCGCGGGTCGCATACGGTATCACTTTCTTGCCGACCAGCTTGCCCCGCAAGCGCATGTTCTTCAATTCCGGATACACGCCGGACAAATCCACCGAGACGAGGTCGTCGGGCACCTTGTACAGCGGTGTCTGGTATGGGCCGCCCCGCTTGCGCGCCCCGTGCAGCAGCGGCTCGTAGTAGCCGGTCACCAAGCCGGTACTGGCGCCATCGGCGGTGATGACTTGATTCGGCACAAAGAACGTCTCGAAGAACAGGCGGATGGCCTTGTCGCTGTCGGCATTCACCTGGCGCGCGATGGTGCACGATTCCTTCCAGTCCGGACGTTTGACCAGCACGCCGCACGATGCCATGAAAGCGGGCCAGGCGGCGCGCATGTCGTCACGGGCCCAGCCAGGCAAGGCGGCAAACTTGGCGGGCACGAAGGTGGGCGCCGCCACATCCGCGGCGTCCTTGGCGTCGGCCGGCTTGGCCGGAACCGGCCTGACGACGGTCGGCGCGATGGGCGGCGCCTTGCCGCTGGCAGCGGGTGGCGCGGGCGGCGTGGTACAGGCGGACAGCGCAAGCGCGACGGCGCCGACTGAAACGGGTAGACTACCGCGTGTCAACAGACGGCGGGTAAATACTAAGCTGCGGGTAAATAACATAGGGGTGCGTATGTGGATCTTGATGATAGAGGCGCTGGTGGCGTTCTTCTTGCTGGCATTTATAGTCTGGTGGACCATGTATTCGGGTAAAAAACCCGCACCGCCGGCGCGCAAGCAGCTCGGCGAAGAACAGGACAGCACCGAAAAACTGAAGTAAGGGGCGCAAGCCCCCCGGCGTTGCGTCAATGCAGGGTGCGTGGCACCGACAGCACGAACTCGGGAATCGGCGCTTCAAACTGATGGCCATCTTCGGCCACGCAGAAATACTCGCCGTGCATCGAACCTTGCGGCGTGCCCAGCATGGTGCCGCTCGTGTATTCGAACTGTTCGCCCGGCTGCAGCAGCGGCTGGTGGCCGACGGCGCCCAGGCCACGCACCTCTTCCACCTTGTTGTTCGCATCCGTGATGACCCAGTGGCGCGAAATCAGTTGCGCGCCAGCCGTGCCCGTGTTGACGACGCGGATCGTGTAGCTGAACACGTGCCGCCCCTGGTCCGGTGCCGATTGCTCGGGCAGGTATTGCGTCTTGACCGTTACCGTAAATTCATAAGTCGCCATCGTCATTCCTATTCAGACATTGCAGTCATTATGGCGGCGCGTGTGCCGCATTGGCCACGGCGCGCCGCGTATTCTGTGTTTCATCGTGCTTCAATGAGGCATGGCAGCGGCGTCAAGCGTAAAATAGCGCATCTTCGCATTTTCTATCCTTTGGCTACTCCACCATGACTACATTCCGTATCGCTCCCAGCATCCTGTCCGCCGACTTTGCCCGCCTGGGCGAGGAAGTGCGCAACGTCGTTACCGCCGGCGCCGACATCATCCACTTCGACGTGATGGATAACCATTATGTGCCGAACCTGACCATCGGCCCGCTGGTGTGCGAAGCGATCCGCCCGCACGTGCAAGTGCCCATCGACGTGCACCTGATGGTCAAGCCTGTCGATCGCATTATCCCGGATTTCGCCAAGGCTGGCGCGAACATCATCACCTTTCACCCGGAAGCGTCGGATCACGTCGACCGCTCCTTGCAGCTGATCCGCGACAATGGCTGCAAATCGGGCCTGGTATTCAACCCCGGCACGCCGCTGCACTACCTGGAACACGTGATGGACAAGATCGACATCATCCTGATCATGTCCGTCAATCCAGGCTTCGGCGGCCAGTCCTTCATCCCGCAGGCGCTGAAGAAAATCGCCGAAGCGCGCCGCATGATCGACGAATCGGGCCGTGACATCATGCTGGAAGTCGATGGCGGCATCAAGATCGACAACATCGCCGCTGCCGCCGCTGCCGGCGCCGACACCTTTGTCGCCGGCTCGGCCATCTTCGGCAAGCCAGACTACAAAGCCGTCATCGACGCCATGCGCGCCGAGCTGGCAGCCGTCAAGGGCGCCTGATGCAAGCGTGCACGGTGAAAGACCACGTACTGGCCGGCGTGCGCGCCGCCATCATCGACCTCGATGGCACGATGCTCGACACCGTGCCCGATTTTCATGTCGCCATCAACGGCATGCGCGCCGAGCTGGACCTGGCACCCATCAGCGCCGACGCCATCCAGCTGATGGTCGGCAAGGGCTCGGAAAACCTGATCCGCACGGTGCTGGCGCTCGACTTCGATGCGGCCGGCGTGGAACAGCGTTTCGAGCAGGCGATGGACGGCTACCAGCGCCATTACCTGGCCATCAACGGCCAGTTCAGCACCCTGTACCCGGATGTGGAAGCGGGGCTGGCGGCGATGAAGGCGGCAGGCCTGCGCCTGGCATGCGTCACCAACAAGCCGATTGCCTTCGCCCTGCCCCTGCTGAAACTGAAAAACCTCGACCAGTATTTCGAGATCGTCTACGGCGGCGATTCGCTGCCGAGGAAGAAACCGGACCCGCTGCCGCTGCTGCAAGTGTGCGCGGACTTCGACCTGGCGCCATCAAAAGTGGTGGCCATCGGCGACTCCTCGAACGACGCGCAAGCGGCCAGGGCTGCGGCTTGTCCCGTACTGACGGTACCGTATGGCTACAATCACGGACACTCTATACACGATACCGATTCCGATGGTATAGTAAAGACACTGCTCGAAGCAGCCCGTTTTATTAGCATGCAAAACTAACCGGCATACTGACCAAACCCACCACCATATCGTGAACACGTTTCTCATCAAAAAACACAATGTCACCCAAACCGGCTCGATTGAGGCCTGGCTTTGGCGACGCTGGCAATCCTGGCAGGCTTAAGGGCCGAGCCGTTACGATTGCTGCCGGCTGCACCCGTATAGTTTGCGCATATTGCGCCTGTTGCGTGCCCTGGCAAGTTTTTTGATAACCCACCGCAGGGTTTGTGCACCATGCACACGCATACCCTGACGGCATGGAGAGAAACATGACCGAACTCGAATTCAAATCGCTGTCCCAGCAAGGCTACAACCGCATCCCCCTGATCGCAGAAGCGTTCGCCGACCTGGAAACCCCGCTCACCCTGTACCTGAAACTGGCACAGTCCCAACAAGGCGGCAAGAACACCTTCCTGCTCGAATCCGTCGTCGGCGGCGAACGCTTCGGCCGCTATTCCTTCATCGGCTTGCCCGCCACGACCGTGTTGCGCAGCCATGGCAAGCGCACCGAGATCGTCAAGAACGGCGTCGTGATCGAAGAGCACGAAGGCAATCCGCTCGACTTCATCGAACAGTACCAGTCGCGCTTCAAGGTGGCCCTGCGCCCCGGCATGCCGCGCTTCTGCGGCGGCCTGGCCGGCTACTTCGGCTACGACACCGTGCGCCACATCGAGAAAAAACTGGCTGGCGGCGCGCCGAAAGATGACTTGAAGCTGCCCGACATCCAGCTGATGGTGACGGAAGAACTGGCCGTCATCGACAACCTGTCCGGCAAGCTCTACCTGATCGTTTACGCCGACACCACGCAGCCCGAATCGTTTTCGAAAGCGCAGCAGCGCCTGAAAGATTTGCGCATGATGCTGCGCCGCGGTGTCGATGCGCCCGTCACCAGCGCTTCCGTGCGCACGGAAACCATCCGCGACTTTTCCAAGGAAGACTACCTGAAGGCCGTCGCCAAGGCGCATGAATACGTGATGGCGGGCGACCTGATGCAGGTGCAGATCGGCCAGCGCATCCGCAAGCCGTATGTCGATTCGCCACTGACTTTGTACCGCGCCTTGCGTTCGCTCAACCCGTCGCCGTATATGTACTTCTATAATTTCGGCGACATGCAGATCATCGGCGCCTCGCCCGAGATTTTGGTGCGCAACGAGAACACGTCCGATGGCGGCAAGAAAGTCACCCTGCGCCCCATCGCCGGCACCCGTCCGCGCGGCGCCACGCCTGAGAGCGACGCCGCGCTGTCAGCCGAGCTGCTGGCCGATCCGAAAGAAATCGCCGAGCACGTGATGCTGATCGACCTGGCGCGCAACGACATCGGCCGCATTGCGGAGACGGGCAGCGTGCACGTCACCGACCGCATGGTTATCGAAAAATACTCGCACGTGCAGCACATCGTCTCGAACGTGGAAGGCACCCTCAAGGAGGGCCTGTCGAACCTGGACGTGCTGCGCGCGACCTTCCCCGCCGGCACCCTGACGGGCGCGCCGAAAGTGCGCGCCATGGAAGTGATCGACGAACTGGAAATCACCAAGCGCGGCATCTACGGCGGCGCCTGCGGCTACCTGTCGTTTGGCGGCGAAATGGATGTGGCCATCGCCATCCGCACGGGCGTGGTCAAGGACGGCATGCTGTACGTGCAGGCCGCGGCCGGCATCGTGGCCGACTCCATCCCCGAAATGGAATGGCAGGAAACGGAAAACAAGGCGCGCGCCGTGCTGCGCGCCGCCGAACAAGTGCAAGATGGCCTGGATGGAGGGTTTTAAGATGCTGCTCATGATCGACAACTACGACTCCTTCACCTACAACATCGTGCAGTATTTTGGCGAACTGGGCGAAGACGTGCGGGTCTACCGCAACGATGAAATCACGATCGAACAGATCGAGGCGCTGAACCCGGACCGCATCTGCATCTCGCCCGGCCCGAAAGCGCCGGCGCAGGCTGGCATTTCGGTGGCAGTGCTCAAGCACTTTGCCGGCAAGAAACCGATACTGGGCGTGTGCCTGGGCCACCAGGCCATCGGCGAAGCGTTTGGCGGTAAAGTCATCCGCGCCAAGCAAGTCATGCATGGCAAGACTTCCCTCATCGCGCATACAGGCGTGGGTGTCTTCAAGGACATCCCCAGCCCCTTCACAGTGATCCGCTACCACTCTTTGGCGATCGAACGCGCCTCGCTGCCTTCCTGCCTGGAAGTGACGGCGTGGACGGACGACGGCGAAATCATGGGCGTGCGCCACCGGGAATACGATATCGAGGGCGTGCAGTTCCACCCCGAATCGATCCTCTCGGAGCACGGCCACGCCCTGCTGAAGAATTTCCTCGAGCGCTGATCCCATGCGCACGCCACGGCGTGCCATCAGTGTCCTCCTGCGCCATCATTGAAGAAGGAAGCATCATGCCGATCACACCACAAGAAGCCCTGCTGCGCTGCATCGAACACCGCGAGATCTTTCACGACGAAATGCTGTACCTGTTCCGCCAGATCATGTCCGGCGAAATGTCGCCCACCATGATCGCGGCCCTCACCATGGGCCTGCGCGTGAAAAAGGAAACCATCGGCGAAATCGCCGCCGCCGCGCAAGTGATGCGCGAGTTTTCCACCAAGGTGCCCATGGCCGACACCACCAACCTGCTCGACATCGTCGGCACGGGCGGCGACGGCGCGCACACTTTCAACATTTCCACCGCCTCGATGTTCGTGGCGGCCGCCGCCGGCGCGCGCGTGGCCAAGCATGGCGGGCGCAGCGTGTCGTCCTCGTCCGGCAGCGCCGACGTGCTCGATTCCTTGGGCGTCAACATCAACCTGCAGCCCGAGCAGATCGCCCAGTCGATCGCGCAAACGGGCATCGGCTTCATGTACGCGCCGAATCACCATGCGGCCATGAAGCATGCGGCGCCCGTGCGCAAGGAGCTGGGCGTGCGCACGATTTTCAATATCCTCGGGCCGCTGACCAACCCGGCCGGCGCGCCGAACATCTTGATGGGCGTGTTCCACGCCGACCTGGTTGGCATCCAGGTGCGCGTGCTGCAGCGCCTGGGCGCGCAGCACGCGATCGTCGTGTATGGCCGCGACAATATGGATGAAGTGTCTCTCGGCGCGGCCACCATGGTCGGTGAACTGGTCAACGGCGAAATCCGCGAATATGAAATCCATCCGGAAGACTTCGGCATGTCGATGATCGCCAGCCGCAACCTGAAGGTGGCCGATTCCATCGAATCGAAAGCGAAGATGATGGAAGCACTGCGCGGCGAGCCCGGTGCCGCTGCCGACATCGTCGCCCTGAACGCGGGCACGGCGCTGTATGCGGCCGGCGTGGCCAGCTCGATCGAAGACGGCCTGGCGCGTGCGCGCACCGCCGTCAGCTCGGGTGCGGCCTTGGCGAAACTCGACCAATTCGTGCAGGTCACGCAGCAGCTGGGCACCCCGGCGCAAGCGTAAGCCCTCCGCCCTCCTTTATAGAATAGCGACCATCATGTCCGACATACTCGATAAAATCCTGGCCGTGAAGGCCGATGAAGTGGCCAAGGCCAAAGCCCGCCGCAGCCTGGCCAGCCTGCGTAGCGACGTGGAAAGCGACAGCGAATTGCGCGCCGGGCTGCGCGGCTTTGAAGCAAGCCTGCGCCAGCACATCGCCGCCGGCAAGCCCGGCATCATCGCCGAAGTGAAAAAGGCATCGCCGTCGAAAGGCGTGATACGCGCCGACTTCCGCCCTGCCGACATCGCCGCCAGCTATGCCCAGCACGGCGCGGCCTGCCTGTCCGTGCTGACGGACGAGCAGTTCTTCCAGGGCTCCGTGGAGTATCTGCAGCAGGCGCGCGCCGCCTGCGCCATTCCCGTGCTGCGCAAGGATTTCATGGTCGACATGTACCAGATCTATGAAGCGCGCGCCATGGGCGCCGACTGCATCCTCCTGATCGTCGCGGCGCTCGACCATGGCCTGATGGCGGAGATGGAAGCGTGCGCCCACGAACTGGGCATGGGCGTGCTGATCGAAAGCCACGACGGCGAAGAACTGACGGCGGCCCTCAAGCTCAAGAGCGCGCTGATCGGCATCAACAACCGCAACCTGCGCACGTTCGACACGTCGCTGGAAACGACACTCGGCCTGCTGCCGCGCATCCCGCAAGACAAATTGATCATCACGGAATCGGGCATCCACAGCACGGCCGACGTGCAACGCATGCGCGATGCGCACATCCACAGTTTCCTCGTGGGCGAAGCGTTCATGCGCGCGCCAGACCCCGGCGTGGAGCTGGAACGCCTGTTCAGTTAAACCATGGTAGGCTGGCAGCCATGAGACACGCGATCACCGTTCTTGCCGCCGCCAGCCTGCTGGCAGCCTGCCAAAGTACGCCGCCGCCAGCGGCGAACCTGCCCACGTCCACGCCCCCTCGCACGCCGGCGGCGATACAGCTGGCCGCCAGCATCGACGCCTACAAATCGCTGGTGGCGCAGCAGATCATGGCGGCCAACGCTGAATACACGTTCAGCGGGCGCCTGCCGCCCATGCTGCAGGCCATCGTCGTGCTCGACCTGAGCGTGGGCCCTGACGGCGAACTGAAAAGCGTGCACGTGCACCGTTCGCGCAACAGCGAAGCATCGGCCGCCGCGCTGGCCGCCGTGCGGCGCGTGCAAACCGCGTTTCCACCGGCCGGGCACCTGATGCGCCGCCACGCCCGGACCTTCGATTTTTCCGAAACCTTCCTGTTCAACGACCAGTACCGCTTCCAGCTGCGGACATTGTCCGGCCCTCAGTAACCGCGCAAGCATCGAGTTCGATGCGGTCGCGTCCCCGCTCCTTGGCCAGGTACAGGGCCGCATCGGCGCGCGACAGCAGCTGTTCCAGCCCTTCCACCACCGATGCCTGGCAAGCGACGCCGATGCTGACCGTACACGGTGGCAGCCCTGCATGACTGGGCTCGTGCAGCAAGGCGCGGATGCGTTCGGCCACGCCCAGCGCGTTATGCGCCGGCATGTCCGGCATCAGCACGACGAACTCCTCGCCGCCGAAACGCGCCACGCAATCCGATTCGCGCAAGGCGCTGCCGATGACGGCGGCCACGTGCGCCAGCACCTGGTCGCCCACCGCGTGACCGTAGCGGTCATTGATCAATTTGAAGTAATCGAGGTCGATGCTGAGCAGTGTCAGCGGCAAACGGCGGCGCCGCAGATTGCCTGTCTCGCGCGCATAGGCGTCGCCAAAGCCGCGCCGGTTCAGCACCTGCGTCAGCGGATCGTGGGTCGAGCGGCGTTCCAGTATCTGCTGCAGGCGGCGCGTGGCCACCGTCATGAAGCCCACTGTCAGCAGCAGCGCCATGAAATTGGCGACCGCCAGATAGATGCCGGCCGGCGTGCCGGCCACCATCAGGTTCACGCTGGCGCCGCCATGCAGCAAGGCCGACACGCCGCGCGCCAGTACCACGACAGCTTGCATCAGCATCAGCGCGCCAAAGAAAAAACTGGAAAAGTGGCGCTCGCCATGGCGCCACACCAGCTGCACCTGGCGCGCATAAAACAGGAAGACCAGCAGGGAAAAGACCGCCACGCGCACCGAGAAATCGGGGCGCGCCAGCAGCCACCAGCTATTGCCGGCGATGGCCAGGGCAAGTATCAGCAGATAGGCGCGGCGGCTGGGCGCCAGGCCGAAGAATTTCTCCGTGCCCAGCATCGACAGGCCGATGCCGGCCACCAGCGCCGCATTGGCAGCGATCATGGACAATGCCGGCGGCAGCACCTCGCGGGTGCCGAACAGCAGGGACGCGCACACCAGCAACAGCAGACCGGCCGCCCAATGCCCGAGACCCTGCACCTCGCGCCGGAAGCTGCGATACACCGAAAACATGACGATGCTCATCGCCCCGCACATCAGGGTCGTCATCAGCATGATGGTTCGGGGATCGAGGGTTTGCACGTTGGGCGCGATCTAAAAGAAGCAGTTCGGCAATTTTAGTTTAGTTAAAGAAAAATTAGTTCATTTGCAGTAAATATGATGGCAAGAGGCCAAGGCGGCCGGCGGATACGCTGCATTGAGAAATTGCAGCCTGAAATAGAAAACCGGCCAGTGACGGCCGGTTCCCTGTCTTACCGCATGACGAACAGCTTATACGGCGCTAGGACGCTTCGGTCCCGTGGCTTTCTTTGGCGCCGGCAGCAGGGCCAGGCTGACGCCCGGCACGCGGTCGCCCTGCAGCACGGCCGCGAACGTCATCAGCTCGTCGCGGCGGAAGGCGTGAACCGCCACCGTGGCGCCGACGGCGTAGCGGCCCAGCAAGGTGTCCAGGTTGGTGCCCGTCACGCGCAAGCCATCAACGGCCACCAGCACGTCGCCCGCCGACAGGCCGGCTGCGTGGGCGGCGCCGCCCTGGTGCACCTGCGCCAGTTTGGCGTCGTTGCCGTCGCGGCCCAGGTTGACATCGAGGCTGGCTTTTTCCGCCTTGCGCGCGTCGCTGTATTTCACGCCGAATGGCGCCAGCAGGCGCGCCAGCGGCACGTCGTCCGTGCCGCGGATGTAGCGCTCGAAGAACGGTTTCATGCGCGTGCCGGAAACTTCATCGAACAGGGCTTCGACTTCGGCCGGCGTCACGCCGCGCGCTTTACCCTTGTAGAAATCGCGGCCATAGCGCTGCCACAGCGCCTGCATCACGTCGTCCAGCGATTTCTCGCCATTTGTCTTGCTGCGGATCGTCAGGTCGAAGGCCAGCGCGATCAGCGAACCCTTGGTGTAGTAGCTGACGATGGCGTTCGGCGCGTTTTCATCCTGGCGGTAGTACTTGCCCCAGGCGTCGAAGCTGGAATCGGCCACGCTTTGCTTGGTGCGGCCGCTGCCGCGCAAGACGCTGTTGACGGTTTTCCCGAGCAGCTTGAAATAGGCCGCTTCATCGATGAGGCCCGCGCGCACCAGCATCAGGTCATCGTAATAGCTGGTGAAGCCTTCGAACAGCCACAACAGCGGCGAGTAGCTTTCCGCCTGCAGGTTGTACGGCGCAAAGGCGGCCGGCTTGATACGCTTGACGTTCCAGGTGTGGAAGTACTCGTGGCTGCACAGGCCCAGGAATTTCAGGTAGCCATCGCCGATCTCGGTGCTGTTCGACGCCGTCGTCGGCAGGTCGGCGCGCGCGCAGATCAGCGCCGTCGAGGCGCGGTGTTCGAGGCCGCCGTAACCGTCGCCGACAGCCATGGTCATGAACACATAGCGGTCCATCGGCGCTTTTTTGGTTTTCGGCTCGAAGAAGGCGATCTGCGTTTCGCAGATAGCTTTCAGGTCGCGGCATAAACGGTCCAGGTCCAGGTTCGGCACCTTGCCCGTGACGACGATATCGTGCGGCACGCCATGCGCGGTGAAGGTGGCCAGCGCGAAGTCGCCCATTTCCACCGGGTGGTCGATCAGCTCATCGTAGTTGGCGGCCTGGTAGCTGCCGAAGCCATAGCGCTTCGCCTTGAGTTCCGGCAGGGTGGTGGCCACTTTCCAGGTCTTGCAGGCCGCATCCTTCGGCTGCACGATGTGCACTTCATGGGCATCGGATTCCTGGCCCAGCACGCGCAGGAACACGCTGGTGCCGTTGAAAAAGCCGTGATTCTGGTCCAGGTGGGCGGCGCGCACGGACAGATCCCATGCATACACGTCGTATTCGACCGTCAGCGGGCCCTTGCACGGCGCGGCTTGCCACGAGTGCTTGTCCAGTTTGGTCAGCCCCACGGCCTTGCCTTCGGACTCGGCGCGGATGCTGACGATATTGCGCGAAAATTCGCGGATCATGTAGCTGCCCGGGATCCAGGCCGGCAGGGACAGGACCTGGCCGATGGCGGCCGGCGACTTGACCGTCAACGTCACCCTGAACATGTGGCCTGCCAGGTCCGCTGCGGCGATGCTGTAGATGATGCCGGCGGCCGGTGCGGCTTTCGCCTTGGTTTTCGCAACGGCTTTGCTTGTGGCTTTGCCGGAGGCTTTTGCGGTGATTTTTTTAATCGGTGCTTTCTTCATGTTTTCCTCGTGTCTGGCATGGATATTCTACAATCGCCCGGGCGCGCCATGCACCGGCGACAAATCGTCAGGTGTATCAATATCGCGCAAGATGCCGCCGTCGTCCACTGTCACTTCGCACACGGCATGGCTGTTGACGATGCTGCGCGCGCCCTGGTCGCCATCGAGCGCCAGCAGCAGCGGCAAGTAATAGGCGCCAAACGCGACAGGATTGCCGCGCCGTCCCTCGAACACGGGCACGGCGATGCGCGCGCCATCGCCGATGGCTTGCGACAAGGCGGCGATTGTAGCCGCTTCCACGAAAGGCATGTCGCCCAGGGCGATCAGCCAGCCCGGCGCGCCGCGCACATAATCGATGGCGCAGGTGAGCGAGGCGGCCATGCCCGTGTCGGCATCATGGCAGACGCGCACTTCGCAACCGAGCGCGCCGAGCACGCGCGCCACCTGCGTGTCGTCTGCGCGCACCACGGCCAGCACGCGCGGCAAGGCCGCCAGCATGGCTTTTGCTGCCGCCACCACCACCGGCAAGCCCGCATGCGGGCCTTCGGCCAACGGCTGCAATAATTTGTTCTGTACGCCGGAAGGGTCGAACCTGCGCCCCCTTCCGGCTGCCAGCAAGATGCCGACCGTACTCAAAAAACCGCTGCCGTCATGCGGCCGCCAGGTCGAACGGCAGCTTGCGCAGGCGTTTGCCCGTCAAGGCGAACAGCGCATTGGCAAAGGCAGGCGCCAATGGCGGCACGCCCGGCTCACCCATGCCCGTCGGCGCGTCGCCCGATGGCACCAGGTGCACCTCGATCACGGGCATGTCTTGCATGCGCGGCACCGGGTAGTCGCCGAAGTTCTGCTGCTCCACCACGCCATCCTTGAGCGTGATGGCCGCGCCAGGGATGGTCATGCCCAACGCCATCAGCGCAGCGCCCTGCACTTGCGCCTCGATCGTCAAGGGGTTGACGGCCAGGTTGCAATGCACGCCCGCCCATACCTGGTGCAGCTTGGGCGCGCCTTCGACCACCGACGCCGTCACCACGTAGGCGACGACGGAATTGAACGACTCGTGCATGGCCACGCCCCAGGCCTGCCCCTTCGGCAGCTTCTTCTTGCCATAGCCGGACTTGGCCACGGCCAGATCCAGCGCGGCGATGTGGCGCGTGTGCTTGGCGTCGATCAGCTGCTTGCGGTAGGCGACGGGGTCCATCTTCGCCACGTGCGCCGCCTCGTCGATCAGGGTTTCCATGACGAAGGCCGTATGCGTCGAGCCGACGGAGCGCCACCACAGCACGGGCACGTTCGCCTTGGCCGTGTGCACCGACAGCTTCATCGGCAAGGTGTAAGGCTCGCCCATGCCTTCGACCATGGTGCCGTCGACGCCATTTTTCACCATGAAGGCTTCGAACGGCGTGCCGGCCATGATGGACTGGCCCACGATGGTGTGGTCCCAGGCGAGGATCTTGCCCTTGGCGTCAAGGCCGATCTGCGCGCGGTGCACGTGCGACGGCCGGTAGTAGCCGCCCTTGATGTCGTCCTCGCGGCTCCACATCAGCTTTAACGGACCGCTCTTGCCCGCCGCCCGGTATGCCTTGGCGACGTTGACGGCTTCGACCACATAGTCGGACGAGGGCACGGCGCGCCGGCCGAAGCCGCCGCCCGCCATCATCGTGTGCAAGGTCACCTGCTCCGGTTTCAGGCCGGAAGTGGCCGCAATCGCCGCCTGGTCGCCCGTCTGGAATTGCGAACCGACCCACATCGTGCATTTGTCCGCTTGCAGATCGACGACGCAGTTGAGCGGCTCCATCGGCGCGTGCGCCAGGTAGGGGAATTCGTACACGGCTTCGATCTTTTTCGGCGCCTTGGCCAGCTTGCCCATGTCGGCAGGCCTGGCGATGGTGCCCGGCGTTTTCGCCAGCGCCTTGAAGGCGGCCAGCTGCCTGTCGCTGCTGACCTTTTCCACCGCGCTCGTATCCCATTCGATCGCCAGCGCGTCGCGCCCCTGCTTGGCAGGCCAGTAACCGTCGGCGATGACGGCCACGCCGCTGCCGCCACGGTCCGTCTTCACTTCCAGCACCTCGAGCACGCCCTTGATGGCTTTCGCCTTGCTGGCGTCAAATTTCGCCACCTTGGCGCCAAACACGGGCGGGCGCGCCACCATGGCCACTTTCGCGCCTGGCGGCTTGAAGTCGATGCCGAACTGCTGCTTGCCCGTCGACTTGGCGGACGCGTCCAGGCGTTTCACGGGTTTGCCGATGATGGAAAATTCGCGCGGGTCCTTCAGCTTGACGGTGGTAGGCACGGGTTGGCGCATGGCCGCGTCGGCAAACTCGCCATACGTCGACTTTTGTCCGCCGGGGCCATACAGCACGCCCTTGGCGACGCGTACCTGGTCGGGATTGACTTTCCACTGCGCGGCAGCGGCGCCCACCAGCATGGCGCGCGCCTTCGCGCCGATTTCGCGGTACTGCGTAAACGAGTGGGCGATGCTGCCCGAGCCGCCCGTCATCTGCATGCCGTAAGCGGCATCCTTGTACTGCTCGCCGGCGGGCGCCAGCGCGCCGTGCACCAAGCTCCAGTCGGCGTCGAGTTCCTCGGCGATCAGCATGGGCAAGCTCGTTTGCACGCCCTGGCCAAATTCCAGCCGGTTCACCTGCACCGTCACCGTGTTATCGGGAGCGATGTGCAAAAAGGCGTTCGGCGCATACACGGGCTTGGCGGGTGCGGCATCGGCCGCCTGCGCCAGCTTGCCTGCGCCCGGCAGGAAAAAGCCCAGCATCAAGCCGCCGCCGGCCACAGCGCCGGCTTTCATGAAACCGCGCCGCGACACGCCATCGGCCGCGCCAACCACAGCCACCGGCGCCGATGCCAGCGCCGCGCCCAGGGTCACCCCGCCATGCTGCAATGCTTCCTGATTCAACCATTCGATACGCATGCCGTTCTCCTCAGGCCAGGGTCTTGGCCGCGTCCTTGATGGCCGCGCGGATCCGTTGATAGGTGCCGCAGCGGCAGATATTGCCGCTCATGGCGCCGTCGATGTCGGCATCGCTGGGCGCCTTGTTGGTGCGCAGCAGCGCCGTCGCGCTCATCACCTGGCCGCTTTGACAGTAGCCGCATTGCGGCACGTCGTGGCGTACCCATGCCGCCTGCACGGCCTTGCCCACCTGGTCGTTTTCCATCGCTTCGATGGTGGTGATCTTTTGCGCACCCACCGAGGAAATCGGCGTGATGCACGAGCGGATCGGCTGGCCGTCGAGGTGCACCGTGCAGGCGCCGCACAGGGCCGCGCCGCAGCCGAACTTGGTGCCCGTCATGTTCAGGTTATCGCGCAGCGCCCACAGGATGGGCGTGGAAGGATCGGCGTCGACTTGCGTGTCGCGTCCGTTGATATTCAAGGTAATCATCTGCTGCTTCCCCTTTTTGGATTGTTATGGCGTCTACGAACAACACTTGATGATACGACAGCGGAAAAAAACGAAAAAAAAGCGCGCCTTGCGAGGGCGCGCCGTCCAGCCTTCCTGGCGACAGCCCGGATTACTTAATGGTCGAGAATTTCTGTTCCAGCGTTTTCGCATCGACCGCGCCCGGAATGCGGCTGCCGTCGGCGAAGAAGATGGCTGGCGTGCCCGAGACGCGCAACTGCTGGCCCAGGGCCAGGATTTTTTCATGCGGGTTGGCGCAATTGGCGGCGACCGTGGCTGGCGCCTTGCCGTGCAACATCCAGTCATCCCAGGCCTTGTTGCGGTCCGGCGCGCACCACACATTGCGCGACTTGACGATCGAATCGGGCGACAGGATGTTGTACATGAAGGTGTAGACGGTGACGTTGTCGATTTCCTTCAAAGCGTTCTGGCGGAAGCGCTTGCAATAGCCGCAGTTCGGATCTTCGAACACGGCGATCACGCGCTTGCCATTGCCCTTGACGGTCTTCATGGCCGAATCGAGCGGCAGGTCGGAGAACTTGATGCGGTTGACTTCGTCCAGGCGCACCTTGGTGAGATCCTGCGACGTCTTGGCGTCGAAGACGTGGCCGACGAACAGGTATTGCGCACTCTTGTCCGTGTACAGGATGTCGCCACCCGTGCGCACTTCGTACAGGCCGCCGTACGGCGTTTCCTTGACCGAATCAACCTTGGCGCCTTCGCCCAGGCGCGGCTCGATCAGCTTTTTGATGTTCGCTTCCGTCGGCGTTTCGGCGCCAGCGCACGACATCATCAGGCCCGAGGCCATCAGCAAGGCGATTTTGCTCATGCTTCTGTTCATTGTTATCACTATCACTTCTCCACTTGAAACGCCCGGCGAAACTGGCAGGGGGCCCGGCGCCGTTATCTCTTTAATAAAACGAGCGCCGCAGACCAGCTGCGGCGACCTTGAATTTTCACTGCTGCCATTATCCGGCGATATCTTAAGATACGCTGATATTTACTGATGCCCCAAGGCGTGCGAAATCATTTTCCGCTTCAGCGCAGGTAATTTATCCAGCAAGTTTAATCCCAAATTGCGAACCACGCGCAACGGTTCCAGATCGGCGCCAAATAATCGCGCCAGGCTATCGGTGGCCAGCTGCATCAGCAGCACGTCTTCCTTGCGCGCGCGCGCATAGCGGGCCAGCACGCGTTCGTCGCCGATGCCGCGGTGCGCTTCGCGTTCAGCGATCGTCTTGACCAGCTGCGCCACGTCGGCAAAGCCCAGATTCATGCCGTGGCCGGCCATCGGGTGCACCACGTGGGCAGCGTCGCCCACCAGGGCCACGCGCGGCGCAACCATGGCGTGCGGGCGCATCAGGGTCAGGGGGAACGCGCGCACCAGCTCCGGCTGCAAAGGAGTGAGTTTACCCAGCTTGTCCTGGCAGTATGCGGACAAGCGCGCGGCCAGGGCGTCGGCCGGTTCGGCCATCAAGGTCTCGGCCAGCGCATCGGGCGCCGACCAGACGAGAGAGACGCGCTCGCCCGGCAGCGGCAGCAGCGCGACGATGCCTTCGCTGCCCGTAAACCACTGGTGGGCCGCGCCATGGTGCGGCTTTTCGCAGGCGAAGTTGCTGACCACGCCGCGCTGGCCATACGAGCGATAATCGAGGCCGATGTCGCACTGTCCCCGCACCCACGACTGGGCGCCGTCCGCACCCACCACCAGCGCGCAGGTGATGGTGTCGCCGCCATCGAGGTGCACGATGGCCGAGTCGTTCGTCCATTCCAGACGGCTGGCGCGGCCCTGCAGCACGCTGACGTTCGGCGCGAATTTCAGGGCGGCGTCCAGCGCCTGGCCCAGGTTGCGGTCTTCGATGATCCACGCCAGGCTGCCCACATGGGCGCCGTAGGCGTCGAAACCGAGTCCGCCCGCCTGCGCGCCGTCGCCGTTGACCAGCATGGCGTCGACGGGCGCCACCCTGTCGGCCTCTAAAGCGCCCCACACCTTCAGCGACGACAGCAAGTCGTGCGCCGTGTGATTGAGCGCATACACGCGCACGTCCCAGCTGGCTTCGAGCGGCTTGGCGGCCGAAGGGGACGCGGTCACCGGCGGACTCGCCGGAGATAACAGGGTGACGCTTTGTCCTGCCTGGGCAAACGCCAGCGCCGTGGTTTTCGCGATGGCGCCGTTGCCGACGATGCAAACGTCGCTGTGGCTGTGCATGAAGCGCCGCATGGTAGGGGGAGTGGGACTGTTCATGCGGCCATTATAGCGTTTGCCCCACCTGTTTCAGATAGTCCGGAAGTACAGAACGCGTGCCTCAGATCAAGCGGCGCCATGAAAGACGGGCAACACGTGGTCCGCGATCTCCTGCATCGTCTCGGCCAGCGGGCGGCGGTTCTGCCGCAGTTCCAGGCCGATACTGAAGCCGCCCTGCCCCAGCTTCATCATGGCGCCCATCTCAATCCCACTGCGGCGCCAGGCCGTCCGGGTTGGCCAGGCGCTCGCCCCGCTCCAGGGTCGCCATCTGCGCCATCTCGTCCGGCGACAGGGTGATGCGCTGGAAATGCAGGTTCGCTTCCAGGTTGGCGCGTTTGGTCGACGACGGAATCACGGCAAAGCCCTGCTGCAGCGACCAGCTCAGGGCCACTTGCGCCGGCGTCACGCCGTGCTTTGCGGCGATGGCCGCGATCACGGGGTCGGCCATCACCTTGCCATACGCGAGCGGCATGTAGGCCGTGATGTGGATGCCCTGGCTGCGCGCGAAATCGATGACCTTGCGGTTTTGCAGGAACGGATGGATCTCGACCTGCTGCGTGGCGATTTCCGATGCACCCACCGTATCGATGGCTTGCCGCAGCTGCGCGTTGGTGAAATTCGATACGCCAATGGACTTCGTCAGCCCCTGCGCCTTCGCCTCAGCCAGTGCCGCCATGTAGTCAGCGACGGGAATCGCGTCGTTCGGCGATGGCCAGTGGATCAGGGTCAGGTCCAGTTGTTCCAGCCGCAGCTTGTGCAGGCTGTCCTTCAGGCTGGGAATCAGCTTGTCGCGCTGCAGATTGTCGATCCATATCTTGGTCGTGACGAACAGTTCGTCGCGCGGGACGGCGCTGGCGGCGATCGCCTGGCCCACTTCCGCTTCATTGCCGTAGATTTGCGCCGTATCGATATGGCGGTAGCCGACGTCGAGACCCGCGGTGACGGAATCGATGACGACCTGGCCCTGCAGGCGGAAGGTGCCCAGGCCGATTTCAGGGATGGCGGTGTGATTGGTGGTGGTATTCATGCGGCAGTCCTCTCAAATACATGTCGATGACCACACTATGCGCCCTTCCTTTGTTGATAAAAATACCGTTTATATCAAATCATATTTGATCCACAGGCAAGTAAAATGATGCCCATGCAGGAAATCCGGGAAAAGTCGTCGCCGGCTCTTGCATTCCCGTTTTGGTCTGCTATAATTCGCCACCTTGGCCTGGTAGCTCAGTCGGTAGAGCAGAGGATTGAAAATCCTTGTGTCGGTGGTTCGATTCCGCCCCGGGCCACCAAGAATTAGTTTCACGTTCAAAAACGCCACCTTCGGGTGGCGTTTTTGTTTGTGGCGCCGTCACATTCCCTCCCAGCTCATCATCCGGCACCATTGCACAAGACGCCGGCATTCCTGACACAGGATTTTCCCCACGGGAACATGTTAAGATTAATCAAAGATTAACGCCCGTATCAAGGAACATGACCGTGAAACAATGTTTATTACTGGCTGTTGCCAGTGCCCTTGCCAGTACCGGGATGGCGCAGCCTGCGCAAGTCGCAGCACAGGTGACAACGTCTTCAAGCGCCACGCAGCAGGAACCTCGGCGCGCAATCCCACTCAGGCCATGGGAAAAAAGGCTGGCAGCGTCGACGTTTTCCATGCAGATGCTGGCAAGCGGCCGCATTGATCCCGACTACCCTGGCTTGCCGCTTGGCCTCGCCGTGACCGCCATACAAAAATTCTTGGCCGACAAAAAAGGCGAATTCGAATCGACGGCTGATTATCAGCGTAGAAAGACCGCTGCCCTGGATGAAAAAATCATCGGCAACTCAAGCTTGAATGACTGGTTTGCCTTGGTGACCCCGGTCAAGAATAACGAACAATCCTCAAATGCCATCAGCTACGAATTCAATGCGAATACAGGAAAAGTAAAGCTCTTTGTCTTGCCTTACTCTTTTGAGCTGAATGGCATCGGCGCTCCTGACTACGACCTCAACAAACTGCGATACAAGGGCCTGGATCAATTTCAATTGAGTTCCAAACTGAAATCAAAAGGTCCGTACAAGGGGCCTGGCAGCTATCGCGCAAAATACCCCATCGAAGAAACCGACACGGCAAGGCTGGGCATTGCAGTCAATCGCATCCCGTTCCTGGATTTTCAGCGTGACAATTTTCAATCTAACAAGAAACCTGTAATCCAGTTGACGATGGAAAATGCCGTCGCGGAAAAAGAGCTACCTGCCTTGAAGGCGCTGCTCGTGATGAAAGTGGCGGCGCCTTACCTAGTCTATGATTTCTACCGGTCCGAGTTTACTCCGGACAGAACGGACATGAAAACAATACAAAGCATTTACCTTGCCGGCAATATGGCTGGCATTATTTTTTACTCCGGCATCACCGGCGATATCCTGGGGCGATTACCCGCAGGATTTGGCTTGCCTGTCGCACCGAATTAATGCAAAAAAAGCCAACCCGCAGGTTGGCGTTCTCAAATCACGCAAGGCGGCCGCCTGCGGCCAGCCACATCGCTTTTACCACATCAAATCATCAGGAATCTGGAACGCCGCGTACGGATCATCCTCATCCACTTCGGTGCTGGCCTGCTTGACGCGCACGACGATGGCGGGGTCGCGTTCGGCGATCTTGTCGGCGATGATGCGCGGCACCAGTTCCACGGCGCCGCCCAGGCAGACGATCACCAGACGGCCCGCCACCAGATGGGCTTGCACGGCCGCTGTCACGTAGATGCGCTCGATCTTGTTGTTGAACGTGAAGTTATACGGCACGTCGCCGTTGTTGCCCTTGCTCTGGCGGTTCTTTTGCACCATTTGCGCGATCTGCGCCACGATGGCTTTCTGGTTGGCGGCCGCGTCGCGCTGGGCATTCAGTTCGCGCGCGCGTTCCGCGTTCTTGCGCTGCGTCTCGAGCGCGGCCAGGCGCACTTCGTCGACGCTTTGCGTGCCACTCTTGCGCTCGTCCTTTTTTTGCTTGCTCTTGTCCTGGTTGGCCAGCTTGACCTTCTTCTGGTCGACCAGGCCGGCCTTTAAAAACTGCTCTTGCAACGAGACCATAACTACTCCGTATTGAGGGTGCGCCGGCCAAGGCAGCGGCATCGGCCGGTGGAAAGTCGCTAGCATAGCAAAAAACAGGGGCGCTGCCGCCGCAACATGGCTGCCCGGGCCAGCCAGCGGGCGCCTTGTGCCTGTCAGTAACAAAAAGACACACTCGAGTGGAAATTTTGTTGATAAATGTCATATAGTTAGTTACGTTCTGCATATCGGCATTGCCTGCCGCTTGCATGTCCCCTTCCACCGACTGCGCCTAAAGGATTTACCATGAAACAATTCATCGCCCTCTGCATCGCCGCCGCGTTTGCCAGCACCGCCTTTGCCGCCGCACCGGAAGCGGCGCCCGTCGCCAAGACGGCCCAACAGTCAAAAATGACCACCTGCAATGCGGACGCCGCCGGCAAGAAAGGCGATGAGCGCAAGGCCTTCATGAAAGAGTGCCTGAGCGCCAAGCCGGCGCCGGCCATGACGCAGCAAAACAAGATGAAAGCGTGCAATGTCGACGCCAAGGACATGAAAGGCGACGCCCGCAAAGCCTTCATGAAGGAATGCCTGAGCGCGCCGAAGAAATAAGCGCCTCGCCTGCCTGCCCCCGCAACGCCAGTATCATGCTGGCGTTTTTTATGGCGCCGCGTAAGCCTGCATCAGCCGGTCGAGGAAAACAAACAGCTGGCCGTTCATCGCTTGCCAGTCGTGGGAGCGCAAGGTCGCTGGCTGCTGCACGAAGCGGTGCGATTCCAGCGTGGCCAGTTCTGCTTCCGACGCGGCGATCAGCAGCTCGACCACCTCCGGCGTGAACTCCATGTGGCACTGGAAGCCGTACACCAGATTGCCGTACTCGACGATCTGACGCGGGCAGCCTTCGCTATAGGCGATGATCTTCGCGTTGCCGGTCAGGCCCGGCATGTCGCTGGCCAATGCCCCGTTTCCAGGACGTCGCCGAGGTGGGCGAACTTGTCGTTCGCCTTTCCGTCTGCCGTCAGCGTGATGGGGAACTTGCCGATTTCCTTTTCAGGGTTGTGCGCATGGGGCGCTCCCAAGGCCGCGCCGATCAGTTGCGCACCCAGGCAAACGCCGACCACCGCCTTGCCCGCCGCGGCACAGGCGGCTATCAGGGCCTGTTCGGCCGCGGCGTCGAAATGCGGACACTCCTCGCGCGTCGTCGACGGCGACTGCGGCCCGCCCATGACGACCAGCAGGTCGATGTCCGCGATGGAAACGGGCAGCGGCTCATGGGCATAAACGCGGGAATACGTGGCCTCGTGGCCGCGCTCGCGCACCCAGGTTTCATAGGCGCCCAGCGCCTCGAATGCTTCATGCACGACGAAATGGACTTTCATGATCTTCCCCTTCTGTAGCGAGTAACTGAAACTATGACCGGCCCAGCACCTGGGCCAGCACCGCGGCGAACGCCTGCGCGCCCGCGTCATCGATGGTCGACACGGTGATCCGCAATCCGTGCGCCGGCGCCTGCACGCCGAAGGCTTCGCCGCCGCGCACCAGCCAGCCATGCCGGGCCAGCGCCAGCACGGCCGCCTGGCTGTTACTTGGCAGCGGCAGCCACAGGTTCAGGCCATCGGCGGGACTGGCGCAGACCAGGCCTTGCGCCGCCAGCGCCGCCGCCACCATGTCGCGTCGGCGCGCATAGTCGGCGCGGGCCAGGACCACCTGCGCGGACACGTCGGACGACGACAGGCAGGCGCTCACGGCATCCTGCAAAAGATGGCTGACCCAGTTCGTGCCGGGCGCCAGTCGCAAGCGCAAACGCTGTGCCGTCTGCCCGTCGCTGGCGACAACGGCCAGGCGCAGGTCGGGGCCGAAGATCTTCGATACCGATCGGATCAGCGCCCAGCGCCGGGCAGCAGGGGGAATCACGTCCTGGTAGCCGGCCGTGGACAGCAGCGAGAAATGGTCGTCGACGATGACCAGCACGTGCGGATAGGCGGCCAGCACGGCGCGCAGCTGATCCGCACGCGCCGCGCTCAGGCTGCAGCCGGTGGGATTGTGCGCGCGCGGCGTCACGATCACGGCTTGCGCGCCTTGCGCCAGCGCCCGTTCCAGCGCCCCGGGCTGCATCCCCTCGGCATCGACGGCCACGCCAACGGCGTGCAACCCGGCGATGCGCAAGGTGTTGATGCTGCTGACGAAGCACGGGTCTTCCACGGCTACCTTGTCGCCTGCGGCCAGGTACGCCCCCAGGAGGCGCTCGACCGCATCGACCGCCCCATTCGTCACGGTGATGTCGTGGCCTTCGGGGCAATCGCCGGCCAGCCAGCGACGCGCCAGCACTTCCAGTTCCGGATCGACGGTGGCTTCGCCATACAGGCGCGGACGGTATGGCTTGCGCGCCAAGGCCGCGCCGACGTCAGGCAGCCAGGCCAGGTTCGGATTGCCGCCGCCCAGGTCGGCCAGCGGCGAGCCGGGCAGCAAGCCTTCCTGCTCGCCGGGATCGCGCTGCGCGCGGATGGCCGTGCCCAAACGCCCTTGCGTGACCGCGATCCCGGCCGTCACCAGGCGCTGGTAAGCCAGCGACACGGTATTGCGGTTGACGCCCAGGGTCGCGGCCAGCTCGCGCACGGTCGGCAGCTCCTGGCCCGGCAGCAACTCGCCCGCCTGCGTCAGCGCGCGGATGCTGTCGAACAGTTCCGCGGCGGTTTTCCCGGCAATCTTCACGATAGTCTCAGACATGATATATTTTGGCATAGGACAATAATACACCACTCCCGCGACTCCTGCCGCTAAAGACTGACACAAGGCCGACACATGCACAAAGACACTCCCCTGCTCACTCCCACCATGCACGAGCGGCATGGGCGCTGGCCGCAAGCCGTGTCGGTGAATGACTTCCGCCGCAATCTGGCGGCAGTGCATGCGCGCATGGCCGCCGCCTGCCAGCGGGTCGGGCGCGATCCGGACGGCGTACGCCTGCTGCCCGTCAGCAAGACCAAGCCCGAGGCGAGCCTGCGCCTGGCCTACGCCGCCGGTTGCCGCATGCTGGGTGAAAACAAGCCGCAGGAGGCGGGCCGCAAATGGGGAGCGATGGCGGACCTGGCCGACCTGCAATGGTCGGTGATCGGCCATTTGCAGACCAACAAGGCCAAGCTGGTGGCGCGCTTTGCCAGCGAATTCCAGGCGCTCGACAGCCTGCGCGTGGCCGAGGCGCTGGAACGTCGCCTGCAAGCGGAAGGGCGCGGGCTCGATGTGTTCGTGCAAGTAAACACCTCGGGAGAAGCCAGCAAGTACGGCTTGCCGCCGGACGAAGTGGCCGCTTTCCTGCGCCAGCTGTCCGCCTTCCCGGCGCTGCGCGTGCGCGGGCTCATGACCCTGGCGCTATTGTCGGCGGAAGCCGTGCGCGTGCGCCGCTGCTTCGTGCTGCTGCGCGAATTGCGCGACCGGCTGCGCCAGGGCGCCCCCGATGGCGTCAGCCTCGACGAGCTGTCGATGGGCATGTCCGGTGATTATGAAATCGCCATTGAAGAAGGCGCCACCGTCGTGCGCGTCGGCCAGGCCATCTTCGGCGCGCGCGACACGCCGGATAGCCACTACTGGCCCACGGCGCAAACGGACTAGGCGGGCCAATACGCCTTGTGGTCGCGCCGTCAATCATGCCGAATGATCAAGATGACATGCTGAAAGATACCGCGTAATATTTTTACCATACTGCTCAGCTCGGCAGCAGAGCTCCCTGAGGAAAGGACGGCAGCGTGGCCGCGTCAAACGATCTCGCGCACTGGCGCGGACAGATTTTTACGCGCCTGCTGCAGGCGGTACTGCTGCTGGGCATCGCCACTGCCATCCCCAGCGCCCTGCTGGCTGCGCGCGAAGCTATCTGGTCCATAGTAGCCCTCGACTTGCTGGCCATCGGCTGGATCGGCCTCATCTGGCATCTGCGCGCCATGCCCTACCGCTGGCGCGTGTGGCAATTCCTCATCGTCGCCTATCTGGTGGGCGTGGGCCTGCTGATGAAAATCGGCCCCGTCAGCCAGATCTACATGATGCTCATGCCCGTGCTGGCGGCCCTGCTGCTGGGCATGCGGCCAGCCTTGTCGACCCTGGCGCTGACGTCGCTGACCATCTTTCTGCTCGGCCTGCATCCCGACGTGGAACTGCAATTGCGCGGCGTACCCGATTCGCCCGTGCTGCGCGCGCTGATCGTGGCCCTGAACTTCCTGTTCATCGCCGCCGTACTGACCCTGTCCTGCGCCTTCCTGCTGCGCCACCTGGAACGCAGCAGCCAGGCCCTGTCGCAGCTGAACGCCGACCTGCGCTTGACGGCCACGGCGCTGGCCCGCCTGAACGACATGGTGATGATCGCCGAAGTGGCCGATACCGCGTTAGGCGCGGGTACGGTGCCCGCCACGCGCATCATCTTCGTCAACGACGCCTTCGAGCGCAGCAGCGGCTATGCGCGCGCCGAAGTGCTGGGCCGCAGCCTGCTGTTCCAGCAAGGCCCCGCCACCGATGCGGACGAACTGGCGCGCGTCGCCGCCGCCATGGCCCGCGCCCAGCCAGCCAGGGCGGAATTACTGAATTACAACAAGGCCGGCAAGGCGTACTGGGTCGAGGCGGAACTGGTGCCATTTACGGATGCGGATGGCAAGCAGACGCACTGGGTGGCCGTCGAGCGCGAAATCGACGAGCGCAAGAAATCGGAAGCGGACATCCACCGCCTGGCCTTCTACGATGTGCTGACGGGCCTGCCCAACCGGCGCCTGCTGATGGACCGCATCGGCCACTTGCTGGCCGCCGCGCCGCGCAACCAGTCCATCAGCGCGCTGATGTTCATCGACCTCGACCACTTCAAGCACATCAACGACGCGCGCGGCCACGCCACCGGCGACGCGCTGCTGCGCCTGGCGGGCGAACGGCTGGCGCAGCTGATGCGCAAGGCCGACACAGTGGCGCGCATCGGCGGCGATGAATTCGTCGTGCTGCTGGCGCACCTGGCCGATGACCTGGACAGCGCCGCGCGCGCCGCGGCCCAGGTAGCCGAGAAAATCCGTGCCGCCATCGCGCGCGACTTCGAGATCGGCGCGCAGTCCTATCATTGCAGCGCCAGCATCGGCGTGACCCTGCTGCCGAAAATGGAGCAGCAGGCGCACGACCTGCTGCGCGAAGCGGACATCGCCATGTACCGCGCCAAGGCCGAAGGGCGCAACGGCATCGCCTTCTTTGAAGCGGCCATGCAGGCGGGCGTGGAGCGCCGGCTGACCCTGGAACGGGCGCTGGCGCGCGCCCTCGATGACCATGTGTTATGCATGCACGTGCAGCCGCAGGTCGACCGTCACGGCCGGGTCACGGGCGCCGAATTGCTGATGCGCTGGCCGCAGGCGGACGGCACGTACATCGCGCCGGATATCTTCATTCCCATCGCCGAGGAATCGGGGCTGATCGTCAAGCTGGGCCACTGGGCGCTGCGCGAAGCATGCCGCGCCGCCAGGGTGCTGGCGCAGGCGGGATCGCCCGTCGCCCTGTCCGTGAACGTCAGCCCGGCCCAGTTTCGCCAGCCCGATTTCGCTTCCCGCGTGCAGGCGGCGCTTGCCGAACACGGCACGCCGGCCGGCGCCCTGATCCTGGAATTGACGGAGGGTTTGCTGATCGACCAGCGCGACGCCTCGTTGGCGCGCATGCGCGAACTGGCGGACCTGGGCATCCGCTTTTCCATCGACGATTTCGGCACCGGCTATTCCAGCCTCGCCTACCTGACCTCGATGCCGCTGTATGAACTCAAAATCGACAAGCGCTTCATCGACGACACGCCGCACGATGCGCGCGACACGGCCATCGTGCAAGCGATCCTGGCCATGGCGCGCCATCTGGGCTTGCGCGTCGTGGCCGAAGGCGTGGAAACGCAGGAGCAGGCAGACTTCCTCATCGCCCACGATTGCGACGGCTTGCAGGGCTTCCTGTATGCGCGGCCGATGCCGCTCGCCGACTTTCTCGCCTGGCTGGCCCGGCACCAGGCTTAGCTTTCCGACATTTCCTGCACGCAACTCCTCCGCTAGAATACCGGCCTCATAGCCTGTACCTTCATCATCCCCTTTGATTAAAGTGATCCCCGATGCGTCTGGTTCTTCCCCTGCTGCCGCTCCTGCTGCTCTCTTTGCTGCCCGCCGCGCATGCGGCCCCTTCCTCCACCGCCACCGCGCCCACGCCGATCACCTTGGACCAGGCCATGGCCGATCCCGACTGGATTGGCACACCCGTCGAAGCGGCATGGTGGGGCTGGAATGGCCAGCTCTACTACAAGCAAAAACGCCTCGGCTCGCCCCTGCGCGACACCTATCAATTACCAGGCGCGAACGCCAAGCTCAATAGCGGCAAGAAGGTCGACGATGCGCAGCTGGCCAACCTCGATGGCCAGCAGATGGTCGTCAACCGGGCCGGCACGCGCGCCATCCTGCTGCGCAACGGCGACTTGTTCGAGCGCGACCTGAAAAACGGCGCCCTGACGCAAATCACGCGCGGTGTGACGGCCATCAGCGACCCGCAATATTCCAGCGACGGCGGCGCCGTGCAATACCGCAGCGGCACCGACTGGTTCAGCTGGAACCGTCTTGATCGCCTGAGCGCCCCCGTGGCCCTGCTGCGCGCGGCCAAGGACCCGGACGCCAAGCCGGAAGCGGACGCCCTGCGTGAACTGCAGCTGCGCCTGATCGTCAACCTGGCGCGCCAGAAGGAAGACCGCGACGCGAACCGCGAACGCCGCCACGAAGAGCGCCGCCTGGACGCCACGCGCGCGCCGGAACCGATCTACCTGGGCGAGAAAGTGACGATTTCCGGCAGCGCCCTGTCGCCGGACGGCCGCTGGCTGCTGTTCGTCACGCAGGATAAAGCTGCCGAAAAAGGCAAGCTGGGCAAACTGGCCCGCTATGTCACGGAAACGGGCTATCCGGAAGCGGACGACGAACGCACGCGCGTGGGCCGCAACATGCCGATCGCGCAAAGCCTGAAACTGGCGGACCTGCGCACGGGCCAGGTGCGCGAGATCGCCTTTGACAGCCTGCCCGGTATCGCCACCGACCCGCTGGCAGCCTTGCGCGCGGAACAGAAGCTGCCGCCGTTGAAAGGCAACCGTGCCGTACGCATCGACGCCCAGCGCGACGGCATCGCCTGGACCGATGACGGCAGCAAGGCCGCCGTGCGCATCCGCGCCATCGACAACAAAGACGGCTGGCTCGCCAACGTCGACCTGGCCAACGGCGCCCTCGTGCCCGTGCACCGCATCAGCGATACGGCCTGGGTCAACCGCCGCGCCGAGGAATTCGGCTGGCTGCCAGACAACGCCACCTTGTGGTATCTGTCCGAGGAAAGCGGCTACGCCCACCTGTACACGAAACAGGGCGCGGCTCCGGCGCGCGCACTGACCAGCGGCCAGTGGGAAGTGAGCGCCGTCGAGTGGAGCCGCGACGGCAAGAATGCCTATTTCATGTGCAACCGGCAAGCGCCAGGCACGTATGAAGTGTGCGCCAGCACGGCCAACGATGGCGGGGCGCGCGAAGTCACGAATCTGAAAGGCGTGGAAAACTTCGGCCTGTCGCCCGACAACGGCAAGCTGCTGCTGCGCTATTCCACCAGCTATATGCCGGCCCAGCTGGCGACGGTTCCCGTTGCCGGCGGCAAGGCGACTATCCTCACCGATACGCGCAGCGACGCCTTCAAGGCGCGCAGCTGGGTCATGCCGGAACTGGTGCAAGTGCCGTCCACGCACGGCGCGGCACCGATCTGGGCCAAGCTGTACCGGCCAAAGCAGCTGGAAGCGGGCAAGCGTTACCCTATCGTCATGTTCGCGCACGGCGCCGGCTACCTGCAGAACGTGACCGAACGCTATCCCGTGTATTTCCGCGAACAGATGTTCCACAACCTGCTGGTCGAGCAAGGCTACATCGTGCTCGACGTCGACTACCGCGCCTCGCTCGGTTACGGCAGCGCCTGGCGCACGGCCATCTACCGCCAGATGGGCCACCCGGAACTGGAAGATTTTGTCGATGGCGCCAACTGGCTGGCGCAGCAGCACCAGGGCGACATCCGGAACGTGGGCATCTATGGCGGCAGCTATGGCGGCTTCATGAGCCTGATGGCCCTGATGCGCGCGCCGGACATCTTCAAATCGGGCGCCGCCCTGCGCCCCGTGACGGACTGGACGACCTACAACCACGAGTACACGGCGAATATCCTGAACACGCCGGACATCGATCCGCAAGCGTATAAAATCTCGTCGCCGATCGAATACGCGGACAAGCTGACGGGCAACCTGCTGATCGCCCACGGCATGATCGACGACAACGTGTTTTACCAGGATTCCGTGCGCCTGTCGCAGCGCCTGATCGAGCTGAAAAAGGATAACTGGGAAATGGCCAGCTACCCGATGGAGCGCCACGGTTTCGTCCAGCCGGAAGCGTGGTATGACGAGTACCGCCGGATTTATCAATTATTCCAGCGCACGCTGAAGTAACTGGTGTCGGGGTCAGACCCGCCGGGTCTGACCCCAGGCAAGCACTCAGTCAAACGGCACCGGCCGTGGCGTCGTATCCGACGATGGCGACAAGATCGGCAGCACGATGTGCGGCTGCTTGCCCGTCAGGGTTTTCAGGAAAGCCACCAGTTTGGCGTTTTCATCGGGCGTAAACGTGCGGCCCAGCTGCAAGCGGCCCATCACGTCGACGGCCTGCGTCAGGGTCGCCGCTTCGCCATCGTGGAAGTACGGATAGGTCAGCTCCACGTTGCGCAGGGTCGGCACCTTGAAATTGAAGCGGTCCGCATCCTTGCCCGTCACGGCCGAGCGCCCTTCAGCCGTCATCGCCGTCTTGTACGGTTCCACCACGCCCATCTTCTGGAAAGTATTGCCGCCCACGGCAGGGCCGTTATGGCAGGCGATGCAGCCGCTCGACTTGAACAGCTGGTAGCCGGCCAGTTCGTCTTTCGTCAACGCGCTTTTCTTGCCCGACAGCCATTGGTCGAAGCGGGAACCGGGCGTCACCAGCACCTCTTCAAAGGCGGCGATGGCGCGCGTGACTTGCTCGATGGACAGCTTGTCCTGGCCAAACACTTGTCTGAACTCCGCGCGATAAGCGGGAATCGAGGCCAGCACGTCGATGGCCAGCTCGTGCGTAAAAGCCATCTCGCCCGGATTGGCGATGGGGCCGCCCGCCTGCTCCTGCAAATCCTTGGCGCGGCCATCCCAGAATTGCGCCACGTTCATGCTGGCATTGAGCACGGTGGGCGAATTGATGGGTCCGCGCTGCCAGTTGTGGCCGATCGAGGTCTTGATATTGTCCGTGCCGCCCATGCTCAGGTTATGGCAGCTGTTGCAGGAAATAAATCCCGAGCGCGACAGGCGCGGGTCGAAAAACAGTTTCTTGCCCAGCTCGACTATGGCTGGATTGGCCACCTTGGCGGCAGTAATCGGCTGGATCGGCTCCTTGCTGGCGGCGTGCAACGCGCCACTGAGAGCGAGGCTGGCGATGAAGAGGAAGGGGGACATGGTGCGGCGCATAGTCTAACTCCTGGAAACATTCCCGAATCGGCTGCGCGCACCGGCGCGGGAATGCAGCGCGCCGGCCCGGTCGCCACCCGTACATCGCTAATTGGATGTTGATTTATATTAACTTTGACGGGTTGGCAATGGAAATGACCGGGATCAAGGTTCTGGCCAAGTGCGAATCGCGCTTGCCATTTACGCAAGCGTGGCACATGATGAAGGCATGCAAACGTCAACCTACTCCTCCCTGCTGCGCGCCACGTGCGCCAGCTTCCTGCTGCTGGCCGCCAGTGCCTGCGGCAGTGCCCCCACGCAAGATGATGCGCCGCCCGCCCCCGGCAATGCCGGCTTGCTGGCGCAAATCCAGGCGGAAGTGGGCACCGCTGCCTGCGATTCCACCCAGCAATGTCAGACCATCGCCATCGGCGCCAAGGCTTGCGGCGGCCCCGAGCGCTACCTGGCCTGGTCCAGCAAAAACAATGACGGCAAGAAGCTCAAGGCCCTGGCCCTGGCGCAAGCCGAGGCCAGCCGCAAGCAGCAGCAAGCGGACGGCATGATGTCGACCTGCTCCATCGTCACGGACCCGGGCGCCACCTGCGAAGCGGGACGCTGCGTGCTGCAAAAGAGCGCCATGGGCGGCAACGCCGCCATGTAATCGAATGTGCCGGCAACACGTCAGGATTGCAATTGCAGGGTCTTGACGATCTTGCTCTCCACCCTCTCGCCCGCGCCCGAGGTGGTGTTCTTGCTCTCCTTGCGCAGCAACAATAAATGGTCGCCGCTGACGCCATACTGGCGCGTCTCGTCCGACTTTTGCGTAAAGCTGACGACGACAAAGGCGCGCCCGCTCACGTCAAAGTGGAAATGGCTGGCCAGCGGCGTGCCGTCCGCGGCGATCCACACCTCGATGCCGCCTTCGAACTTCTTCACATACTTGCGGTCTTTCTCAGGCACCTTGTCGAGCGACAAAGTAAAGCTGAGCAGACGCGCCGGCTTGCCCTTGTAGCTATCCATCTTCTCGCCGCTGAACACGGCTTCCTCGATCTCGCGCGACAAGGCGTCCGCGGCCGACACCATGGAACGCAACTCCGTCGCCTTCATTTCTCCCAGCGCAAAGCCGATCGGCGTCTTGACCTTCGGATCCTTCACCCTGGCGCGCTGCTCGGCCTCCACTTTCGCCAGCAAATCCTTGCCGTAAAGCACTTGCAAGCCCGCCGGCCCACCCTCGACAGTGACGGTCGCCTGGCCGCTATCCTCTTCCGCCGCCTTGCCCTCGCCCTCGCGGCGCCAGCTTTTCGATTCCACCTGCGCCTTGATCGGCATCTGGCCCTGCAATCGGGCCAGCGCCGCATTCAGATCGGTCAACCCGTCGGCCCGCGCCGCACCGCACAACAAACCGAACAAGCCCGCCACCGCCAGGCCCTGCACTCCAATACGTCGCTGCATCGCCACATCCCTTCGGGTCATACAAGGATGCCAAAACACCATGTTTTGGCCATCTGTTGCATTTGAACACAGCTAGCTCTGGTCAGGTAGAAAGTCTTTCTGCTATAATTCGCCGCCTTGGCCTGGTAGCTCAGTCGGTAGAGCAGAGGATTGAAAATCCTTGTGTCGGTGGTTCGATTCCGCCCCGGGCCACCAAGAATTCAGCAGCACATAGCAAAAAGCCAACCTTCGGGTTGGCTTTTTTGTTTGCTGAATTGCTCGCGTCCAGCCTGTCGCCAGTCACGCTGCAAGCCGCGCAGCGCTGCGCGCCACATGAAAAAATACATCCCTACGCCCCTTCAAGTGCATAGCCTTCAATTTCAAGGCATAAAATATTACTTAAAGATATATAATTTCCCTTAACAGACTGACTTCGGCAAGAGCTTGGCCGTTTGAACGTGACGCCACATGGCATCACTTTAAAAATTGAAAATGGATATATTCGATGAAGATTTTGGCAATTATGCTTGGTTCGTGCATGCTCGTTGCATGCGGTGGTGGTGGTAGCAGCTCCTCACCGGCCCCTGCTAACCCGGCAAAATTAACCGTCAACGGCACTGCCGCAACGGGGAAAGCAATTGCTGGCGCCATGATTACTGCCAAATGCCAGACGGGCACAGGCAACGCCACGTCGCTGGCCGACGGCAGCTACAGCCTTGCCGCCGCCGGTGGCCAACTACCGTGCCTGCTCCAGATCACCGATCCGGCTGATGGTTCGAAATTACACACGCTCGTGCTGGGAAGCGGCAACGCCGCCACTGCCAACATCACGCCACTGACCGAAATGCTGACGGCGCGGGTATTGGGTAACGAACCCGCGGTCTTCTTTGCCGCGTTTGACTCCGCTATTGCCGGCAGCAAGATCAATAGCACTGCGGTGAAAGCGGCGCAGGCCGACGTGGCTGCGGTACTGAGCGGTGTCGTCGACACGACCCCGCTCGCTGATTTCCTTTCCACGCCCTTGAAAGCGGCGACGCAAGGCAACCCCGCCGGCGGCGATGCACAGGACAGGGTTCTCGATGCGCTCAGAATAAAAATCAATGCCGCCCAGCTTACCCAGGTCGTGACCGCGCTGGCCAAGATCAGCAATCCAGACACCATCAAGCAAGTCATCGCCGATATTGCCGCAGTCCCCCCTGTCGCCCAGGCCGGGCCGGCACAAAGCGTGGTAACGGGCACTGTCGTTACCCTCGATGCCAGCGCCAGCTCGGCCTATGCCGGCCGTACACTCAGCTATGCATGGACCCTGCAATCCAAACCGGCAGGCAGCACGGCAAGCTTGTTGTCGCCGACCTCCGCCAGGCCCACTTTTACGGCGGATGTGGCTGGCACCTATGTCGCCAGCGTCATCGTCAACGACGGCAAGGTCAGCAGCAACGCCGCGGCGGTCAGCATTACGGCCAGTGTAGCCAATGCGGCGCCGGTTGCGAACGCAGGCTACGCGCAAAATGTCTTGTCCGGCAGCGTGGTCGAACTCGATGGCAGCGCCAGCTCGGATGCCAATGGCGATGCCTTGACGTTTGCCTGGATGCTGACGGAAAAACCGGCGAACAGTACGGCCACCTTGTCCTCTGCCAGCGCAGCCAGGACCAGCTTTACCGCCGATGCCTCCGGCTTGTATGTCGCCAAGCTCATCGTCAACGATGGCAAAGCGAGCAGTGCGGATGCAACGGTCACTGTCAGCGCCAGTGCCGTCGACACATCGGGACCCTCCGTGTCAGCCATCACTGTCACCCCCGCCACCGTCAACGTCTCGCAGGCAAGCCAACGCGTGACGGCCACGGTGACCGTGACAGATGCCACCGGAATCAATCTCAACGCCCTGCCCCACCCCTATTGGCACAGCATCGCCGATATCGGCGGCACCCGCATCGATAGCAAATGGGTGCTGGCCTACGGCGACGCGAAGCATGCCACCTTCAGTTCGACGGTGACGATCCCCGCAGGCGCCAAAGCCGGCTCCTGGACGGTTGGCTGGACAGCGTTCCGTGACACATTAGGATATACGAGTACGAATGGCGGCTACGAAAAGAGTTTCACCGTGCAAAGTAATGAACTCAGCGACACGTCGGGCCCCGCCGTTTCAGCCATCACCGTCAATCCCACCACCGTTGACGTCTCGCAGGCAAGCCAACTGGTGACGGCCACGGTGACCGTGACAGATGCCACCGGGGTCAATCTCAACGCCCTGCCCAATCCCTATTGGTACAACGTCGCCGATATCGGCGGCACCCGCATCGACAGCAAATGGATGCTGGCCTCCGGCGACGCGAAGCATGCTACGTTCAGTTCAACGGTGACGATACCCACAGGCGCCAAAGCCGGCTCCTGGACGGTTGGCTGGACAGCGTTCCGTGACACATTAGGATATACGAGTACGAATGGCGGCTACGAAAAGAGTTTCACCGTGCAAAGTAATGGACTCAGCGACACATCGGGTCCCGCCGTTTCAGCCATCACCGTCAATCCCACCACCGTTGATGTCTCTCAGACAAGTCAACTGGTGACGACCACCGTCATCGTGACAGATGCCACCGGGATCAATCTCAACGTCCTGCCCAATCCCTATTGGTACAACATCGCCGATATCGGCGGAACACGCATCGACAGCAAATGGGTGCTGGCATCCGGCGACGCGAAGCATGCTACGTTCAGTTCAACGGTGACGATACCCGCAGGCGCCAAAGCGGGGCAATGGGTGGTTGGCTGGACAGCGTTCCGTGACACATTAGGATATACAAGTACGAATGGTGGCTACGACAAAAGTTTCACCGTTAAATAAACGCGCCAGGCAGCACCAGACGATCAATCAGGGAGCTGCCAGCCCGCTTTGAACATCCTCAGCCAACCTTCGGGTTGGCTTTTTGTTTTCCTTTGCACAAAACCTCCCCCACCCCGCCACTGTGTACGCAAACGAACGGACTGCAGCAGCCCAAGAGCCCATGCTGCAGGCAGACCACATCCCTTCCCGCCGCCAGCGTCCTGCGCGACACGGCGCAACGGCCATCTGGTCAGCTCTCCCCGCCACACCGCCATGCGAAACTCGCGCCCGACGCCGTCGAGCCGTTCCGTACATAACGGCACACTGCCAAAGGATGCATCATGAAAACTACCCTGATATTGCTCGCGCTCGCCTCTACCCTTGCCTTGACCGCTTGCCAGCGCGAAGCGCCACCCGCGCCCACCGTCGTACAAGTCGTTCCCGGCCCTGCAGGCGCGCCTGGTCCTGCCGGCGCGACGGGTGCCACTGGCGCTGAAGCTCCTGCCGGCGCGACCGGTGCGACCGGCGCCACGGGCCAGACCGGCGACAGCGGCATGCAAGGCAACGATGGCGCCAAGGGCGACGCTGGTGCTGCCGGCGATGAAGGCGCCAAAGGCGACACGGGCGCCAAGGGCAAACAGGGCGACACGGTGATTGTCGTTCCACAACGCTAATACGCTTCACGCCTGACAGCACAACGCCAACCCCTGCGGTTGGCGTTGTGCGTATGCGCTGTACCGTACAGTAACATCGGCCATCTCGGCCTATCCTGTTGTCATATAACAGGGAGATATCGCATGCTGACGATCATACTGGTGGTGGCCCTGCTGGGCCTGGTTGTACTGTTCGCGCCCGGCCCCGTGCGCCGCGCCCTGATTACCCCACACCTGCTGGCCCTGTTCAAGCGCATCTTGCCGACGATGTCCGACACGGAGCGTGACGCGCTCGAAGCCGGTACCACGTGGTGGGATGCGGACCTGTTTTCCGGCAAACCCGACTGGCCCAAGCTGCTGAGCTATGGACGCGCCACGCTCACGGCCGAGGAGCGCCACTTTCTTGAGCACGACGTCGAGCGGCTGTGCGAACTGGTCAACGACTGGGAAACGCAGCAGGCGCAGGATTTGCCATCCCAGGCGTGGGACTACATGAAGGCGCAAGGTTTCCTCGGCATGATTATCCCGAAGCAATATGGCGGCAAGCAATTCTCCGCCTACATGCATTCGCAAGTGGTGATGAAATTGTCGAGCCGCTGCTCGGCGCTGGCCGTGACCGTGATGGTGCCCAACTCGCTGGGACCGGCCGAACTGCTGCTGCATTACGGCACAGAAGAACAGAAAAACCATTATTTGCCACGCCTGGCCAACGGCACCGAGATTCCCTGCTTTGCCCTGACCAGCCCGTACGCGGGTTCCGACGCGGCCGCCATTCCCGACCTGGGCGTGGTTTGCATGAGCATGCATGAAGGACGCCCTACCCTGGGTTTCCGCCTCACGTGGAACAAGCGCTACATCACCCTGGCGCCCGTGGCAACCTTGCTGGGCCTGGCATTCCAGACCAGCGACCCCGAGCATCTGCTGTCCGGCAACGATGCGCCCGGCATCACTTGCGCGCTGATCCCCGCCAGCCACGACGGCGTGGTGATCGGGCGCCGCCACCATCCCTTGAACGCCGCTTTCCAGAACGGCCCCACGTCGGGCAACGATGTGTTCATCCCCATCGACTGGGTCATCGGTGGCCAGGCGCAGGTGGGCAAGGGATGGCGCATGCTGATGGAGTGCCTGGCGGCCGGGCGCGCCATTTCGCTGCCCTCGTCCAGCGTGGGCATGGGCAAGATGGCCGTGCGCGGCACCGGCGCGTATGCGGCCGTGCGGCGCCAATTCAACATGCCTATCGGCAAGTTCGAAGGGGTGCAGGAAGCGCTGGCCCGCATGGGCGCCAACCTGTACCTGATGGATGCGGCGCGCACCCTGGCCGCGCACGCCGTCGACCTGGGCGAAAAGCCGGCCGTCATTTCCGCCATCGTCAAATACCACGTCACGGAACGGGGCCGCGCGCTCGTCAATGACGGCATGGATATTCTCGGCGGCAAGGGCATTTGTGTGGGGCCCAACAATTTCCTGGCCAGCGCCTACCAGCAAATCCCCATCGCGATCACGGTCGAAGGGGCCAACATCCTCACGCGCAGCCTGATCATCTTTGGCCAGGGCGCCATCCGCGCGCATCCGTATGTGCTCAGGGAAATGGCTGCCGTCAGCGAAAGCGACGGCCGCAAGGCCTTGCGCGATTTCGATACGGCCTTCTTTGGCCATGTCGGCTTTGTGCTGGGCAACCTGGCCAGGGGATTGTGGTACGGGCTGGGCGGCGCGCGCCTGGCGGCCGTGCCCGATGCCGGCGCGCCTGTACTGACGCCCTACTACCGCGCCCTGACGCGGTTGTCGACGGCGTTTGCCGTCATGACGGATATGTCGATGTTCGTGCTCGGTGGCGAACTCAAGCGCCGCGAGCGGCTGTCCGCCCGCTTGGGCGACGTGCTGGCGCAGCTGTACCTGGCGTCGTCCGTGCTGAAGCGCTACGAGGATGATGGCCGGCCCGAGGCCGACCTGCCCTATGTGCACTGGTCGCTGCAGGATGCGCTGGTCAAGGCGCAGCAGGGCTTGACGGGCGTGCTCGACAATTTCCCCGCGCGCGTGCTGGCCGTGCTGCTGCGCACCTTGCTGTTCCCGTTTGGCTTGCCCCACCGTCCGCCATCCGACGAACTGGGCAGCGAGGTGGCGCTGGCCCTGCAAACGCCGGGCGCAGACCGCGAACGCCTGCTGGCCGACGGCTATGTGGCCAACGACAGCAACGACCCCGTGGCTTGCGCCGAGCAGGCATTGACCCTGCTGCCCGACATCCTGCACATCGAAAAACGCCTGAAAGACACGCCCGAAGGCGCGGCCCTGCGGCACCTGCCGCAAAGCCTGTCCGCCATGCAGCAGTGGCTGGCCGCAGCCAAGGCGGCGGGCTCGGTCAGCTGCCAGGAGCACAATACCTTGCTGGAATATGCGCGCCTGGTCGACGGCTTGATACAGGTCGACGATTTTGCGCCCGCTGCGGCGCAGCCTACACACTTGCAGGCGCACGGGGCCGATATCAACAGCCGCGCAGCCTGAGCCGGATTGCGGCCTATACTGAATTGAGCGGGTGCTGTGCCCGCTCTTTTCGGAAAGGAGTCGATCATGACGCGCAAATTCATCGATTGCCGGGAATTCCCAAGCGACACGCATTGCTCGGTGGCCATCTCGGCCGACAGTGAGGAAGAGCTATTGGGTATTGCCGTGGAGCACGCGGTCTCTGTACACCATCACCAAGACACGCCGGAACTGCGCCAGCAATTGCGTCAACTGTTCAAGGACGGCATGCCGCCCGAACACCTGCCCATGACGGGACAAGCCGGCAACAGCGGGGCCGCGCATGCGCACTAGCCTGCCAGGGCTTGCGCCGGTTTCTGAAAGCGCAAGCCCTGCACGAGCGGCACCAGGGACACACAGGCTTGAACGCCTGACGCCTGAGCATCCCGGCAGCGGATATCAATCCCTTGACCCAAGGCAATGCAATATGCGGCCAACCAGCATAAGATCGCCGGCTTTGCCCATCCTCCATGCGCCACGCTCCCGAACTCCTCCTGCCTGCCGGCTCCCTGGCCAAGATGCACGCCGCCTTCGACTATGGCGCCGACGCCGTCTACGCGGGCCAGCCGCGCTACAGCTTGCGCGTGCGCAATAACGATTTTTCGACCTTGCAAGCCTTGCAGGAGGGCATCGATGGCGCGCATGCACGCGGCAAGCAGTTCTTTGTCGCCAGCAATATCTTCGCCCACAACGCCAAGCTGAAAACGTATTTGCGCGACATGGAACCGGTGATCGCCATGCGCCCCGACGCGCTGATCATGGCCGACCCGGGCCTGATCATGATGGTGCGCGACAAGTGGCCGGACGTCCCCGTACACCTGTCCGTGCAGGCGAACGCCGTCAACTGGGCCGACGTCAAGTTCTGGCACCGCATGGGCTTGACGCGCGTGATTTTATCTCGCGAACTGTCGCTCGACGAGATCGAGGAAATCCGCCAGCGCTGCCCGGAAATGGAGCTCGAGGTCTTCGTTCACGGCGCGCTGTGCATCGCCTATTCGGGCCGTTGCCTGCTGTCCGGTTATTTCAACCACCGCGACCCGAACCAGGGCACCTGCACGAATTCCTGCCGCTGGGATTACAAGGTGAAAAACGCGTCCGAAGACGCCAGCGGCGACCTGGGCGGCATGCAGGTGGTGCCGCTGGAATTTCACCAGGCGCTGGCCGAGGCGGACAACAATGCGTTTTCCGCCCTGCACCAGCAGCCGCGCCACCCGCTGGCCGACCAGCCCTATCTGATTGAAGAAGCCCAGCGCCCGGGCCAGCTGATGCCGATACTCGAAGACGAGCACGGCACCTACATCATGAATTCGAAGGACTTGCGCGCCGTCGAGCATATCGAGCGCCTGGTGAGAATCGGCGTCGATTCGCTGAAGGTCGAGGGCCGCACCAAGTCGCTGTACTACGCGGCGCGCACGGCGCAAGTCTACCGCCAGGCCATCGATGACGCCGTCGCGGGCCGCCCTTTCGATATCAGCCTCCTGGGCCAGCTGCAAGGCCTGGCCAACCGCGGCTACACGGACGGCTTTTACCAGCGCCACCACACGCAGGCGCACCAGAACTACATGCGCGGCGCGTCCGAGGCGGACCGCAGCCAGTACGTGGGCGACGTGCTGGGCGTGGCGGACGGCTGGGCCAGGGTGGAAGTGAAAAACCGCTTCGCCGTGGGCGACCGCATCGAGGCCGTGCATCCGGGCGGCAACCGCGACGTCACCATTACCCGCATGCTCAGCGATGACGGCAAAGAGATCCAGGTGGCGCCCGGCAGCGGCCACTTCGTGCGCATCGAACTTGACGGCGCTCTCGACAAGGCCTTGCTGGCGCGCTATTTGTAACCGCCAGTCTGCTGCGCGGGGTAGCGAAGCAGTCTACAAGTGTTTGATTTGGCAAGAAAAATTCCGGCTAGCACTACCTAAATAATTTGTTTAGGCTTCAACATTGCTATACGATACGGCCACCCGCGCCCGGGGGCCTTATCGGCATCCGTGCGTCCCTGACACGTTCACCGGAATCCCCGATGCCACCTGCCACACCCGCCCTGATCACCAATGACGCCGTCGTCCTCGGCCTGCTCGCCATGACCTTGGGAGCCGTCTTCTGGAGCGCTTCCCGCCCCGACGGCTTCTGGAAAAAGTTCTACACGTATATCCCGTCCCTGCTGATGTGCTATTTGATCCCGGCGTTGCTGAACACGTTCGGCATCATCGACGGCAACGCGTCCGGCCTGTACGCCGTGGCGCGCGATTACCTGCTGCCCAGCGCGCTGGTCCTGCTGTGCGTGGCCATCGATTTCGGCGGCATCATCCGCCTCGGTCCCAAGGCCATCATCATGTTTTTGACAGGCACGCTGGGTGTGATGCTGGGCGCCCTCGTCTCGTTCGAAGCCTTGCGTTTGATCCACCCGGAAACGGTGGCCGGCGACACGTGGCGCGGCATGACCACCGTGGCCGGCTCGTGGATAGGCGGCGGCGCCAACCAGGCGGCCATGAAGGAAGTGTTTGAAGTGGACGCCACCTTGTTTGGCCAGTTCGTCGCCGTCGACGTGCTGGTGGCCAACGTCTGGACGGCCGTGCTGCTGTTCCTGGCCGGCCGCGCGGGCGCCTTCGACCGCTGGACCGGTGCCGATTTGTCCGCCATCAATGCGCTCAAGGACAGCATCGAAAGCTACCGCGCCCAGCACGCGCGCGTAGCCAACCTGACCGACATCATGATCATCCTCGGCGTGGGCCTGGGCGTGACGGGCCTGTCGCACTTCCTGGCCGGCCCCATCATCAGCTGGATCAACACCCTGCCCGCCGCATGGCGCTTGCAGGATTACAGCCTGACGTCGAATTTCTTCTGGATCGTCGTGCTCGCCACCACCTTCGGCCTGCTGCTCAGCTTTACCAAAGCACGCAGCCTGGAAGGCGCGGGCGCTTCGACCATCGGCTCGGCCATGCTGTATGTGCTGGTGGCTACCATCGGCATGCACATGGACTTGAAAGCCCTGTTCGACAAGCCTTTCCTGTTCCTGCTGGGCCTGATCTGGATCGCCGTGCATGGCGGCCTGATGCTGCTCGTCGCCAAGCTGATCCGCGCGCCCCTGTTCTTCATGGCCGTGGGATCGCAAGCGAACATCGGCGGCGCCGCCTCGGCCCCCGTCATCGCCAGCGCCTTCCACCCATCCCTGGCCCCCGTCGGCGTGCTGCTGGCCGTGCTGGGCTACGCGCTGGGCACCTACGGCGCCTACATCACGGGACTGATCTTGCGCGGCATGGCGGGGTGATCCCTGTCCTGGCTTGACCAGCCAAGCACGCAAGAATGACGACAACGCCAGCCTTCGGGCTGGCGTTGTTGTTTACGGCTCGCATCGACCATAGTGCCAAAAAAATCCCCACAATGTAGCAGAAACCCCTCAAAACCAAATTTCCGCACCATTTTTGTGCGAAATCTGCGATGATAGTTGCCCAAATAACCGATTACCTCCATGGAATTCTGATGAAATACGCATCTGCTCACGAGTATGTCCAGCATGTCGCCGCACGCAATCCAGGTCAACCCGAGTTTCTGCAAGCCGTCACCGAAGTCATGGAGAGCTTGTGGCCGTTCCTGGAACAGCACCCGAAATACGCGGAACAAGGCTTGCTGGAACGCTTGATCGAGCCGGAGCGCGTGGTGATGTTCCGCGTGTCGTGGGTCGATGACCACGGGCAAGTGCAAGTCAACCGCGGCTACCGCATCCAGCACAGCATGGCCATCGGACCGTACAAGGGCGGCATCCGCTTCCACCCTTCCGTGACCTTGTCCGTGCTGAAATTCCTCGCCTTCGAGCAGACGTTCAAGAATGCGCTGACGACCTTGCCCATGGGCGGCGGCAAGGGCGGTTCCGACTTCGATCCGAAGGGCAAGAGCCCGGGCGAAGTGATGCGTTTCTGCCAGGCCTTCGTGAGCGAACTGTTCCGCCACGTGGGTTCGGACACGGACGTGCCGGCCGGCGACATCGGCGTGGGCGGGCGCGAAGTGGGCTATATGGTCGGCATGATGAAAAAGCTCAGCAACCGCGCCGACTGCGTGTTCACGGGCAAGGGCGCCAGCTTCGGCGGCTCGCTGATGCGCCCGGAAGCGACGGGCTACGGCACCGTGTATTTTGCGCAGGAAATGTTGAAAACGCGGGGCCGCTCGTTCGAAGGCATGCGCGTGTCCGTGTCCGGCTCGGGCAACGTGGCGCAGTACGCTGTGGAAAAAGCCATGGCGATGGGCGCGAAAGTCATCACCGTCTCCGATTCGAGCGGCACCGTCATCGACGAGGCAGGCTTTACGCCGGAAAAGCTGGCCATCCTGATGGAGGTCAAGAACCATTTGTATGGCAGGGTCAGCGACTACGCCGCGCGCACGGGCGTGCGCTTCGAGTCGGGCGTGTCGCCATGGCATGTTCCGGTCGATATCGCCCTGCCCTGCGCCACGCAAAATGAATTGCATATCGACGACGCGCGCACCTTGATCGCCAACGGCGTGCAGTGTGTGGCTGAGGGCGCCAACATGCCGACCACCATCGAGGCAGCCAAGGCATTCGAAGCGGCCGGCGTGCTGTATGCGCCGGGCAAGGCCAGCAATGCGGGCGGCGTGGCCACGTCCGGCCTGGAAATGAGCCAGAACGCGGCCCGGATTTCCTGGCCGCGCGAGGAAGTCGATGCGCGTTTGCTGCAGATCATGCAGGGCATCCACGCCGCGTGCAAGCAATACGGTACGCGCGCCGATGGCACGGTCAGCTATGTCGATGGCGCCAATATCGCCGGCTTTGTGAAAGTGGCCGATGCGATGCTGGCGCAGGGCGTGATTTAAGGGGGGTGATTTAAGCGGCCTCACGACACCTAACAAAACCGTAGCGAGCGGAAGATAGAGGTGGCTAAGAAGCGCAACCGTACTCAAGTACGGTGAGCATCGCAGGCCGCCTATATCGACGCGCAGTAGGTTTGGTCAGGTGTCTACAATATCTCCGGCTTCATCAGGCTCTTGCGGCTGATGGTCCGGCCCGACACCATGAACTCGCCGTTGCCGCGGTAATGTAACGTTTCCGGCAGCTTGGGCGAGGTGGCCACGTGGGCTTTCACGCACTCGAAGATGAAGAAGCCGCCTTTCGGATTGCCCGCCACCTGGGCCAGCTTGCATTCGAAGTTGGCGTAGCACTCGGCGATCAGGGGCGCGCCCACCAGCTCGGCGGGCTGGGGCGTGAGGCCGAAGGCCGTGAACTTGTCCGTGTCTTCGCCGCTGCAATTGCCGATGGCGACTACCTGGTCGACCATGTCGGCCGTGGGCAGATTGATCACGCACTCCATGCTGCGCTTGATCATTTCATAGCTGTGGTTCGCGTCGGAAATGAAGCAGCCCAGCAACGATGGCGTAAATTCCATCAGCATGTGCCAGGCCATGGTCATGACGTCGCTTTCGCCCTGCCACGTTGAACTGACAAGCACCACCGGCCCCGGTTCGAGGAAGCGCCGGATTTCGGCGACGGGATAATCTTCTTTGTGGTAATTTTTCATCTGCTCTCCAGGACGCGGTACGCCATAGCATAGACCAACGGCGCCTTGCCGGGCGCGCGGCTGGCCTGCGGAGGCGTGTCATCCGCGCCGCGATTTGTGCCGTTCATCGCAAATTTCTCCCCCTTGGAGATGTTGCAACATAGAATACACTGATCAACTACTCAAGGAAACCGCCATGCGTCCTCTGTTCCTGTTGTCAGTCCTGTCCCTCGCCTGCCTCTCGACCCTCGCGCATGCCGACGAGCAAACCCGCACGGTAGCCGCCTTCAACGCCATCGACATCCGCGGCCCCATCAGCATCGAAGTGGAATCGGGCAAGGAGCAAAGCCTGCTGCTGCGCGGCGACCAGAAATTCCTCAGCGGCGTCATCACGGAAGTGGTCGATGGCGAGCTGAAAATTTCCATGAAGGACAAGGACATCAAGAAGACCGAGGGCGACCCACGCATCATCATCACCATGCCCACCTTGCGCAAGCTGATCGCGGAAGGCGCGGGCGAAAAAATCCTCACCAAGCTCAATGGTCCACGAGTCGACATCAGCTACAAGGGCGCGGGCCGCCTGGCCGCCGATGGCCAGGTCGACTGGCTGCGCCTGAAGGCGCAAGGCGTGGGCGAAGTCGATACGAAAGCCTTGTTGGCGAAAAACGTCGATGTGAATTTCGAAGGCATCGGCTCCGTCAAGGTGTATTCCTCGGGAGAACTGAACGCCGTGGTGCGCGGCATGGGCGAACTGACCTATTATGGCAAGCCGAAGATCGTGCACAAGTCGATCGCCGGCATCGGCAGCGTCAATGCCGCCAAATAAGATTTCCTAGAACAACAAGGCCATCAGGCCACTGGAGACCGCATGACCGCAACACATGATACCGACACGCCGCTGGTACTGCGCGAGGAGCACGATAGCCTCGTCACCCTGCGGCTGAACCGCCCGCTGCAATTCAATGCCCTGTCCGAAGCCATGCTGGCCGCGCTGCAGGAAGCGCTCGACACGATCGCGCAGCAGCCGCACGTGCGCTGCGTGGTGCTGGCCGCCGAAGGCAAAGCCTTTTGCGCGGGCCACGATTTGCGCCAGATGCAGGCGACGCGCCAGCTTGCGTATTATCAAACCCTGTTCGCGCAATGCTCGCGCGTGATGCAAGCCATTCAAAGCTTGCCCGTGCCCGTGATTGCCCGCGTGCACGGCATCGCCACGGCGGCCGGCTGCCAATTGGTCGCCAGCTGCGACCTGGCCGTGGCGGGCGCATCGGCCCGCTTTGCCGTCTCCGGCATCAACGTGGGCCTGTTCTGCGCCACGCCATCGGTTGCCCTGTCGCGCAATGTGTCGCCCAAGCGGGCCTTCGACATGCTGGTGACGGGCCGCTTCATCGACGCCGACACGGCCGCCGACTGGGGCCTGATCAATGAAACGGTGGCCGATACGGCGCTCGACGAAGCCGTGGCGCGCCTGGCGCAGCAGATCATGGCGAAAAGCCCGACGGCCATCCGCTACGGCAAGGCCATGTTCTACCGGCAGCGCCAGCTGCCGCTGGACGACGCGTATGCGTATGCGGGCGACGTGATGGCGCGCAACATGATGGAAGAGGATGCGGAGGAAGGCGTCACCGCCTTCCTGGAAAAGCGGCCGCCCGGCTGGGCGGCCGTCAAGTAGCTTAACGTTCCTGCTTCATCTGCTGCTGGACGGACAAGCTCAAGGTCCCCAGGTCTTCCTTGCCCAGCATCGGCAATTGCGCCAGCAGGTTGGCCAGGGCCGAGCTGCCCGTCACGTCCAGCTCGGACGACTGCACCAGCACCGTGCCGGCGCCCGTGAAGTCGATCTGCTTTTCCTCGCCCGACAGGGTAAAGCCCGTGAGCGCGCCGGCGGCCGAGGCCCAACCCTGCACGTGGGCATAATCGTAGTGATACGAGGGGCTGGGGCAATCGGCCCAGCCCAGCACGGCCTGCTCGTCCACGCGGCATGGCAACTCGAGGAAATGCACGGGGCCGTTCGACGAGGCGATGACTTTACCCGTGCCTATCATGGTCAGGTAGCCGGGCAAGGTCGATTCCTGGCAGATCACATCCTTCGTGAAACCCAGCAGGTTTTTCGCGCGGATGGTCATGTTGGCGTTGTCCAGGTCGTAGCAGGCCAGGTCGTTGCCGTTGTCGCCCAAAATCAATTGTCCTTGCCCTTGCGCGACGACAAAGTGGTGGATGTATTTCGGCGCATTGAAGGCATTGCGCACGATCAGGTCGAGCACGCTGCTGCCCATGGCTTCGAAGCGCAGCTCGCCATAGAAGGCGATCATCTTGCCCTTGCGAATGAAGATCTGTTCCTTGACGTCGATGACATACGAAAAACGGTTCAGGTTATCGTTCTTCGGCAAGGTATCGGGAGTGTAAATCGTCATGGCTTACCTTTCGCTCGCTTGGATGTAGACCGTGCCCTGGCCCGTGAACTTCACCTGGTACGATTCGCCCGACGCCTGGCCGACGAAGGTTTTCCAGTTCAGGTCCGTGACGATGGTCGAGCTCAGCTGCCCCGTGTGGCCGATATACGCTTGCGGGTCGACAAACACGGGCACGTCCGGCGTGACGGGCAAGCCGATGGCGTTACCGTCCGACAAAATCGCCACGTCGCCCGTGCCTTGCAAGGTGGTGGTAAACAAGCCCTGGCCCGAGGCCATGCCGCGCACCACACCCTGCACGCCGCCCTGGTTGCCGAGGAACATGGTGCCGGCCGTCAAACGCGCATCGAAGGCCAGCAGGGAATCGCTTTCCACGTAAAACGTTTCGCCGCGCACGGGGACGATGGTGACGAACAGGCCGCCCTGGGCGTAAAACACGCTGCCCGTGCCACGCGCCGACATCATGGCGTAGCCTTCGTTCGTGACGGCGCGCATGGCCAGGCTTTGCACGCCCTGGCCGGCCAGGAAGGAGCGGCTGAACGCCACGTCGCCCTGGTAGGACACCATGGCGCCCTTGCGCGCGAACACTTCTTCATTGCCGAGTTTGACCTCAAGCATCTTTTCATTGATCTGCTGATAGACAGGCATCGCGGGTCCTCGCTAACTTAACGTTCGGCGGGCTGGATGAACACCACGCCCTGGCCTGTGAATTTGTGCTGGTACGATTCGCCCGAGCTCTGGCCGATCATCGTGCGCCAGTTGACGTCGAAAACGAATTCCTGGCGGATGTCGCCCTTGAAGCCGACGAAGGCGTCCGGGTCCACGCGCAGCGGATGCGCGGGCGTCACTTCCAGCATGATCAGGTTGCCGCGCGAAATGACGGCCAGGTTGCCGTTGCCTTCGACGGTGGTGGAAAACAGGCCCTGGCCCGAGCTGGCGCCGCGCAAGCCCGCAAAGCTGGTGCCCGTCTTCAGGCTCGTGTCGTAGGCCAGCAGGCTGCTGCTTTCGATGGTCAGCTTTTCGCCGGCCAGCGCCATGACGGTGATCTCGGCCGCATTCTGCGCGAAAAACACCGTGCCGGTGCCTGAAGCCTGCATCACCTGCATGCCTTCGTTCGTCACCTTGCGCTTGAGCGCGCCAAAGAGGCCCTCGCCGCCAAGCAGGGACTTTTCAAATTTGATGGCGCCCGTATAGGCGACCATCGCGCCGGCAATCGCCAGCACTTTTTCATCCTGCAGGCGCACTTCCAGCAGGCGGTCGGTATTGGTGCGGAAACTGGTCACGCGCGACTCCCCAAGAATGCCAGGCCACAAAGCCATGGCTATCCGACAAGATACCGGGGGCGTTACCGCCATGCAAGTGCTATTCCTCCCGAACGGGGGTCTGCGTTAAAAAAAAGGCGTGCCCGGAGGCACGCCTTGCGCTGACATCTGAAACGGTTTACTCGGCCAGCACCGGCTTGGCGCCGCGCGCGTTCTGGAACAGCGGCACGGGATCATTGGTATTGACCTCGACCACCGTCACGCCCTGCACCACGCCAGCGACCTGGTAGCCGACGGCGCCCAGGTGGCGCTTGCCTTCGGCCAGGTTGGACCAGCTCAGCGAGACAGACGCGGTGCCGCCCATGAAGGCCGTGCCCGGCATCAGCGCCTTGAAGCTGCCGTTGTTCAAGCCCGGCGCCAGCACCCACGACGACAAGGTGTAGTCGGCCTGGCCGTTTTGCGGCGCAAAACCGATCACGCACACCTTGTAGGTGCCGGCGGCGGGCAGGCGCAGTTCCACCTGCTCATTGGAACTTTCATTGCCGCTGCTGCCGACCAGCACATTGGCGGCGTTGTAGACCTCCATGTCCATGTCGGTATTCGCACCGCCCGTCGTTTCCGTATCGTAGGTGGCAAAGCGCGCCGCCAGGGTGCCGGCCGGGATCACCACGTTGTGCACGTTCACACCCGTGGCACCTCCCGCCTTGCAGCTGGCCGAAGCCGTGCTGTTGTTGGCCTGGCCAATCGTGCGCGTCTGGCGCACGGCTTCGACGAGACCCGACTTGACGCCGACCAGCGCACCCGTGAAGCCCGTGCCCAGGGTCAGCACCTTGCTGCCCGTGGCCGCTTCGCTGCTGACCAGCGGAATGGCGGCCAGCGACGTGCCGCGCGCCGTCAGCGGGCTGCGCACCGTGTGCGTGCCATCCGTCCAGCTCAGGGCGCCGTAGGTCCAGGTATTGGCCGGCGCCGTGGTGCGCGTCAACTTGACCTGGTATTGGCCCTTGGCGCCCGGCGCCAGGCTCAGGCTCGTTGGCGTCACCGCCACCGTGTAGCCGGGCAGGCTGGCAGAGACGTTGTAGACGGCACTGCTGGCGCCCACGTTGGTCACCGTGCGCGTCAGCACCTGCGTGCCCAGCACGTTGGCCGCCGTCAGCGACGCCAGGTTCAGGTTGTAGGCAGGAATGGTGCCGACGGCCTGGCAGGTGGCGGGACTGTAGACCTTCAGGTTCAGGCCGCACAGGAAGCGCGCATAGTCGATTTCCGACACGTCGTACACGAGGCCGGGATCGGCCGCGCTGTTCGGTGCGATGTGGCCGGCGCCCTGGCCCCATGGCAGCTGGCCCGAGTTCTTCGCCGTCGCATCCCACGACACGGAACCGTTCAAGCCATCGGGATACGTGCTGAAGGCCGTCGTCATCAGCGCCGACTTGATGGCCGCGGGCGACCAGCCCGGATGCTGCTGCTTGAGCAGCGCCGCCACGCCGGCCACGTGCGGGCTGGCCATCGAAGTGCCGGAATAGAAATCCCATTCCGCCACGGGCGCCGCGCCGCCAGCGGCCACGGCATCGCGCTGCGCCGGCGTCAGGTCGGCCGTCACGCCGGCGAGGATGTTGGTGCCGGGCGCCGACATGTCCGGTTTCAGGATGTTCGCGTTGGCCACGTTCGGTCCGCGCGAAGAACGGTCGCTGACGATCGGCGCCTGCACCGTCGTGTCGGCGATCGTATGGATTTCACCCAATGCCGCCGTGCCGTCCGGATTGGACGCCATGAAAGCCTTCAGCGCGTCGCCCTGCGCCTGCGCCAGGTGCACGGTCGACAGCGTGTGCGCCTGGTTGATGATGGTGTTGGCGCCGCCGGCCACGTTGGCGATGACCACGCCCGCCGCGCCCGCCGTCCTGGCATTCGCGCTCTTGTTGACCAGCACGTTGCCGCCACGGTCGCACACGAGTATCTTGCCCGCCACTTTCGCCGGGTCCAGATAAGCGGACGTGGCATCGGCTTCGCCGAAGCAGCGCAGCAAATTGAGGTCCGTCGGCAGCACGCCGGCCAGGCCCGCGTCGCGCGAGCGGATCAGCGGCAGGGCCGGCGTCTTCGCATTGCTCGATGCGCCTTCCAGCCTGGTGCCGTTGCTGAGGATGACATTGCCCGCGTACAGGCGGTTGTGGGTGGAATTGGCGACCGTCGCCAGCCACGGGCTGATGTGCGAGACGGGCGCCGGCACGTCGGGCGCCGGCGTGGATGGACCGGAATTGCCGCCCGACGTGGCGACAAACACGCCGGCCGCGGCCGCACCGAGGAAGGCGACTTCCGTCGGCTCGTCGAAGGCGCCGCCGCCCGCGTTCGGGCCGATGGAGAAGTTGATGACGTTGACGCCATCCTTGACGGCCTGGTCGATGGCGGCCACGCTGTCGGCCGTGGCGCAACCGTTGCGGCCCGTCGATGCGGCCGTCCAGCAGACTTTATAGGCGGCGATTCGCGCGCGCGGCGCCATGCCCGAGGCCTTGCCCAGCGACACGCCGTTCGAGGTGGCCAAGGCGCCATTGTTGCCGCCGGCCGTGGACGCCGTGTGCGTGCCATGGCCGCCATGCCCCGTCAGGCCGGCGACGGAATCGCGCGGCGAACGGAATTCCGTCCAGTGCAGCGCCGCCGTGGAGGCGCGGTAGTAGCGTGCGCCGATCAGTTTGTTGTTGCAATTCTCGGCGCTGAAACCTTCGCCCGTCTGGCAAGTGCCCTGCCAGCTGGCCGGCGGCGCGCCATACACGACGTTGCTGCCGCTGTGGCTGGGCACGCCGTTCTCGTCGAGGCGGTCGGCAAAGGCCGTGTTCTCGGGCCAGATGCCGCTGTCGACGATGCCGATGATGATGTCTTCGCCCGCGTGCGTCTTGCCGCCCAGTTGTTCCCACAGGCCGCCCGGCTTGTCCAGGCCCAGGAAGGTGGGCGTGTAGCTGGTGTCGAGCTGCAGGATGGAGTCGGCGCTGATGCTGGCTACGCCGCTGTTTTTCTTCAGGGCCCGCACTTCATCGTCCGTCAGCAAGGCGGAAAAGCCGTTGAAGACGACGCTGTACTGGTGCGTGATTTCCGCCGCGCTGACGGTGCCGGCCACGGCGGCCTGCTTGGTGTCGAGGTAGCTCAGGTAGGCCTGCACATCGGCGGCGCCCACGTTGATGCGCGTGCCCGGGACCGGCTTGGTGGCGGCCAGGCCGTCGACCTGGCCCGTGTAGGTGGCGGCCGGCTTGTCGACCAGCTGCACGATGTAGGAGCGGCGTTCCTGCGCCTGCGCCGCTTGCGCCAGGCTGGCGGCCAGCAGGAGGATGCCGAGAGAGACTGGACGTAGTTTCATCTCACGCTCCTTGCACGGTGAACGCTGCGAACTTGCCGCTGCGGCGGCGCGACAGCATGCCGATGGCGCCCAGGCCGGCCAGCAGCAGCATATAGGTCGACGGTTCCGGCACGGCGCTGATGTTGATATTGTCGAGCGCAAACTGGCCCTGGTTAAAGGCGGGGAAATCGATGGAATTGGTGCACGCGCCAGTGTCATTGAAAATGCAGGCGTTGAAGGTCAGGCCCGTCAACGCATAGTTGCTGAAGCCGCCCAGCAGGGATGCGCTCTGGAAATGGTAATTGCCATCGCTGCCCTGGCCCGGGAACGCCAGCGACGTGCTGACCACCTGGCCGTTGCTGAGGGTTCCGCTCAGTTGCAGCTGGCCCCACTGCATATTGGGCAAGCCGGAAACGGGCGCGATGAAGGAATAGTCGAAACCGGCCAGGCTGAACGCCTGGTGATCGGCGCGCGCGAAATTCACGCCGCCATCGTTGAGGATGGCCAGGTAGTTGCCGGTGGCGCCCTGCGGGCAGGCGGCGATATCGCACGACGAGCCCACGCGGCCATCGAGGATGGCGCCTACGCCGCTGACGCCGCCGCCGGCCGCCGTGGTCGGGTCGGCCAGGAACAGCAGGTTGTAGCTCGACGTATTGAGCGTCTGGCCGCTTTCATACACGTCGGGGGGCAAATTATCGAAGGTCAGGACACCGGCCATGGCCGGCGCCGAGGCCAGCACGGACAAGGTGGCCAGCGCGGCCAAGATGGTGGCACGGCCGCGGGTAGCGGGCCGATCGGCGGTGGCGGGCGATACCCGCGCATGTGATGGACGATTCATTCTATTCCCTTGGTTGTTGTGGATAGATAGGTCGGCAGGTCTCGCGCCCGCTTTCAGCTTTTTCACAAAAGTGTCAACAAATATAGCAAACCACACAAAACAAATATCATATTTTTAATATCATTTATTTATTTTTTATCTAACTCTGCGATACTTTGTTTTGTTTTATCTATGAAAGCTTGAGCAATCTCAACGTTACATCGGAACAACAATGCCTCGCACCGCAGACGTGCGCGCCAGCGCGCCGGCGCGACTTCGGATAAGCTCGAAAACCGCGCCTGCCGCGCCGTCATCCCCGCGTCACATCGTGGTACACCTGTTCCATCCTGGAACACTTGTCTCCCCGCCACGCGCCCGGCCACAGCCGCTGCACGATGGCATGAAGCTTGCACAACGAAGAGATCGACCGCGCTCAGGGAGCAGCACCATGGAACACCATCAATTTGCCGGCAACGGCCGCTCAGACACGCGGCCGGCCCGGCGCCTCCTCATGTGCTGCGCGCTGGCGCTGGCTTTTTTCCTGCTGGCCGCCAGGCTGGACCTGGCCGAACGGCTGACGTACGCGCTGTGGCGCCACGAACACTGGCAACTTGATGAACTGGCCCTGAGCCTGCTGTTGCTGGCGCTGGCCCTGGCCGGCTTTGCCGTGCGGCGCGGACGCCAGGTGGCGCTGCTGCTGGCACAAAACCGCACCCTCACGCAGCGCCTGCTGCGCGCGCAGGAGGAGGAACGCTGCGCGCTGGCGCGCGAGCTGCACGATGAAGTGGGACAAGACTGCACAGCCATCCGCGCGGCCGCCAGCTACATCCTGCGCGCGCGCGATGGCGACCAGGCGAACGTGCAGGCGTGCGCCGCCAGCATCGCGCGCTCGTCGGAAGCGCTGCATGCGATGGTGCGCACCATGCTGCGCCGGCTGCGCCCGCCCGTGCTCGACAGCCTGGGATTGGCGCCGGCCCTGCAGGCGCTGTGCGACAGCTGGTCCCAGCAGCACGGCATCGCCTGCCATTTCGCACCGCACGCCATCCCCGCCAACCTCGACGACTGCACCGCCACCGCCATCTACCGCCTGGTGCAGGAAGGCTTGACGAACGTGGCGCGCCACGCGGGCGCCAACCGGGCCACGGTGGAATTGCGCGCCGATGCGCACGGCTTGCTGCACCTGGCTATCGAAGACAATGGCCAGGGTTTGCATCCAGACAAAACGCCGACAGATGGCTTCGGCATGCTGGGCATGCGCGAAAGAGTGGCCGGCCTGCGCGGCCATATCCGCTGGATCAGCGCGCTGGGCAACGGCTTGCGCATCGAAGTGGCGATGCCGCTGGCGGCAGGTGCGGCATGAACGCGGCCATGACCCCGATCCGCGTGATGCTGGTCGACGACCACCCGGTGGTGCGCACCGGTTACCGGCGCCTGCTGGAACAGGGCGGCGACATCGCCGTCGTGGCCGAGGCGGGCAATGGCGAAACGGCGTATGGCTTGTACCAGGAGCACGCGCCCGACGTCTGCGTGACGGATTTGTCCATGCCCGGTATCGGCGGCCTGGAATTGCTGCGCAAGCTGATCGCCCGCGATGCCGGTGCCCGCGTGCTCGTGTTCAGCATGCACGACACGCCGCAGCTGATCGCCCGCGCTTTTGAGGGCGGCGCCTGCGGCTTCGTCAGCAAGCAGGCCGACCCGGAACACCTGGTCGACGCCGTGCGTGCCGCCCATGCGGGCCGGCGCTACCTCGATCCGCACAGCGTACCCGGCGTGCTGCAAGACACCGCCAGCATGGAAGCGCAGCGCTTGAGCAGCCTGAGCCAGCGCGAATTCGAAATCTTCCGCCTGCTGGCCGAAGGCCGCAGCGCCGCCGACTGCGCCCGCCTGCTGCACCTGAGCAGCAAGACGGTGGCCAACCACCAGACCTGCATCAGGGAAAAGCTCGACGTACCCGGCCCCGCCGCGCTCGTCCATCTTGCCCTGCGCAATGGCGTCATTGAACAGATCCACCCTTAAAACACGTAGCGCAAGCCCACATTCACGCTGCGCGGGGCGCCGGCCGCGTAGAAGGTCGCGTTGACCATCGGATATTCGCCGTTCACGGCCGGCAGTGGCCGGGCGGCAAAGTTGCCGTTGGCGTCGAAACCCGTCGCGCCCAGCTGGGCCGCCGTCGCATAGTGCCGGTCGAACAGGTTGTTGACCTGGGCGAACACGCTCAGTTGCCGTGTCAGCTGGTATTTGCCATTGAGCTCGACCACGGCGTAGCCGCCGCTCTTGCCCGCGCCCAGGTACGCTGGCCCGCCCGCCTGGTGCGCATTGTTTTCATTACCGCGCGCATAGGAGCTCGACACGGCCATCATGGCCAGGCCCACCGTCCAGTCGCGTCCGCCCTGAACCTCCACGTGCGCCTTCAGGATATGGCTGGGCGTGAGGGGAATCCGGTTGCCCGGCGTGATGACGATATTGCCTTCGAGGCCAGGCGCGTCCGCGTCGCTGCTGCTGTTGGCGCTGCCGTTGACGGTTTCCCGGCTTTGATACGTCGCCTGCAGCCACGTGTAGTTGACGCCGAAGTCCAGCGCGCCCGCCTTGCCGTCGAGCGCCAGCTCCATGCCCTGGTGGCGCGTCTTGCCGAAATTCTTGAAGTAGCCGAAACCGGCCTGGTTGTCGGCCACAAACAGGATATCGTCGTGGTTTTCCGCGCGGAACACACCAGCGCTCCAGCGCGCCACCTCGTCCCACTGGCCGCGCACGCCCGCTTCCCACGTCTTCGTCACCACCTGTTTCAAGGGCGGGTCGCCAGCCATGGCGTTGGGCAGGCGGCAGGGGTTTTCCGGATCGGCGCAACCAAGCTCGATGGCCGTCGGCGTGCGGCTGCCTTCGTTGTAGCCGAGGTAGGCGCTCACGCCCTTGACTGGCGCATAGGCCAGGCCGATGGCGGGATTGAAGCGGCTGAAACGGTGGTCGCCATCGAGCGAACCGCTGCCGCCGCCGGGCGTGATGGCGTCGCGGTTGCGCACCGTGCTGCGGTTGTAGCGGCCGGAGATGGTCAGGGTCAAGTCTTGACTAAACGCGATGCTGTCGCTCGCATACACGCTCCAGGTGCGCATGCGCCCGCTCAAGTCGACCCGGTTGTCGACGGGCGTGCCATCGTCGTCGATTTGCGTGCCGTCGGCAAAGAAATCGACGGGCGTGATGCCGCGGTCCGGGTTCAGATAGCCGAACTGGCTCGTCTGGCGAAACGTGGCGTGGCTGGCATCGAAGGCGGCGCCGGCCGTGACGGCATGGCGCCCGCCCGCCACGTCGGCCAGCGCGGTGAACTGGCCTGAAAAACCATAGTTTTCCTGCTGCGTATGGCTGCGGTTGATCATGCCATTGCATTTTTCGGCCGGCTCCTCATTCAGCAGCACGTTGGCTATGCAGCGCCACTTCGGAAACGGCGTATTGGTCACATTTGCCCCGCTGACGGGAAAGCCCGTGTAGCCGGCCGCCGCCAGGGCCGCGCGCTCGGCCGCGCCGGGCTGGTAGACGGACTGGTCGAGCGACTCGTCGTTGAGGTCGCCGTTGTAGGTGTGCGTGTCGATCTTGCGGTAGTAGACATTGCCGGACAAAAGCAAGGCGGCGCCGGCCTGGTGTTTGCCCGTCAGGTTCAGCAGGGTCGACCTGTTTTCCGTCAGGTCAGGCTTGGTGTAGACGCTGCGGTAGTCGCGCGCCAGCAGGCGCTGTTCCTGCAAGCCGTTGCCCGTCAACGCATTGTCCGCGTGCGCCACGGTGACGGCGATATCGGTGCGCGCATCGCCCCATCCCAGCTTGCCAAACACCTGGCGCACGTCGGATGGCGAATCGTCGCGCCAGCCCACTTCCTTGAAACGGTTGCCCGTCACGTACCAGTGCCAGCCCTGCGCATTGCTGCCGCCATGCTCGACCTCCACGGCGCGCCGTTGATCGGAACCCAGGCGCGCCTCGACGGCGGTACCCGGGTGGCTCTTGCCATCCTTGGTCTGCAGGGCCAGCGCGCCACCCAGGGTGTTCAGGCCGAACAGGGGATTCGAGCCGGGCATCAAGGTCAGCGAAGCGATCGCCATGCGCGGTATCAAATCCCAGCTGACGACGTCGCCGAACGGCTGGTTCAGCCGCATGCCGTCCAGGTACACGGACAGTCCCTGCGGCGTGCCCAGCAAGGGCGAGGCCGTATAGCCGCGGTAGCTGACGTCGGGCTGGAACAGGTTGTTCTGCACTTCGTTCACGTAGACGCTACCCAGGTTGCGGCGCAGGAAGGCGGAAATATCGAGCGCGCCGCTGGCGGCGATCTGCTGTGCGCTGGCCGTCTGCACGGGCGCAGCCAAGGCATCGCGCGGCTGCTCCACGGTGGGCAGCGGCATGCTGCCCGTGATGATAACAGTGGGCAAGTCGCCCGAGGCGGCCATCCCCGGTTCAGCTGCCTGCGCCTGGCACAGCGCCATGGCGGCGGCGGCCAATAAAGTCAGTTTCATGCGTATCCCCGTTTTTATCATGGTTTTTATGTCTGTCCAGTATCGGACAGCCACCATCGAGGAACTAGGGAAAAACTCCCGCCGTGCAAGGAAACTTAGCGCTGCAAGGGCAAATAGCTCTGCTTGAGCTGGCGCAGCACGAAACTCGATTTGCTGTGGCGGATGCCGGGGATTTTGTATAAACGCTCGCGCAGCAGCCGTTCATAGTCGCGCGTGTCGCTCACGGCAATGCGCAGGTAGTAGTCGTAGTCGCCGGAGACGAGGAACGCTTCGAGCACTTCCGGGATCATGGCCAGCGCGTGACCGAATTCGAACAGGGCCTGGTCGGAATGGTCGTCCAGGGTCACTTGCACGATGACGGTGTCGGCCAGCCCCACCTTGGCCGCGTTGACGTTCACCGTGTAGCCTTCGATGACGCCGTCGTCCTCCATGCGCTTGATGCGCGCCCAGCACGGCGACGAGGTCAGGCCCACCTTGGCGCTCAGCTCGTGCAGGCTGATGCGGGCATCCTGCTGCAGGGCCGTCAGGATGGCGAGATCGAATTTATCGAGCTTCATTTTGCAATTTCCCATGTTTGCAGCAAATTTTGCTGATCAAAGCATTTTATACGAGAAAACCAGCAGCCTTTTCTGCCGGGGCAAGCAGAAAATAGACACATGAAACCCGATCCCGCTCCCCTCCTCGCTCCCGCCCACGATCTTGCGCCGCGCAATGGCGCCAGCACCCTGATCAACACCCTGCTGGCCCTGGGCGTCGACACCGTCTTCGGCTACCCGGGCGGCGCCGTGCTGCCCCTGTACGACGCGCTGCACGCGCAACCGCGCTTGCGCCACGTGCTCGTGCGCCACGAACAGGCGGCCGTGCACGCGGCCGAGGGTTATGCGCGCAGCACGGGGCGGCCCGGCGTCGTCTTCGTCACCTCCGGCCCCGGCATGAGCAATACCACCACGGGCTTGCTTGACGCCCTGTGCGATTCGATTCCCGTCATCTGCATCAGCGGCCAGGTAGCCACCACCAGCATCGGCACGAACGCCTTCCAGGAATGCGACGCGCTGGGCATCTCGCGCCCCGTCACCAAGTGGAACCGGCAAATCCGCGCGGCCGACGAGACGGCCGCCGTCGTGCACGAAGCATTTATCCAGGCCACGCAGGGCCGGCCCGGCCCCGTGCTGATCGATTTTCCCAAGGATATGCAATTGGCGCAGGTCGCGGCCAACACGCCGCCGCCATCCGTCGCCAACGTCGCCGCCCCCTGCCCGAGGCGGCCGATATCGAGCAGGCCGCCATCCTGATCGCCTCCGCGCGCCAGCCCGTGTTCTATGGTGGCGGAGGCCTCATCAATTCCGGCCTCGATGCCTGCGCCGCTTTCCAGCAGCTGGTGAAACTGGCGGCCGCGCCGTGTACCCTGACCCTGCTGGGACTGGGCGCCTTTCCCGCCTCGCACCCGGCCTTCCTCGGCATGCTGGGCATGCACGGCACCCTGGAAGCGAACCTGGCCATGCACCATGCGGATGTGATCGTCTGCGTCGGCGCCCGCTTCGACGACCGGGTGACTGGCAGGCTGGACGCCTTCTGCCCCAGTGCGAAAATCATCCACGTCGATATCGACCCCGCGTCGATCGGCAAGGTGGTGCGCGCCGACGTGGCCCTGCGCGGCGATTGCGCGCCCGTGCTGGCGGCATTGCTGGCGCAGCTGCGCGGCCGCTTGCTGGCGGACCGCCAGCCGTGGTGGCAGCGTATCGACGGCTGGCGCGCTCAGGACAGCCTGGCGTTCGACGACACGCCGGACGTGATCGCACCGCAGGCGCTGATGCGCCGGCTGCAGGCGGCCCTGGACGGACAGGACGCCATCGTGTCCACCGACGTGGGCCAGCACCAGATGTGGGCGGCGCAGCACCTGCGCTTCGAGCAGCCGCGCCGCTGGCTGACCTCGGGCGGCGCCGGCACCATGGGCTATGGATTGCCGGCCGCCATCGGCGCGCAGATCGCCCATCCGGGAAAATGCATCGTGTGCGTCAGCGGCGACGCGTCGATTTTGATGAATATCCAGGAACTGGCCACGGCCGTGCAGCACCGCCTGCCCGTGAAAGTGGTGCTGTCGAACAATGGCTACATGGGCATGGTGCGCCAGTGGCAGGAACTCATCCATGGCGGGCGTTACAGCCACAGCTACACGGAAGCGCTGCCCGATTTCGTCGCGCTGGCCCGCGCGTTCGGCTGGCAGGCGCATACGGTGAGCCGGCGCGAAGACCTCGACGCGGCGCTGGCGGCCTGCCTGGCATCCGACGGCCCGTACTTCCTCGACGTGCGCGTGCATGGCGCAGAAAATTGTTTCCCCATGATGGCGCCCGGTGCGGCGCACCATGAAGTGACCCTGGCCAAAGGCAAGGTGTACAGCGAGCGGTAGGTCGGAATGACCACCGGCCACGCCGACGATGTTGTCGGATTACGCGTGGCGTTGCCACGCTAATCCGACATCACCACCGGCCGGATTACGCCCAAATCCTGTAGATCCAATAACTTTCATCTTCGCGGCTGGCGCGTGCCAGTTCGGTGGGGCTCAGGCCGGTGATGGCGCGCACTTCGCGGCACAGGTGGGCCTGGTCGGCGTAGCCGCCCTCGGCGGCGATATCGGTCCATGCAGCATTGCCTTGCAGCATGGCCTCGCGTGCGTCGAGAAACGACTGTTCCGCGCGGCGCATGCGCCGCAGGGTGCGCATGGGCTGGCCGGCCCAGGCCTTGATGCGGCGCTCGATATTGCGCGCGCCGCTGGCCAGGCTAGTCGAGGCCGCCTGTACGCCCAGGCGGCGCACCCAGTCCTGGATGGCGCCGGTGGGATGGTCGCCGCTCTTGCGCGCCAACGCCCAGCGCGGCGCCAGGAATGCTTCCACCAGCGCGATGCGCGCTGCATCGTCGGGTGCGGCCAGCACGGCGTCGGACAAGGCCAGCCAGTCGGCGTCGAACAGCGGTTCCAGCGGACGCACCTGGTCGAACAGGGCCGCCATGTCGATGCCCGTCAGCGCATGCAGGGCGGCCGGATACAGCATCACCATGAACGAGTGCACGGGGCCGGGGTTGTAGCTGACCAGCGGATAGCCGCGCGGTCCGCTGAACAGGGCGGGCGGCATGCGCACATGCAGCAGGTCGGGGCCGGGCGCGGCCGCCTCGACGTCGCCCGCGACCGTCCACAGCAGGCAGCACATGGGCGTGGCGGGAAAGCGGTTCAGGCGCTGCGCGGGCGGCAGCGGCGCGCAATGCGTGGTGTCGCGCACGAGGAAGGCGCGCACGCAGGAAGCGAGTGCGGTACGCGGCGCGATCAAGCGGGTCAGGGGCATGGGGGCGGCAGGCATGGCGACGATTGTACCGGCAATTTTTGGCCGCGCGCGATGTCGTATTCGTTCAAGACGCGTGCCCGCAAGCGCGCTAGAGTCTAGCCATCGTTCCCACGACAACAGGAGCTTTCCATGCCACCACTCGACCACGCCGCCGCACCCGCCACCACCCTGCGCCAGATCCGCCAGTTGCCGGGGCCATTCGCCTTGCCCATCATCGGCAACGCCATGCAAGTGCGGCTGCCGCGCATCCACCGCGACGTGGAAGGCTGGGTACGCCGCTATGGACCTTTCATGCGTGCCTGGTTCGGCCGCACCCTGGTACTGGTGGTGGCCGACAGCGAGGCTGTGGCCGCCGTGCTGCGCGACCGTCCCGATGGTTTCCGCCGTCCTCTCAGCAGCTACATCGTCTCGGAGGAAATGGGCGGCAATCCCGGCGTCTTCCTTGCCGAAGGCAGCGAGTGGCGCAACCAGCGCCGCATGGTGATGGCCGGCATGGCACCGGGCGCCATCAAGGCGTATTTTCCCGCGCTGGTGACGGTGGCGCAGCGCCTGCAGCGGCGCTGGCATCTGGCCGCCACGCAAGGCCAGGCCATCGACCTCGATGGCGACCTGAAACGCTACACGGTCGACATCATCGCCGGCCTGGCCTTCGGCACGGAAGTCAATACACTCGAATCGGGCGAGGACGTGATCCAGCGCCACCTAGACGCCATCCTGCCAGCCGTGGCGCGGCGCAGCCTGTCGATGCTGCCGTACTGGCGCTACGTCAAGCTGCCCGTCGACCGGCGCCTGGACCGCGACGTGGCGGCGCTGGACGTGGCCGTGGCGCAACTGGTGCGGCAGGCGCGCGAACGCATGGAACAAGACCCCGCGCGGCGCGTGCGCCCGCCCAACCTGCTCGAAGCCATGATCGCCGCCGCCGACGAACCCGGCAGCGGCGTGAACGACCGCGCCGTGGCCGGCAATGTGCTGACCATGCTGCTGGCCGGCGAAGACACGACGGCCAACACGATTTCCTGGATCATCTACCTGTTGCAACGCCATCCGCACAGCCTGGCCAAGGCGCGCGAGGAAGTGCGGCGCCTGGCACCCGACGTGGCGCAGTTCACCGTGGCGCAAATGGATAGCCTCGACTACCTGGGCGCCTGCGCCAGCGAGGCCATGCGCTTGAAACCCGTGGCGCCCTACATTCCGCTCGAAGCGCTGCGCGACACGGTGGTGGGCGACGTGGCCGTGCCCGCCGGCAGCATGCTCTGGTGCGTGATGCGCCACGACAGCGTGTCCGATGCGCACTTTCCCGACGCACGGGCGTTCCAGCCCGAACGCTGGCTGGAAGGCGGCGAAGCGAACAACAAGCGCGCCGCCATGCCCTTCGGTGCCGGCTTGCGCACGTGCCCGGGCCGCTACCTGGCCTTGCTGGAAATCAAGATCGCCATGGCCATGCTGCTGGGCAGCTTCGACATCGCCGGCGTCGACACGCCCGATGGCGGCGAAGCGCAGGAGCTGATGGGTTTTGTCATGTCGCCCATCGGCCTGACGATGCGCCTGGCACCACCGCAGTGATACCATGGGAGAAGTCCCATACATTCGACCTCCCCATGACCATCCGCCTGGAATCGCCGCAGCAAGCCGACGTGCAAACCCTGATCGCCGAGCTTGATGCCTATCAACAGACCCTGTATCCGGCCGAGTGCGTCTACTCGCTGGACCTGGCGTCCGTGCCGTCCGATACACTGCTGTTTGCCGTCGCCCGCGATGCGGCAGGCGCGGCGCGCGCCTGCGGCGCCATCGTCGTCACGCCCGATTTCGGCGAAGTCAAGCGCATGTACGTACACCCGGACAGCCGCGGCCTGGGGCTGGCCAAGCGCCTGCTTGCCCTGCTGGAAGAGCAGGCGCTGGCGCGCGGCTGCCGTTTGCTGACCTTGGAGACGGGCATCCACCAGCCCGAAGCCATCGCCCTGTACGCACGCCACGGCTACCAGCGGCGCGGGCCGTACGGCGACTATCCTGACGATCCGTTCAGTGTCTTCATGGAAAAACCGCTGCAGGTGGCGGCATGAGTGCGCCTGCCGACAGCCTGTTTGACATCCGCGCGCGCCTGCGCGCCTTTGCCGACGAGCGCGACTGGGACCAGTTCCACACGCCGAAAAACCTGGCCATGGCCCTGTCCGTGGAAGTGGCGGAACTGGCCGAGCACTACCAGTGGCTGCCCACAGGCGCGGATGCCGAGCTGGACGAGGTCAAACGCACGGGCATCCGCCACGAGCTGGCCGACGTGCTGATGTATCTGGTACGCCTGGCCGACAAGAGCGGCGTCGACCTGCACGCGGCCGTGCTGGAAAAGATGGAACTCAATGCGCAGAAATACCCGGCGCAGCAGGTGCGCGGCGACGCGCGCAAATATAGCGAATACTGAACAGCCATCCGTGCGTGGCTGATGCGCAAAAAAGCGTAGCATCCAGCCATGCGCATCACTATCCCCCTGCTGCTTGCCTGCCTGCTCCCTGGCCCGGTTGCCCTGGCGCAAACCGCGCCCGTGCCGCAGGTGAAAGTGGACGCCACGCGCGACCCCGTCGATAAATCGTACCGCAAGATGCTGCAGGGCGTGGACCGTTTCGAACGCGACCGTGCGCTGGCGCCGCAAGCGAGCTTGCGCTTTCGTCTACTGCCGCGCCAGCCTGGCGTGGACATGACGGGCGTGCAGCTGCGCATCGCTGGCGACACCGTCAGCATCCCCTTACCCTTGGCCGAGGACAACAGCTTTGCTCCCGTGCGCAATGCGCAAGCGGCGCGCGAAGACGCCGTGCTGATCGCCAACCGCAAGGCCACCACCATGAGCTGGCGCGCGCAAGTGATCACGCCCGGCTTGCCGCCCGGCACGCGGCGCCTGGGCGACCTGCGCCTGGAATGCCGCGCCGGCATGGATTCGGGCCTGATCTCGAACGACCCGCAAATCATCGCCTGGCTGTCCAGCATGCTCTACAGCACGGACAAGGTGTGTTCCGAGCCGGATGGCAATTATTTGTTCTTCACGGAGCGGCCCCTGTTCGGCGTCACCCTCGTGCATGGCGAGCGCCGCCTGGCGTTGCCGTTCAGGATGCTGTACGCGGGCGGCGAGCAGACGCCCGCCTCGCTGCCCTATTGCGATTGCCAGGTCTTGCTTGACCGCACGTATTACGCGCCCTTATGGGATGCCAGCTGGCCCGACGACACCCTGCTGGAATTTACTTACATGGACGAGGTGGTGCCATGAAATGGCTGCTGATCGCCATGCTGGCGCTGCTGGCCGCCTGCTCCGGCACGCGCGCCTTGCAGGCGAGCAAGAATGTTCCTTACGCTACCCTGGAACAGACGGTGCAACCGGGCAGCAGCACGCGCGAACAGGTGCGCGCGGCGCTGGGAGAAAGCACCTCCATCCGCTTCGACAGCGGCAATGAAGTGTGGATGTACACCTACCCGAACGCCTCGGGCGCGCAGGGGGAATATGTGATTCTGTTTGACGGGGATGGGATAGTGAAGAAGGTGCGCAGCGGGGAGGTGTATCGGGTGAAGCAGTAAAAGTACCCCAAAAGCAAACTGGGGTCGTACCCTGAGGGTACGATCCCAGCCTTTCGCCGTTGGGGTAATTAGCGTGCCTTCAGCAAGGCCCTTGCCGCCACGCCCGCGCCCACGCTGCGCCCCACGCCAGCCGTCTTGCGCTTGGGCGAGGCCTTCAATTTGAAGATGCCGATCGACTGGGCCACGCTGTCGGTGCGCTGCGCCAGGCTGGTGGCGGCTGCGGCCGCCTGTTCCACCAGCGCCGCATTCTGCTGCGTGATGCCATCCATGTGGATGACGGCCTGGTTGACTTGCCCAATGCCCTGGTTCTGCTCGCGCGTGGTCGAGGAAATCTCGTCCATCACTTCCGTCACGCGGGCTACCGAGGCGATCACCTCCGTCATGGTGGCGCCCGCATTGCTGGTCAGCACGCTGCCCGCATTCACGGTGGCGATCGAATGGTCGATCAGGTTCTTCACTTCTTTCGCGGCCGTCGCCGAGCGCTGCGCCAGGCTGCGCACTTCGCCGGCCACGACGGCGAAACCGCGGCCATGCTCGCCCGCGCGGGCCGCTTCCACTGCCGCGTTCAAGGCGAGGATGTTCGTCTGGAAGGCGATGCCGTCGATGAGACCAATGATGTCGAGAATCTTGCGCGACGAGGTGCTGATCTCGTCCATCGTGGTCACCACTTCGCTGACGATGGTGCCGCCCTTGGCCGCGACGGTAGACGCCTGCGCCGCCAGCTTATTGGCCGTGTCCACGTGGTCGGCGCTGTTCTGCACCGTGGAAGTCAGCTCTTCCATGCTGGCCGCCGTCTGCTCGAGGCTGGAAGCCTGCGATTCCGTGCGGCTGGACAAATCCATATTGCCCGTGGCGATCTCGGCCGTGGTGACGCGGATATCCTCGAAGTTGGCGCGCACGTCGCCGATGATGCTGTGCAGGTTGATATTCGTCTGGCGCAAGGCCGCCATCAATTGGCCCATGTCGTCGTCGCGCACCTTGTCGATGACGCCCGTCAAGTCGCCGCCGGCCATCTTGCGCGCCACCGTGATGGCCTCACCCAGCGGTGCAACGAGGGAATTGTGCAAATGGGCCCAGAAATACAGCATCAGCGCCACGGCCGCGGCGGCAGCGCCGCTGAGCCAGCTGCGCGTGGCCGTGCTCGTGTCGCCGTCGATATTCCACACGGCGCAGCCGAGGATGGCCAGCACCACGCCAAAGACGATGCAATGCAGGGCCAGGTCTTGCGACAGGGTCAGCTTGCGCCACTCGGCCAGCTTGGCGGCCAAGCCCTGGCGCACGACGCGGCCATTGCGGATCGCCAGCTTGGCGCTATTGCCGTCTTTAAAACTTTTATACAGGGCTGCCGCTTCGTTGATCTGCTCGCGCGTGGGCTTGGTGCGCACGGACATATAACCGATCGGGCGGCCGTTTTCGATGACGGGCGTGATATTGGCGAAGACCCAGTAGAAATCGCCATTCTTGCAGCGGTTCTTGACCATGCCGGTCCATGGCATGCCCGTCTTGATGGTATCCCACAGGTCAGCAAACGCTTCGGCCGGCATATCGGGATGACGCAGAATATTCTGTGGCGCACCCAGCAGTTCCATTTCTGAAAAACCGCTGACTTCAATGAAATACTGATTGGCGTAATTGATGTTTCCTTGTAAATCCGTCGTGGAAACAATCGTCATGCCTTCATTTAATACGTATTCATTTTGCGTGATAGGCGTATTGACCCGCATCGTCGCTCCTCTATTTTTTTTCAACTAGCATAACAAAATCATAAAAACAATATACCACATCAAGCACCCATGATATATCGTCCCGGCGACAGTGACACTGGTCAAACAATTTAATAAAAGCTAATTCATTTATGTTTTAGAATTTACTTTGATTCAACTTGATTGATTTTATTGAATGCAAAATTCAAATTGCGCGCAGACACAATAATTAATAAAAAATTATTTATCGGCGAAGCAGGCAATAAATACGGCGTATGCTCCGACAAAAAGGCGCAAGGGAACTGGCGCAATGGCCGGCACGTGGCGACGCCTGCTACCAACCATAGCGCGGTAACAATATTCATTTCTTGAGGGAAAATAAAAACTGGCGCGAATGCGCCAGTGGGGGAACTGTCTCCAATCCGCGACACAGGCGCCGGAGCGCCCGTGGGGATGGCTTACTTAAAGGTTTTGCGCGGTGGCGACTTCGGACGCGGCGGCGCAGGCTTGCGCTCCGTCGTGCCATCGTCCAGGCTGATGCGCAGCTTCTGGCCCGAGACCACGACCGATTTCAGGTGGTCGAGGATTTCCGGCGGCATGCCTTCAGGCAGGTCCAGCACGCTGTAATTGTCAAAGATATCGATGCGGCCGATATGCTTGGCTTCCAGGTTCGCTTCGTTGGCGATGGCGCCGACGATGTTGCTTGGCGTCACGGCGTGTTCACGGCCCACTTCGATGCGGTAAGCCGTCACGCCTGGGCGTGGACGTTCCTTCTTCGGCGCGCGCGGCGCAGGGGCTGCGTCGCCCGCGTCCGCTGGCGCATCCTTGAACGCTGGCGCGGACTTGGCGGCGAACGGCTTGCGCGGCGCGGCTGGCGGCGCCAGGTCCGGCGCGTCGCCGTCGCGGCTGATGCGCAGCTGCTGGCCCGCGACCCACACGGTTTTCAGCTGGTCCAGCAATTCTTTCGGCATGCTGTCCGGCAAGTCCAGGACGCTGTAGTCGTCATAGATTTCGATGCGGCCGATGTTTTTCGAATCGATGCCCGCTTCGTTGGCGATGGCGCCCACGATATTGCCTGGTTTCACGCCATGCTGATGACCGACTTCAATGCGGAAGGTCTGCATGCCGGCGTCGGCTGGACGCTGGATACGTTCCTTTTTCGGGAAGGCCGGGCGTTCGCTGCGCTCGTTGCGGTCGAAGCGGTCATTACGCTCGAAACGGTCACTGCGCTCAGGGCGGTCAAAACGGTCTTGGCGCACTGGACGGTCGTCTTGCCACGTGGCTTGCTCGCGCGCCTTGTTCTTGTCCAGCAGCAGCGGCGTATTGCCACGCGCCATCTTCGCCAGGGCAGCGGCGATTTCGATGGCGGGAATGTTTTGTTCGCGTTCGAAATCTTCGATCAGCGATTGGAACTGTTCCAGTTCGCCCAGGGCCAGGGTTTCGCTGATTTGCTCCTTGAACTTGGCGATACGCACGTCGTTGACGGCCTGGATCGTTGGCAGTTCCAGCATGCCGATCGGCTGGCGGGTCGAACGTTCGATGGCTTTCAACAAGTTCTTTTCACGCGGGGTGATGAACAAAATCGCTTCGCCGCTGCGGCCGGCGCGGCCCGTGCGGCCGATGCGGTGGGTATAGCTTTCCGGATCGTGCGGCACGTCGTAGTTGACGACGTGGCTGATGCGCTCGACGTCCAGGCCGCGGGCGGCCACGTCGGTTGCCACGAGGATGTCGATCTTGCCGTCTTTCAACTGCTGGATCGTGCGCTCGCGCTGGGCTTGCTGGATATCGCCATTGATGGCGGCAGCCGAGAAGCCACGGGCTTGCAGCTTGCCGGCCAGCTCTTCCGTGCCCAGCTTGGTGCGGGCGAAGATGATCATGCCGTCAAACGCTTCCGCTTCCAGGATGCGGGTCAGCGCGTCGAGCTTGTGCATGCCCGACACCAGCCAGTAGCGCTGGCGGATGTTGTCGGCCGTGCCCGTCTTGGCGGCGACCGTCACTTCGGCCGGGTTCACCAGATAGGTCGTGGCGATGCGCTTGATGACGGAAGGCATGGTGGCCGAGAACAACGCCGTTTGATGGCCTTCCGGGGTTTCTTTCAAGATACGTTCGACGTCGTCGATAAAGCCCATGCGCAGCATTTCATCGGCTTCGTCGAGCACCAGGGTTTTCAGCTTGGACAGGTCGAGCGAACCCTTGTCCAGGTGATCGATGACGCGGCCTGGGGTGCCGACGATGACGTGCACGCCGCGGCGCAGGGCCGACAGCTGCGGGCCGTAGCTTTGGCCGCCGTAGATCGGCAGCACGTGGAAGCCGGGGATGTGGGCGGCGTACACCTGGAACGCTTCGGCGACCTGGATGGCCAGTTCGCGCGTCGGTGCCAGGACCAGGGCTTGGGGTGAGCTTTGTTTCAGATCGATGCGCGACAGGATCGGCAAGGCGAAGGCAGCGGTTTTACCCGTGCCCGTTTGCGCCTGGCCCAGCACGTCGCGGTTCGCGAGCAATAATGGAATCGTGGCCGCCTGGATAGGCGACGGTGTTTCGTAACCGACATCCTTGAGCGCGCGAATCAGCGGCTCGCTCAGGTTAAGGTCGGAAAATAAGGAAATTGGTGTATCAGACATGAAATCACTCACAAGTTCGCTCGAATCGCCCAATGCGAAAGAGTGTATCCGCTAGTTTACTCTTTACTGGACCTTACCGGGTGGAACGGGGCGGCAGAACGCCATTTTTTGCAGTCTAAAACGCAGAAAAATCGGCGATCCGCACGCAATTGGTGCAAAAACCAAGCAATATTATATGTTTTGCAATAGATTCGACTACTTTACAGATGCGCCTCGATATTGCTTGCCGCATCGACCGAGTGGCGCAAAAATTCCAGCAAGTCCTCGTTCAGCCGGTCCTTGTGCGTCGTCGCCAGGCCGTGCGGCGCGCCCGCATACACGAGCAGCTTGCTGCCGATGATGAGTTCGGCAGTGCGCCGCGCCGAGGCGGCAATCGGCACGATCTGGTCGTCGTCGCCATGGATCACCAGGGTCGGCACGTCGAATTTGGCCAGGTCAGCCGTAAAATCCGTCTCGGAAAATTGCTTGATGCACAGGTAGGATGCTGGCATGCCCGCCTGCATGCCTTGCCGCCAGAAACCGTCGCGCACGCCCTGCGACGGCTTTGCATCGGGCCGGTTGTAGCCATAGAAGGCCTCGCTCAAGTCCTGGAAAAACTGGCTGCGGTCGGCCTGCACGCCGGCACGGATGGCGTCAAATGTGGACAGGGGCAAGCCCAGCGGGTTTTCCGTGGTTTGCAGCATCAGCGGCGGCACGGCGCCCACGAGCACGGCGCCGGCCAGGCGCCCGGTGCCATGGCGGCCGATGTAGCGCGCCACTTCGCCGCCGCCCGTCGAGTGGCCGACGAGGGTGGCGCCCGTCAAGTCCAGCGCGTCGATCAGGGCGGCCAGGTCGTCGGCATAGGTATCCATGTCGTTGCCGTCAAACGGCTGGCTCGAGCGGCCATGGCCGCGCCGGTCGTGCGCGATGACGCGGTAGCCGCGCGAGGCCAGATAAAACATCTGGTCTTCCCACGCGTCGGACGATAATGGCCAGCCGTGGCTGAAGACGACGGGCGGGCCGCTGCCCCAGTCCTTGTAGTGGATCAATGTACCGTCGGCGGTACGCAGGGTATTGCTCGATTGCAAGTTCGTGGCAGTCATGGAACGCTCCTTGTCGGTAGACGAGCAGCCATTGTGGCCGCAATTGGCCCGCGCACGCCGCGCGCTACGCCAGGGCATTGCGGTAGAGTAAGATTGTCGCTGCTTTGCTTTCCCGTATTCACTTTTGGAGTTGTCATGCGCTTTCCCCTCGTCCTCGCCGCCAGCCTGTTCAGCACGGCCGCCCTCGCCCAACCGCTCGTGGCCGAAGCGCCCCTGCGCGCCCACCTGTCCTTCCTGGCCGACGATTTACTGGAAGGACGCGGCACGGGCCAGCGCGGCGGCGACCTGGCCGTGCGTTACCTGGAAACGCAGGCGGCCGTGGCCGGCCTGCAGCCGTTGAAGGATGGCACGTACCGCCAGGCGCTGACCATCGTCGGCAGCAAGGCCTTGCCATCGAGCAAAGTCACGTTCAGCGCGGGGGGCAAGACCTTGTCTCCCGCCTTCGGCAAGGACATCGTCTTTGGCGCGGCAAATGGCCAGCAGACAGTGGCGTTCGATGCGCCCGTCGTGTTCGCCGGCTACGGCATCCGCGCGCCAGAAGAAAACTGGGACGATTTCAAGGGCGTCGACCTGAAGGGCAAGCTCGTCATCATGATGGTCAACGACCCGCAACCCACAAGCGCCGAACCGCAGCGCTTCGCCGGCAAGTCGCTGACCTATTACGGCCGCTGGGTCTACAAGTACGAGGAAGCGCTGCGCCAGGGCGCCGCCGGCGTGCTGCTGATACACACGACCGCATCGGCTTCGTATCCTTGGTCGGTACCGGCCAACGGTTTCGGCCATGAACGCTTCAACCTGGCCGGTGCGGGCAATGCGATGGAAGGCTGGCTGCAGCAAGACATGGCGCGCACGCTGTTCCAGGCCGGCGGACAGGACCTGGACGCCTTGCGCGCGCAGGCGGAAACGCGCGCGTTCCGCCCCGTGGCCCTGAACGCCACGGTCAAGGTGGCGCTCGATAGCCAGGTACGCAGCATCGAGCAATTCAACGTGGCCGGCATCGTGCCGGGCACGGATCCGAAATTGAAGGACGAGGCCGTCATTTACTCGGCCCACTGGGACCACCTGGGCAAGGATGACGAAGGCAGCCAACGCGCCGGGCAAAGCGACCATATCTACAACGGCGCCATCGACAATGCGTCGGGCGCGGCGGCCTTGCTGGCCATGGCGCAAGTGGCCGTGAAACAGCCGGCGCGCCGCACGCAGATCTTCCTGTGGCCGGCCGGCGAAGAAACGGGCATGCTGGGCAGCACGGCCTACACGCGCGCGCCCCTGTGGCCGCTGGCCAAGACAGCCGCCGACCTGAACCTCGACAGCATGAATTTTGTCGGCAAGACGCACGACATCGGCGTGGCCGGCGCCGAGCGCAGCAGCCTGTACGCGAGCGCCGCCAAGGTCGCCAAGCGCATGGGCCTGCGTCTGGCACCGACGATCCCGGACCTGTCCGGCGCGTTTTACCGGGCCGACCATTTTGCGTTTGCCAAGGCTGGCGTACCCGCCTTCAACGTGGGTTCGGCAGTGTTTTCCGGCGACGGCTCGTTCGACTTCGTCCAGGAGCCGAAAGCGTCGGGCGAGCGCCTGGTCGCCTTTAAAAAGGACTACCACCAGGTCACCGATGAGTACAACCCGTCGTGGGACTTGTCGGGCATGGTGCAGCAGGCGCAATTTACATTGAACCTCGGCTATGAAGTGGCGAACGACAAGAATTTGCCGGTGTGGAACAAGGGCGAAGCGTTTGGGAAGGTCAAGCGCTAGGCATCATGAAAAACACCGGCCTGTGCCGGTGTTTTTACAAGCGTGCCGGCCACAATCCCGTAGGTCGGATTAGCGGCACAGCCACGTATGTTAGCGCCGGTGGGATGCCGGATTGCGCGGCTTCAGATTGCCATGATGCGTTTCAGGTCGACAAACGCCGTTTCATACAGATGCTGAAACGCGCCGATCATGACCTCTTCCACGCCTTCGGCCGCGTCGAATTCGCTCGACCATTCGGCCACGCACTCGTTCGCGCCTGGCTCGCCCGTGACGCGCAGGGTGGAACGGTAGTTCTTGACGGGGATCGGGCCCGAGACGATGGTGTAGCTGTAGCTCTTGTCCGCTTCGCTGTAGCTTTGCAGCCGTTCGGCGATGATGGCGCCGTCCGTGGTTTTCAGGCGGCGTACGCGGCCGCCGTGCTCGGACAGGCTGGTCTTGATCGAGCTCGACCATTCAGCCAGCGACTGGAAGCCGCCGATAAAATCCCACACTCGTTCGGCGCTTGCCGCCAATGTTACAGAAACAATTACTTGGGCCATCTTTAATTCGGTTCCTCATCCAGGTTTGCCGGGCGCCGCGCCCGGCCGGCCGGAGTTGCCCGGCACAGCCGCTATTTTAGCGCCCATGCCGCTTTGCTGCTGAGCAAACTATGGCAACTGGCCAGCCTGGGGTGGCTGTCTTACAGGTTTTCCGCCAGGAAAATCAACGAATTGCCATGCGCCTGGGCGGCGGCGCGCTGCTGGTAGCTGTCGCGGTGGGTGCAGTTGAAACCGTGCTCGGCGCCCGGGTAGATATGGATTTCCACGTCTTGGCGGTCTTCGAAGCGCTCGGCGATCTTTTGCACGGCTTCCGGCGGAATATGGCTGTCCTGGCCGCCGAAATGCATGAGCAGCGGCACCTTGATCTGGTCGGCAAGGTCCAGCTTGTTCTGGATGCCGCCGCCGTAATAGGCGATGGCCGCATCGACGAGACCAGCCGCGGCCGCCTGATACGACAGCCGGCCGCCGAAGCAGTAGCCGACCGAAGCGAGCTTGCCCGTCACTTCCGGACGCGCGCGCAGGACAGCGACGGTGGCGGCGATATCGGCGTGGGCCTGCGGATTGTCGGTGGCCTGCATCAGCTCGACGGCGCGCTTCCAGCCGTCCGCGTCATAGCCCAGCTCGATGTGCGCGCCGGCGCGCCAGAACAGGTCCGGCGCCAGCACCACGTAGCCATCGGCCGCATACTGGTCGGCCACGGCGCGGATGTGCTCGTTGACGCCGAAAATTTCCTGCAACAGGATGATGGCGGGACCCTTGCCCACGTGCGGCACGGCCAGGTAAGCCTGGAAGCTGCCGTCCGGGCCGGCGATATCGATCCACTGCGAAGTTGTGCTCATAGAAAACTCCAGTCTGAGGTTGGGGGGAATGCCACAGCCAGGCATGTTACTGGTTTTTCCTCTTTTCTGCCCCCGCCCTTGGTCCAGGCTCAATACATCTCGCGCAGGTAAATCACGGGACCCGATTTGAAGACACCGAAGACGACGGTGCCCACAGTGCTGGCCAGGTAGGGATGGCTGCCCACGGAAACATCCACGCTGCCGGCCTTGCCGGCGCCGGGCGCCAGCAAGGTCAGGAGATTGGTTTGCGGCAGTGCGCCTTGCGTGACGGTGTATATCCGGTCATCAACGGCCAGCTTGCCGCAGTCCAGCGTTTTCTTGCAATTGACAAACAACACGTCCGACTTGTTCAAGGCACTGACGTTGTCAAGCAGATTCGTGACCCATTTCGTGCCGTTCCAGTACTGGACTTGCACGGCCAGCCTGACTGGCAGCAATTCGGAGCCATAGCCGTGGGGCACCATCCATTGCCCCGACAGCACGGTCATCCGTGCCTCGTTCTGTATCAATGCCGAGCTTGAGCTGACGACGGCGCCGCCGGGATAGGTGCTGCTGGCGCGCAAGCGCACGTCGGTAGGCGCCACCTTCAGCGGCACGCCGGCCTTGCCCGGAAAACGGTAGGCGACCATGGGAAGGGCAACGCCGAGGGTGAATTTCGCGGGCGCCACGCCGGTGATGGTGGTCTGCGCCTTCTTGCCATCGGTAAGCCGGCTGCTGCCATCGGGGGTACTCGGCGGAAAGGAAATCGTGCCCGTGGCCGCATCGAGGCCTTCGAGCAGCACGGGCGCCAGGACGCTCGGGACGCGGTCGTCATAGTTTTTGGTCGGCGTCCCGCCCAAGGCGCGCGCCGTCACACGCATGCCTATCGCCTGCCCCGAGTAAGCGTAGCGGCCTTTTTCCCCGTCGTTGGCGCAGGTGAGCGGTGCGGCGCACGGCGTGGCGATGCCGGCGGGAGCGCCGGTTTTCACCAGTTCCGTAATGAAGTGGTGCGGGATAAACTGCACCTCCCCGCTCACGCCCGAAGCCTTGGGCAAGGCCGGCACAGCAAGGTTGGCATCCAGGTAGCCGTTGGGGTTGGCCAGATTGAAAGCGATGGTGATGGTGCCCACTTCCGGCCAGTTCATGTCGCTGCTGACAACGCTGCCATTCGTGAAGACCACGCCACCCTGCATGGCCGGCTTGGCTGGTGTGTCCGGCGCGGCGATCTCGCTGGTCGTCGGCTTGACCAGGCTGGACAGCGAAGGCAGCACCGTCTCCGCCGGCTTTTCATTGCCGAAGTTCGGCGTCACGGCGCCCACACTATTGAGCACACTCATGCTGACCGCCACAGGCGCGCCCGCGCGCTGGGGGTTGGCGATGGCAACGACGCTGAACGAGGCCGGCACGACGGTAACCTTGCCACTGCCCGTCATGCTCAAGCCGGCGTCGCCGGTTGTGGCCGACCCCGTATAGGTGGCCTTCAAATTCAGCTGTCCCACGTCCGCATACGACATGATGGCGGTGGCGACGCCCTGGTCGTTGAACGCCAGGTTGACGTTCGCGCCCGCCGTGCCGCAGGCGCTGGTGCTGTTCGATGCCAGTGGCACGAGCGCCCCGGTTCCCTGCACGAAAACAGGCAGGGTGCCGCTGGCGGGATTGCCATAGCTGCAAGCGAGATTCAGGTTCTTGCTGGTACTTTTGAACAGGGGCACGCAAGCTTGCGGGGTCGAACTGGGGGGCGCCTGCACGGCGCTGATACTGAACGATTGCAGCTTGGCAGAAACATGATTGACGGGAGTGACCGTCAAGCCTGTCGCCGCAAAGCTCATGTCGCAGCTGCTGCTGTTGTCCGAAGCACGCTTGCATACGAGCGCGCCCGTGGTACCGGGCACGCTCGTCAGGCTCAGGGTGGCCGTGCCGGCCGTGTACTGGCGCACGCTGGCCGTCGCCACGCCGGTGTTGCCTATCTGCGTCGCCGTGCCGCCAGGGCTGACAGTGACATTCACGCCGTTCGTGTACTTGGCGCTGCAGGCGGCATCCGCGCATGCCGTCACCGTCACCGTCTGCGGCGCGCACGTCAGGGCATTGCCCGAATGCTCGATCTGGAAATGGTGGGGCCCCGCCTGCGTACCCGGCCCGCACTTTGGACCCATCGGTTCATTGAAAGCCCAGCCGCTGTTGTTCGTCACGCAGCTGCACGGATACGACGGTGTATAGGTTTTGCAGGTGATGGTTTGCTGCACCCGGCCCTGCCAGCCCAGAGTGATGTGGTCGACCTTGGCGTTGCCCGTGATATAGGCGTTGGACGAGTCGAGCGTTACCTCGCCGGCGTCCACATTGCCCTTGATGCCGTTGCCCGAGGCGATCGACAAGGAATTGCTGGCTTCCACGTCGCCCGTGACGAGCAGGCCGGACGCCTTCAAGTCGATCGTCGGCGATTTCAGGTTGCCCGTCACCTGGCTGCCGGAACCGATGGTCAGCGAAGTGGTCGCCGTGATATCGCCCTGGATGCGGGTATTGGCGGCCAGGATATTGACGATGGTGCCGCTGATGGGCCCGTTGATGACCGAACCCGAGGCGATTTCCACCGGCCCCTTGGCGCTGATCCTGCCCGTCACCGTGACGTTGTTCGAGCCCATCTTGATGGTCGTGGCGGAGATATTCGCCGTAATCGTCTGTTCCTGCGCGCCCAGGAAGAAAGTGCCGCCCTCGGCTGTCAGGTTTCCGCCCGTCACCTTCAGGTTCGGCGGATTGATGTCCTTGATGTCGAGATTGCCCTTGACCGTCAGCGCGGCATTGCCGCTCATCGTCAAGCCCTGGTTGTAGCTCATCGACAAGGAACTGTTGACTGTCACGCCATACGCGCTGCCGATGACGATGACGTCGGTAGAACCGAGCGCCAGCGAGGCGCACGTGTATTGCAAACCGTCCTGGCTCAGGCCGCAGCCGCTGACGGCGCCGCCATTGAAGTTGAGCGTGGCCGCGTGGGCAAGGGATGAGCCCAGCAGCAATGTCAGGGCGGCAAAAAAGTGGAGTAAGCGCACGATATTCAGGAATCCGATGGGTAGGTAGCCAGCGGGCGCGCCGATTATTTCATGCTAACCTACGCCATCGCTGTTGTTGCATTATGGCAGTATTTATCCCCCTCGCGCATATCGCATGATCAAGCAAAGCCCCAAAGAATTTCCCCTGCGCACAGTCGACATCATCGTCTATCCCGGCTTCAAGGCGCTCGAAGCCATCGGCGCCATGAAGGTGTTTGACTATGCCAACACCCATCTGCGCCTGCGCAAGCTGCCCGGCGGCTACGACGTGCGCATCGCCTCGACGGCCATCGGCCTGGTCGAATCGGACACGCTGATGTCGCTGCACGCGAGCAAGGCGCTCGACGCCAGCCGCCTGCCCGACTTGGCCGTCATCGTCGGCTGCCATCACGTCGAGCAAGTCTTGCAGGACATCCCCGCGCTCGCCGCCTGGGTGGCCGAAGCGGCGCCGCGCATCGATACCCTGGCGGCCCTGTGTACGGGCTGCTTCTTCCTGGCCGAAGCCGGTGTGCTCGACGGCAAGAGTGCCGCCACGCACTGGAGCGCCGTGGACAGCCTGCGCCAGCGCTATCCATTGATACAGGTCAATGCCGATGCGATTTTCGTGCGGGAAGGGAAATTCTGGACGTCGGCTGGCGTGACGGCCGGCATCGACCTGGCGCTGGCCCTGGTGGAAGACGATTTCAGCCGCGATATCGCGCTGGAAGTGGCGCGCGACCTGGTCGTGTATTTGAAGCGGCCCGGCGGCCAGTCGCAGTTTTCCGTGCACCTGTCGAGCCAGATGACGACGCATCCGACCATCCGCCAGTTGCAGGGCTGGATCATGGAGCATCTTGCCGAAGAACTCACCGTGCCGCTGCTGGCGGCCAGACTGGCCATGAGCGAGCGCAATTTTACGCGCGTGTTCCAGCGCGAAACGGGCACCAGCCCCACGGAATTCATCGACACGGCCCGCTTCGAAGTGGCGCGCCGTTTGCTGGAAGACAATGTGTCTTCCTTAAAACAGGTGGCCGTGCAGGCGGGCTTGCATAGCGAGGACAGGCTGCGCCGCCTGTTTCAAAAGAAACTCGCCATCACGCCGCGCGATTACCGCGAGCGCTTTTCCAGCACGGCGCGCTAGCAGGTCAGCGCGGCTTGCCGTGACGCACGTGGCGCGTGGCCAACTGGCGGCTCTGCCGGGCCAGCGGTGTAAACAGGAGTGCGCACAGCAGATAGGTGGCCAGCAGCGCCAGCCAGATGGCGGGCGTGGCAAGGCTGGCGGCATTGCTCCACCACAAGGCCAGCAGGGAAGACAGGGCCGCGCCAAGGAAGACGGGCAGCATGCGGCGCAAGGTCGCGAGATAGGCAGTGGCAAACATGGACGGCTCCCAAAGCAAGGCGGATGTCTTCACACTAGCAGGGGCAGGCAGCGAAGTACAGCGTGCCGCCCTGCCCCGTCCGTCATGTGTTGCGCAATGAGTACAGTCCGATAAAATTAATACAACACGACGGAACGGATCGATTCGCCGCTCTTCATCAGGTCGAAACCCTCATTGATGCGTTCGAGCGGCAAGCGGTGCGTGATCAGGTCGTCGATATTGAGCTTGCCTTCCATATACCAGTCGACGATTTTCGGCACGTCCGTGCGTCCCCGCGCGCCGCCGAAGGCCGAACCGCGCCATTCGCGCCCCGTCACCAGCTGGAATGGACGGGTGGAAATTTCCTGGCCCGCCGCCGCGACACCGATGATGAAGGACTTGCCCCAGCCCTTGTGCGTGCACTCGAGCGCCTGGCGCATCAAGTTGGTGTTGCCCACGCATTCGAACGAATAATCGGCGCCGCCGTCCGTCAGCTGCACGATGGCGTCGACGACGTTTTCCACTTCGTTCGGGTTGATGAAATGCGTCATGCCGAACTTGCGCGCGATGGCCTGGCGCGCCGGATTGATGTCGATGCCGATGATCTTGTCGGCGCCGACCATTTTCGCCGCCTGGATCACGTTCAGGCCGATGCCGCCCAGGCCGAACACGGCCACATTGGCACCCGCTTCCACCTTGGCCGAGAACAAGACGGCGCCCACGCCCGTCGTCACGCCGCAGCCGATGTAGCACACCTTGTCGAATGGCGCGTCTTCGCGGATCTTCGCCAAGGCGATTTCCGGCACGACGATGTAGTTCGAGAACGTGGACGTGCCCATGTAATGGAACAGGGGCTGGCCATTGAGCGAGAAGCGACTGGTCGCGTCCGGCATCAGACCGCGGCCCTGCGTGGAACGGATGGCCTGGCACAGATTCGTCTTTTGCGACAGGCAGAACTTGCACTGGCGGCATTCCGGCGTGTACAGCGGGATGACGTGGTCGTCCTTTTTCAGGATCGTCACGCCCGGGCCCACGTCGACGACGACGCCGGCGCCTTCATGGCCGAGGATGGCAGGGAAGATGCCTTCCGGATCGGCGCCGGACAAGGTGTAGTAATCGGTATGGCAAATGCCCGTGGCTTTCAGTTCGACCAGCACTTCGCCGGCGCGCGGGCCGGCCAGGTCGACTTCTTCGATGGTCAGCGGGGCGCCCGCCTTCCAGGCAATCGCGGCTTTGGTTTTCATGTGTGTCATTCCTGCTCGGTTTCAGATGCGCCATTATCGGGCGCCGGCAGGCGCGATGGCGCGGCTGGCCACGCGCTTGTCTGAAAACGCGGCGCATTTGTCCGATGGCGCCGCACGTTTGCGCCAACGCAAACCTACAGGCACAAAGACGCGCATTCTTGGCACAGGCTCCCCGATTGAGCCGCCGTTGCGCCGTTCCCGCAGGAGACCGACATGCGCCATATCTTTTCCCGCTTTCCCCGGCCCTGGCTGGCCCTGCTGCTGGCATGCTGTTTGGCCCTGCTGGCCGCCTGTGGCGGCGGCGACGATGACGACCCTGCGCCTGGCCCCACCACCGGCAGCCTGATGGTCAGCATCGGCGGCTTGCCGGCCGGCGTGGCGGGCGCCGTCACGGTGACGGGACCTGCGTCCTACAGCAAGACATTGACGGCGAGCGCCACGCTCACGGATCTGGCGCCCGGCGCCTATACGCTCAACGCCGCCAACGTGGCGCAAGGCACGGGACCGCTGGCGCCCACGCCCGTCACGCAGCAGGTGCAAGTCAACGCGGGGGCGACGGCCAGCGCCAGCGTCCTGTATGCGGCGGCCACGCCGCTGACCCTGGGCCTGCAGGAGGTGGCCAGCGGCTTGAGCGTGCCCATCTTCCTCACGGCGCCGCCCGGCGACAACCGTTTGTTCATCCTCGAACGGGCCGGCCGCATCCGCGTGGTGCAGAATGGCACTCTGCTGGCCACGCCCTTCCTCGACATCAGTACGCTCACCACCACCAGCGGCGAACGGGGTTTGCTGTCGATGGCCTTCCATCCGCAATACGCCAGCAATGGCTATTTCTTCCTGTATTACACCAACCTGGCCGGCGATATCGTCATCGAGCGCCGGCAGGTGTCGGCCGGCAACGCCAACATGGCCGATCCCCTGTCGGCGCTGACCATCCTGACGATTCCCCACCCCACGTTCAGCAACCATTATGGCGGCCTGCTCAGCTTTGGGCCGGACGGCTATCTGTATGCGGGCACGGGCGATGGCGGCGGCGCGGGCGACCCGCCACGCAACGCGCAAAACACGAATGTCCTGCTGGGCAAGCTGCTGCGCCTGGACGTCAACGCCAGCAGCGCCGCCCAGCCGTACGCCATTCCGCCGGGCAACCCGTTTGCCACGGCAGGCGGGCGTCCTGAAATCTGGGCCTACGGCTTGCGCAACCCGTGGCGCTATGCCTTCGACGTGCCAGCCCAGCTGCTGTACATCGCCGACGTGGGCCAGGCCAACCTGGAAGAAGTCGACGTGCGCCCCGTGGGTCAGGCGGGCAACAACTATGGCTGGAACATCATGGAAGGCACGCAGTGCTACAACAGCACCAGCTGCAACCAGGCAGGGCTGGTATTGCCCGCCATCACGTACAACAACGATACGGCCAACGGCTGTTCGATCACGGGCGGCTATGTGTACCGGGGAGCGGCCTTGCCGGAACTGACGGGGCAATACCTGTATTCGGATTACTGCAGCGCCTGGCTGAAGAGTTTCAGCTACAGCAATGGCACGGCATCGGCCGTGAAAGACTGGGGCATCACGAACGTGGGCAACATCCTGTCGTTCGGCCAGGATGCGCAAAACGAGCTGTACATGCTGAGCGGCACGGGCAAGGTGTACAAGATTGTACGTAAATAAGCGTACGCAAAAAGGTGGGCCAATAAGGTGGGCCAATGAGCATGTGCAAGCAGTCATGGCGACGCACGCCTGAGGCGGCGTTTTTCGACGGAGCGCGGGGAACCGGCTAGAATTGGATTTTTCCGCCGCGCCCTGCGCACCAGCCCAAGAGAACACCATGGCCCGTTTGAAACTTGAATTTCCCGAAGACCAGTACTGCTATTCCTCGCAACTGACGGTACGCACGACGGACATCAACGCCGGCAACCATCTCGGCAACGATTCCATGATTTCCATGATTTCCGAGGCGCGCGCCCGCTTCCTGTTCGAATATGGCGTGCGCGACATCGAAGCGGACGGCACCGGCATCATCGTCACCGACCTGGCCACCACCTACCGCGCCGAAGCCCATGCGCGCGACCAGCTGCTGTTCGAAGTGGGTGTCATGGATTTCAACAAGTATGGCGGCGACATCACCTTCCGCATCACGCGCCCGCGCGACAACACCCTGATCGCGATGGCCAAGTCCGGCTTTGTCTTCTTCAACTACAAGCGCAGCCAGGTCGTGCCTATGCCGGAAGAGTTCGGCAGCAAGTTCCCGCAGGTGAACTGGATCGATTGACAGCAGCTCGATGCCGCCATGCTGTATCCTTGCCAGGAAGATAATTAATTCTGGAGCGGCATGCAATCAGCAATAACGGCAAGACTGTGCCTGGCCCTGGCGTTGCTGGGCGTCTTGCCATGCGCCCTGGCCGCGCCGCAAACCGTCACGCTGTACGGCGATGATGACTACGCGCCGTACAGCTATGTGGAAAACGGTGTCTTCAAGGGCATGTATATCGACATCCTGCGCCAGGCGGCGGGCGCGATGCCCGGCTACCGGCTGGAATTGCAGCCGCGTCCCTGGAAACGGGGGCTCGACGCGCTGGAAAAAGGCCAGGTTTTCGGCCTGTTTCCGCCCGGACGCAAGACGGAACGCTCGTACGTGCAACCATATTCGGCCGTGCTGCACCGCGAATCGGTGGTGCTGTTTTGCCATGACGCCGTCATGCGCACGCCGCGCACGCACTTCCCGACCAACTTTGCGGGTCTGACCATTGGAGTCAACACGGGTTTTTTGCTGTCGGAAAAGTTGATGGCGCCAGCCCGCCAGGGGCTGCTGCGCCTGGAAGCGGCCAAGGGGAATGAAGCGAACCTGAAGAAACTGGCCCTGCGGCGCATCGATTGCTACGCCAGCGACCGCGGCGCGGCACGCCACACGGCGCGCCAGCTTCAAGAGGAACTGGCCGGCTACGGCTTTCAATTGCGCGAAGTGCTGGAATTGTCATCAGAAGCCACCTACATCGCCTACAGCGCGCGCAACACGCCCGCCTACAAGGCCGATTTCATCGAGAAGATGAATGCCGCCCTGCTCGCCATGCGGCAGAGCGGCGAGCTGGCGCGCATCGAAGGCGCTTACCTGCGCTGATTTACTACTTGCTCACTACTTGCGCGCGTGGCGCTTCACCTTGACGCCAAAGGTATCGGAAAACCAGTCATCGATCATCAGCTTTTCATAGCGCAACTTTTCATTGCTGAAGTAAGGATTGATGCGGCTCAGGTATGACATATCGGACAGGGCCGCATTGCCGCTGCTGATGACCTTGCCATCCTGTTCCAGCACATACTGCAGGCGCATGCGCGGCCAGTCGACCCGGCCATTCATGACGCGGATATCATGGCCGGCACGCAGCGAAGGATTTTCACGTCCCGCCAGGTCCACATCCGTGACGTCGATTTTCAAGGTCCGCCCGGGCGGCAGCGCCGTACCCAGCTTCTCGAAATGCCGGGTCAGCTCCTTCAGTACGTCTTCCCGTTCGTGCGGGTCGAACGGCACATCCGTGAATTGATCCGGTTTGCTGAAATGCACTTCGGTTCCTGCCCAGGCCGCGCTGCTGGCCAGCAAGGCCAGGCCGGCGATCAGGGCGCGCGTTGTCTTCTTTTTCATGATGTAATCCTTTCAGGAAAAATATGGGTGGCGCATGAGCCACTTTTTATCCGATTCACTATACCCCCATGCGCCGCCGTTCAAAGCGAAATTCATACCTTGTTACCTTTTCCTACGGCAACTCTGACAAGACCGGCCGCCACTTTTTTGCAGATTCATTAGCAATATTAATTAAAACAAAGTATTGTCTTGAAAATATAGTTGCCTAAGCGATAAAGTATAGATAGTGTCGGCGGCACGGATTTAAAGTGCTTTTTTAGCACGTGTGTTGCATGATTTTAGTCAATTGTTCTTGCTTATTGTTAATACTTAGCTGTCAGTCTACAATCGACAAAATGCGCCCGAAAAACGCGCAACGCCGGTCATGGCGCACAGGAATTCCTGGCGCGGGCGTCTCAGCATTGCGTCAGTTATGCCTTTTAGCGGAACTTGCCCTTATGTCATTTTTGTCTTCAGCATCGCCCAAGTTACCTCCCTGGAAAGTCCTGCTCGTCGATGATGAACCCGACATCCACGACATCACCAAACTGACGCTGAGCCGTTTCCGCCTCGAAGGCCGCGCGCTGAGCTTCGTGCACGCGTACAGCGGCGCCGAAGCCAAGCAGGTGCTGGCGCGCGAAGAAGGCATCGCGCTCGTCTTCCTCGACGTGGTGATGGAACGCGAAGACAGCGGCCTGGAAGTGGCGCGCTGGATGCGCGAAGACCTGGGCAACCAGTTTACGCGCATCGTGCTGCGCACTGGGCAGCCGGGACAGGCGCCGGAAGAACGCGTGATCGTCAACTACGACATCAACGACTACAAGGAAAAGACGGAACTGGACCGCACCAAGCTGTTCACCACCACCTTTGCCGCCCTGCGCGCCTACCGCGACATCATGAAGGTGGAAGAGGCGCGCCAGGCCCAGCTCCATTACCGCGAAGGCCTGGAACGCGTCATCGCCGCCTCGGCGCACATCTTCAAGCAGCGCAACCTGCGCGACTTCGCCAGCGGCCTGCTGCAGCAAGTCGTCGCCCTGCTGCGCCTGGAAACGAGCATGCTGCTGCGCCTGCGCGGCGCCAGCGCCATCACGGGCGAGCAGGACTATGAAATCCTCGCGCAGATCGGCGACCATGAAGCCGATGGCGGCATCCTCAGCCCGTCCCTGCTGTCGCAGCTGGACGATGCCAAGAGCAACAAGATTTCGCGCCTGCATGGCGACACCTATGTCGGCTATTTCCCGAACAGCAGCGGCAAGGCGTCCTTGCTGGTGCTAAAAGGCGTGGAAGAAATTTCCGACCTCGACGCACAATTGCTGGAAGTATTCTGCTCGGGCGTGGCCATCGCCTTCGACAACATCCTGCTGACGCAGGAAATCACCGATACCCAGGCCGAGCTGATCTTGCGCCTGGGCGACGTGGTCGAATCGCGCTCGCACGAAGGCGGCAACCACGTGCGCCGCATGGCCGAAGTGTGCCAGCTGCTGGCGCAGGCGTCCGGCATGTCGGAAGAGGAAACCATGGTGCTGCGTCACGCGGCGCCCATGCACGACATCGGCAAGATTTCCACCCCCGACGCCGTGCTGCTCAAACCGGGCAAGCTCGATGCGGCCGAATGGGAAATCATGAAGCAGCATCCGACGGTAGGCATGTCCATCCTCGACGGCTCGCAGCGCCCGCTCCTGAAGGCAGCGGCCGTGATCGCCCACCAGCACCATGAAAAATTCGACGGCAGCGGCTACCCGCAAGGTCTCGTCGGCGAAAACATCCACAAATACGCACGCATCGCCGCCGTCGCCGACGTCTTCGACGCCCTCATGCACAAGCGCTGCTACAAGGACGCCTGGCCCCTGGAGCGCGTGGTCAGCTACCTGCGCGAAGTGAGCGGCAGCCACCTCGATCCGCAGTATGTGGAGTTGCTGATTGCGAATCTGGATGAAGCGCTGGCACTGAACAAGCGTTTCCCCGACTAGTAGGTCGGATTAGCGCTTGCGCGTAATCCGACAACATTGTTGGCGCCGCCGACGGCGCCAGATTACGCGGTTCATCAAAGAGCCAAGTGCCCCCCGAATCGATACGCACGCCAGAAAAATACGCTTCGGCCCAAGCCCCCAACATGGGCGTTCCGGGCCAAGCGGGCCTGAAAAATGTCGAGGGCAAGGCGCAGCGACGCAGACAGTACGCATGTACGGCAAGGAGCTGCAACGCCGCCATCGGTATTTTCTCAGGCCCGCGTCTCCGGCCCGCCGTTTTTAGCCGCCGGCGTCGGATTACGCGCAAGCGCTAATCCGACCTACGTGGTTCTAATGGGAAGCGTATCTTGTAATGCAATCCCATGCCTGGCGCACTAACCACCTTCACCGTCCCTCCCAGCGGCCCCGTCACCAGGTTGTAGAGGATATGCGCGCCAAGTCCGCTGCCGCCCGAGCCCCGCTTCGTCGTGAAAAAGGGGTCGAACAGCTGTGCCAGGGTGGCGCTGTCCATGCCCATGCCATCGTCGCTGTAGTCAAGTTCCAGCATGTCGCCCGCCGTCCTGGCGGACAGCTTGATCTTGCCCGGCTCGCCTTCGGCAAAGCCATGCACCAGTGAATTGACCACCATGTTCGTGACGATCTGCGAGACGGCGCCCGGATAGCTGCGCAGCTGCACCTCGAGCGCGCAGTCGATCTCCACTTTGACCGGCTTGCCCTTGAGCTTGGGCTGCAGGGACAGCAGGACTTCATCGAGGTATTTGCGCAAATTAAAGCTGCGCAATTCGTCCGACGACTGGTCCACGGCCACCTGCTTGAAGCTGCGCACCAGCGCCGCGGCGCGCTGCGTGTTCGTCGTCATGATGCGCAGGGTCTGGTCGATGATGTCGAAGAATTGCCGCAAGCCGTCCTCGTCGAGCTGGCCGCCTTCCAAGTCTTCGCGCGTGAGTTTCAATTCCTGCACCAGGTGGCTGGTGGCCGTGACGCAAATACCCAGCGGCGTATTGATTTCATGCGCCACGCCCGCCACCAGGCGCCCCAGGGACGCCAGCTTTTCCTGGCGCACCAGTTCCGACTGCGCTTCCTGCAAGGCGCTCAGGGCGCTGTTCAGGGCCGCGTTCTGCTCTTCCAGCGCTTCCTTGGCCTGGCGCATGGCGCTGTCGGCCTGGATGCGGGCCATCGCCACGGCCACATGGCTGGCCATGAAGGCCAGCACGTCCAGTTCCGCCTGGCCATACACGACGGATTCGTCGTAGCTTTGTACGATGATCACGCCATATTTGCGCTCGCCCAGCAGCATGGGCGCGCCCATCCAGCTGGCGATACCGACATTGCCCAGCGGCTCGTCCATCTCGCCGCTGGCCACCAGCGCCGCATAGCTGCTGGCATCGAGCAGGCAAGCCTTGCGCCGCGCCAGCACGTACGAACTCATGCCGATGCCGTAATGAAAGCGTTTCACGGGCGCCTGCGCATCCTTCTCGTCGACGAAATACGGGATCGTGATGTCCTTGTTGTCCGGGTGGTACAGGGCGATCAGGAAATTCTTGGCCGTCACCAGCTCGCTGATGATGGCGTGCAGGCGCGCATACAGGGTCGTCGCGTCGGCCGCCTGCGCCGACAGGTTGGCGATTTCATACAGCGCATGCTGGAGGTTTTCCGCGCGGCGCCGCTCGGCCACCTCGTGCGCCAGCAGGGCCGTGCGCTCCTGCACCGCCTTTTCCAGCCGGTCCATGCTTTGCATGCCTTGCAGGGCGCTCGACACGTGGGTGGCGATCAGCGCGAACAGGGCCTGGTCTTCCAGGCTGAAGCGGTGCTGCGCGTCATAGCTCTGGATGACGATGGCGCCCAGCACCTGGTGCTGCTGGTCCAGCAGCGGACAGCCTATCCAGTGCTCGGCCTCCGTGCCGCCGCCCCAGGCGCCGCCGCCGATGGCGCGCATGGCGTCGTCGTCGGCCGTCATCACCAGCTGCTTGCGGTTGACGATGACCCATGCCGTGGGCGACTGCGCGGCGCTGGCCAGGCGCACGCCCTCGTCCGGGTCGGGCGCGGCGTCGAATTCATCGACAAAATAGGGAAAGCGCACGAGACCGTCGTCATGGTCGCTGAGCGCCACGTAAAAGTTCGCCGCATACATGATGCGTCCCAGCGCCGCATGCACCGCCTGCAGGAATTCGCTGATATCGCTGCAGGTGCTCGAGCGCTGCCCGATCTCCAGCAACACGGTTTGAACGGCTTCCAGACGGCTGAGGCGGCTTTCCATGGGTGACTATGTACCTTGTGCAAGTATATGTTCTGAAAATCAATATTATCAGTTCAGCCCGGCCTTGGCACGGCATAAAACGGAGAATCTTGCCTTGAGGCAGAGCAACACACGCCACGCGCACATTTGCCACGCTGGCAATACAGTGGCAGACTAGGCCCCTTCCTACAGACCAGACTGTCCTCATGACCGCCACGCTACGCGCCTCGCTTCGTCCCTATACCCTCGCCGGCCTGCTGGCCTTTGCCGCGCTGGGCATGCCGCCGCTGTGCGCCGCGCCAGCCAAGGCGCCGGCGGCGGAAACGGCCGATGGCGGACGCTATTTCGGCCCCCTCGTCGCGGGCAAGATGCATGGCCAGGGCCGGCTCGAATACGCGAGCGGCGCGTTTTACGAAGGGGGCTTCGCGCGCGGCGTGTTTTCCGGCCAGGGCAAGCTGCGCCAGGCGTCCGGCGTCGAATACACAGGCGCCTTCCGCCAGGGCGCTTTCGATGGCATCGGCCGCTACACCTCGCCCAAGGGCGAGATTTATGCGGGCAGCTTCGTCAAGGGCAGCTTCGAGGGACAAGGCCGCTTCCAGGGCGCCGATGGCGCCACCTTCGAAGGCCATTTCAAGCACTGGCGCCCGCACGGCGCCGGCAAGCTGACCGACACGGACGGCACCGTCTTCGAAGGCGACTTCGTCCAGGGCCAGGTGCAGGGCAAGGCCAAGGTCACCACCAGCGACGGCATCCACTACGAAGGCGAGCTGAAAGACTGGAAATTCGAAGGTGAAGGCGTGCTGCGCACGGCCGACGGCGACGAATACCGGGGCGGCTTCAAGAATGGCCAGTTCGACGGCAAGGGCGTGCTGCGCTACGCCGTGGCGCAAGCGGACGGCCGGCGCGAAGACAGCGGCAACTGGACGGAAGGCCAGCTGGACGACCCTGCCCTGGACAAGCTCACGCGCGACAATATCGAACTGGCCCTGTACAACCAGCGCAGCCTGCTCGACGGCGCCCTGGCCCGCATCGCGCCGCGCGATGCGGCAAAGAAAATCAATCTGTACCTGCTGGGCGTGGCCGGCGATGGCGCGCAGGAAGTGTTCCACCGCGAAACGGCCTTCGTGCAGCGCCAGTTCGACCGCGATTACGGTACCGTGGGCCGCTCCTTGATGCTGGTCAACAGCCGCAACACGGTGGCCCAGCAGCCGATGGCCACGCGCACCAGCATCGCCGCCAGCCTCGACGCGCTGGGCGCCAAGATGGACAAGGCCAACGACATCCTGTTTCTGTTCCTCACCAGCCACGGCTCGCCCGAGCACGAACTGGCGCTGGCGCAAAACGGCATGGACTTGCACAGCCTGCCCGCGCAGGAGCTGGCGTCCATGCTCAAGCACAGCGGCATCCGCTGGAAAGTCATCGTGATCTCGGCCTGCTATGCGGGCGGATTCATTGCGCCCTTAAAAGATGACAATACCCTCATCATCACGGCCGCGCGCAGCGACCGCACCTCGTTCGGCTGCGACGACCAGAACGATTTTACGTATTTCAGCGAAGCGTATTTCAAGGAAGCCTTGCCGAAGAGCGCTGGCTTTGCCGAAGCGTTCGACAAGGCCAAAGTGCTGGTGCAGGCGCGCGAAGCGGCCGACTTTAACGAAGGCGGCATGGAGGCGGAAGAGCATTCCGAGCCGCAACTGTTCCAGGGCAAGGCCATCGCCGCGCAGCTGAAGGCGTGGCGCGCCCAGCCGCGCTGACATGGGCACGGCCTTCTTTCTTTCTGTACAATAGCCGTCACCATGCGCCGATTCTTCCTCATTTTTCTGCTGTTCGTGCTTCCGCTCCAGATGTCCTGGGCCGCGGCGAGCGCGTATTGCCTGCACGAGGAAGGCAAGGCGGCGCAGCACCTGGGTCACCACAGCCACCAGCACAAGGCAGATGCGGACAAGCAGCCTGCCGGCGACAAAAAAGTGGCGGACCAGCAGAAAAAAGGCCAGCCGCACAGCGACTGCAACGTCTGCCACGGCATCGGCCATGCGTGGCTGCCAGCCGGCTCCAGCCTGCCCGTCGGCGACACGGCGTCCGTCAACGCGGACACCTCCCCCTTCTTTTACGCTTCCCACATCCCGGACGCTCCCAAGCGCCCTGACTGGTCGTCGGCCATCTAGGCCGACGGGACGTTTCAATCACTTATCGCAGTAAGTCAGGCGCAGGCCTGCGCGTCCCGTCGAATTCTTTTCCATGCTTTTGGAGAATTCGATGTACCGATTCATTTTCTTGCTATCCGCTGGCCTGCTGGCCGGCAACCTTGTCCACGCGCAATCTGGCGTGGAACCCGCCGCACCGTTGACCCTGCCCGCCGCACTGGCGCTGGCCGAGCGCGGCAACGCCACCCTGTCCGCCGCCCGCCATGAACTGGCGGCGCAGGGCGGCGCCCTGCAACAGGCACGCGCCCTGCCCAATCCGGAACTGCAAACCGTGCTGGAAGACACGCGGCGCGCCACGCGCAGCACCACCGTGCAACTGAACCAGCTCATCGAACTGGGCGGCAAGCGCGGTGCGCGCGCCGCCGTTGCCCAGCGCGGCGCAGACCTGGCGCAAGCGGGCCTGTCAATGCAGCAAGCCGACACGCGCGCCGCCGTCACGAGTGCCTTTGTCGACGTGCTGGCCGCGCAGGAAGGCTTGCGCCTGGCCGACAGCGCACAGGCCCTGGCCGCGCGCGCCAGCGACATCACGGCGCGCAGGGTAACGGCCGGCAAGGCTTCGCCCGTCGAGGAAACGCGCGCCAGGGTCGCCGAAGCGAGCGTGCGGCTGGAACTGAACCTGGCCCGCAGCACCTTGGCCAGCGCGCGTAAGCGCCTGACCGCCCTGTGGGGCAACGCCACGCCACGCTTCAGCGTCGCGGAAGGACGGCTGGAAACCTTGCCGGCGCTGCCACCGGCAAGCGAACTGGCGGCGCGCCTGGCCCAGGCGCCGGCCGTGCGCCAGGCGCAAAGCGCGCTGGCCCAGCGGCAAGCCATGCTGGACGTGGAACAGCGGCGCGCCACGCCCGACGTCACCATCAGCATCGGCATGAAGCGCTCGGAAGAGCTGGGCCGCAACCAGGCCATCATCGGCCTGGCCCTGCCGCTGCCCCTGTTCGACCGCAATGCGGGTAACAAACTCGACGCCCTGCGCCGCAGCGACAAGGCCAGCGACGAGCTGGCCGCCGCCCGCATCGCCGTGCAAACGGACGTGGCCGCCGCCACCGAACGCTTGGCCACGGCCCGGCTCGACGTGGAAAGCTTGCGCCAGGACATCTTGCCTGGTGCCCAAAGCGCCTATGACGCGGCCAGCAAAGGTTTCGAGTTCGGCAAGTTCGCCTTCCTCGACGTGCTCGATGCCCAGCGCACCTTGCTGCAAGCCAAAAACCAATACCTGCGCGCGCTGACGGAAGCGCAACACGCCGCCGCCGACATCGAACGCCTGCTGGGCGCCCCCGCCTCCCTGTAAGGAACACCATCCATGAACATCACACTCAACAAAAAACAGGCGGTCGCCATCGCTTCCATCGCGGCCGCCGGCATCGTGCTGGCCTTTCTGATCCTCGGCACCGGCAAGTCCAGCGCCCCTTCGGCCCCTGCCGTCAAGGCGGAAGCACATGCGGAAAAGAAAGACGAACACGGCCACGAAGAAGTGGAAGGCAAGCTGGAATTGACGGCGGCGCAAAGCAAGGCAGCCGGCGTCGTCATCGCCACGGCTGCGCCTGGCCGCATCAAGACGACGGTCGCCTTGCCCGGTGAAATCCGGTTCAATGAAGACCGCACGGCCCACGTCGTGCCGCGCCTGGCCGGCGTGGTCGAAACGGTGCAGGCGGACCTGGGCCAGCTAGTCAAGAAGGGACAAGTGCTGGCCGTCATCGCCAGCACGGAATTGTCGGAACAGCGCAGCGCGCTGCTGTCGGCGCAGCGGCGCTTGTCGCTGGCCCGCTCCATGTATGAGCGCGAAGAAAAACTGTGGCGCGAGAAAATTTCGGCCGAACAGGATTATCTGCAGGCGCAGCAGGCGTGGCGCGAAGCGGAAATCGCCGTGCAGAACGCGCAGCAAAAGCTCAGCGCGCTGGGCGCCACGAGTACCAGCAAAGGTCCGCTGAACCGCTATGAGATCCGCGCGCCGTTCGATGGCATGGTGCTGGAAAAACACATCACCCTGGGCGAGGCCGTCAAGGAAGACGCGAACATCTTCGTCATTTCCGACCTGTCGACCGTGTGGGCGGAAATCGCCGTGCCGGCGAAAGACCTGGCCACCGTTCGCATGGGAGGCAAGGCGGAAGTGAAAGCGTCCGCGTTTGACGCCAGCGCGCAAGGCACGATCACCTACGTGGGCGCCTTGCTGGGCGAGCAGACGCGCACGGCCAAGGCACGCATCAGCTTGCAAAACCCCGACATGGCCTGGCGCCCGGGTCTGTTCGTCACGGTGGAAGTGGTGTCCGGCGAAGCGGACGCGCCCGTCACCGTGCACAGCACGGCCATCCAGACGGTGGAAGACAAGCCCGTCGTCTTCGTGCAGGTGAAAGATGGCTACCAGGCCACGCCCGTGGTGCCGGGCCGCAGCGATGGCACATTGACGCACATCAAGCAGGGCCTGGCAGCCGGCACGCCGTATGCGGCGCAAGGCAGTTTTGTTCTGAAGTCCGAGCTGGGCAAAGACTCCGCCGGCCACGAACACTGATCACGTCAAACTAAAGGAAACCATCATGTTTGAACGCTTGATCCGCTTCGCCATCGACCAGCGCTGGCTGGTGATGCTGGCCGTCGCCGCCATGGCTGGCCTCGGCATCTACAGCTATCAAAAGCTGCCCATCGACGCCGTGCCCGACATCACCAATGTGCAGGTGCAAATCAATACCCAGTCCGCCGGCTATTCGCCGCTGGAAACCGAGCAGCGCGTGACCTTCCCCATCGAGACGGCCATGGCCGGCTTGCCGAATCTGGAACAGACGCGCTCGCTGTCACGCTATGGCCTGTCGCAAGTGACCGTGATCTTCAAGGATGGCACGGACATTTATTTTGCCCGCCAGATGATCAACGAGCGCTTGCAGGAAGCCAGGGAAAGCCTGCCGTCCGGCATCACGCCCAAGATGGGCCCCGTCTCCACGGGCCTCGGCGAAATCTACCTGTGGACGGTGGAAACGCAGGACGGCGCGAAAAAGCCGGACGGCACGCCGTACACGCCGACGGACTTGCGCGAAATCCAGGACTGGATCATCAAGCCGCAGTTGCGCAACGTCACGGGCGTGACGGAAATCAATGCCATCGGCGGCTACGCCAAGCAATACCAGGTGGCGCCCTACCCTGAAAAACTGGCCGCCTACGGCATCAGCCTGCAAGACGTGGTGACGGCGCTCGAGCGCAACAACAGCAACGTGGGCGCCGGGTATATCGAAAAACAGGGCGAGCAGCTGCTGATACGCGCGCCGGGCCAGGTGGCATCCAAAAGCGACATCGGCAACATCGTCGTCGCCAATGTGCAAGGCGTGGCGATCCGCATCCGCGACGTGGCCGACGTGGTGCTGGGGCGCGAGCTGCGCACGGGCGCGGCCACGGAAAACGGCCGCGAAGTGGTGCTCGGCACCGTCTTCATGCTGATCGGGCAGAACAGCCGCGCCGTCTCGCAAGCCGTCGACAAGAAGATGGTGGAGATCAACCGCAGCCTGCCCAAAGGCGTGCACGCCGTCACCGTGTATGACCGCACGGTGCTCGTCGACAAGGCCATCAATACGGTGAAGAAAAACCTGCTCGAAGGCGCGGTGTTGGTGATCGCCATCCTGTTCCTTTTCCTCGGCAATATCCGCGCGGCCATCATCACGGCCATGGTGATTCCGCTGGCCATGCTGTTCACGTTTACGGGCATGGTGCAATACCATGTAAGCGCCAACCTGATGAGTTTGGGGGCGCTCGATTTCGGCATCATCATCGATGGCGCCGTCGTGATCGTGGAAAACTGCGTGCGCCGCCTGGCCCACGCGCAGCAGAAACTGGGACGGCCGCTCACCTTGCAGGAACGTTTTCAGGAAGTGTTTGCCGCATCGCAAGAGGCCCGCCGGCCCCTGCTGTACGGCCAGCTGATCATCATGGTCGTGTACCTGCCCATCTTCGCGCTCACGGGCGTGGAAGGCCGCATGTTTACGCCGATGGCGCTGACGGTCGTCATCGCCCTGCTGGGCGCCATGCTGCTGTCGATCACCTTCATTCCGGCCGCCGTGGCGCTGTTCATCGGCGACAAGGTGGAGGAAAAGGAAAACGCCATCATGCGCGCCGCCAAGCGCTGGTATGCGCCGCTGCTGGACAAGGTGATGCGCAACACGCCCGTCGTGCTGACGGGCGCGGCCGTGGCCGTCGTGCTGTCGGGCTTGCTGGCCACGCGCATGGGCAGCGAATTCGTGCCCAGCCTGAACGAGGGCGACATCGCCATCCAGGCCCTGCGCATCCCCGGCACCAGCTTGACGCAATCGCTGGCCATGCAGCAGCAGCTGGAAAACAAGCTCATGGCAAACCACAAGGAAATCGCGCGCGTGTTCGCCCGCACGGGGACGGCCGAGATCGCGTCCGACCCCATGCCGCCGAATATTTCCGACGGCTACATCATGCTCAAGCCCCGCGACGAATGGCCGGAACCGGGAAAATCGCGCGAGCAATTGCTGGCGGAAATCGAAGCGACGGCCACCAGTTTACCGGGCAATAACTACGAGTTTTCACAGCCGATCCAGCTGCGCTTCAATGAGCTGATTTCCGGCGTGCGCAGCGACGTGGCCGTCAAACTGTTCGGCGACGACATGCTTGTCCTCGACGGTACGGCCGCGAAGATCGCCGGCGTACTGGGCAAGATTCCCGGTGCGACGGAAGTGAAGGTCGAGCAGACGACGGGGTTACCGATGCTGACGGTGCAGATCGACCGCGAGCAGACGGCCCGCTACGGTCTCAACATTGCCGACGTGCAAGCGGCGATCGCCACGGCCATCGGCGGGCAAGAGGCCGGCACCCTGTTCCAGGGCGACCGCCGCTTCGACATCGTCGTACGCCTGCCCGACAGCCTGCGCAGCGACCTGGAGCAGCTGAAACGCTTGCCCATCGCCCTGCCCCTGGGCGCGGCGGCGGAAGGCCGTGCCCGCTTCATTCCGCTCGGTGAAGTAGCCAGCCTGCAAGTAGCGCCGGGACCGAACCAGATCAGCCGCGAAGACGGCAAGCGCCGCATCGTCATCAGCGCCAACGTGCGCGGGCGCGATATCGGCTCGTTTGTCGCCGACGCCACGCAGCAATTGCAAGCGCAAGTGGCCATTCCCGCCGGCTACTGGACCAGCTGGGGCGGCCAGTTCGAGCAGCTGCAGTCGGCCACGAAACGCCTGGAGCTGGTGGTGCCGGTGGCGCTGGCCCTCGTCTTCGTCTTGCTGTTCGCCATGTTCGGCAATGTGAAGGATGGCTTGCTGGTGTTCAGCGGCATCCCGTTCGCCTTGACAGGCGGCATCGTCGCCCTGTGGCTGCGTGACATCCCTATGTCGATCTCGGCCGCTGTCGGCTTCATCGCCCTGTCCGGCGTGGCCGTGCTGAACGGCCTCGTGATGATCGCCTACATCCGCCAGTTGCGCGAACAGGGCATGCCCTTGCACGATGCCATACGGGAAGGGGCGATCACCCGCTTGCGGCCCGTCTTGATGACAGCGCTGGTGGCGTCGCTCGGTTTCGTGCCGATGGCGATCGCCACGGGCACGGGCGCCGAAGTGCAGCGTCCGCTGGCCACCGTGGTGATCGGCGGCATTTTATCGTCGACGGCCTTGACCTTGCTGGTGCTGCCGCTGTTGTACCGGCTCGCGTATCGCAGGAAAGAAGAGGAGGTAGGTCGGATTAGCGTGGCCGAAGGGCACGCGTAATCCGACACATTGTTGGCGCTGGTGGCGTCGGATTACGGCCTTTCAGGCCTAATCCGACCTACGCCCTGCCGCTGCTGTACCGGCTGGCGTATGTTGCAAGAGGTAGGCCGGATTAGCGCGCAAGCGCGTAATCCGACACATTGTTGACGCCGGTGGTGGCATTGGATTACGGCCGGCGGTAGCCGCCCTCGATCCAGTTCGCCGCTGACGTGGCGTTGAACTTGAACGCAGCCGAGGTGCGCACCTTGGCGATCTGCTCGCCGTCGGCGTCGTAGGCGCTCAGTTCCGCGTACGGGTGGTCTTCGTCGGGGACGATGTCGAACATCACCTTGACTTGCCCCTCGTCGGTGGCGACGAACAGGTTCTTGTGCAATTGCGCATGCAGCTGCTGCTCATGGCGGCGCAGCACTTCCGACGCCGTCTTGACCAGGGTATTGAAGGCGTTGACGTCGAGCGGCTTCGGGTTTTTCTTGTCGCGGCCCATGGTCCACGGGCCCACCAGCGCCGGCTCCGGTTCGCCATCCTTGATCATGGCCACGGCCCAGCCTTCGTCTTCCTCGTTCTTGATCACTCTCGCCGTCCAGCCATTGCCTACCCACAGGCGCGGCTCCTGGATCGGGGCGTCATTGTCCTGCTCGGCTGCTTCGTCGGAAAAGTCGGGGAAATCGGTACTCATGGCGGTGCTCGTGATGGAAGGTCGGGGCTAGCATGATAGTCGAAAACGCCCGCCCGTGCCGCGTTCCCGGCGGCACGGGTGAACGTTCAACACTTCCGTCCGGCATCTTCCCACGCGACTGTCAGCACATGGACATGGCAGGCCGGTTGGGCCAGGTCAGCGGCGGGCCCGGCGGCACCCAGCGCGGGTCGATGGCCGGCAGCGGCGCATGGTAATTAAAGGGATTGATGATGATCGGCGGTATCGCCGATGGCGCGCCGACGGGCTCGGCGCAGGACTGCGTGGCGCTACGCTGGCGCGTGATTCGATGGTCAGGGGGGGATAGCGATTGATCCCCGGTATCTGCAAACAAAAGCATGTTGCCCTCCTTGCGAGAGTGAGGTATTCAGTATAGGACGGCTTGCGTACATTACAAGAAAAGAAATCTTGTTCCAGATCAGCGTTTTCTGGCCTCCAGCGCCTTCCATACCGTGAAAATGACGGCCTGTCGCACGCCGCTGGCGGCAAGCCGGGCGCGCCCCTACAGTGTGACCATGCAACACCCCATCACCCACACTGCGAGGTTCACCATGAAAAAACTGCTCACCTTCGTCCTCATCGTCATGCTCGCCTGCCTGTTCCTCGACAAGATCGGCGGCAGCGACATGCACATGCAGTTCAACGGCGACGATATCGACGGTCCGCTTGAGTGGCTATTCGGCCTCGTGTTTGCCGGCGGCGGCTTGCTGATCGCCGCCATTGCGGTGGTGTGCGCCGCCGTCGTCACGGGCGTGGTGCTGGCCGGCGTGGGCGTGGTGCTGATCGCCGCCGTGGCGCTGTGTGTCGTGCTGGCGCTCGCGCTGAGCACGCCAGTGCTGCTGCCGCTGCTGATACCCGTGGCCATCGTCTGGCTGATCGTCAGCCGCAACCGCAAGCAGACGCAAGCGCGTCAGCACAGCCTGTAATCATTGCGCCATGAATTTGCTGAGCACGCCGTCGCCGCCGCCATCATTCTGTTCGATGCGGTTGCGCCCGCCCCGCTTGGCCCGGTACAGCGCCTCGTCGGCGCGCGCCAGCACGGCGTCGCAATCGGCATCGGTACCGGCCATGGCGGCCATGCCGATGCTCACCGTGATGGTGATCACCGTGCCGCCATCGATGGTCAGCGAGCTTTCCGCCACGCGCCGGCGCAGCCGTTCGGCAAACACGGCGGCGGCGCTCAGATCCGTGCCCGGCAACAAGATGGCAAATTCCTCGCCGCCCACGCGGCCCGGCACGTCGACCTTGCGCAGCGCCTGGCACATCAGCGCGCCCAGGTGGCGCAGCACGGCGTCGCCCACGGCATGACCATACTCGTCGTTGACGCGCTTGAAGTGATCGATGTCGAGCATCAGCACGCTGGCGCAGCTGGCCAGCTCGCGCTGCAAGCGGGCATGCTCGTTTTCCAGCGACGCCATGAAGTGGCGCCGGTTCGGCAAGCCGGTCAGGAAATCCGTGGTGGCCAGCTGCAGCAGTTCCGCGTTCATGCGCTTGCGCTCGGTGATGTCGAGCGAAGACACCATGACGAAATCGAGGCTGTCCGCATGGCCAGGCATCACCAGCAAGCTCAATTCATTTTGCCGCGCCGCGCCATCGAGACGCACGAAGCTGCTCTCGCACTCGTACAGGTGAGCGCCGCCAGCCAGCGCCAGCAGCGCATCGCCGAAACGGGGCAAGGCGCTGTCGTCGAAATTCTGTGCCAGGCCCAGCGCCCCGCGGCGCTGGTCGTCCTCGTTGGCGCGCACTTGCGCCAGCGCGGCGCCGTTCGCATCGATGATGCGCACCAGCCCCGCCAGCCGCCGCAGCGCGTCCGGATTGGCCTGGAAGTGGGCGCCCAGGTCGCGCACGCCCGCTTGCTCGAGAGCATCGAGCGCGGCGCGCACGGCCGACCAGTCCTGTTCCCACAAGGCCACGGGCGCATGGTCGTACAGGCTGCGGAAACGCGCTTCGCCGGCGCGCAGGGCCAGCGCCACCTGCGCCTGCTCGATGGCCATGCCGGCCAGGTTGGCCGCCTCGCTCAGCCGCGCCAGATGCGCGGCACCCGGCAAGGTCGGCTGGCGGTGATACGCCATCAGCACGCCGAGCAGCTTGCCCGAGCCGCCACGCACGGGCTCGGCCCAGCACGACTGCAGCTGGGCACGGCACGCCAGTTCCATCGTTTCCTGCGCAGCGGCATGCAGGTCGCCGACGATCACGCGCTGGCCGTCGCGCACGGCTTGCGCGGCGATCCCATGCACGCCCTGCAGGGTGTCGAGGTCGTGGCCATGGCTGGACAGGTTGAAAAACGCGGGCAGGCTCGGCGCCGCACCCAGCACCAGGCGGTGGCGGCTTTCGTCGAGCAGCAAGATGCTGCACAGCATGGCGGGATGGTCGGCTTGCACGCTCAGCACCACGCTTTCCAGCACCCGTTCCAGCGGCGCGCCCGTGGCCAGCATTTCCAGCACTTGCCGCCGCGTATGCTCGCGCCGTTCCATCTGGCTGCGCTCGCTGATATCGCGGAAGGTCCACAAACGCGCCTGCTCATTGCCCAGCTGCATGCTGCGCACGTATTGCTCGACCACCCGTCCATCGCGCAGGTGCAGCACGTCGCGCCGCTCGCGGTGGCCGTGCGGCGCGTGGGCACGTGCCCCGAGGAAAGGCGCCGCCTGCTCGAGCTGGCTTTCCACATGGCGCACGAGCGCCGTGCCATCGGCTTGCCAGTCGAGCGCGTCGGGCACTTGCCACAGGTCGCGGAAACGCCGGTTCGACGTGAAGATGCGGCCGTTGATATTGTCGACCAGAATGCCGTCGATGGTCGAATCGAGGATGCTGCGCAGCATGGCCTGGCTGCGCTGCGCCGCCTCGGCCATCGCCAGCACGCTCGCCTGCCCCTGCTCCAGCTGGCCGGTCAGCTCGCTCGAGCGCGCCAGCGCCGCCTGGGCGCGGGCACGGCCCGCCGCCAGCAGCCAGGCCGCCAGCGCCAGCACGATGCTGGCCAGCAAACCGGTCCAGGCCACCAGACGGGGCCGCGCCAGCAGCTCGCCATCGAAGCCCGGCATGGCGCGCACGCGCAAGGTCCAGGGGCGGCCGGCGATGGTGATGACTTGCCGCGACACGAGGCTGTCCGACGCGGCAGAGGAAAAGCCGCCCGGCAAGCTGTCGTACATCAGGGTCGCCTCGGCCAGTTGCGCGCCGTCATAGATTTCCAGGTCCAGCTGGCGCGCCGCCTCGCCGCCCACGCCCGCCATCAGGTCGCCCATGCGGAACGGCGCAAACACCCAGGCGCGCAAGGCGGCGCGCCGCTGTTCCACGCTCGCATGCAGCATGCCGTTGTCATACACGGGCAGCACGACGAGGAAGCCATGCGCCTGCGCGCTGCCGCTATCTTGCACCAGGTGAATCTTGCCCGTCATGGCGGCCCGCCCCGTATCGCGCGCCTGCTCGAGCGCGGCGCGGCGCACGGGTTCGGACCAGAGGTCATAGCCGAAGGCCAGCAGGTTGCTGTCGCTTAAAGGTTCCAGATAGGTGATGGGCGCATGCCAGGCGCGCTGGCCGTGCGGACGCACGGCATAGCCGGGATAGCCTTCCGCGCGCACGCTGGCCTCGTGCCGCGCCAGGGCGGCGCCGGGCAACAGCGGCAGGAAGCCGATGCCGTGGATGCCGGGAAAGTGACGGTCCACCTGCTGCACCGACAGATAGGCATGGAATTCGCGGCGCGTGACTTCCTGCGAACTGGCATACAGTCCCTGCACCCCGTGCAGCACCTGGATATAGGTCTGCATGCGGCCGGCGATGTTGCCCACCAGTTCGCGCACGCGGAAATCGAAATCGGCCTGCACCTGCTGTTCGCTGGCATCATGGGCATTGCGCCAGGCGCCGTACGTCAGCCCCAGGCACAGCGCCAGCACCAGCGCGGCCAACGCGCGCGGTCCCACCCAGTGCGACACTGGCTTGGCAAACCACGACGAAGACGCGCGTGTAGACATGACAGGCTGACAGGACGGACATCAAACCATTTCACGGCCAGCAACATAGCTGGCAGCGGGCTGTACAACTACCATCGGTAGTCGATGAGAATGATAGTACGTTACAGCGGGCGCCCTTGCAATGCTGAATATTGTATTAAAAAGAGCACATATTTCGTGAACGCAATGATGTGTACTCCAGGAAAATTCGATGCCATGAAAACCATCGCCCGACACTGGTATGATCGCCCCGCAATCCATCATCAGGGAGCCGCGTTTGCAGCACGATAGCTGGCAGGGAACACTCTGGCTGGCGCCGGACTTTGCCATCTTGCATGGCGCAGCGGGCGCCACGGACAGTCACGCCCATTATGCGCACCAGCTGATGCTGAGCACGGGAGCGCCCTTTACGGCCGAGCTCGACGGCATCATCCACACGGCGCGGCACTTGCTGGTCGACAGCCTGCGCCCGCACGCCATCATCGCCGCGCCGGCGCCCATGCTGACCATCTATGCGGAACCACAGCGCCTGGGCGGCGCGGCCCTGCTGGCGGCGGCCGCCAGCGCCGGCGTACCCAGTCTCGACAGCCTGGCCGCCGCGCTGCAGGCGCAGCCGCGCGAGCGCTTGCCCGATCCCCGCTTGCTGCGGGCGCTGGACAAGGTCGATGCGCTATTGTCCGGCAAGGTCAGCGCGGCGGAAGTGGCCGAGGCGGCGCATTTGTCGCTAAGCCAGCTGGAGCGCCTGTTCAGCGCCCAGCTGGGCTTGCCCGTGCGGCGCCTGGTGCTGTGGCGCCGCCTGCGCCTGGCCATCCGTTTCGTCTTGCTCGGCAGTACCCTGACACAGGCGGCCCACGGCGCCGGCTTTGCCGATGCCGCGCATTTTTCGCGCACCATGCGCAGCCTGTTCGGCGTGCGCGCCGACCGCAGCTTGCGCCAGCTCGACGTCAAGCTGCTCGATTGACGGCACGATTGAGCGCCTGCTGCAAACCGGCCGGCAGCTCCGGCGCGCGCACGCCCTCTTCCGCGCGGAACGGTTCCAGCAGCTGCGGTCCATAAGCAACGGGATAATCGGGACGGCTGCCGATGCCCAGGTCCTCGCCCCGCATGCGGTAGCCGGGCGCGTCGAACGCCGTGCCCAGCAGGCGGTCCCAGCACGTAAAGAACAGGCCGAAATTCACGTCGCCGGCCGTGCCGTACTTCATGTGGTGAAAACGGTGCAAGGGTGCCCACGCGAACACGTGGCGCAGCGGCCCCATGCGCATGTCGACATTCGCGTGCTGCAGCAACAGCTGGATCGCCACGGCAAACGCCAGCACGGCCATGACCTTCTCCGGTATGCCCAGCAGCAGCAAGGGCAGCATGCCGCCCGCCGCTTCGAGCAGCAGATGCAGCGGATGTTTCATCCAGCCATTAAAACCGTACATGCGCTGCACGCTGTGGTGCACGGCATGCAGTTTCCACAGAAAATAATAACGGTGGCTCAGGTAATGCACGAGCGTGATGCCGCAGTCGGCAATCAGGATCGCCAGCAGCAGCTGCGCCCAGAACGGCAGTTGGCCCGGCCAGAACGGCCCCAGCGCCAGATGCCCGGCCAGCAGGGGAAAAGCCGCCAGGCCCAGCAGGTACAGCGCTTCATTGACGAGCGCATGCAGCGTATCGCGCCAGCCGTCGCCGTGACCATCGTTCCACGCGCCGTCATACGGCGCATAGCGCTCGGCAAGAAAGGAAGTGAGCAGGGCCAGCAGAAGCAAGGGTGGCAAGACCCACAGGGAATAGTGGCACACCGCGATCAGGCAAGCGGCGGCGCCGATGAAGCCGGCCCAGAACACGGGGCCGTACAGCGCGGCAAAGAGGGATTTCATGGCAAGACACTCCTGTGGCAAAAACCACAGCATGGCTGGTCTCCCCGCCGCGCCGCTTGAAGAAACGGCGCAACCTGTTACTTCAGGGCTTTTCTCGCAGCATATTGCTGGTAACCATTCGCGCGCAGGGCACAGGCGGGGCAAGTGCCGCAGCCATAGCCCCAGTCGTGCAATTCACCCCGCTCACCCAGGTAGCAGGTATGCGTGCCGCTGCGGATCAGGTCGACCAGCGGCTGGCCGCCCAGGTCTTCCGCCAGGTCCCAGCTTTGCGCCTTGTCCAGCCACATCAGCGGCGTTTCCAGCTTCAAGCGCGTGTCCATGCCCAGGTTCAAGGCCACTTGCAGTGCCTTCATCGTGTCGTCGCGGCAATCCGGATAGCCGGAAAAATCCGTCTCGCACATGCCGCCCACGAGCACCGTCAAGCCGCGGCGATACGCCACGGTGGCGGCCACGGTCATGAACAGCAAGTTGCGTCCAGGAACAAAAGTATTCGGCAAGCCGTTTTCCTGCATGACGATCTCGACGTTCTGCGTCATGGCCGTATCGGAAATGGCGGAAATGAGCGACAGGTCGATCATGTGATCCTGGCCCAGGCGGCTGTCCCATTCGGGCGACTGCTGGCGTATCTGTTCCAGCACGCCGGGACGCACGGTCAGTTCGATCGCGTGGCGCTGGCCATAATCAAAGCCGATGGTTTCCACGCGGCTATAGTGTTTCAAGGCCCAGGCCAGGCAGGTGGTGGAATCTTGTCCACCGCTAAAGAGCACCAGTGCGGAGTCCGTTGCTAGCATAATTTCTTTCTTTTCAGTTTTATTCTGTCCGAGTGCGCGGGAAAACATGATTCCCTGCGCAAAAAATACTTATTCGTCCGCCATCAGTTTACCTATTCCGGTAACATGCAGTCAGCATTTACTTATCTGGAGCACCATGTTTTCTGCACGACCCATACGGCATACGGCTGCCGGCAAGGCGATACGACCACGAATTTTGGCACAAGTAGTGGCAAAAGTAATGGGGCAACTGACACTGGCGGCCGCCGGCGGTGCCATCTTGCTGTTTCCTGCCGCCCATGCTGCCGCACAAGAGGCCACGCAAGATGCTGCTCCAGAGAGCGCCAGCGCCACGGAAGCGGCGCCTGCCCCGCTGCAGTACGAGGTCAAGGTCAACGCGCCCGGCGACCTCGATGAGCTGCTCGAAAAAAACCTGGACCTGGAACGCTTCCGCGGCAACCCGCGCATGGACCGCGAGCAATTGCGCCGCCTCGTGCGCGCCACGCCCGAGGAAGCCAAAAACCTCATCGCCACGGCCGGCTACTATACGCCCGTCGTCACGGTGCGCGTCGATACGACGGGCGCCAAGCCCGTCGTCATCGTCGACGTCGACCCGGGCCAGCCCGCGACCATCGACAAGGTCGAGCTGGAATTGCGCGGCTTCGACCCCACGCCGCCACTGGCCGCCAGCGAGCCCTACGATACGGAAGCGCTGAAGCGCAGCTGGGCCCTGAAGACGGGCAGCGTGTTTCGCCAGTCCGACTGGGAAGCGGCCAAGCGCGCGCTGCTGCGCGAAGTGGTGCAGACGCGCTACCCGCGCGCCCAGCTGGTCGACACGCAAGCCGTGGTCGACCCGGAAACGCACAAGGTCTCGCTGCTGGTGGTGCTCGACAGCGGCCCCGAGCTGCGCTTCGGCGAGCTGCGCATCGAAGGCTTGAAGCGCTACGATGCCAGCATCATCCGCAACCTCGACAAGATCCGTCCCGGCGATTATTACAGCGAATCGGCGCTGCAATCGTTCCAGGCGCGCCTGCAGGACACGGGCTACTTCGCCAGCGTGGAAGTGAGCGCCGACATGAGCAGCATCCTCAGCGAGCAGATCGAGGCGGGCCAGGAAAGCCAGCAAGCCGATGCCGCCGGCGCCGCGCCCGACGCCAAGCCCGCCAACCGCGGCCCCGCGCCGCAGTTGCCGCTGGTCGTGCGCGTGACGGAAAACAAGCAGCAGAACGTCAGCGCCGGTCTCGGTTTCAGTACGAATACGGGTAACCGCGCCCAGCTCAACTATGACAACCTGAACGTGTGGGGCACGCGCTTCAAGAGCGCTCTCACAATGGAAACGAAGAAACAGGCGGCGCACGCCAATTTTTACTTTCCAACGACCGAACGCGGCTACAACGACAGCGCGGGCGCCTCGTTCGAGCGCAGCGACATTTCCAACGAAATCACGGCTGTGACGACCATCTCGGCCAAGCGCAACTGGGGCGGCACCAACCTCGAGCGCAGCCTGACGTTCGAGTTCCTCAGCGAAAACAAGACCGTCGTGGGGCTGGAACAGACGCGCAGCAAGAGCTTGCCGCTGACCTATGCCATCACCAAGCGCAGCCTCGACAGCCTGCTGTTCCCCACCAAGGGCTATGTCATCAACGCCCAGGTGGGCGGCGCCCTGCTGCCCGTGCTGACGGACGAGCGCTTCGTGCGCGTGGCCGGCAAGGCCGTGTATTACCGCCCGCTCGGTGAAAAAGGCGAGCTGATCGTGCGCGGCGAAATGGGCGCGCTCGGCTCGAAGGAAAAACGCGGCGTGCCGGCCGTCTACCTGTTCCGCGCGGGCGGCGACCAGTCGGTGCGCGGCTATGCCTACCAGGAACTGGGCGTCAAAGAGGGCGACGCTACCGTCGGCGGGCGCTACATGCTCACCGGCAGCGCCGAATACCAGTACTGGTTCAAGCCGAAGTGGGCGATAGCCGCCTTCTATGACGCCGGCAACGCGGCCGACACCATGAAAGCGGCCATGACGCCGAAATCGGGCTACGGCCTGGGCGGGCGCTACAAGAGCCCGGTCGGTCCCATCAATGTCGACGTGGCATATGGCCACGCCGTCCACGCCTACCGTTTGCACTTCTCTCTGGGATTCACTTTCTGATGTCCGATATGACTACCGAATCGCCCGGCGCCGTCCCTCCGCCGCCGGCGAAAAAACCGCGCCGCTGGGTGCGCTACGTACTGATCGCCGTCGCCAGCCTGGCGGTGCTGCTGGGCGGCGCCTTCTGGTTCCTGGGCCGCGAATCGACCTTGCAGATGCTGGTGCAAAAAGTGGCCAGCGCCAGCGGCGGCGACATCGAAGTGTCGGGCGTGTCCGGCTCGCTGTACAACCGCATGCACCTGGGCCACGTCAGCTACCGCAGCAAGACGCAGCACATCACGGCCGACAATATCGACATCAACTGGTCGCCGTTCCAGTTCTTCTCGGAAGGCATTGCCATCAGCGAACTGCACGTGGCCAGCCTGTCCGTGGAAAGCACGGCGCCGTCCGAGGAACCGTCGACCATGCCCACCAGCCTGGCCGCGCCGTTCAGGATCGGCATTGCCGACGCGCGCCTGGACAAGGTGACCCTGGTCAGCCCGGGCGGCAACACGGTGTTTGAAAAAATCCATTTCACCTTGTCGGGTGACAAGTCGCAATGGCAGCTGGAAGACGCCTCAGCCCTGACGCCGTTCGGCCAGGCCACGGCCAGCGCGACGATAGCCGCCACGCAGCCGTTCAAACTGTCGGGCAAGGCCGGCTTGACGCAGCTCAACCCCGCCGCCGGCGAAAAACCGGCTGCCCTCGCCTTGCAACTGGGCGGCGACTTGAACGTGCTGAACGTCACGGCCAAGGGCAGCGCGGGCGCGGCCACGGCCGACGCCCGGCTGGCGCTGGCGCCGTTCGATCCCGTCATCATCCTGCGCTCGGCCAGCATCAAAGGCCGCAACATCAATCCGGGCAAGTTCGACACCACCTTGCCGCAGGCGGACCTGAGCCTGGAACTCGATGCCACCATCGACACGCGCCCCAACGCGCAAACCGTGTCGGGCAAGCTGGCCATCCTCAACCACGCCACGCCGGGCCCCATCGACCAGCAAAAGCTGCCGCTGCGCCAGTTCGAGGCACGCCTGGGCGGCACCCTGACGGCCACGACGCTCGAGTCAGCCATCATCGACTTCGGCAACGCGGGCAAATTCACGGGCGGCGGCAAGCTTAACCGCGACGCGGCCGACGCGCCCATCGGCAATGCGCAGCTGACCTTGCACACGGACAAGATCGACTTGCAGCACATTTACAGCAGCATCAACAGCACGAAAATCGTCGGCGACATCGTGCTCGACAGCGACGGCAAGACGCAGACCCTGCGCGCCAAGCTCGGCGAAGCCAAGCTGCGCCTGGACGTGGAAGCGACCTTGGCCGACTCCTTGGTGCAACTGCGCAAGGCGACCTTGCAAGCGGGCAAAAGCAGCGTCAATGCGACGGGCCAGATCAGCCTGAAGGACGAGCAGCCATTCAAGGCCGTGGCCAGTACCAGCCGTCTCAATCCCGCCGACTTCGGCGCCTTCCCCGTGGCCGACCTGAACCTCGACGTGCGCGCGAATGGTCACGTGGCGCCCAAGTGGCTGGCGAATGCGGACTTCACCGTGCGCCCCAGCAAGCTGCTCGACCAGCCCCTGTCGGGCAAGGGCAAGCTGACGGCCGATGCGGCCCACTTCAGCGGCATCGACGTGCAATTGGCGCTGGGAAAGAACAACGTGACGGCTAAGGGCAACTTTGGCGGCGCCGGCGAAAAACTCAACTGGAACGTCGATGCGCGGCAACTTTCCGCCTTGCAGGGCGACTTGCTGGGCACGGTACTGGCCAGCGGCGTGGTGCAGGGAACCATGCAGCAGCCGCGCACGAGCTTTGTTGCCGATGCGAAGGGCCTGGGCCTGACCAGCGGCAAGCGCCCTGCGCCCGACAGCGCCATCCACGCCAGCGGCGAAGTGGGCTTGACGGGAGCCAAGCAGCAAGCGGAATTGAAAATGACGGGTTCCCTGCAAAAGATCAACCCGGCCGCGTTTGGCGCATCGCTGCCCAATGGTAACGTCAATGCGGACTTCAACGGCAGCGGCCGCCTGACGAGCGACTGGCAAGTGGCCCTGAACCTGGCCCTGCGCGAATCAACCTTGCAAAATGCGCCGCTGGCCGGCTACGCCAAGCTGTCGGCCAATGCAAAACGCATCGACAGCGTGGATACGGAATTGCGCCTGGGGCCGAACAGCCTGCTGGCCAAGGGCGCGCTGGGCGGCGCCACAGACAAGCTGACGTGGAAACTCGATGCGCCGCAACTGTCGACCCTGGGACCGCGCTTTGGCGGCGTGCTGCATGCGGCCGGTTCCGTCTCGGGCAAGATGGATGCGCCCGCAGCCCAGCTGACGCTCGACGGCAAGGACCTGACCTTCTTTGGCGACCAGCAATTGAAAGCCGTCAAAGGCAGCGCCAGCGTGGGCGCCGGCCAGGGCGCGCTCGACCCCATGGTCAGCAGCCTGGAAATCACGGGCTACAGCACGCCCACCTTCAAGCTGGCCAGCGCCCGCCTGGGCACGACGGGTACGCGCGGCAGCCATACGGTGAGCCTGGCGGCGCGCAATGACGATTTCGACGCCACCGTGCAAGTGCGCGGCAGCCAGAGCGGCGCCAGCTGGACGGGCACCATCGACAGCCTGCAAAACAAGGGCCGCTATGCGCTCGTGCTGCAAGCGCCCGTGCCCGTGAAAGTGGCGGGCCCTGCCAACAGCGGCGTGGCGGGCCTGGGCCAGCCCGAGCAGATCAGCGTGGGCAACACCGTCATCAAATTGCCGGCAGGCAGCATCACCATGCAAAGCCTCGTCAAGAACGGCCCCCGCTGGACCAGTTCCGGCCAGGCGGCCGGCGTGGCGCTGACCTATCTGGCGCAAGTGATTCCCGCGCTGCAAGCCAATGCGCGCAGCGACCTGACCCTGGGCGCGCAATGGTCGCTCGACATGCAAGTGCCGACGGCGAAACAGAAGGATCCATCTTTGGCCGGCATGCTGCACATCTACCGCGAAAAAGGCGACGTGACGGTGGGCGTGGAGCAGCCGCTGGCGCTGGGCTTGCGCACGCTCGATGCGAGAGTGGACGTGGCCAACCAGCAGCTGCGCCTGGCCGTGAAACTCGACGGCGCGCGCGCGGGCCAGAGCGACATCAATGCCACCGTGCAAATGCTGGGCGGACGCATCAGCAACGACAGCGCCCTCTCGCTGACGGGCACCACCAATATCGATTCGCTGGCGTGGCTGGCGCCGCTGACGGGCCAGCCGGGCCTGGAACTGGGCGGCGCCTTGAAGGTGGCCCTGTCCGGCAGCGGTACCATCGGCGCGCCGCAATTGAATGGCGACATCAACGGCAGCAAGCTGCTCGTCAACTGGGCCGACCAGGGCTTGAAATTGCGCAATGGCGTGCTGCAGGCGAAGCTGGCCGGCGATCAACTGCAATTGCAGCGCCTGAGCTTTGACGGCGGCGATGGCAAGGTGCAGGCCGATGGCTGGGTACGCTTTGCGAATGGCGAGGCAAGCCTGGAACTGAAACTGCTGGCCGACCGCCTGCAAGCGCTGTCGCGCCCCGACCGTACCCTGGTCTTGTCGGGCAACAGCACCCTGGTGCGCAACGACAAACGCTTCAGCTTCGAGGGCAAGTTCAGGGCCAACCGCGCGCTGATCGAACTGGCGCCGCAAGACACGCCGACGCAAAGCAGCGACGTGGTGGTGCTGGGCAAGGAAGTCAAGGGCAGCAAGGAAGCGCCGTCGCTGCCCCTGAATATCGACCTCGAGTTCGACCTGGGCAATGCCTTCCACCTGCGCGGCATGGGCATCGACGCGGACCTGGCCGGCAATGTGCGCGCCAGAGTCATCAACCGCGCCGCGCCGCGCGTGACGGGCAGCATCAAGGTCACTAGCGGCCAGTACGCGGCCTACGGGCAGAAGCTGTCGATCGAACGGGGCTTGATCGCCTTCACGGGCGCCTACGACAACCCGTCGCTCAATATCCTGGCCGTGCGCAAGCGTCCCGAAGGCGAAGCGCTGTCGGAAACGAACGTGGAAGCGGGCGTGGAAGTGCGCGGTACGGCCCAGGCGCCGACGGCCAAGCTGGTGTCCACGCCAAGCGTGTCGGACAGCGACAAGCTGGCCTGGCTGATCCTCGGCCACGGCGCGGAAACGGCGGCCGGCGATGAAATGGCCCTCCTGACGACGGCGGCCGGCGCCCTCTTCGGCGGCTCCGGCGGCGGCCTGCAAGGCAAGCTGGCCAATTCGCTGGGGCTCGATGAAGTGGGCCTGTCGCAGGCGCAAGGGCTGGAAAGCACGGTCGTCACCGTCGGCAAGCGCCTGTCCTCGCGCGCCTACCTGACGTTCGAGCAAGGTACGAGCACTGCGACGAGCCTGGTCAAGCTGCGTTATAAGCTGAACCGCCGCATCACCTTGCAATTCCAGACGGGCACGAACAATGCGCTCGACGTGTTGTACACGTGGGCGTTTGATTAAATTGGCGGCCAACCATGTTGTCGGATTACGCGGGGCGTTGCCCCGCTAATCCGACCTACGCTCCATGTGCATGCGCGTAGGTCGGATTAGCGGCGCAGCCGCGTAAACCGACACCAGCAGAAACACAAAGGGCGCCTCGGCGCCCTTTTCTTTGCTCTAACGAAAACAGCTTACTCGGCCACGTCGAGCCCCCGCTCGATCATGCCTTCGACGTAGGCGCGCAGATACTGTTCCAGCGCGGGGCCGGACAGCACGTTGGCCGTCAGCGCGCCGTGCGGCGAGCCTTTCAGCACGCCGTCGTGGTACACGCGCGCAATCCAGGCCACGTCCGCGCCCTGGGTGTAGTCGAGTTCATAGTCGAACGATTCTCCGCTGACTTTGCGTGTGTAGACTTCCTTGACAATTGCCATCTAAAACAGCCTTTCTTGACGAGATTAACTGGGGTGCGGGTGCGGCACGGGATCGTCCTGCGGCACCGGGTGCACGGGCCCCGGCTGGCGCCCGGGCGCTTCTTGCGGCTCCGGCGCCGGCATGGGTTCATCGACGGGCGCCGGGTCGGGCGCGCGGTGGGTATGGATGACTGACATGGCTGGCCTCCCTGCAGACAAAGGAAGACCATACCACGAGATGCGCGCCGCTGCCCTTATTTGCTTGCCGGCTTGGCGTCGGCGGCTGGCGGCGCCGCGTTCTTCACATATTTCTCCAGCCAGTTGTTGCTTTCGTACAGCATCTGCATGATCGATTCGCGCGCGCGGTAGCCGTGGCTCTCGTTCGGCAACATCACCAGGCGCGCCGTGCCGCCCAGTCCCTTGACGGCCTGGAACATGCGTTCGCTCTGGATGGGGAAAGTGCCCGAGTTGTTGTCCTGCTCGCCGTGGATCATCAGCAGCGCATCCTTGATCTTGTCCGCATAATTAAACGGCGACATGGCCTGGTAGACGGCCGGCGCCTGCCAGAACGAGCGCTCTTCCGCCTGGAAGCCGAACGGCGTCAGAGTGCGGTTGTAGGCGCCGCTGCGGGCGATGCCGGCGCGGAACAGGCGCGTGTGCGCCAGCAAATTGCCCGTCATGAAAGCGCCATATGAGTGGCCGCCGATGGCGATGCGGTTGCGGTCGGACACGCCGCGGCGCACCACCTCCTCGACGGCAGCCTCGGCGTCGGCCACCAGCTGCGGCAGATAGGTGTCGTTCGGTTCCTGATCGCCATTGCCGACGATGGGGAACGATGGATTGTCGAGCACGGCGTAGCCCATGGACAGGAAGGCGGCCGGCCCCCAGTAGCTGACGGCATTGAATTTGTACGGCGAACCCTTGGTCTGGCTGGCGGCGCTGGCCGTCTTGAATTCCTGCGGGTATGCCCACATCAGGGTCGGCAGCGGACCGTCGCGCTTGGCGTCGTAGTTCGGCGGCAGCATCAAGGTCGCCGTCAAGTCCACGCCGTCGGCGCGCTTGTAGCGGATCAGCTCTTTCTGCACGTCCTTCAATTGCGGCAGCGGATGGGGGAAATGCGTGAGAGCCGTCAATTGCGCCGCACCCTGCTGCTTCAGGTTGCGCACATAGTAATTCGGCTGCTCGGTCGGCGATTCGCGCGTCGACAGCAAACGGCTGCCGTCCTCATCCAGCACGGCCACCACGTTTTCATAATACGGCGCGGCGCTCTGGAACAGGCGCTGCTTCTGTTTCGTCGCCAGGTTCAGGCGGTCGATGAAGGGACGGTCGCCTTCCTTCGACGCACCCTGGCCGTCGAGCAGGATGGAGTTGTCAAAGGCGATCAGCAGGCGCGGCAAGCCGGCCGCGTCGGCGCGCATCACCGGCTGGCCCGGATCGTTGTAGCGGTCTTCGAACGATCCCGCATACACGAGGTCGGCCGGCGCGGCAGGTTGGTCTGGCGAAATCTTCCACTGCTTGACGGCGCGCGTCTTGTACCACGCTTCGCTGAGCAGGGCCAGGTCGCCGCGGCCCCAGGCGATGCCCGCATAGCGCGAGCCGAGCTTGGCCAGCACGGCCGGCTTGGCGGTGAACGGCGCCGCCTGCGTGTAGACGATGTCGCGGATCTCGACCACCTTGGCCGGGTCGCCGCCATCCTGCGCCTCGGCCCACACCAGGGTGGCTGGCGCGTCAACGCGCCAGCTGACGGAACGCACGCCGGCGGACACGGCATCATTGCCTGGCGGCAGACCTTCTTCCAGCGGCAGGGCCGCCACCGCATGCACCACCTTGCCATTCAGGTCGCGCACGTCGATCTTGTGCGCAAAGTCGGAGGCCGGCACGATGTAGGAATACGGACGCACGATGCTGGTCGTCAGCAAGTGCTTGCCATCGGGCGAGGCCGCCACGCGCGAGAACTGGCCGGGCTGGCCCACGAGGCGCTGCTTGCCCGCCACGTCCAGCAAGGCCAGCTGCACGGTGATGTAGTGCTCGAACAGCTGTGCATCCTGTTCGTTTTTCAGCAGGTCGGGATAGGTGCGCAATTGCTTGACGCCGCCGCCCGGCACGCTGTCCTGGATGGACGGGCCCGTCGGAATGCCGCTCGCCACGGGCGCCGCGCCCAGCTTGGCCGGTTTCAGTTGCACCAGCAAGGTCTTGCTGTCTGGCAGCCAGGAAAAACCGCGGCCATATACGGTCGACAGGGCTTGATTGCCCAGCTTGCGCGCCGCTTTCGTCTGCACGTCAAGCAGCCACAGTTCCACGCCCGATTCCTTCACGCCCTTGGCGGGATCGGCAAAGGCGATGTGCGTAAACGCCAGGTAGCGCTGGTCGGGCGACCAGGCCAGGTCGGCGATGCGGGGCGAAGCTGGCAAGCCGCTGACCTTGATTTCCTTCTGCGTATCGATGTCGAGCAAACCCAGTCCCGTGTGAAAACTGAAACGGCTGGCCGAATACGTGCGTGGATTGATGCGCAAGCCCGCCAGTTTCAGTTCCGGCTGCGCCACTTCGCTGATGCTGGGCAAGGATGGCGTGGGCAGCACGGCCGCCAGGTTGCGTTTCGGGCTCAGGCTCAGGGTCGGCGCGCGCGGCGCATCGACGATGGCTTGCAGAGGCGCTGGCGGGGCTTGATACGCGCCATCTTGCGCCATGGCCAGGGAAGACGAGGCCATCAGGCCGACAGTGATGGGCAGCAAAGGCAAACGAGTAGACATGGAACTCCAGTGTATGAAGGTGGCGACAACAAGCAAGCGCACCGCACCGCTCATGGCGGCGCTGTGTGACAGGGCATAGTGCGTTCATGCCATGTAAATGTCAACCAGCAACTTTTGCTGTTTGACAAGCATCGCCGCCCATCCCCATCTGGCTTACAATCGCTGTTTTACCCGCACCCGAATGTCTACATGGAAACCACTACTCTCGCCCTGCTGTTCCTGGTCCCGCTGCTGGTCTGGCGCATTTATTCGCGTCTGAAGAAACTGGTGGCGCGCCAGAAGTCGCAGCTGTGGCGCCACTGGAGCGTGGCGGTCGTCTTTCCCGCGCTGCTGCTGTTCCTGGCGACGACGACGAAATTCGAGCTGTTGCCCCTGTCCAGCCTGGGCGCGGGCGCGCTGGCCGGCGGCTGGCTCGGCGTGCTGGGATTGAAACTGACGCGCTTCGAACAGGTCGGCAAGGATTTCTTCTTTACCCAGCACCGCTACCTGGGCCTAGCCATCACGATGCTGTTCATCGCCCGCCTGCTGTACCGCGGCATGGAAATCTACCTGAACACGCGCCTGGACGTGCCCGTGCCGCCGCCACCGTTCGGCCAGAGTCCGCTGACCATGGCCGCCTACGGCCTCGTCATCGGCTACTACGCCGTGTATGCGTGGGGCCTCGTGCGCTGGCGCCAGCGCAACAAGCCGCTGCAGGCATCGGAGTAAGTCACATCAGTCAGTAGTACTGGCACAGGCCGGTACACGTCGTCACCGACAGCGCCTGGCGTATCGCCGCCAGCGCCGGTGCAAGGGCCGGATCGAGATCCTTGTCCGCATCGACCAGGCTGGTCAGCAAACGCTCGCGCAAGGGCGGCGCCATCAGATTGGCATTCGCTGCGGCGTGCTGTCCCGCCGCTTCCAGCATCCGCTTCTTTTGCGCCACGTTCCAGAACGGCACTTGCACGAACTGCACCACGTTCACAAACATGGTGCTCGATCCCTTGCTGAAGGCGCGGGCGCGCATGCGCTCCGCACTGCTCACCTCGGACAAGGGCTGGCTGCTGAACTCCTTTTCCATCAAGCCAATCAAGTGCGCATGGCAATGCATGCCAAAGGCGAACAAGGCAGCCATTTCATCGCCGTAATCGGCCAGGTTCTGCGTCACTTGTTCCCTGCGCGCCTGCTGCAACTCGGCGCCCGACAACGGCAGCGGCCGCGTGAGGCCAAATTGGTAATAGGACTTGCCCAGATTGGTGCTCCGTTCGCACAGGGACACGCTCTGATTCATGTCCTGCAGCGCCGCGACGGGCGCCCGGAACAGACGCGGGCCGTCGGCGATATGGGCAAACAGCTGCGCCACGCCAGGGTCGCTCAGGCGCGGCAAGCCGCTTTGCGGCGTCGCCTTGGCCATCAGCGCTTCCAGCTGGCCGCTCGCTTGCTGGAAATCGGTATAGCTGCCGGCCCAGGCGGCGGGCGCCACGAGGGCGGAGGAAAGGCAGAACAAACGGCCGAGGCGGCGCAGCGGCATGGAAATGGACAGGGACATGAGATCAGGAAAACACTATTGGATAACTGGCAATTATAGGCAATCTGTATCCACAGTGTATTTAATTGCTTTTACGCCAGCATTTTTCAAGCGATGATGGTCACGCGCGGCCAGCGCGCCGCATAGTTCTTGCTGGCCAGGCGCTGCGCATAGCCGTCCTGACTGATGCGCACTGGGTTGCGCCGCACCACCATGTCGAACAGGTCATCTAGGCCATGCGGCGCGATGATGCCGATCCCGCCGTCAGGCTGCAGATGGAGGCCGACCGCCGTGGCAAACTCGGGCCAGGAAGCGATGGCGTCGTCGAGCGACAGTAGCGGCGGCACGGCATAGCCGAACTCGCCTTCGAACCACAGGTGCACCCGGGCCTGGTTGCACACTTCCCACGGCACGCCGGGCAGCACGGTTTCCAGGCGCTGGCGCAACTGCGTTTCGCTATCCGGATGCACATCGTGCGCATCGAAATACGCCACGTCGATGTCGCTCAATGCCGACGGTTGCGCGTAGCCGTGCAAGGCGTCCCACACGAGGTTGCGCACGGCGCCGGCGCCGATGCAGCAGTGGGGCAAGCCCAGCTGCGCCACGGCGTGCAGGGCTTGCATGCACCACGGCGTGGCGTGGGCGATGGCGCGCAGGCGCGCGGCCAGCGCTTCCTGCGTGCTCATTGCTATGGCCGGATCCGTGGCGCCACGCCGTCGTGGTCGCCCGCGCTTTCGACATTGCCGAAGTACACGTCGAGATCCTGCTTCGGATGGAAGTTGCGCAGCTTGACTTGCAAGGTGGTGGGGTTGATCTTGGTGAACGTGCCCGGGAAGCACAGGCTGACCAGCTCGTCCGGCTTGCCCTTGATCAGGTTCAAGGTAAAGTCTTCGATGCCATTCTTCCACGTGTTGCCGGTCGTCAAAATGTACGACACCCACACGGCATTGACGAAGCCGCTTTCGCCCTGCTTGGCCGCCAGGCGGTTCCACGTCTTGTAGAAGGCCTTGTCGCCACAGTATTTCTTTTCAAATGTATCGCCATCGCCCAGGTAGGACGCGCCCGGACCGGCCGCGACGAACGGCGCATATTGATGGCGCACGCGCACGACTTTGCCGGCGGGGAATTTCTGCTGCCACAGATAGATGACTTTGACGGTCCAGGCCGGTACCCATTCCTCGTCGTACAGCTGGGCCAGCAAGCCTTCGCGTATCATGATCTTGCTCTGCGCGGCCGTCAGCGGCGCCACCTTCTTGTCGAACGGCGTGTGCGAGGGGAAATAGGCAATTTGCGCATCCGACAGGCCCAGCTGGCGCAAGCGGGCCGTCACGTCCTCGGCGTCGAGCTTGGCGACGAAGGTGGTTTGATAGTCCTTGCGCTTGCCATCGACGTCGACGGTGAACTGCTGCGGCTGGCCGTAATACGTGGGCGAGCCGTGGTAGCCGGACGAGTATTCGGGCAGCGGGAAGAAGATCGTCTCTTCCACATCCTTGGCCGATTCATTGAGGAATTCATACTCGACCTTGATCAAGTCCGTGCTCACGCTGAGCACTTCCTTTTTCATGGCCACGGCATCCGTCTTGCCGAACAGGATGCCACCCGCGCTCACGGAACCGATGCCATCGTTGGCCACGGCTGGCGCCGAGCACGCCAGTGCCAGTACTGCAGATGCGAGCAAAGTGCGTACCAGCATCACGCCACCTTGCCCGATGCCGGATCGACCCGGCGTTGCAGCACGAAAATCGGTTGCGCCCATTGGGTATCCTTTTTCTTCTTGCTGGTGATCAAAGTGAGCTCCGACGGATCGTAGACGTCCGTGTTGTGCGTCAATGGCGTCGTCATCAGGTATTGCGCTTCCGTGTTCTTCAGGAACTCGCCGACCAGCTGAATGTTGCGGATATCCAAATGGGCAAACGGTTCGTCGATGAAGACGAAGCCGCCGGAACCGTCTTCCGATTTCAGCAGGCCGATCAACAACACCAGCGACTTCATCACCTGCTGGCCGCCCGACGCTTCTCCATCGTTCATGCCGATGACGCCCTTGCCATCGAACTTGAAGCGCACGTGCAAGCCCGCCTGCGACAGCTGCACATCGTCGTTTTCCAGGCGCACGGGGTCGGCATGGACTTCGATGCCGGCCAGTTCGCCCAGCTCCTTGATGTTCTTGCTGTAGGTCTTGATGGTGTAGCGCAAGCGCTCCATGTAGGCGCCGCGGGCATTGCCCGTCGCTTCGATGGCGCGGTTGTTCTGGTAGCGGCGCTCGTCCGTTTCCGACTGGCGGCCGTGCAGCTGGTCCGACAGGCGGTGATGCTGGTCGATGACGGTGGCGTCCAGTTCCCAGTCGTCGCGCGCCAGGCTGTTTTGCAGGCTGGCCACGCGCAGATCGACCTGGTGCGCATTCTGGTGTTCGGCCACGAGGGCGGCGCGGCGGGCGGGACGGCGCCAGCTTTTCGGCAGGTGGCGCCACGCATGGCGCAGGGCCAGCAAGGCGCGCGCATGTTCGGCGCGCTGTTCAATCTGCTTCTTGTAGCCTAGGCGCGAACCGGCTTCCGCTTCCGACAAAGCCAGGCGCGCGTTTTGCCACACCGTATCGGCACGCGTGCGCGCCACAGTGGCGTTCTTCGTCAGGTTTTGCAACTCGCCCAGGCGACCGCCCACTTCCAGGCGCTCTTCCTTGAGCGGCTTCGAATTGCGCAGCGCTTCGGCGAATTCTTCCTGGCGTGCGCTCAGTTCCTTGGCCGCGTCGACGCCGGCGATGCGCGCCTTCAAGGCGCCCACTTCGGCCGCCAGCTTCGAGATCGCCAAGGTGAGCGTGTCTTCCTGGCCTTCCAGGCCCGGCAGCGAGCGCAGCAGCGCTTCCAGGCGGCCGCTGCGGCCAGCCTGGCCGAAGCGGTAGCGCGACGCTTCCACGAACAGCGAGCGTCCGCCGCGGCGTTCGCGGTGGTAAGCCTCGGGCGTGATCCACTCTTCGTGGTTGCCCAATTTAAAGCCTGCTTCAACGGAGTCGACGCGCGAAATGCGCGACAGCTGCTCGATCAGCCAGCTGGGTACGGGCGCGGAAAACTTCACCACGGCCAGCAAGCTTTCGTCTTTCGCCACGGGCGCCGTCACGAGGTCGGGCACGATGAAGTGGCGGTAGCGCTCCTTCTCGGCCAGGCGGTAAGCGGCGGCCGCATCCTTGGCCTTGTCGAGCAGGACGACGGAGGCATAACCGCCCAGCACGCCTTCGACGGCGCCCTGCCAGCGGCTATCCGTTACTTCGACGATGTCCGACAGCATGGCGTGGCTGATCCCCGCGTCGCGCAGCGCGCGGCGCATGCCGCGCACATTGTCCGGCTCCGGCATGGCCGTCTTGCCTTGCAATGCTGCAATCGTTGCCTGCTCGCCCGTGATACGCGCCGACAGGGCGTCGCGCTGCTGGCGCTGGCGCAGCAGTTCCGCTTCCTTCTGTTCCAGCTGGGCCGCCACTTCGGCGATGTCGCTGCCCGAATCGGCCGCCAGCTTCTGCAAGCGGTCCTTCTGTTCCAGCAGGCTGTCCAGCGGTTTCAGCTTGGCATTGATCAGGGAAAGGCGGCTCTGCAGGCCGATCGATTCCTGCTCCAGCAGGGTCTCGTTCATCTGCGCGTCGGACAGCGCCTTCGCTTGCGCGGCCAGCGCATTGCGTTTATCGGTCAGTTGCTGGTCCGCCTGCGCCATCGGCTTGCGCGCATCGCGCAATTGCCGGCTCGCGATGGCCGCTTTTTCGCGCGCCTCGTGGTATTGCAAGCTGGGCAGCACTTCTTCCAGCAGGTTGCGGCGCTCTTTATGCAAGCCTTCCCATTGGTGGTAATTGGCCACGCGCAGGCGCAAGCCTTCCAGGTTGGTTTTCGACGCTTCCAGTTCCGTCTCGAAACGTTTCAGCTCCACTTCCGTGTCGCGCTGGTGGCGCTTGGCTTCGTCGTAGGCATCCAGCACTTCCTTGTCGCCAAACACTTGGAATACGAGGTCGAGCAGCTGGCGCGGCGCATATTCGCACAATTTGTCCGTCTCGCCCTGCTCCAGCGCCAGCACTTTCGACATGGCTGGCGACAAGCCCGCATTGGCCAGGCGCTTGCGGTAGTTTTCCACGCCGAGCCAGTCGTTGGCATCCGTGATGTCCTCGATCTGCACATTGCCCGGACGCATCAGATACTGGCGCTTCCAGTCGCCGCCATTTTTCTGGATCTGGCAAAACAGGGTTACTTCATCGTCGCTGAAGAAGCCGGAACTGCGGAATGGCCGGTTCGACAACTGCTTGCCCACGTTCTTGTTGTCGACCACGGCGCGCAGCCAGGCCGTCTGCTGGCCCGAGTGGCGCGCATAGTGTTTATACGTGCGCCCCATCGAACAGTCGAGGCCGAACAGGGTGCGCAAGGCGTCGAGCAAGGTGGTCTTGCCCGAACCGTTCTGGCCCGCGATGGTGATGATCTTCGCGTCGAGCGGAATATTCTTGATGCGCTGCCAGTAATCCCAGTGCACCAGTTCAAGTGATTTGATATGAAACATGGGCGCTTTCAGTGAGGAAGGTCGGACGCGGGCTCGTCGCCAGCGTCAGGCAGGTCGCCGATATCGGCGGACAAATCAGCGGACAAGTCAGCATCGAGGTCGACGGCCACCAGGCGCGCCGGCGCCCGCTTGAACACGTCGGCCAGGGCGCCGTTGATGATGCGCTCTTTCAAGACGTCCGTGTCCATCATCAGGTCCAGCAGCGGACCTTCCAGGATGAAATCGCCGCGCCGCTCGATGAAGCCCAGCTTGGCCAGGGTGCCCAGATTCATGTCCATGCGCGTCTTCTTGCCCAGCTTGTCGCCGAAGTCCGACAGCAGCGCCTTGTAGGAAATGCCGATCGACGCGTCTTCCGCGCGCGGCAGCGGTTTTTCCGTGCCGAACATATCGTTCTGGTCATCGTCCGCATGCTGGTGCGTTTCCTGGCGTTCGCGCTTGGGCAGGATGATCTGCGCCCACAGCACCACCAGCAAGGCCACGCCATCGCGCGCCAGGCCGAAATTATTGTTTTGCCACACGTCGCGCGCGCCGAAAATCTTCGGCTCGATGGTGCGCGTCAGGGCCAAAGTCACGTGGTCGGCATACACGTTGTCGAGCAGTTTCAAGCCGCAGGCCAGCAATCGCGCATCGATCTCGGCGCGGAACAGCTCGTCGGACAGCACGCGCTTGACGAGCTTGTCGTCGCGGCGCAGGGTTTGATGCGTGAGCAGGCGCGCAATCAGGATTTGGGAATCGTCATTCATCGGCGGTGCCGCTATCTAAATCAAGTGAAACATTCAGTGAAAGCGAGGCGATCGACATGGCCGCCACGTGGGGGTCGGTCAGTTGGACCATCTCGTCGGTCGGTGTAAAGGTAATCGGCAAGCGGGCCAGTTCGGCCGTCGAGCCTTGCAAGCTCGCTTCGGACACGTCGCCCAGCAGCGGCAGCATCGAAGCGCGGTATGACGCCACGGCAAAGCTGGCCGGCAGCAAGGAATCCTGCACGGGCACCGACTTCGGCCCCTCTTCGCCGATGCTGGGGAAATTGCCCAGGCTGGCGAAGTTCGACAGGCGGTCCAACAGGTCATCGAGTTCAAGCTGCATGGCGGGTCCGTCGCTGATGGTGGTGGGCGCATCCTCTCCGCTGGGCAGGCCCGTGTTGGTAATACCTGCCGCCCGTTCGGACAGCAGTTCCGTTTCGGCAACGTCGATCATCTCGGCCGGCGTGGAGAACAGCGGCACGACGGGCTGGTCGATGGCGCCTTCAGCCAGGCTGGCCAGGTCTTCGTGCAGCAAGAGCCAGCGTTTGATGTCCGTGGTCGACAGGCCCGACTGGCCCAGGTGCACGCGCTGGCGCTCGATCTGGTTCAGGGCGCGCGAAAACATGCCTTGCATGTTCAGCAATTTGCTTTGCGCGCGGCCGATCGCCTGCGCCGCCTTGTGCGTGGCGCTATCCGCGTTTTCATCGGACGTGATGGCCACGAGGATTTCGGAACCCTTCTCGACCCAGTCGCACGCCATGTTCCACTTTGCCTGCGCCGTGCGCAGCCGGAATTCGGAACCGGACGCGATGGCGTCGGAGAACTCCTCCGTCAAATCCACCAGGCGCCCCAGCAAATGCTGGAGTTGTTCAACCGACACGCCGCCGACGGCTTGCGCGCCCGCTACCTGCGACAGCAGAAAACCCATTTCCGCTTCGTCTTCCGTCTGGCCCAGGCCCAGCAAGCTGTCGATGGCCGACAGCACATTGCGCGCCATCGGCGTCACGCGGTACACGCCCTGCTGCGCATCCCAGGCCAGCAACTGGTTCGAGCGCAGGCGCAGCAAGACCGTTTCCAGGCTTTCCGGCAACAGGTAGGCGAGTTTCGTGTTGATATCGGCGCGCGTATAGGCGGACGTGGCCGCATCGGACGCGAGTTCGCGCAACACGAGCAGACGCACCAGCACGCCGTCGAAACCGCCGTGGAACAGGGCCGTAAACACTTGCAGCAGAGGCTGCGCCCGCTTCAAGTGAAAAACTTGCTCTATTTCATCGGCCGAAATATTGGGCTGGAAATGCGCCTGCAAGGAATCGTGATGCTCTTGCTCTGTCTGATTTGCATCCGTAGCCACGGCTGCACTTGCCATTATATCAATCATTCTTTTCCGGATGAGTGTTCAGCGGGCGGCGCAGCGGGCTAACGCAGCGCTGCGGGGCGGGGGCGTCAGTATATCAGTTCTGACATGCAATTTAGCGCGTGGGAGGGGGAGGTGCGGACACGGCGCAACGCTGGCGCCTGCTTATCAAGACTCCTGATGGCGAAAACGGGCGGACAAGGGTCAGTTCCTTTGGAATCGGGATGCGCCCATTGGGCACCTCCCCCCGGCGGGTCTGACCCCACAACAACAGCAAGCACTTACTTCTGCACGACCTTTTGCAAGGTTTGCTCCACGTAATCACCGTCTTCGTCGGCGAACGTCACCTTCACGGGATACCATTCCAGCGACGGCGCCAGCCACAGGTCCACTTGCTGCCCCTTCTTGTCCGGCGGCGGCGCCTTGATCAGGTGCACGGCCTCCACCAGACCCTGGCCGGTGGCGACGGTCTCCTGCTTGACGACCTTGAAGGTCCACGGCTCGGCGTCGTGGCGGCCGGCAACGAAGAAACTCCATTCCGAGCCGGGTGTGAATTTCTCGGGGGCGGCGCGCGCCACGCTGACCAGTTGCCAGACGGTGCTGTTGCGGTCCTGCTCGCCGCCTTTCAGCGGATAGCTGTCATCGCCTTCGCTGAAGACGATGGTCTTGCTGTCGCGCTTGAAGGTGGTCGTGGCCGCTTCCTTGCGAAAACGTTTTTCCACGAACTGCGTCGGCGCCAGGCCGTAATCGTCGACCGTGCCTTCGCTGCGCTGCTCGAGGATCTTGCCGAACAGGGCGGCCCTGGTTTCAGCCAGCAGCGAGTACTTGCCGTCGCCGGCGCGCCAGTTGCTGACCGATTCGCCGGACAGCGCAATACCGCGCTGCTTCGCCTTGATCGAATAGACGAGGTCGACCGACGGCGCCAGCTTGTACGGGCGCTTGATGACGGGGTGGTCCACGGGCGCGTCCGCTGCCATGGCGGGGCTCAGGGTGGCGGCCAGCAGGCTGGCGATCAGAACACGTTTCAAAGTTATCAAAGTAGTCATCTATTTTCCTGTAGCGTCATTGACGCGAATTTGGGTCACGGTTTGCGTGGTCAGCGCCCCGTTCGCTTCGGTATTGCGTATTTGTACCGGATACCATTGCATCGATGGCGCCAGCCAGATATCGAGCTGCGACGAATACGTGCCGGGCTTCGGCGGCCGGCGCAAATGCCAGGTCACCAGGCGGCCCATCTTGGTCTCCAGTTCTTCCTCGCCCACCAGCTGGAAGCGGAACACGGTCGCTTCTTTTTCCTCGCCGACGAGGATGTCGATATTGCCCGCCAGCTGATTGACGTCGGCGCGGCCGATGGCGGCCAGCTGGAATGGCACGGTGGCCTTGTCCTGCGCCCCCTCCTGCCATGGCGCCGTGGCCGTCGTGGCCGAAAACGTGATGGCCTTGGCGTCACGGTTGAAATGCGTGGCTGTTTGCGCGCGGCCCTTGCGCTTTTCCGTCGCCGTGACGGGCACGATGCCGCTGCCATCGATCAGGCCTTCGCTGGTCAGCACCAGCAGGTTGATGCGCGTGATCAGCATGCTCAAGCCCACTTCCAGTTTCAGCTGGTACGTGTCGCCCCGGTTGTCCCACGCCATGGCGGCCACGCCCTGCCACTTGGTACCGTCCGCATCGCGCCGGTCCACGTGCAGGTCGAACTGGGCCGATGCAGGCGCATTCGTCTTGTAGCGCCGCGCCTGCTCGACGGGCGGTGGCGGCGGACTGGCCGGTGCCGGTGCTTCCGCCACGGCGGGCGGTGGCGCCGTGATGGCTGGCGCGCTGGCCGCCGGTGCCGCTGGCGTGACCGGCCCTTGCGGCGCGTCGCTGGCGGGCGCCGTGAACTGGGCCGTGTCGCTCGACGGCAGCTCCGTCGGCGGCGGCGGTGGCGGCAAGCGGGGCTCGGGCAAGGGCCGCAGCTTGGGCGGCGGAGGCGGCACCAGCACGGGTGCGGGCGGCTCGGCGATCAAGGCCATGCTGACCACCTGCGCATGATCCTGCCCCAGCGGCACCATGTTGGCACGCGAGGTGAGCCATTCCAGCGCCACGTAATGCAGTGCGCCGATGACCGCGACAAAAATGACGGTGCGGCGGCGCGGTGGCGAAAAGAAGGAGTCAGGCATCATAGGCCGTAGTGTAACGCCTTCCCCCTACTTCCCGCTTCTTGCCCGTACTCAACTCCTGCTGTTTTATGTAAGAAAATGTTGGCGGCTTTGCGTCAGTTGCAAGCTGATATCTGCTACGCTAGGCACATCCACCTACCAGGAGATTTCGCATGGCAAACCCGCAAATGCCCCAAATGCCGGGCGCAGCAGTTGTGACCGACACCCTCGACTTCGTCAAGAACCTGTGGGGCAGCATGAGCGTGCCCGGCATGGGCGTGCCTGGCATCACGGCGCCCACCATGTCGGTGGAAGAGCTGGACAAGAAAATCAATGACTTGAAAGCCGTCGAAGCCTGGCTGAACCTCAATACCAGCATGCTGCGCGGCAGTATTCAGGCATTGGAAGTGCAGCGCGGCACCATCGCTACCCTGAAATCAATGGGCGCTTCTCTGGCGGCAGCCATTACCCAGCCCGGCGCCAGCGAGAAATCCGTGTTTGAATCGGTACCCTACGCTTCCGCATTTTTCCAGCAAGCGGCACCCACAGCTGCGGCGACAGCGCCTGAACCAAAGCCGGCGCCTGCCCCCGCACCGGAACCGGCTGCGGCGGTGCCCAGCGATGCCGGCAGCCAGGCGGCAGCCCAGCTGGCCAATCCAAGTGCCTGGTGGAATTTGTTACAAGATCAGTTCAAGCAGGCCGTGTCGACAGCCATGTCGCCCGATGCTGCCAGTTTTGGCGGTGGAGCGGCTGGAGCGACGGCCAAGCCAGCGGCCGGCAAATCCGCCAAACCCGCTGAAGCAGGCACGGCAGCCAAGGCCAAGGCCCCGCTGCGCAAGGCGCCGGCAAAGCGCACGGCACCCAAGTCGAAAGCACCAGGCAAGGCCTGATGTTTCAAGCTGGCGATATGATCAGGCGATACGATGAATGCGGATCGCCTCGATCTGATTGTCGGCTTGGCGTTTTACGTCACCGATCGTGATCAGGCCTTCGTCGGCCAGCGCCTTGGCGTGCTCGTACGAAGACTGGAATGTTTCCAGCGTGTCTCCCTTGGCGGCGACCGGGCGTACCCAGGCAACGGCGCCGACTTTCATTTTTTTGTATACTTCATTGACCACATCACGCATAGTTTCTTCCTTATTGTTGTAGAGCAACTCAAGCACGGGCGAACCCACGCTGGCCCCTAGTTTATCATCCGGCACGCTCACGCACGACTTTTCCCCCTTTTTCCGGCACCGGCGGCGCTTTTTCCGCTACCACGACGGCCTCTTCCGGCCCGGGCGGCGGCGTCAACTGCACCAGTTGCTCCATCAATTGCGCGAAGCGCTGCTGCCCTGGTGCAATTTTGTCCACATACAACAACACTTCCATGGCTTCGGCCGCCAATTCCGCCTGGTAGCCGCGCTGCTCCAGGAACGACACGATGATTTGCGCGGAATTGAACAGGATGCGTAAGTTGTTCGGCAGCTTGTCGCGCGCCGTGCGCATCCAGGCCACGGCTTCGTTGAGCTTGTCCGTCTTCCACAGCAGCACGCCCTTGTTCATCAAGTCCGACGCTTCCTTGCGCGAGGCGATGATCAGGCTCGTGCCCTCGTCGCCCATCTTGGCCTTGTCGAAAATTTTCTGCACTTCGTCCTGCACCACCTGGTTATCGTGGTTGTTCTTGACCACGTAGCACAGCAGGCCGGCCGGCGCATCCTTGACGCCGACGGCGAACAGCAGGGTCGCCAGTTCCATGCAAATGCTTTTCTCGGGCCGCGCCGGGTCTTCGGCCAGCATCGCTTCGAGTTCGTCGCCGCACTTGCGCGCGCGCCGGTAGTCGCCCGTTTCGTGGTGCACCATGCCTTCCGTGATCTTCGCGCGCAGCCCGATCTGCTCGGGCGAGAATTCGCGCTGCGCCAGCAGCAGCCATTGCAGCGCTTCCTTGGCATCCTTTTTGAGGCCGCACACGCGCGCCAGGCCCAGGTAAGCGTCCGGCGTCTTCATGACGGAAAACTCGCCGATGGAAATACATTTGCGAAAGGCCTTTTCCGCCATGCTGACATTGCCGACCTTCAGGGCTGCCAGCCCCAGGTTGCGCTGGCGCGGCACGGAATTGGGTGACAGGCGCGCCGCCTTTTCCAGCACGCCGCAGGCCTCTTCGTGCTGGCCCATCAGCTGGTAGGCGACGGCCATCTGGTCGTAGGCATCGATGTAGTACTTGTTTTCCACGATCACGCCCTGGAAGATTTGCCGCGCCGCCTCGTGCTCGCCGTTGTTCATGCGGATCTTGCCCAGGCCCGCCTTGGCCCAGCTGTAATCGCGCTCGGCCAAGACTTTTTCGTACACGGCACGGGCCTTTTCCGGCTCGCCGCTTTTCAGCAGCAACGACGCCTTCATGCGCAGCAATTCCAGCTCGTGCAGCTTGTTGACTTCGATCTGCGCGTCGCACAGCTTGGCCGCGCGCAGATAATCCTTTTCCATGCAGGCCTGGTCGATTTCGCGAAACACCTGCTTCTTGTGCCACACGCGGTTCAAGCGCGTCAGCAGCACGCCTTCCGTGATCGGCTTGATCAGATACGCGTCGGGCTGGTGCTCGGCCGCGCCCATCACGGATTCCACGCTTTTCTCGGCCGACACCATCAGCCACACGCTCGATGGCGCCGTCAGGTTGCGCACGCGCGTCTCTTCCAGCACTTGCTGGCCGTTCTTGCCTTCGCCCAGGTTGTAATCGCACAGCACCACGTCGTAGCGCGTCTTGGCCAGCAGCTTCATGGCTTCGCCGCCGCTGGCCGCCTGGTCGATATGGCGCGCGCCCAGGTTGCGCAAGGATTCACGCAGCAAGATGCGGATGCCGATGAAATCGTCGACCAGCAGATAATGTTTGTCGGCCCAGTCGGTGCTGCCCGCTTCGGCGGCGGTGGCGTGGCTGTCTGTCGTCATGGGTTCCTCGTTCAGGGCAGGCGCAGGATGAAGCAGCCGCCGCCCAGGGCGCCGCCATTTTCCAGCGCGATGCTGCCGCTGCTGCCCCGGTGCTTGTGCATCTTTGCCACTTCGCTGGAAAAATACAGGCCCAGTCCCGTGCTATTGGTGGAAAAATTCACGCCGGCCGCCATGCCATCCATGGCCGCGCTGCCCGCGTCGAGCAAGGCCTGCGTATAGCCGTCGCCATTGTCTTCCACGCGCAGCTCGAGCATGCCGCCGTGCTCCCGCACGGACAGGCGGATCGTGTCCTTCGTGTAGCGGATGGCGTTGTTGATCGCATGCGCGAGCACGCCGATGACCAGATCTTCATCGAGGGTCCAGATCAGCTCTGGCGGGCAGGCCGTCTCCAGGGCGATGCCTTTCGAGGCCAGCAGGATCTTTTCCTGGTCCACCACCTGGTCGACCACCTGGCTCACCAGCTGCGGCTGCACGTCGAACGGGTAGCCGGGCTTGCCCACTTCCTTGTACAGGGCCAGCAGCTGGATCAGGTTATCGTTGAGGCGCTTGGTCTGGTACAGCATCTGCGCCATCTGCAGGTAGGCGGGGTCGGCCTGGGGGGCCGTTTTCGCCTGCTCGGCCGCCAGCAGCGATTCCAACGTGCCGCTGACCACGCTGATCGAGTTTTTCATGTCGTGCACGGTCGACGCCAGGAACAGGAATAGCTCGGGCGAGCTGTGTTGATCTTCCACCGGATATCTCCTTGGGCCGCAGCTTCAATATTGCCAAGGATAAATTATACCGCCAGCCTGCGGGCGCCAGCCAGCCACGCGTAAAGTCCGTGACATGACGCAACAATGCCGCCCCCGCTTGCGCAAGGGCGGCATCAGGCTGACAAACAGGCAAGATCAGCGGCGCGCACCCGCCAGGCGCTTGACCACGACGATCATGCGGTCGATTTCCTCATACGTGTTGTAGAAGGCGAACGATGGCCGCACGGTCGCTTCCACGCCGAAGCGGCGCAGAATCGGCTGGGCGCAGTGGTGGCCCGAGCGCACGGCGATGCCCTCGTCGTTCAGGGCGCGCCCCACTTCCGCCGGCTCGTAGCCGGCCAGCACGAACGAAGCCACGCTCGCCTTTTCAATCGCCGTGCCGATCAGGCGCACGCCGGGAATCGATTGCAAGTGGTGCGTCGCGTATTCCAGCAGCGCGTGCTCGTAGGCGGCGATGTTTTCCAGGCCGATGCGCTGCACGTAATCGATGGCAGCGCCCAGGCCCACGGCATCGGCTATATTGCCCGTGCCCGCCTCGAAACGATTCGGCACGCCCTGGTAGACGGTGCGCTCGAACGTGACGTCGGCGATCATGTTGCCGCCGCCCTGCCATGGCGGCAATTGCTCGAGCAAGTCCGCCTTGCCATACACGGCGCCGATGCCCGTCGGGCCAAATACCTTGTGGCCCGAGAACACATAGAAATCCGCACCCAGCGCCTGCACGTCCACGCGCAGATGCGACACGGCTTGCGCGCCATCGACCAGCACGCGCACACCGGCCGCATGCGCCAGCGCGATGATCTGCGCCACGGGCGTCACGGTGCCCAATGCATTCGACACCTGCGTCACGGACACCAACCTGGTGCGGCCGTTGAGCAGCTTGCGGAATTCATCGAGCAGTATCTGCCCGCTGTCGTCGACGGGAATCACGCGCAGGGTCGCGCCCTTTTCCGCCGCCAGCTGCTGCCACGGCACGATGTTGGCGTGGTGCTCGAGCTGCGAGACGATGATCTCGTCGCCGCTGTCGATGTATTTGCGGCCAAAGGTATTGGCGATCAGGTTGATGCCCTCGGTGGCGCCCCGCACGAAAATGATTTCATTGGGTGAAGCCGCACCGAGGAAATTGGCCACCTTGGCGCGTGCGGCCTCGTACGCGTCGCTGGCACGCGCCGCCAATGCGTGCGCGGCGCGGTGGATGTTCGAATTCTCGTGCGCATAGAAATACGACACGCGGTCGATCACCGACTGCGGCTTGTGCGTGGTGGCCGCATTGTCGAACCAGGCCAGCGGCTTGCCGTTGACGCGCTCCGCCAGCACGGGAAAATCGCGCCGCACGGCATGCACGTCGAATGGCGCCGGCGTCTGGTGCTGGCCCGGCTTCGTCGCCGAGGGCAGCTCGGTCTGGAAGTAGAACACGGGCTGGCTGTTCGCCGGCGATACGGGCAGCTGGCGCGCGGGTGCCTGCTGCGGCGCGGCCTGTCCCAGACCCTGCTGCGCCAGGCCATCGAGCTTGCCGTTCGACGCCGGATAACCATGCGCGCCACCGACAAAATAATATGGCGACGGCGCACTGACGGCGGACGCACGCGGCGTGGGAATCGATGCGGGCGCCGGCGCAATCGGTGCCTCCAGCGGCGCCGTCACGGGCGGCACTTGCGCCGTCGCCACGCCAGGGGCGATGGCGGCGAAGGAAGGGCCGGGCTGCGGCGGCGGACGGTTCGCATAGCGGGGCGCCGCATCGAGCACGCTGCCGGAACCGCCGAGGCTGGGTGACTTGTCCGACGCGGGGGCCAACCCCGGCAAGCGGGCAAAGAATTCACCGGCCAGGCGGTTCAAGGTCGCTTCGTCGGGTAAGAACGGGACGGCAGGCAAGCCCGCCGCGCCATCACTTGTAGGTGTCTGGGTAGTCATGGTATTTACCGATCTCCACGTCTTCCAGTACGGCCAGCGCATCGTCGGTCAGCACGGCCAGCGAGCAATACAGCGAAATCAGGTAGGACGAAATCGCATGGCGGTTGATGCCCATGAAGCGCACGGACAGGCCCGGGCTTTGCCCGCCCGCCAGACCAGGCTGGAACAGGCCGATCACGCCCTGCCGCTGTTCGCCCGCACGCAGCAAAATGATCTTCGTCTTGCCGTCTTCGATCGGCAGTTTATCCGATGGCACCAGCGGCACGCCGCGCCACGTGAGGAACTGGGAACCGAACAGGCTGACGGTCGGCGGCGGCACGCCGCGGCGCGTGCATTCGCGGCCAAAGGCGGCGATGGCCAGCGGATGGGCGAGGAAAAAGCCCGGCTCTTTCCACACTTTCGTCAGCAGTTCGTCGAGATCGTCCGGCGTCGGTGCGCCCGTCAGGGTAAAGATGCGCTGGTCGTCATGCACGCTGGCCAGCAGGCCGTAGTCGGGATTGTTGATCAATTCGCTTTCCTGGCGCTCCTTGATCGTCTCGATGGTCAGGCGCAGCTGCTCCTTGATCTGGTCGTGCGGGCTGCTGTACAGGTCCGACACGCGCGTGTGCACATCGAGCACCGTGCTGACGGCGTTGAGAAAATATTCGCGCGGCTGGTCGTCGTAGTCGACGAAGGTTTGCGGCAGTTCCGACTCGTCGCGCTGCGAGCAGGCGACGCGCACGTCCTTCGGATTTTTCACGCGATTGAGGCGGTAGATACCCGCTTCCACGGGCAGCCATTGCAGCAGGTGCACGAGCCAGCGCGGCGTGATCGTGGATAACTGGGGGATGCTCTTGCTTGCATTGGCCAGCTGGCGCGCGGCGTTATCGCCCAGCGCGAACTGGTTCTCTGTTGCTTCTGCCATGACTACTCCTGATGAGAAAAGTGAATATGCTTATCTGAAAAACGAATAAAGTATCGGACGCCCCTCTCTTTTTCTCAACATGCTATCGCCATCATCACGGCACTTAATCCAACCGCTTTACTCCACCAATTCCGGCTCGCAGCGCGCCATCAATCCGGCCAGGCCGATGCCCAGCGCGACGGCCAGTTTTTCCACCGTCAGCAGCGACGGCGTGGCGGCGCCCCGTTCGATTTCGCCGATGAACGAGCGGTTCAAGTCGGCCGCTTCGGCCAGCCGCTCCTGCGACCAGCCATGCCCTTCACGCAACTGGCGCACGGCCAGTCCAAACTGTTTGATCAACATGCTGTCCTCATGGGTGGTGGGCAAAGGCGGGGTGGGATGGCGCCGGCAATTCCGGTGCCTCCTGCTGGTTGTGCGCTTGCGTGACATGGCTGCCGGGCGCCACGCTGCGGGTCAGCCAGACATTGCCGCCGATGACGGAGCCCTGGCCGATGGTCACCCGTCCCAGGATCGTCGCGCCCGCATAAATGACCACGTCGTCCTGCACGATGGGGTGGCGCGCCAGTCCCTTTTTCAGCACGCCGTCGGCGCCGGCGGGAAAGCGCTTGGCGCCCAGGGTGACGGCTTGATAGATGCGCACGCGTTCGCCGATGATGGCCGTCTCGCCGATCACCACGCCCGTGCCATGGTCGATGAAAAAGCTGCTGCCGATGATGGCGCCCGGGTGGATGTCGATGCCCGTCTGCGAATGGGCCACTTCGGCGATGATGCGCGCCACCAGCGGCGCGCCCAGCGCATACAGGGTGTGCGCCAGGCGGTAATGGATGATGGCCAGGATGCCCGGATAGCACAGCAGCACTTCATCGACGCTGTGCGCGGCCGGGTCGCCATGGAAGGCGGCCGCCACGTCCGTGTCGAGCTGGGTGCGGATGCGCGGCAGCGCGCGGGCGAAGCGCTGCACGATGGCCAGCGCCTGCTGTTCGATGGAGACCGTCTGCTGCAAGCCGTGCTGGCGCGCGTGGTAACTGAGTTCGCGCCGCACCTGTTCGTGCAAGCCCGTGAGGTTCGTGTCGAGCGTGTGGCCGACAAAGAAATCTTCGCTCTCCTGCTGCAGGTCGAGGGGCCCCAGGCGCATGGGAAACAGCGCCGCGCACAGGGCTTTGATGATGTCGTGCAAGTGCTGGCGCGACGGGAATTCGCGCGCGCCGCACTCCTGGTTGCTGGCCAATCCTTCGCGCCACTGCTCGCGCACGGCGCGCAATTCATCGACGATCTGGCGCAGTTCCCATTGCGGCTGTGCGGCAAGAGAGGCAGGGGGAATGGCTCGCTGGTTCATGGTGGTCCCGGGAAGAGGCTCAGTCTTGCAGCCAGGGCAGCGCATGCCAGCGCCAGCCACCGCTGTGGCCGCGCTGCTGCTGTTCGTCGAGGTCGCCCTCGAAGCCTTGCGCGATATTGAAGACGTGCGTGAAACCGGCCTTGGCCGCCGCTTCGGCGGCCGCGGCCGAGCGCTTGCCGCTGCGGCACAGCAGCACCACGACGGCCTCCTTGCCGCCCACCTTCGCTTCCAGTTCGCGCGTAAAGCGGGGATTGCGGTTCATGGCCGTGCCGGTGGCCCACGCCACGTGCAGCGAGGCGGGCACGTAGCCGACGAACGTGCGTTCTTCATGCGTGCGCACGTCGACCAGCACGGCTTTGCCAGCCTGCACCAGTTGCCACGCATCCTGCGCGCTGACGATGCCCGCATACGGCAAGCCCTGCGCCTGCGCCTGAGTACGCGCGAGATTGAGCACCTCGTCAAAAGCCGCCTCGCCATGCGCGGCGCGGGGATCGAAAATCAGTTCTGCAGCAGCCATCTTTCCACCTCTTTCTTCCGTCGTCAAAAACCAGCACGAGTCCACTGTAGCGAACTTATGTTGTTCGGAAAACAAATTAAAAAGAGTTTGGAAAGCTGAAAAACGTATATGGAGATATTGCAGCGTAAAGCCGGGGTCAGACCCGCCGGGTCTGACCCCGGAATTTGCCTTTAGGTGTCCTCAGGAAGCGCGGCGGCGTTCGCGAAGTAGAAAACGCGCAGGATCAAGCGCCTCTGCCAACTGGCGTTCCAGCGGCAGCGGCTCCCCCTCCAGCTGGCACGCCAGCAGCTCGGCCGCCAGCGGCGCCCAGATCAGGCCGCGCGAGGCGTAGCCGAGCAAGCCAAACAGGCCGGGCCAGCGCGGCACGTCGCGCAGGCGCTCGCAGCGGCCCGGTACGCCGGGGTCGGGCAAGGCGCCCGCCAGCGGCAGGCGGTCCGGTGCCATGCAGCGAAAGCCCGTGCGCCCGGCCAGCGGCGCGGCGAACGGGGCCACGCCAAGGATATCGGCGATCTTCGCGATATTGTCTTCCTGGCTCGATGGGCGCAAGCTGGTGTCCGCGTCCGCGTCGTAACTGGCGCCCACGCACACGATGCCCTGGTGCGCCGGCGTCATGTAGGCTTCGCGGCAGACGACGAACGGCAACGATGGCAAGCTTCCTTCGGCCAGGTGCGTGACCTGGCCGCGCACGGCGTCCAGCGGCAGGCCGGCCGCCTGTTCGAAATCGACGGCACCCGTCCCCGCCGCCAGGATGACGTTGGGTGCAGCCGCGATCAGGGCGCCGTCCGCATCGCGCACCAGCCATTCCTGGTCGCCGCGCTCCAGGCGCAAGGCGCTGCTGGAAAAGCGCCGCGTGAGCGAGGCGCCGCAGGCGTCCAGCATGGCCGCGCAGACGGAAGACGGGCGCGCCCAGCCACCCTGCTCGAACCACCAGGCGCCATCGGGCGCCGGTGCGCCCAGCATGGCGGTCGCCTCGGGCGCTTCCAGCCAGCGGGCGAATTCACGCGGATACAGGCCACTGGCGGCGATCTGCCGCTGCACCTGCGCATGCGCGCCGTCGCGCGCCAGGTGCAGCACGCCGCTTTGCGCACCCTCGATGGCGGCGCCGATGCCGCCCAGGTCTTTCCAGCGGTTCAGCGAATACAGGTAGGCGGCGCGCACCAGGCGCGTGGCGATATTGTCGTCCTTCGACATCAGCGGCATGAAGATGCCGGCCAGGTTGCCCGAGGCCTCGCTGGCCGGTTGCATGTGGCGCTCGACCAGGGTCACCTTCCAGCCGCGCGCGGCCAGCCGTTCGCAGGCGGCCGCGCCGGCCACACCCGCGCCGATGACGATGGCGCGCCGCTCGGGCACGGTGACGGCCGCGTACTCTGCGCGCCGCGCATAAAACACGGCGCGCAAACGGCTCTCGTCAAAAACAAAGCCATTCTTTTGCAGGGCCGCGCGCTGCGCCTCGTCCAGATGCACGGCTTGCAGACGGGCGCCATCAGCCATCAGGCGCGCCAGCACCGGCGTGGCTGGCGGCACCCAGGCCAGGTGTACTTCATCGACGCGCGCCGACAGTTGCGCCAGGCAGGCATCGGCCTCGCCGATCAGCACATCGAGCGTGACGAAGCCATCGTGCGACACCATGCGGTGCAAGCCCGGCACGCAGGGCGGCCATTGCGCACGCCACTCTTCGGGCAAGTGGCGCGCATCGACGGGACGCGGCGCCAGCGCGATGTAATGCAGGCGGCGCCCCCCATGCGCCGCACAGGCGGCACGCAAGCGGGCGCCGTCAAAATCCGTGTCGAGCAGGACGAGCGCGCGGTGCATCAGCGCCCCGCGCGGCAAAAGCAGGCGGGCGCATGGTCATTGACCATGCCGATGCCCTGCATGTAGGCGTAGATGATGGTCGAGCCGACGAACTTGAAGCCCAGCTTGAGCAAGTCTTTCGACAGTTGGTCGGACAATGCCGTCTTGGCGGGGAATTCACCCGGCTGCCAGCTGTTGACGATGGGCTGGCCATCGACATACGCCCACAGGAAGCTGTCCAGGGTCTGGCCTTGCGCGCGCAGGCGCAAATAGGCTTGCGCATTCGTGATGGCGGCCGCCACCTTCAGGCAGTTGCGCACGATGCCGGGGTCCGCCAGCAGCTGCGCCACCTTGTCCGGGCCATACGCGGCGATCTTTTCCGCGTCCCAGTCGTCAAACGCGGCGCGGTAGGTGTCGCGCTTGTTGAGGATGGTTTCCCAGCTCAGGCCAGCCTGCGCGCCTTCCAGGTTCAGCATCTCGAACAGCCGGCGCTCGTCGTGGCAAGGTACGCCCCACTCCGTATCGTGGTAGTCGAGATAGCGGGGATTGGCCGGGTTGGCCCAGGAGCAGCGGATGGTGGTCATGGTCGTGTTCTTCGTGTGCAGGCAAATGCCAGTATAGTTTATCGGCCGCGCAGGATGCGTCCCAGTTCCTGCACGCCATGCTGTATCTCGGCCGGGGGAATGGCCGCAAAGCCCAGCAGCAGCCCGGGCGGCGTGGCGCACTCGGGCCCCGCCGCCGGATCGGCATAGTGGTTCAACGGACGCAATTCGATGCCCCGTGCCAGGCCCGCGCGCGCGACCGTTTCTTCATCGTGGCCGGCGCGAAAATACGCGCACAGTTCCAGGCCGCTGTCGGCCGGGCCGCACGCGAGCTGGTCGCCCAGTTCGCGCGCGATGCCGCGCACCAGCAAGTCGCGCCGTTCGGCATTGCTGTCGCGCGTGCGGCGGATATGCCGGCCAAAGTGGCCCTCGGCGATGAAGTCGGCCAGCGCCATCTGCGGCACGATGGCCGTGTGCCGGTCCATCACGGCCTTGGCTTGCACCAGCGCGTCGGCCAGCGCGGGCGGCGCCACCATATAGCCCAGGCGCAGGCCAGGGAACAGCACTTTCGACAGGGTGCCGACATACACCACGCAGCCGGCCCGGTCCAGGCTTTGCAGCGAGGCCAATGGCGCACCCGCGTAGCGGTATTCGCTGTCGTAATCGTCTTCCACCAGCCACGCCTTGTGCTGTGCGGCCCAGGCCAGCAAGGCCAGGCGGCGGGGTAAACTCATGCTCACGCCCAGCGGCATCTGGTGCGATGGCGTCACGTACGCCAGCTTCGCCTGCGGACAGTGCGCAACGCCATACGCCACGTCCAGCCCCTGCGCATCGACGGGGACGGGAAACACGCGCGCGCCGGCCGCGCGCAGCGGGCCGCTGGCGCCCCGGTAGCCGGGCGACTCCATCCAGACCGGGTCGCCGGGCGCCAGCAAAATGGTCGACAGCAGGAACAGCGCCTGCTGCGAACCGGACGTAATGACGATCTGCTGCGGCGTGCACTGGACACCGCGCGACGCCTTCAGATACACGCACAGCAGTTCGCGCAGCGGCAGGTAGCCGGCCGGGTCGCTGTAGCCGAAATGGTGGTCGGGCCGGCGCCAGCGCCGCGCTTCCAGGCGATTCCACACGTCGAACGGGAAATGGTCGATGCGCGGCATGCCGACGCGGAAAGCCCGCAGCGGACCACGGTGGAACGCCACCTGGCGCATGGCCGTCACCACGCCCTGGCCGCGCGCCGACAGGGGCCGCAGCAGGCCAGGCGCTTCCATCTTGGTGGCCGGCGCGGCCATGGGGACCTCGACGCTGACGAAGGTGCCGCGCCCCACGGCGCCATCGAGATAGCCTTCGGCTGTCAGAAGCGCATACGCATTGAGCACCGTCTGGCGCGACACGGCCAGCAGGCGGCAAAAGTCGCGCGTGGGCGGCAGCTGCATGCCGGGATTCATGCGGCCATCGAGGATGGCGGCCTTGATGGCCGCATACAGTTGGCGGAACAGCGGCTCGCTGGCGCCGCGCCGCAGCGGCAAGGTGGCGATGATCTGGTGCAAATGGGAAGCTGGCATGGTGGCACTCTTGAATTGGTAGCTTCAAGATAGCACTTATTGGCTGTTTTAAATAGCCAAGACTGGCGCTAAGATGACGTACCCCCTTACTCTTGCGGAGCACCCATGCATCAGTTTTTCGCCACCGTGGCCTGGCAGCGCGACGGCCAGGATTTCGCCGGCCAGCGCTACAGCCGTGGCCATGAATGGCAGTTCGACGGCGGCCTGACGGTAGCTGCCTCGTCGTCGCCCCTGTCCGTGCCGCTGCCCATGTCGGTGGCTGAAAATATCGATCCGGAAGAAGCGCTGGTGGCGGCCACGTCGAGCTGCCACATGCTGTTCTTCCTGTCGCTGGCGGCGCAGCGCGGCTACGTCATCGACGATTACCGCGACGACGCCACCGGCGACCTGGGGGAAAATGCGCAAGGCCGCCTGGCCATGACGCGCATCGTGCTGCGTCCGCGCATCGCGTTTGCGGGAACGCCGCCCTCGCCCGAGGCGCTGGCCACCCTGCACCACGACGCGCACGAACGCTGCTACATCGCCAATTCGCTGACGGCCGACGTGGTCGTGGAAGGAGCTGATTAAATGTACTCGCCCGCCAGCTTTCGCGAAGAGCGCCTCGACGTGCTGCATGGCTTGATCGACGCCCATCCCTTGGGCGCGCTGGTGCGCCAGGGCGTCGATGGCTTGTGCGCCGACCACCTGCCGTTCGAGATCGCCGCGCCCACGCCCGACGCCCCATTCGGCAGCCTGCGCGCTCACGTGGCGCGCGCCAATCCGCTGTGGCGCGCCGCCGGCGGGAACGACGAAGCACTGGTGATCTTCCAGGGCCCGCACGCCTACATCACGCCCGCCTGGTATGCGGAAAAGCAGCGCAGCGGCAAGGAAGTGCCGACCTTTAATTACGCCGTCGTGCACGCCCACGGCCCCTTGCGCGCCATCGACGATGCGGCGTGGCTGCTGGGATTGGTGGAGCGGCTGACGGCGCGCCATGAGGCAGATCAAGCCGCGCCATGGCGGGTGAGCGACGCGCCGGCCGCCTATATCGAGAAACTCTTGAAAGCCATCGTCGGCATCGAAATCCCCCTCACGCGCATCACGGGCAAATGGAAGCTGGGGCAGAACCGCAGCATGCAGGACCAGGCCACCATGGCGCGCGAACTGGCCGCCGGCACCCAGCCCGGCGCGGCGCAAGCACTCGGTGCGCTGATCGCCGCCAACGTCACGCCAACCAGCTGACGGCCGCCGAAAACGTCAAAAACGACAGCGCCGTCGAGACCAGGATGATGCGGGCGATGCGCGCCGTCGCTGTGCTCTCGACGATGCGCAAGGCGCGCGGCGAGGCCCGGGGCCACGCGGCCACCCTCACGCCAGCCAGCTGACGGCTGCCGAAAACGTCAAAAACGACAGCGCCGTCGATACCAGAATGATGCGGGCGATGCGCGCCGTGTTCGCGCCAAAGCGCTCCGACAGCAGCGAGACATTGCTGGCGCTGGGCAGGCACGCCACCAGCACCATGCAGGTCAGCGCGAATGGATCGAGCGGCGCGCCCAGCGCGATGGCCGCATGGCCAATACCCCACACCAGCAGCGGATGCAGCAGCAGTTTTTTCAGCGCCACGGGCACATACTCCCCCAGCGGCGCCGGGTCGGCCGTGCTCATTTGCGAACGGGCCAGCACGGCGCCGATGGTAAACAGGGCAACGGGCGAGGCGGCGTCGGCCAGCAGGCCCACCGTCTGCATCAATGGCTTGGGCAAGGCCAGTTCCAGCCACGACGACATGGCACCCAGCACGATCGCCCACGGCATCGGGTTGCCCAGCATGCCTTTCATGGCGTTGGCGATGGCGGCGCGGCTGCCGTGCGCGCCGCCGCTGCCGATACGCGACAGGGCGATGCACAGCGAGCTGGTAATGAGCATGTCGACGATGATGGTGACGATGACGGGACCGGACGAACGGGGTCCGAGCAGGGTCAACAGCAGGGGCACACCCATGAAGCCTGTATTCGGGAAGGCCGCCACCAGCGCGCCGAAGGCGGCATTGTTCCAGTCGATGCGGTGGCTCAGGGTCATGGCCGTCGTGACGCCCACCATGATCAGCGCGCACAGCAGGTACACGCCGAACACGCTGGCGTCGAGCAGCTGCGCGATGGGCGTGGCGGCGCCGAAGCGGTACAGCATGCACGGCAGCGCGAAGTACAGGACAAAACTGTTCAAGCCGCCGATGGCGGCCAACGGCAGCAGCGTGCGCCGCACGGCCAGGTAGCCGCACAGTACCAGGGCGAAGAAGGGAAAGGTGATGGCGAGGATGGTCAGCATGAAGCGCCATTGTAGCGCGGTGCTGCGGCTGGCCGCCGGGCGCAAAAAAAGGCCGCTCGCGCGGCCCAAGGAGGTTTCGGGGAAAACGCCGGCGGCCGGCTAGGGCTTGAGCTGGGCGCGGATCTCGCCGGCCGGGTAGGCGGCGCTGTGCACGTTCACGTACATATTGCCTGCCTGGTAGCTCGCATACTGGGGCGGCGTCAGCATGGCGCCGGCCGGCACGGCAAACATGCCTTCGGCCGTTTTCACCAGGGGCATGATGACGGGGCCGTTGGCGCCGGCCGGCGCTTCATGGATATGCGCGACGGTGGCCACCATGCCCGTGTAGCGCACGCCGCCGCTGACGCTGCGGTCATGGGCGACGCGGATATTGCCGCTGCCGCTGGCCGTGCTGGTATTGGCCGGCACTTCCTGCGCGCCCGTCAAGGTGACGTCCTGGCCGCCCGGGTGGTGCGGGCCATGGGAACAGGCGCCCAGCAGGGCGGCCAGCGCCAGCACGGTGGCGGCGCGGCGAGCGTGTTGTGGCAATGTAGTCATCGCAGTACTCCTTCAACGGACATCGGGTCACGGATGGCGCCTCGCCCTGCACAGCCGGGCCTGCGCCGCACTTGCATTGCATAGTGCGACGGTAACGCCATGCCGTGCAGTCCGTCTTGCTTTGCGCCAAACTCGGCGCACCTCCGCCAGCGCGTCTTCAGGCCAGATGCCCTTCCGCCACCCAGCCGCGGTTGGCGGCCGGCGCCTTCGGCTTGGGCGCGATGCCGCTGCTTTTTTCCGCGTCGAGGATGATGCTGCGCATGCTGTCGCTGGCGGCAGGCCCTGGCGCGAACGCGTAATACTCGTCATTGATGGGCAAGCCCGTCGTGGCATCGACCAGCACCGGATCGGCGGCCAGGCCCGTATCGCGGCTGGCGATGACGAGGCTGGCGCCTTCGGGCGCAAAGTTTTCATTGCCCCAGGCGATAAACGCCAGCAAGACGGGCTTGAAGGCGCGCCCGGACTTGGTCAGCACGTAGTCATAGCGGGGCGGCTTGGCGCAATACAGGCGGCGTGTCATCAAGCCGCCTTCCACCAGGTCGGCCAGGCGGCGCGTCAGGATGGTGGGGGCGATCTTGAGGCTTTTTTCAAATTCGTCGAAGCGCGTCTTGCCATAAAACGCTTCGCGCAGGATGAGGATGCTCCACCATTCGCCCACCTTGCCCAGGCTGCGCGCAATCGGGCAAGGCAAATTATTAAAGTTGGTATGTTTCATGGCCATCTCCTCACATTGATTCAACACAACAATCGAAAAAAATTTCAGTTGCAACACGGAAACTTAGTTACTATCATTTTGAAAGTGAGCTGCTTGCCCCTGCGGCGGGCTGAAAATACGCGAAAACTCACACTTTCCTTGTTCAAGTACAATCATGGCTGGTTCTGCTCTCCCAATCCCGGTGCGAAAAACGGTGCCAGCCACGCCTTCCGGCGCTGCTGCCCACGCCCGTTTTTCACTCGATGCGTTCACGATGACCCCTTTGAAGCTTGCCGTACTGCCTGCCCTGCTCGCCCTGTCCCTTTGCCAGACCACCACCGCCGGTACCGCCGCTTCCGCAACGCTGCAGGCCACCTTCGTCGTGCAGGAAGCGTGCACCATCATCTCGCAGCGCAACATCACCCAGGTACGCTGCCAGCACAACACGCCTTATCTGCTGCACCAGCAGGCGACGCCATCGGGCACCGGCCTCGTTACCGTCACGTTCTAAAAATAAATCGTTGCCGTCACCGTGTCCTTGTAGTCGCCGGGGCGCGGCGACACCTGCGCCGGCACGCGGCCGTAAATCGTCAGCGGCACGCTGGCGCCCGTGCCCGTCCCCGTCACCATGCTCGTGCCTGCCGTGCCATCGCCCCAGGGCGCGCCATCGAGCGTGGATGACAGCAGGTAGCTGACCTTGTCCGTCGTTAAGAGGTTTTTCATTTGCCGGTTGGCCACATTGGCCGCCACGCTGCCGCCGTTCAGGGCAATCTGATAGGCGTTGTTATTCACGCAGCGCACGGACAAGGTGCTGGTGCTGCGCAAGTTGCCCGTCAGGATGGAGGCGTTGGCGAACGCCATCGGGCTGGCCGCGATGGTGCAGTCGTTGACGGCCGTGGCACTTACCGTGAAACCGAAGCTGCCGCTGGTGGCCGAGCACCCCTGCAGGTTGACGAGGCCATACGTCGTGTACGTGTAGGTGCCCACGCCGGCAAAGCTCGACGCATAGACGGTATTGGCGTTGGCGACCGTGGGTACGGCGGCCAGGGCCGTGCCGGCAGGAATCTTCGCGTACACGGTAAAGGTGGTGGAATACGTGCCTGGCGGGGCCAGCAAGCCGGCAGACAGGGTCATGCCGAAGGTCGATGGCGCGCCCGCCACGCCGGCGCCGCCCCAGATCTTCGCCGTCGCATATGAACTGTCCACGTACACGTTGTACTCCATGCGGTTGCTGCCATTGCCCAGCTTGCGCGGCAGGGCCGAGGTGGAATTCGTGCCCAGCCCCAGCGAGATGCACACTTGCGCATTGGGCGTAAGCAACTGTCCCAGGTTCAGCGACGAAAACAGGCAGCTGAAGGTGCCCGTGGCCTGCGCCACGTAATCGGTGCCGGAAATCGGGCTGACGGCGCCGAAATTGATATTCGTCATGCTGACCGTGCAGGTATCGGCCGCCTGCGCCACACTACCCCAGGCGCAGCCCAGCAGCAAGGTCAGCCATGGCAGCAGGCGGCGCATCAGCGGCCTCCTCCGGTGGCAGCGCAGCGCAACGGCCCGATCACGGGCAAGCCGCCCGCGGCCGGACGCACATACGCAAAGCCGACCGTGCACGCGCTGTCGCCCTCGCCCACTTGCAATTGATTCTGTTCGCGCAGATCGTCGACGAAAATGATACCGTCAAAGCCCACGACCGTCTGCTTGCCGCTTTGCACATGCAGCACGGGCAAGCCCGTGGCCAGCGGCTTGCCATCGGCGCCCTGCACGATGACGGTGGCGGCGCTGTAGCGTTCGACGGGAAAGGCCGCCAGCACGCCGGCCAGGTGTTGCGGTACAACCGTCATATTGGTCACGGGTACGCGCGCGTCGACTTCGAGTTCATCCGTGGCGATGCTGATCTGGTTATTGCCATAGGGATTCAAATTCGGCACCAGCAGATAGCCGCTCCCGCCCGTCACGCCGATCTGGCGGTTTTCATGCAGCACAGGAATATTGCCCACGCCGCCAGTGGAGACCAGCGCAAAACCATTACCCACCTGGCGCGTCGTCTCGACATGGCCATCCATCAGCACCAGCGCGCCGGCCGCGCCCAGCGAGGAGGCATTGCCCATGCTGCTGCTTTGCGTGCGCGCGCTCACTCGGCCGTCATTGCCCAGGTATTCCACTTGCGCCTGCCGGTAGGTATTGCCGCCCACCGTGCCTGCCTGCAAGTTCCAGCCGAAGCCGCCGCCAAAGTCCGCCGCGCGCTGCGCGCTGACGCTGCGGCCGCTCTCGCCGTTTTGCCGGCTGGCGCTCGTGCTGATGGACAGATTATTGTCGAAGGCCATGCTCAGGCCGACATAAAATCCCCGCTTCTCGCGTTGCCGCAAATCCTGGAACAGGCTGGCGTTCAGGAACAGGCCGTGCAACAGGGTGGCTGAATAGCCCAGGGTGGCCAGCTTCGATGACGGTGCGCCCGGTGCGCGGTAGCGGATATAGCTGCTGCTGATGCTGCTTCCCGCCGGCAAGGGCAAACTTACGGTAAAGCGGTCCGCCGCGCGCACCACGGGACTGCCGTCGCGCGAGGCCAGGTCGCCGAATCCGGCACTGGCGCGCACGCTTTGCACGTCGACGCTGAAGCGCGGCCCCATGTATTGGTAGCCTGCGCCCAGCTGCACGCCAAGGCTGTGGCCGGCACTGGCCGACAGCGATCCGCTGAGCACGCCTGCCTGGCCCAGCCGCACCAGCGCGCCCGCCCCCGCCTGATACAAGCCGGCAGCCAGTTCCGCATGGCCTTCAATCGTGAAGCTGTCGCTGACGCCATGGCGGACGGAAGCGCTGGCAACGAGCTGCCGCTCATAGCCGAACAGCCGGCGGCCATAGTCGCGCCGCACGGCGCCCGCCTCGACCGAATAATCGCTCAAGCCGGCAGCCAGCATGCGCGTATCGACATACAGGGGCAGCACGGTCGTCACGCTGCGCCCCAGGGCATCGCGCGTGATGAGGGTGGCTTGCCCGGCGCCATTGATGCCGGCCACCTGGTTCAGCACGAACGGACCGCTGGGCACGCTGGCAGCATATTGCTGCACGCCATTGACGTACAGGCTCAGCGATGAGGGCACGAGCGCCGTGCCATCGACGGAGGCGACGGGAAAGGTCAGCAGGTCGGGGCGCAGCTGGAAATTCTTGCGCCACTGCACGCCGCCCACGCGCACGGCGCGGCTCCAGCTGAGCGAAGACGAAATCAGGTCGCCCACTTGCCACGTCTGCAGGGTCTCGGGGTCGGCGTGACTCCAGAAGGTGTCAAAGCGCATGTACTTGCGCTGGTCCGACCCCAGGTTCACGGTGCCGGTATTGCTGAACACGCCACTGTCATTGAAATAGCGCAAGTCGTTGAAGATGGCGGCGCGCCGCGTCCGGCCCAGTTCCGCATAGGCTTCGTAATTGAGGACGGCGCCGGGCGTAACGCGCGACGGCGGCGTCTGCGGGGCCAGGCGCGCGTTGATGCGGTACGGCGAGCGCAAGTCGTCCGCCACCTGCAGCGACACGCTCTGGCGCGCCGCATCATAGTCATAGCTGAGTCCGGGAATCGCATCAAGCGCCACCTCGGTCTGACCGGGTGCGACCAGGCGCGCCGGGTCCAGCCCCAACTGCTGCAAGTTCGCCACACTGCTGCGCAAGCCTTTGCCCACCTGGGTAAAGCGCAAGATCAGCCCGGTTGATTCAGCATTCACAGTCACCTCCAGATACAGTTCATTCGGCGCCATCGGATCGCTCGGCAAGCTGGCCGGTCCCGGATCGGCACCCGTTTCGGCGGCCGATCCATCGGCCCTGGCCACCGGTGCCATGGCCAGCAACAGCAACAGCAAGGATGCCAGTGCGCGTCTCATGGTTTAACCCGGTTCGCGGCAAACCCGCCCGCCATGGCGGCCCGGTTCAAGGTGTCGAATTCGTGGCAACGAGCGCCTTTGCATTCACGTTTGCCGCAATACTCAACGGTCCATCCAGTTCGGCCTCCCTGGCGACGGGCAAGCGCCAGACGCGCATGCGTGCCGCCAGGACATAACCAAACAGCCCCTTGCTGATGACAAATTCCTTGCCCGCCTGGTTCGTCAACGTCATCGCACCGATCTGTGCATGGAAATTGCCGCTGTTCTTGACACGCAACATCCACTCGCCCCGCTCGCGAAACACTTGCCAGTCGAGTATTTCCTTGCCCGGCGCACCGGCCGGCAGCACGAACACGGGCACCGAATAGCGCAGGCGGATATCGATGCCGCTGCGGCCCGCCCCATCTTCGCGGCTGACTTCATCGATGAGCACGCGATACGTCTTTTCCTGCACCACGGGACCGGCCTGGGCACGCACGAGGCGGATGGTCTGCCGGCTGTTGGCGGCGATTTCCACGATCGGCGGACTGGCCACCAGTTCCTGCGTCGGCGCCAGGGTTTCCTCGCCATCGCGCTGCTCCCAGGCGAACACCCGCACCTGTCCGTAGATGGGCTGGTCGCCGAGGTTTTGCAGGCTGATGCCGGCCGCATTCTGTGGCGCGCGCAAATTGAGCGTCACCGGCGAAATCTGCAGATTGGCGCCGTGTGCGCCCGCCGCACAGCAGGCCAGCAGCGCCAGCACGCTTTTCATCAGGGAAACAGCACCGGCCTTCACGCAGCGCCTGGCTTAAAAGTACACGGTGGCCGTGATGGTCGACTTGTAGGTATCGGGCGCCGGTGTCGCTTGCGGCGGAATATTGCCGTACACCGTGATCGGCTGCGATGAACCGTTGCCGGTGCCGCCGACGGTATTCGTGCCCTGGGTATCGCCCCACAGGGTGCTGCCGGCCGTCTGGTACAGATTGAACTGCACCGTCCCCAGGTTGCCGCCCGTGCCGCTCATATAGCGCGTGGTGCCGCTCGATCCCGTGCCCGAGCCGGCCGTCAGGCCCACGTTATACAGCGTGGTATTGGTGCAGGTGACATTCACGGTCGTATTGACGTTAACGGCAGTAGCCAGTACACCCTGACTTTGGCCAAAGTCGAGATTGGCCGCCGCGATGGTGCAATTGGCGATGATTTTCAGGGTGACGTCAAAGGTGGTGGTGGCGCTGCCATTCAGATACACGGCGGCGTCGGCGCTACGCGGCAGGAACGCCGTGGCGGCAACCGCCACGCTGGCGGCAACGATAAGGCGGGGAAAAATAACTCGCAACATGATACCTCCTGATGATGGAACATCATTAATGAGCCCACCAATATGAAGGGCATCGAGGATAGTCACGGTATTGCCGGCGTTTTCTCGGGCACGCAAACCAGGACGACAAAAAACTTGTGCCGAGAGTCAGGAACCCGGGGACTCCGGCATTGTTTGCAGCATTTGCAAAACAGATTTTTTGGCAATCGACATTGCTTAAAATCAATGCATGAGCGAATTATTGGCGATCTAGGAAATCCGCGCTTCTTCTGGCGGAGAAACATCTTTTGAAACACGAGAAAAGCAGAAAAAAAAGGAAAAGCAGGGCATAATAAGCAACAACTTGCTATTTGGTTAAGTCATCCATGCCATGCCATTGACCAGCGAAACCATCAAAAAGAATATCCTGCTCGTGGACGATTCCGCGTTCGAGCAGCGCATGCTGATGGAACTGCTCAGCGAGCAGCCCTATCGCTTCAGCATTGCTTTCAATGGCTACCAGGGCTACCAGCTGGCATTGGCCACGCATCCCGACCTGATCCTGCTCGACGTGCGCATGCCCGAGATGGATGGCTACACGGCGTGCCGTTTGCTCAAGGCCAATCCCGAAACGGAACAGATACCCGTGATCTTTCTCAGCGGCGCCGATGCCGCCAAGGAACGCATCATGGGCTTGCAGGTGGGCGGCGTCGATTACATTTCCAAGCCCTTCCTGCCGGAAGAACTGGCCGCGCGCATCCATATCCATCTGGGATTGATGCGTAGAAGCAACAGCACGCCACCGACAGCGACCCCGGTCAGCGACCGGCAGCAACATCCGGACCTCGTGTTCGTCAATGCCGTCAAACAACTGATTCTCGACAACTTGGGCAGCCTGCCCAACCTGTCCGAAATCGCCCGCAGCGTGGGCACCTACCGCGAAAAGCTGACCCTGATGTTCCGCGAGCAGACGGGCATGACGGTCTTCGCTTTCATCCGTGAAGCGCGCATCGCCCGCGGCGTGGAACTGTTGCAGCAGACCGAGATCGACGTGCAGGATATCGCCCTGCTGATCGGCTTTCACAACGCGGGCAACTTCGCCACGGCCTTCCGCGAACGCATGGGCGTCACGCCCAGCGCCTACCGCCAGCGCCTGCATGAACAGACGGGCCAGCGGCAGGTGTCAAACGGTCATTAGAACTTGTAGTTCAGCTTGAGCGAGGCGAAGCGGCCGCGCGGGTCGGCCTGCGTATAGTCGAAGCCCGAGGCCGAGTAATCCCACGGCGCGCGCTTGTTGGCCAGGTTTTGCACGATGAAGGTGACGTTCGCCGCTGGCGTGACCTGCCAGCTGGTGGTCACGTCAAACGTGCTGAAGGCGGCCACGGATTCATCGAGATGCGTGTTTTGCGCATAGCTGCCCACGTAGTTCCAGGTGAGCGTGGACGACCACTTGCCCTGCTCCCACGTGGCCGATGTGACGCCGCGCCATTTCGGAATCGAGCCGAAATAATTGGTGCCGGCACCATCGGTGAGCGGGGCGCCGTCGGACAGCGGTTCGGCAAAGCGCAGCACGCGGCTCAACTGGCCGGCCAGGGTCAGCTTGCCCCAGTCCTTGTCGACGAAGCGCTGGCGCAGGTCGAGGTCGATACCCGACACTTCGCGCTGTCCCTGGTTGCGGTACTGGCGGTACAGGGTCGTGATGCGGCCATCGGCATCGCGCGTGATCTTCTGCGGCGCCGACGCTTCGTTGGCGAGCGTGGTGGTCGCGCTTTCCGTGCCGATCACGCCATCTTGCTTGATGCGGTAGTAATCGAGGCCGATGCTCGAACTGCTGGTCGGCGACACCACCACGCCCAGGTTCAGGTTATTCGAGCGCTCCGGACGCAGCGCCGTATTGGCGATGGTAATGGCCGTCACGCCGCGCGTCTGCGTGGGCGTGATCGGGTCGCGCGGATCGAGCACGCTGACGTAGCTGACGGCCGTGCTTTGCGTGATTTCCGGCAGCGACGGCGCGCGGAAGCCGCGCGACACGGTACCGCGCACCAGCAGCCACGGCGCCGCCTGGTAGCGCGCGCTGGCCTTCGGCGAAAACGCATTGCCGAAATCGCTGTAATGGTCGGCGCGGCCCGCCAGATTGACGGACAGGTCTTTCACGACGGGCACGTTGAATTCGGCAAACAGGGCCGACACGCTGCGCGAACCGTTGATGATGTTGATGGCCGGGCGCAGCTCCGTACCCGACAGCACGGCCGTCGAGGTTTGCGAATCCATCTTTTCGCGGCGCCACTGGGCACCGGCGGCAAAGCCCAGCGGACCGGCCGGCAATTGCCACAGGTCTTTCGCGGCCGAGAAATCGACGGTGTCGAGGGTCGACTCGGCCGGACGCAGCGTAGACAGGCGCAGGCGGTTGCGCACCGCTTCGCTGTTTTGCGACTGGTCGAGGAAGTTATAGCTGCCATCGGCCAGCACCTTCTGGAATTCGTAGCGGTTGACGAAGTTCTGCACGGTTTCTTCCAGCTTGCTGCTCGAGTGGCCCACGGCCGCATCCCAGTCCCAGCCCGCCAGCGTGCCTTTGACGCCCGCCAGCGCGCGGTAGAAGGTGACCTTGTCCTGTTTCAGGCGCGGTCCCAGGTCGAACAGGGTGGCCGTGAACGGCAGGGGCGTGGCGCCCGGATTGTTCGGATGGCCGACCGGCAGCACGACGGGGATGGTGTCGAGCGCCTGCGTGGCGTTGTTCCACACGCGCGTGGCATTGTTGACAGTGAGCGGCGCGCTGAAGGTCTGGTCGGCGCGCGAATAACTGTGCAGCAAGTCGACGTACGCTTCCGTGTCCGCGTTCAGTTTGAAGGTGGCGCGCGCGGCCGTGTGCACGCGCTGGATGCCGGGGATCAGGGTTTTATACGGCGACGGGTTATACGCGAGCACTTGCCCCGTCTTGCCGGGCGTGATGTCGCCATAATTGACCAGTTGCAGCGGTCCACGCACCCCGCCCAGGGTCCGCGTCGGATCGCTGCCCGCATAATTGGTGGCGACCCAGCCCAGCGCGCCACGCTGCTGATTGCGGAAGTCCGCATCGCGCATCCACGCCACGTCGCTTTGCTGCAGCTTGTCGCGCTGCTGCGCGTCGATCGAGAAGACCAGGCTGTAGCCGTCTTCCTCTAGCTTGCCGAAACCCGTCTGCAGCGCCGCGCTCTTTTCATGCTGGCCCGTGCCTTCGGTCGAGCCGCCCCACTGCGCCGTGATGTCCGTGCCCGTGAATTCCTTGTACAGGATGATGTTGACGACGCCGGCCACGGCATCGGAACCGTAGATCGACGAGGCGCCATCCTTGAGCACCTCGATGCGCTGCACGGCCGCCATTGGCAGGCTGTTCAGGTCGACAAAGGTTTCCTGCAGGTTTTGCGCCGTCGCATAGCTGGCCACGCGCTTGCCGTTCACCAGGATCAGGGTATTTTTCTGGCCGATGCCGCGCAGCGACAGGCCCGACGTGCCGGCCGAGAAACTGCCCGTATATTGTTCGTTGTAGCTGTTGCCGCTGTTGGCGGAGATGGCGCGCAGCACATCCGACACGCTGGTCTTGCCGCTGGCTTTCAATTCCTTGGCCGTGATGACCTGCACGGCGCTGGCCCCCTCTTTTTCGCTGACGCGGATATTCGATCCGGTGACGTTGACGCGCAGCATGTCGTCCTCGGCATGGGCGATGGTGGAGACGGCGGGAAAGGCGGCGGCGATGGCAAGACTGATGGCGAGTGGTTTGAACATGGTTTCCTCTTATTGGGATTGCAGCCTTTTTCACATAAAAAAGGCCGAGCAGGGGCACGCGGACCGGGTTGGCCTGCGGGCAAAACGACGACGGGGGATGAAGGAATTACGGGATGCGTGGACGGGCACGCATCGGCATCCACTGCGCCATGCATTGCATGGTCAGCTGGTGCCGGGCGGCGTAAAAACAGGCAGAAAGGGTAAAACGCAACATAAAAGACACCGGTAAGCGGGGAAAGGCCACTATATCCCGGTGTCTTTATGGGGTGAACGAATTAAAAATTGAATGTATATACGATTTGGATCTAAGGACTTGGTTTTTGGCAATATCAGGCGTCGGCCAGCGCCGGCGGCACGGCCGCCGCGCGGCGTGCCTGCACGCTCCACCAGTACCAGGAAATGACGGCGTTGACCCAGTAGGCCGCATACAGCACGGCCGTCAGGTGCAGGCCGCGGCTGTAGTAGAGCGGCACGGCCACGGTGTTGACGAGCAGCCAGAAAGCCCACGTTTCGATGCGGCGGCTCATCAGCAGGAATTGCGCGATGATGCTAAATACCAACACCGCCGAATCGATGAATGGCGCGTAGGCATTCGTGAAGCGGTGCAGCAGCATGCCGTAGATGGCCACGGAGGCGATACCGGCCGGCACGACCCAGGCCAGGCTGCGCCAACCCGTGCGCGTGATCGGCAACGGCTTGCCGCCGGCGCCGCGTCGCCATTGCAGCCAGCCGATGACGCAGGTGACGATGAAAAACAGCTGCAGCATCACGTCGGCGTACAGGTTGACCTGGAAAAACAGCACGGCAAACAGCACGCAGCCGACCATGCCGATCCACCAGGAATGAATGTTGTTGCGTCCGGCCAGGATGATGGAAGCAGTCATCAAGACATTGGCGGCGATCTCGAGCGGGGGAGTCAAGCGGATTTCCTTTGGATGAAGACACGCCGCCACTATAGCCCATTTGATATCCGCAACCCGCCATGCACTGCTTGACTTCCGTGGCCATTCTGGCAAATTGCTAAGCAGTACCCCCTGAACCACTGCGGAGATGTTCCATGCGCTTGCGCCACGTGCTGCTTGCGGCAACGCTGCTTGGCAGCGTCCTGCCCGCCCTGGCCTGCCGCATGACGATGGCGCTCGAGCAATGGCCGCCGTATGTCTACCGCGACGCCCAGGGCAGTTATACGGGGCTGGACCTGGAACTGCTGCGCGCCATCTTCAAGGAGGCGCGCTGCACCTTGCTGACCGTGCCGGAACTGCCCACGGCGCGGCGCCAGCTGCTGTTCCAGAAAGGCGAACTGGACCTGCTGCCCGCCGCGTCCGAGACGCCGGAACGCCAGTCCTATGCCCGCTTTTCCCTCTCGTATCGCGATGAAGCCGTCGGTGTCTTCAGCAAATCCGGCGCGCACGGCAACCACCGCCAAGTCGCCAGCTTCGCGCAGCTCGCGCGCGGCAAGTCCACCCTGCTGGCGCCCAAGGTGGGCTGGTACGGGGCCGACTATGCGGCGGCCCGTCCGGCAATGGAAAAAGACGGCCGCCTGAATACCTTCGGCAGCTTCCGGCAAGGCATCCTCATGCTCGACGCAGGCCGCGCCGACCTGTTGCTGGGCGACGTGCTGGCCGTGCGCCACGAAGCGCGTCTGCAGGGCGTGGCCTTGAACACCCTGCCCTTCCTGGCACTGCGCGCGCCCGTGCACCTGATGCTCAACGCGCGCACGACCAGCCCCGCCGACCTGGCGCAACTGAACGCCGCCATCACGCGCCTGGAACAGCGCGGCGTGCTGGCAGCGATACGCAGCAGCTACGAAGCGCCGTAGCGGCGACTAACCCTTCGATGCCGCCTCGAGGATTTCCAGCTTCGTTTCGCGGCCATTCTTTTGCACGCCCTGCGCCTTGTCGTAGCTTTCGATCAGCGCGCGGTACGGCGGCACGATATGGTCGGTCATGATGGCGGCGAATTCCATCGCATCGGCGCGGTTCCAGGTGCTCATCACTTCAGCCAGCACGGCATACGTGTCGATCGGCACGGCGCCCGCTTGCGTGACGCGTGCCATGGTGATGTCGGTGGCCATCTTCGACCAGTTGCCCGAGGCGTCGATGATGGCAAACACCTTGTAGCCGGCCGCCAGCGCGCTGATGGTGGGAAAAGCCATGCACACGCTGGTGAGCGTGCCGGCGATCAGCAGGGTCTTGCGGCCCGTCTTTTCAATCGCTTCGACCCAGGCCGGATTGTCCCAGGCGTTGATCTGGCCCGTGCGCGGGATATAGACGGCTTCCGGGTTGAAATGGTGGATTTCCGGGATCAAGGGGCCGTTCGGGCCGTCGGGCACGGACGCGGTGGTAAACGTCGGCATCTTGGCCAGGCGGGACAGCTTGGCCAGCGCCGTGACGTGGCCGCGCAGCACGTGCTGCTCGATGTCGCGCACCAGCTGGAACAAGCCGCTCTGGTGGTCGATCAGCAGCATGACGGCGTCGTCGGGATCGATCATCGGTGGCAAACCTTGGAAGTTGGCGGGGGTGCTCATGGTGGTCTCCTGAAAAACCGTGCCGCGGGATGCGGCACGGGTACTACACAATTCGCTACACAAATTCACTGCACAAATTACTTCGCGATACGGGCGAAGCGGCCGCTGTTGAAATCCTCGAACGCCTGCGCGATTTCCGCTTCGGTGTTCATGACGAAGGGGCCATGGCCGACGATGGGTTCATCGATCGGCTCGCCACTGAGCAGCAGCACCACGGCGTCGTTGTTCGCCTCGACGGTGATGCTGTCGCCGTCGCGCTCGAACAGCGCCATCTGCGCTTCGCGCACCACGCTCTCGCCATTGACCAGCACCGTGCCATGCAGGACGATCAGCGCCGTGCTCCAGCCGCGGGTCACGGGCAGCTCCGTCAACTTGCCCTGGGCCAGGCGCACATCCCACACCTGCATCGGCGAGAACGTGCGGGCCGGGCCATGCTGGCCAGCAAAGTCGCCGGCGATCACGCGCACGGAACCTGCATCGTCGGGCAGCGCCAGCGTGGGTATCGTGTCGCTGGTGATGGCCTGGTAGCCGGGCGCCGTCATCTTGTTTTTCGCCGGCAGATTCACCCACAGCTGCACCATTTCCAAGGTGCCGCCCGACTGCGTGAAGGCAGGCGAGTGAAACTCTTCATGCAGGATGCCGGCGCCGGCCGTCATCCACTGCACGTCGCCGGGGCCGATCACGCCGCCCTGGCCCGTCGAATCGCGGTGCGCCACTTCGCCCTTGTAGACGATGGTCACCGTTTCAAAGCCGCGGTGCGGGTGCGAGCCGACGCCGGGCGGACGGGTGCCGGGGGCAAATTCGGCGGGGCCGGCATAGTCGAGCAGCAGGAATGGGCTCAGCTGCTTGCCATGGCCGTTATATGAAAACATCGAGCGCACGGGGAAACCATCGCCTACCCAGTGCTGGCGCGGTGCGCTGTAGATACCTGTGACTTTGTTCATCTCGATCTCCTGTTGAGGTTTGCATTACGATGGAGACAGAATAGACCTGCAACGATGAAGCGGGTAGACGGTAAAATAGGCCATCAGCGTTCCAAAAATAGAACGATCAAGGAGGTGGCATGCAAGATCTGAATGACTTGTATTACTTTGTGCAGGTGGTCGACCATGGCGGCTTTGCGCCAGCCGGGCGCGCGCTGGGCATGCCGAAATCCAAACTGAGCCGGCGCATCGCGCTGCTGGAAGAGCGCCTCGGCGCACGCCTGCTGCAGCGCACGACGCGGCATTTTTCCGTCACCGACGTGGGACAGACGTTTTACGAGCATTGCAAGGCGATGCTGGTGGAAGCGGAAGCGGCGCAGGAAGCGATCGAACTGACGCGGGCCGCGCCGCGCGGCACGGTGCGCCTGTCCTGCCCCATCGCCCTGCTGCAATCGCTGGTCGCGCCCATGCTGGCCGGTTTCATGCGCGCGCATCCGCAGGTGACTCTGTTATTGGAAGCGAGTAACCGACGCGTCGACCTGGTGGCCGAGGGCATCGACGTGGCCATCCGCGTGCGTCCGCCGCCGCTGCCCGACAGCGACCTGGTGCTGCGCGTGCTGGCCGAACGGGGCCAGTGCATGGTGGGCAGCCCCTTGCTGTTCGCCGGTGCACCGCTGCCGAAGGCGCCGGCCGACCTGGCCGACTGGCCCAGCCTGGCCCTGGGCATGCCGCAACAGTACTACCAGTGGGATTTGCATGGCCCCGATGGGGCGCGCGCCCAGCTACGCCATACACCGCGCTTCGTCACCGGCGACATGCAAACCCTGCGCGACGCGGCCGTGGCCGGCGTGGGCGTGGTGCAGCTGCCGACCATGATGATCACCGAGCAGGTGGCCAATGGCAGCCTGCTGCCGCTGATGGAGCAGTGGCGGCCGCAGCGCGAAATCATCCACGCGGTATTTCCCTCGCGGCGCGGCCTGCTGCCGGCCGTGCGTGCGCTGATCGACTACCTGGCGCACAGCTTCGCCACGCTGCCGGAAGAGTGAAGGTTTTCAGGTACGATGGTGCTCTTTCAACAGGCGTGAAAACAGCATGCGTTTATTGATACTGTCGGACCTGCACCACGAGCTATGGCGCGATGAAGCGCCGCAGGGCGACCTTGCGCTCAGCTGCCCCGACGCCGTCATCCTGGCCGGCGACATCGACACGGGCTCGCGCGCCGTCGCCTGGGCCGCCAACGCGTTTGCGGGCCTGCCCGTGCTGTACGTGCATGGCAACCACGAAGGCTACGGCCACCATCTGGACAAGGTGCGCCAGGAGCTGCGCGCGGCCTGCGCCGCCACGCCCAACGTGCATTTTCTCGATGCGGAGTCCTATGTGATCACCGACCAGGCAGGCAACAAGGTGCGCTTCCTGGGCGCCACCCTGTGGACGGATTTCCGCCTGCTGGGCGACGACACGCGGCAAGCGGCCATGCGCGACGCGGAAGCCGTCATGAACGATTACAAGCGCATCCGCCTGGCCGGCATGGGCTTTCGCAAGCTGCGCGCGGCCGATACGGCCATGTTCCATGCGCAGCAAAAAGCATGGCTGGCGCGCGAGCTGGCGCAGCCCTTCGACGGACGCACGGTGGTCATCAGCCACATGGCGCCGTCGCTGTTGTCCGTCGACGATGCCTACGGCAGCGAAGGGTGTACGCCCGCCTACGCCTCGCGCCTGGACGACCTGGCCGCGCAGGCGGACCTGTGGGTGCATGGCCACCTCCACGTCTCGCGCGACTACCGCATCGGCCGCTGCCGCGTCGTCAGCAACCCGTGCGGCTACAAGACGCGCAGCGGCACGCCGCAAAATCCCGCTTTTGATCCGAACTTCATCGTCGAACTGCCGGTCCGCTAATCGTCAGCTTTGAGGCGGCCCGCCAGCATTTGCTGCAGGCGGTGCTTGCCGGCCCGGCGCGCCGCGCGCGGCGACGCCTCCGACTGGTGCGCGCCGGCGCCGCCGCGCAGTTTCGCTGCCGCCACCAGCGGGTTGCGCGGCTTGGACGTGGCTTTCACTTTGATTTTCATATGCTCTCCTTTCAACCCTTGATGCAGACGACCTGGCGCAAGGTATGCACCACCTCCACCAGGTCGCTCTGGTGCGCCATCACGGCGTCGATATTTTTATAGGCGGCCGGAATCTCGTCGACCACGCCGCCATCCTTGCGGCATTCGATACCGGCAGTCTGCTCGGCCAGATCGAAGCGGTCGTAACGGCGCTTCGCCTCGCTGCGGCTCATGCTGCGCCCCGCTCCGTGCGAGCAGGAACACAACGACTCCGGGTTGCCCTTGCCGCGCACGATGAAGCTGCGCGCGCCCATGCTGCCGGGGATGATGCCCAGCTCCCCCTGCCGCGCCGAAATGGCGCCCTTGCGCGTCACGTACAAGTCGGCATTGCCATGCGTTTCGCGCGCGATGTAGTTGTGGTGGCAGTTGATGGCTTCTCCATCGAGCTGGAACGGCGGTGCAAACTTCGCCAGCGCGTCGAGCACGCGGCGCATCATCTCGCTGCGGTTGAGCAGCGCATAATCCTGCGCCCAGTCCACCGCTTCCACATAGTCGTCGAACATCGTGGAGCCTGCACTCAGGTATGCCAGATCCGCGTCCGGCAGCTGCAGCTGGTGGCGCCGCATGTCCTTCTGCGCGGCGGCGATGAAGTATCGGCCGATGGCGTTGCCGATGCCGCGCGAGCCCGAATGCAGCATGATCCATACCCGCTGCTCCTCGTCGAGGCAGATCTCGATGAAATGGTTGCCGCCGCCGAGGGTGCCGGCCTGGCAGATCCACGTGCGTTCGAACTGGCGCAGCATCTTGGCGATGCCGCGGTGACGCTCGACGATGTGCTCCAGGCGGCCGGCGAGGGGACGCGCGGTGCGTGCATGGCGCGAACCCTGCACGCGGCTCCAGTCGTGCTGCTCGAAACCGACGGGCACGTCCGCTTCGATGGCACTGCGCAGGCGCGCCAGGTTGTCGGGCAAGTCGCTGGCCGTCAGGGTGGTACGCACGGCGTTCATGCCGCAGCCGATGTCCACGCCCACGGCGGCCGGAATGATGGCGCCGCGCGTGGGAATCACGCTGCCGACGGTGGCGCCGATGCCGGCATGCACATCGGGCATGGCCGCCACATATGGATGGACGATGGGCAGGCTGGCGATATTGTGCAGCTGGCGCAATGCCTGCGCGTCGATATCGTCGGTAAAAATATGCACGGGCACATGGGCGCCGCGCAGGGTCTGATGAATGGGCATAACGGTGTTCCTGATGTCTGCGTTATGCCGGGGTCCTGGTAAACCAAAAAACCCCGGCGAGTTTCCTCACCGGGGTTTTCAAGGACCCGGCTCGGGATCGGCAAGATGCCGGTGGCCCCGAGCGTCATGCGCGGGGCTAGTGGAAGTACGACTTGCTGCCAGCCTGCTCGAACATGGGTATCCTTTCTTTTGTTGGGTTAATCTGCACTGCGGACGATGATTCTGCACCGGATGCTGCAGTGCGTCAACCGCTTTTCATGGCGAACGCGCCAACGTTGTTATTTTGTCGCAGCCGCTTTTTCCTTGGCGATGCGCGCATCGAGCTTCGCTTCATTTTTGGCCGCGTAGCTGCTGCACGCCTGCGTATCGATGAAGGGATTCGGCGTGACGCCTTCCAGCAATTGCGTCAGCTTGCGGTCGCCGCCGGAATGGTCGGGATGGGCCGAGATCAGGATGTCGCATGGCAGTTTGGCGAAGTCCTGCATGACGCGGCGGAAGGCCGGCGTCAGGTCAGCATGGCGTTCATCGCCCAGGTAGTGAAAATCGTCGGCCGCCACCGGCGTGAGGCTGGCGCCAAACACGACGTTCAGGCAGTCCGTACGCTCCGCATCCTCGCACGACACCCAGGTCCAGCTGGTGCTGCCTGGCGTATGGCCGGGCGTGTAGCGCGCCGTAACGGTCACGTCGCCCAGCTGCAGGGTTTCGCCATCGGCGATTTCGCGCACGTTTTCCACGGCCGGCATGGGGTCGATTTCGCCCGCTTGCGGGTCCATGGCGAGCACCGAGCCCGCGCGCAGCGCCTGCGCGCCGAGCGGGCTGGCGACCACTTGCGCACCGCTGTCGCGGGCCAAGGCGGCAATGCCGCCTGAATGGTCGAAATGCGCTTCCGTATTCAGGATGAACTTGATGTCTTCCAGGCGAAAGCCCAGCTCGAGGATATGCTCCTTGATGGCGGCCACCGATTGCGGCAACGCGCCGTCGATGAGGATCAAGCCCTCGCGCGTATCGATCAGCACCACGCTCAAGCCGCCCACGCCCACGTAATACGTGTCGCCGTGGATGCGTGCCGGCTGCTGCGGGCGGTTCCATTGCGCCGCATACGGCGAGGCGATCGGCTGCGTCAAGGGATCGATGGCAGGCGTTTCCGCATGTGCGGCAAACGGCAGCGCCATGGCGGCCAGCGCGATGCTGAGCAAGGACTTGGGAAGGAAGAAAGGCGGCATGCGGCTCCAGGGTAAGTTGCGGTAATCGATGCCACAGGGTAACGTCGCTACCCTCGCGCGGTCAAGCAGACGGGCGCGGCAACTTGCGCTACGATAGAGGCCCAGTCACTGCTCCCCTATTGCCATGCGTTTGCTGATCCTGTCCGACCTGCACCTGGAAGTCTGGGGTGACGACACACCCGCCATCGACCTTGCCGCCTGCCGACCCGACGTGGTGATCCTGGCCGGCGACATCGACACGGGCAGTAACGCCATCGCCTGGGCCGCGCGCACCTTCGGCGCCCTGCCCGTGCTGTACGTGCATGGCAACCATGAAGGCTATGGCCACCAGCTCGAACACATGCAGGACGCCGTGCGCGACGCCTGCGCCAGCGCCAATGCGCGCGGCGCCAACGTCCGCCTGCTCGACGGCGACGCGGTGACGCTCGGCGGCATGCGCTTCCTCGGCATCACGCTGTGGACGGATTTTCTGCTGTTTGGTGCGGAGCGCCAGGAAGAAGCGATGGTTGCGGCACAAAGTTACATGCCCGACTACAAGCGCATCAGCACGGGCGGCGACACGCCGCGCCTCTTGTGCGCCAGCGACACGGCGCAGCTGCACGTACAGCACCGCGCCTGGCTGGAACGGCAGCTGGCGCAACCGTTCGATGGCAAGACGGTCGTCATCACGCACATGGCGCCCTCGATGCTGTCGGTGGAAGAGCAATACGCGACAAATCTCGGCTCGCCTGCGTTTGCCTCGCAGCTCGATGCACTGGTGGCGCAGGCGGACCTGTGGGTGCATGGCCACATGCATGCCTCGCTCGACTACCGCGTCCAGGATTGCCGCGTCGTGTGCAACCCTTGCGGCTACAAGCGGCCCGACGGCACGCCGGAAAATGAACGCTACGATCCCGGCTTCATCGTCGATATCGCCAGCGCGGGCTAATTTTTCCGATAGCGCAGTTGCACCACGCCGCTGGGCAGCTGGCGCGTGCCGTCCAGGCGCCAGTCGCTGCGCGGCAAGCCGTCCTCGAACAGGCGCACGCCCTTGCCCAGCACCACGGGCAGCACGGACAAGGTCAGGCTGTCGATGATCCCCTCACGCAAACCGGCGCGGATAACGGCGCCGCCATCGAGATACACGTGGCGGCAACCCTCTTCCGCCAGCGCCTCCAGCACGTCCCGCACGCTGCCTTCGCGGCGCTGCTCGCCATGGCACGGCGCGAAGCCGCGGTGGCTCAATACCTGCACGCGCTTGCCCGCATACGGCCACGGTTCGAACCCCAGCACGGCGTCATACGTGGTGCGGCCGATCAGCAAGGTATCGACCTGCTCCATCAATGCCGTGTAGCCGGTGGCATCGGGCGAGTCGGGCGCCAGTTCGGCCAGCCAGGACAGGTCGCCGTTCTCTCCCGCGATGCAGCCATCGAGGCTGATACCGAGAAAAACGCTGACGAAAGTTTTTTGCATGGGTGCTCCTTGATTTAATTCTACAGTGTAGAATTATGCCCATGAAAACCCAAAAACTTCAAGCCACCGAATCTCCCGTGCGCCGCGCCGGGCGTCCGCGCCGCACCAAGCCCGCGCTGGATAGCGCCGCCATCCTGCAAGCGGCCCTGGCCCTGCTGGAAGAAAAAGGCGATGCGTTTTCCATGCGCGCACTGGCGCAGAGCCTGGGCGTCGACGCCATGGCCTTGTATCACTACTACGCGGGGAAAGAGGAACTGTTGCTGGCCTTGATGGCGCAGCGTTTTGCCGCACTCGATCCGCAGCAGCCGCCATTTACGCGGCGCCAGGCAGCGCCACGGCGTGTGCTCGCGCTGTGCGCGCTGTACCTGGAACTGGTCAGCGCCACGCCGTATTTCGTGCGCCTGATGGCGCGCGGGCTGGTGGAGCAAGCCGACGTGGCCCAGCGGTTCACGGCGCTGTTTGAGCAAGCCCTCGAAGGCCTCGCGCTTGACAAAAAAACCCGGCTGCGCGGGCGCGATACGCTCGTCGATTTCCTGCACGGCTATGCGCTGGCGGGCAGGCCGGCCAGCGAGACGCAATGGCACGCCTCGGTCGGCCTGATCCTGGCGGGCATGGCCGCTGGACACACTGCTGTGTGACGACGAGCGGCCGGACGCACTACCCTGGCATCAGCCCAGCAGCTTGAGCAGCGCCTGCGCGGCCGCTTCAGACGATGCGGGATTCTGGCCCGTGACCAGCAAGCCATCGGTGACGGCGTACGGCTGCCAGTCGCCCAGCTTCGAGTAGACGCCGCCGTTTTGCTTGAGCATGTCCTCGACGAGGAAAGGCACGATGGCCGTCAAGCCGACGGCGTCTTCCTCGGTATTCGTAAAGCCCGTCACCTGCTTGCCGCGCACCAGCGGCGTGCCATCGGCTGCCTTCACGTGGCGCAGCACGCCGGGCGCATGGCAGACGGCGGCGACAGGCTTGCCGGCGGCGATCATCTGCTCGATCAGCGCGATCGAGTGCGGGTCTTCGGCCAGGTCCCACAGCGGGCCATGGCCGCCCGGGTAAAACACGGCATCAAAGTCGGCTGCCCTTACGTCGGCCAGCTTGCCCGTGTTGGCCAGCACAGCTTGCGCATCGGCGTCCTGCTTGAAGCGGCGCGTGGCGTCCGTTTGCGAATCCGGCTCGTCGCTTTTCGGGTCCAGCGGCGGCTGGCCGCCGTGGGGCGACACTACCGTCAGCTTCGCGCCCGCTTCTTTCAGGGCATAGTAGGGTGCGGCGAATTCTTCCAGCCAGAAGCCGGTTTTCTTGCCGGTATTACCGAGTTGGTCGTGCGAGGTCAGTACCATCAGGATGTTCATGTTGTGTCCTTTTATGTCAGGGTTACAGTGCTGCTTCGAGGATACGGCGGCTGCGCGCGAGGTCGATATCGCGGTGTTCGCCGAGTGAGGTCATGCCATGTGCTTTCAATTGTTTCAGTACCGCTTCCACCGCTTCCTGGCCCAGCTGATAGGCCGACAAACGGGTCGGGATGCCCAGGCCTTCAAAGAAGGCGCGCGTGCGGGCGATGGCGGTATCGATGCGCTCGTCGTCGCTGCCCTCCGTGATGTTCCAGACACGTTCGCCATACTGTAGCAATTTGCCGCGTTTCTGCTCGCGCTGTACGTCCAGCAGGGCCGGCAGCACCAGCGCCAGGGTGCGCGCATGGTCGATGTCGTACAGAGCCGTCAGTTCGTGGCCGATCATGTGGGTGGCCCAGTCCTGCGGCACGCCCGCGCCGATCAAGCCATTCAGGGCCAGGGTGGCGGTCCACATCAGGTTGGCGCGAGTCGCATAATCGTCGGGCGAAGCGACCGCCTGCGGCGCGATCTCGACGAGCGTTTGCAGCAAGCCTTCGGCAAAGCGGTCCTGCACCATCGCCTGCACCGGATAGGTCAGATACTGCTCCGTCGTGTGGACAAAGGCGTCGACCAGGCCATTGGCCACCTGCGTGGCCGGCAAGGTGAAGGTCTTGCTGGGGTCGAGTACGGAAAACTGCGGGTACAGCAGCGGATTACGGAAACTCAGCTTGGCATGCGTGGCTTTTTTCGTCACCACGCCGCCGCTGTTCATTTCCGAGCCCGTGGCAGGCAAGGTCAGCACCGTGCCGAACGGCAAGGCGCGCTGCACATTGGCGCCGCCGCGCTCGGCGATTTCCCACGGCTCGCCGTCGTACAGGGCGGCTGCGGCGACGAACTTGGTGCCATCGATCACGGAGCCGCCGCCGACGGCCAGCAGGAAGTCCACTTTCTCGCTGCGCACCTGGGCGACGGCGCGCATCAGGGTTTCATAGCTGGGATTGGGTTCGATGCCGCCAAACTCCTGCACGCTGCGCTGGCCCAGCGCAAGCGCAGCTCGCACTTCGGCCAGGGTGCCGGTCTTTTCCGCGCTGGCGCCGCCGTACAAAATCAGCACGCGCGCATCATGCGGCACCAAGATGGACAATTTGGCGACGGTGTCGGCGCCGAACACGATCTTCGTCGGGTTATGGAATTCAAAATTCTTCATGCTGCTGCTCCCTTATTATTAGACTGGTCGTCTAGAATGCAGTTCAAAAAATGCGGACGTGGTGCGTCCGCTTGTTTGCTTGGTTTGCTGCCTATCGGTCGCTGTCCGGCGGCAGCTGCAACATCGCCAGGGTCGCACGCCAGGCCGTTTGCAAGGCGCTGGCGTCGCGCCGCAGCTTGGTCAGCATGGCCGCACCCAGCCACAGCTGGTACAAGGTGGCGGCCATCTGCGCCGGATCGGCCACCGATGGCAAGGTATCGTCCACCCTGCCGCGCGCGATGGCCAGGGCCAGTCTGGCGATGATGCGGTGGGTGCCGTCGAGCAGCGCCACGCGCATCGGCTCCGACATGTCCGCCACTTCACTACTCAGCTTGACCACCAGGCAGCGGCAATCGCAGCCGCTGCCGTCGAGGCTTGCACTGGTCCAGCTGGCCCAATACGCCATCAGCGCCTGCGCCGCGTTCTGGCCCGGCTGGCCCAGCACGAGCTCCATTTCGTCCAGGTAGCCGGTGACGTAATCTTCCAGCATCGCTTCTCCAAACAATTCCTTGGACTTGAAGTAATGGTAGAACGAGCCCTTGGGCACGTCGGCGGCCGACAGGATCTCGTTCAGCCCCACCCCGGCAAAACCCTTGCGCGTGATGATGGCCTTGCCTTGGTCGATAATGTGCTGGCGCACGTCGATGTATTCAGCTTTCATGCGAGGCATTGTAGCACAATTAGACCAGTCGTCTAGACCCTTCTATTTCAATGCAGCAGCGGCGACCTACGCGCGCTTGTCACGCATGGCGTCTTCAGCAGGCTGCTCGCGAAGATCAACGGCGCCATGATCCTGGGCGCGCCATTCGCGGCGCAATTGCGCCATCCGGCTGAAGGCGGTCCTTGCCAATTTCCACCAGGCGAACGGACGCGGGTCGGCCAGCATGCTGAGCGCTCGGGAGTAATCGAGCGTCAGCCCGGGCGTCCACGCCATCGTCACGGCACGCTTGCGGATCTGGGCGGCGACCCACAGTTCCGGCGTCGCCAGGATGCGGAAAAACACTCTCCAGCCTGCGCGCTCCCCGTACAGGCGGCCAACGGCGCCGTCGATAGCCGCTTCCAGAGCCCGGGCGACGGTACTGGAACAATTGCGATGCGTGAGATTGTAAGTCGCGTCCTCGCGATAATGGCGCCAGAAAGACTGCAGCTGGCGCGGGTCGTAATTCCGGATACGGACCTGAACGGTGGACGGGCACCATGCCTTCGACTCTGTCGCGTAATCGGGCTGGAATACACCCGGTACGTCATTCTCGCGGGTGGCGCGCAGCAGGCGCCCGAAATCGTCGGGCGAACGGTCAATCTCCACACTCGGATACAGGCTGATATAAATACCCTCCGGCGACTCCAATGCCGCATGCCCGGTGGAGATCACGCCGTTGACATCGACCGCGGCGATATAGCGGTCGACGATCGGGTAATTCTGGGTGGGCGACTTGGCTGAACCGGAAGGCGTCCAGACGTGCACCGTCAGCGCCTGCTCATGGTCCGCGGGAGGACCTTCCCACTCCACTTGCGTGAATGCGGAAGCAAGCTGCTCATCCGGCTGAACGTCAGGCCGCACCGATTCCGACAGCGCCGGGTTATCGCTCATGCGGCGAACACGGGCGGCCAGGGCGATCAAGTTGGCGCCGCCAAACATCAGGAACAAGCCCAGGCAATACGGCAGTGTGCCGACATAATGCGTCGGGTAGGGCTGATAAAAGAAAATGGCCAGCGCAATCTCGGCCACACCCCAAGAGAAGGCCACGCGCCAGCGGCGATAGCGGACCATGTAAGCGGAAATGCACTGTATCAGCCCATCGGCGAGAAACAGCGTCCCAAAAATCATCGATAACAGGAAATTGCCATGGTGGTGACCGGCGAAGATCAGCATCGCGGCCAGCACGACGGCGCAGCCTTTCACGTATCGCAGGATGCGTTGGCCGCCGACGCCGGTCCATGCCACAGCCAGCGTTGCCAGGCCTTCGGCCAGGAACAGGTAAGCAAAGAAATTGATCGGGAAGTACAGTGCGTTATCGAGTGCGTCGATAAATATGACCAGGCCTGCGATCAACCATATCAATCCGATCAACAGGATACCGCGCCAGCGCTTGCGTAGATATTCGACGCCCAATAACAGCAACACCAATCGAATCATGAATGCTCCTCCTGTTTTTAACTGCAGCAGCAATACTCGAACAATACGCATTAACTGGCCGTCATGGCTGTGAAAGCGTATGGCTACGGACTCTCACATCATTTGAGAATGACAATTGTCGCAATCAATGAATTAGCGTAAAAAAATGAAATTCTTCAGAAAAGTATCATAAAAGATAAAAATGTCAGGTTTGCTTGCCGGCAGCCCTATCAACAGCATGCAATCGGTTCGCGCACTGCGTCACACATTAACGGATGTGAGCATTTCGTCCTGGTGACGGTGTCCCAAGACTTCATAGCCGACGACCGTGATGACCGGTGCAAAGAGCAGAATACCGAGACATTCAACGATATTCGCGCCAAAGATCGCCGCCATGATCGCTGTCGCGATGACGATGGCTGTTGCAAGCAAAAGCCATATATGCAGTTGGTCGAAGCGGCGCACAAGAAAATAGTGGAGCGCATAAATCAAGGCGAGGAAAATGGTCACGGGAATCGCGGTGGCGAGCAGGGCCGGGAGTGTGCCGATATGGGCCTTGTTTTCAATCAGGTTCGCCGCGACGTCAAGGCCAGCCCCCGTTGCCACAATAGATGCAATGATCAGTATCTGCCCATAGCTCCAGATGAAAGCGCGTGAGCGATGCACGTGCAGCACATTTGCCGACGGCAGAATGGAATACACCCACCACATGCCAAAGGTCAGTCCGACACCTGCAAGGCAAGCGAGCGCCGTTTCCAGTGTCCAGCCCTGGTGCTCTATTTCGGCAGACAAAGTCGCGACCGTACCGACCAACCCTTCACCCAAGGCAAGGATGGCGAACAGGCTGTAGCGTTCGGCAATGTGCTCCGCGTGCCAGGGCGTACCGCCATCCTTGCGCTCCGCCAGCACGGGGCCGGCGAACTCGATGAGAAACCAGATGACAACGAGGGCAATGGTCACGCCCATCGAGAAAGGGAAAAGAATAATCGCTATCCAGCCTATCTGGGCAATCGCAATGGCGGCGGCATAGCTGAGGCACGTGCGGCGCCGTGCGACGTCTTGCCTCGCTGCCCGCAACCATTGACATATCATCGCCACGCGCATGATCACGTAGCCGAGTACCATCACCGAGTTATCGAGCTGCTGGCCGTGTTCGAGGGAAGAGAACAGGCGCGGCAAACCGACCGCCAGCACCAGCACACCCGTCATCTGCACCATGGTGGTGATGCGAAAAATCCAGTCGTCAGTGTCGTAGGCGGATGCAAACCACGTGAAATTGAACCAGGCCCAGCAGATGCAGAGGCTCGAAAATCCAAATCCGATAAGCGCGCTGGCGTAATGGCCTGCCGCGAGTGCGTGTGCGAACTGTGCAGCGGCAAACGCAAAGCATGTGACGAAAGTCAGGTCGAATAACAATTCCAGAGACGATGCGACACGGTGCGGCTCGTGCGGATCGCGTCCTGACATCCGCCGTATGTGATGGTGGAGAACTTTGCCAACAGAATCAGATGTGCTCATGCGTTATTCCTTGCCAGCGAACGCGATATCAATAATGGTTTCAAGAATCGGGGGATGCAGCTGCAAACCGCTTATATGGGCAAATTCAGGCATGGCCCCCCGGTCAAACTCTGTCAGGCGGGAAAATCCGTCGATGCGGAGAGCTCGCGCCACGTCTCCATTTCCTGTGCCACAAAGGCGTTTTTTGCGGCAATCGCAGCCAGCGTATCGGTGCCCATGGGAAGGCGCAGTGGCGGATTGGGCGCGTCGGCAAGGCGGAGCATGGCGGCCGCCAATTTTTTGGGATCACCGGGCTGATTGTGGTTCAGCGCTAACGCTTGTCTGCGCACGGCGCCCGAAGTCGCCGCGTAATCCCCAATTTCATCGGGTGCTACGAGCAGCGATGAGGCATCGAGGAAATCGGTGCGGAAATAACCTGGTTCAACGATGGTGGCGTGAATGCCCAGTGGCTTGAGTTCGGTATGCATGGCTTCCGTGATGCCTTCGACGGCAAATTTTGTCGATGAGTACACCCCGAACCCTGCCGCAGCCTGATAGCCGCCGATCGATGAAATATTGATCACGTGACCGGAACGCTGCGCCCGCATTGTGGGCAGCACGGCGCGCGTCACGTTCAGCAAGCCGAAGACATTCGTGTCAAACATCCGTCTCACATCCGCATCGCCAGACTCTTCCACGGCAGCCAGCAGACCGAAGCCCGCATTATTGACGAGCACGTCAATACGCCCAAAATGTTCCAGCGCAACACGCACGCCCAGCCTGATTTGCTCCTCATTCGTCACGTCGAGCGCAAGCGGCAGCAACGCGGCGGATGTGCCAAGCCGCTCGACGACCGCTGCCGCGTTACGCCCGGTTGCGACCACCGCATTGCCGTCCGCCAGTGCCGCCTCTGCAATCAATGCGCCGATGCCCCTGGATGCACCGGTGATCAACCAGACGCGCTTGAATTCGTGCTGTTGAACGTTCTTCATCATTCTGCTCCCGAGGTGCTTAAAAGGCGAATGATAGAAGCAAAAATTGGCATGAACTAGTGGTCAAATGCTAGAATGATAATCAACTAAAACTTGCTAATCATTCTCGCTCATGAACGATATCCGCGCCATTACCGTCTTCGTCCGCACGGCAACGCTGGGCAGTTTGCGGCGCGCGGCCATCGACCAGGGCATCTCGCCGCAGGCGGCCAGCCAATCGGTGATCCAGCTGGAAAAATCACTTGGCGTGCGCCTGTTCCACCGCACCACACGCAAGCTGAGTTTGACGGAAGAAGGCCAGCGCCTGTTCGAGAGCGTGAAACCGGCACTGGCCATACTGTCGTCGTCCCTCGACGAAGCGCGCCGGTCAAAGGAAGAAGTGAACGGGATATTGCGCATCAACGCTGCCCAGTCGCTGGGGCTGTCCGTGCTTTGGCAATTTTTCGAATTATTCCACCAGTCCCATCCCAAAGTGCAGCTCGACATCCAGCTCGATGACCAGTTCACCGATCTGGTGAGCGGACGCGCCGATGTCGGTTTCCGGGGTGGACCGCCGCCCTCGGGAGCGTCGATTGCGCGGCGGCTCGTGCCCATTCAGTTGATCGTTTGCGCATCGCCGGACTACATTCAGCGCCACGGCGCTCCTCGGACGATAGACGAACTGAGCCAGCACAGCTGCACCGGCTATCGGTGGGCAAATACAGGCAAGGTCGCCCAATGGCAGTTCCAGATCGGCGATGAAATTGTGCATCGGGACATACCGGCCGTCATTTGCGTGAATGACACCGCGATGGAGACACGGGCGGTGTTATCGGGTCTTGGCATTGGACAGCTAGGGAGTTTCGAGGCGATGCCGCATATCCGTAGCGGCCGGCTCGTGCCTTTGCTCATGCAGCATGTCAGCGAGTGCGGCGCCATCTATATCTACTATGGGCATCGGGCGGAACAGTCTCTGCGGGTGAGGACTTTTATTGATTTCATGATCGAGAAACTCGCTGACAACCGCGCATTCTTCCTCGATAGCTCGGAATTGGCCGCTTCCATCCCTCGTTGAAGGCACATCCTCCTACGCAGGCCGGGGGCTGAGAAAAATCCATTCGATGAATTGCGGCAGCACCGGCCACCGCATTCTCATCACCGATCATCATGTCCAAATCAGATGGTGCCGGGTCCGACGAGATGTCAGGCCCTGCCTTATGCAAACTGTTTGAAATCCGGCTTGCGTTTTTCAAAGAAGGCCGTAAACGCTTCCTTCGCCTCGGCGCCACCCAGCATGGCGCTGAACAGTTTGTTTTCCTCGGCGATGGCCGCCTTCATCGGCTCCATGCGGCTTTGCTTCATCAATCGCTTGGTGGCGCGGATGGAGGCCGCTGGCAGGGCTACCAGCTTGGCCGCCTGGCCTTGCGCGTACGTCATCAAGTCGTACAGGGGCACGACTTTCGAGACCAGGCCCATTTCCAGCGCTTCGCTGGCAGGGAACGCTTCGCCCAGCATCAGCTTTTCCGCCGCGCGCGGGTAGCCGGCCAGTTGCGTGAGCAGCAGGCTGGAGCCGAATTCCGGGCACAGGCCCAGCTGCGTGAACGGCATCGAGAAGCTGGCGTTGTCGGCCGCGTAGACGAGGTCGCAATGCATCAGCAAGGTGGTACCGATGCCGATGGCGGGACCGGAAACAGCCGCCACCACGGGCTTGCTGCTGCCGTACAGGGCACGCATGAACTGGAACACGGGACGGTCATGGTCGAGCGAGCCATCCTTCGGGCGCGCCGTCTTCATGAAGTCGTCGAGGTCGTTACCGGCCGTGAAAATCTCGCGCTTGCCGCAGATCAGGATGGCGCGCACTTCATCATCGGTCTCGGCCGCCACCAGCGCGTCGGCCAGGGTCTGGTACATGGCACCCGTGATCGCATTCTTGCGTTCCAGGCGGTTGAATTCCAGGGTCAGGATGCCCTCGCTCTTGCTGCACAAAATATCCATGTCGTCTCCAAAAAGATAAAGGGCGCCGGGGTAATCCCGCAGCGCCCTGTTTTATTGCTTTAGCCCGTCGAACTTATACGCGTTCGAAAATACCTGCCGCGCCCATGCCGGCGCCCACGCACATCGTGACCATGCCGTACTTCTGCTTGGTGCGCTGCAACGCGTGGATCACGGTGGCGGCGCGGATGGCACCGGTCGCGCCCAGCGGGTGGCCCAGGGCGATCGCGCCGCCCATCGGGTTGACCTTCGATGGGTCCAGGCCCAGGTCGCCGATGACGGCCAAGGCTTGGGCGGCAAACGCTTCGTTCAGCTCGATCCAGTCCAGCTGGTCTTGCGTGATGCCGGCGGCGGCGCATGCCGCGGGAATGGCGAATTTAGGACCGATGCCCATGATTTCCGGCGGCACGCCGCGCACGGCGAACGAGGAGAATTTCGCCAGCGGGGTCAGGTTGTGCTCGCGCAGGATTTTTTCGCTGACGATCAAGAGCGCACCGGCGCCGTCGGACATCTGCGAGCTGTTGGCGGCCGTGACGGAACCCTTGGCGGCGAACACAGGCTTCAGTTTTGCCAGCGACTCCATCGACGAATCGGCGCGCGCGCCTTCGTCCGTGTCGACGGTGCGGCGCGTCACATCGACCTGGCCGGTGGCCAGGTTCGGCGTGCGCGTGATGATTTCCACTGGCGTCGTTTCCGCCTTGAAGAAGCCGGCTTGCTGCGCGGCGATGGCGCGGCGGTGCGATTCAACGGAGAACGCGTCCTGCTGTTCGCGCGACACTTTCCATTGCTGCGCCACTTTTTCGGCCGTCAGGCCCATGCCGTAAGCCATGCCGATGTTCTCGTCGCTGAACATGTCCAGGTTCATCGATGGGTGGTGGCCCATCATCGGTACCATCGACATCGATTCGATGCCGCCGGCGATCATGACGTCGGCTTCGCCCACGCGGATGCGGTCGGCCGCCATGGCGATGGCCGTGATGCCCGAAGCGCAGTAACGGTTGACGGTGACGCCGCCAACGGTTTTCGGCAAGCCGGCCAGCAGCACCGAGTTACGCGCGATATTGAAGCCCTGCTCCGCTTCCGGGAACGAGCAGCCGATGATGGCGTCGGTGATCAATGCAGGGTCCAGGCCAGGCGCTTGCGCCAGGGCCGATTGCAGCACGCGCACCAGCAGGTCGTCCGGGCGGGTGTTCTTGAACATGCCGCGCGGCGCCTTGCCGATCGGGGTGCGGGTTGCAGAGACGATGTACGCGTCTTGAAGTTGTTTGCTCATTTTATGCTTTCAAAGATGTTGAACGAGGTTCGTGTTCTGTCGAATGTCCGGGATGCTGGCCTATCGCTTCTGCGACAAATACCAGTCCACCGTCACCTGTGCCGCCAGCGTGCCTTCGGCGTCGAAAATATCGACTGCCACGGGAAACGCCACCTTGCCATCCTGCGCCAGCTGCGCCTTCAAGGCAGCCAGGTCGCCCGGTACCCGGCCTTCGGCGCGCGTCGCGCCCCGGGCCACCTTCTGATACTGGATGCGCGACTCCTTGGCCACCGGGCGCAAGCCCAGTATCAGCTCGGCGAAGCCGCCAGCCATGGCCGCGCCGGAAGCCGTTTCGGCCAGGGTAAACAAGGCGCCCGCATGCTGCGTGCCCAGGTGATTATTCAGTTTTGGATCTTCCGGCATCGACACCTTCGAGGTGCCGGCGCCGATGTCGTCGATACTGATCCCCAGCAGCCGCACGAAGGGCAAGGTGTCCATCATCTGTTGTTTGATACGGTCATACACCATGCTTGGCCTCACGCGCAGCAATACTTTAAAAATAATGGACAGGATCGCCATCGACGTCAGGCTTAGTTGCGTACCGGCTTACCGGTTTGCATCATGCCCATGATCCGTTCCTGGGTTTTCGGATGGTTCAACAGCTCCAGGAATGCCTTGCGTTCCATATCCAGCAGCCACTGTTCGCTGACGAAGCTGCCCTGGTCCACGTCGCCGCCCGATACGATCTCGGCGATCATCTCGCCCAGCTTGAAATCGTGCGCCGAAATGAAGCCGCCGTCGCGCATGTTGACCAGCTGCGCCTTGATGGTGCCCCAGCCGTAACGGCCCGTCACCTGGATCAGCGACGGCAGTTGCGGACGGAAGCCGGCATCGAACATGGCGCGCGCTTCGACCTTGGCCACATGCAGCAGCTCGTAGGCGTTGAACACGATCACGTCGTCTTCCTTCAGGTAGCCCATTTTTTTGGCTTCCAGCGCCGACTTCGACACGTTGGCGGTGGCTGCGTTGGTGAAACCCGTCTTCAGGAATTGCAGGATGTCGTTACCCTTGGCTTCCTTGTAGGCGCGCTGCGCCGCTTCCTTCAAGCCGCCGCCGGCAGGAATCAGGCCCACGCCCACTTCCACCAGGCCGATGTACGACTCGATCGAGGCCACGCGCTTCGATGCGTGCAGGGCCAGTTCGCAACCGCCGCCCAGTGCCAGGCCAGCGACCGCGGCGATCACCGGCACGTTCGCGTATTTCAGCGACATGAAGGTGTTCTGCAGTTCGGCGATGATCGGATCGACGGCTTTCACGCCGCCTTGCATGAACGCCGGCAAGGCCGATTGCAGGTCGGCGCCGGCCGAGAAGGCGCCGCCTTCGGCTGCATCGGCGTGCCAGATCACCAGGCCCTTGAAATTCTTTTCAGCTTCCGCCAATGCGAGTTTGAGTCCGTTAATCACGCCTTCGCCGATCACGTGCATCTTGGTCTTGAACGAGATGATCAGGACGTCGTCACCCGTATGCCAGACGCGCACGGATTCGTCTTCGAAGACGGTGGTGCCGGCGGTCTTGCCGTCGATGGCGCCACTGCCCAGGACGGGCGCGCGGAATGGCTGGCGGTCATACACGGACAGGGTCGAGCGTGGCACGAAGCTGTTCGACACGGCGGAGTACGAACCTTCCGGCGTATGCACGCCGCCTTTTTCAGCGACCGGACCTTCGAAGACCCAGGCTGGCAGCGGTGCGTTGCACAGCGCGTGGCCGGCGTCGATGTCTTCCTTGACCCAGTTGGCCACTTGCAGCCAGTTCGATGCCTGCCACGTTTCAAACGGACCGACGTTCCAGCCGAAGCCCCAGCGCATGGCGAAGTCGATGTCACGCGCATTGTCGGCCACGGTGTCGAGGTGAATGGCGATGTAGTGGAAAGCGTCGCGGAAGATCGCCCACAGGAACTGGCCTTGCGGGTTCGTCGATTCGCGCAGCGCCTTCATCTTCTTGACCGGATCCTTTTCTTTCAGGATGCGGGCAATGATGTCGGCGGCCTTGGCGCCGCCGGCCACGTATTCACCGGTGGCGAAATCGAGGCGTTGAATTTCCTTGCCGACCTTCTTGTAGAAGCCTGCGCCGCTCTTCTGGCCCAGCGCGCCTTTTTCCACCAGCTGCGCCAGCACGGCCGGCGTCTTGTAGACGGCGGCGAACGGATCGTTCGGCAGGTAGTCCTGCATGGTCTTGATCACATGGCCCATGGTGTCCAGGCCGACCACGTCCGCCGTGCGGAAGGTGCCCGACTTGGCGCGGCCCAGCTTGGCGCCAGTCAAATCATCGACGACGTCCACGGACAGGCCGAATTTTTCAGCTTCGTGCACGATGGCCAGGATGCCGAACACGCCAACGCGGTTGGCGATGAAGTTCGGCGTATCCTTGGCGCGTACCACGCCCTTGCCCAGGGTGGTGGTCAAAAAGCCTTCCAGCTGGTCGCTGATTTCAGGCTTGGTGAACTCGGTCGGGATGATTTCGACCAGGTGCATATAGCGCGGCGGGTTGAAGAAGTGCACGCCGCAGTAGCGCGATTTCAGGTCGGCGTCGAAGCCTTCGGCCAGCTTGGTGATCGACAGGCCCGAGGTGTTCGAGGCGAAGATCGCGTTCGGGCCGATGTGCGGAGCGACCTTCTGGTACAGGTCGTGTTTCCAGTCCATGCGCTCGGCGATGGCTTCGATGATCAGGTCGCAACCGGCCAGCAGGTCCAGGTTGTCTTCGTAGTTGGCTACCTGGATCAGCGCCGCATCATCCTTGTTGCCCAGCGGGGCAGGCGACAGCTTTTTCAGGTTCTCGATGGCACGCAGCACGATGCCATTCTTTGGACCTTCCTTCGCTGGCAGGTCGAACAGCACGACCGGCACTTTCGCGTTGATGCAATGGGCGGCGATCTGCGCACCCATCACGCCGGCGCCGAGGACGGCTACTTTTTTAACGATGAAATTGGTCATATTTTCCTCAAGTCTTAGAACAGGTCTGCGTCGAGTGCCATCAGGTTGGCCGAACCGGAACGCGCCTGACGGATCAGGGTTGCCGTTTCAGGCTGCAAGCGGGCGAAGTAGAAACGTGCGGTAGCCAGTTTGGCGGTGTAGAACTTGTCGCCGCTGGATTCTTTTTCGAGGGCGATCTTGGCCATCTGCGCGAACAGATAGCTGTAGATCATGTGGCCGACGACGCGCAGGTAAGGCACGCATGCCGCGCCCACTTCGTCCGGATTCTGGAAGGCCTTCATGCCGATTTCCATGGTCAGCTTGGTGACTTTGTCGCCCAGGTCGCCCAGTGGCGTGACGAATTCGTTCATCGCTTCATCGGTGCCGTTGTCTTCGACGAAAGCCTTGATCTTTTCGCCGAACTTGCGCAGCTTGGCGCCGTTGTCGCCGAGGATCTTGCGGCCCAACAGGTCCAGCGACTGGATCGTGTTCGTGCCTTCATAGATCATGTTGATGCGCGCGTCGCGCACATACTGTTCCATGCCCCATTCCGAGATGTAGCCGTGGCCGCCGAACACTTGCATCGCGTCCGAAGTGGCGATCCAGGCGTTGTCGGTGATGAAGGCCTTGATGACAGGGGTCAGCAGCGCCACTTCGTCGGCCGCTTCCTTGCGCACGTCGGCGTCGGGGTGGTGCAGTTCGCGGTCGATCTGCAGCGCCACGTACGAGGTGAAAGCGCGCGCGCCTTCGGCGTAGGCTTTGCCCGTCAGCAGCATGCGGCGCACGTCAGGGTGCACGATGATGCGGTCGGCCGGCAGTTCCGGGTTCTTGATGCCGGACAGCGAACGCATTTGCGTGCGGTCCTTGGCGTAGATCAGCGCGTTCTGGTAGGCGATTTCCGTCAGGCCCAGCGACTGCATGCCCACGCCCAGGCGGGCCGCGTTCATGAAGACGAACATGGCGTTCAAGCCCTTGTTCGGCTGGCCGATGATCCAGCCTTTCGCGCCGTCCAGGTTCATCTGGCAGGTCGAGTTGCCGTGGATGCCCATTTTTTCTTCGATGGCGCCGCAGGTGATCGGGTTGCGTTCACCGACCGTGCCGTCCGCGTTCGGCAGGAATTTCGGCACCAGGAACAGCGAGATGCCTTTCGAGCCTTCCGGCGCGTCCGGCACGCGGGCCAGCACCAGGTGCAGGATGTTTTCCGCCATGTCGTGCTCGCCGGCCGAGATGAAGATCTTGTTGCCGGTGATGGTCCAGGAACCGTCCGCCTCAGGCAGCGCTTTCGAGCGCAGCAGGCCCAGGTCGGTGCCGCAGTGCGGTTCAGTCAGGCACATGGTGCCAGTCCATTCGCCCGACACCAGTTTCGGCAGGTAGACTTCCTTCTGGTGGTCGGTGCCGTGTTCCTTCAGGCACTCGTAGGCGCCGTGCGACAGGCCCGGGTACATGGACCAGGCCTGGTTCGACGAGTTCAGCATTTCATAGAACGAATTGTTCAGCACGACAGGCAAGCCCTGGCCGCCGTATTCCGGATCGCAAGCCAAGGCTGCCCAGCCGCCTTCGACGTACTGCTTGTAGGCTTCCTTGAAACCTTTAGGCGTGGTCACGTTTTTCGTGACGGGGTCGTGGTGGCAGCCTTCGCGGTCGCCGGAGTGGTTCAGCGGGAACAAGACTTCGGAGGTGAATTTGCCGCCCTCTTCCAGCACCTGGTTGATGATGTCGGCGTCGACGTCGGCGTACGACGGCATTTGCTTCAGTTCTTCTTCCACTTGCAGGAACTCATGCAGGACGAATTGCATATCCCGGATTGGCGCGACGTATTGACCCATAATTTTCTCCTGAAGGCGATTAGCTAAAGTGTTGTACTTGTAAGTGCGTGTGCGTTGTTGCGGATACTGCCTGACAGCTTATTTGCTTGTGACGGAATTCTGGTACGACGCCAGCAGGCGGATAAAGCCAGCTTGCGCCCGTTCGATGCTGCCCGGCACGCGCAGGAAGCGCGCGTCGTGATGCAGGGCCAGGATCAGGCCATACATCTCGTACACCAGCTGCTGGGCGTCCGTGTCCGCTTTCAGGTCGCCCGTGGCGATCGATTGCTCGACACAGCGCAGCAGCGCGCCCTGCCAAGCCCGCACCATGGCCACGAGGGCCTCGCGGATGGGACCGGGACGGTCGTCATACTCAACGGCGCCGCTGATATAGATGCAGCCGGAAGCGATTTCCACGCTGACCCGCTTGACCCAGCGCGCAAACATCGATTGCAGGCGCTGGATGCCGCGTGGTTCTTTCATGCTGGGGAAAAAGACTTCTTGCTCGAAACGATAGTGGTAGAGCTTCAGCACTTCCATCTGCAAGTCTTCGCGCGAGCCAAAGTGGGCAAACACGCCCGACTTGCTCATGTTCATTTTGTCCGCAAGCAGCCCGATGGTCAGGCCTTCCAGGCCGTCGCGGCTGGACAGGTCCAGCGCCACGTCGAGGATGGCTGCACGGGTCAGTTCGCCCTTGCGCATGAATTTGACTGAAGTATTCAAGAGGTCCGTTCTCAAAGTGATGTTGCCGATCTGGCGGACTGAAGCGAGGGTAAAAAAAAGCACGCTTCGAAAAAATCCGAACGCTCGTACTATTATCCACTACCACGTAAAAGTCAAACGGGAACTTTAGAGCCGGTGTTCTATTGGTGCGGCGCAGCATTTTTTAGCCGCGTGTTTGTAGCGATTTCAGGCAGGCAAAAGCGGCGCGCGCCCCTGCCGCCTGAGTGCCAGCGTGCCTCAGTCGAGGCCGCCTGCCTTGTTCAGTTGACGGCGGTCGCGCTTGGTCGGCCGCCCCTTGATGGTGGTGCCAGGCTCGCGGAACAGCTTGCGCTCCTCAGCCAGCTGCTCGCGGCGGGCGATGCTGGCCGGCGTTTCGCCATACAGCAAGCGCGCCACGGGCGCCGCGCCGCGCTTGTCGGACAGGCCCAGCACGGCCACTTCCCATGTCTCCGCGCCATTGTCGATGGCCAGCTCGTCGCCCACGCGCACGCTGCGCGCCGGTTTCACGCGCTCGCCGCCCACTTTGACCTTGCCCGTGTCGACAGCTTCGCTGGCCAGCGAGCGCGTCTTGAAGAAGCGCGCCGCCCACAGCCATTTGTCCAGCCTTACCGTTGTCATCTCGTTCATGCGTACTTGCCTACTGAAAAAATGCGCATCACCAGCCGGTACGCGAGGAACGCGGCTTCGTAGCCGATGCGCCGGAAGCGGCCGATGTGCTTGAAATCGTCCTGGTGAATGACGATGCCGTCGGCCACGCCCTGCTCGATATGCTGGCGCAAGCTTTGCGCGAAGGCCACGTCCTTGATCACCACGTTCGCCTCTTGGTTCAGGAACAGGCTCAGCGCGTCAATATTGCTGGAGCCCACCGTCGCCCAGTCGTCGTCGACGACGGCCACCTTGGCGTGCAGCTGCGTCTTGCGGTATTCGACGATTTTCACACCGGCGGCCAGCAGTTTCGGATAAAACGAGTGCGCCACGGCATCTTGCATACGGAACTCGCCCACGCCGATCAGCAGCACCACGTCGACGCCCCGCTGGGCCGCCTGGGCCAGCGCGTGGCGCAGCTTGTGTCCGGGTGCGAAATACGGGTTGGCCAGCATCACGCTTTTGCGCGCCTGGCCCAGCGCCTGCAGGTAGGCGCGCTGGATGGTGCGGCGGTTGCGCAGGTTGTCGCGCACGACAAAGCCGGCCACGACGGGATTTTTCGCCAGCTCCTTGCTGACGACGCGCATCTTGCGGTACAGCTTGATACGCCGCACCAGATTCATCTTGCCCAATCGCGCCCACTGCGCCTGCACCTCTTCGTGGATGGCGTCGACCAGCGGCCCCTTCACCTGCACGGCAAAATCCCAGCGCGGCGCTTCCAGGCTGATGTTGTGATCGTAGTCGCAAAACATGTCGTCGTTGATATTGATGCCGCCCACCAGCGCGATTTCGCCATCAGCCACGCAGATCTTGCGGTGCGTGCGCGTGATGCCGCGCCGGAACCACGGGTTGAAGATGCGGTGGTGCACGCCAGCCGCCTCCAGCTGCGCATGCATGGCGTTGACCCGGCGGTTGCCCGTGCCGAACCAGTCCGTGATCATGCACACGAGCACGCCGCGCGCGGCGGCACGCTTGAGCGCGTCGAGCACCAGGGTGCCCGTGGCGTCGTCGGCAAAGATATACGTTTCGAAATAGACTTCCGAGCGCGCACCGTCGATGGCCGCAATCAAGGCAGGGAAGTAATCGGTGCCGCAATACAGCAGCTTGATGTCGTTGTGGGCGATGAAATTGACTGTACGCATGCCGGCAGTCTACGCGAGTTTCAAAGCAGCAACGATCGGCGCGTGGTCCGACAGTTTTGCCCACAAGGTGCCATGCATCACTTGCGCGCCCTCCACGTGGAAACCGCGCACATAGATGCGGTCCAGGCGGAACCAGGGCAAGGCGGCGGGAAAGGTGCGCGCCGGCACGGGGATCGGCGTTTTCGTCTGGCGCCGCGCCAGGGTGCGCACCAGGTCGCCCAAGGCCGAGTTCGACGCGCGCTGGTCGAATACCTCGACCACGCCCAGCGCATTGCGCAGCTTGTCGCTGAGCGTGTTGCGCCAGTCGTTGAAATCGCCGGCAATGATGACGGGCTCGCCATCGGGCGCCGATTCCATCACGGCGTCGATCAGCGCCTGCGTCTGGCGGCCCCGTCCCGACTCGAACAGGCCCAGGTGGACGACATAGCAGTGCACGTCGGCCTGCGGCGTCTTCAGCACACAATGCAGGATGCCGCGCTGCTCGTAGGCATGGTCGGAGACGTCGTGGTTGGTTTGCGAGGCGATGGGAAACTTGCTGAGCAAGGCGTTGCCATGGTGGCCGTGATCGTACACGGCATTCATGCCATACGCGGAATGGTGCTCGGCGCCGGCAAAGAACTCATGCTGCGACGCTTCCGGCCAATGCTTGTGGCCGTTTTTCTCGGCGCCATAGCGGGCCGCATTGCGGTCGTGCTTGCCTTGCACTTCCTGCAAAAAGACGACATCGGCATGAAACAGGGCGATCGCCTGTTTTAAAGCATGTACGCGGGGCAAGCCTCGCACGGAGGAGACACCCTTGTGAATATTATAAGTTGCTACGCGGATTTTCATGCATTGATTCTACTCCCAGACGGGCCCCGCGCGGCGCCAGCGTAGGTGCGCGTGCGCACCTACGGCAGCTTTATTTACCTGCAGCCGACAGCAGCAGACTACTAGCGGCACTGATGCTGCCGACAATGGCACCTGTCACCCACAAACCCTTTATCAGGCTGGGCGCGCTGCTCCAGCTGAACGGTCCGCGTCCGCCAGCGAAGAAACGCGGATGCAGCAAAAATCCCAGCATCAACAAGGGCAAGCCCGCTTGCGGAAAACTGGCATGCGGCTGCTCCGGGAAACAGACGGCATACAGGCTGCCCAACACCCAGGACAGGAATAGCACACTGATCATGCGCTGCCGTAAAGAAAGTTGAGACCAATTCAGCATGCCATCCTCTCGTCATCGCTGACGTTGTTATTCATATCAAAATGTTGCCGGGTAATCGTTCGCTATCGGGTGTTCAGGCCAGCATGCGTCCCACGCCCGCCGTCACGCTGACGAGCAGCGCCGTGATGCCGGCCGCCCAGACGATCTTGACCAGCAACGGTGCACCGCGCCAGGCCACGGTGCGCTTGCCCTTGGCAAACGCGCCCGGGTGCAGCAGCCAGCCGATCGCCATCAGCGGCATGCCGATCGGTGGCGTACGGCCGGGCACGGTGGAACTGAACAGCAGGAAAATAAAGCACAGGCAAAAAACAATGCCCAGGGTGCCCAGCAGTTTTTGCTGCGCAGTCAAATGTAACCAGTTCAACATGGAATGCTTTCTAGGAAAATCAGGTGGGACGCGCCAGGCCCGTCATGGCCGGCAATTGCAGAATCGCTTCCGCGTTGGACGACGAGAAACAGCGGTCGGCCCCCGCCAAGTACGGCAGCCACGCATATTGCAAGTGTTCGCGCGGGCTCAGGGTGATGGCGATGTCGCGCGGCACTTGCACGCTGAACACGTGCTCCGTGTTGCGCGTCACGCCGGGCGCATAGCGGTGGCGCCAGATCGGATAGATCTCGTACACATTCGACAATTTCCAGTCGCGCAGCACGATATCGTGTCCATCGGCAACGATGCCGGTTTCCTCGAACAGTTCGCGCGCGGCCGTCTGCAGCAGCGGTTCGTCGACGGCATCGACGGAACCCGTCACCGATTGCCAGAAACCGGGCTGGCCCGCGCGTTCGATGAGCAAGACGTCAAGGTCAGCCGTATGAATGACGACCAGCACGGAAACAGGGATTTTATGAGTCATATCAACAATGAAAAAGGCGCCACGACAGCGCCTTTTTTTGCATAGTGGATCAAACAGCGGCCGCCGGGGCAGCCGCATGCTTCATTACACTACTTTTGGCTCGGCGCTGCGCAAACGGATGTGCAGTTCGCGCAGTTGCTTCTCGTCCACTTCCGACGGCGCATGGGTCAGCAAGTCTTGCGCACGCTGGGTTTTCGGGAAGGCGATCACGTCGCGGATCGATTCGGAACCCGTCATCATGGTCACGATACGGTCCAGGCCGAATGCCAGGCCGCCATGCGGTGGCGCGCCGTATTGCAGGGCGTCGAGCAGGAAGCCGAACTTCAGCTGCGCTTCTTCGGCATCGATCTTCAGTGCGCGGAACACTTTCGACTGCACTTCTTCGCGGTGGATACGGATCGAACCGCCGCCCAGTTCCCAGCCGTTCAAGACCATGTCGTAGGCCTTGGCGATGCAGGCGCCCGGATCGCTTTCCAGCATGTCTTCATGGCCGTCTTTTGGCGCCGTGAATGGATGGTGGGTAGCCGTCCAGCGGTCCGCTTCTTCGTCGTGCTCGAACATCGGGAAGTCGACTACCCACAATGGCTTCCACACGTCTTCGAACAGGCCGGCTTTCTTGCCGAATTCGCTGTGACCGATTTTCACGCGCAGCGCGCCGATGGCGTCGTTGACGACCTTGGCCTTGTCGGCGCCGAAGAAGATCAGGTCGCCGTCTTGCGCGCCCGTCTGCTCGAGGATCGTGGCCAGCACGTCGGCAGGCAGGAACTTGACGATCGGCGACTGCAAGCCTTCAGGACCCTTGGCTTTCTCGTTGACCTTGATGTAAGCGAGGCCCTTGGCGCCATAGATGGCGACGAACTGGGTGTAGGCGTCGATTTCCGAACGGGGCATGCTGCCGCCTTGCGGTACGCGCAGGGCAACCACGCGGCCACCTTTCATGTTGGCGGCGCCGTTGAAGACCTTGAATTCGACCGACTTCATGACTTCCGTCAAGTCCGTGAAGGCCAGCTTGACGCGCATGTCCGGCTTGTCGGAACCGTACAGGCCCATCGCTTCGGCGAAATCCATCACCGGGAACGGGTTCGGCAGGTCGATGTCCAGGGTGTTCTTGAAGACGACGCGGATCATGTCTTCGAACAGGTCGCGGATTTCCTGTTCCGTCAGGAACGAGGTTTCGCAATCGATCTGCGTGAATTCAGGCTGGCGGTCAGCGCGCAAGTCTTCGTCGCGGAAGCACTTGGTGATCTGGTAGTAACGGTCGAAGTTAGCGACCATCAACAGTTGCTTGAACAACTGTGGCGATTGCGGCAAGGCGAAGAAGCTGCCCGCGTTCACGCGCGACGGCACCAGGTAATCGCGCGCGCCTTCTGGCGTCGACTTGGTCAGCATCGGCGTTTCGATGTCGATGAAGCCCAGCGCGTCGAGGTACTTGCGCACTTCCATCGTCACCTTGTAGCGCAGGCGCAGGTTGTTCTGCATTTGCGGGCGGCGCAGGTCCAGCACGCGGTGCGTCAGACGCGTCGTTTCCGACAGGTTGTCGTCGTCCAGCTGGAACGGCACAGGCACGGAAGGGTTCAGCACTTCCAGCTCCGAGCAGACCACTTCGATCTTGCCGGACTTCAGGTTGTTGTTGATCGTGCCTTCGATACGGTTGGTCACGACGCCCGTCACGCGCAGGCAGAATTCGTTGCGCACGGCTTCGGCGACCTTGAACATTTCCGCTTGTTCCGGGTTGCAGACGATTTGCACCAGGCCTTCACGGTCGCGCAAGTCGATGAAAATCAGGCTGCCGTGGTCGCGGCGGCGATGTACCCAGCCGCACAGGCTGACGGTTTGTCCCAGCATGGCTTCGGTAACGAGGCCGCAGTATTCAGTACGCATAGACATAAAATTCTCAGTTCAGGTTAGTGAGTGTTCAATCCGGCCACGTCCCGCATGGGACGCCTGCCTTTATTCTTTGGCTGCCGGGGCCGGTACAGCAACAACTTCCGCAGGCGCCACCACGCCCATCGAGACGATATATTTGAGCGCCGCATCGACGCTCATGTCGAGTTCGACGACATCGCTGCGCTTCATCATCAGGAAAAAGCCCGATGTCGGGTTCGGCGTCGTCGGCACATACACGCTGACAAAGTCGCCCACCAGGTGGTTCGCCGCATCGCCGCCCGGCACGCCCGTCAGGAAAGCGATGGTCCAGGAGTTCTGGTGCGGATACGGCACCAGCACGGCCTTGCGGAACGCATTGCCCGATGGGGAAAACAGGGTATCCGACACTTGCTTGACGCTCGAATACAGGGAGTTGACGATGGGTATGCGTTGCAGCAATTTTTCCCACAGCTTCACCACGTAATTGCCGACCAGGTTATTCGTCAGCAAGCCCGTGAAGAACACGATCAGTACCGTCAATACCGTGCCCAGGCCGGGAATGGTGCTCAGCGCGGGAACCTTGTGGCCGAACCAGACGCTGGGCTGCGTACTGCCGGGCACCAGCAACAGCGACTGGTCCATCGTGCTGATCACCAGATTCAGGACCCAGGCCGTAATGGCCAGGGGCACCAAAATCAGTAATCCGGTAATAAAGTATTTACGCATCAGTTTCTCGGTAATGGATCGTATCGGCGCGGCGCGCTCTCAGTCCGCTTTCGGCGCGGTTGCAGCCGGGGCGGGCACAGGTGCGGCAGCAGGCGCGCTCTCGGCGGCCGGGGCAGGCTTGGCGTTATCAGCCGGGCCCGTCGGAATGGCCGTGGTGGGCGCCGTGCCGCCGCGGAAATCGGTCGCGTACCAGCCAGTGCCCTTCAATTGGAAACCGGCGGCCGTCAATTGTTTCTTGAAACTGGGCTTGCCGCACGACAGGCACACCGTCAGTACTGGATCGGAGATCTTTTGCAAGACATCCTTGGCAAAACCACACTCGTCACAACGGTAAGCGTAAATCGGCATCTCTACTCCGAGAAAATCATCAAAAACCCTGAATTATAAAGCTTTTCCTTTGCCCTCAACGGAAATTGACCGGTCCGCCTCAGTCCGCCCGGCGGCGCCAGCTCATCCAGCGCTCCTTGCCGGCGAAGACGGCGATGGAATCGTCGACGGCTTCATCGGCCAGGCAGTCGAAATGCGGGGCCAGCAATTCCTGCAGTTTCTCCCGTGAAATACCAAATGGCGGTCCCTTGGCATTGTCGTCAAAGAAAAAGTAACCGGCCAGCATGGCGCCCGGCGCCAGCAGTTGCGCCCAGCGGGCCGCCACTTGCGGCCACATGGCGCGCGGCATGGCGCACAAAAAAGCCCGCTCATAGATCAGGTCCAGCGGCGCGACAGGTTCCCAGGCAAAGAAATCGGCTTCCACCACCTGCCCTGCCCGCTCGCCGACGACGGCGCGCGCGGCAGCCACGGCGGCTGGCGAAAAGTCGATGGCCGTGGCATCCCAGCCGTGATCGAGCATGAAGACCAGCTCATAGGCCGAGCCGCAGCCGGGGATCAGGCAGCACAGCGGCGCCGGGCTGCCGGCGACGAAGCTGCGCAGGCGCGTGGGCACGCCGCCGTGGTCCCAGGGCGTGAATTGCTTTTCGAAACGCTCGTCCCAGAAGGCGGGCGAGAGCGGATCGCGGGTATTGAAGTCAGCCATCACTTACGTCCTCAGCCTTTAAAACGGCAGTTGATGCCAGCGCATGAACACTTGCAAGCCCAGCGCGCCGAGGGCGAAGGCGCCCACGAAATACACGATAAAGCTCAGCAAGCGGTTCGTCTGGCGTTGTTCTGCAAGCAAGGTTTTCATCAGTTCCACATCGTTTTCGCGCGGCTCGCCATGCACGGTCAAAGCCTGGTGCAGCAAGCGTGGCAGTTGCGGGAAGATATGCGCATAACGGGGCGCTTCGGCACGCAGGCGCTCCATGAAGCCTTGCGGCCCCACCTGGTTGCTCATCCATTTTTCCAGGTAGGGCTTGGCCGTTTGCCACAGATCCAGTTCCGGGTCCAGCTGGCGGCCCAGGCCTTCGATATTGAGCAGGGTCTTTTGCAGCAGCACCAGTTGCGGCTGCACTTCCACGTTGAAGCGGCGCGAGGTCTGGAACAGGCGCAGCAAGACTTGCCCAAAAGAAATATCTTTCAGCGGACGGTCGAAGATCGGCTCGCAGCAGGCGCGCACGGCCGCTTCCAGCTCATCGACGCGCGTGTCTTTCGGCGCCCAGCCCGATTCGATGTGCGCCTCGGCCACGCGCTTGTAGTCGCGGCGGAAGAAGGCAAGGAAGTTTTGCGACAAATAATCCTTGTCGTAGTCGTTCAAGGTACCGACGATGCCGAAATCGAGCGCGATGTAGCGGCCGAACGATTCCGGCGCGATCGACACGAGAATATTGCCCGGGTGCATGTCCGCATGGAAAAAGCCGTCGCGGAATACTTGCGTGAAGAAAATCTCTACGCCATCGCTGGACAGTTTGCGCAAATCCACACCGGCCGCCACCAGGCGCTCCGTCTGCGACACGGGAATGCCGACCATGCGCTCCATGACGATGACGCTGCTGGAACAGTAATCCCAGTGCATTTCCGGCACCAGCAGCAAGTCCGAGTTGGCGAAATTGCGGCGCAGTTGGCTGGCGTTGGCCGCCTCGCGCATCAGGTCCAGCTCGTCGTGCAGGTATTTGTCGAACTCGCCCACCACCTCTTTCGGTTTCAAGCGCTTGCTGTCGGCCCACAGGCGGCTGGTCCAGTCGGCGGCGATGTGCATCAGGGCAACGTCTTCGTCGATCAGCTTTTTCATGCCTGGACGCAAGACCTTCACGGCCACTTCACGGCCATCTTTCAAAGTGGCGAAGTGCACCTGGGCAATCGAGGCGGACGCCACCGGCTCGCGCTCGAAGCGGGCAAACAACTGATCCGGGTGGGCGCCCAGCGACTTCGTGATTTGCGCGATGGCCAGGTCGGAATCGAAAGGCGGCACGCGGTCTTGCAGGCGCGCCAGTTCTTCGGCGATGTCAAGCGGCATCAGGTCGCGCCGGGTCGACAGCACTTGGCCGAATTTGACGAAAATCGGGCCCAGCTCTTCCAGTGCCAGGCGCAGGCGCAAGCCCCGTGGCGATGACAGGTCGCGCCAGAAAATCAGGGTGTCGATCAATTTGGCGGTGCGGGGAACTTGCAGACCAGAAATCGCTATCTCATCCAGACCGTACTTGATGGAAACACGGATGATTTTAAACAGGCGCAGGAATTTCAATATCATGTAGACAAATCCGGTGAGGAAGACTGCGGCTGGACGGCGGCGGCCGCCTTTTCCAGCCGGGCAAGGCGCTTGGCCAGGCGTTCGACGTCATCGCGCACGCGCGTCACGCCAGCGGAATACTCTTGCAGGGTAGAAGGACGGATCAGCATGGGCTGTTCGTCGAGAAAATATTCGGCCACGTTTTCCGCCAGCTTTTGCTGGCCCGTGCGCACAAAGGCGGCCGCATCCTTCGCGCCGGCAACGAGGCGCGTGGCCAGCATGGGGCCGACGACCTTTTCCAGGTCGTGCTCGGCCTCCCAGCGCAAGCCCTTGCTCAATTGCGAAATCGCATTGGCAAACTCGGCATCGCCTTCGATCTTGACGTAGGAAAACGCCCGCTCGCGGTTTTGCAGGATCAGCGGCACGTCGGACAATTTTACGCGGATGGTGACGTTGGCCGGCATGTCGGCCGGCGCCGCTTCCAGCATGCCGGCGCTGTCGACACGCAGGCGCAGGGCCACGGCGCCCGTGTCGATGCAGGCCAGCTTGCCGGCGTGCACGGCCAGCTGCTGGCGCGCCCACGGCTCTTGCGCCAGCAAGTGGTTAATAGTCGCGATGACGGGCGTCATCAGGGAAAGGTCGGAAAGTGGTGCCATCATGTTGCGCGCTTCGCGCCCCCAAAAAGAAAAAACCGCCCGTAAAACAACGTGGGCGGTTTCGATCTTACCAGTTCAGCAGGAAATATCTGTTAAGCATCATGCATTCCGCATGGACTTAAGCCATTATTCAGCAAGTTTTTACAATTAATTCAATTGCTGGATGCCTGCCAGGACCCAGCCGCTATTGCCGCTGACGGATTTCGACATATTCCACACTTCCGCGAACGGTTCCGCCGCGGCGCCCGGCGCCGAACGGATCAGGCCCACAAACTTCACGCTGGCCAGGTAATCGTTGACGCTCGTCTCGATGCCCAGCAGCTCGGCATCGATGGTGACGACATCGGTAAAGTCTGCCTGCGTGCCCCGCTCCTGGATTTGCATGCGCAGTTCCGCATACACTTCCGGCGACGTGAATTCGCGGATATCGTTGACGTCGGCCTTGTCCCAGGCCGCTTGCAGGCGAATGAAATTGCTTTTCGCGTGGCGCAGGAAGGCTTCCTTGTCGAAGTCGCTTGGCACGCCCCATGGCGCGGCAGCCGGCACCGGGACCGGCTTGTCCAGGCCGACGCCGGACGAGACGGGCTGCAGCGGCGGCAGCGGTGGAATGCGCGAACCGATGTCAGGCACGTTGCCCGCTGGCGCAGGCTGGTTGCCGAAGCCGGCGAACGGCGCATTGCCGCTGCTGTTGCCAGCACGCTTGCCGCGCACCATGCGATAGATGAAGAAGACCACGCCGGCCAGCAAAGCCACCATCAGCAAGGTGCTGATCATGCTGGCCAGGGCGCCGCCCAGGCCGAAATGCGACAGCAGCGCGCCCAGACCCAGACCCAGCAAGGCGCCGCCCAGCAAGCCCTTCCAGCGGCTCGGTGCCTTGGCGGCAGGTGCTGGCGCAGGAGCCGGCGCCGGTTGCGCCTGGCGTGGCGTGGCAGCCGGTGCCGGCGCTGGGGCCGGCGCGGGCGCCTGGCGGCTCACGCTTTGCGACTGACGGCCTATCGAACGGCCACCGCCCATGGGACGGGCCAGCGCCTCGCCCAGCATGGATACCGTGGTCGCGGCCAGCATCATGCCGACCATAAATTTCTTCAATTTCATTCCATCTCCTAAAATCACCAACGTTGATGCATTACATCTTGATACCGGTGTGCAAAGCGGCAATGCCTGCCGTCAAATTGTAGTACTGCACGCGTTCCAGGCCCGCCGTTTCCATCATGGTCTTCAGGGTTTCCTGGTCCGGGTGCATGCGGATCGATTCTGCCAGGTAGCGGTAGCTCTCCGCGTCGCCGGCGATTTTCTGCCCGAACCACGGCAAGACCGAGAACGAATACAGGTCGTACGGCTTTTGCAGGGGAGCGGCCACCTTGGAAAACTCCAGCACCAGCAGCTTGCCGCCCGGTTTCAGCACGCGGCGCATTTCTGCCAGCGCCACATCCTTGTGCGTCATGTTGCGCAGGCCAAAGGCCACGCTGACACGGTCGAAATAATTATCGGGGAATGGCAGTTTTTCCGCGTCACACAACATGGTGGGGGTGAGCAAGCCGCGATTCAAGAGGCGGTCGCGGCCCACGCGCAACATCGATTCATTGATATCGGTCAGCCAGACTTCGCCGGTAGGGCCCGCCTGCTTGGCAAACGCCTTCGACAGGTCGCCCGTGCCGCCGGCGATGTCGAGCACCTTGAAACCGGGGCGCACGCCCGCATTGGCAATGGTGAACGTCTTCCACAGACGGTGCAGCCCGCCCGACATCAAGTCGTTCATCACGTCGTATTTGGCAGCGACGGAATGGAACACCTTGGCGACTTCGCGCACTTTGTCGTCTTCTGCAACTGTTTTGTATCCGAAATGGGTCGTATTGGTCATGGTAGGCAGTCTGTTTGAACTTGGGAGCATTATACAAGCGGCAGGCGCATTTCCCCGTGACGCCGGAGAAGGTATTGCCTTTCCACTGCATTCGACGCCAGCATTGCCGCCCGGGCATACGCCGCCAGCGCCCCCTGCCGGTCGCCCTGGCGGCGCAGCAAGTCGGCCCGGGCCGCATGCAGATAATGCGATAGCGTCAGGCTGGGCACGGCTTCCAGGCGATCGAGCCACGCCAGGCCGCGTGCGGCGCCATGCGCCATGGCGCAGGCGATCACGGCATTTAGCAAGATCAAGGGTTCCGGCTTGTGCCGCAGCAAGGCGCCGTACAGGGCGCTGATCTGGCGCCAGTCCGTCTGGCTGGCCATGGGCGCTTTGGCGTGCAAGGCGGCAATCGCCGCCTGCCACTGATATGGCCCTGGCGCGCGCGCCGGCAAGACCAGTTCCAGCACGGCCAGTCCCTCGGCAATCAAGTCCCCCTGCCACAGGCGCCGGTCCTGCTCTTCCAGGGTCAGCAGATAGCCTTCAGGCGATAGCCGGGCCGGGCCGCGCGACGCCTGCAGCAGCATCAGGGCCAATAGCCCCTGCACTTCGGGCTGGCCCGGCTGCAGACTGTCGAGCAAGCGCCCCAGGCGCAGCGCCTCGGCGCACAGGTCCGCGCGCAGCAGGGTCTCGCCGCCGCTGGCGCAATAGCCTTCGCTGAACACCAGGTAAATCACGTGCAGCACCTGCGCCAGCCGTGGCTGCAATTCTTGTTCCGGCGGCAACTCGAAGGGGATGCGCGCTTCGGCGATCTTGCGCTTGGCGCGCAACAGCCGCTGCGACAGGGCCGCTTCCGCCACGCCGAAGGCCCGCGCGATCTCGCCCGTAGACAGGCCACACAAGGTGCGCAGGGCCAGCGCCACCTGCGCCTCGTGCGCCAGCGCGGGATGGCAGCAGATGAACAGCAGGCGCAGGCGATCGTCCTCGATGGGCGGCGCTTCCACCGCCACGGCCGCAGTCAGGCTGCCTAGCTGGGCCTCGGCATCGCTGACGCTCTTGCCCGCCCGGCGCACGTGATCGAGGCCCGCATTGCGCGCCACGGAACTGAGCCAGGCGGCGGGATTATCGGGGATGCCCGTGCGCGGCCACAGTTCCAGCGCCTTGCGGCACGCTTCCTGCAACACATCTTCCGCCAGGCCCAAGTCGCCGAAACGCCGCATCAGGCCGGCCAGCACCCTGCCCCTTTCCTGGCGAAAGACGTGCTCGACGGCCGCGATGGCGTCGCCGGCCATGCTCAAGCCGTCACGGGCCGCACTTCGATGGTGCCCAGGGAAGCGGCAGGGCAACGCCCGGCCCAGGCCAGCGCCTCGTCCAGGTTGGCGCAGGCTAGCAGATAGTAGCCGCCCAACTGCTCCTTGGTTTCCGCGAACGGCCCATCCGTGATGACGGGCTTGCCATTGCGCACCCGCACGCTGGTGGCGCTGGCCACGGGCGCCAGCTCGGCCCCGCCGCGCAACACGCCGGCCGCCTCCAGCGCCTGCGTATAGCTGGCAAAGTCGGCCATCAGGCTGGCCATCTGCTCGTCTGGCATGGCGGCATAGCGCGCCTCGTCGGCGTAGATCAGGATCAGGTATTCCATAGTGTCTTCTCCAAAAGAAAAATGCCCGCAAGCGCGGGCATTCATACGACGAACGGGGCGGCGGCAATCCGACAAGATTACCGCATTATTTTTTCAGCTTAATGCTTATGCCCGCAGCTCGGTCCGTGCACATGGCCGCCGGACGACTGCTTGACCGTCATGTCCGCCTTGGCGTCGCGGCCGCTGTCGCCGGGATAGCCGGCTGCCGCCAGCTGGTCCAGGTAGGCTTGCCACAGCTTGTCTTTTTCCGCGCCCAGCTTGTACAAGTATGCCCAGGTGTACAGGCCGGAATTGTGGCCATCGCTGAAGGTTGGTTGCACGGCGTAGTTGCCGACCGGCTCCAGGCCCGTGATGCCGACCAGGCGTTTGCCTAATTGCAAAGTTTCCTGGCCCTTGCCATGGCCCTGCACTTCGGCCGACGGCGAGTACACGCGCAGGTATTCGAACGGCAGCGCAAATTCGCTGCCATCGTCGAAAGCCACGTCGAGCACGCGCGACTGGTTGTGCACGGTCAAGCCGGTCGGTTGCGGTGTTGCTGCTTTTTCAGTCATGACGATACTTTATGCGGATAAACGTTGAATGATGGCGTCGCGCAAGGCCGGCAACAGGGCGCGGCGCGCGGCCAGCACCTCGGGTGCCGTCTCGCGCTGCACGACAGCCCAGCTCGGGTTCGGGAAATGCGCGTCGTCGCGGTAGCGGGGAATCACGTGCCAGTGCACGTGCGGCGTCATGTTGCCGAAACTGGCCACGTTGACCTTTTCCGGCTGCATCACTTCACGCACGGCCAGCTCGACTTGCCACACGACTTCCATGACGTAGTTGCGCTCGCCCGACGTCAAATCCGTCATTTCCTTGACGTGCTTGTTCCAGATCACGCGGCAAAAGCCGGGATAGGCGGCGTCATCGACGGCCACGACGGACAGGCGCTCGCTGCGCCACAGCAAGGCTTCACAGCCCTGCTTGTTGGCAAAGCCATCCAGCAATGTGCACAGATCGCAGGTCACACCAACACCCGTTCAATGCCGCCGTCATTGGCGCGTTTCACGTAATCCGGCATCCAGTTCTCTCCCAGCAAGTGTTTGGCGATCTCGACGACGATGTAGTCGGCCGTCGTGCCCGAATCGTCATTGTAGCGCGACAGGCCTTGCAGGCACGACGGGCAGCTGGTGAGGATTTTCACGTCGCCGGTAAAACCGTCGCCGCGCAGCTTGTCGGCGCCCTTGACCATCTCTTCTTCCTTGCGGAAACGCACTTGCGTGGAAATGTCAGGGCGTGTGACGGCCAGCGAACCCGATTCACCGCAGCAACGGTCATTCTTCTCGATCTTCACGTTATCTACCGTGCTGATCAGGGAGTTGATGGTCTTGCCCGATTCCTGCAGCTTCATCGGGTTATGGCATGGCTCGTGGTACATATAGCGGGTGCCGTTGACGCCTTCCAGCTTGACGTTTTTCTCCAGCAGATACTCATGGATATCCATGATGCGGCAGCCAGGGAAAATCTTCTCGAACTGGTACGTGGCCAGCTGGTCGTAGCACGTGCCGCACGAGACGAGCACCGTCTTGATGTCCAGGTAATTGAGCGTGTTGGCCATGCGGTGGAACAGGACGCGGTTGTCCGTCATCATCTTCTCGGCCTTGTCGAACTCGCCCGCGCCCCGCTGCGGATAACCGCAGCACAGGTAGCCCGGCGGCAAGACCGTCTGCACGCCCACTTCCCACAGCATCGCTTGCGTGGCCAGGCCCACTTGCGAGAACAGGCGCTCCGAACCGCAACCGGGGAAGTAGAACACGGCTTCCGTATCGGCCGTCGTCGTCTTCGGATTACGGATGATCGGGATGACCTTGTCGTCTTCGATGTCGAGCAGCGCGCGCGCCGATTTCTTCGGCAGGTTGCCCGGCATTTTCTTGTTGATGAAGTGGATCACCTGCGCCTTGACGGGCGGCTTGCCCGTCGATGGCGGCGGCGCCTTAGTTTGCTTCTTGGCAAACTTCTTCAGCAAATCGTGGCCCAGGCGCTGCGCCTTGTAACCCCAGCCGATCATGACCTTGCGCGTGGCATTGATGGTCACGGGATCGGTGGCGTTGAGGAACATCATCGTGGCCTTAGTGCCCGGATTGAAGCTCTTCTTGTCCATCTTGCGCAGCAAGTTGCGCATGTTCATCGACACGTCGCCAAAGTCGATGTTGACGGGGCAAGGCGTCACGCATTTATGGCAGACCGTGCAGTGGTCGGCCACGTCCTCGAACTCTTCCCAATGCTTGATGGAAATACCACGGCGCGTCTGCTCTTCGTACAGGAAGGCTTCGATCAGGGACGAGGTCGCCAAGATCTTGTCGCGTGGCGAGTACAGCAAGTTGGCGCGCGGCACGTGGGTCGAGCACACGGGTTTGCACTTGCCGCAACGCAAGCAATCCTTGACGCTATCGGCGATGGCGCCGATATCGCTTTGCTGCATGATCAAGGATTCATGGCCCATCAGGCCGAACGATGGCGTGTAGGCATTGCGCAAGTCGGCGCCCATGCCTGGCAGATTCAGCAGTTTGCCCTTGTTGAAACGGCCTTCCGGATCGATGCGCTGCTTGTAGCTGCGGAAGTCGCCGATTTCTTCTTCCGTCAAAAATTCCAGCTTGGTAATGCCGATACCGTGCTCGCCGGAAATGACGCCATTGAGCGAGCGGGCCAAAATCATGATGCGGCCCACGGCTTCGTGGGCGTCTTGCAGCATTTCGTAATTGTCCGAGTTGACGGGCAAGTTCGTGTGCACGTTGCCGTCGCCCGCATGCATGTGCAGCGCGACAAACACGCGGCTACGCAAGATGCGCGCGTGAATCGCGGTGGCCTCGTCGAGGATCAGTTTGAAGGCGGCGCCGTTGAAGATCTGGCGCAATTGGGCGCGGATTTCCTGCTTCCACGTGATGCGCACGGTGCGGTCCTGCACCACGTCGAACAATGTCGCGTTCGGCTGTGTTTCCAGGCGTGCTTCGAACACGGGCAGCAAGCGCTCCATGCCCAGTTCGGCCAATTCAGCCTTCGCGTCGACCAGCGGACGGTCGAGCTGGGCCAGCAGATAGATCCAGCGTGCCGTGACTTGCGCCAGCAACTGCTGCGCCTGCTCGGCGCGGTCGCCCAGCATTTCCGCATCATCGACGCGGTCGTCGGATGCATCGTCGCTCTTGCCGATTGGCAAGTTACCCTTGGCAAAGAACGCGCTCAGGGCGTCGGCCAGTTGCAGCTTGTTCTTGATCGACAGCTCGATATTGATGCGCTCGATGCCGTCCGTATATTCGCCCATGCGGTTCAGGGGAATCACGACGTCTTCATTGATCTTGAACGCATTGGTGTGCTTGGCGATCGCCGCCGTGCGGGCACGATCTAACCAGAATTTCTTGCGCGCTTCCGGGCTGACGGCCACAAAACCTTCGCCCACGCGGGTGTTGGCGATGCGCACCACTTCCGACGCCGCTTGTGCGACGGCGTTTTCATCGTCGCCGACGATGTCGCCAAACAGGGCCATCTTCGGCAGCACGCCCCGCTTCGACTTGGTGGCGTAGCCGACGGCGCGCAGGTAGCGCTCGTCCAGATGCTCCAGGCCCGCCAGGCGGATGCTCGTGTATTGCTCGCCCTTGGCCGGCAAGCCGTCCAGGTAATCCTTGATTTCCACGATCGACGGGATCGCGTCGCGCGCCTGGCCGAAGAATTCCAGGCAGACGGTACGGGCAAATTTCGGCATCTTGTGCAAGATCCAGCGCGCCGACGTGATCAAGCCATCGCAGCCCTCTTTCTGGATGCCCGGCAAGCCGGCGAGGAATTTATCGGTCACGTCCTTGCCCAGGCCCTCCTTGCGGAACTTGCGGCCAGGAATTTCCAAAATTTCCGTCTTGAACGGCGCGTTCGGTTTTGTCGCGTCGCGCGTGCTCGGGTGGCGCCACTCCAGTTGGAAGCGTGCCAGCGCGATATCGTGGATCTTGCCCAGGTTATGGTCGAGGCGGGTGACGTCAAGCCAGTCGCCGTTCGGGTCGACCATGCGCCACGAGGCCAGGTTGTCCAGCGCCGTGCCCCACAGCACGGCTTTCTTGCCGCCCGCATTCATGGCGACGTTGCCGCCGATGCAAGAGGCGTGGGCCGAGGTCGGATCGACGGCGAACACGAAACCGGCCTTTTCCGCCGCTTCCGACACTTTGTTCGTGATCACGCCCGCGCCCGAATTGATCGTCGCGTATTCGTGGCTCAATCCCGGCAAGACCGTCATTTCCACGGCGCCCAGGGTGATGAGTTTTTCCGTGTTGATGACGGCCGACATCGGCGTCAGGGGAATCGCGCCGCCCGTGTAACCGGTGCCGCCGCCACGCGGGATGATGGTCAGCCCCAGCTCGATACAGCCTTTGACGAGGCCCGCCATTTCCTCTTCCGTGTCGGGCGTGAGCACGACGAACGGGTATTCCACCCTCCAGTCGGTGGCGTCCGTCACGTGCGACACGCGCGTCATGCCGTCGAAGCGCACATTGTGTTTTTCCGTGTAGCGGCCCAGCACCTTGACGGTGCGCTTGCGCAAGTCGTAGGTCTTGCGGAATTCGTCGCCAAAGTCGGCCACGGCCTTGCTGGCCGCCTTCAGCAGCAGCTCCACGTTGGCGCTGCGCGCCTTGGCCACTTCCGGCGCTTCGCCAGCCGCCAGCGCGTCGCCGCCGGCCGCATCGATGGACAGGCGGCGCTTGTCGACTTCGGCCAGGCGGTGATGCAAGGCATCGATCAAGCCCTGGCGGCGCTTCGGATTGTCGAGCAAGTCATCCTGCAGGTAGGGATTGCGGCGCACGACCCAGATATCGCCCAGCACCTCGTACAGCATGCGGGCCGAACGGCCCGTCTGGCGGGCGCCGCGCAGCTCGTCGAGCAGGCGCCAGGAGTCCTCCCCCAACAGGCGTATGACGATCTCGCGATCGGAAAACGACGTGTAGTTATACGGGATTTCGCGCAGGCGGCTTGCTGCGGGACCATTCGGCGTTTCTGCCAGTAAAGCTTGGATTTGTGCGGGAGCGTTCATGGAGTGTGGTGACGATATAGACTGGACCCTAAAGGGCCATTTTATCTTATTGCGCCGCACCATGCGGGAACAGCCTTATGCCGCCCAAGGTTTAAGCGCCTCACCCACTACCATAGCAAATACGGAAAAGCCTTCTTTTGCGTGAATAAAAAACCAGTTTCCATGATTTTTTGACGCAAAAATGCCAAGAATCGGGCTCTATTACAAACTATCGACCTGCCCAAAAATGGGGCAAACTGGCGTTGCAGGCAGTCCCATTCAGGCCAGCATCTGGCCGATCCGGTGCCATACGCCATCGGGCACGTACAGCAGCAAGCCCGTCATGGTCAGGTAGCGCGCGCACTTGCCGACGGCCATGTAGGCAACGCTGGGCCAGAACGGCAGCTTGAGCCAGCCAGCCAAAGTGCACAGGGGGTCGCCCACGAGGGGCAGCCAGGCCAGCAGCATGGTCTTGGCGCCATAGCGGGCCAGCCAGCGGAACCAGCGCGTGTCGCGCTCCTTGGCGAACGCCTGCTTGGCCCGGTAGCCGAGCCAGTAGTCGACGATACCGCCCAGGGTATTGCCCAGGGTGGCCACGCCGATGGCGGCCCAGAACAGCGCGGGATTGGCCTTGATGACGGCAAACACGGCCGGCTCCGAGCCGAGCGGCAGCAAGGTGGCGGAAATAAAGCTGATCAGAAAGACCGATGTCAGCCCGACTTCCGGTGCTGCGATCAGCTGCAGCAGCCAGGCGATTGCGGATTCGATCATGGAACACTTCGCGATGCAGTAAGGCTCTCCATTATAATGAAGAGCAGCCTGGGCGCCGCACACATCGCGCCGGCCGGCAAAGGCATACCCGCCCGCAGTTCCACAGAGCATTATTGTCGCCAGGCTATCCGCCGCGGCGCCGCCGCTATCGACAGACACGCTCCAGACCCTTTCTGGCCCAGAATCACTTGCTTGCAGACTATGAACATCGACTACCTCAAGAAAATCCTGACCGCCCGCGTCTATGACGTCGCCACCGAAACGCCGCTGGAACTGGCCCCTGCCCTGTCGCAGCGCCTGAACAACCAGATTTACTTCAAGCGCGAAGACATGCAAAGCGTGTTCAGCTTCAAGATTCGTGGCGCCTACAACAAGATGTCCAAGCTCAGCGAAGCGGAACGCAAGCGCGGCGTGATTTGCGCCTCGGCCGGCAACCATGCCCAGGGCGTGGCCCTGTCCGCCGCACGCATGGGTTGCCGCGCCGTCATCGTCATGCCGACCACCACGCCGCTGGTGAAGGTCGAGGCGGTCAAAGGACGCGGCGGCGTGAACGTGGAAGTGGTGCTGCACGGCGAGTCCTACACGGATGCCTACAACCATGCGCTGACGCTGGAAAAGGAACAGAAGCTGACCTTCGTGCACCCGTTCGACGACCCGGACGTGATCGCCGGCCAGGGCACGATCGGCATGGAAATCCTGCGCCAGCACGCCGGCCCCATCCACGCCATCTTCGCCCCCATCGGCGGCGGCGGCTTGATCGCCGGCATTGCCGCCTACGTGAAACAGATTCGCCCCGACATCAAGATCATCGGCGTGCAAAGCGTCGATTCGAACGCCATGGCCCGCTCGCTCAAGGCCGGCGAACGCGTCACCCTGAACGACGTGGGCCTGTTTGCCGACGGCACGGCCGTGCGCCTGGCTGGCGAGGAAACCTTTCGTCTCGTGCAGGCGTATGTCGATGAAATCATCACGGTCGACACGGACGCCATCTGCGCCGCCATCAAGGATGTGTTTACGGATACGCGCAGCATTCTGGAGCCGTCCGGCGCGCTGGCCATCGCCGGCGCCAAAGCCTATGTGGAACGGGCCAGCCTGACCAAGCACCCCGTCAACAACGAAACCCTGGTCACCATCGCCAGCGGCGCGAACATGAATTTCGACCGGCTGCGTTTTGTGGCGGAACGGGCTGAACTGGGCGAATTCCGCGAAGCCGTGTTTGCCGTCACCATGCGCGAACAGCGGGGCAGCTTCAAGCGTTTCTGCTCGCTCATCGGCGCGCGCAACGTGACGGAATTCAATTACCGCATCAGCGATGAAAAAGCCGCGCACGTATTCGTCGGCATCCAAATTGCCGACCGGCATGAGTCGAGCGTGCTGGCGAAGACCTTCGAGGAACACGAATTCAAGACCCTGGACCTGACCCACGACGAACTGGCCAAGTCGCACATCCGCCACTTGGTGGGCGGCAAGAGCCGGCTGGCCCAGGACGAGCTGCTGTACCGCTTCGAATTCCCCGAGCGCCCCGGTGCACTGATGCGTTTCCTCGACAGCATGGCGCCGAACTGGAATATTTCCCTGTGCCATTACCGCAGCCAGGGCGGCGACGTGGGCCGCATCCTGATCGGCCTGCAAGTGCCGCCCGATGAGATGGGCGAATTTGCCCGCTTCCTCGATACCCTCGGGTACCGTTACTGGGATGAGAGCAGCAATCCTGTGTATAAACTGTTCCTCGGCTAAATGGCGGAATTCACCCCGGTATTTGTACTGGGGTGAAATAGGCTACCATGCGTCCTTGACTGAATTCACGCCACACGACCATGACCACCACCAACGATCTCGCCGAACAATCTCCCCTGGGCAAAAGCTCCGCCTACCGCACCGATTACGCGCCGGAATTGCTGTTTCCGATTCCGCGCCAGGGCAAGCGCGACGAGCTGGAACTGCGCGGCACTTTGCCCTTCTTCGGCCTCGATATCTGGAATGCGTATGAACTGTCGTGGCTGAACCAGCGCGGCAAGCCGCAGGTGGCCATCGCCAAGGTCAGCGCGCCGGCCGATTCGCCGAACATCATCGAATCGAAATCGTTCAAGCTGTACCTCAACTCGTTCAACCAGACCAAGCTGGACAACCCCGAAGCGCTGCTGGCCCTGCTCAAGCAGGATTTGTCGAACGGCTTCGGCGCGCCCGTGCAAGTGGAACTGACCTTGCAGGAAGATTTCGGCAAGCTGAAAATGGGCGAATTCGACGGCGTACTGCTCGACCGCCTCGACCTGGAAATCACGCAATACACGCCTTCGCCGCTGCTGCTGAAAGCCGCCCTGAATGAAGCGCCCGTGGAAGAAAAACTCGTCTCGCATTTGCTCAAATCAAATTGCCTGGTGACGGGTCAGCCAGACTGGGGCAGCGTGCAGATCGAATATGCGGGGCCGCAGATCGACCAGGAAAGCCTGTTGCGCTACCTGATCGGCTTCCGCGAGCACAATGAATTCCACGAGCAATGCGTGGAGCGCATCTTTGTCGATATCTTGCGTCAGTGCAAGCCGCAAAAACTGTCCGTGTATGCGCGCTATACGCGCCGCGGCGGCCTCGATATCAATCCATGGCGCAGCAATTTCAGCACGGGTACGATGCCGGGCAATCTGCGCAATGCGCGCCAGTAACACCAGACACCACCACGCAACCATGCCAGCAGGAATGTTGGCTGTGTTTTAAAACAACGTTGCAGTAGTGCCGCAGAGCATGTCACAGACGCTGAAAAATCGGAAAATCGGCATTCGGCGGCGGAAAAACCGGCGCGCGCCGTGTTTTTAATCAAGAAATAGCCGATACACGCCGATGTTATTTTTTTGCTAAAATGATGGCCACGTGGGCTGTAGCGCCCACTGCGCCCGCAGCGGGCGTATACTGTTGAGAATTGGCGTTACAGGCCGCCGAAACAGGCCTATAATTCGGCTCGCAAGCCCTCTGCGCATTGCACCATTTCATTGAGTGTCATGACTAATCTTAGCAAAATATTATCCCTCGAAAACGTCCTGCTGGACCTGGAAGTCTCCAGTAAAAAGCGCGCCTTCGAGCAAGCCGGCCTGATCTTCGAAAACAATTACGGCATCGCCCGCTCTACCGTTTCGGACAATCTGTTTGCCCGCGAACGCCTGGGCTCGACGGGTCTGGGCCATGGCGTGGCCGTGCCGCATGGCAGAGTCAAGGGCAGTAAAACCTTGAAATCGCCGCTGGGCGCCTTCGTGCGCCTGGCCGAGCCGATTCCCTTCGAATCGCCCGATGGCAAGCCCGTCAATCTGCTGTTTTTCCTGCTGATTCCTGATCATGTCACTCAGCAACATCTGGAAATCCTGTCGGAAATCGCCGAAATGTTTTCCGACGATGCCTTCCGTACGGCGCTGGCCACGGATCCGGAACCGAAATCCGTGCATTCGCGCATCGTCAATTGGCAACCCAGTCTGCAAGCGGCGGGTTAAACTTCAGGTATTCCTCCACTCCTGAAGAAGACTGCCATGTTGCAAACGCCGCTGACGATACAACGCCTGTACGACGATAATCGTGAAAGTCTGCAACTGGGCTGGTTCGCCGGCTTCCCCGGCGGCGAGCGCCTGATCTCGGGCGACGTCTCGTCGGCCGCCGACCAGGTCGGCCACTTGAACCTGATCCATCCGGGCCGCATCCAGGTCTTCGGCCACCAGGAAATCAATTACTACCAGCGCCTGAAGGTCAATACGCGTACCCACGTGATCGGCGAGCTGATCGCCGGCGGCCCGCCCGCGCTGATCATCGCGCAAGGGCTGGAAACGCCGCCCGACATCCTCGCCATTTGCGACGAGCAAAACATTCCCCTGTTCTCCACCCCGTTGCCGGCCGCGCAAGTGATCGACTTCCTGCGCGTCTACCTGTCCAAAAAACTGGCGCAGCGCATCATCATGCATGGCGTGTTCATGGACGTGCTGGGCGTGGGCGTGCTGATCACCGGCGATTCGGGCCTGGGCAAGAGCGAGCTGGGGCTGGAACTGATTTCGCGCAGCCACGGCCTGGTGGCCGACGACGCCGTCGAATTCTCGCGCATCGCGCCGAACATGATCGAAGGCCGCTGCCCGCCCCTGCTGCAAAACCTGCTGGAAGTGCGGGGCCTGGGCTTACTCGACATCAAGGCCATCTTTGGCGAAACGGCCGTGCGCCGCAAGATGCGCTTGAAACTGATCGTGCATCTCGTGCGCCGCAACGCGCTGGAAGAAGAAGTCGAGCGCCTGCCCTTCCTGTTCCCCACGGAAGACGTGCTGGGCCTGCCCGTGCGCAAGGTCGTCATCCCCGTCGCCGCCGGCCGCAACATCGCCGTGCTGCTGGAAGCGGCCGTACGCAATACCATTTTGCAACTGCGCGGCATCGATACCTTGCAGGAGTTCATGGAGCGGCAACGACTCGCCATGAGTGGCGATTAATGTTGCCAAGGAGTTCGCCCTTGCAAGGGCGAACCGTTACGCAGGCACGCAGCAGTGCTGCGCGAATCCCCTGCTGCACCAACGACTCGCCATGAGTGGCGATTAGCAACGTAGGTCGGATTAGCGGGGCCGCCGAGGCGGGGCAAGGCCCCGCGTAATCCGACAACATGGTTGACGTGTGCAGCAAAGAAATACCACAGTCTAAATTGCAATAATTTGTAAAGATAATTGCCTTGGAGCAGAGTGCCGATCTTTATTGTATGATCGGGCTATGCATATCGTCCTTATCACCGGAATATCCGGCTCCGGTAAATCCGTCGCGCTCAATGTGCTGGAAGATACCGGCTACTATTGTGTCGACAACCTGCCACCGGCCTTGCTGCCCAGCCTGGTGCAAACCCTGCTCGACGAAGGTACACCGCAACTGGCCGTCGCCGTCGATGCGCGCAGCGCCGAGTCGCTCGTCAGCCTGCCGCACAATGTGGCGCTGCTGCGCGACCAGGGACACGACGTCAAGGTCATGTTCCTGACGGCCACCACGCATTCGCTGGTGGCGCGCTTCTCGGAAACGCGGCGCAGCCATCCGCTGTCGCATGAATTGCGCCCGAACCAGAATCCGGCCAGCCGCCGCACCCTGATCGAGTGCATCTCGGAAGAGCGCGAACGCCTGTCGGCCATCGAACAGCTGGGCCACGTGATCGACACGTCCGAACTGAGCGCCAACAAATTGCGCGCCTGGATCAAGGATATGATCGCTTCCGAGCGCGCGCCGCTGACCCTGTTCTTCGAATCGTTCGCCTTCAAGCTGGGCGTGCCGCTGGACGCCGATTTCGTCTTCGACGTCCGGGCCTTGCCTAACCCGTATTACGACCTGGCGCTGCGCCCGCTCGATGGCCGCGACGCGCCCGTGATCGCCTTCCTCGACGCGCAGCCGAGCGCGCTGGAACTGCTGGCAGACATCCGCGCCTTCATCGAAAAATGGCTGCCGTCATTCAAGTCCGACAACCGCAGCTACCTGACGGTGGCCCTCGGTTGCACGGGTGGCCAGCACCGCTCCGTGTACATGGCGGAACGGCTGGCGCAATACTTCGGCCCGAATGAACGAGTGGTTCTGCGCCACCGCGAACGTAGCTAGTTAATTCAGGTGGCGCAGCGGATGCGCTGACGCCGGCCAGACCGGTGCGAAGAAGCGCGCCACCATGGCAGCGTCGACCTCGTCCAGGCTGGCAGGGCTCCAGCGCGGCGCATTGTCTTTGTCGACCACCAGTGCGCGCACGCCCTCGAGCACTTCGCCATGCTCGAAATTGTGGCGCACCACCGTGCGTTCCATGCGCAGGCAATCGGCCACGCCCAAGTGAGCCCCGCGCTGCAGCAATTCCAGAGTTACCGACATCATCAAAGGCGAGCGCAGGCGCATGGCCAACAGCGCCTTGCTGGCGAACGCGCTGTCGTCCTGCGCCAGCGAGGCCATGATGGCCGCTACGGAATCCGCACCGAAATGGCGGTCCAGCGCCGCGCGCGCCGCCGCCAGCGAGGAGACACCTGCCTGTGCCTGGAACGGCGCCGCCAGCGCCTTGATGGCCACCGGCAGGGCCTCGCCCGGCGTCGACTCGAACAGGGCCAGCAGCGCCCCCATTTGCGCCTCGGGCAGGTAGACATCGGCCAGGTCCGTGTACAGGGCGTCGGCCGCGCTGATCGTCAAGCCCGTCAAGCCCAGGTACAGGCCCAGCTGGCCGGCCAGGCGGGACAGGAAATAGCTGCCGCCCACATCGGGGAACAAGCCAATATTGACTTCAGGCATGGCCATGCGCGTGCGGCCCGTGACGATGCGCAAGCGGTTGCCGGGTCCGGCTTGCGCCACGCCCATGCCGCCGCCCATCACCACGCCATCCATCACGGCGATATACGGTTTCGGATAGAAATGGATCACATGATTTAACGCGTATTCTTCCGTAAAGAAATCTTCCAGCAAGGCGCTGCCGCCTTGCGGCGTGGCCAGGCCCGCATCGTAGAAGAAACGGATGTCGCCGCCGGCGCACAGTGCTTTCTCGCTGCTCGAGCGGATCACGACGGCGTCCACCTGCGGATCGTCGCGCCAGGCCAGCAGGGCCGCGCTCAGGGCGCGCACCATCTCCAGCGACAGGGAATTCAAGGCTTTCGGACGGTCGAGCACGATATGCCCCGTGCGGTTGCGGATGGAAGTCTGGACGAAGTCGCTCATGGCAGGCGTGAAAAAAGTAAAAGTACAAACATTTTAGCGCCTGCGCGGGGAAGATTGCGTTCAAAAGGTCCAGGCGCAAAAAAGGGCGCAATGTGCGCCCTTAGTTGATCACAACTGCTGGAAGCGGGTGGCCTTAAACGGCGACGACGGCGTCTTCCTCGGAGTTGTCTGGCAGATGCTTGATCGCCTCTTTACCGTGCCCTTGCACTTTGGTTTTGTATTTCATCACTTGCCTATCGAGCTTGTCGATCAGGGCATCGATCGCGGCATACAGGTCTTGTGCCAGGCTTTCCACGTAGACGGTTTTGCCACTTAAACGCAGGTTGACTTCGGCCTTTTGACGTTTTTCTTTCTCTTTGAGGTTATCCACGGTCAGAATCACGGCGATATCGATAACTTGATCGAAATGACGTTTCACGCGTTCCAGCTTCGTTTGTACGTATTCACGGATGGCTGGTGTCACTTCGAGATGATGTCCGCTGATGGTGAGATTCATACACACTCCTAAAGATGATCGGGTTCGTGCGGTCCATCCTATCCGGCCCGCAGAGGAACCGAAAAAAACTTACAAACACTTACGCAGGCTCACTGGCGGAATTTTCAACGCTTCCCGGTATTTGGCAACAGTACGTCGCGCAATCACCATGCCTTGTTCCCCCAGCATGTCCGCAATCTTACTGTCGGATAAAGGATTTTTAGGGTCTTCTGCTCCTGTCAGTTGCACGATCAATGCCCGTATCGCCGTCGATGACGCTTCGCCCCCCGCTTCGGTGGCGACGTGGCTACCAAAGAAATATTTCAACTCGAACATGCCGTGCGGGGTCAGCATGTACTTTTGAGTTGTTACCCGCGAGATAGTACTCTCGTGTAAACCCAGTGTATCAGCTATTTCACGGAGCACAAGGGGGCGCATGGCAACGGCCCCATGCGAGAAAAAGTTCTTTTGTCTTTCTACTATTGCCTGTGCCACGCGCAGGATCGTGTCGAAACGCTGGCGCATATTCTTGATCAGCCACTTGGCTTCCTGCAACTGTGCGCCCATGGCGCCCTCGCCCTTGCCCTGCTTGAGCAGGTTGGCGTACATGGCGTTGACGCGCAGGCGCGGCATGACGTCGTTGTTCAGGGTCACTTGCCAGCCATTGCGCGCGCGCTTGACGACGACGTCGGGCACCACATAATCGGACACGTCCGAGGCGAACACGGCGCCCGGATGCGGATTGCACTGGCGAATCACCGTCTGCGCTTCGCGCAAGTCTTCATCGTCGCAATCAAGGGCTTTTTTCAGCTTGTTGAAATCGCGCTGGGCAAACCAGGCCAGGTGCTTTTCCACGATGACGAGGGCCATGCGCCGCGTCACCATGGCGATGTGCGGCAAGCGCTTGATCTGCAGCGCCAGGCATTCGGACGCATTGCGCGCGCCCACGCCGGGCGGATCGAAACTTTGCAGCAGCGACAAGGCCGTGCGCATCTCGTCGGCGTCGATTTCCAGCTCTTCCGGCAGGCGCGCCAGGATGTCGTCGAGCGACTCTTCCAGGTAGCCATTGTCGTCGAGCGCGTCGATGATCAGCTCGACCAGCGCACGGTCGCGCAACTCGAGCACCGTCACGCGCATCTGCTCCATCAGGTGTTCGCGCAGGGTGCAGTGATGGGCCTCGAGTTGCGGGCGGGAATCTTCGTCGTCGGGCGCCTTGCCCCGGCTCGCCTCGCTCCAGTCGCTGTCGCCGCCATCCGCCACGGCCGGACCCTCGCCCGCCTCGCCGTCAAAGGTTTCCGCTTCGGCTGGCGCCGCGGGCGCCTCCTGGCCTGGCGGCTGGGGCGGCGCTTCGGCCGGCGCCGCCGTGGAACTCAAGGCCCCGTCCGACAGCAGGCGCAGCGAACGGTCGAGCGGATCGTCGAGGCGCTCGAGCAGGGGATTGTCCGTCAGCAGTTGCTCGAGTTCCTGGTGCAATTCCAAGGTGGACAATTGCAACAGGCGTATCGATTGCTGCAACTGCGGCGTCAGTGCCAGGTGCTGCGAAGTGCGCAGCTGCAATGATTGTTTCATTGGCTTACATGCGGAAGTGTTCGCCCAGATAGACCCGGCGTACCGACTCGTTCGCGATGATGTCGTCGGGGCGTCCCGACGCCAGTACCGAGCCCTGGTTGATGATGTAGGCACGGTCGCAAATACCCAGCGTCTCGCGCACATTATGATCGGTGATCAGCACGCCGATATTGCGCTCCTTCAAGAAGCGCACGATGCGCTGGATCTCGATCACGGCGATCGGATCGACGCCGGCGAACGGCTCGTCGAGCAGCACGAAACGGGGATCCGTGGCCAGCGCGCGGGCGATTTCCACGCGGCGGCGCTCGCCGCCCGACAGGGACAGGGCCTGGTTCTCGCGCAGCTTTTCAATCTGCAAATCGGCCAGCAGCTTATCCAGGCGCTCCTCGATCTCGGCCTTCTTCAAAGGACGGCCTTCGACGGTCTGGATTTCCAGCACGGCGCGGATATTGTCTTCCACCGTCAGCTTGCGGAAGACGGACGCTTCCTGCGGCAGATAGGACAAGCCCATCTGCGCGCGGCGGTGGATCGGCAGGCTGGAAATGTCCACGCCGCTGATGTCGATGCTGCCGCCGTCCGACGGCACCAGGCCGACGATCATGTAGAACGAGGTGGTCTTGCCGGCGCCGTTCGGGCCCAGCAAACCCACCACTTCGCCGCATTCGACTTGCAGCGAGACATCATGCACGACTTGCCGCTTGCCATAGGTTTTTTGCAGACCGCGAACGATCAGGGTGCTGCCGCAACGAGTATTGTCCATTATTTCTTTCCTGGCGCAGGCGTTGCCGGCGCTTTCTCCGCTTCCGGCGCCTTGGTCTTCGGCTGGATCACCATGCGCACGCTGCCGCCATCGGAAGTGCTGGTGCCGCTGTCGGAATTTTCCATCTTGAATACTTCCTTGCGGCTGTCATACGAGATGAAGGCGCCATTGGCCACGTCCGTCACTTTCGTGCCTTCCAGGCGCGTCAGCTTGGCCTTGGAAAACAGTTTCACCACTTCCGTCTTGTTGTCGTATTCCACGCGCTCCGCTTCGCCTTCGACCCACAGGTCGCCCGCGCCATCGCGCTTCTGGCGGAACGTGGCCAGCTTGCCGGGATCGGCCCAGAAGGTGATGAACTGGTAGCCTTGCGGGTCTTCCGTGATCAATGCCCGGCCCGCCTTCATGGTCAGGGTGCCCTTGACCAGCACGACGTCGCCCGTCAGGGTACGCACCTGCTTGACGTCATCGACGTGGCCGCTGCGTGCCGTGATGACGGCTTCCTTCTCGGAATCGGCTTTCTCGGCATGCGCCACGCCCATGATGGCCAGCGAAAATACGGTCAACAGCAAGATGTTCTTCATAGTATGGTTTCCTTGTTTCATTCTGTCATTTTGCCGCCGCGGCCGGGCGCGGTTTCGGCGGGAGGACCATGCGCAGCGCATTCTGCACTTCCACCACGCCGGTGGCGTTATTGGCTTTCATGCCGATGCCATTGAGGCGCGAAGTCCCCGTCAGGATATCGACAGGCACGTCCGTTTCCATTCTTTCCTCGTCCGGAAACACCGTCAGCGCTTCCGTCCTGACCGTCAGGTTCTGCGCCTTCGGACTGGCCGCGCGGTCGATCACGACCTTGCGGTGCAGTTGCAGCCGGGTATTGTCCTGGTCGATATGCGCCAGTTCCGCATTCATGTTCAACGGCGGCATGCCGGGCGTGAGCTTGCGCACGAAGGGCTGGTCGATATCGGACGAATCGTCGGCCGGATAATGCGTGAGCTTGGTGCCCGACACGATATAGCTGGGCTTACCCGTCAAATCCATGCGCACCAGGCTGAAATTGGTGATGAAATAATCGGGCTCATCCAGATGCTTGCTGGCCTTGATGTCCTGGCTGTTCTTGTTCATCACTTCGAGCAGCCAAAAGCTGGCCAGCGCGACAACAACCGCGCCCAGCAGGGTAAAAATCGTGCGCCAGCGATGGGCGCCTCCTGGCTTACGCATAGGGTTTCACTCTTTCCAATATCACTGGCGGCAAGGTGCGCCTCACTCCAGGAACGGCGCCATGACGCGCGCATAGTTGTCCTGGGCGCGCAGCAGGAATTCGCAGATCTCGCGCACCGCGCCGCGGCCGCCTCCGGCCTGCGTCACATGGTGCGCCAGGTCCTGCGCTTCCGGACGCCCGCCCGGCACGCTGACGGCAAAACCGACGCGTTTCAGGATGGGCGCATCGATGACATCGTCGCCGATATAGCCGCATTGCTCTTCCGTCAAGCCCGTCAGCGCCAGCAGTTCGCGAAACGGCGTCAGCTTGTCGTGGCCGCCCTGGTGCACATGGGTAATGCCCAGGTCTTGCGCGCGGCGTGCCGTAATGGTCGAGCGGCGCGCGCTGATGATAGCCGTCTGCACGCCCGATTCCTGCAGCAGCTTGATGCCCAGGCCATCATACACATTAAACGTTTTCATCATCTCGCCATCGGGGCCGAAATGCAGGCTGCCGTCGGTGAGCACGCCATCGACGTCAAAGATCATCAGTTTGACCTTGGCCGCGCGTGCCAGGTTGTCCGCTACGCTCTCCATCAGATCACCTTCGCTTGCGTCAGGTCATGGATATGCAGCGCGCCCACCAGCTTGCCGTCGGCATCGACGACCAGCATCTGGTTGATGCGGAACTGCTCCATCACGGCCACGGCATCGACGGCCAGGCGTTCGGGCGCGATGCTGCGCGGCTGCGCATGCATGACGTCGCGGATCGCCACTTGCGTGAAATCCTGCACGCGCTCGAACATGCGGCGCAAGTCGCCATCCGTAAACACGCCCACGGGGCGGTTGTCCGCATCGACGATGGCCGTCATGCCCATGCCCTTCTTCGTCATTTCTTCCAGCGCCTGCAGCAGGGATGCCTCTACCGGCACTTTCGGCACCCTTTCGCCGCTGCGCATGACGTCATGCACGTGCGTGAGCAGGCGGCGGCCCAGGGCGCCGCCAGGGTGCGAGCGGGCGAAATCTTCTTCCTTGAAGCCGCGCAAGTCGAGCAAGGCCACGGCGATCGCGTCGCCCAGGGCCAGGGTGACGGTGGTGCTGGCTGTCGGCGCCAGGTTCAGCGGACAGGCTTCTTTCTCAACAGAAATATCCAGGTGCACGTCGGCCAGCTGGGCCAGGCTGGAATTCGGTTTGCCCGTCATGGAAATCAGTACGCCGCCCATGCGCTTGACGACAGGCATGATGGCCATCAGTTCGGACGACTCGCCCGAGTACGATATGGCAATAAAAGCATCGTCCGAGGTGACCATGCCCAGGTCGCCATGGGCCGCTTCGGCCGGATGCACGAACAGGGCCGGCGTGCCGGTGGAAGCGAGGGTGGCGGCAATCTTGCGCGCGATATGGCCGGACTTGCCGATGCCGGAGACGACGACTCTTCCTTTGCATTGCAGCAACAGCGCCACGGCGCGGCCCACGCTGTCGTCCGTGGCCAGGCGCGCGTGCAGCGCAACGATGGCGTCGGACTCGATCTGCAAGGTGGTGCGGGCCAGCGCGACAGCGCGCTCGGTCGTCGCTTGCATGTCAATTCGATCAAAAGCTTTCAGCATTGTTTTTTCATGGGTTACACTCATGCCCAAAGTATAAACGAATTAGGAAAGCAAAAAACTTGCCAGTCACAACAAACAACGATTTCCATTGACCGTACCGGGCAACCCATGTTTTCCTCGCTTGAACTGACCCTGATGTTACTCGGCAGCGCCGTGCTGGGCGTGGTCGCTTTCAGAATGTTGCATTTGCCGCCCATGCTGGGCTACCTGGCCGTTGGCATCGTCATCGGCCCCCATGCGCTGGGCCTGGCGGCCGAAAACGAGGCCAGCCATACGCTGGCCGAGTTCGGCGTCGTCTTCCTGATGTTTTCCATCGGGCTCGAGTTTTCTCTGCCCAAGTTCCTCGCCATGCGGCGCATCGTCTTCGGCCTTGGCATGGCGCAGGTGGTCACCACCATCATCGCCACCGTCGTCTTCGGCTGGTTCGTCGGGCGCTACCTGTCCGCCTACATCCACCTGAGCTGGCAAGCCGCGTTCGCCCTGGGCGGCGCGCTGGCCATGTCGTCGACAGCCATCGTCTCGAAAATGCTCACGGAGCGGCTCGAGCTCGAAAGCGAACACGGCCGCAAGATCATCGGCATTTTACTGTTCCAGGATCTGGCCGTCGTGCCGCTGCTGATCCTGATCCCCGCCCTCACGCGCGATTCGGACAACCTGGCCGAAACCCTGGCCTGGGCCGGCGGCAAGGCTCTGGTCGTACTGATCTTGCTGCTGTTCATCGGCCAGAAGATGGTGCGCGGCTGGCTGACCATCGTTGCCAAGCGCCGCTCGCAAGAATTGTTCATGCTCAACCTGCTCTTGATTACCCTGGGCGCGGCGTGGATCACGGAACGGGCCGGGCTGTCGCTGGCCCTGGGCGCGTTTGTTGCCGGCATGCTTATTTCCGAGACGGAATTCAAGCACCAGGTGGAAGAGGATATCAAGCCCTTCCGCGACGTGCTGCTGGGCTTGTTCTTCATCACGGTCGGCATGCTGCTCAATATCCGCGTGGTGCTCGATAACTGGTGGCTGGTGCTGCTCTTGCTGTGCGCCCCCGTGCTGCTGAAATTCGCGCTGATCGCGGGTCTGGCCCGGCTGTTCGGGTCCAGCAACGGCGTGGCCTTGCGCACGGGACTGGGACTGGCGCAGGCGGGCGAGTTCGGCTTCGTGCTGCTGAACCTGGCTGGCGGCATCAAGCTGATGGACCCGTTCGTCGTGCAGGTGGTGCTGGCCTCGATGGTGCTGTCGATGCTGGTGGCGCCTTTCCTCATCGCCAAGTCGGACGCCATCGTCATGAAACTGGCGGCCAACGACTGGATGATGCAGTCGCTGGCGCTGACCAGGATCGCCACCCGCACCATGGCGTCACAAAAACACGTGCTGATCGCCGGCTTCGGGCGCAGCGGGCAAAGCCTGGCCATCCTGCTGGCGGAAGAAAAAATCGAATACCACGCGCTGGACCTGGATCCGGAACGGGTGCAGGAAGCGCAGCTGGCCGGCGCCAACGTCTCGTATGGCGATGCGGGCCGGCGCGAAAGCCTGGTGGCGGCCGGCATCTACCGGGCCAGCGCCGTCGTGATCACGTATGCCAACACGCCCTCGGCACTGAAGTTATTGCATCTGCTGAACGAAATGGCGCCGACCCTGCCCGTCATCGTGCGCAGCCACGACGATACCGACCTCGACCAGTTGAAGAAGGCGGGCGCGGCCGAAGTGGTGCCGGAATTGATGGAAGGCAGCCTGATGCTCGCTTCGCATGCCTTGATCATGATGGGCGTGCCCTTGCGCCGCGTGGTGCACCGGGTGCAGGCGGCGCGCGAGGAACGCTATGCCTCGCTGCGCGGCTATTTCCACGGTTCCAGCGACGCGGGCGACGATGCCGAGCTGGAACGCCTGCATACGGTCACCGTCAGCGAAGACGCGCATTGCGTGGGACTGCCCTTGAGTGCGGTCGACGTGGCAGGCTGCGGCGCGTTTGTGACGGCCATCCGCCGCGGCCGCGGCCGCCTGGAAGTTACCCCCGAGACGCAGCTGGCCAGCGGCGATGTGGTGGTGCTGCGCGGCACGGCCGACGCCGTGGCCAAAGCCGAGACCTTGCTGTTGAAATAATCAGTCGCGCTGCGCTTTCCAGCTGACGACCTTGTTGCGGCCATCGGACTTGGCCTGGTACAGGGCCTGGTCCGCGTGCGCCACCAGTTGCTGCGCCACCGTTTCGATCGGCAGCAGCGCCGCGTCCGCTTCCAGGCTGGCCACGCCGATCGACACGCTGACCCACGCCTGCGCGCTGCCCGGCAAGTCGAACATGGTGCCGGCGATGCTGGCGCGGATGCGTTCGGCAACGAAGGTCGCACTGTCGAGATCGGCGTCGATCAGCAGCACGACGAATTCCTCGCCGCCGAAGCGGCCCAGTGCATCGGAGCGGCGCAATTCCGTGCGGATGCGCGTGGCCACTTCGCGCAGCACTTCATCGCCGCCTTGGTGGCCATGCGTGTCATTGACCAGCTTGAAATGGTCGATGTCGATATACATGCATGAAATACAATAATTCTGGCGCCGCGCGCGGGCGATTTCTTCCAGCAGGCGGCGGTCGATATAGCGCCGGTTGTAGACGCCCGTCAGGGAATCGGTCAAGCCGATGTATTTGAGCATTTCATTGCTGATCACGTTTTCCAGGCAAATGGCGATGATGGACGCCATATGCTTGACGAAATCCGTGCCCAGCGCGGGCGTAAAGCGCGTCACGTCGCTGCTGGCCAGGTTCAGGCTGCCAATCAGGCGCTTGTTGCGCAGCAAAGGCACCAGCGCCACGCTGCGCAGCGATTCGATCTGCGGAAAACGGCGGCCATGCACGGCAGAGTCGAAGGCACCGAGCAGCGGCATCGGCGGCAAGGCCGCTTCGCCCTCGGCCACGGGCTTTGGTGCGGCAAAACCCAGCTCGGCCACGGCATGCACGAACAGCAACTGCGGGAAGGCGCTGAAATCGACACCGAGCTTTTCCATCACCAGCACGATATCGTCATCCTCGTCGAGCAGGCTCAAAGTCACACCGTCGAGGTCGGAAATCACGGGCAAGGTGCGGAAGATGGTGCCGATCAATTCAGGAAACGTGGACGCGCTGACGATTTCCAGGTCGAACGCCTGGTGGCGGCACATGATGTCATGGTTGCGCTCGGCCTGTTCCAGCAGGAAAGCCATGCGTGCGCGCAAGGCCTGGTTTTCGGCTTCGAGGCTGGCAATGCGCGGGTCCGGCGGTATTGCTTGATTCATAGAAACCTTAAACCCTTGTGTGCGGGCGCCATGCTTAAAATGCCAGTTCGAAACCGATGTCCTGCCCCACCACGATACGCTCATCGCCGCCTTCGGTGACGATGGCGTTCATGCCGAAGCAGATGGCGCCGTCGAGCTCGGGCTTGGCGCGATAGCCATGCATGACGTCGAGCGGGTCCGGTCCGGGCACGCCCGTGGCCTGGTCCACCGACGGAATCGGGCAGCGCGAACACGGCTTGACGGGTTTTAGCACCGTCGCGCCGAATTGCAGGAAGTCGGCGTAGTCTTCCTCGAAGGCGCCGATATCGCCGATGACGAGGTTGGGGCGGAAGCGGTTCATCGGCAGCGCGTCACGGCCAGCCGCGCGCAGCTTGTCATTCACGTCGGCCAGCGAAGCGGCGCCGGCGATCAGCACCGGGTAGCCATCGGCAAACATGGTCTCGGCGGCGACGCCATCGGTCCATTTGGTGCTTGTGGCGCGCACCACGTCCGGATGAAAGCGCGCCAGGCGGCACGGCACGCCGATGGCGTTGGAAAACCAGGTGGCCGTGACGTCGTCGCAATCGTAGGCGCGCACGCAATCGTCCCACACTTGCACGTCGAGCATGGGCGAGTGTTGCGGATGCGGCAATCCCAGCTCGATTTCCAGGCGCAGCATGCCCGGCGCGCGCAATTCCAGGGTGGTGGCCTTGATGGACGGCACGATCAGCGCCATGCGCGGATGTTCGCGCTGGGTCAGGAAGCGGCCCTGCTCATCGACCACCATCCATTCGCGGTCGAACACGTGCTCGCTCATCAGCCCTGAACGCGTCAGGACCGCCTCGCGCAAATGGATGCCGGCGCACGATTTGATGGGATACAGAATGATGTCGGACAGGATGGCCATGAACCGGAGACAGTGTTGCAGCTTCTGTCAGGAAATTATTCAGAAGCGAAGTATGGCAGCAAAGCGGGCAAGCGTAAATCAGCCACACTGAGCCAATAAGGCTGAGTGTGGCGTAGCAGTGATTAATACGTGTAGAAAATACGCTGAATTTCTTGCGTGCTATTCGTTTTGGTCAGGGCCAGCATCAGCAGGATGCGGGCTTTTTGCGGGTTCAGGGTGTCGGAGACGACACTGTCGAGTTCATCGTCGTTCGCTTCGCCATTGCGCGCCACGATGCCTTGGCCGACTCTGCTCGAACGCACGATCAGCACGCCCTTCTGGCGCGCTTCCACCAGAGCCGGCTTCATTTGCGCGGCCACGCTGCCATCGCCCACGCCAGCGTGGATGATGCCCTTGGCGCCAGCGGCGATGAAGGCGTCCATGCCGACACGGTTCATGTTGGCGTAGCCGTAGACGATGTCCACTTGCGGCAAGGCATCGAGCTTGCTGATGTCAAATTCCGATTCCAAGGTGTGCTTGCGCGTCGACTGGCGGTAGAAGAAAGGCTTGCTGCCCTGGATGTAGCCAAGCATGCCCAGTTCCGGCGACTTGAAGGTATCGGTCGTCGAGGTGTTGGTTTTGCTCACTTCGCGCGCGGCGTTGATCTGGTCGTTCAAGGCCACCAGCACGCCCTTGCCGACGGATTCCTTGCTACCGGCCAGCAACACAGCGTTGTACAGGTTGATGGGGCCGTCAGCCGAGATGGCCGTCGATGGACGCATGGCGCCCACGACCACGACCGGCTTGTGGCTTTTCACGGTCAGGTTCAGGAAATACGCGGTTTCCTCGATGGTGTCGGTGCCGTGCGTGACGACCACGCCATCGACGTCGTTCGAGGCCAGCAGCACGTTGATGCGCTTGGCCAGGGTCAGCCAGTGGCTGTTGCCCATGCTTTCACTGGCGATCTGGAATACTTGCTCGCCTTTTACGTTTGCCACTTTCTTCAGTTCCGGCACGGCCGCGATCAGCCGTTCGACGCCCACGGTGGCCGAGGTGTAGCCGACGGTGGTGGTGCTGTCGGCGCCGCTGCCGGCGATGGTGCCGCCCGTTGCCAAGATCACCACGTTCGGCAATTTGACGGCCACCTGCTGCGCACGCGCCGGCGAGGCCGCGACAAAGCCCATCAGCAAGGTAGCCAGCATCAGCTGTGCACAAGAATGAAATTTACGTGAAAACATGGTGCTCCTGTTCGGTGATGTGTCAAAGATAACAAAGTCGTGTGCAAATTATATGTCATCAGTGCTACAAAAAAGCCCAGATTCACGCGTTCAGCGCAAACGTGCGCGCCTTCCCATGCGCTACAGTGGCGCCATGTCCACACTCCTGTCCTTCCGCACTTGCCTCGTCCTGCCGTTCGTCCTGATGGCCCTGGGCGCCTGCGCCACGCAAATCGAACTGCGCACGGCGGCGCAGCAGGAGCAGTTCGCGCGGGAAGCGGCCAGCCAGGGCGACTGGGCGCAAGCCATGCGCAACTACGCGGACGCCGCCGGCAATGCCGAACTGGGCCATGGCGATTTCGCTTGGCAGGCGCGGCTGCACCACGAAGCCGGGCGCGCCGCCAGCGCCGCCTGCCGCGACGACGCGGCCGCCTTTCATTTCAGCCGCGCCATCGCGCTGGCAAAGAAAAGCGGTCAGTCGAGCGCCCTCAGCGACAAGGCGCTGGAATCGCTACAGGCCGGCAAATCTTGCGGCGTTCTTCGATGAACACCGCCCGCACCTTGCTGGCCGCCTGCGCCTTCTTCGCCGCCATGGCGCCGGCGCAAGCCGCCGAAGCACCGCTGCCCTTATGGGAAGCGGGCGTATTTGGCGGCTCGGCCGTCACGCCCGCCTATCCGGGCGCCAGCGAACGCTCGACGCGCAGCCTGGCCCTGCCCTATCTGATTTATCGCGGGAAAGTGTTGCGCGCCGACCGCTCGGGCGTGGGCGCGCGCCTGCTCGATACGGACCGCCTCGACTTCGATATCGGTTTTGCCCTGTCCTTGCCTGCCCGCTCCAGCGACGTGCCGGCCCGGCGCGGCATGCCCGACCTGGGCACCCTGGTGGAATTTGGCCCGCTTCTGAAAATCAAGCTGGCCGAGCCGACGCAGCACAGCCGCCTGGGCCTGGAACTGCCCTTGCGCGCCGTCATCGAAGCGCGCGGCGGCCTGCGCCGCCAGGGCGCCACGTTCGAGCCGCGTTTCGTGTATGGACTGCAAGGCGGGCAGCAGGCATGGCATGTGGACGCCAGCCTGGGCGCCGTGCTGGGCAATGCCGCCATCAATGATTATTTTTATGGCGTCAGCCCCGCGTTTGCCACCGCTCAGCGGCCAGCGTATGCGGCAAAAAGCGGGCTGATGCTTACGCGGCTGGGCCTGGGCGGTTCGTACCGGCTGCACCGGGACTGGCGCGCCTTTGCTTTTTTACGCTACGACAACTACTCAGGTGCCGCCAACCGCGCCAGCCCCCTGCTGCGCCAGAACAGCGGCACCTCGGCCGGCATCGGGCTGATGTGGACGTGGCGGCGCTCGGACAGCCTGGCGCGGGGCACGGACGACTAGCGGCGGGATGGCTTAAAACTCCGTCGTGGCCGACAGCATGACCGTGCGCGGCGCGCCCAGGCCCAGGCTGGTCCATTGCGGCAGCGCCCAGTATGCCTTGTTGCCGACGTTCGTCACACTGGCGCGTACGGTCAACGGCCGGCCCGCCGCCTTCGTCGCATAGCGAGCGCCCAGATCAAACACGGTACGGCCCGGCACGGACATCGAATTGTCGGCATTGATGTATTGCTTCGATGCCGCCGTCGCATTCGCCGTCAGGGTCACGCCGGGGATGGCCGGTGTATCCCATTCGACTCCGAGCTTGGCTTGCAGTTTGGGCACGCCCGCTGCCTGCTTGCCCTGGTTGGCGCCGCCCGGCGTCTTGCTCAAGACCGGGTCGACATACGCCACGCCGCCCATCAGGCGCACGTCGCGCAGGGGCGAACCGAAGAAGCCCCAGTCGATGCCGCGGTTGCGCTGCTCACCGCCAAAGGAAAAGATATTGCTGACGGGATCGACATAGCTGCTGGGCCGCTTGATTTCATACATGCTGACCGTATGCGCGAACTCGCCCAGGTCGACCTTGAGGCCAAGCTCCGCCTGCTTCGACTTGTATGGCGCAAAGACCTCGCCCGAGTTGGCCGCCGTCAACGGCGCCGTGGCGCCCTGGCTCAAGCCTTCGATGTAATTGCCATACAGGGAAATCGTCTTGCTCGCCTTGACCAGCAGGGCGACGGCCGGCGTGGTGGCGCCTTCGTCATAGCGCGAGGTGCGCGCGCCCGTCTTGATGTTGAAGTTATCGCTGAGCACTTCCTGGCGGCGCAAGCCCACCGTCAGCTGCACGGTGTCTTGCGCAAAAGAAAGCGTGTCGACCAGGCCGATACTGGCCAGGCGGAGTTCCGCCTTGGAAATTTGCGGCGCCTCGAAGCGCGTCGCCGGACCCCAGACGGGGTTATAGATGTTCGTGATCCAGTCTTTTGCCAGGGTATTTCTGCGCCCGTACTGCTTGTCCGTGTGGTGGTAATACGTGGCGTTGACGGCCCATTGATGGCCGATATCGCCCGTGCGCAGCTTGCCCCGCAAGCCCGCTTCCGCCGACTGCTTTTCCACATCAAAACCCAGGTCGGCAAGATTGGTGCGGTAGTCGCCAGCCGTGTTGAACACCTGGATCAGGTACGCGCCCGTCGACTGGTAGTCGGCCCGGCTGGCGCCCACGGCGGCATACGCCATCACTTGCCCGTTCAGGTCCAGCTCGCCGCGCAGCATGGCGCCCTTGTCCTTGGTATCGTAGAACGCCCAGCTGGGATTCAACAAGGTTTCCGCTTTCGGCGGACGCGGCACGGGCAAGCCGGGGGCCAGGTTGACGCCCCGGTTCAAGCCATCGGCGCGGTCCTCGCTGTGGTACAGGTCGGCGGACAGGCGCGCACCGTTGCCACGCCAGTCCAGGCCCACGGAGACGAGCTTGGTCTTCTTTTTCTGATGGTCGATGGCGCCCTCGCCATCGCGGTAGACGCCGTTGACACGGATGCCGAACTGTTTATGCTCGCCGAACCGCTGCCCCAGGTCCACATGGCCGCCCCATTGCGCGTCCGACATGTACGATGCCGTCACGCGCGCCAGCGGCGTATCGCCCGCGCGCTTGGGCACGAGATTGATGCTACCGCCTACCGAGCCGCCCGGTGGCATGCCATTGAGCAATGCTGACGGTCCCTTCAGCACCTCGATGCGCTCGAACATTTCAGGCGAGGTGCGGTAGTAGGGCGAGATGCCGTATAGGCCGCCAAACGCGACGTCGCCGATATTCGAGCTGAAGCCCCGTATCGAATAATTCTCGCCGATGATGCCCGTCATGCCGCTGCTGAAGACGGTGGGGTCGGTGGCGGAAATCACATCGGTGATGTCGCGCGCCTGCCGGTCTTCGATGAATTTATCCGTATAGCTGATGGCGTTGAACGGGGTTTCCATGAAATCCTTGTCGCCCAGGAATCCCACGCGGCCGCCGGACGCCACTTGCCCACCGGCATAGGCATCCGTCACTGTGTTGCCCTTGCCCCATACCGTCACGGCCGGCATGGTGGCGGCGGCCTCGGCGGCGGCGCTGTGCGCCGCTTCACGGCGTACCGTATAGCTGCCATTGCCCTCGCGCACGGCTTGCAAGCCGTGGCCGCGCAGCAATTCGTAAAAACCCTCGGGCACGCTGTAGCTGCCGGACAGGCCGGCGCTGTTCTTGCCTTGCAGCAGGCTAGCCTCGACCGTCAATTCCACGCCCGCCTCGGCGGCGAAAATATTGAGCGCCGAGCCCAGCGCACCGGCCGGCACGCTGAACGCTTGCCGGGCTGGGCCCGTCCCCGCTTGCGCGTAGGCTGCCGGGGCCGCCACGCCCAGCGCCCCCACGGTCAAGCCCGTGATGAGCGCCAGTTGCACGGCGGTGGCGATGCGGCTCAGGTTCAAGGCGGGAAGGTGGCGCGTTGCCATGCGGTGTGTCATACAGTAAATCCTTTCAGATGGGATGATTGCTTCTTCTCACCCTATCTCCCGAACGAAAAGGCAAAACCCTCAATCTAAATACGAATCATTACGAAAATATCATTAATAACCGCTGAGCACGTCGTCGATCACCCGTTTCAGCGACGTCACGCTGGCCGCCGTGATGTACCAGGCGTCCGCATCGACGAAGACGACGCGGCCGTTCTTCCAGGCCTTGGTCTGGCGCAGCAGCGGATTGGCCATCTGTTCGGCCGTCATGACGGGACGGTGTTCCATAACGGCCGTACGGTCGACAACATAGATGATGTCGGGGTTGGCTTGCTGGATGAATTCGCTGGAAATGGGCTGGCCATGCAAGCCCGCTTCGATGGCCGAACTGGCGGGTTTCACGCCCAGCGCATCAAAGACAAAACCGTAGCGCGACTGCACGCCGAATGAGCTGAAGGCGCCATTGTTGTGCAGCACGATCAGCGCTTTCTCGGGACGGTCCAGGGTCACCTTGCGCGCGTCCGCCACCTTGGCGTCAAGCTCCTGCGCTTTCCGGTTGGCGACGTCTTCCTTGCCAAAGATACGCCCCAGCGTCAGCAAATGCTGCTTGACCACCTCGATATGCTTGCTCTCGCTGTTCTGGTAGTCCACGTCGAAATGCAAGGTGGGCGCGATCTGGCTCAGTTCCTTGTAATGGTTGGCCTGAATCGACGTCATCAGCACCAGATCGGGCTGGAGCGCGTGGATATGCTCGAGATTGGGCTGCACGATGGCGCCCAGGTCGCGGATGTTCGCGTCGTCCTTGTAGCGCGTGAGGAAATGCGGCACGTAATCCTTCACCATGCCAGTGACGGGCACGCCCAGCTGGTCGAGGAAATCGACTTCGTTCATGTCGAGCACAGCCACCCTCTGCGGGCGATGTTGGATCACCGTCGTGCCCAGCTTGTGCACGATGGTGACGGGAGTAAATGCCTGCTCCGACGCGGAAGCGGCAGGCGCCGGCGGCGCCGTAGCCACCTTGTCGGTGCAGCCTTGCAGGGCGGCCATGGCGGCGAGCAGCACGGCCAGCGCGCAGCGGGATTTGTTCCAGATCATCTCAAGCTCCTGTGGGGGTAAAGTAATTGCAGACGCAGCCGCGCTCATTGCGCATGATGTGAAAATCGATGCCGTACAACAATCGCAAGCGTGCCTCGGTGACGACCTCGTCGACAGGGCCGGAAAAGCGCACGGCGCCACCCTGCATGGCGACGATGTGGTCCGAATAATTGGCGGCGAAATTGATGTCGTGGATCACCAGGATCACCGTGCGGCCCTGCTCGTCGCACAGGCGGCGCAACGCGCGCATGATCCGCACTGCGTGTTGCATGTCGAGGTTGTTGAGCGGCTCGTCGAGCAGCAAAATATCGGTCTGCTGGGCGATCGTCATGGCCAGGAAGGCCATCTGGCGTTGGCCGCCGCTCAGCTCATCGACGTAGGCAAGGCGCAGATTGTCCAGCGACAAAAAGGCGATGGCCTCGTCGATGGCTTGCCGGTCCTGCCGCGTCAAGCTACCCCGGCTGTAGGGAAAGCGGCCAAAGGCGACCAGCTCTTCCACCGTCAGGCGCAAATGAAAATCGGGAGACTGGCGCAGGGTGGCCACCAGTCTCGCATAGTCCTGGATCTTGATCGCCGCGATGCTGCGCCCGTCTATCGCAATCTCGCCGCCATTCGCTTGCTGCAAGCGCGCGATGAGCATCAGCAAGGTGGTCTTGCCGGCGCCATTCGGGCCGATCAAGGACGTCACTTTCCCCTTGGGAAACTGCACGCTGACGTTGCCCAGCACACGCCTGGCGCCGTAGCTTTTTTCAATATGGTTGACGTGGATCATGCGGTACCCCGGGTGCGGACCATGAGCGCGAGGAAATACGCGCCACATACGAGGTTGACGAGTATGCCAACCGTGGTCCGGTAGTTGAAAACGTGCTCGACCAGCAGCTGGGCAGCCAGGAAGATGACGATGGCGATGGCGCAGCCCAGCGGCAAGGTGGCGCGGTGACGCCCCGTGCGGGCCAGGGCATACGTTGTGTTCGCCACAAAGATGCCCATGAAGGCCGTGGGGCCCAGCAGGCTGGTCGACACGGCCACCAGCACGGCGATCAGCGCCAGCTGCAGCCGCACCATGCGCCGGTAATCGATGCCGAGCGAGATCGCCTGTTCGCGCCCCAGCGCCAGCACGTCGAGCGCCGGCAAAGTTTTCACGACAGCCACGCAGGTGGCGCCCACCAGCATGGCCGAGTACAGCAATTGTGCAGGCTGCGCCTTATTGAACGATGCCTGGCTGAAGCCTTGCAAGATGGCAAATTCACCGGGGCTGATGCGCAGCTGGATGAACTGGGTCAACGTGCCGATCACCATCGTCAGCACAAAACCCAGCAGCAACAGAAAATACACGTTGTTCTTGCCATCACGAAACAGCCAATAGTGGATGGCCCAGGAATACGCGAGCATCAGCGCAATCGACACGACAAAATTGCCGTTCTGTCCCAGCAGCACCACGCTTTGCATGCCCATCGCGAGGATCAGCAGCGATTGCAGCAGCAGGTACACGGCTTCATACCCCATGACGGCCGGCGTCAATATCCGGTTGCCGGCAATGGTCTGGAAAACAATCGACGACACGGCCACGCAAACGCCGCCGATGATGATGGCGGCCAGCCGCGACAGGCGCTTGGGGATGATGTAATCGAAGTCGAGATTGGCGCCGAGGAGGAGGAAAACCACGGCTAAAGCAAACACGGCCAGCCACAGCGTCCGCTGGTTCAAACTGCGCCTCATCGCTGCCCCCGGATGATCAGGATGAGGAACAGCAGGCCGCCCACGCCACCGGCCGTCAGGCCGATCGGCACCTCGAATGGGTAGATCAGCAATCGCCCGGCGATGTCGCAGGCCAGCAGCAGCGAGGCACCGCACAGCGCGACGATGGGCAGGGTGCGCTCCAGCTTGTCGCCATAACGCAAGGCTACCAAGTTGGGGATGGCCAGCCCGACAAACGGTATGGCCCCCACCGTGATCACCGTGGCCGCCACCGTGACGGCCACCAGCATCAGGCCCAGCGCCACCGTGCCCGCATAATTCAGGCCCAGGCTGGTCGCCATGCCCTCGCCCATGCCCAGCACGGTAAAACGCTGCGCGTACACATACGTGAGGGCAACGATGGGCAGGATCAGATAAATGATTTCATAGTTGCCCTGCACGATGCGCGAAAAATCGCCGAGCAGCCAGCCCTGCATGCTTTGCAGGATGTTGTTGCGGTAGGCATAAAACTCGGCCACGGCGCTGAGCACGCCGCCATACACGAGGCCGATGACGGGGACGAGTATCGTGTTCTTGAAGCGGATGCGGCGGATCAGGGCCACGTACAGTACGCTGGCGGCAAGGCAGAAGGCCAGCGCGAACGCCATCTTGCCGGCCGTGCCCGCTGCCGGTGCCACGGTCAGCGCAACGAGGATGCCCAGCTTGGCCGCATCGAGGCCGCCCGACGTGGCCGGCTCGACGAATTTGTTGCGCACGATGTGCTGCAGGATGACGCCGCACACGGACAGGCCCACGCCCGTCAGCACCAGCGCCGCCAAACGGGGCAGACGGCTGGCCGTCAGGGTCAGCCAAGCATCGGCAGACAGCGCGCCGGACGATGACAACAGTTGTGCCCACTCCATCTGCCTGGCGCCGACCAGCAAGGAGGCGCAGCACAGCAGCACGAAAAGGAAAAGCAGACGCGCGTGTGTCAAATGCCGGACTCCGTTCCAGCCGGACGCGCGGGCGCGGCGATGCGCCAGCCCTTGGCCGCCTGACGCTGGGCCAGGAAGTGCGCATACAGGCCGCCCTGCTCGCCCAGGGTGCCGCCATCGAGCACGACAATCTGGTCGGCCATGGCCACCGTCGACAGCTGGTGCGCGATGACGATCACCGTGCGCTTGCCGCGCAGCCGCGCCAGCGCTTCCGCGATGGCGGCCTGGTTTTCCGCGTCGAGCGCGGCCGTCGCCTCGTCGACCAGCAGAATCGGTGCATCCTTGACCAGCGCGCGCGCGATGGCGATGCGCTGGCGTTCGCCGCCGGACAGGCGCGCGCCGCCCTCGCCCACCGGTGTCGCAAGTCCCTGCGGCAGGCGGGCGATGATCTCCGCCACGCCCGCCTGGCGCGCCGCTTCCAGCACCTCGGCATCGCTGGCGTCCGGCTTGCCGATGCGAATGTTGTCGGCGATGCTGCCCTGGAACAGATAACTGTCCTGGAATATCTGGCTGATCTGGCCGGCCAATTGCTCGCTGGACATGTCGCGCACATCGACACCACCCACCAGCACCGTGCCTGCACTGGCGTCAAAGAAGCGTGCGATCAGGCGCACCAGGGTCGTCTTGCCGGAGCCGGAAGCGCCGATCAGTGCCGTCATGCTGCCCGGCGCAATCTGCAGGTTGATGTCCGTCAAGACGTCGGGCTGGTCCGGCGCATAGCGGAAGTGCACGCCACGCAATTCGACCGAAGCATCGCGCGGCGCTTGCGGCTTGTGTGCTTCCGACAAGGGCTGTACGGCGAAAATATCGCGTGCAGCGTCCAGCGGGCCGCGCGCACCGCGCAGCACTTCGCCATAGCTGGCCACTTCCTGCAGCGGGTCGACAAAGCGCACCACCAGCAGCAATGCCACGCTGACGGCGATGACATCTGCCGCAGCCGCTGCCGTACCGAGCAGGCTCGCGGCAACGGCCAGCAAGACGGCGAAGATGGCTTGCACGGTCCAGACGTTCAGCACCGACGACAGCGCCGACAGGTATATGAGTCGCGTGCCCGCGTGGCGCTGTGTGTCGATGGCTTGTTGCAGGAAACGCGTGCCGCCGTCAGCTGCGCCACCGAATGCGCGCAGCACCGACTGCGCTTGTGCAAACTCCACAAGGCGTTGGCTGGTCTGGGCAAAATGATGGTGGTAGGCATCGTCGGCGCGCTGGCCCAGGTGCGCCGTGAGCCGCAAGGCGCCGGCCAGCAGGGGCAGCGCCAGCAGCGCGATCACGCCCAGCTGCCAATGCAGTGCAAACAGCGCGGCCAGCAAGACCACGGGCGTGACGGCGCCGCAAATCACGGGCGTGAGCACGTGGGCCGGCAGCTGCGCGACGTTCATCATGCCTTGCGTGATGACGTGGCCCAGCTTCGCCGTATTCTCCGGCGTAAACCAGCCGACGGGCAGGCGCGCCACGTGGTCGCCCAAGCGCTGGCGCGCCCCTTGCAAGACCGTCACGCCCACGCGCACGCCCGCTTTCTCCACCTGGCGCCGCCAGGCCCAGCAAGCGACCAGCCCGGCCAGCAGCACGAGCAGCCATAGGGCCGCGCCGCCCGCATCGCCGGCCAGCAGCCGGCCCAGGGCCAATACCAGCGCCGTGATCGTCAGCCCGCTCAGCACGCCATACGCAAGCGCCATGGCGCAATAGCGGCGGAACACGGGCGCATCGTCGCCCAGCAGTTGAATAAACGTTTTCAACATGGGAGCACCGCATCTTCCCGGGAATCCTGATAGCCGCCCAGCACCCATAGTTGCGCATAGCGGCCCTGGTGGGCGAGCAAGCCGGCATGGCTGCCCTGCTCGGCGATGACGCCGTTCTCGACAACGACGATATTGTCGGCATGCATGACCGTGTCGAGCCGGTGCGCGATCACCAGCAGGGTGCGGCCTTGGGCAAAGCGCGACAGGGCATCCTGGATCGCCACTTCGTTTTCCGCGTCGGCCGCGGCCGTCGCTTCATCGAGTACCAGCACGGATGGATCGAGCAGCACGGCGCGGGCGATGCTGACGCGCTGCAACTCGCCGCCGGACAGCTGCGCATCCTCGCCGATGACGGAATCGTAGCCGCGCGGCAAGGCCAGGATGCGCTCGTGGATGTTCGCCAGGCGCGCCGCCTCTTCGATCTCGTGCGTGCTGGCCGATGGCCGGCCCAGCGCAATGTTCTCGCGCACGCTGGCGTGGATCAGCCGCACTTCCTGTAGCACGAAACCGATGCGCCGGTACAGCTCGGGCGTGGCGATGTGCCGCAGGTCGGCGCCGCCCAAGGTGATGCGCCCTTCTGTCGGGTCGAAAAAGCGCAGCAGCAGCCGCGCCAGGGTCGACTTGCCGGAGCCGGAAGCGCCGACGATGGCCGTCACCGTGCCGGGTTGCAAAGTTAGCGTGATGTCCGACAGCACCTTGTTGTGCCCATCGTAGGCATAGCCCACGCCTTCCATGCGAATCTCGGTACCAATTGGCAACTGCTGCTGGCCTGGCGCCGGCTGCGCCAGCACGGGCGTGTCGAGCAAGGCTTGCACGCGCTGGGCCGCGCCCGTGGCATTGTTGAGGTCATGCGTGAGGTAGTGCAGCAACAGCATCGGTGCGGAAATGCCGGGCGCCACGAGGGCGAACGGCAGGATATCGATGGGCGCCATCGCCTCCAGCGCCACGAAGACGGTGCCGGCGAGCACCACCACGCCCAGCACGGCGACGGGCGCGATCAGCGCATTGGCATTCGCCATGGAGCCAACCAGGGGGCGCGTAAACGCGGCAAACGCCTCGGCAAACGCATCGACGGCGGCGCGGTAGCTGCCGTGCGCACGTCCCGTGGCGCCAAAGGCCTTGACCACGGGGATGCCGTTGACGAATTCCACCACGGCATTGTTAATGCGCCCCATGCCGGCGACAAATTGCTCCATATTGCCGCCACTGGCTTTCATGGCGCGGCCGAAGAACAGGAAGAAGCCGGGAAATGGCAGGATGGCGACGAGGGCCAGGCGCCAGTCCATGGCGAACAAGTAAATGACGGAGATGGCGATGGCGCCCACGGCGCGTCCCGTCGTCGTATAAAAGTGCGCGGTGAGGCTGTGCAGGGTATTGATATCGTCCTGCATCGCCTGCTTGACCTCGCCCGAGGCACGGCTGGTGAACCAGCCCAGCGGCACCTGTCCCAGGTGCTGCATGGCTTGCAGGCGCAATTGATGGGTGAGGCGGTTGTCGGCCAAGTGCGCGGCCAGCTCGCCCAGCGTGATCAGGGCCATGCCGGCAAACAGGCAGGCGACGCTGGCGAGAATGGTAGGCCAGATGCCAAACTGCGTGGCCGCAGGGGCCAGGGCGATGCTGGCGATGTGCGCGATGCCGGCCAGCGGCACCAGGGTCAGCATGGAACCCGTGCCGGCCAGCACAGCGGCGGCGATCAGGTGCCTGCGGATGGGCTGCAGTATCCGGCTGATCGGGCCGGCATGGCGGCTGTGGCTACTCATGGGAAAAACGGGAAAAAGCGTGCATAAGTTCAATGGATAAGGGTGGCTCTCACCCTATATCCCGAACGAGAATGCAAAACCCTCAATCGGGTCCGCGAAATTGTCAGGCAGCGGCCTGGACGGTGACCCAGTAGCGCGTGCGCGCAACGATTTGCACGGGCAAGGCCAACGCCAGGTTGTGCAGCGCGCGGTCCGTGTCGCGCAGGGAAAACACGCCGTTGACGGTGAGGCTGGCCACGGCCGGGTCGCAGCGCAGCAGGCCGGGGCGGTAGCGGGCCAGTTCCGCAAGCAGCTCATCGAGGCGCATATTGTCGGCCACCAGCACTCCCTTGACCCAGGCCGCGGCGCTGGCGGACGCGGGTGCGCCAGACTGCACGATGTCGGCCGAGTAGACGGCGCCCTGGCCCGTGTCGATGCGCACGGGACGGCCCGGCGCATGCGCGAGGCGCACCTCGACGGCGCCCTCGAAGACGGCCACGCGCGACGTGTATTCGTCTTGGCGTAAAGTAAAACGCGTGCCCAGTGCCTGCACCGTGCCATGGCGGCCCTGCACGCGGAAAGGCCGCTGGGCCGGATCGGGATCGTGCGCCGTCGTGACGAGGATTTCGCCGCTGCGCAGGATCAGCAAGCGCTCGCTGGCATCGAAGCGCACATCGATGGCGGAAGCGGAAGCGAGCATCACGCGCGTGCCGTCCGGCAAGGTCATCTCGCGGATCTCGCCCGTGGCCGTGCCATGCCCTGCCGTGGCCACTTGCCACGCATCCGTGCCGCGCAGCATGTAGGCCATGCCGCCCACGGGCAGCAGCACGGCCAGCAGTTTCAGGGCACGGCGGCGGTTCAGGTAGGCGGCCGGCGCCGGTTCGCGCAGCACATGCCGGGCCGCGTCGCGCGGCACGCTGTGCAGCTTGCCCTCGAACGCCTGCAAACGCTGCCAGGCGATGGCGTGGTGCGGATGGGCGGCGCACCAGCGTGCACAGGCAGCCCGGTCTTCGTCGCTGGCGTCATCGGACCACAGGCGCGCCATCCATTGGGCCGCCTGCTGCACGATGGCCGGTGCAATCACCACATCCATGGTTCAGGCGCCTTGGGCGTGCATGGCCTGGTAGCAGGCCAGCAGGCCGGCGGCGATGTATTTTTCGACGGACGAGACGGACACCTGCAATTCGGTGGCAATGTCGCGGTAGCTCAGGCCATCGAGTTTGCACAGCAACAAGGCCTTGCGTGCCTTGGCGGGCAGCTGGTGCAGCACGGCGTCGATTTCCGTCAGCGCCTCGATCACCAGCGCGCGCTCTTCCTCGGACGGCGCCAGCGCTTCGGGCACCAGGGCCAGCACTTCCAGGTAGGCCGTTTCGATCTGGCGGCGGCGGTACAGGTCGATGACCATGCCGTTGGCGATCTGCGTCAGATGGCGGCGCGACTCCCCGGCCGGCGGCACCCTGCCCGTCTTCATCAGGTGCAGGTACACGTCATGCGCCAGGTCGGCCGCATCGAAGGCATTGCCGAGTTTACGGCGCAGCAAGCCACGCAGCCAGTGATGGTGGTCGGTGTACAGACTGCTGACTTGCTGCTGAAGCGCTAACTCGGCGGTGCTCACGATACCCTTCCTGTCGCCAACGGCCGGCAAGAACAGGCGCATCGGATTATAAATGAGAATTATTCTCATTATATAGTGAAAAACAGGACAGCCGCAACCATATCACGTGCCCGCTGGGCCATCCGGGCAATAAAAAACCCTGCAAATCAATGACTTGCAGGGTTCGTGGCGGCTCCGTACGGGAGCGGGTCGGGATTTAGACGTTGAACAGGAAGTTCAGCACGTCGCCATCCTTGACCACGTATTCCTTGCCCTCGGCGCGCATCTTGCCCGCTTCCTTGGCGCCCGCTTCGCCCTTGTAGGCGATGAAGTCGTCATAGGCGATGGTTTGGGCGCGGATGAAGCCGCGTTCGAAGTCGGTGTGGATCACGCCGGCCGCTTGCGGTGCCGTGGCGCCCACAGGGACGGTCCACGCGCGCACTTCCTTCACGCCTGCCGTGAAGTAGGTTTGCAGGCCCAGCAGCTTGTAGCCGGCGCGGATCAAACGGTCCAGGCCTGGCTCTTCCATGCCCATGTCGGCCAGGAAAGCGCCCTTGTCGGCATCGTCCAGGTCGGCGATTTCCGCTTCCAGCGCGGCGCAGATGGCGACGATGGGGGCGTTTTGCGATTGCGCATAGGCCGTCAGCTGGTCCAGCAGCGGGTTGTCCGTGAAGCCCGAATCGGACACGTTGGCCACAAACATGGCGGGCTTGGCCGTGATCAGGCACAGCGGCTTGATCAGTTCCATTTCGTCCGCGTCCAGGCCCATGGCGCGCACGGGCTTGGCGTCGTTCAGGTAAGGCATCATGCGTTCCATGATGGCCAGCAGCTTGGCCGCGTCCTTGTCGCCCGAGCGGGCTTTCTTGTTTTCGCGGTGGATGGCTTTTTCCACGGTGCCCATGTCGGCCAGCGCCAGTTCGGTCTGGATGACTTCGATATCGTCGAGCGGGTTGATCTTGCCGGCCACGTGGATGACGTTGTCATCTTCGAAGCAGCGCACGACGTTGACGATGGCGTCCGTTTCGCGGATGTGCGACAGGAACTGGTTGCCCAGGCCCTCGCCCTTCGATGCGCCTGCCACCAGGCCGGCGATGTCGACGAATTCCACGATGGCGTTGACCATGCGTTCCGGCTTGACGATGGCGGCCAGCGCATCCATGCGCGGATCCGGCACTTCGACAACGCCGACGTTCGGCTCGATGGTGCAGAACGGATAGTTTTCAGCCGGGATGCCGGCTTTCGTCAGTGCATTGAACAGGGTGGACTTGCCGACGTTCGGCAAGCCGACGATACCGCATTGGAGACTCATGGAAAACCTTTAATTAATCAATTTTGCCGGCAAGCGGCTGGTGCAAAAACGGCCTGTACCGGCGTTTTCTGGATAATCTTGCTGTATTAATGCTCGTAAGGATCAATTGTACCTCTATGCACCCTACTCTTCAAAAAAACCGCCCTCTGTGCCGCTAACTGCCGCCATCCCCGTCGTCCGGCTGCGACGCATCGAATTCCAGGATGTCGCCGGGCTGGCATTCGAGCATCTCGCAAATCTTCGACAGGGTATCGAAACGCACGCCGCGCACCTTGCCCGATTTCAAGAGAGACAAATTCTGTTCCGTGATGCCGATGAAGGCGGCCAGTTCCTTCGATTTCACTTTTTTCCTGGCCAGTACCAGGTCGAGGCGCACGACGATACCCATCAGATGAACCCGCTGTTTTCATCGGCCAATCGCTGGCCTTCATGGAGGATTTGCGCCAGCGCAAAGAAAACGGAACACAGCAGCAAGGTCCACAGGTCGCCGCCCGTGATGTCGATGACCAGACGCAACTGGCTCGTCCCCTCTTCCAGCAAGCCGAACAGCATGCCGCGCACGGTCGGTTCCAGCAACGTCAGCACCGTCCCCAGCAGCAAGCCGCCCGCGAAACGGCGAAAGTGCCGCGCTACCTGCGGCGTAAAAAACACGCCCTGCTCGAACTGGCGCAAGACCGCGGCCAGCTGGCGCACGGCGTCACCCAGCACGCACAAGGCCGGCAAGGCCAGCGCCAGGCCCAGTCCCCGCTGCCACAAGGGCATGGCGGCCAGGAGCTCGAATGGCTGGCTCTGCAATTGCAGCAACAGTTCATACATGCCGGCGCCGCCGACGGCTCCCTGCACGGCCGGCGCGGGCGCCAGCCAGCCCAGCACCGTCAGCAGCAGGTACAAGACAAAGAATCCCGAAATGCCGTAGCGCACGCGCCGGCTCAGCGCCGCGGGCGCCGTCTGATTTTTTTTCATATTTAAAAGAAAAGTATACGAAAGCAGCTACTGCCGTTAGAATAAATTATCGTAAAACAATAATTAAATCATGTTTTGCGACCATTTTAACATGCTCGCCCACCCCTATCGACTGGAGACACCATGAAAACCCTGCTTGCCTCGCTCGTTTGCAGCACCGCCTTTTTACTCAGCGGCGCCGCCCGCGCCCATGACGTGAACGCCATGCTGCAGCGGGCGCTGGCCGACAAGAGCGTGCCGGCCATGGCCATACTCGTGATTCGCGACGGCAAGATCAATGCGCAGGCACAAGCTGGCGTGCGCGCCAATGATGGCCACGATGCCGTGCGCGCCGATGACGTGTGGAATATCGGCTCGGACGGCAAGGCCATGACGGTGACCCTGATCGCGCGGCTGGTGGAACGGGGCGTGCTGTCGTGGGACGCGCCGCTGTCGCGCATGCTGCCCGCGCTGGCCGGCGGCATGCGCGCCGAGTACCGCGACGTCAACCTGATGGATCTGCTGTCGCACCGCGCCGGCCTGCCGCCCAATCCCGATGAAGCATGGATCAATTCCACCTACGCGGACACGCGCCCCTTGCCGCTGCTGCGCCAGGAGTACGCGCAGCGCGCGCTGGCCGACGCCCCGGTGGCCACGCCGCGCGGCGAATCGCACTACTCGAACAGCGGCGCCATGATCGCCGCCGCCATCGCGGAACAGGCCACGGGCAAGACGTATGAGGAATTGATGCAGGCCGAAGTGTTCGGCCCGCTGGGCATGCGGGCCGCGTTCGGCCCCACCGTGCGCGGGCAAAATCTGGGGCATAAGGAGAACAAGCCGATTGCCGGCTTGATGGCCAGCAATCCGCTGATGATGGCGCCCGATGGGGAGATTCACCTGAGCATGCAAGACTGGGCCAAGTTTGCGCTTGATCAACTGCACGGCGAACAAGGCAAGGGCAAGCTGCTGAAACAGGAAACGTATGTGGCGCTGCACACGGCGCAGGGCGACACGAATGCGGCCCTGGGCTGGGGCGTGATGCATTTTCCACCGCAAGCGCCGCAGCGTGTGCTCACCCACCTGGGCTCGAACGGCTACTGGCACGCGCTGATCGCGCTGGCGCCCGGCAGCGGCGACGGCTTGTTGATCGCCGCCAACGCGGGCGAAGGCAGCAGCGCCCAGGCCAGCCAGCAGCAGATGGCGAAAACCATCATGGCCGGCTTCGGCCAGGCAGGAAAATAACTAGGCGGTATGCAGTTTCATCGTCGCGGCTTCGAACTTGCCTTCGACGATCTGCGGCATCACCTGCAAGGATTTGTCGATCGCTTGCTCGATCAGTTCCTGGTCTTCGCGGCGCGGGCGGTGCAGCACGAAGTCGGCCACTTGCTGCTGCAGGCTCAAGGTGCGCGGATGGCCGATGCCCAGGCGCAAACGCCAGTAATCCTGCGTGCCCAGCGCGGCCGTGATGTCTTTCAAGCCATTGTGGCCGCCCGCCGAGCCGCCCTTTTTCAGGCGCGCGATACCGGGCATCAAATCGAGTTCGTCATGCACGACCAGCACTTCATCGGCGGCGATCTTGAAGAAGCGCGCCAGCGCGCCCACGGACTGGCCCGAGCGGTTCATGAAGGTCAGCGGTTCGAGCAGCCAGACTTCGTTGCCGCCGATGGAGGTCTTGGCCAGCATGGCGTTGTAGCGCGAATCGCGCTGCAAGCGCGTGCCGGGCAAGCTGTTGGCAAGATTGTCCACCAGCCAGAAGCCGGCATTGTGGCGGGTTTGTTCGTATTCGGGTCCCGGGTTGCCGAGGCCGACGATCAGGCGTATGGGCATGGCTGTGTCTGCAGTGTAAAAGAAAGCATTATCGGTGAAAACAGGCAGAAAAAAACCCGCGCGGCGAACCTGGCGGGTTTTTCCTTGCGACTACCGCATTGCTGCGGCGGCAAAATTACTTCTTGTCAGCAACAACTTCAGCAGCAGCGGCTTCAGCAGCAACGTGGCCAGCCGGTACCGAAGCGGTAGCGATGGTCAGGTTGGCGCCGTGGGTGACAGCGGTCACGCCAGCTGGCAGGACCAGGTCGCCTACGTGCAGCGAGTGACCGACGTCGATGTTCGACAGGTCAACGTTGATGAATTCTGGCAGTTGGCCTGGCAGGCACGAAACTTCGATTTCGTTGGCTACGTGGCTGATGGTCGCGCCGTGCAGTTTGACTGCTGGGGAAACGTCAGCGTTGATGAAGTGCAGCGCCACTTTCACGTGGATAGCTTGCTTAGCGTCAACGCGCTGGAAGTCAGCGTGCAGAACCAGTTGTTTGTATGCGTGGACTTGGAAGTCGCGCAACAGAACTTGCTGGGAAACGCCGTCGATTTCCAGGTCCAGGATCGACGAGTGGAACACTTCTTTTTTCAACGCGTGGTACAGGGCGTTGTGATCCAGCGAGATCAGCACAGGGGCTTCAGCGCCACCGTAGACGATACCAGGGGTTTGGCCGGAAATGCGCAGGCGGCGGCTCGCTCCGGAACCTTGCAATTCGCGTTTAAATGCGATAACTTTCATGTGAAACTCCAAGAAGAACAAGGCTTGCGCCTTGTGTTATGAGGATGCCCGCGACCAGGAATCCTCGGAAATGGGGTGCAAAACACCCCGAAAATTAAAACACTGCGGCGCAACAGGCAAAAAGCCGGTCGCGCCGCAGGCATTACGTCTGTTACTGCTGATCGAATCAGTCGATGAACAGCGAGATGACGGAGTCACCCTTGATGATGCGTTTGAACGTCTCGGCCAGCAGCGGCGCGCACGTCAATTGACGGATCTTGCCGCAGGCCAGGGCCGCTTCGGACAGGGGGATCGTATCGGTCACGACCAGCTCGTCGAGTGGCGAGGCCGAAATACGGTCGATCGCCGGGCCCGACAGCACCGCGTGCGTGCAATACGCCACGACTTTTTTCGCGCCGCGCTCTTTGAGCACTTCGGCAGCCTTGGTCAAGGTGCCTGCCGTGTCGACCATGTCATCCATGATCACGCAGTTGCGGCCTTCGACTTCACCGATGATGTTCATCACTTCGGACACGTTCGCTTTTGGACGACGCTTGTCGATGATGGCCAGGTCGCAGCCCAGGCGTTTTGCCAGGGCGCGCGCACGTACCACACCGCCGACGTCCGGCGACACCACCAGCAGATCCTGGTAGTTTTTCTTTTGCAGGTCGCCCAGCAAAATTGGCGAAGCGTAAATATTGTCGACTGGGATATCGAAGAAACCTTGAATCTGGTCAGCGTGCAAGTCCATGATCAGGACGCGCTCGACACCGGCTTCTTCCAGCATGTTCGCCACCACCTTGGCCGAAATCGCCACACGCGCGGAGCGTGGACGACGGTCTTGGCGGGCGTAGCCGAAGTAAGGAATGGCGGCGGTGATGCGGCCAGCGGAAGCACGTTTCAAGGCATCAACCATCAGCATGATTTCCATCAGGCTGTCGTTGGTTGGAGCACAGGTGGATTGCAAAACAAAAACATCCTTGCCGCGTACGTTTTCGTTAATCTCGACCATTACTTCGCCGTCGGAGAATTTCGAAACGTTTGCTTTACCGAGAGGGATGCCGAGGTTTTTTGCGACCCCCTCTGCCAACGCTGGATTCGCGTTGCCGGTAAAAACCATCAGGTTTTCGTAAGCCATGGGAGTCCCAAGAGGTGATATAGAAGTCTTGAAAAGCACTAACCGGGCATAGGCCCGGTCAGTCATGTTTAGAATATGCCGCGTGGCGGCACATCTGCTTTTTCCCGTACTGGACGCCAACTTCGCATCGACAGACTACGGTGAAATGGTGGCAGGGGAAGAAGGATTCGAACCTTCGCATGCTGGAATCAAAATCCAGTGCCTTAACCAGCTTGGCGATTCCCCTACGTTACTGACTGCTTGCCGTCATGTTGGCCAGTATTATACCGACTATTTGACGCTAAGCAAAATCTTTTTTTGCTCTCTACAACATGGTGAGCATCGGGTGGCGATTCAGGGCTTTTGCCTTCCAGGCGATCCAGACTGGTGGCACATTGCTGAGCACCGCATCCGCTTCTTCCTGACTGCCAAACGCACTAAACACACAAGCACCGGAACCAGTCATCCTGGCCTCACCGTAAGCACCCAGCCATTCTACCGCATCTGCTACCGGCTTGAAAAGACTGCATGCCACTTGCTGTAAATCATTCTTACCAAACCCGCCCGCATCGTTTCCTTCTGCGAGGTGCCTGGAAAAGTCCGCTATTGTGACGGGTTCGGTATTTCTCGTCAAGCCTTCCGCGCAAAAAATTGCGGCGGTCGGCACTTGTACGCCAGGCTCGATCACGACATACCAGCACTCGGGCGTGGCAACGGGCTGCAAGGCTTCGCCCACGCCTTCGGCAAAGGCATTCTCGCCAAAGATGAAAAACGGGATATCGGCGCCCAGCGGCAAGCCCAGCGCCATCAATTCCTCGCGGCTCAAACCCGCCTGCCACAGGCGGTTCAAGGCCATCAGGGCCGTGGCAGCGTCGGACGAACCGCCACCCAAGCCGCCGCCCATGGGCAGCACCTTGTCGATGGCGATATCGACGCCGCGCGGCAAGGCGCCCGTGCGGCGCAGCACTTCGGCCTGCAGCAGTGCCGCGGCGCGGATGATCAGGTCTTGCTCCTCCGGCACGCCGGCCAGTTCCGTCACGCGGCGGATCGCCGTGTCGTCGCGCAGCGTGAAGTGCAAGGTGTCGCCATGGTCGAGCAACTGGAACACCGTCTGCAGCAGATGGTAGCCATCGGCACGGCGGCCGTTGACGTGCAAAAAGAGGTTCAGCTTGGCCGGGGCCGGGCAGTTATTCAGGGTAGTCAACGTCATTGTGCTTGAGCCGATGGAGCGGGATCGAGCACGATGCGCAGCGAGACGGCATCGGCCTGCGCGCTGGCATTGCGTTCGGCATCGATACGCCGCGGTTGGGGCAAGGCGCCCGGTGTATTGTCAGACGCATCTTGCCACGACACATAGCGCAAGCGCCAGCCGTCCTTGGTGGTGACGCTGTCGTTGGCCGGCGAAGCGACGAAGCGCTTGCCGTCGGCGCCCACGGCATGGCCTTGCAGCCAGTCGCGCAAGCCCGACACGGGCAAGGACCAGCCCAGCATCTGCGCGCTCAGGGCATCGACATCGGGCGCGCTGCGCGGCGCCTTGCCGCTTTGCGTCAACACGGCTTGCTGCGGCGTGACGGTGATCGTCGCCAGGGTGCTGCCGACGGGCGAATACAGGGTCACGTCCGTGCGCTGCGCCGTCTGCTGCCAGTTGAAATTGACGGTGGCCGATTCGGGCTTGTCATCCTTCTGGTACACGACATTCAGGCGGCCCGTCAGTTCGACTTGGTCGCGGTAGGGGGCGACGGTTTGACCGGATGGCGTGGCGCCGGACGAGAATGGGGAAGTCAGGGTCGAGCAGGCCGAGAGGGACAGGCAAAGGGCGGTGAGAGCAAAGAGGTTTTTTGACATGGGAATTATAAAGAACCAGCAGCTTAAAGCTGGGGTCAGACCCGACGGGTCTGATCCCTGATTTTAGTTAACATTGCGCTACAAACTGACATTCAAGCGCGCCAGCGTACTTTTCAGCGCATCGTTTTTCGGGTCCTTGCTTTGCGCCTCGCGCCACAGCTTTTGCGCTTCGGCCTTGTCGCCCTTCTGCCACAGCACTTCGCCCAGGTGGACGGCGATTTCCGGATCGCTGCGCACGGCATAGGCGCGGCGCAGCGCGTTTTCCGCCGCGGCCAGGTTACCCATGCGGAATTGCACCCAGCCCATGCTGTCCATGATGAACGGGTCGCCGGGCGCCATCTGCAGCGCTTTTTCGATCAGCGCATGGGCTTCTTCCAGGCGCAGGCCCCGTTCGGCCAGCGAATAACCGAGCGCGTTGTACGCGTGCTGGTTGTCGGGCGCCAGCGCCATCACGCGGCGCAAGCTCGCCTCCATCAGCTCGAATTTATCCAGGCGCTCGGCCAGCAAGGCGTAGTCGTACAGCAGTTCCGGATTGTCGGGGAAACGCAGCAAGGCGTTTTCCATCACCGTGTACGCGCTTTGCACGTAGCCGGCGTCGCGCAGGAATTGCGCATCGACCAGCAGCACCTGCGCCTGGCTAACCGGATCGTCCGTTTCGATTTCCGTCAGCGCCTTGCGCGCCGCATCGAGATTGCCGCCGCGGGCGATCAGCTGGGCGCGGCGCAAGCGCGCCTCGACATAGCCGGCCGACGCGCTGTTGTCGACCTTGTCGAGCCAGGCGATGGCGCCGGCCGTGTCGCCGCGCGTCTCGGCGATCTGCGACAGTATCATCAGGGCCTTGAACGGATCGCGCGTATCGCCAGGATTTTTTTCCAGCACGGCCAGGAAGCGCTTGAAGTACTGCTCCGCGCCCTTGGTGTCTTCCAGCTGCAGCGCCACGATGCCGAGCGCATACAGAGCGCCCACGTTATCGGGCTGGCTTTTCAGCAGCAGCAGGAACTGCTCGCGCGCCGGCTCCAGCTGCTTTTGCTCGACGAGCAGGCGCGCATACGCGCCGCGCACTTCGACGGCGTCCGGATTCTTTTGCAGGAACGTGGCCAGCACCTTGTTTGCCGCCTCGGGTTCGCCCGTCACCTGCGCCAGGGTCAGCGCGGCCAGTTCGGAGTTCGGCTTGATGGCCAGCGCCTTGTTCGCTTCACGGATGGCGCGGTCACGCTCGCCAAGCGACAAGGCGCCCTGCGCCAGCACCAGATGCGCTTCGAACATGTCCAGGTAAGGCTGCACCAGGCGCGTCATCATCGAATAGGCATACAGCTTGTCATTCGAGCGCGACAAAATCTGCTGCATCTGGAACAGGGCCACGCCACGCGCGCCTGCGGGCGCATTGGCCAGGCGTTCGGCGAAGATCGGTTCCGCTTCCTCGATCTTGTCGGTCAGGACGACAAAGCCGAGGAAGAATTGCGTTGCCTCGTCCGAGTCGGGCGCCAGCTCGCGCCACAGACGGATGGCCGCCAGCGCTTCGCTGCCCTGCTTTGCGGCCAGCGCCATTTCGGACGCGCGGCGCGCCAGGCGCGGATCGCGCGTCTGCTGCGCCGCCACCATCATCGTCACGTACGGCCCTTGCCACTGCCCGCTCTTGAATTCCATTTCCGCGCGGGTCAGCTTGTACAGCAGGTCGCTGCTCAATTCGACCTTGGGCAAGCCGTCCGCCTTGGCGTCTGCTTTGGCGTCCACCTTGGACTCGCTGCCCTCTTCCTGCGGCGCGGCGGGCGCGGACGCAGAGGGGCTGGCCGCGGCATCGGCAGGGGCGACATGCGTCTGTGCCATGGCATGCGTGGCCATCAGGGCGGACAAGGTTACAATGGCGAAAGCGTTTTTCAAAGGCTGATCCTGGCTAAACGGCAAAGTTTGATTCTACGCCCAACGCGACTATCGCGTACTTCACGTATGTAACGAAATATATACGTCGTGGCGGCGTAGCCTGCCAGGGCCAGCCCTCGGCCGGCAAGCCGCCTGTTTTTTTACCCGGTTTTCAACCATTCGAGCCCTATGCCAGAATTGCCAGAAGTCGAAGTCACACGGCGCGGTGTCGCGCCCCACCTCGAAGGGCGCGCCGTGCGCTCCGTCGTGCTGCGCCGCGACGGCTTGCGCTGGCCCTTCCCCCCTGCCCTGGGCGAACAATTGTCGGGGCAAACCATCGGCCTGACGGGTCGGCGCGGCAAATACCTGCTGATCCACTTCCGCCACGGCACCCTGATCATCCACCTGGGCATGTCGGGCCATTTGCGCGTGCTGCCGACGGGGACGGAAGCGCAAAAGCATGACCATTTCGACCTCGTCGTGGAAGATGCGGACGGCGGCAGCCAGGTGCTGCGCATGACGGATCCGCGCCGCTTCGGCGCCGTGCTGTGGCACGACGAGGCCGACGGCCCGCTGGACGGTCACGCGCTGCTGCGCGGCCTGGGCACGGAACCGCTGGAAGGCGGCTTCACGGGCCAGCTGCTGTTCGAAAAAACGCGCAACAAGGGCACCAACATCAAGCAGGTGCTGATGGCGGGCGACATCGTCGTCGGCGTGGGCAATATCTATTGTTCCGAAAGCCTGTTCCGCGCGGGGATCAACCCGAAGACACCAGCCCGGCGCATCGGCCTGGCGCGCTACGAAAAACTGGCGCAGGCGATCCGCGACGTGCTGGCCGAAGCCATCGTGCAAGGCGGCAGCACCCTGCGCGACTTCATCGGCGTGAACGGCCAGTCCGGCTACTTCCAGCAGACGTATTTCACGTACAACCGCGCGGGCAAGCCCTGCCGCGTGTGCGGCGCGCCTATCCGCCAGATCGTGCAGGGACAGCGTTCCACGTTCTACTGCGTGAATTGTCAAAAGTAAGTCATAGGTAAAGGGGAGCAGATGGTCAGAGACCTGGAACAATACAGCGCCTGGCGGCAGGACGTGCAGGCCGCCTTGCAGGCATACCGGCAAGCCGCCAGCGCGGCGGGCCTGGTCGACGGCGCCTCCGCGCTGCGCCTGGCGCGCTGTGGTTCCCGCCTGCTCGACGACCGTTTATCTGTCGCCTTCGTGGCGGAATTCTCGCGCGGAAAATCCGAGCTGATCAACGCCATCTTCTTTGCCGGCTACGGCCAGCGCATCCTGCCATCGGGCGCGGGACGTACCACCATGTGCCCCACCGAGCTGCTGTACGACGCGGCCTGGCCGCCCTCGATCCGGCTGCTGCCCATCGAGACGCGCGCGCAGAACCTGTCGACCAGCGACTACCGCGACCTGCCCGCCGCCTGGACCGTCCTGCCACTGAATATCGAGGCGGGCGGCGACATGCAGGAAGCGATCCGCCAGGTCAGCCTGACGAAAAAAGTCAGCGTCGAGGAAGCGGCGCGCTACGGCCTGTACGACGCCGACGACGCGGATGCCCCCGCCATGCTCGACGAGGACGGCCAGGTGGAAATCTCCATGTGGCGCCACGCCATCATCAACTTCCCCCATCCGCTGCTGAAACAGGGCCTGGTCATCCTCGACACGCCGGGCTTGAACGCCATCGGCACGGAACCGGAACTGACCCTGAACCTGATCCCGAATGCGCACGCGGTGCTGTTCATCCTGGCGGCCGACACGGGCGTCACGCGCAGCGATATCGAGGTATGGCGCAACCATATCGGCGCCGGTGCGGGGCGCCTGGTGGTGCTCAACAAGATCGACAGCATGTGGGACGAATTGCGCGGCGATGCCGAGGTGGCGCAGGCGATCGAACGCCAGCAGGCCAGCGTGGCGCATCTGTTGACACTCGACGCGAGCCAGGTGTTTCCCGTCTCGGCGCAAAAGGCTCTCGTGGGCAAAATCAACGACGATGCGGCGCTGCTGGAAAAGAGCCGCTTGCTGCCGCTGGAGACGGCCCTGTTCGAGGAGCTGATCCCCGCGCGCAAGGACATCATCCGGCGCCAGCTGGCATTCGACCTGGACGCCATCGAAGCGGCGCAGCAGGTGCAGGCGGCGGCCCGCGCGCGCGGCATCGCCGAGCAGTTGCATGAGCTGCACAGCCTGCGCGGCAAGAACCAGAGCGTGATCGCACACATGATGCGGCGCATCGACATCGAGAAAAAGGAATTCGACAGCAGCCTGTTCAAGCTGCAGGCGACGCGCGCCGTGTTTACCCGCCTGTCGACGGAACTGTACACAAGCCTGGGCATGGACATCGTGCGCGACGATATCGACGGCGTGCGCGCCGCCATGCAGCGCAGCCGCTTTTTCACGGGCCTGCGCGAAGCCGTGCGCCAGTATTTCGAGCGCATTGCCAGCAACCTGGACCGTTCGGAAGGCAAGACGGCCGAGATCACGGAAATGATGAACGTGATGTACCGCAAATTCGCTTCCGAACATGGCCTGGCGCTGGCCTTGCCGATGCCGTTTTCGCTGGCCCGCTACCGCCAGGAAATCGCCGACATCGAAGCCGTCTACCATAAGCAGTTCGGCACGGCGACCCTGCTCACCACCAGCCGCGTCGTGCTGATGGAAAAATTCTTCGACACCATCGCCTCGCGCGTGCGCCGCAGTTTCACCAACGCCAATGACGACGCCAGCGCCTGGCTGAAAGTCATCATGGCGCCGCTCGAAGCGCAGATCGTCGAGTACAAGGAACAGCTGAAACTGCGCTTTGCCTCGATCCAGCGCATCCACGATGCCACGGGCAGCCTGGAACAGAAAATCGCCGGCTTCGAAGCGAGCCTGGCGGCGCTCGAACGCGACAAGGCGCAGCTGGCGCAATTGCTGGCCACCCTGCGCGCGGCCAGCGCAACATAGACAACAGAACACTGGAATCCTGCATGAAACGTTTGCTGCACCCGCTCTCGCCCGCCACGGGCATGGCACCTTTTGAAGATTATGTCGACCCGACTTTTTCCGCCACCGTCATCGCCTGGCAAAAGCAGCATGGCCGCCACGCGCTACCCTGGCAAAACACGCGCGATGCCTACCTGATCTGGCTGTCCGAAATCATGCTGCAGCAAACGCAGGTCACCGCCGTGCTCGGCTACTACGCGCGCTTCCTCGAACGCTTCCCCACCCTGCGCGACCTCGCTAGCGCGCCCGTCGAAGACGTGATGGCGCAGTGGAGCGGCCTTGGCTACTACACGCGGGCGCGCAACCTGCACAAGTGCGCGCAGCGCGTGGTGGCCGAATACGACGGCGTGTTCCCCAGCGACCCGGCCCTGCTGGCCGACCTGCCCGGCATCGGCCGCTCGACGGCCGCCGCCATCTCCGCGTTTTCCAGCGGCACGCGCGCGGCCATCATGGATGGCAACGTCAAGCGCGTGTTCGCGCGCACGTTTGGCATCGACGCCTATCCAGGCGAAAAACGGGTCGAGGAAGCCATGTGGCGCCGCGCCGAAGCGCTGCTGCCTGAAACCGGCATCGAAGCCTACACGCAGGGCCTGATGGACTTCGGCGCCACCCTGTGCACGCGCAGCAGCCCCGATTGCGGCCGCTGCCCCTTGCAGCCGCGCTGCGTGGCCTACGCCACCGGCCGCACCAAGGATTTACCGGTGCGCAAACCGAAGAAAACCAGTCCGGAAAAACACGCCGTCATGCTCGTCATCATCGACGATGGCCAGGTGCTGCTGGAACAGCGTCCCGGCTCGGGCATCTGGGGCGGCTTGCTGTCCCTGCCCGAACTCGATGGCCACGTGCTGGCCGGCGAGGACTGTCCGCGCGACATCGACCAGGATGCGCTGGCGCGCGCCGTGGCGCCGTTCGGCGAAATCGAATCGCAGGAACGGCTGCTGCCCATCGTCCACGTCTTCACCCACTACAAGCTGCACATCGTCCCCTGCCGTATCACCGTGGCGCGCCGTCTGGCGCTGGCAGGAGAAGCGACGCACGTCTGGTACGACGGCGCGAAAATCGCCGATGCGCCGCTGCCTGCACCGATCAAGAAATTGCTGCTGGACCTGTTCGGCGATGCGCGTTCGGCGCAACGCAGCATGTTTTAGTGCGCAGGCTTGCCGTACTGGCGCTGGCGATCCTGTTCTCGCCAGTGCATGCCGACACGGCGCTGCCGGAAGTGAGAATAGGCGTACTCGCCTACAAGGGCGGCGACGCCGTGCAGCAGGACTGGTCGTACGTGACGCGCCATCTGCAGGCCAGCATTCCCGGCATCCGTTTCATCCTGGCCGACTACGACCAGGCGGGCCTGACACGCGCCGTGCAATCGCAAGCGATCGCCTTCGCCATCACCAGCAGCGGCCACTATGTAGCGCTCGAACACAGCGACGGCGCCAGCCGCATCGCCACCCTGGAATCGCCATGGACGGACTCGCCGCGCCAGGCCATCGGCTCGGCCATCGTCGTGCGCAGCGCGTCGCCGCTGCATGACCTGGCCGACCTGGCGGGAAAGAATGTGATGGCCGTGGCGCCCGACGCCTTTGGCGGCTACCAGATCGCCGCGCGCGAACTGCGCGAAGCGGGCATCGATCCCACGCACGATTTTGCCAGCCTGCGCTACAGCGGCTTTCCCTCGCAGCAGATCGCCGACGCCGTGCGGTCCGGGCACATGGATGCGGGCATCGTGCGCACCTGCCTGCTCGAACAGATGGTGGCACGCGGCGAAGTGCGGGCCGAGGAACTGCGCGTGATCACCACGCGCCCGATACCCGGCTTTCGCTGCGCCAGCTCGTCGCGCCTGTATCCGGACTGGCCCTTCGTGGCCCTGCGCCAGACGCCGCCCGCGCTGGCGAAAAAAGTGGCGCAAGCCCTGCTGGCCATGCCGCGCACCAGCGAAGGCTACAGCTGGACGGTGCCCAGCGATTACCAGATCGTCGATGAACTGTTCCGCGACTTGCACATCGGCCCCTACGCCTATCTGGACAAGCTGACGTTCGAGACGGCGCTGCGCCGCTACTGGGGCTGGATGCTGCTGGTGCTGGCCCTACTTATTGCCTGGGCCGTGCACACGGTGCGCGTGGAATACCTGGTCAGCCGGCGCACGGAGCAATTGCGCGCGGCCCAGCACCAGCAGCGCGCGCTGGAAGAACAGGCGCGTCAGCGCCAGGCCACGCTCGACCACACGGCGCGCCTGGCGATCCTGGGCGAAATGGCCAGCGCCATCGCGCACGAATTGAACCAGCCGCTGGCGGCCATCGGCAATTTCGCGCGCGGCATGGCGCGCCGCATCACGGCGGGCCGGCTCGACGCGGCGCCCCTGCTCGACGGCGCGCAGGAAATCGCCACGCAAAGCGAACGCGCGGGCGCCATCATCCGCCACATCCGCGCGATGGCGCAAAAACGTCCCGCGCACAGCACGGCCTTCGCCCTGGCCGACGCCGTCGAGCAAGCAGTATCGCTGTTCCGCGCGGCCCACCCGCACGCCCATATCAGCTGGACCCACGACGGCAGCAATCTTGAGGCGCACGTGCTGGCCGACCCGCAGCAAGTACAGCAGGTGCTGCTCAATCTGCTGAAAAATGCGCTCGATGCGCAAGTGGAAAACGGCAATCCGCAGCATCCAATCGGCGTGCTGCTGCACCGTGAAAACGGCGCCTGCACGGTAGCCGTGCGCGATGCGGGCTGCGGCCTGCCGGCAGCGCAGATGGCGCGATTGTTCGAACCGTTCTTTACCACCAAGGCCGAAGGACTGGGCCTGGGCATGTCGCTCAGCAAAAGCATCATCGAATCGTTCGGCGGCAGCTTGTCGGCGCACGCCAACGCCGATGCGCCAGGCTTGACGGTCTGGTTCCGCCTGCCCGAAGATACCGGCATGAAAGCAATCAAGGACACACCATGAATGAAAGCGATGCCACCATCTTTGTCGTCGACGACGACGCCGCCATGCGCCGCTCGCTGGCCTATCTGTTCGATTCGGCCGGCTGGCAAGTGCAGACGTTCGAATCGGCGCGCGATTTCCTGCAGCGCTATGAGGGCCATGCGCCCGGCTGCTTACTGCTCGACGTGCGCATGCCTTTGATGAGCGGGCTGGAATTGCAGCAGGAACTATCGCGTCACGCGATCGCGCTGCCCGTGATTTTCTTGAGCGGCCACGGCGACCTGGCCATGGCCGTGCAGACGATGAAGGCAGGCGCCTGCGATTTTCTGGAAAAGCCATGCAAGGACCAGGTGCTACTGGACGCCGTCTCGCGCGCCGTGGCCCGCAGCGTGGAAGAAAGCCGTAGCGCCGCCAGCACCAATACGGCACAGGCAGCATTGGCGACATTGACGGCGCGCGAGCGCGAAGTGGCGCTGCTGATGGCCGAAGGCAAAGCGTCGAAAGTCATCGCCCGCGAACTGGGCATCAGCGACAAGACGGTGCAGGTGCACCGCCATAACACGATGGAAAAACTGGGCCTGCATTCAGCAGCCGAGGTGGCCCGGCTGCTGATGGCGGGTGGGGCGATTTAGGCTGTCTGTCGGATTACGCTACGCTAATCCGACCTACCAACTAGTGGACAAATCTAAGTCCGCACGATGCGCGCCGGCAGTCCCTGCCGCACAGCCGTGCCCGAAACGGGATCGACAAACACGTTCTTGTCGCCGCGGCTCGGATCCGTCAAGCCCAGGTCGTTCAAGTTGATGCCCGCGCCGATGGCCGGTTCATCGGGCTGGCGCGACTTGCCGATGCGGTGGGCGCGCGCGCCGTGCTCCTTGTGGCCGAAACCGTGCTCGATGGCGATCACGCCGCGCTGCACGCCGTGGCGCAGCATCACCGTCGCCCTGGCCTTGCCGCCCGGCGTTTCCAGGTAAATCACGTCGCCATTTTGCAGCTTCAAGCGGGCCGCGTCGTCGGGGTGCACGGCGACGGGGTTGTCCGGATGGATGCCGCGCAAGCGCCGCGCACCGATGCTGTACGAGTTTTGCAGCGCCGATTTAAAACTGATCAGTTCGAACGGCCATTCGCTGGCCGGATAGGCTTTGCGTACCGGCGTGCCGTCGGCAAACGCCGCCACCCGCCACGCGGGCGTACCGGGGAAACGCTTGCCGCTCAAGCTGTTCTTGCTCACGCCCAGGCCCTCGTTGTACAGCATCATCGGTTTCAGATAACGGTGCGTGGACCAGTCCTGCGGATACGGCGATTCGTCGGTCACGGGTGCAGGTACTGGCGGCGTCTTGGCATTCGCGGGCGGCGGCAGGCGCAGGCCGAACATCTCGCCATAGCTCTGGTAGCGCCCTCCCCGCGCCAGCATGAAGGCCACCTTGCGCCATTCTTCCGGCTTCAGGGTACGTTCCAGCTCGGGGCGGATGCGCGCCACGCCGGACAGGTCGATGTCGTCATCGCTCGCATCAGGCACGGACGTTTTTCCCTGCCAGGCGATATTGGCGCCACCGCGCAGATACCAGTCTTCCGCGCGCTGCAGGGGATAGCGCTGGCCATCCATATCCTGCAAGGCGTCCGGGCCGAAGCCAGGCAAGGCCATCGTTTTTGCCAGCGCGATGAAGAACGATTCCATGCAGATGGTCTGGCCGTCCGGCGTCTTTTGCACGCGCGGCTCGACCACGGGCCAGCGCGCCGTGCTCATTTTGACGGGCATGCCGCCCCAGGCGCCGGCCCAGCCCCAGCTTTCATACAGCAAGGTATCGGGCAGCAGGTAGTCGGCAAACGCCGAGCTTTCATTGATGAAGGGGTCGATGGCGACGATCAGGGGAATCTTCTTCGGATCGGCCAACTCCTTGCCGATCTGCGCGCGCAAGCCCGTGATGCCGTACACGGGATTGCAGCTCCACAGTATCAACGCCTTCAAGGTGTACGGATAGCCGTTCATGGCGCTGGTCAGCCATTCGGTGGCCAGCGCGGGCGCGTTCGGATACCACGGCGCCTTGGCAGGATACGCCTTGCCCGCTTCCTTCTTCAGCTTGAATTCCGAGGTTTTTTCATACGCCACATTGCGCCCGATCGGCATGCCGGCCGCCTTGATCTCGCCGTCGAAACTCTCGAGGTTGTAGCGCGGACCGGGTCCCGCATCCTTGAAGCTGCCACCATTGACGAGGGTGCCACCCTTGCGGTTCAGATTGCCGATCAGGGTATTGAGCATGACCAGCGCATACGCGTTGTAAAAGCCGGCGCCCGACATCATGCCGCCATGCGCATTGACGGCCGCGCGCTTGCCGTGGCTGGTCAGTTCCTGCGCCAGGCCTTCGATGATGTCGCGCGCAATGCCGCAGGCGCTTGAATATTCATCCATGCTGTGGCGCTGCGCTTCCTCGTTGAGCATCGTCATGGCCGTCTTCAGGTGCAGCGGCGCGCCGGCCACGTCCAGCGGGCCGTCGAAGAACAGGCGCGCCTCGCCCTTGGCCGCGTTGTGCGGCACGATGGCCTGCGTGGCAGAGTCGATCACGCAGAAGGCGTCGCCATCCTTGTAGCGCTCTTCTTCCGCCAGCTCCACCGCGCCGATGTCCGACGCGCGCAGGTAGCGGCCGTCGCGCGGATGGCCCTTTTCGTTGATGATCAGATGCGTGGCGTTGCACCAGGCGGCCTCGCCCGCCGCTTCCGCCACCTTCAGGTTCGGCTGCACGAGGAAGTTGCGGTCATAGCGTTCGTGCTCGATGATCCAGCGGATCATGGCCATGGCCAGCGCGCCGTCAGTACCCGGCTTGATCGGCACCCAGCGGCTGCGGTCACCCGCAGCCAGGCTGTCGGCATTCGTCAGCACGGGGTCGACGACGACATAGCTGAATTCGCGCTTGCCCGAACGGGCTTTCGCGATCAAAGTGCCCTGGCGCTTGAACGGGTTGCCCGCATTGCCCGGCGCCGTGCCGACGAAAATGCAGAACTCCGTGTTTTCCAGGTCCACTTTCGCATGCGGCATTTTCTTCATGTCGCCGAACATGGCGCCCGAGCCGCTGCGGTAGGCGCCGCCGCAATACGAGCCGTGGTTGACCAGGTTCAGACTGCCGTACGACTGCTTGAAAAAGCGCGTGCCGAACGCCAGGCGGCCATCGTCGGTGCTGCACATCAAGCCCACCTGATTGACTTGCGGGCCCAGTTCCGGCTGCGCCGGATCGATCGGTTTTTCCAGCTCGCGCAAGGCACGCAAGCCCTGCACGTGGCCTTCGCCAAACAGGTCGCCGCCTTCCGTCACTTCCTTGACCAGTTGATCAAAGGCGATCGGTTCCCACTGACCGCCGCCGCGCGGTCCCACGCGCTTCATGGGCGCCAGCACGCGAAACGGCGACTCCATCTGTTCCAGCACGCCGTTGCCGCGGCCGCAAGCCGTCGAGCGGCCTTTCAAGCCCTTTTCCTGGAAGCGCGACAGCGACACGAAGCTGTCGCGTATCGACGTTTGATATGGCAGCGCCGGATCGGCCGACAGGGGGCTGTACGGATTGCCCGCCACGCGCAAGACCTTGCCGCTTTTTTTATCGAGGCGCACGCGCACGCCGCAAAACGTGGTGCAGCCCATGCACATGGTGTAGCTGACCTGCTGGTCCGGATTGACGGTCAGCTTGCCCGTGGCCGTGTCGACGGAAAACTCGGGCGGCAGCGAATTGCCGTGCAGTTTCTGCACAGGCTTGTCTTTGCCCAGCGCGTGGTCGACCATGCGGCCGGCCGTGGTAGAAAAGCTGGCGGCAAACGCGGCCAGGCCGCCGCCGATGGCGCCATAGCGCAGCAACTTGCGGCGCTTTTCATTGTCGTCTTCAGGGACGTCGTCGTGTGTGTGTTCGTTCATTTCTAACTCCTCAGTGCGTGGCCATGGCGGGACGGTTGCGTGCAGCGACGACGCGTCCGGCCCATGGCAAAAATTCCAGCATCAGCAACAGCAGCCCGATCCACAGGCCGGCCGTGCCGATAATCCCCATCAAGCCATCGTTCCCCATCGGCAGGTGGTAGTCGTACAGGCCCGCGCCCGTTTTCGGGATCGTCTGGCCGCCGATGAAAATCGTCCAGCGCATCATCCATGCGCTATGCAGCGCGATCAGGCCGTTGACCAGACCACTCGTGGCCGGGCGCCAGATGGCCAGGGCCATCGGCACGATGGACGACAGCACGGCCCAGACAGCCGTGAACTGCCATTGCGGCATGCCCGCCACCTGGGTGAACGCCATGCTGTGGCTGGCGCTCACACCGGAGAGACTGACGAACAGCCAGCCGCTGCCCAGGGCCAGCACCAGCGCCAGCGACAGGGCCAGCGCGCGGTTCAGCGATACTTCCAGCGCCTGCTCGCGGCCCGGCAGGAAGCGGTTGAACAGCAGCGCCAGGCCCACCGCGCCAACAAAGGCCGTGGCCGCAAATTGCGCCGGCAGGAAGGGCGTGAACCACAGGGGACGGGCACGCACCACCATCACTTCCATCCCCGTGTACAGGCCCACCACGAAGGCGGCCAGCAAGGTGCAAACGGCGGCGATGCGGATAGCGCGCAAGGAAGCGGCGCCACCGCGTCCCAGCAGGCGATAGGCAAAGGCAAGTCGGTCATGTCCCTGCCCTCGCGTGGCAAAATCCACGCGCAGCGCCAGCCACGCGTACAGCATCAGGCAACCCAAATACAGGGGAATAAAGAACGAGCCCCACGACATCCACGATTGCGGCTGGAAGTAGATATAGAAATGGTAGAAGCGGCCCGGCCCGTGCAGGTCGGCCAGCAGCGCCACGGGCGCCGTCATGCCGCACACGAGGGACGCCAGCAGCGCGATGCGCCCCAGGCGTTCATACGCCTTGCGGCCGAAGACGAAGTACGGCAAGGTCAGCATGAAGCTGCCGTAACTGAGGCCGATGAGGAAAAAATACTGCACCGCCCACGGCAGCCATGCCGCTTCGCGCGTGACGTTGACAATTTCGGTGATGTGGCTGTCCATGGTTTATTTCCCGTGTTTGCTCGGTTGCCAAAGAGTCGCTTCGCCTTCGACGTGGCCGGCGAAGCGCGTGTCCAGTCCCAAATAAAATACGTGGGGCTGGGTGCCCTGCTCGGGTTTCAGTACCTTCACCTTGTTCTCGGTGAGCAGCTGGTGCACCAGGCTTTCCGGGTCATTGAGGTCGCCGAAGATGCGCGCGCCGCCCACGCAGGTTTCCACGCAGGCCGGCAGCAAACCTTCGTCGACGCGGTGCGCGCAGAACGTGCATTTGTCAGCCTTGCCCGTTTCGTGGTTGATGAAGCGCGCGTCGTACGGACACGCTTGCACGCAGTAGGCGCAGCCCACGCAGCGGTCGCCATCGACGACGACGACGCCATCCTTGCGCTGGAAGGTGGCGCCCACGGGACAGACGGGAATGCAGGGGGGATTGGCGCAGTGGTTGCACAGGCGCGGCAGCATGTAGGTACCGCAACGGTTCTCTTCCTTGACTTCATAGATGGAGACGACGGTGCGGAAGCTGTTTTCCGGTACGGCGTTTTCCATGATGCAGGAGACCGTGCAAGCCTGGCAGCCGATGCACTTCTGCACATCGACCACCATCGCCCAGCGCTGGCCACCTTCGCCCTTGGTGGCCGCCTTGCTCGGCAGCGGCGCGATGGCCGCCCCGATGGTTACGGCTGGCAAGGCGCGCAAGAAACTGCGGCGCGATTCAATCATGACACTCTCCTTGACTATGGGCGGCAAGCCCTTGTTGACTTGCTGCCATGATAGAAAAGAAGATGCTGCGGGGGTATTGGGGTGATAGTGCGGGGACCTAGATGATCATGCCAATTGACAGGATCGACAATGCGGAGTAGATCGGATTCCCCATGACCGCTTGCATTGGTAGGTCGGGTTAGCCGGCACGGCGTAACCCGACACGCAGCGCCGCGCGGGCAGGTCAGTGCCCGCAGGGACCGTTACAACTCGTCGAGCGAATACAACCGGCGATGCTCGCGGATCGCGTAGCGGTCCGTCATGCCGGCGATGTAGTCGGCGATCTTGCGCGCCTGCTGCGTGACGTCGCCATCCTTGAGCTGGTAGTCGGGCGGCAGCAGGGCCGGTTCGGCCATGAAGCTGTCGTACAGTTCGCGCACGATGCGGCTGGCCTTTACGCGCATGCGGTTGACCTGATAGTGGCGATACAGGTTCGCCCGTAAAAAGCGTTTCAGGTCCGTCGCATCCTTGCGCATGGCGTCCGAAAAACGGATCAGCGGGGCACTGGCGCGCACTTCGTTCACATCACGCGGCGCGGCATCGGCAATCAGGCCGGTCGAGGTGACGATCAGATCGTCGGCCAGGGCCGTGATCAGGCGGCGCAGGGTTTCATAGATGGCGCGCCGGCCCGACAGACCGGGGAACGCCTGCTGCACGTCGCGCCACAGGCGGCCGAAGAATTCCACCTCTTCCAGCTGGGCGATGGTGATCAGGCCGGAACGCAGACCGTCGTCGATATCGTGGCTGTTGTAGGCGATTTCATCGGCCAGGTTGGTCAGCTGCGCTTCCAAGGTCGGTTGCGTGCGGTCGATGAAGCGCTGCGCCACGGGACCCAGTTCGCGCGCATGCGTCAGCGAGCAGTGTTTCAAGATGCCTTCGCGCGTCTCGAACATCAGGTTCAAGCCATCGAAGGCGCCGTAGTGCTCTTCCAGCGTGTCGACCACGCGCAGGCTTTGCAGGTTGTGCTCGAAGCCGCCATGCTCCTGCATGCATTCATTGAGCACGTCCTGGCCCACGTGGCCGAACGGCGTGTGGCCCAGGTCATGCGCGAGCGCGATGGCTTCCACCAGGTCTTCATTGAGGCGCAGGTTGCGCGCAATCGAACGGCCCACTTGCGCCACTTCCAGGCTGTGCGTCAGTCGCGTTCGGAACAGGTCGCCCTCGTGGTTGAGGAAAACCTGGGTCTTGTATTCGAGGCGGCGGAAGGCCGAGGAGTGGATGATGCGGTCGCGGTCGCGCTGGAACTGGCTGCGCGAGGCGTGCGGCGCCTCGGCAAAACGACGTCCCTGGCCCTGTGCCGAGTGGGCCGCATAAGGGGCAAGGAAGTCTTCCGGCAGCACGTTATTGCACTCCGGCGGCCAGGGTGGCCAGCACCAGTTCGTGGGGCGCGGACGTGATGTTCGGGCTGCCCAGCGGTTGCAACAGGATGAACTTGATGGCGCCGCCCTCGTTCTTCTTGTCGACCTCCATCAATTCCAGCCAGCGCTCGACGCCGAGGTCCGGCGCCTTGACCGGCAGGCCGGCGGCGGCGACGAGTTTGCGCACACGCTCGACGGCAGCCTGGTCGATATAGCCCATGCGGCACGACAGGTCGGCCGCCATCACCATGCCGCAGCCGACGGCTTCGCCGTGCAGCCAATGGCCGTAGCCCAGGCCCGCCTCGATGGCGTGGCCGAAGGTGTGGCCGAAGTTCAGGATGGCGCGCAAGCCGCCTTCGCGTTCGTCCTGGCGCACCACGTCGGCCTTGATTTCGCACGAGCGGGCGATCGCGTAGGCCAAGGCGCCCTTGTCGCGCGCCATCAGCTTGGCCATGTTCGCCTCGATCCAGTCGAAAAACGCGGCGTCGATGATGGCGCCATGCTTGATCACTTCGGCCAGGCCCGCCGACAGCTCGCGTGCCGGCAGGGTTTCCAGGGTCGAGGTATCGGCGATCACGGCGCGCGGCTGGTAGAAGGCGCCGATCATGTTCTTGCCCAGCGGGTGGTTGATGCCCGTCTTGCCGCCGACGGAGGAATCAACCTGCGCCAGCAGGGTGGTAGGCACCTGCACGAAGCCGATGCCGCGCATGTAGCTCGCTGCCGCATAGCCGGTCAGGTCGCCGATCACGCCGCCGCCCAGCGCCACCAGGGTGGTCTTGCGGTCGCATTTATTGGCCAGCAGCGCGTCGAAGATCTGCATCAGGCTGGCCCAGTTTTTATATTCTTCGCCATCCGGCAGGACGATGCTGATCACTTCGCGGCCGTCGCTGGCAAGCGCCGCCTGCAGGCGGCCCAGGTACAGCGGCGCGACGGTGGTATTGGTGACGATGGCCACCTTGTGGCCGCTGATATGGCGCAGCAGCGCGTCGGCGTCGGCCAGCAGGCCAGGACCGATGGCGATCGGATAACTGCGTTCGTCGAGGTCTACGCTCAACAACATTTTGGATTGCTCGTTCATCGAAGGCTCTGCATGAATGACGCAGTTGGGCGAGGCCTCGCATTCGAGGCTGGCCAGCTGCATCAGGATGGTCTGAACCATCGATTGTACGTTAGGACGGCCCGTGTCGATCACAATGTCGGCCACTTCCATGTAATGGGGCTCGCGCTGCGCCGTCAATTCTTCGAGCTTCCGGCGCGGGTCGGCCGTCTGCAGCAGGGGACGGTTCTTGTCGTGGCTGGTGCGCGCGAGGATGTTGCTGACGCTGGCGCGCAGGTAGACGACCGTGCCCCGTTCCTTCAGGTAGGCGCGGCTGTCGGCGTTGAGGATGGCCCCGCCGCCCGTGGCCATGACGATACCTTGCTGGGCGCTCAGGTCGCGGATGACCTCGGCCTCGCGCCGGCGAAAGCTGGCCTCGCCCTCGATTTCAAAGATCCACGGGATGGTCGCTCCCGTGCGTGCTTCGATTTCGTGGTCGGAATCGACAAAGCGCAAGCCCAGCTTGCGGGCCAGGATGCGCCCGATCGTGGTTTTACCTGCGCCCATGAGGCCTACTAAAAACAGATTTTGCATGTGCTGCGACAGTTAATTTGGATTACGACAATCAGTGGCTTGCCCATACGGACTAATTACGCCTGGCGGTGAAATATCCACGCGGTTAAAGTCCGTGGCCAGCCCCGGAAGCAAAGTGTAACCGACATAAGTTGCCTCCGTCCCGGAACTATTGCCGCGAATCGTCAATTCGACGTCCAGCCAGTGGGCCCTGTCACGCGGATAAGTCAGGGTGACGAGCGCCGTTCCCGAGCTGTCGGTCTTGCCGCCGGTCGACAGATTGAGCGGAATGCCCGGGTCCAGACGGCCATTCAGATTGAGGTCGTTATTCGGATTGAAGGTACCGCTGCGGTCCCGGTCTTCATTGTCGCACTTCAACGCGGCCGCCACCACCCACGACTGGGCAGCCTGAGAGTATTGCAGATAACCCTTGTAATAATAGCGTGGCCAGGCGGCTGCCGTGATGATCACGTCCGGCACGGGGTTGCCGGCGGCGTCCGTCACAAACACGCTATACGTCTTGCGGTAGGTGCTGCTGTCGGAGGCGTCGAGCGCATTGCCGCTGCCGGCGCTGATGAACAGCGATTTTTTCGTCACCGTCAGCTTGACCGTGGCCGCATTGCTCGACACACCCTGCAGTTGCGCTTTGACAACGACGCCATCGACACCGGTGGTGCCCTGCCCCGCGATGTAGCTGACCGTGGCCACGCCATCGCTGTCGGTGGCAACCAGCGAAGGCGAGCTCAGAGAACCATTGCTGGCGTCGGTCTGGATCGAGAAGCTCACCTGTGCATTCTTGACCAGGTTGTTTTCCGCCATGCCATCGCGCACGATGGCGCGCAAGGCGCTGCGCTGCGCTGTGCTGCCGGCCGTATTGGCGCCGATGACCGCCGGGTCGGCTTGCAGGCTGATCGTGGCCTGGGCCGTCAGTGGTGCAACGAACTCCACTTCCGACTGTACCGAGGCGCCGCTGTCTTCGTACTTCGCCGTGAGGGCGGTCAGGCCGGCGCCGCTGGCCTGTACGTAAGCGATGGCATTGCCGCCCACCAGCGCCAGCGGCGCCTGCAATGGCGTGCCGCAGGCGGCGTCCTGGTAGATGGCGCCGCGCGACGTGCTGAAACGCACATTGCCCGTTTGTGGCACGCCAGCCACATCGCTATGCACCGTCACCGCATAGCAGGTGTTCGTGTTCAAGGTCGCCAAGGCAACATTGCCTCCCGACACGGCATTGATCGTGAAGTTCGATGCATTGATTGCAATTGGCAAGACGACGCTGTCACCCTGCGCCTTGACGCTGATGCTGTCGCTGCTGCCCGCCTGGGCGTTGTAGCTCAACACCAGCTGGCCGTTGTTGTCCGTCAGCGCGGGACTGGCGCCGCCGCCCTTGACCGTGATGGCATTGCTGCGGGCGCTGAAGGTCACCGGTTTGCCAACGAGGGGATTGCCGCTCGAATCGACCAGCTTGACCACCATGTCGGTGCTCGTCTTCAGGTTCACCGTTGAAAAGGCACTGATGACCAGCCGGGTGCCGCTGACGCCGATGTCCGTGCTGGCCGTCTGCGCGCCTGCGCTGGCCGTGACCTTGATCGTGCGCAAGCTGGCGTCGCCCCCCGTATTCAGGCTGACCAGCGCCTGTCCCTGCGCATTAGTATTGACCTTTGTCGCACCCAGCGCGCCCGAATCGGCACTGAATGTCACGCTGGCATTGGGCACGACGGCATTGTTGGCGTCTTTGACAAAGGCGATCATGTTGACGGCGATACCGCCCGACGACGCCAGAGTGCCGCCGGAAGAGGTCAGCAGCAAGCTGGCAATACCCGAGGTGACAGGCACCACTTTCACCACCACGGGGGCCGACTCGACGCCGCCGCTGCTGGCCTTGATGGTAATGTCGCGCAAGCTCGCATCGCCCTTCACGCTGAGTTTTTCCGTCACCGTGCCATTCGCATCCGTCACGCGGTTGGTGTTGCTGATGGTGCCAGAACTGGCGGTGAAGGTCACCGTCTGGCCAGTCATGGCATTATTGCCGGGATTTTTCACCACTGCCGTCAGCACGACTTCCGTCCCGTCCGCGCCCGATGCCACAATCGTTGTTGCGCCAGCCACCAGTACCACGCTGCCGACACCGGCATTCGCGCCATCCTTGACACCCAGGGTCGGGTCGCCGCCACCGCCGCCACACGCGGCCAGCAAGGCGCCCAGCGCCAGCAAGACCAGCCAGTTCGATACCCGACTCCAATAAGTGTTGCCCAAAGATACATTCCGCATAGTCGCCATCAGTCCGCTTTCGTTTGCATTGTTACTTAAACGTAAAGATGTGACATTAACGTGTTGCTGGCCGATCTGCCACTATTTTCGGCGTAATAAACACCATTAGTTCCGTTTTTTCTTGACTGCGGCCCGTGCTACGGAAAAAAACACCGAGCACGGGAATGTCGCCAAGAATCGGCACCTTGCTGTCCGTGCCCCGTTCGGATTGCTGATAAATACCGCCCAGCACCACCGTGCCGCCATCTTCCACCATCACTTGCGTGCGCACGTGCTTGGTGTCGATGGCGAAGCCGGAACGGGTTTCCTGGCCCACGCTATCCTTGTTGACGTCCACTTCCAGCACCACATTGCCGTCCGGCGTGATCTGTGGCGTCACTTCCAGGCGCAAATTCGCCTTGCGGAACGTGATCGACGTGGCGCCGCTGCTGGTGGCCACCTGGTAGGGCAGCTCAATGCCCTGCTCGATCAGCGCCAGCACCTTGTCGGCCGTCACCACGCGGGGGCTGGAAATGATCTTGCCCCGGCCGTCCGCTTCCAGCGCGGACAATTCCAGGTTCAAGAAGCGGTTGGCGGCCGCCGAAAACAGGCTCAGGGCGAAGCTGGCCGGCTGCAAGCCATTGATGCTGGCGGCCGGCAAATTGACGAATTGCGTGTTCGGCACGAAGGCGCCGCTGCCGGCCACCGTTTGCCCCGTCGCCTCGCCCACGCCCTGGTAGCTGCCGCCGACAGCCGCGCGGCGTCCGCTGCCGCCCAGGGAAAAGCCTGGCAGCTGGCCTGCCGCCAGGCGCTGGTCCGTAAAACCCAGGCGCGCGCCCAGGTTGCGGCTGAAACTGTCGTTCGCCTCGACGATGCGCGCCTCGATCATCACTTGTCGCGTTGCAATATCCGTCTTCGCGATCAGCTGGCGGATCTGTTCCAGGCGCGCCGGCACGTCGGTGACGAACAGCTGATTCGTGCGCGGCTCGATCAGCACGCTGCCACGGCGCGACAGCAGCCGGCTGCGCCCTTCCCCCGCGTCCAGGCCGAACACGGTGCGGAACGCTTCGGCCTTCTGGTAATTGAGCTGGAAGATGGCTGACTGCAACGGTTCGAGTTCCGCGATCTGCGCGCGCTGTTCCAGTTCCAGCTTTTCGCGCGCAAGGATTTCCTCGCGCGGCGCGATCCACAGCACGTTGCCGTTGCGCCGCATGTCCAGGCCCTTGGCCTGCAGCAGCACGTCGAGCGCCTGGTCCCACGGCAAGTCGCGCAAGCGCACGGTCACATTGCCCGCCACGCTGTCGCTGGCGATGATGTTTTGCCCCGACGCATCGGCCAGGATGTGCAGGGCCGCGCGCACGCCCACGTTCTGGAAATCGACGGAGATTTTGTCGCCCGCATACAGGCGCGGCGCCGACACCTGCACCACGGCTTCCTGGGCAAGGCCGCCGGCATGCAGGCACAGCATCACGGCCAGGAGCATGCGGTGCGGCCTCATGGCGCCGCCTCGGGCAGGCTGGCCTTCGGAGCAGCCCCCGCCACCTGCAAGGCCAGGCTGCCGCGCCGCTCGCGCCACCCGCCTCCCCCATCCTGCAGCAGCTCCTTGTATTGCAGCGCCTGTTCACTGATTTGCGTGACCTGGCCGTGGTCCGGTCCCAGATATTGGCCCACCGCCACCCGGTACACGCGCTGGCCCGCCAGCAGCAATGCGCTCAGGCGCCCATCCTGTTGCACGCTGCCAACCATGCTGATGGCCGGCAAGGCCACGCTTTCCAGCGGTTCGCGCATTCGCCGCAGGTCGGGCCCCGCCACGCCACCCTGCTGACTGGGCGCGGGCGGCAAGGCGTTAAAAGGATCAGCCAGGGCGGCGGCCTCGTAGGGATGCGGCGCGACAGCGGCAAGCGGACGCCAAGTTGGTGTCACTACGGGCGCGCCCGCCTTGGGTGCCAATACCGCTTGCGCCGCCAGTTCCCCCGCTTCGGGCAAGCGATACGCTTGCAACACGGCATCGAGGGTCAGCAAGCGGTCCTTGCCGAGGGTCAGGGCCAGCGCATGCACGGTGACGATGCGCGGCAAGCGCGCCAGGTCCGCCAGCAGCGCGCCCATGGCGTGGTAGCCGCCGCGCAACTGTATGGCGATCGGCAAGGCGACATACGGCGCTTGCGGCCGCGCAGCACCCGGCTTGAACAGTGAAAATTGCAGGCCGCGCGCCTGGCCGGCGGCGTTAATGTCCGTCAACAGCGCCGCCATTGCTTGCTGGTCCGGCAATTGCTGTTCCAGCAGGGCCAGTTCGGCGCCGGCCTGGCCCTGCTCTGCACGCCACTGCGGCAACTGCTTCGCCCTGGCCTGCGCCGCCAGATAATCGGTGCGCAAGCGGCCCTCCTCGCCTTGCGCCGCCTGCACGGCGGCCATCATTCCAGCCAGCCACACGGCGTGCAGCAGCGCGGCCACCAGCGCACCGGCCAGGGCGGCGCAAGCGAGGCGCGCCGGTAACGGCCACAGCGATGCGGTCTTCAAGCTCAGCATGATCAACCTCCACGATTAAGATTGCCCAGCGGGTGCCAAAGCCAGCCGTATCGTCCATTCCACGGCGCCATCGGCCGCGCCGCGCACTTCCAGCACTTCAGGGCGGGACCAGGGCGCGGCCTGCTCCAGCGCCAACAGCAATGCCGCGACCTTGTCCTGCGACACGGCCTGCCCTTGCAGGCGCACCATCGCCGTTTCCTGGCGCACACTGTGCAAGGCCACGCCAGTCGGCATCGCCCGGGCCAGAGCCGCCAGCATGCGCACCCAGGCATGGCGTTGCTCTTGCAAACTGGCAATGGCCTGCTGGCGCTGCAGCAGCGCCGCCGTCTCGCCCTGCACCCGCTTGCCCGCGGCAAGGACGACATTGACTTGCTGCATGCGATGTTGCCAGTCCTCCTGGCGGCGCAGCTGTGCGTCGAGCTGCTGTTGCAGCCAGGCGCCTGCCGCCAGGGCCAGCAGCAATCCCATCAGCGCCCCGCCGGCCAGTTGCCACAGCAGCCACTGAATGCGCTTGCGGCGCGCCGCCTGGCGATATGGCAAAAGGTTGATACACGGCACTTTCGCCACGGTCTTCATCGGGCGTACCGGTGCATGGCCAGGCCCCAGGCCAACTGGTACGCCACGCCGCCGTCGGACAAGGCTTGCCAGCCGCCCTGTGCGAGCGCCGCCTGCAAGGCCAGCGCCTCGCTATCCATGATGACCGGCGTCAACCCGGCCGCCTTGGCCGCATCGAGACGGTGCTGCACGCTGGCACGCCGCGCCGCCACCAGCAGCACGTCGATCTCGCTGCCTGCCTGGCCGGCAAGCGGCGGCGCGGGGCCGAGCATGACAAAATCCAGACTGGCGTCTTCCAGCGGAAACGGCATGTATTGCGCCGCTTCCAGTTCCACGAGGATTTCCAGCTGCTCCTCCGGCAATCCGGCAGGCAGGCGGATCGCATGCGTGATCAGGGCCGTGGCCGGCATGGCCAGCGCCACGCGGGTGCAGCCGCTGCCACTGTCGCGATAAGCCTGACGCACGGCATCGGCCAGGCCCTGCAGATCTTCGATATTGCCTTCAAACATCACTCCTGCGGCCAGCGCAGAACTGCCGTAATGCCGGCACGACAGTTTCCCCCGCCGGCGCCTCAACTCGACCACGCGTACGGCATCGTCCGCCATGTCGACGCCCAGCAAGCCGGTGCCAAGAAAACTGCTGATGGACATGTTTTTCATAGAGAAAAGTCAGCGTGGAAGGAGGTCCTGCCACCCGAAAGCCTAGTCCCGGCAGCGCTGGCTTGTAAATGGATTTCACGCTGGAGTCTGCGGCGCGCGGCGCCTATCTGGCAGGGCCGTGATCTGGCGCAGGATAATTGTTACCAAATCCTGGTTGCCAGCGGGCCAATACACGCTTATATAGAGTATCGGCAAGTTTCGACTGTCTCCCCCGGCAAGCGCCACAGCGCGCTGCCACCCCGGCAAGCTCGCTTATAATTGACCGGCATAAATTTACTGAAAGACATGACACGCATGACATCTTCAAAATCCGCTGGCAACGCTGGCTCGAAACCGCCCCAGAAGGGCAGCAAACCCAAACGCTTTTTGCTGATGGCCCTGGTATCGTTCCTGGGCCTGGGCGTCGTCGGCGTGCTGCTGGTGGTATTCGGCCTGGCCATGGCGTATCCGAACCTGCCGGCGCTCGATACCCTGACCGATTACAAGCCGAAAATGCCGCTGCGCATTTTCACCTCCGACAGCGTGCTGATCGGCGAGTTCGGTGAAGAGCGGCGCAACATGGTGCACATCAAGGATATTCCCGATGTCATGAAGAAAGCCGTGCTGGCCATCGAAGATGACCGCTTCTATGAACATGGCGGCGTCGATTACCTGGGCATCACGCGCGCGGCCCTGCACAACCTGACGGGTGGCGCCAAGCAAGGCGCCTCGACCATCACGCAGCAGGTGGCACGCAATTTCTTCCTGTCCAGCGAACAGACCTTGAAACGCAAGGCGTATGAAGTCTTGCTGGCCTGGAAGATCGAGAAAAACCTCAGCAAGGACCAGATCCTGGAAGTGTATATGAACCAGATTTATCTGGGTCAGCGCGCCTACGGCTTCGCCTCGGCCGCGCAAATCTATTTCGGCAAGAATATCCAGGACCTGACCGTGGCCGAAGCGGCCATGCTGGCCGGCTTGCCGAAGGCGCCGTCGGCCTACAACCCCGTCGTCAATCCGAAACGCGCGCGCATGCGCCAGCAATACATTCTGCAGCGCATGGCGCAGCTGGGCTACATCACGCCAGAGCAATACACGGAAGCCAAGAATGAAGAGCTGAAAGTGAAAACCGACAGCAGCGCCTTTGGCGTGCATGCAGAATACGTGTCGGAAATGGCGCGCCAGCTCGTCTACGAGCAATTCAAGGAAGACACCTATACGCGCGGCCTGAACGTCTATACCACCATTACCAAGGCCGACCAAGATGCCGCCTACATCGCCTTGCGCAAGGGCGTGATGGATTACGAAAAACGCCACGGCTACCGCGGCCCGGAAGCGTATATCGAAATTCCGAAAACCAAGGCCGAAGCGGACGATGCGATCGAAACGGAACTGGCCGACCATCCGGACAGCGACGACATCATCGCCGCCATGGTGCTGCAGGCGTCACCCAAATCGCTGCAGGCCGTCACCTCGGCCGGCGAGGAAATCACCATTACCGGCCCCGGCCTGACCTTCGGCGCGGCCTGGCTGTCGGAAAAAGCGGCGCCGAACCGCCGCATCAAGCGCGGCGCCGTGATCCGCGTCATGCAAGAAGGCAATGCCTGGGTCTTGACGCAGATGCCGGAAGTGCAATCGGCGTTCGTCTCGGCCAGCACCACCGACGGCGCCATCCGCGCCATGGTGGGCGGTTTCGATTACAACCGCAACAAGTTCAACCACGTCACGCAGGCATGGCGCCAGCCAGGTTCGGCCTTCAAGCCCTTCATCTATTCCGCGTCGCTGGAACGGGGCCTGTCGCCGGCCACCATCATCAACGATGCGCCGATCTCGTTCGACGCGGGCCAGACGGGCGGCCAGGCGTGGGAACCGAAGAACTACGACAGTAAATACGATGGCCCGATGACCATGCGCAAGGGCTTGATGAAATCGAAAAACATGATTTCCATCCGCATCCTGCACAAGATCGGCGCCAAGTATGGCCAGGAATACGCGACGCGCTTCGGCTTTGACGCGGACAAAAACCCGCCATACCTGACCCTGGCCCTGGGCGCCGGCAACGTGACGCCGCTGCAGATGGCGGGCGCCTATGCCGTGTTCGCCAATGGCGGCTACAAGGTCAACCCGTACCTGATCGCCAAGGTCACCGATAGCGATGGCAATGTGTTGTCGCAAGCCAAGCCGGACCTCGCGGGCGAGGAAGCCAACCGGGTCATCGACGAGCGCAATGCCTTCATGATGAACAGCATGCTCAATGACGTCGTGCGCTTCGGCACGGCCAATAAAGCCATGGCCTTGAAGCGTCCCGACCTGGCCGGCAAGACGGGCACGACCAACGATTCCATCGATGCGTGGTTTGCCGGCTACCAGGCCAAGCTGGTCGGTATCGCCTGGATCGGCTACGACCAGCCGCGCAACCTGGGCAACCGCGAAACGGGCGGCGGCCTGGCCTTGCCGATCTGGATCAGCTACATGGCGAAAGCTCTGAAAAGCATTCCCGTCGAGGAACGCGCCGTGCCGGAAGGCCTGATCCACGTGGGCGACGAGTACTACTATGCGGAAAATCCACCGGGCACGGGCGTAGGCAGCCTGGAAGGCGCGGCGCGCGGCACGCCGGAGGAAGAGAAAGCGAAAGAAGCCGTGAAGAACGAGTTGTTTTAAACGGTAATCATGCAAAAAGGGCAGCCTGCAAAGGCTGCCCTTTTTTTATTGCCACGGCAGTCAGAGTTACTTCAGGACCACCGGCGCGCCCGCCTGCTCGCTGGCCATGGCCGACAGGGCCGCGAACAGTTCGGAGCCGTCGCGCGTGTTGATCCACTCGTCGCCCACGCGCTTGTAGTGGAAACCGCCGGAACGGGCGGCCACCCACATTTCGCGCATGGGGGCCTGGCTGTTGACGATGATTTTCGTGCCGTTATCGATGAACTCGATTTCCAGCACATTGCCGCTACGGCTGCATTCGACGTCGAGCACGTCTTCATCGTTCAGCCGGTCCAGCGCCGCCTCGATCTGGGTCAGGGTGGCTTCGGCCAGGGCCAGGAATTCCGATTCGCTCATGCTACACTCCAAAGATCTTAATCAAACCGTGATTCTAATCGTGAAGTCATCCTCAGCGTTTTATATCGGCACCGCCATTGTGGTTTCTAGCGTCCTGGCCGGCTGCGGCCAGACCGGCCCCCTGTACCTGCCCAAGCCACCCGCGGCCAAAGGCGCGCCAGCCAAAGGCCCCGTCGAACCGGCGCCCGTGCCGCCGCCACCGGTGATCGTGCCGGCAACCTAAGCCGAGCGTACCGGGGTGGCAGCCTTGGCCGCCCTGGCGCTTTTCTCCCGCTTGCTCCAGGCGAAATAAACGCGGATTAACAGCAGTAGCGCGACGATGCTGCCGAACAGGATCGGTTGCGCGAAATTATTCTTGCCCGCCTTCATCCACCAGAAGTGCAAGATGCCCAGCGGCGCGATGATGTAGATCAGCCGGTGCAGCCACTGCCAGCGCTTGCCACCCAGTCGTTTGACCATGCCGTTCGTGCTCGTCACGGCCAGCGGAATGAGCAGCACGAAAGCGATAAAGCCTACCGTGATGAACGGGCGCTTGAGCACGTCCTTCCACATTTCCTGCACATCGAAAAAGTGATCGAACCATAAAAAGGTGGTGAAGTGCAGCGCCGCGTAGAAAAAGGCGAACAGGCCCAGCATGCGCCGCAGCTTGATCAGCCAATTCCACTGCGTGATACGGCGCAAGGGCGTCACCGCCAGGCTGATGCACAGGAAATATAGGGTCCAGTCGCCCGTGCCGCGCGTGATGAATTCCAGCGGCTCCACCAACTGCCCCGTGTACGTCAGCCAGACCATGCGTGCAAACGGCAGCAGCGCCAGCAAAAAGATCAGGCTTTTCAGCAGCGACAACTGCCTGGCTGTGGGATTGAGGGCCATGGTCTTTCCTTAAAAGAATTTCTTCAGGTCCATGCCCGCGTACAAGGAAGCGACATCGTTGTAGCCGTTGAACATCAGGGTCTTGCGCTTGCGCGCGAGAAAACCGTCTTCGCCGATGCGCCGCTCGGAAGCTTGCGACCAGCGCGGATGATCGACGTTCGGATTCACGTTCGAGTAAAAACCGTATTCGGACGGCGCCGACAGGTTCCAGGACGTGCGCGGCTGTTCCTTGACGAAGCGGATCTTGACGATGGATTTGGCTGACTTGAAACCATATTTCCACGGCAAGACCATGCGCACGGGCGCACCGTTCTGGTTCGGCAAGGTTTCGCCATACATGCCCAAGGTCAGCAGCGCCAGCGGATGGTTCGCTTCATCGATGCGCAAGCCTTCCGTATACGGCCACTGCAGCACGCGGCTGCCCACGCCCGGCATCTGTTTCTTGTCGGCCAGGGTGATGAATTCCACGTATTTGGCATTGCCCGTCGGCTCGACCTTCTTGATGATTTCCGAGAAGGAGTAACCGACCCAAGGGATGACCATCGACCAGCCTTCCACGCAGCGCAGCCGGTAGACGCGCTCTTCCAGCGGCGCCAGCTTCAGCAGCGCGTCGAGGTCCAGGGTCATCGGCTTCTTGACTTCGCCTTCGATGCTGACCGTCCACGGCCGTGTGCGCAGGGTGCCCGCGTTTTGCGCCGGATCGCTCTTGTCCGTGCCGAATTCGTAGAAATTGTTGTAGCTGGTGGCGTCTTTATAGGCCGTCTGCTTGTCCAGCGCGGAATAGGCAGGATTGAGCTTGGCAGCCAGCTTGGGATTGGTGCCTTGCGCGAACGCTTCGCGGCTGGCCATTTCCAGCAAGGCCGCACTGGACACGGAGCCCAGCGCCACTTGCTTGATGAAGCTGCGGCGCGATTCGAATACGGCGCGCGGCGTGATTTCGGAAGAATACGGCAACTCAATGCCGTTGGGACTGCGCTTGATCAACATGGCGGCTCCGGAAAAAGGTGATTGGATATACCTTACACCAGTTTTTCCGGGCCGTTCATGACGCTTCTGTCATTAAAGTTTGCCGTAAGAATGCAGGCCGGAGAGGAACATGTTGACGCCCAGGAAAGCAAACGTCGTCACCAGCAAACCTACCAGCGCCCACCACGAGGCGACGCGGCCGCGCAAGCCCGTCATCAGGCGCATGTGCAGCCAGGCTGCATAGTTGAGCCAGACGATCAGCGCCCACGTTTCTTTCGGATCCCACGACCAGTAGCCGCCCCATGCTTCGGCCGCCCACAGGGCGCCCAGGATGGTCGCTACCGTAAAGAAAGCGAAGCCGACGGAAATAGCCTTGTACATGACGTCGTCGAGCACTTCCAGCGACGGCAGGCGGTCGACCAGGTAGCCGCTCGACTTGAGCAGGTAGGCCGCAGCCACCATGGCCGACAGGGCGAAGGTGCCGTAGCCGATGAAGTTGGCCGGCACGTGGATTTTCATCCACCAGCTTTGCAGGGCCGGCACCAGCGGCTGGATTTCGGCCGCGTCGCGCGTGACCGTGTACCACATCAGGAACACGACGGCCGCCGAAATGACCAGCATGACGAAGGCGCCCAGCTGGCGCGTCGCGTAATGCTGCTCGTAGTACAGGTAGAACATGGCCGTGATCAGGGAAAACAGGATGAACACTTCATACAGGTTCGATACGGGGATGTGGCCCACGTCGGCGCCGATCAGGTAAGACTCGTACCAGCGCACCAGCATGCCCGTCAGGCCCAGCACGACGCCGGCCCAGCACAGCAGGGAACCGACGGACGAGCCGAATTCCGAGCGCGCCACCAGGCCGATCCAGTAGAACAGGGTCGACAGCACGAAAAGCGTGCCCATCCACAGGATGGCGGACTGGCTCGACAAGATGTATTTCAGGAAGAATTTCTGGTTCGCCATCTCCAGGTGGCCCGCATACAGCTCGATGGCGAACAGCGACAGCACGGCCGCCACGGGGATCAGCCAGCGCACGGGCTTCCAGTACCACCCCAGCCACGCGAACGTGGGCGCCGCGGCCAGCAGGATGGCTTTTTCATAGATATCCATGAAGGCGCCAAAACGCATCAGGCCGAACAGGGAGGCGGCCAGCAAGCCGGCGCCATACAGCCAATCGATCAGGCTCAGGCGCTTGAAAAATCCTGGTTCCTGCGTATATATTTGCTTGTTTGCCAATTCCATCATTTTCTCCATTCCCGGCGGCGCTGCAGCGTCCCGAAACTCAGCCAATCCAACTCAGCGCAGCTTACGCCGATTGCGGCAGCTTTGCCTTCAAGTTCTCAAATTCTTTTTCAAAATCCAGGGTCTTGCGTTGCGTGCTCATGGCCATCAAGGCCTCGCTGCCGCCCTCGCCATCCTTGATCCACACCCACAGGCGGCGCTCGCGGATATAGAACATGGAAAATACGCCGATCACGAGGAACAGACAACCGAGGTAGACGACGCTCTTGCCTGGCGAACGCGTCACTTGCAGCACGGATGCCTTGATTTCCGTGAAGTCGTCGAGTTGCAGATACACGGGCGCGCCATAGAAGAAGCTGTCGGACAGCGCATTCGTCGCCAGTTGCAGGAAACGGCCATGCTTGTCATCGGCCTCGATGGCTTTCAAGCCGTCCTGGGCACGCGCCGCCTGCCACAAGTCCCACAGGCTGCCATTCAAGATTTTCATGAAGATGTCGGCCGCTTTTTCTTGCTCAGCGGCAGGAATTTTCTCCAGGAAACGCGAAATGGCGAGGAAACCGCCCTCTTGCCCATTGCCGGCAAAGATGCCGAGGCTTTTCGCGGCCGATTCCTGCAACTGGCCGCGCAAGGCTTCCGCGCCCGCCTGTGGCATGGCGCGCGCCGCATAGCGCGTGGCCGCCTGCTGGCGCAGCGCCGGATCTTGCAGCGCGGCACGCAAGCGCATCCATTCGTTCACGCTGTAATTGTCATCGGCGGGAATGCGCAGATAGCTGAACGGGTCGCTGGGGTTGACGCGCATGCCGGCCAGGAACACCGTCGTGCCATCGACCGTGACGGGCTGCATGTAGTTCTGGTACTCGCGCGCCTGGCCTGTCTTGTCGCGCAATTTGTATTGCACCGAGGGGCCGACGTTCTTGAGATCCTTGTTGTTCGCGTTCTTCGCGGCCGAGCCGAGGCGCTTGTCCAGGCCGACGGAGAATTTCTCGTTGAAACTTTCCGCCTTGCTGACGGCGCGCACATCCTGGCCCGCGCTGAGGTTTTCCACGTTGAACGGACGGAAACCCGACCATTCCACTGTGTAGGAATTGCCATCGCTGCGCTCGAGCGGCGTGCTGCCGCCCACTTCGCCGCCGATATCGAAACGTTTCGTCGTCTTGCCCGTCATGGGAAAACCCGTCAACTTGAGCTTGCTGCCGCCATCTTCAAAGCTGGACTGGTACAGGGCCAGGCCCTTGTACAGCAGCGGCTGGTTGACTTTGATGGTCGCTGGGAAACTTTTCCCTGTTTCATGATCGGTGACGACCACATCGCTGGCGAACAGCTTGGGCATGCCCGTGCTGTAGAAATCGATGTGGAATTTTTTCAGCAGGATGGTGATGGGCAGATCCTGGATCAGCACGCCGTCGGCCTGGGGAATGATGGCCGTGTTGCTCGACGAACCTTCCGGAATCATGGTATTGCCGCGGAACGTAGGATTCGACAGGCTCAAACGGTGCTGGGCGGGAATGTCGGCGATCACGCCGCTGCCGGCAAATGGCGTCTTGCCGAAGAACCACTGTTGCACACGGATCGGCATTTCCGAGTCGAGCAAGCCGCCCACGCAGATGATGACGATGGCGCCGTGGGCAAAGATATAGCCCCATTTATTGGCCGCGCCACGCTTGGCCGCCACCAGGGTGGCGTTGTCCTTCTCGACCACCTTGGCCGCATAGCCGGCGTCTTTCAGGCGCATCACCATCTGCTGCGCCAGCACGGCGCGCGGCAGCGGCACCTGCCATTCCAGCTTGTGGTGGAAATTGCGCAACGATTGCTCGCGCACGGTTTCGCGCCAGCTACGCATGTCCTTGAGCATCTTCGGCGCATTGCGCACGATGCACAGCGAGGTCGAGGCGACGAGGAAACCCATGATCACGAGGAACCACCAGGCCGAATACACGGAATACAGGCTCAGCTTGTCGAAAACGGCGAACCAGAACGGACCGAACTGGTTGACATAATTGGGCATGGGCTCGTTTTGCTTGAGCACGGTGCCAATGATCGATGCGACGGCGATCAGGGTCAGCAGGCTGATGGCAAAGCGCATCGACGAGACCAGCTCGACGAATTCAGCCAGGCTGCGGCGTTGGGTCTTTAACTCGATTCCGGTCGTGCCTGTGCTCATACGTGGATACTCATACGGGATATGCAATCTTCAAGAAAATGTAGGCATGGAGCAGAGTGTTTCTCCGCGCAAGGCGGCAGCATACTCCTGTTTGGCCCCTACCATGAAAAAGGGCAGCCCGTTGAGACGGCCGCCCTTGTTCACGCGCGCTGCTGCGCCTGGCAATCTCTTGCCACTATGAAAACTTACTTCAGGCCGGCGATATAATCGGCCACGGCGGCGATCTCGTCATCCGACATGCGGGCGGCGATGGTGTGCATTTCCGCGCTGTTCTTGCGGGCATCGGCCTTGGTGCTGCGGAACATCGTCAACTGGGCCACCGTGTAATCCTGATGCTGGCCGGCGATGCGCGGATACTGGACGGGAATGCCATTGCCCGTCGCGCCATGACAGCTGGCGCAGGCTGCAACTTGCTTGGAAGCAATGCCACCACGGTAGATTTTCTTGCCCAGGTCGATCGTATCCTTGTTTTTCGCGGCGCCCGGCTTGGACAGCTGCGTGCCCAGGTAGGCAGCGATATTCTTCTTGTCGGCGTCGCTGAGCATCTTCGCGTACGTCGTCATGACGGGCTGGTTGCGCTGCGGCGTCGTGAAGTCGACCAATTGCTTGTAGATATAGCTTTCGTGCTGACCGGCCAGCTTCGGATTGACCGTGATGGTCGAATTGCCGGCCGCGCCATGGCAGGAGACGCAGGCAGGCAGGCCGCGCGCCGCATCGCCATCGGCGTACAGGGTAGCGCCCTTGGCAGCGTCAGCCTTGACGGCCGGTTTCGGTGCTTCGACCGCGGAGGCAGTTGCCGATACAGCCAGCAAAGCGAGCAGCATGGATTTGAACAACGGTGAAAACGCACGATTCATTCAGGCACCCTGAGACAGTGAGAAATTAGTGGTGGACATTGCCGCGCCCTGTGGATTTTTGCTTTATTTTCAGGGCCGCAAGCCGCATCGCTGCTACGCCGGCAACAATAAACAACCCCTTATTGTACAATAGCTTCTTGGCGTTATCGCTCCCTTATCGCTCCCTTTTGTTGCTTTACTACTCCCATGTCAAAACTCTGGCAAGCCCGCTTCTTTACGACCGTCAACCAATTGCGTGACCTGCCCGATACCACGGTGCCGGAAATCGCCTTTGCCGGCCGCTCCAATGCCGGTAAATCGACCGCCATCAACATCTTGTGTAATCAGAAAGGCTTGGCGTTCGCCTCCAAGACACCTGGCCGTACCCAGCACATCAACTACTTCTCCATCGGCGGCGCCCACGTGGCGCAGCACCGCAAGGATGCCACCATCGTTGAAGAGATCGAATGCCTGCTGGTCGACTTGCCGGGCTACGGCTATGCGGAAGTATCGGGCTCGGCCAAATTGCACTGGCAGCGCCTGCTGGGTGACTATGTGCAGCGCCGCGAGCAATTGGCAGGTTTGATCCTGATCATGGATTCGCGCCGCCCGTTCACCGACCTGGACATCCAGATGCTGGAATGGTTCGCCCCGACGGGCAAACCGATCCACTGCATCCTGACGAAAGTCGATAAGCTGAACCGCAACGAATCCGTGAATGCCTTGCGCCAGGCGAAAGCCAAGCTCGACAGCTACGTGGATGAAGACGGCGTTGGCTTCCCGTTCACTGTGCAACTGTTCTCGGCTCTGAAAAGAGTCGGCATCGACGAAGCCAATGACAAGATCATGGAACTGGCCGGCATCAGCGAAGACGGCGCGGCCCAGATGGTCGAACTGATCGAGATGGAAGACGACGTCGAGCCGGAAGCGGGAACCGACAAACCGGCTTGATCGAGATCAACGCTGCGTAAAAAAGGCTGCCCGTTCACACGACGCAGCCTTTTTTTATTGCAGCGCGTCCTGGCGCCTAGCGCCGTCCCGGCCCAGAGCGCTTCTCGGAAAAGAATTCCTGGCGCAGGAACGCCGTCAGCTCGGCCGTGTCTTCCACCCTGGCGCTGAGGTTGACGTTACGCCCCAGGCGCCGCGATTCCCACACGAAATCACCAGGTTTTTCGGCACGGATCAGCTGAATCATCTTCTTGATGATGGCCGATTCGATATCGGGTTCATTGCCCAGTTCGACTTTTTCCTGCTTCAGCCAATTGCGCTTGAAGTTGCCATTCCAGCCCTTGAACTTGACTTCCGCGCTGAACGAGGTCTGGTTGACGATGGAAAACACGCCGCCCGAATCCTCGCGGTCGCTGCCCGAATTGCGTCCCTGGGCGCCGGCGATATTCGCCTTGGCCACGCGCATGGCGCGGTCGTTTTCGCTTTCCTCGGCCGGCGGCGTGGGGTTCTGCGCCTCGCGCTGCTTGCGGCGCTGCTCGATCATCGAGCTCATGTCTTCAGCCGGCGGCGGCGGCAACGGCACTTTCGATACCAGCGGCGGCGTGTAGGTTTCCAGTTTCGGCTTGTCGCGCGGCACGTCTTTTGTCACCACGCGCTTGCTCGGGGCCGGCGGCGGTTTCACCTTGGCCACTTTCGTGTCCTTCGGTTTTGGTGTGGGCTTCGGTTGCGGCTTCGGTTGCGGCTTGTCTTTCAGCGGCGCGATGTAGACCATCGCGCTTTCCTTCTTCGGCGGCGGAATCTTTTCGATCGTGTCGCCGCGCAACAGGACATACGCCGCCAGCAGCACGTGCAGCAAGACGGACACGCCGAGCGCCACCTTGCGCGTCGTGCTGGTCCTGGACCCGTAGGCCGGTGGTGGCTGGATCACTTGCCCGCAGGTGGGGCAAACATCGGAATCGGCAGCCAACAAATGGGTCGTGTCATGCAAAATGAATCGTGCTTTCTGTGTAGCGAAGAAATAACATTACAGGGCAGCCATAGTGCCAGAGTCCCTTGCTTTTGGGAACACTTCCTCGGCCTTTCCAACCCGAAGCGTACAGGATAGCGACATTCCTTGCAGCGCTGACCAGAGTACCCGAGCCCTCCCTTGACGGTTGTTACCGTATGTATCACTGCCCATACAAAACCGGCGCCCCATTCACGCAGGAAGGAGACGCCGGTCACGGGTCACGCAAGTGCTCAAGTACTCAAGCCTTGTTGTCGAGCGCCACCAGTTGCTCGTCCGTCATCGGCCCCGTGCCGCTGTACTTGTCCAGGAATAAATAGATGACGGGAGTGATGAACAGGGTAATCACTTGCGAGAACAGCAATCCGCCGACCACGGCTAGGCCCAGCGGCTGGCGCAGCTCGGCGCCGGCGCCCAGGCCCAGGGCGATCGGCAAGGCGCCCATCAGGGCTGCCGCCGTCGTCATCATGATGGGACGGAAACGCAGAATGCACGCCTGGCGGATGGCCTCAGGTGGGCTCATGCCTTCGTTGCGCTGCGCATGCAGGGCGAAGTCGATCATCATGATGGCGTTTTTCTTGACGATACCGATCAGCATCAGGATACCGATGATGGCGATCATGGTCAGGTCCATGCCGAACAGGCGCAGGGTCAGCAGCGCGCCCACGGCCGCCGATGGCAAGCCGGCCAGGATGGTCAGCGGGTGGATATAGCTTTCATACAGCACGCCGAGCAGCACATAGATCACGACCAGCGCGGCAATGATGAGGATGATCTGACTAGCCTGCGAGCTCTGGAACACGGCCGCGTCGCCGCCATAGCGCGTGATGATGGAGGCCGGCAAGCTCATGTCCTTGGCCATCGCGTCGATCTTGCCCGTGGCGATGCCCAGCGGCACGTCCGGCGCCAGGTTGAAGGCGATGGTGACGGCCTGCAACTGTCCCTGGTGGTTGACGGACGTGGGCCCGATCGTGCGTTCCACGTAGGCAATACTTGACAGTTTCACCAGTTCGCCCGTCTTGCTGCGCACGGACACGCGCGTGAGCGCATCGTCATACTGGCGGTCTGCCGTGGCCGCTTCCAGGATCACGTAATAGCTGGCTGCCGACGAATAGATGGTCGACACTTGCCGCTCGCCAAAGGCGCTGTACAGTGCCGTGCGGATATCGGACATTTGCACGCCCAGCAGATTGGCCTTGTCGCGGTCGATCCTCAGCGATGCCTGCAAACCCTTGATCTGCGAATCGCTGGTGACGTCGCGGAAGGCGGGATCCGTGCGCATGCCGGCAATAAACTTTTCCGCCCAGTCATTCAAGGCGTCGGGACTGACGCTTTGCAGGGTGTACTGGTAGCGGCTCTTGCTCTGGCGTCCTCCCAGCTGCAAGTTTTGCACGGGCCGGAAATACACGGCCATGCCCGGCACGGTGCCCGCCGCGCGGCGCAGGTTTTCCAGCACCACGGGCATTTTCGGCCGCTCGCTGCGCGGCTTCAAGACCATGAACATGCGGCCCGTGTTGCCGCCGCCGACGAACGACGTCACGTCCTGCACGCTGGGGTCCGCCTTGAGCACGGCCGCCACGCGCGCCTGCAAATCTTGCAGCGCCGCAGAGGAGATGTCTTCCGACGCTTCCGTATTCACCTGGATCTGGCCCAGGTCTTCCTCGGGGAAGAATCCTTTCGGAATGGTCGCGTACAGCAGCACCGTCAGCGCAAAGGTGCACACGGCAACGAACAGCACCACGTTGCGGTGCGCCAGGGCCTTGTCGAGCAGATGCACATAGCCGTTGCGCAATGCCGTGAAACCCGCTTCGAAATGACGGCCGATAAAGGTTTTCTCGCCATGGCTCGGGTCGCTGTCATTGTGCTCGCGCGAGTCGGCCGGCAGGAAGCGGCTGGCCAGCATCGGCACCAGGGTCAGCGACACAATGGCGGACACCAGCACGGCCAGCGAGACGACGACGGCGAACTCATGGAACAGCAAGCCGATCACGCCCGGCATGAAGAAGATGGGGATGAAGACGGCCACCAGCGAGACGGAAATCGAAATGATGGTAAAGCCCATCTCCTTCGCCCCTTCCAGCGCCGCGCGTATCGGCTTCTTGCCCATCTCGATATGGCGGACGATGTTTTCCAGCACCACGATGGCATCGTCGACGACGAGGCCCACGGCCAGGGTAATGCCCAGCAGGGACACGTTGTCGAGGCTGTAGCCGAGCCAGTACAGCAGGGCCAGCGCGCCGAGCAGCGAGATCGGCATGGTGACGGCCGGAATGAAGGTGGCGGCCGCGCGGTGCAGGAACAAAAAGATCACCAGCACCACCAGCACCACCGTCAGGGCCAGGGTCAGATTCACGTCGTGGATGGCTTCGCGGATCGACAGCGAGCGGTCGTTGACCAGGCTGATCTGTATCGACTGCGGCAATTGCTCCTTGAAGCCCGGCAGCAATCGGCGCACGCCATCGACCACTTGCACGGTGTTGGCGTCCGGTTGGCGCTGCACCATCAGGCTGATCGAGCGCTCGCCATTGAAACTGCCGACGGCCTTGATCGATTGAAAGCTGTCTTCCACCTCGGCCACGTCTTTCAGGCGCACGGGCTGGCCATTGCGGCTGGCGACGATCAGTTCGGCAAAATCAGCCGCTTTCATCATTTGCGGATTGCCCTGGATGGTCAGGGTCTGGCTGGGGCCGTCAAGGATGCCCAGCGGGGAATTCGTGTTCGAGGTGCGCAAGGCAATGGCCAGCTCGTCCATCGTCAAGTTGCGCGCATTCATCAGGTCGGCACGGGCGCGCACGCGCACGGCAAAGCGCTTCTGGCCATTGACGATGACCTGGGCGACGCCGGGCAGGGTCGACAGGCTCGGCGCGATCAGATTTTCCGCATAATCGTTGAGGTCCGACAAGTTCAGCGAGGGCGACGTCATCTGGATGAACAGCACGGGCGCATCGGCCGGATTGACCTTGCGGTAGGACGGCAAGTCCGTCATTTCCGTCGGCAACTGGCGCTGCGCGCGCAGCAGGGCCGCCTGCACGTCGACGGCCGCCTCATTGATATTGATGCTGGCGTCAAACTCCAGGGTCAGCGAGGTATTGCCCAGGGTACTCGTGGACGTGATCAGGCTGAGGCCTGAAATGGTGGAAAATTGTTTTTCCAGCGGCAAGGCCACCGACGAAGCCATGGTTTCCGGGCTGGCACCGGCCAGGTCGGCGCTCACGTTGATGACGGGCGTGTTGTAGCTCGGCAAGGCTGCCACGGGAATTTGCAGGTAGGCCAGCACGCCGGCCAGGATGATGGAGAGGGACAGCAGCACCACCATGACGGGGCGGCGGATGCTCAGTTCGGACAGGTTCATGCTGGCTTGCCCTGTGCTGCGGCGGCGCCATCGGCAGCCTTGTGTTTTTCCGCCAGGCGCACCTTGCTACCCGGACGCAAGTTCTGCTTGCCATCGACGATGACTTTTTCATCGCCGGCCAGGCCGGTGACGACGGCATTCGGTCCAAATGCGTACACGCGGGCAATCTTGCGCATCTTGGCCGTGCTGTCCGCTTCCATCGAGTACACAAACGTGCCGGCGGTACTCGTGATGATGGCGTTTTGCGGGATCACCAGCGCATCCTTGAGGGTGCGCACGGTCAGCTGCGTATTCACGTACTGGCCTGGCCACAAATCGGTGCCGCCATTATTGAAGCGGGCCTTGATCTTGATCACGCCCGTGGCGGGATCGACGGCATTGTCGATAAAGTTCAGCTTGCCATCGAGCTGCTTGCCGCCCGCGTCCGACAGCAGCGCCTTGACCGCCACCTCGCCCGCCTTTTGCGCCGCCAGCAAGCCGGACAAGCTGCTTTCCGGCAAGGTGAAGACCACGTCGATCGGGTCGAGCTGGGTGATGCTGGTCAGCGACGTGGTCGGCTGCACCAGGCTGCCCGCATAGACATTGATGGCGCCCACCCTGCCCGCCTGCGGCGCGCGCAGGACGGTGTAGCTGGAATCGACCTGGGCGGCGCGCAAGGCGGCCTGGTCGGCGGCCAGCAAGGCACGTGCCGCGTCGAGCTGGCTTTGCAGGGTATCGACAGCGCCCTGGGCAATGAAATTCTTGCTCAGCAAATCCTGGTTGCGCTTGAGCTGGCGCTCGAAATCCTGTACCGAGGCGCGGTCGCGCAAGACCTGCGCCTGCGCCTTGTCGACATTCGCATGCTCGCTGCGCGCGTCCAGCGTAAACATCAGCTCGCCCTGCTTGACGAACTGGCCTTCGCGGATATGCACCTTGGTAATCGTGCTGGTCGTCTGCGGGTGCAAGTCGACGCTGCTGATCGGCATCACGCTGCCATTGGCTTGCAGCACCATCGGCACATCCTCCCGCACGGGCGCGACCACGCTCACCGTCGTCGGCGCCTGTCCGCCCTTGCCCCCTTTGCCATCCTGCCCACCGGCCGCCGCGCCGGACGGATGAGTGAAATACCAGATGCCGCCACCGATACACAGGGCCGCAGCCACGAGGATTGCCAGACTAGTCTTTTTCATTGTTCTGTCACGCTGTCGCAGCGCAGGGCTGCAGGTTGAATGTAGTTGCCAGGGAGGCATAAAGCACAATATTGTCGCACGGAAATGCTCACTTTCCTGCGTAATACTCTGGCACGATGAGGGTGACTTCCAGTCCACCGTCGACGTGATTGGACAGCAAAACCGTGGCGCCGTGCTGCTCGGCGATATTGCGCGCGATGGTCAGGCCCAGGCCCGTGCCGCCCGACTCGCGCGAACGCGAGGTCTCGATACGGTAAAACGGTTCGAACACCTTGGCCAGCTGATCTGGCGCAATGCCCGGCCCGCCATCGCGGATGCGGATGCGCGCGGCACCGGGGATGCGCTCGACGGTGACTTGCGCGTACTGGCCATATTTGACGGCATTGTCGATCAGGTTCACCAGGCAGCGCCGCATGGCGATCGGGCGCGCCATCAAGGCCATGCTGGCTTGCCCGGCCAAGGTGACATTCTGGCCGGCATCGGCCGCGTCGGAGCAAACGCTGTCCAACAGGGAATCGAGATCGAGCGCCTGCATCGCTTCCGTGCTGTCCATCGAGCGGGCCAGGTCCAGCCCTTCCTTGACCATGCTTTGCATGGCCGACAGGTCGCCCACGAGGCGGTCATACAATTCCGTATCGGCCACTTTTTCCAGACGCAGGCGCAAGCGCGTGAGCGGCGTTTGCAAGTCATGCGTAATGGCGGCCAGCATCTGTGTACGCTGGGAAATGTGCTGGCGGATGCGCGCCTGCATGGCGTTGAAGGCGGCGCTGGCCTGGCGGATTTCGCTGGCGCCCGACAGGGTCAGCGGCGGATGGTTGATGTCGTTGCCCAGGTCTTTCGCCGCCTGCGCCAGCTGCTTGAGCGGGCGCATGGTCATGCGCGTGACCAGGTAGGCGAGGATGGCAATGCTGATCAGGAAAGGCAGCAAGGTCATCCAGTCGTTATGTTCATTGAATGGCGGCTGCTGGCGCGGCGGCAAGACCATCAGGCGCAGCACGTGGCCATCCTGCATGCGCACGTCGAGGTTTTCGCAGGTGCCGCCCCATGGCTTGGCGGAAAACATGCCCGGTGATTTGCGCGGTTCGATACAGGCGGCCGGGCGTTCGGCCAGCGCGCTGACCTTGAAACCTTCACCCAGTTTGGCTTGCAGGGCGGTGGAAAATTCCGTCGGCTTGCCCGGTACATGCTCGACATCGGGACGCAATTCCAGGCGCACGCTGCCCTTGTTGGCCACCTTCAGGTAGGCGGCGCGCGAGGCCAGCGGCACCACGTCGGCCGCCATCACCAGCTGCTCGGCCCGCTCGACGGCGTGGTAATCGCGGTATTGCTCGATGGCGCGCTGGCGTTCGCCTACGGCCAGCCACTGCGTCAGCGCGGCCGAAGCGACGATGCCGATCAGCAAAAACACGAAGACTCTGCCCGTCATCGAGCCCAGGAAGGCCTTCACGCGTGCGGCTCCACATTGACCTGGCCGGCCAGCACGTAGCCGCCGTTGCGCACGGTCTTGATGATTTGCGGCAAGCGGGCATCTTCGCCGAGTTTTTGCCGCAGGCGGCTGATCTGGATATCGATCGAGCGGTCGAACGGGTCCGCGTCGCGGCCCTGCGTCAGGTTCAGCAGCTGGTCGCGGTTGAGCACGCGGTTCGGGTGCTCGAGGAAGACGCGCAGCAGGCGGAATTCCGCGCCCGACAGCATGATCACCAGGCCGCTGGGATTGAGCAGGTGGCGCGCCGTCAAGTCCAGGGTCCAGCCGGAAAAGCGGATTTGCTGCGCCTTGTCCGACGGCACGTTCGACGGCATGGCATGGCTGCGGCGCAACACGCTGCGTATGCGCGCCAGCAATTCGCGCGGCTCGAACGGTTTCGGCAAATAATCGTCGGCGCCCATTTCCAGGCCCAGGATGCGGTCCAGCGGTTCATTGCGCGCCGTCAGCATGATCACCGGCACCGTCGATTGGGCGCGCAGCTTGCGGCACAAGGTCAGGCCGTCGTCACCGGGCAGGTTCAAGTCGAGCACGATCAAATCGGGCCGCGTTTCATCGAGGATTTTCCACATGGCCGTGCCATCTGCCGCGCCCAGGGTGCGGTAGGCGTTCGTTTCCAGGTAGTCCGCCAGCAGGCTGCGGATATCGCGGTCATCGTCGACGATGAGAATTGTAGAAGTGGGTTCCATGGTACGAATTATCCCCACTTCCCCCGGCCTTGCACAACGCATTTGTATCGTCTTGTATATAGAAGACCCGAAGAAACATATAGATACAAACTGTCTGGCAGCGGACACTTCGGGGAAACATGGCGAGTCCAACATGGATTCATGTGCAGCAACATGTACATCCCTCACTTTACAAAGGAATCCAGATGAACGCCTCAATGAAGACTTTACGCAAGAATTTGATCATCGCCATGAGCGTACTCGGCATGAGTGCGGCATCGCTGACCGTCCACGCCCAGGAAGCGGCCGCCAGCGCGCCTGCCGCCAGCACCAAGATGCAACATGAAGGCCAGCGCGGCCAGCACCGCGGAGGCAATCCCGCCGAACGCATGGCCAAGTACCAGGCTCGCCTGCACGACAAGCTGAAGCTGACGGCCGCCCAGGAACCGGCTTGGGCCACGTTCACGGCCGCCAACGCACCGAAAAAGCCGATGGGCGACTGGAAAGCCAAGCGCGAAGCGATGGCCAAGCTGTCGGCGCCGGAACGCATGGAACAATGGATCGCCATGTCGAAGGAACGCATCGCCGACCAGGAAAGCCGATTGGCCTCGCTGAAAACGTTCTACGCCGTGCTGACGCCGGAGCAAAAGAAATTGTTTGATGACAGCGTGCCTGGCGGCAAAGATGGTGGAATGCGCGGCCACCATCGTGGTCATGGTGCACACCATAAAGCAGGCTGAGCGCAGGTCGGATTAGCGGCGGAACGCCGCGTAATCCGACAACCTTGTTGATGTGTGCGGTGGTGTCGGGTTACGCCCTGACGGGCTAACCCGCCCTACTCCTCCAGCTTGCGCAACGAGGTCAGGAAAGTGGCCGCGTTCTGGAAGCCGATCACGCGCGACTGGGCAATTTCCTGTCCCTGCGGATTGAACATGATGATGCCCGGCGGGCCGAACAGCTGGAAACGTTTCAGCATGGCCTTGTCGTCCGCATCATTGGCCGTCACGTCCACTTGCAGCAACACGGCTTGCCCCATCTTCTCGCGCACGGCGGGGTCGACGAAGGTCAGTTTTTCCATCTCGATGCACGACACGCACCAGTCCGCATAAAAGTCCAGCAAGGCCGGCTTGCCGTTCAGCTGGGCCAACGCCGCATCGAGCTGCGCCAGGGTCTTTACACGCGTAAATGGTTGCGCATGCACCTGACCACCACCGAGGTGCGCCAGAGGCGCCAGCGGGTCGCGGCCACCGCTGGCCACGCCAACCAGTTGCATCGCGCCCAGCACGGCGAACACGAGGCCGAAGGCCTTGGCCACCCAGGCGTTCTTCGCGCCGCTCTTGCCCACCAGCAGATACATGCCATAGCCAACAAACAAGACCGTCCAGCCCAGCATCTGCACGGCGCCCGGCAGCACGGGCGAGACCAGCCACCAGGCCACGCCCAGCTGAAGCACGCCAAAGAAGCGCTTGACGGCATCCATCCACGCGCCGGCGCGCGGCAACAAGGTGCCGGCCGACACACCCACCAGCAGCAGCGGCACGCTCATGCCCACGGCCATGGCGAACAGGGCGCTGCCGCCGATGACGACGTCGCGTGTCTGGCTGATGTACAGCAAGGCGCCGGCCAGCGGCGCGGCCACGCATGGCCCCACGATCAGGGCGGAAATGGCGCCCATGACGAACACGCCCGCCAGGCGGCCCGACGATTGCTGGTTCGACACGGACGTCAGCTTGCCTTGCAGGAAAGCCGGCACTTGCAGCTCATAAAAACCGAACATCGACAGGGCCAGGCCCGCCATCAGCAAGGCAAAGAAACCGAGCACCCACGGGTTTTGCAGTTGCGCGGCCAGGCCTTCGCCCGCCAGACCGGCCGCCACGCCCAGCGCCGTGTAGACGATGGCCATGCCCAACGCGTACGTCAGCGACAGCAGCAAGCCGCGCGAGCGGCTGACCTTGGCGCCATCGCCGATGATGATCGACGACAAGATCGGCACCATCGGCAGCACGCACGGCGTAAAGGCCAGGCCCAGGCCCAGCAACATGAACAGGGGCACGATGACGAGCAGCTTGCCGCCCTTCAGTGCCGCTTCGATCTTGCCCATTTCGCTTTGCGCGGGCGCGGCGCTTGCCGCCACGGGGGCCGCCGCGACCGGCTCGGGCGTGCTGGTAATGTCGGCCTGGGGAATGCTCATCACGGACACGCCAGGCGACGCTTGCGCCTGCGGACCGTTGACGGCCGCCGTGTCGACTGCGGGCGCGGCCGGCAAGGCGAATTTCGATGGCAAGCCGCCCGGCGCCATGCTCTGGCCACCGCCACCGCCCACCAGCTGGGCCGTGGCATCCTGCGGCGCATAACACAGGCCCTTGTCGGAGCAGCCCTGGCCCGTCGCCTTCAGGGTGAACGCGCCGGCCGCTTCCACGGGAATCGTGATGGTCAGCGTCTTGCGGAACGTTTCAACGTTCTTCTGGAAAGTATCGTCAAACTTGACTTTGCCAGCCGGATACACGGGCGTGCCCAGTTTGGCGCCCACAGCCTCGAACTTGAAGCGCTCGTGGTACATATAGTAGCCATCGGCGATCACATAGGTGACGGCGATGGTGGACGGATCCTGCATGCGGGCGGAAAACTTGAAGGCCAGCTCGGGATCGAGGAATTCATCGTCGGCACGGGCATGATTGGCGCCAAAGACGGCCATGGCCAGCAGCAAGCTGGTGGCAAACCACAGCAACAGTTGACGTAGGGGAGCGGCGCGCGCGGTGGCGCTGGAAGGGAAACGGGACATGAACGACCTTTTTCTGCGGCATCAGCTGTGCCATTCAACAAGAGACGCGCGGGGCGTGCAGTGGCTGCAGGGCCGGCGCGAAAGAAGAATAGTACACCGCAGCAAGGATAGCTGCAGCAGAAAACAAAAAAGCCAGGCTAGGCCTGGCTTTTCTTGAAGCGGCTACTGGGATTACTCGCCAGCAACTTCAACTGCTTCGGTCGTATCTGGACGATCCATCAGTTCAACGAACGCCATAGGAGCGTTATCGCCGACGCGGAAACCCATTTTCAGGATACGCACATAACCACCGTTACGGTTGGCGAAACGTGGGCCCAGTTCAGCGAACAGTTTGACGACCATTTCACGGTCGCGCAGGCGGTTGAAGGCCAGACGCTTGTTTGCCAGGGAGTCGGTTTTGCCCAGGGTCAGAATTGGCTCGACAACGCGGCGCAGTTCTTTTGCTTTTGGCAGGGTGGTTTTGATCGCTTCGTGACGCAGCAGCGATACTGTCATGTTGCGCAGCATTGCCAGACGGTGGGACGAGGTACGATTCAGTTTACGGAGGCCGTGACCGTGACGCATGGTAAATCCTTTCGGTAGTGAGTTTAAATCCAGTTCTTCGATCAATGAAACCAGGGTTTCATCGCGGACCGGTTTGGTACTTCAAAAATAAAAGCCTGGGACACCTGTCCCAGGCAGTTTGCTACAAACTTCGAATTACTTTTCCAGGCCGGCAGGCGGCCAGTTTTCCAGCTTCATGCCCAAGGTCAAGCCGCGCGATGCCAGCACTTCCTTGATTTCGTTCAGGGACTTGCGGCCCAGATTTGGCGTTTTCAGCAGTTCGTTTTCCGAACGTTGGATCAGGTCGCCGATGTAGTAGATGTTTTCCGCTTTCAGGCAGTTCGCCGAACGCACGGTCAACTCCAGATCGTCGACTGGACGCAACAGGATAGGATCGACCAGAGGAGCGCGCGATGGCGCTTCGGCGGCGGCTTCTGTGCCTTCCAGAGCGGCGAACACATTCAACTGGTCCACCAGGACGCGGGCCGACTGGCGGATCGCTTCTTCCGGCGAGATCACGCCGTTGGTTTCGATGTTGATGATCAGCTTGTCCAGGTCGGTACGCTGTTCAACGCGGGCCGATTCAACGAAGTACGATACACGGCGCACTGGCGAGAACGACGCATCCAGAATGATGCGGCCGATGGTCTTGTTCGTGTCTTCCGACAGGCGACGCACGTTACCAGGAACGTAGCCGCGGCCTTTTTCAACCTTGATCTGCATGTCCAGCTTGCCACCAGCGGTCAGGTGGGCGATCACGTGGTCAGGGTTGATCAGTTCGACGTCATGCGGCAGGTCGATGTCGGAGGCCAGGATCGCGCCTTCGCCTTCTTTTTTCAGGGTCAGGGTTACCGAATCGCGGTTGTGGACTTTGAAAACCACACCCTTCAAGTTCAGCAACAGATCGACGACGTCTTCTTGCACGCCATCGAGGGAGGAATATTCGTGGACGACGCCAGCGATCGTCACTTCGGTCGGCGCGTAGCCTACCATCGACGACAGCAGAACGCGGCGCAACGCGTTACCCAATGTGTGGCCATAGCCGCGCTCGAACGGTTCCATCACGACCTTGGCGTGACCTGCACCGAGAGCTTCAACATCGATAATACGTGGCTTCAACAAACTGTTTTGCATGAAATGTCCTTTTCAATACCCTCGGCTCATTACACCGATAAGGCTGATGGCATTAGTGAAACGCCCACTTTACAAAAGCAAAGTGGGCGGAGATCTTGCTACTGACTACTATTAACGCGAGTACAGCTCGACGATCAGCGATTCGTTGACGTCGTTAGCGATTTCGTTACGCTCTGGCAGGGACTTGAAGGTACCTTCCATTTTCTTGGCATCAACCGAAACCCAGCTAGGCATACCAACTTGTTCAGCCAGCGACAGTGCTTCAACGATACGCACTTGCTTTTTCGATTTTTCACGAACAGCAACGATGTCGCCAACTTTGACTGCGTACGAAGCGATGTTCACAACGATACCGTTCACGGTGAACGCTTTGTGGCTGACCAATTGACGCGCTTCAGCGCGGGTCGAGCCAAAGCCCATGCGGTAGCAAACGTTGTCCAGACGCGTTTCCAGCAACTTCAACAGCGTTTCGCCGGTGTTGCCTTTACGACGGTCTGCTTCAGCGAAGTAGCGGCGGAATTGACGTTCCAGCACGCCGTACATGCGCTTGACTTTTTGCTTTTCGCGCAGTTGGTTACCGTAGTCCGAGGTGCGGGCGCCGGATTTGACACCGTGCTGGCCTGGCTTGACGTCCAGTTTGCACTTGCTGTCCAGCGAGCGACGTGCGCTCTTCAGGAACAGGTCTGTACCTTCACGGCGGGAAAGTTTTGCTTTAGGTCCGATATAACGTGCCACGATACTTCCTTTTTTTAAATGATAACGCCCCAGCCACATGCATGATCAAACACACTGATGCGGTTAGGCGCTAGTCTGATTTGGTTTCAATCAGACGGTGGCTGAAAACGAAAAACCCGTCAAACAGAATTTGACAGGCAAGAACAGCCGGGCAGTATAACCGTTTCCGGCTCCCTGCTCCAGCGTTTTCACACAACTGTACTGAGTTACAACAGACAGCAAAGCAGCTGGCGCCGAAGCGCCCTCTGCAACACTATCTTAGATACGACGACGTTTCGGTGGACGGCAACCGTTGTGCGGTACCGGCGTCACGTCCTGGATCTCGGTGATCTTGATGCCCAGGTTGTTCAGCGCGCGAACGGCGGATTCACGACCAGGACCTGGGCCCTTGATACGTACTTCCAGGTTCTTTACGCCACACTCAACAGCCACTTTACCAGCGGCTTCCGCGGCGACCTGCGCTGCGAATGGGGTCGATTTACGCGAACCCTTGAAGCCTGCACCGCCGGAGGTAGCCCACGACAAGGCATTGCCTTGACGATCGGTGATGGTAATGATGGTGTTATTGAACGATGCGTGGACATGTGCGATGCCTTCAGCGACGTTCTTTTTAACTTTTTTACGCACGCGTGCTGATGCGGCGTTATTTTGCGACTTAGCCATAATTATTCCCTAGCGGATTATTTTTTCAGCGATTGAGCGGCTTTACGCGGTCCCTTGCGGGTACGTGCGTTCGTACGCGTACGCTGGCCACGGCAAGGCAGACCCTTACGATGACGCATGCCGCGGTAGCAACCCAGATCCATCAAACGCTTGATGTTCATGGACAGTTCACGACGCAGATCGCCTTCGACGATGAATTTACCTACTTCATCGCGCAGCTTTTCCAGTTCGCTGTCATCCAGATCTTTGATCTTTTTGTTGGTTGCTACACCGGTCGATGCACAGATTTTCTCTGCGCGTGGACGGCCCACACCGTAGATGGCCGTCAGGCCGATAACGGTATGCTGATGATTTGGGATATTAACCCCTGCAATACGTGCCATTTGTTATTCCTCGATTAACCTTGACGCTGCTTGTGACGTGGTTCCACGCAGATAACGCGGACTACGCCTTTGCGCTTGATGATCTTGCAGTTGCGGCAGATCCGCTTGACTGATGCGAGAACTTTCATTTTTGGGCTCTTTCTTTCGCTTCTTTGGTTTGATTCAGTGTGTTACTTGGTACGGAACACAATGCGGGCTCGGCTCAGGTCGTACGGCGTTAACTCCACCGTCACCTTGTCTCCAGGGAGAATGCGAATATAGTTCATCCGCATTTTACCTGAAATATGCCCGAGCACCACGTGTCCGTTCTCCAGCTTCACTCGAAATGTTGCATTTGGGAGATTCTCAAGAATCTCGCCCTGCATCTGTATGACGTCGTCTTTTGCCATTCGGTATGTTTACCGCGCTTAACGCGTCGGAATTCCGCCCTTGAAATTTGCTTTGCGCAGCAGTGAATCATATTGCTGCGACATCACGTAGTTCTGTACTTGCGCCATGAAATCCATGGTGACAACTACAATAATCAATAAAGAAGTACCGCCGAAATAGAATGGTACTTTCCACTGGGCTTGCATAAATTCCGGCAATAAACACACCAGGGTGATGTAGACTGCGCCGGCAAGTGTCAAGCGTGTCAGGATCTTGTCGATGTAACGGGCTGTCTGCTCGCCTGGACGAATCCCGGGAATGAACGCACCGCTTTTCTTCAAGTTATCCGCTGTTTCCTTGCTGTTAAAGACCAGCGCTGTATAGAAGAAACAGAAAAACACGATCGCCACTGCGTACAACAGCGCATGGATAGGCTCACCAGGCCCCATCGATGCTGCCAAATCTTTCAAGAACCGCACCGCAGGGTTAGCGTTGTCGGCGCCCTTTGAAAACCAGTCCACGATAGTGGCCGGGAACAAGATGATCGAAGAAGCAAAGATCGGCGGGATCACGCCGGCCATGTTCAGCTTCAACGGCAAATGGCTGGTTTGACCGCCATAAATCTTGTTGCCTACCTGGCGCTTCGCGTAATTGACCAATATTTTGCGCTGACCACGTTCGACGAATACAACGAAGTACGTTACCAGTGCTACCAGGATCACGATGAAAATCGCGCTGAAGCTGCCGATCGAACCATTCGACACCTGAGTGAACAAGCCACCCAACGCCGACGGCAGACCTGCTGCAATCCCGGCAAAAATGATGATCGAGATGCCATTCCCCAAGCCACGCTCGGTAATTTGCTCACCCAACCACATCAAAAACATTGTTCCGGTCAACAAAGTGACGACCGTCACGAAGCGGAATGCAAGACCAGGTTCCAACACCAGACCAGCTTGCGACTCCAGTGCGACTGCAATGCCTAACGCTTGGAACAGTGCCAGGGCAACCGTGAAATACCGGGTGTACTGGGTGATCTTGCGACGACCTGCTTCGCCTTCTTTTTTCAACGCTTCCATCTGCGGTGACACGATCGACAGCAATTGCATGATGATCGAGGCCGAGATATAAGGCATGATACCCAGCGCAAACACTGTAAAACGAGACAAGGCACCGCCCGAGAACATGTTGAACATGCCCAGGACGCCGCCTTCGTGCTCCTTGAACAGCGAGGCTAATTGTGTCGGGTCAATCCCGGGAACCGGGACGTGAGCACCGATACGATAAACCACCAATGCGCCAAGCAAAAACCAGAGCCGTCCCCAAGGGAAACCGGCCGCTGCACTTTTAGCAAGTTGTGGATTAGTCGCCAATTTTCGCTCCGATCAAGCTGTTAGCGGTCAACTCAGGCTACCGAGCCGCCGGCTGCTTCGATGGCTGCTTTCGCGCCAGCGGACACTTTCAAGCCCTTCAAATTCACCGCTTTGGTGATTTCGCCGGACAAGATCACGCGCACGTCACGGGCCAACACGCCCAGAACGCCAGCTTGCTTCAAGACCAGAATGTCGACATCGCCAACAGCCAGGTTGTTCAGATCGGACAGGCGCACTTCAGCTTTGAAGGTTGCGTGCATCGATTTGAAACCGCGCTTAGGCAGACGGCGTTGCAGAGGCATCTGACCGCCTTCGAAACCGACTTTATGAAAGCCGCCCGAACGCGATTTCTGACCTTTGTGACCACGACCCGAGGTTTTACCCAGGCCGGAGCCGATACCGCGACCGACGCGACGCTTGTAGTGCTTAGCGCCTTCGGCTGGTGCAATAGTATTCAATTCCATGATTTGCTCCGTTCGTGTAAGCCCGAAGGCTTACCCGACAACTTTAACGAGATACGATACTTTATTGATCATGCCGCGTACGGATGGGGTGTCTTGCAATTCGGAAACCGAATTTACACGACGCAGACCCAGACCGCGCACGGTAGCGCGATGCGATTCGCGCGTACCGATCAAGCCCTTGACCAATTGCACTTTGACTGTGTTTGTCATTTTGTCCACCTTAAGCCAGAATGTCTTCGACCGACTTGCCGCGTTTGGCAGCGATATCGGAAGCAGTGCTCATTTTCGACAGGCCGTCCAGCGTAGCGCGTACCAGGTTGTATGGGTTGTTCGAACCGGTGGATTTCGCCACCACGTCCGTCACGCCCATCACTTCGAAGATAGCGCGCATTGCGCCACCAGCGATAACGCCAGTACCAGGCTTAGCTGGGTTCATCAGGACCTTGGAGGCGCCGTGACGACCAACAACCGTGTGATGCAAGGTGCCGTTTTTGAGCGGTACTTTGATCAGGTTGCGACGGGCTTCTTCCATTGCCTTCTGCACGCCAACTGGCACTTCTTTCGATTTGCCCTTGCCCATGCCGACGCGGCCATCGCCATCACCAACTACGGTCAGCGCGGCGAAACCCATGATACGACCACCCTTGACCACTTTGGTCACGCGGTTGATCGCGATCATTTTTTCGCGCATGCCATCATCCGGCTTGTCGCTTTGCATTTTTGCTTGCATTTTTGCCATGATTGATCCTTAGAACTTCAGACCGGCTTCGCGTGCGGCTTCTGCCAACGCTTTCACACGGCCGTGGTAACGGAAACCGGAGCGGTCAAACGCAACTTCGGTAATCCCTGCTTTCAACGCTTTTTCAGCGACGCGCTTGCCGATCAAGGCTGCAGCAGCGGCATTGCCGCCTTTGCCGGATTGGCCTGCCAGTTCAGCGCGAACTTCCGCTTCAGCCGTCGAGGCCGAAACCAGGACTTTAGCGTCCGGGCTGATCAGGTTGGCGTAAATGTGCAGGTTGGTGCGATGCACCGACAAGCGATTTACTTTCAATTCCGCAATCTTGATGCGGGTTTGGCGTCCGCGGCGAAGCCGTGATTCTTTCTTATCCATCGTCAGCCCCTAATTACTTCTTCTTGGTTTCTTTAAGCTTAACCACTTCGTCCGCATAGCGAACGCCCTTGCCTTTATAAGGCTCAGGAGCGCGGTAAGCACGAACTTCAGCGGCTACCTGGCCAACCTGTTGACGGTCGATACCTTTAATCAGGATCTCGGTCGGGGTTGGTGTTGCGCAGGTAACGCCAGCTGGCATGTCATGCACTACAGGGTGCGAGAAACCCAGGGACAGATTCAACTTGTCGCCTTGAGCTTGCGCCTTGTAACCCACGCCTACCAGGTTCAGCTTTTTCTCGAAACCCTTGGTGACGCCAACAACCATGTTGTTGACCAGTGCGCGCAGCGTGCCGGACATGGCATTGGCTTCGCGGCTGTCGTTCGCCACGTCGAAACTCAGGGTTCCTGCATTGTTTTCCACTTTGACCTGGCCGGTGAGGGCCTGGGAAAGTACGCCCAGCGGGCCTTTTACGGTGATCGCTTGTGCGGAGATGGCGACTTCGGCGCCAGCTGGCACTACGATAGGCATTTTAGCTACTCGAGACATGTGTAACTCCTTAAGCCACGTAGCAAATAACTTCGCCGCCGACACCGGTAGCGCGTGCTTTGCGGTCAGTCATGACGCCTTGCGGAGTCGACACGATCGCCACACCCAAGCCATTCATCACAACAGGGATCTCGTCTTTACCCTTGTAGACGCGCAGACCCGGACGGGACACGCGCTCCAAGCGCTCAATGACGGGACGGCCAACATAATACTTCAAACCGATTTTCAGTTCCGCTTTGCCACCAGCTTCGGCAACAGCGAAATCTTCAATGTAACCCTCGTCCTTCAGGACGCTGGCAATCGCAATTTTGACTTTCGACGATGGCATGGCCACGGTCGTCTTTTGCACGCCTTGTGCATTGCGAATGCGGGTCAGCATATCGGCGATAGGATCGCTCATACTCATTGCATATTCTCCTATTACCAGCTTGCTTTTGTCATACCCGGAATTTCACCACGCATGGCGAATTCACGGAGCTTGATACGACCCAGACCGAATTTACGGAATGTGCCGCGCGGACGACCAGTGATGGCGCAACGGTTACGTTGACGCGTCGGGTTCGAGTTACGTGGCAGCGCCTGCAGTTTCAGGCGAGCTTCGTAGCGCTCTTCTTCCGATTTCGATTGGTCATCGACGATGGCCTTGAGAGCTTCGCGCTTAGGGGCGAATTTCGCCACCAGGTCAGCACGCTTGATCTCACGATTAATCAGTGACAGTTTGGCCATGATCAGTTCCTGAAAGGGAATTTAAAGGCGGCGAGCAAAGCTTTGGCTTCGTCATCGGTCTTAGCGGTTGTCGTGATGCTGATATTCATACCGCGCAACGCGTCAATCTTGTCGTATTCGATTTCAGGGAAAATGATCTGTTCCTTGACACCGATGTTGTAGTTGCCACGACCATCAAATGCACGGCCGTTCACACCACGGAAATCGCGTACGCGCGGCAGAGCCACGGTAATGAAGCGATCCAGGAACTCGTACATGCGAGCGCCGCGCAGGGTGACCATCGTACCGATCGGGTAACCTTCACGGATTTTGAAGCCTGCGATCGCTTTGCGGGACTTGGTGGTCACTGGCTTCTGGCCGGCGATCTTGGTCAAGTCAGCAACTGCGTGCTCGAGAACTTTTTTATCCGCGATAGCCTCACCAACACCCATGTTCAGGGTGATCTTGGTCAGGCGTGGAACTTCCATTACCGACTTGTAACCAAACTTGCTGGTCAGGTCGGCAACGACTTTTTCTTTATAGAATTCTTGGAGACGTGCCATGATTTCTTAAGCCTTCACTACTTCGCCGGAGGATTTAAAGATGCGAACTTTCTTGCCGTCCACTTCTTTGAAACCCACGCGATCTGCCTTGCCAGTCGCTGCATTAAACAATGCAACGTTGGACACGTGAATTGGCATGGTCTTATCGACGATACCACCAGTTACGCCAGTCATCGGGTTTGGCTTAGTCGCTTTTTTAGCGATGTTAATGCCGTCAACCACGATATGTTCAGCATCGATACGCTGCTGTACCACACCACGTTTGCCCTTGTCTTTCCCGGTCAGAACGATGACTTCGTCGTTTTTACGAATCTTATCCATTACGACTCCTTACAGGACTTCCGGTGCCAGGGACACGATTTTCATGAACTTCTCAGTACGCAGTTCGCGTGTGACAGGTCCAAAAATACGGGTACCGATCGGTTCCAGCTTGGCGTTCAACAGAACGGCGGCGTTGCCGTCGAACTTCACCAGGGAACCGTCTTGGCGGCGAACACCTTTAGCGGTGCGCACAACCACGGCGTTATAAATTTCACCTTTTTTGACACGGCCACGTGGCGCAGCAACCTTAACGGTTACCTTGATCACATCGCCAATGCCAGCATAACGGCGCTTGGAGCCGCCCAATACCTTGATGCACATTACTTCTTTGGCACCGGTATTGTCAGCCACTTCGAGCCGGCTTTCAGTTTGAATCATAGTATTCTCTTTCCCAACTTAAGCCGAAGAATCCACACAATGTAGACCCACGGTCAGTCTTGGTCCCGCCAGAGCCGCCCTGCTGGGCTTCACTGTTTGGGTGCATGACCTTCATACATCAACTGACCGCGAATGCTACTGTCTGTGGCCAGACACTTTGCGGCGTTACATGAACGAAGCCCGCAAGTATTACATACAATTTGCGGGCCTGCAAGTACTAATTAAAACCCACCGCCGAAACGGTGGTTTTTATTTAAACGGTTGGTGCGGCTTGAACCACACGTGTCACCGTCCATGCCTTCGTTTTGGAGATCGGGCGACCTTCCTGGATCTCGACCGTATCACCGGCCTTGACTTGGTTGGTCTCGTCATGCGCGTGATACTTGTTCGAGCGCATGATGATCTTGCCATACAAAGGATGTTTTACGTGGCGCTCGATCAGAACGGTAACGGTCTTGTCCATCTTGTCCGAAACCACTTTACCGATCAGCGTGCGCTTGAGCGACTGTTTCACTGGTTCGTTCATTTGGCTTCCTTCAGATTCATTACCGTCTTCACACGCGCGATATCGCGGCGTACCTTCTTGAGCTGCGAAGTGTTGCTCAGCTGCTGCGTAGCGATTTGCATGCGCAGGCCGAACTGTGCCTTCAACAGGTCATTCAGCTCTTTTTGCAGAGCTGGCTGGTCCTTGCCGCGGAGTTCAGATGCTTTCATATACAACTCCAATTATTGGCCGACTTGGCGGATGACAAACGTCGTCGCCAGTGGCAGTTTAGCGGCGGCAAGACGGAATGCTTCCCGTGCCAGCGCTTCATCAACGCCATCCATTTCGTACAGTACTTTGCCTGGCTGAATTTCAGCGACGTAGTACTCAGGATTACCTTTACCGTTACCCATACGGACTTCAGCCGGTTTGTTCGAAATCGGTTTGTCCGGGAAGATACGGATCCAGATACGGCCACCGCGCTTGATGTGACGCGTCATTGCACGACGCGCCGCTTCAATTTGACGCGCAGTGATACGACCGCGCGCAACTGCCTTCAGACCGAATTCGCCAAACGACACGGCGGTGCCGCGGCTGTGCGAAATACCGGTATTACGGCCTTTCTGCTCTTTACGATACTTTCTGCGTGCTGGTTGCAGCATGATTATTCTCCTGCTTTCTCAGCTGGTGCTGCTGCGGCGGCCGGTTTAGCGGCGGTACGCACACGTGCACCTGGTGCTGTGGATGGTTTCGCACCGGCACCGGCTGGACGTGGACGGCCAGCTGGCTTGCCATCGTCACGGCGTGGGCCGCGGCTTTTCTTCTCGTCAGCTGGGGTATCGATGACTGGTGCATCGCCGTTAGGCGCGCGGTCACCTTTGTATACCCACACCTTGACACCGATGATGCCGTAGGTGGTCGACGCTTCGCTGGTACCGTAGTCGATATCGGCGCGCAGGGTATGCAGAGGCACACGGCCTTCGCGGTACCACTCTTTACGCGCGATTTCGATACCGTTCAGACGGCCGGACGACATGATCTTGATACCGAGAGCACCCAGGCGCATTGCATTTTGCATTGCACGCTTCATGGCGCGGCGGAACATGATCCGTTTTTCCAGCTGCTGAGCGATCGAATCGGCGATCAGTTGCGAGTCGATTTCTGGCTTGCGAATTTCTTCGATGTTCACGTGAACAGGTACGCCCATGATCTTGGTCAGCGCCGACTTCAGTACTTCGATGTCTTCGCCTTTTTTACCAATGACCACGCCTGGACGCGAGCTGTAGATCGTGAAGCGCGCGTTCTTGGCTGGGCGCTCGATAACGATGCGGCCAACGGATGCGTTCTTCAGTTTCTTTTTCAGGTAAGCACGTGCTTTCAAGTCTTCGTTCAGCATGGCAGCGAAATTACCGTTGCCTGCATACCAGCGCGAAGCCCAGTTACGGGTGACCGCCAGACGGAAACCGGTTGGATGAATTTTCTGACCCATCGTGGCTCCTTAGTTACCGACAGTCACGTAAACGTGACAGGATTGTTTCGAAATACGGTCGCCACGGCCTTTTGCACGCGCGGTGAAGCGCTTCAGGACGGGGCCCTTTTCGACGTAGATCGTTTTCACGAACAATTCGTCGATGTCCGCACCATCATTGTGCTCGGCATTCGCAATAGCGGATTCCAGAACGCGTTTGATGATCGCAGCACCTTTTTTCGGGCTGAATTGCAAGATGTTGAGTGCAGCGTCAACTTTCTTGCCACGGATCAGGTCAGCAACCAGGCGGCCCTTTTGGTCCGACAGGCGCACACCTTTGAGGATAGCTTTAGTTTCCATTATTTCTTAGCCTTTTTGTCAGCTGCATGGCCCTTGAACGTACGGGTCAGTGCGAATTCGCCGAGCTTGTGACCAACCATGTTTTCGGAAACATAAACCGGCACGTGCAGCTTGCCGTTATGAACCGCGATCGTCAGGCCGATGAAGTCAGGCATGATTGTCGAACGACGCGACCAGGTTTTGATTGGCTTTTTGTCTTTGGCTGCTTGCGCGGCTTCAACTTTTTTCACCAGGTGGGCGTCACAGAACGGCCCTTTTTTCAATGAACGTGTCATGTGCTACCCCTTATTTCTTGCCGCGGCGCGAGACGATCATGGAAGTAGTACGCTTGTTGCTGCGTGTCTTCTTACCTTTAGTCTGTTGGCCCCAAGGCGAAACTGGATGACGACCAGCTGCTGTTTTACCTTCACCACCACCGTGCGGGTGATCGACAGGGTTCATGACCACACCGCGAACGGTAGGACGAACACCGCGCCAGCGCATCGCACCAGCTTTACCGATTTTACGCAGGCTGTGCTCGGCATTGCCGACTTCACCAACCGTTGCACGGCACTCGATGTGCACGCGACGTACTTCACCCGAGCGCAGACGCACTTGAGCGTAGGTACCTTCACGTGCCATCAGCACAACGCCAGCGCCGGCGGTACGTGCCATTTGGGCACCTTTACCTGGCAGCATTTCGACGCAATGCATCACGGTACCGACTGGGATGTTACGGATTGGCAAGCAGTTACCCGATTTGATCGGTGCTTCCGAACCGTTCATCACGCTGTCGCCAACGGCCATGCCTTTGGTTGCGATGATGTAGTGACGTTCGCCGTCGGCGTAGCACAGCAGAGCGATATTCGCGGTGCGGTTTGGATCGTATTCGATACGTTCCACTTTCGCTGGAATACCATCTTTGGTGCGCTTGAAGTCGATCAAGCGGTAGTGTTGCTTATGACCACCACCGATATGACGGGTGGTGATGTGACCGTTGTTGTTACGACCAGCGGTCTTGGATTTCTTTTCAACCAGGGCAGCGAATGGACGACCCTTGTACAGGTCGGCATTCACCACCTTCACCATGCCGCGACGGCCTGGCGAGGTTGGTTTCATCTTAACGAGTGCCATTATGCAGCCTCCTCGGAGAAGTTGATTTCCTGGCCAGGCTTCAGGCACACGAAAGCACGCTTGGTATGGTTACGACGGCCGTTGAACTTGCCGGTGCGCTTTTGCTTACCTTCGCGGTTTGCAGTTTGCACGGACAGAACTTCAACCTTGAACAGCAGTTCGACCGCTGCCTTGATTTCAGGCTTGGTTGCATCCGGCAGTACGCGGAATACAATTTGCTCGTTCTTTTCCGCGACCATGGTGGCCTTTTCGGAAATCACGGGCGCCAACAGCACCTTCATCAAGCGTTCTTCGCTATGTTTCAAAATCGCGCTCATGCCAGCATCTCCTCAATCTTGGCCAATGCAGCTTTGGTGACCAGGATCTTCTTGTAGAACACCAGGGACATCGGGTCTGCGTGACGTGGCTCAACGACGAGTACGTTAGGCAGGTTGCGCGATGCCAGTTCCAGGTTTTCGTTCAGAACGTCGGTGATGATCAGAACCGAATCAAAGCCCAGGCCGTTCAATTTTTGCGACAGCAGCTTGGTTTTTGGCGCGTCGATCGTCAGATCGTCGATGACGATCAGGCGCTCTTCGCGAGCCAGCTGCGACAGGATCGAGCAGATACCTGCGCGATACATCTTTTTGTTCACTTTGTGGGTGAAGTTTTCGTCAGGCGAGTTCGGGAAAATCCGACCACCGCCGCGCCACAGTGGCGACGACGACATACCAGCACGAGCGCGGCCGGTACCTTTTTGGCGCCATGGCTTTTTCGTCGTGTGGTGAACTTCTTCACGGTCTTTTTGCTTGCGGTTACCACTACGTGCATTCGCTTGATAAGCGATGACGACTTGGTGGATCAGCGCTTCATTGTAGTCACGGCCGAAAATCGTATCGGCTGCAGCAACGTTCGAGGCGGCTTGACCTTGCGCATTCAGAAGCTTGAGTTCCATCGTTTAAGCTCCCTTCTTGGCTTTGGTTTTGATGGCTGGCGAGACAACTACCTGGCCATTTTTCGCACCTGGAATCGCGCCTTTGACCAGCAACAGCTGACGGTCGGCATCGATACGGGCGATCACGAGGTTCTGGATCGTACGGTTAACGTCACCCAGATGACCGGTCATGCGCTTACCAGGGAAAACGCGACCTGGATCTTGTGCCATACCGATGGAACCTGGAACGTTATGCGAACGCGAGTTACCGTGCGTTGCACGGCCAGAAGCGAAGTGGTAACGTTTGATAACGCCTGCATAGCCTTTACCGATGGTAACGCCTTGCACGTCGATCTTTTGACCGACTTCGAACAGGGAAGCAGCGACAACATCGCCAGCTTTCAGTTCAGCGGCTTTGGCAGCGTCGACACGGAACTCTTTCAACAGAGTACCGGCTTCAACACCAGCTTTAGCGTGATGACCAGCAACAGCTTTGGTCACGCGGGAAGCGCGACGTTGACCGAATGCGACCTGAACAGCGGAGTAACCATCTGTTTCAGGGGTTTTGATTTGCGCAACACGGTTGTTCGATACGTCCAACACGGTGACAGGAATCGAATCCCCTTCATCCGTGAAAATGCGCATCATACCAACCTTGCGACCGAGAAGGCCTAGGCTCATTTTTTCTCCATTCCCACCTGCGATTGGGCGGGGCTTGTTTAACTACAAAGTAACGTAGGACTCAAAAAAGACGAATCCATACCGAAGCCGGCTAGTATATAGCACAAAAACCCTTGACGCAACAAGTTAACACGAGGTATGTCAAAGTGTTGCGCGACGCCCCTGCGGGAGTTGTCGGCGCGCCGGAAAAATGCCGCCGCAAGCCAACTTGACGGGCGCAAAGCACGGCGGCATGCGCCCTGGCGGGCAATGGCGGAAACACACAGGGCGCGCAATGGCTTGCGCGCCCTGCCCTGCACTTCCCGGGCGCGACGCCCGAAAAAGCTTATTGCTGGCAGTTGATCAGGCAATGCTGGTACAGATCTTCGCAGATGGGGCTGCCACCGAGGTGCGCCCGGCAATTGGCCACTTTTTGCCCGCACTCGCTATAGCACTGCGTGACATCGCCAGCGGCAAACGCATACGAGGCGCTCAAGCCCAGCGCAAACAGGAAAGCCATCGACTTCTTGATCATATTTCATCTCCGTTTATCAGATGGAAGAACAACCAGGACGACACGCCATCCTCGCACCGCCCCGGGCAGGTGCCGCAGCACCCGCCATTACTTAAAAAGCAATGCCAATAGAATACCGTAAACAATACCAACCAACTACCAATTAATGCCGCCGCCAAATAAAAAGCCAGCCCGGACAGATCACCGTCCGGGCTGGCTGTATGCATGGCGGCGCATGGCGCCTTGCCAGTCCTTACTCTTGCGGCACTCCTTTGCCAATCTGATACCAGTCCACCTTGCGCGTCGCCACCATGATGGCGGCCAGCACGGCGAACAACAGGATGCTGCCCATCACCAGCGCATTGTTTTCCGAGCTCAGCAAGCCATACAGCGCGCCATACAGCAAGGTCAGCGCCACGCCGAAGCCGATGCCGCGCCACGCGTTGTGCAGCACGTGTACCAGATAAAAGCTGGTCAGCACGATACAGGCGGCGCTGGCGATCAGGTAGGCGGCCAGGAAGGCGATGTGCTCGGCCAGGCCCACCAGCAGCAGGAAGAAGATCACCAGCGACAGGCCCACCAGCAGATATTGCACCGGATGGATCGGCAGACTCTTCAGGATTTCAAAGATGAAGAAGGCGGCAAAGGTCAGCGCCACGAACAGCAAGCCATATTTGGTGGCCCGGTCCGATTGCGAGTACACGTTCACCGGTTCGATGAAGCCCACGCTGAAGCGGTCGATCTGGCCCAGCGGCGCATTGTCGGGCACCTTGAATTCGCCCTCGATGGTGCTCAGCTGCGTTTGCGCATTGGTGGCCAGCGACGAGATATTCCACGCCACGTTGAAACCCTGGGCGTCGATCTGGCGGTTCTTCGGCGACGGCAGGAAGCGCCCGCCAAACTGCGGATGGGGCCAGTTCGACTTGATGCTGATCTGGCTGTTCTTGGCCACCGGCACAAAATGCTGGCGTTCGATGCCATCGAGGCCCAGGTCAAAGCTGAATTTCACCTGTTGCGCTTGCGCCAGCGGCATGGCGCCCAGCGGCGCGTGCAGGCCGCTGCGGAAGGCAAACAGGTCGGTGCCCTGCTCGAACTCGATCTTCTGGCCGCCCCAGTCGATTTTCGGGATATTGCGGATGCCGCGCACGTCCTCGATGGACAGGGCCACGAAAGGCGCGCCCAGGGTCACACGCGAGTCCGGCGTTTTGCGCGGCAGCTGGCTGCTGGCCGGCACCGTGAAGTCGCCCTTGAACGCGTGCTGCCCGCTGTAGACCAGCACCTGGTGGATGCCGCGGTAGCGGCGGTCCGTCTCGATGTTGCCGTTGATCTGCAGATCGTTTGGGTAGACGATCAGGCGGCGCTGCACCAGGCGGCGCAGCAACTCGGTGCGCACCGGCAATTTCGCTTCCTTGTCATCGCCCTTGGCCACCTCCACACGCTCTTCATATTGCTCCGTGTAGGGAATCACGAGAATGGGGCCGATGATGGTTTGTTCGCGCACCGAATCGGCGGCGATGCTGTTGACGGCTTCCTGGCGGAATTCCATCCGCTCCTTGATCGTTTCCTGAATCATCAGCAAAGGCAGGCCGATCAGCAACATCAGGCCGAACACGATCAACGCTTTGACTAAGAGGGTTTTTTGCATGGCGCATCCTTGAAGTAAGGCGGCCAGTGTAAAAAAGCTGTATGCGCTGACGATGCAGTCTGTGTGAAGCGGGCAAATAAAGTGCGCTAGGCTAGCGGCAGGCACAGGCGCGCGCAGGCGCCCCCCTCCGCGTGATTGAGCACTTCGACCGTGCCGCCATGCAGCGAGGCGACCTCGCGCACGAAGGGCAAGCCCAGGCCCGTGCTCTTGCCGGCGCTCGGGCGCGGCAGGGAATAAAAACGCTCGAAGACGCGTTCGAGCGCATACGCGGGAATGCCCGCGCCGCGGTCGCGCACGGCAATTTCCACCTGGCTGCCGTGGCGCTGCGCCGTCAGGTCGATGCAGCTGCCCGGCGGCGCAAAGCCGGCGGCGTTGTCGAGCAGGTTGCCCAGCGCCTGGCGCAGCAGCAGGGCGTCCCCGGCCACGCTCGTCTCTTCGGCCTGCAGCTGCACGCGCACGCCGCGCGCCGCCAGGGTGGCGGCCGCGTCCTGCGCCACTTGCGCCAGCAAGGGCCCCAGCGCGATGCGCTCGGGATGATCCAGGCGCTGCTGCTTTTCCACGCGCACGAGGGCCAGCAGCTTGTCGATCAGCTGCCGCTGGCGCGCATTCTGTTCCAGGATACTGGCAAGGAACTGGCGCCGCTCGGCCGGCGGCATGTCTTCCTGCAGCAGCTCGGCCGAGGCCTGGATGGCGGCGATCGGGCTTTTCAATTCATGCGCCAGGGTGTGCATCAGCTGCTCCACATATTCCTTGCCCTCGAGGCGCGTGCGCATCGCCTCCAAGGCCCGCCCCAGAGTACCGATCTCGTTCGTGCCCAGCGCCGGCAGCGCCACCTTGCGCCCCGCTTCCACGTCGCCGATATAGTCCATCAGCTTGCCCAGCGCATGGTGCAGCCACCAGGCGAACGCCAGGCCGATCAGCAGCGACAGCAGCAACAGCACGGCGCCGCGCTGCAATATCTTGCGCTGGCTGCGCTCGACAAACGCTTGCACGCTGGCATTCGGCTTGGCCACCGTCAGCACGCCGATCACCTCATTGCCGTCGCGAATCGGCGCGGCCACGTGCATCACCGTCGACATCTCGTCGTCAGGCCGGCTGCGCGTGCTGCGCGCGCCATACTTGCCCTGCAAGGTCAGATACACGTCATTCCAGCGCGAATAGTCGCGCCCCACGTCGCGCCCGCTGGAATCGAACAGCACGATGCCGTGCCGGTCCGTGATGGTGATGCGGTAATCAAGCGTGCGCTTGCGCACGCCATTGATATTGACGTCCACGCCATGGCGCGCGTAATCCTGCATGCGCTCGGCCACGGGCGACTGCGCCAGCGTGCCCGCCTTCACGTCGGGCGCCACCAGGCTGGCCAGCAGCTGCGAGGTATCGACCAGGGTGTCTTCCAGGGTCGAGCGCACGCCCGGCTTGACCTGCTCCATGAAGACATTCAGCAGGAACCACGCGGCCAGCCCGACGATCAGGAAGTAGCCGAGCAGGATGCGCAGGCCGATCTTCATGCGCCGGCCAGGCTGTAGCCGAGGCCACGGTGGGTGTGGATGGGGTCGACCTGCGCATCGACGGCGCGCAGCTTGGCGCGCAGCGATTTGACGTGCGCGTCGACGGTGCGCTCGAGCGTGTCGGGCGCACCGCTCCACACGCGCTCCATCAGCTGCGCACGCGACAGCACGTGGCCCGGATGCTCGAGCAGGGTTTTCAGCAGCAGGTATTCATAGCGGGTCAGGTCCAGCGGCTGGCCGTGGAACAGCACCCGCGCCTCAAGCGCGCGCAACTCGAAGCGCGCCGGTGCGGTCGCGGCGACAGGCGCGGCTATCGTCATGCCAGTCTCGCGCGGCACCTGAGCGACACCCGCGCGGCGCAGGATGACGCGGATGCGCGCCACCAGTTCGCGCGGCGAAAACGGTTTGGTGACGTAATCGTCAGCGCCGATTTCCAGACCGACGATGCGGTCGATCTCGTCGCTGCGGGCCGTCAGGAAGATCACCGGCACGTCGGAAAACTGGCGCAGCCGGCGGCACACTTCCAGGCCGCTCATGTCGGGCAAGCCCACGTCGAGCACCACGAGAACGGGCATCTGCGCCGCTTCGCCGGGCATGGGGCGCAGCGCGGCCAGGGCGTGCTCGCCCAGCATCACATGGCGCGGCGTAAAGCCGTCCGTGCGCAAGGCATAGGCGATGCTGTCGGCAATCGCCTGTTCATCTTCCACGATCAGGACAGTCTTGGACATGGCGGCGGCACGCATTAATGGACAAGCCCGGAGTATCCCTGAAGCACGCAAGCGGCGTCAATCGCGCGGGCTGGCGAAAAGCCACCCTACCCCAAAAAACTTATAGTATATTTATTACGGCATGACTCCACCGATACACCGTGTTTGACACCCGTCCGAGGAGACTATGAAGACCCATACCATCAGCCTGCTATGCGCCGCCAGCCTGCTGGCCGCCTGCGCGGCACCAGCGACGCTCACCGCCTCCAATGAACAGCAGGATGCCTGCAACGCGGCCGAACTCAAAGGCCAGTTTGGCGAAGCGGAACTGGCTTGCGTACAGGCGCTGCGCAGTGCCGAGCAGGCCGGGGCCAGCGCGGACATCCTCTCGCAGCGCCAGTACAACCTGGGCCGCATCAAGCGCTTGCAGGGCAAGAATGCGGAAGCGGAGCAACTGTACCGGCAAGCCCTGGCCACGGAGGAAGCGGCGCAGCCGCGCAGCGATGCGCGCGTTGGCCGCCGCATGGTGGAACTGGCGTCAGCCCTGGCCGCGCAAGGCAAGTGGCAGGAAGGCACGGGCTATCTGGAACGCGTGCTGCCGCTGCTGCCGAAGCTGTCGCCCGCCTCGCGCACGTATTCGGCGGAAGTGCTGCGCCAATATGCGAAGCAACTGCAAGGCGGCCCGCAAGCGGCGCTGGGCGCGCGCTTCGACGTGGTGGCGGCCAGCTTGTAACAAGCCGTCCCGAAGCCCGGCCTAAGGCTGGGCGACGTGGATGCTGGCCTTGATGTGCTTGAGGTGCGCCACGATGGTGAACGTCATCACCACCAGCAGCGACCATGAACTCCATTTGCTGACGTGCACGACCGACCACGCGCCTAGCTGGTTCGGATAGCGCCACACGCCCCAGAAGGTGCTGATGTTTTCAGCCAGCCAGATGAAGAAGCCGACCAGCACGAAACCGAGCAGCAAGGGCATGCTGCGATCGCGGTCGAGCGGGCGGAACACCACGGTCGTGCGCGCGTACAAGCCCAGCGCGCAGGCAGCCAGATACCAGCGGTAGTCGCCGATGTAGTGGTGAGTAAAGAAGTTGGCGTAGATCAGCAGCGCGATCAGCACCGCCATCCAGTACGGTGGATGGTGGCGGATCCGCATGTCGAGCAGGCGCCAGGTCTGGATGATGTAGCTGCCGACGGCCGCATACATGAAGCCGGAAAACAGGGGCACGCCGAACACCTTGGTGTAGGCGAAGTCGGGATAGCTCCACGATTGGATCGTCCCCGACACCTTGAACACTTCCAGCGCGAAGCCGACCGCATGAAACAGGCAGATGGCTTTCAATTCATCCCACGTCTCCAGCCCGCTCCAAACCATCGCGCCCTGGATCGCCAGCGCCACCAGCAGCAGCACGTCATAGCGCGGCAGGCCGAACAGGCCGGCGCGCGGCACCAGGAAGACGGCGGCAAAAAACAGCCCCACAAACAGGCACGACCTCGCCTCCTTGATGCCGAAATACAAGAATTCGGTCAGGAAGCGCGGCCAGCCGCGCAAGCGCTCACGGGGAGCGGCATTTAATAGATGGGTATCGAGGGCGTTAAGCATGCAGCAACTTTATCGGCCGGCTGCGGCACTGTAAAGCGATATCCCCCATCATCGATGGCGGGGCAAAAAAAACCAGGCACGCGGCCTGGTCTTTGACACACCCGGCATCGCTGCCGGGTGGTGGAGTCTCAACTGACGATGATCAGAGGAAGGTGTAGCTGGCCGATACGCCAATACGACGGAACTGGAACGATTCGGCGTAGCCTCTGCGCCACTGCACTGGTGCGGCCTTGTCGAACAGATTGTCGATGTAAAGGCTCAGACGGGTATTTTTGATACCGCTGAATGACAGGTTGTAATCGACCGTGGTGTTGCTGCCTACGCGCGAGCAAGCATCCATGTTCTCAGCCGAAACCTTGTTGGTAACGCAGTAGGTCGGCGAAGTCTGGCTGTCGTTGCTGAAACCACTGGCGTAGTTCAGGGTCATGCCGTGGTCAAACGAGCCGGCCTTCAGGCTGGCGCGCAGCTTGGCTTTCAGACGCGAACCCATGTCATAGTTACCTGCCAGGTTGGTGTCATAGGCATTGTCGGTCACGCTGAATTCCTGGTATTTCCACAGGTAAGTACCTTCCAGTTTCAGGCGAACCTGGCCGATGCCGGTGTTGAAACGGCCACCCGCATCAAAGTCGAAGCCCGAAGCACGGGTCTTGCCGCTGTTGACATATGGGTTGTACAGCAGGCCGATCGCGCCAACGCCGCCGAAGTTGGTGGTATTGCCAGGTGCGTATTTTTTTACCAGTGCCAGGAATTGCGCATCGGAAGCCGAGTTATCGACACGCACCAGCTGTCCGGCTGGCAGGCCAGCTTCGCCGCGCAGGATATCAGCCACGCCACGGGTACCGATTTCGTCCTTGCGTTCGATATGGTAGTAGTCCAGTGCCACGGTCCAGTTCTTGACCGGTTCGAAAACGAAACCAGCGGTGATCGAACGCGAGGTTTCCGGTTTCAGGTCCTTGTTCGCCGACACGAAGCTAGGCACGCCGCCTTTGCAATCACTGTTCTGGAAGGTATTGCCCTGAGCCTTGTCGACGCTGGTGGCGGCCGGATTGTTCTGCACCAGCTTGTTCAAGGCACTGGCGGTTGCGCAACGACGTGGATCGCTGACATCGGTGGCAAACGAGCTGCGGCCCAGGCCGTTACCGGTTTCAACGATGTTAGGCGCACGGAAGCCGCCAGCGGCCGTGGCGCGCAGCAACAGAGTGTCGGTGGCGTTGACGCGCAAGCCGAGCTTTGGCGAGAAGTGCACGTCGCTGTTGGTGGACTTGTCGGCACGCACTGCGGCACTCACTTCCACACGCTTGACCACCGGGATGGTCGCTTCGGCGAACAGCGCGTAGTGATCCATGGTGTCTTTGACTTGCAGGCCGGCGATGCCGACCAGGTCGCCACTCAGCACGTTGTCCGAGCTGGCCATTTCATACTTTTCGCGACGAATGTCGGTACCGAACGCCACGCTCAAAGGACCGGCTGGCAATTGCGCCACTTCACCGGACACGGTCGCGTCGACGAAGGTGATTTTCGATTCACCCTTGGTGGTACGTACCGGGAACATCGACTCCAGCAGCGCGGCATCGTTTTGCTGGCCGAACTTGTAGGTGCCGTTGACGATGGCATTGGTGTAACCAGTAGCGCTCACGGCACGGGTGGCCTTGTTGGCTTTCGAGTTCATGTAGCCGACGGCGGATTTCCAATCGAAATTACCGATGTCGCCGTTCAGACTCAGCATGACGCGCGTCTGATCGGATTCAGTGCGGTTGAAGTTGAAGCCGTCGCCGGTGTCCATCATGCGGGCGCGGTATTCCACCGGTACGCCGTAAGGGTTGTTGGCGTGGCCAACAGGTAATTTTGGATAGAAGTATGGACCAACCATCTTACCGTTGATCGCGTCGTACCAGGTGCTCGACGACGTGGTGGCGCTGCCATTGCTGACGTTGAACGGAGCAACGATATAATCGTTGCTGGCGCCGGCATTAGTGATCTCGAAGTTGGCGTCGATGCTCTTGCCAATGCGGAAGTGCGTGTTGCTGGCCAGCGCATAGCGCTTGGCATTGGTGGTCAAGCCCGTGTACGGCAAGATATCCATCTTGCACAGCTTGTCCTTGGCATCGATCTTGTCGGCCGGGCAGCCTGGCGCGGCAACGATGTTCGTGCTGCTCAGGAAGTAGTTGCCGGTTGGCGAGAACGCGCTCATGGCGTCCCAGGTCGAACGGCCCGGGGTCTGGCGGTGCCATTCAGGGTAGTGGCCGCGCAGGTCGCCAGCGGTGTAACCGTCGTTCTTGTAGGATTCGTACGTCAGGTAGGTGTTGAAACCATCCTTGTCGATATCGCCGTAACCGACGATGCCCGACACGTTGCGGCTGCGCTGGTCTTTGAAACGGTCCGTTTCCTTGTAGTTGCCAGTGATCTTGGCGCCTTCGAAGTTTTTCAGCAGGATGATGTTGATCACGCCAGCGATGGCGTCGGAACCGTAGATTGCCGATGCGCCATCTTTCAGGATTTCGATGCGCTCGATGGCGGCAGCCGGGATCGCGTCCAGGTTGGTGAAATTCTGTTGTGCGCCATCGGCCAGGCCGTATTGTGCAATGCGGCGGCCGTTGACCAGCACCAGGGTCGCGACCTTGCCCAGGCCGCGCATGCCCACGCCCGAGGAACCCGTGGCGAAGCTGCCGGAGCTGCTGCTCGACGAATCAATCGAGGTGCTGATGGCGGAGGAGGAACTCAAGATGCCCAGCGCCGTGGTCTGGCCGGTGCGCTCGATGTCATCGCGGGTCAGCACTTGCAGTGCGCCAGCTGTTTCAGCTTCGGTGCGCTTGATGCTGCTGCCGGTGACTTCGACGCGTTGCAGCTTTTCTGCAGGTGCGGCAGCTTCTTGTGCCACAGCGTATTGGGAGAAGGCCAGTGTCAATGCTATTGCAAGGGTGCTTTTCTTCAAACGGGAGGTATTGCTCATCACTGTACTTTTCAAAACTACTCCTCAAATATTGTTTTCGTTTTATAAATCGATGCGTTGCACTGATCATTTTTGTAAAATAATCACACATTCTCACGCATGTTACAAATTTCTCACATTCGACGCGCACGCGAAAGAAAACAATTAACAATTGTTGTTTTAACCCCACTTTATAGACCGAGCTCTTTGCTGGAATCAAGCTGGCGCGCATTGTGCTGGCAGGCAATCCCGGTGAGAGAGGTGAAAAGAAGAAAATGGGATGGAGTAGGATGAAGACAGGACGGAAGCCCCCGCCAAAGGCATGGCACCAATGACAATGGGGCCGGGCGCACTCACGATCGTGAGCAGGCCCGGCCCCATCATCAGGCGGCGGGATACCCCGCCGGCCTTCTTAAAACCGATTATTGCAGTTTGATTTCGACATCAACACCAGCTGGCAGGTCCAGCTTCATCAGCGCGTCAACGGTTTTGTCCGTTGGGTCAACGATGTCCATCAGGCGTTGGTGCGTACGGATCTCGAACTGATCGCGCGAAGTTTTGTTGACGTGCGGGGAACGCAGCACATCGAAACGTTGAATACGGGTAGGCAGTGGTACTGGGCCTTTGACGACAGCGCCGGTGCGCTTCGCGGTTTCAACGATTTCCAGAGCGGACTGGTCGATCAGTTTGTAATCGAAAGCCTTCAGGCGGATACGGATTTTTTGGTTTGGTGCCGACATGATATTTCCTTAAAAGAACGAACCGCGCGGTTTGCACGGCAATGAGGTCATACGGGAATTTCTGACGCAACAACCGTCAGGGTCGACATGATAGCACCAAAATGCTTGCCAACCCCGGCAGTTGAATAAAAAGAAGGGCGCCGGGCGACGACGCGTCTTCTTTTATGCAGGCTTAAGAATTAAGCCAGGATTTTTGCAACAACACCAGCGCCGACGGTACGGCCGCCTTCGCGGATAGCGAAGCGCAGACCTTCTTCCATCGCGATCGGGTTGATCAGCTTGACGGTGATCGACACGTTATCGCCTGGCATGACCATTTCTTTGTCTGCTGGCA
>NZ_JCAQAW010000007.1:0-296721 GCF_059617945.1 Janthinobacterium sp. BCJ23 | reverse complement strand
CAGGCATCAACACCAGCGGCGAGATCAACATCGGCTATACCTTGTCGAATGCGTTCGGCACCTCGGCGCCGGTGACGTCGACCATTACCGTCAATCCGATGCCGCAAGTGCTCAGCCAGAGCGTCACGGTGGTGGCCGGCCTGACGGTCACTGTCGACCTGACGGCGGGCGCCACGGGCGGCCCGTTTACGGCGGCGAATGTGCTGAGTGTGGCGCCGGCCGAAGCGGGCAAGGTGGTGGTGCGCGATATCGGCACGGCCGGCAAGCCGTCGTACCAGCTGAGCTTTGCGGCCTCGGGCAAGTTCGCCGGCGCGGCCGTCGTCAGCTACACCCTGAGCAATGCGTATGCGACCTCGAAACCGGGTGTGGTGAATGTGACCGTGACGGCGCGGCGCGACCCGTCGGTCGATCCGGAAGTGATCGGCCTGCAGGCGGCGCAAGCGGACGCGGCACGGCGTTTCGCCAGCGCGCAGCTGTCGAACTTCACGCAGCGCCTGGAAAGCCTGCATGGCGATGGCTGGGGAAGGTCGAGCTTTGGCCTGAGCCTGACGCCGCCGAACGACAGCGGCAATCCGACGGCGGCGCTGGCGCGCTGGCAGGCGGACGAAGCGGACCGCGTGTTCGGCACGGCCGTCAAACCGTTCATGCGCAAGGCGGCCTTGCGCCAGCATGACGCCGGTTTCAGCGGCGAGCGGCAGCAGGTCGATGTCAGCGGCGCTACCAGCGGCTTGCCGGACATGCCGCAAAAGCCCGATACGCAGAAGCAGGCCTTAGCGCTGTGGCTCGGTGGCGCGGTCGATTTCGGCCAGCACTATGTGAATGGCCGCGACACGGGCTTCCGCTTCCGCACCAATGGCGTGAGCGTGGGCGGCGACTACCGCCTCAGCGACCTGGCGACTTTGGGCGTCGGCGCCGGTTTCAGCCATGACCGCAGCGACGTGGGCCAGAACGGCAGCCGCAGCACGGCCGACAGCGCCGTGGCGGCCGTGTATGGCAGCCTGCGTCCGAGCAAGGGCGTCTTCCTTGACGGCGTGCTTGGCTACGGCACCTTGCAGTACGACGCTTCGCGCTACCTCGCCGATGGCAGCGGTTTCGCCACGGGCGAGCGCGACGGCAAGCAGGTGTTCGGTGCGCTGGTCGGCGGTATCGAGATGCGCCATGACACCTGGATGTGGTCGCCGTACGGCCGCGTGGAACTGATGTCGGCCAAGCTCGATCCGTACATGGAAAAGGCGGCGGGCATCAACGCCCTGAGCTACTTCAAGCAGACCGTGCGATCGCGCATCGGCGCGCTCGGTGTGCGGGCCGAAGGCATCTATGTGGGCGGCCTGGGCACGTGGTTCCCGCGCGCACGGCTCGAGTACCGGCACCAGTTCCAGGGCGCCGATGATGCGCGCCTGGCATATGCCGACCTGGTGGCCGAAGGCCCCGTGTACGTGATCCGCACGGTGCCGCAGCAGACGGGCAACTGGGCGGCGGGCCTGGGCGTCAAGCTGCTGCTGTCGAACGGCATGACCATCACGCTGGACTACAACAGCAATCTGAACATCGATAGCGGACGTACCCAGTCCGTGATGTTCGGTATCGCGATGCCGCTCAAGTAATCATCCAGTCAGACTAGTCCTGATCGCCGGCCCGGAGTCCATCCGGTCCGGCGATTTTTTGTCTGCGCGCCCTCACAGCGTCCACGGATGTTCTTCCGCGCCGGCGACGATGCCGCCCAGCACGGCCTGGTCGCGTTCCGCATGGCTCTGGCGCAGGAAGACTGGCAGGTCGGCCGCCAGGCGCGCGAAATGGGCATCGCGGCACAGGGGACCGGCACCCAGCGCGCGCGTGGCCAGGTGCAGCACCAGGGTGGCCGCGTCTTCCACGGCCAGGCGCAGGCGCAGCGCCAGGGCCATGGCGTCGCGTTGCGGATGCGCGTCGATCTCGGCAGCGCCTTCGCGCAGCAGGGCGCCGGCCGCGCGCAGGGCGCAGTCGATCTGGCCCAGTTGGGCCAGGCGCACGGGATCGGGGGCGGCGTGCTGCGCGCGCGCATGCAGGTGGCTGGCGATGGCGCAGGCGGCGCCATACCACGCGGCCGCGATGCCGGCGCTGCCATGCCAGTAGCCGGGCCGCTCAAGATAGGCGCCTGGCGCGCCGACGGGAAAGACGCGCGCAGCGGAAAAGGTCACGTCGACGCTGGCGCAGGCGCGCATGCCGATGGCTTGCCAGCCTTCGTCCGTGACGCGCACGCCGGGCTGCGACAGGTCTACGGTGGCCAGGCAAGCCTGGTGAGCGTCGTTCCAGCAGCTGATCAAGGCATGGCTGAGGCCATGTGCGCCGGCACACCAGGCCTTGCGCCCGTCGAGCACATGGCGGCCATCGGCCATCTGCCGCAAGCGCACGCGCGCGTCCGGCATGTCCGCGCTCCAGACGCCCCAGCTGCTGCCGGCCGGCGCGCCGGGGCCGCCGAGTTCCGCTAGGATGGCCAGCGCATCCGTATGGCCTTCGTACAGCTTGAGCAGGGACAGGTCGATGGCGGCGATGGCGGCCAGCATTTGCCAGCGCCGCAGGGTGGCGCCGTGGCCGGGCAGCGGCAGCTGGTCCAGGCCCGCGTCGCGCAGGCGCCGCAAGCCGTCGATGGGGGTGAAGGCGCTGTCCTGCGGCGGCAAGAGGGTGGCCAGCGCGGCGTCGGACGGCAGGGAGAAAGCGTTGGTCGACATGGCAAGCTCCTTTTTTAACAGGATAGCTTTCTGCTTTTGCAATGTCTGTTCGATTCTACACCTACCCTCGCTGACGGGCTCGAGGCCATGAAGCAGCAGGGCCGTGGGCCCCGCAGCCAGTCACGCGCTTATTTTTTCACGTACAGCATGTCGGGCTCATAACTGCTGCCGTTATGCGATAAGGTGTAGAGCTTGTTGTCGCGCAAGAGGATGCCGCCTTTAATGGTTTGCGCCGGGCGCATGCCTTCGTCGAGCAGGCAGGTGGAGCCGCCTTCATATTCGATGCACCATTGCTGTTTGCCATCTTTCTTCACGTATTGCACGCCAGGTCCCGTGACGTTGAAGGTATAGGCGGGCATGGACAGGTTCAGCTTGTCGATGCGCACATTGCTGGCGGCTCCATTCTCCGTCAGCTTGACGAGAACATCGGCCACGCCATCCGGTGTCGCGCTCATCTTTGCGGTCATGGTTTCCGTGCCCAGCAAGGTGCCGCTGCAGCCGGTCTTGAGATAGGTTTCGATGGTGGAGGTCAGTTCCATCGCGCCGCTGCCATCGGCCTTGGCTGCGACCACCATGGTCTGGCGTTCATGTTCGTCGCACGGCGCTTGCCAGGTACCGACGTAGGGTGCCAGGGTCGAGCCTGCATTGGAATTGCCTGGATCACTGCTGCCGCCACCGCCGCAGCCAGCCAGCAGTGCCGTGCTTGATGTCAGGAATATTGCCACGAATTTTTTCATGCTCCATCCTTTTATTCCGGCAAGCATGCGTGCCGTAGACGCGGCAACAGTATAAAAGGATGGATCAGGGGCAATTCTCACCGAATGTATTCGTGACTTGATATAGATCAAGGGCACTCGCAGCCGCCTGGCAAGACAGGCTTAAAACTCTTCCCAATCATCGCCGGCCGGCGCCTTGGCCTGCGCTCTTTCCGCGGGCGCCGGCTTGGCAACGCTCAGGCGCTTGGCTGGCAGCGGCGCTGATTTTTTCACCGCCGGCATTGCCTGCGGCGTCGTTTGCTGCTGTGCACCCAGCTTGAACACGCTGACCACCTCGGCCAGATGGCTGGCCTGGTCTTGCAGGCTTTCGGCGGCGGCTGCCGCTTCCTCGACCAGGGCCGCGTTCTGCTGCGTCACGCCATCCATTTGCGCCAGCGCCTGGTTGACCTGGGCGATGCCGTCGCTTTGCTCGGTGGTGGCGACGCTGATGTCGGCCATGATGGCGGTGACCTTGCGCACGCTGTCGACCACCTGTTCCATGGTGGCGCCGGCTTCGTCGACGAGCTTGCTGCCGGCCGCCACCTTGCCGACGGAGTCGTCGATCAGCAGCTTGATTTCCTTGGCGGCCGCCGCCGAGCGTTGCGCCAGGTTGCGCACTTCCGTGGCGACGACGGCGAAACCGCGGCCCTGTTCGCCCGCGCGCGCCGCTTCCACGGCCGCGTTCAAGGCCAGGATGTTCGTCTGGAAAGCGATTCCGTCGATGACGGAAATGATATCGACGATCTTGTTCGACGAGTCGTTAATCGAGGTCATCGTTTCAATCACCTTGCCGACCACTTCGCCGCTCTTTTGCGCCACGCTGGAGGCGGATGCGGCCAGTTGATTCGCCTGGCGCGCATGGTCGGCGTTTTCCTTGACCGTGCCCGTCAGCTCTTCCACCGAAGCGGCCGTTTCTTCCAGTGAACTGGCTTGCTGTTCCGTGCGGGCCGACAGGTCGTTATTGCCTTGCGCAATTTCCGCGCTGGCACGCGCCACGTTGTCGGCACTGGCCTGCACTTGCAGCAGCACGGCGTGGATCTTTTCCACGAAGGCGTTGAAACCCTTGCCGATCACGGCCAGCTCGTCCGTGCCCTTGACTTCCAGCTTGACGCGCAGGTCGGCGTCGCCGCTCGACAGGTCCGTCATGGTGCGGCCCAGGGTACGCAGGGGGCGCGTCAGCTGGTTGACGACGAGAATCAAAATACCGGCCGTGGCCGCCGCGCACAGCAGGGCGACGATCAGGGTGTAGATCATCAGGTCGCGCGCCGAGGCCGTGGCCACGCTTTTCGGGAAATTCAGCTCCACGCTCCAGGGCGCGATATCGGGGTGTATCTGCAGCGGCTGCAGCAAATGGATGTAACCCTTGTCGTCCTCATATTCATACGGCTGGCCCTGGCGTACCTTTTCCAGGCCGGCGGCCGGCACGTCGTCGGCCTTCTTGCCCAGCCGCTCGGGCACGGGGTGGCTCGCGTACAGGCCGCCGTTCGAGATCAGGGCCAGCTTGCCGCCCTCGATCACTTTCAGGTCGGCGAGGATTTTCGCCAGGCGCGTAAGCATGAAGTCGGCGCTGGCCACGCCCTTGAAGCTGCCGTCGATCATGATGGGCGCCACCAGCGAGGCCATCAGTACATTCTTGCCATCGACGGGGTAGATGTACGGTTCCGTAAAGTAAGTCTTGCCTGTGCGCTTGGGCACGTCATACCAGTCGTTGGCGCCCGGTTTCGGGTCGAAGACGATGGGTTCGACTTGCAGCTTGCCGCCGGCGCCCCGCGTCCAGTAGGGCATGAAGCGGCCGCTGGCGTCGTAGTACGGCTTCTGGTTGGCGAAATCCGCATCCTTGCCGTCGAGCGCGTTCGGCTCCCACGTCACGGCCGAGCCCAGCAAGTCTTCCGAACTGGTCAATGTTGCCTTGGTCAGTTCATTGATCTGCTCGCGCTGCAGGGGCAGGCTGGCGCTCTTGGTGCCGCGCATGGCGCCGGCCAGGCTGGACACGCTGGACAGGTTGCTGGCGATGCGCGCCTGCAAGGCGCCGGCCACTTCGCGCGCCGACGTGCGCGCCAAGTCCAGCGCGGCCGCTTCGGCGCTCGCGCTGCTCTTGTAGCCGATCACGGCCGCCGTGACGCCGAGGCTGAGGACGGCGAGCGCGGTGGCGGCGACGCAGATTTTACTGTTCAGTGAGAGTTGCATGATGCTGTTCCTTGATGGGGAGGGGTATTGGTGTCATGGGCGTCGCGGGTGGCGCGCCTAGAACGTCTTGCTGATGGCCACGACCAGCGTGGTCGCGGCGGGATTCGACGTGTCGAACTGGCCGGCCGCATTCGGGATGCCCAAGGTGTAATGGTCGTAGGCATCGGTGGCGCCCCAGGCGCGCGTGACGGCGGCGCTGGCGCTCCAGCCGCCGTCGAAGGTCCGGGTGACACCGATCTTGGCGTCGCGCCAGTTCCAGATGGCGTTGCCTGTGCCCGCCACCCGGCCATTGCCGGCGTGCAGGTTCAAGGTCCAGGCATTGCCCAGGTCGACATTCGCGCCCACGTCCAGGTAGCCCGTGCCGCGCGCATTGCTGATGCCGAAGAAGTCCGGCGTGACCGTGCGGTTGTACTTGGCGTACAGCATCTTGTAGCTGAGGCCCAGCGACAGTTCGCCATAGTCGTACTTCACGCCCGTGGCGCGGTAGACGGCGCCCGGATACTTGTAATAGTAGGCCAGCACGCTGTAGCCGAGTTCACCGACCGTGCCGCTGTAGCCGCCGTACACGTCCCATTCGATGGTCGCATCCTCGATATAGCGGTCGCTGACGGTGGACGCCCACGTGCCCAGCGACCAGCCGCTCGGGTGCGCATAGTCGGCCCCCGCCTGCAGCGCCGGCTTGCCCCAGGTCTGGCGAAAGCCGCGCGAGATGTATTGCGATGTGAGACTGGCATTGGCGGTAAAGGTGGCGGCGGGGCTGTCCGTGGTCTGCGCCTGCACGGGCAGGACGGCCAGCAGCAGGAGGCAGCCGAGCAATGGTGTTGCAGGAAAATGGTGGTGCGATGGCATGGCAGTCAGCTCCGTATTTGCTGGCAGCGGCCGTTCAGGCGCGTTGCCCTGATGGTTGCAATAAAAATGCGGAATGGACTTTTTGGGAGGCAAGGCGATGCCGCTTGCATGCTCGCATGAACACGCACACATTCTCACCAAACGTAACTGAAAGGATAGGGGCTGGGGCTAGTGGAAGTCAACAAAGTTGCGTAGAGGAAAGCGTAAGTTGTTGTTTCCTGGCACTTTTTCATGCACCTGTCATCTTGCTGGTGCGCCCCGGCTGGCTGCCTGTTGCAAGCCAGCCAGCAAGCCGGGCAGGGCCGCATGCAGGGTTGGCAAGTCATCTGCCTGCAGTTCAGCTTGCATTTCCACCTGGCCCGATGGCTGGCCCCAAACGACCTGGGCGCTGAGCCGGGCGCCCGCATCGAGGCCCGTGACGCCGACCAGCAGGGCGACTTCCTCCGGGGCATCGTCGTGCACGTCTGCGAGCAGGCAGGAAATGCCGAAGTGATAGTCCTGGAAGGCGCTGGCCGTGCCGCTGGAAAAGGCGAAGACCGAGGCGAGCACCCGTGGCGCGGCGGCCGCTAGTGGTGGCAGGGCGGCGCGAAACAGGGGCAGCAAGTCGTTTTCCAGCTGGAGCACCAGCGGATGGGTGTGGACGAGGACGGTCATGGCAGGAGGGATCAGTGGGCGGCGCGCGATGTTAGCAGTTTTTGCGGCCGCTGTGCGCAGGTACTGGTCCTACCAGTGGCCTCAATCGTCATCGCTGGTGACGCGCGTGCGCACGAAATCGATGTGGCTTTGCATGGCCGTGCGCGCTTCCTCTGGCTGGCTGGCGCAGATCGCTACGCACAGGGTGCGGTGCTGCGACAGCAGCTGCAGCGAAGTGGCGTCGTCCTGCTGGCGCAAGCCCGTGCCATTGATGGTGATGTGTTCGCGCAGCATGCCGATGATGCTGGTGTGCAAGTGCAAAAACATGGTGTTGTGCGACGCCTGGGCGATGACTTCATGCAGGCGCGCGTCGGCCTGCGCCTCGCCGTGCTTGTCGTCGCTGGCGCGCGCCTGTTCCAGCTCGGCCAGCAGCGCCATGATCTGCGCGCGCTCGTCCCCGCTGGCCCGCTGCGCGGCAAAGTACGCCGTCGCCCCTTCCAGCACGCGGCGAAATTCCAGGATGTCGTCGCGCAGGGCGGGGTGGTCGGCCACCAGCTGGCTCCACGGCGAAGCCATGCCGGTGCGCAATTGATCGGTCACGAACACGCCGGCGCCGCGCCGGCTGCGCACGAGGCCCCGCGCCGCCAGCCGCTGCACCGCTTCGCGCACGGTGTTGCGCGAGACGGCATATTGCTGCGCCAGCAGGCGTTCGGCCGGCAGCTGCGCGCCCGCCGGCAAGCTGCCGTCCAGCAGGGCCGTTTCCAGCCTGCGCATCACCATCTCGACCCTGCCCCGCGTTTGCATGCCTGTCGCCATCGATGTCTTCCGGTGTTGTTTTAAAGTGGTCCGAGCAATTTGAAGTGGCTTGCGGAAGCTGGAATTATGCGTGAACCGGTCATTCTTAACAACACACAGCGGCGCCGCAGCAACACACAGAGCGCCGGGGAGACAACGCATGCAGCCAGACCCGCGCCAGCCACGCCACTATCCATCGCCACCGCCGCAGGTGTACCTGTTCGCCACCTGCCTGGTCGACCTGTTCGTGCCACAGGCGGGGCTCGATGCCGTACGCCTGCTGGAGCGGGAAGGCTTGCTCGTGCATTATCCGCGCGGCCAGAGCTGCTGCGGCCAGCCCGCTTACAGCAGCGGCAATCCGGAACAGGCGCGCGCCGTGGCCCGCGCCCAACTCGATCTGTTCGCGCAGCCGTGGCCCGTGATCGTGCCGTCCGGTTCCTGCGCCGGCATGATGCGCCACCATTGGCCGCAGCTGTTCCAGGACGACCCGGTGGCCGGCCCCAAGGCCTTGGAGCTGGCCGAGCGCGTATATGAACTGAGCGAATTTCTCGTCTGCGTGCTGCAGCTCGACCTGGCCGGCATGGGCGCCGCCGCGCAGGCCGATGAAAACGTGGTGCTGCATACCTCGTGCGGCGCGCGCCGCGAAATGGGTACGCGCACCCACGGCGTGGCCCTGGTCGATGCCTTGCCCGGCGTGACGCGCATCGAACACCAGCGCGAATCGGAATGCTGCGGCTTTGGCGGCACGTTTTCATTGAAGCACCCCGATATTTCCGGTGCCATGGTCAGCGACAAGATCGCCTCAGCCTGCGCCACGGGCTGCGACCGGCTCGTCTCGGCCGACTGCGGCTGCCTGCTCAATATCGGCCACGCCGCGCAGCACCAGGGCGCGCCGCTACCCGTCGAGCATATGGCCAGCTTTTTGTGGCGCCGTACGGGAGGCGCGGCATGAGCGCGATCCTGACCGCCCGCGAACGCATGCTGGGACGCCTGCGCGCCGCCGCGCCCGCCGCACCCGAAGCGGTGGAGCTCATCGATACGGCCATCGACCAGCACTACCTGGCGCGCCGCGCCGCCGCGCCGCTGCCGGCACGGGACAGGATCGCCGCCATGCAGGCCGCCTTGCGCGTCTCGCACGCGCAAGTCGACTGTGTGAGCGTGGACACCTGGCCCGCCCTGCTGGCGCAGCGCCTCGGTGAACACGGCGTGCGCCGTTTGCTGCTCGATACCGGCAGCGCCGAAGGGCAGGCCTTGCGCGCCGCCTTGCCACCTGCGGTGGAGACGCTGTCATTCACGCGTCCGCTGGCGCAGTGGAAAAGTGAACTGTTCGACACCGTCGATGCGGGTTTCACCATCGCGCGCTCCGGCATCGCCGCCACGGGCACCCTGGTCATCGCACCCGATGCGGCCACGCCGCGCACGGTGTCCCTGGCGCCCCCTTTGCATATCTGTCTTGTGTATGCGAGCACCCTGCATGTGGACTTGCACGCGGCGGCGCGCGCCGAGCGCTGGGCGGACGGCATGCCGGCCAACCTGGTGCTGGTGTCCGGCCCCTCGAAAACGTCCGATATCCAGCAGACGCTGGCCTATGGCGCGCATGGCCCGCGCTGGCTGTGGGTGCTGATCATCGATGATTTATCTGCCGATAAAGGAGGCCAGCCATGAACGCCAAGCCCCTGCAATTCGTCAAGCCGGCCGATTTCCATGCGCGCGCCCGCGCCGCGCTGGACGACCCGAAACTGCGCCAGAGCTTTCGCGGCGCCATGGATTTTTTACAGGACAAGCGCAAGACGCAATTCCCCGACGGCGACGAACTGGAACGCCTGCGCGACATCGGCGAAGCCGTGCGCCAGCACGCGCTGGCGCGCCTGCCCGATTTGCTGGTGCAGCTGGAAGACAAGCTGACGGCGTCCGGCGTGCAGGTGCACTGGGCCGAAGATGGCGAGCAGGCCAATGCCATCATCCACGCCATCGCCGAAAGGAACCGGGCGACGCGCTTCATCAAGGGCAAGTCGATGGCCAGCGAGGAAATCGAGCTCAACCACTACCTGGAAGCGCGCGGCATGACGTGCCTGGAATCGGACATGGGCGAGTACATCGTGCAACTGGCCGGCGAAAAGCCGTCGCATATCGTCATGCCGGCCATTCACAAGACGAAGGCCGACATCGCCGGCCTGTTCGCCGAGCATATCCCCGACGCGCCCTACACGGAAGATGTCGACAGCCTGATCCAGACGGGGCGGCGCGCCCTGCGCCAGGCCTTCGTCGACGCCGATATCGGCCTGTCGGGCGTGAACTTCGCGGCGGCCGACACAGGCACCTTGTGGCTGGTGGAAAACGAGGGCAATGGCCGCTTGACGACGTCTGTGCCGGACGTGCACATCGCCATCATGGGCATGGAAAAAGTGGTGGCCAAGCTCGAACATATCGTGCCACTGACCAGCCTCCTGACGCGCTCGGCCACGGGCCAGGCCATCACCACGTATTTCAACCTGATTTCCGGCCCGCGCCGCGCCGGTGAAAAAGATGGGCCGCGCGAAGTGCACCTGGTCTTGCTCGACAACGGCCGCAGCCAGGCCTACGCCGACGAGCAGCTGCGCGCCACCTTGCAATGCATACGCTGCGGCGCCTGCATGAACCACTGTCCCGTCTACACGCGCATCGGCGGCCACGCCTACGGCACCACGTATCCGGGGCCGATCGGCAAGATCATCTCGCCGCATTTGCTGGGACTAGCTGCGACGGCGGATCTGGCCACCGCATCGAGCCTGTGCGGCGCCTGCGGCGAAGTATGTCCCGTACGCATTCCGATTCCACAGCTGCTGGTGCGCCTGCGCACGGAAGCGAACCGCAATCCGAACGAGGAAGTCAGCCATCCGCTGCGCGGGCAGGGCGCCAAGTTCAGCCGCAGCGAAAGCCTGATCTGGCGCTTCTGGAGCGGCGCCTTCGCGCGCCCCGCCAGCTACCGGCTGTTCCGCTGGGCCGCCACGCGGCTGCGCATGCTGACGCCGCGCGCGCAGCTGGGCTGGACGCAGCACCGCAAGCCATTGACGCCGGCGCCGCGCAGCCTGGCCGACCTGCTCAATGCACGGGGGCAGGAAGAATAGCCCGTTCCCGGAGCACCGCAAAAAACACGCTACACACAATTACATCAAAAGCCGTTTTTTCACTTAACCCGCATCCACCGGAGGAGACCCGACATGCAATCCTGGACCCAACTTTATACACCGCTCGGCAGCTTGTGGCTGTCGTCGCTGGCGGCAGCCATTCCCATCATTTTCTTCTTCATCGCGCTGGCGGCGCTGCGCATCAAGGGACACGTGGCGGCCGCCGTCACCCTGGCGCTGGCGCTGGCCGTCGCCATCTTCGCCTACGGCATGCCCGTGCCGCAGGCGCTGGCGGCGGCCGGCTACGGTTTTGCGTACGGCTTGTGGCCGATCGCCTGGATCATCGTCACGGCCGTCTTCCTGTACAAGATCGTCGTCAAGACGGGGCAGATCGACATCATCCGCGCCTCCGTGCTGTCCGTCACGGACGACCAGCGCCTGCAGGTGCTGTTAATCGGCTTTGCCTTCGGCGCCTTCCTGGAAGGGGCGGCCGGTTTCGGCGCGCCCGTGGCGATCACCTCGGCGCTGCTGGTGGGCCTGGGCTTCAACCCGCTGTATGCGGCGGGCCTGTGCCTGATCGCCAACACGGCGCCCGTCGCCTTTGGCGCCATGGGCATCCCCATCATCGTGGCGGGGCAGGTGACGGGTATCGACCCGTTCCTGATCGGCGCCATGGCGGGCCGCCAGTTGCCGCTGCTGTCGTTGCTGGTGCCGTTCTGGCTGGTCTTCATGATGGATGGATTCCGCGGCGTGCGCGAAGTGTGGCCTGCCGCGCTGGTGACGGGTTTGAGCTTTGCCGTCACCCAGTACTTCACGTCGAACCATATCGGCCCTGAACTGCCGGACATCACCTCGGCCCTCGTCAGCCTGGTGTCGCTGACCCTGTTCCTGAAAGTGTGGCAGCCGAAGAATGCGAAAGTGGCGCATGCCGTCGGCGGCGGCACGGCTGCGCTGTCCGGCTTTGGCGGTGCGGGCGGTGCTGCGGCCGTGCGTGGCGGTGGCAACCGCGCCGCCTCGCCCTACACGATGGCGCAGACCATGCGCGCCTGGGCGCCGTTCGGCCTGTTGACGGCCATCGTCACCGTGTGGAGCCTGCCCGGCTTCAAGGCACTGTTTGCCGCCGGCGGCGCGTTGTCCAGCCTGGTCATCAAGATCCACGTGCCTTACCTCGACAAGCTGGTGATGAAGACGATGCCCATCGTGGCCGAGCCGAAGGCGTATGACGCCGTGTTCAAGCTCGATCTGCTGTCGGCCGTGGGCACGGCGATCTTGCTGACGGCCGTGCTGTCGATGCTGATGCTGCGCATGAAGCCGCGCGATGGTCTGAAGGCGTTTGTGGAAACGATCGTGGAGTTGCGCCGTCCCGTGCTGTCGATCGGGCTCGTGCTGGCGTTTGCCTTCGTTGCCAACTACTCGGGCATGTCGTCCACCCTGGCCCTGCTGCTGGCCGGCAGCGGCGCCGCCTTCCCGTTCTTCTCGCCGTTCCTGGGCTGGCTGGGCGTCTTCCTGACGGGGTCCGACACGTCGTCGAACGCCTTGTTCTGCTCCCTGCAAAACACGACGGCGCACCAGATCGGCGTGTCCGACACCTTGATGGTGGCGGCCAATACGACGGGCGGCGTGACGGCGAAGATGATCTCGCCCCAGTCGATCGCCGTCGCCTGCGCGGCGACCGGCCTGGTGGGCAAGGAATCGGACCTGTTCCGCTTTACCTTGAAGCACAGTCTGTTGTTTGCCGTCATCATCGGCATCATCACCATGCTGCAGGCGTACGTGTTCACGGGCATGATTCCGCATTGAGCGGTCCGTAGAAGTACGTAGTAAAACTAGATGAATTGATAGTAAAACGTGCAGACGGTCACGAAAATGACCTGATGCACTGCAACATATCGAGGATGGCCCGGCGCAATGCCGGGTCCGCGGCGATGCCTTCCGCATCGAGACCCGACCCCAGCAGGGGCAAGCTGATACAGGCCTCGTCGATCAGGCGCGCGGACATGGTGCGCACCGTTTCGCGCAGGGCCGCCTGCGCATGCGTGGCGCGCGGCGAGGCGTTCAGCAGCACCAGCGGCTTGTCGATGAACGACTCATTTCCCACCATCCAGTCCAGCGCGTTTTTCATGGGGCCGCTCACGCCGTGCGCGTATTCGGGGCTGGCCAGCATCAGCACGTCGGCCGCCAGGATGGCGTCGCGCAGACCGGTCACGGCCGGCAGGCTGTCGGCATCGAGGTCGGGATTGAACAGCGGTAACTCACCGAGTCCCGAATAGATGCGGATGTCGAATGGCGGTGGCGCAAGCCCGGCGATGGCGCGCAGCAGGGCGGTGTTCAGCGAGGCGGCGCGCAGGCTGCCGGCGATGGCGAGAATGGTAATGGGCGTGTGCATCCCGCCTGTATAGCCCATCCTGTGCTCAAGCGCAAGGCGAGCAGGATGGCGCTATCGATGTTGCAACAGCCGGTGAGCGACTGGGGACAGCGGCAATACTGCGGCAATATTAACGGCTCAGGCCGCTCATCCAGCTTGGCTGCGGGTTGGCACGGGCCAGTTCGCGCATGCGGTATTCCAAGTCGTAGCGATCCGTCGATTCGGCCAGGTAGGCTTCTTCGTAAGCGCGTTCGCGGCGGTCGCTGCTTTGGTTCAGCCAGGCGCCAACGCGTTTGGCGGCGTGGACCAGGGTGGCGACGATATTGCTGTTTTGCGTGGTGTGGTAAGTAAATGCGGTAGACATGGCAGACTCCTTATGTGGCGTGCCGCGTTGTGCTGCACTGCAATATAAGTATAGCGATTCCAAGTTATAAGGCTACTTTTGATTTCAAATGTCGGCTATTCAATTTTAGAATAACAGGCGGGAAAGCTGCGCAATACGGGGCTTTAAGGCATAATGCGGGCGCAGTATCGTAGTTTTACTACAAGACTGTTTTGTCCTGAATGTTGTTTTCTGACGCAGCCCGCAGGCGTGCCGCGCCTACAAGACATCATTTTGGCGAGAAACGGTCGGCCGTGCGCCTGCCGCGCGCAAGCAGCGCCATGCCTGCCCCTGTTTTGCTGATGGCAGTCATGGCCCACGCTGATATCTGCGTGGCGCTTGCGCGTCCTGGTGCTGCCCGGGTGGAAACGCTTCCATGCCAGGCAAGATCAACTTGGAATTGAAAAATGGAGAAGGTATGGAATACGTAAAGCAAGGCCAGGGCGTACCGTCCGCACAGGCCGGCACGCAAAACAATACGGGCGCCCTGATCATTGTCACGGTGCTGTTTTTCATGTGGGGACTGCTGACATCGCTCAATGATGTGCTGATTCCCCATCTGCGCTCGATCTACACCCTGACGTATGTGCAGGCGATGCTGGTGCAGTTCTGCTTCTTTGGCGCCTACGCCATCGTTTCGCTGCCGGCCGGCATGCTGATCAAGAAGATCGGCTACCAGCGCGGCGTCGTCGCCGGCCTGCTGATCGCGGCCGCCGGCTGCGCCATGTTCTACCCGGCGTCGACCGGCAGCTATGCGCTGTTCCTGTTGTCCTTCTTCATCCTGGCGGCCGGCATCACCGTGCTGCAGGTGGCGGCCAACCCGTACGTGACGGAACTGGGCGACCCGCAGACGGCATCGAGCCGTTTGACCCTGACGCAAGCGTTCAACGCGCTGGGCACCACGGTGGCGCCTGCGCTGGGCGGCATGCTGATCTTGTCGGGCACCGTGCTGACTGTGCAGCAGTTCGACCTGCTGCCGGCGGCCGAGCAACTGGCTTACCGCGCCAAGGAAGCGGCCTCCGTGCAGGGCCCGTACCTGGTGCTGGCCGCTACCCTGGTGATCCTGGCCGTGCTGTTCGCGCTGGCAAAACTGCCGAAGATTTCGCATGCCGACGATGCGGCCGCCCTGGCGCACGATGGCCACAAGGTCTCGATCTGGTCGCACCGCCACCTGGTGCTGGGCGCGCTGGCCATCTTCCTGTACGTGGGCGGTGAAGTCAGCATCGGCAGCTTCCTGATCAACTTCCTGGGCGAGAGCCATATCGCTGGCCTCAGCCACGCGGACGCCGCCTATTTCGTCAGCTATTACTGGGGTGGCGCCATGCTGGGCCGCTTCGTCGGCTTTGCCGTGATGCGCTATGTCAGCCCGGGCAAGACCCTGGCCTTCAACGCCGCCGTCGTGATCGCGCTGATCCTCGTCGCCGTGTTCTCCAGCGGTCACACAGCCATGTGGGCCTTGATCGCCGTCGGCCTGTTCAACTCCATCATGTTCCCGACCATCTTCAGCATGGCCCTGAACAAGCTGGGCGCGCAAACGGGACAAGGTTCGGGCATCCTGTGCATGGCCATCGTCGGCGGCGCCATCGTGCCGTTCATCCAGGGCTTCCTGGCAGACCACATCAACCTGCAACTGTCCTTCCTCGTGCCGGCCCTGTGCTACACCTTCATTCTGTACTTCGGCTGGAAGTACGCCAGCATGTACAACGACAGCGCCAAGTAAGCAAGGTGGCGTGATCAAGCAAAAGGGTGGCCTCGGCCACCCTTTTTTACGTCAATGCGCGAACGGCGTGCCCAGCACGTCCTGGCATACCTCGAGCCAGGCGCGCGCCGCGTGCGACAGATAGCGCCCGCTCCAGATATGCGCCACCTGCCACGCCACCTCCGGCTCGACGATGCGCACGGCCTCCAGCGGTTCGCCAGCCAGGCGGTGGATGAACGGCTCGGGCAGCAGGGCCACGCCCAGGCCCGCCGAGGCCATCGCCACCAGCCAGTCCCATTGCCCGCTCTGGGCCGCGATGGTCGGCGCGAAGCCCGCTTGCGCGAAATGCTGGCGCAGGCTGCGCGTGAGGGCGAAATCATCCTTTAACAGCACCAGCGGCAAGTCGGCCAGCGCCTTGAAGGGCAGGGTCGTGCGGTTTTTCTGGAACGTGCCCGGCTCGGCCAGGGCCCAGATCGGGTAGTTGGCCACTTCCACGGCCACGAGATCGAGTTCCGGGTCGGCCGGCAGCACCGTCAAGCCGATTTCCAGCTCGCCGGCCGCCACCTGGCGCTCGATCTGCTGGCCCGTGTCTTCCTGCAGCGTCAGGCTGATGTGCGGGTGGCGCGCGCGGAAGGCTTTTAACACAGGTGTGAACAGCACATTGATCATGGGCGGGATGCCGACCGTCAGGCTGCCGCGCTGCAAGGCCTGGGTGTCGCGCACTTCCAGCGTCAGCTGGCGCATATTGGCCAGCATTTCCTGGCCGTGCTGGTAGACGATGCGGCCCGTGTCCGTCAGGGTCAGCTTGCGCCCGTCGCGCACCAGCAGCTGCGCACCCACTTCATCTTCCAGCTGGCGCACCATTTTGCTGATGGTGGACTGGGTCAGGTGCAGCGATTCGGCCGCCTGCGTAAAGCTCGACAGGCGCACGGTTTCGACGAAATAGCGCAGGGAACGGATATCCACGAGGGTGCTCGGCGTTGACAAGACATGAAAATATCGACTGGATGTGGCGAAATTAATTCATGCCATGCATGTAACCGCGATTTTATACTGATTCCACTTATGGGGCTGGTGTATGACAGCCATCCAGTTTGAGAATATTGAGAATATCAGGAGCATCAGATGTACGAGGACCGTATCCGCCACCCAGGCTTGCTCGGCAAAATCATGAGCGCCGATGAGGCAGCCAAATTGTTCCACAACGGCATGCGTGTCGGCATGAGCGGTTTTACCCGTGCCGGCGACGCCAAGGCCCTGCCGCGCGCACTGGCCGAACGCGCCCTGCAAGATCCATTAAGCCTGACCTTGATCACGGGCGCTTCGCTGGGCAATGGCAGCGACGGCTTGATGGCCGAGGCGGGCGTGCTGGCGCGCCGCATGCCGTTCCAGGTCGACCCTGTCTTGCGCGGCAAGATCAACAACGGCGAAGTCATGTTCATCGACCAGCATCTGTCGGAAACGGCCGAGCAGCTGCGTTCGGGCAACCTGGCCGCCGTCGATATCGCCGTCATCGAAGCAACAGCCATCACGGCGGCTGGCGCTATCATCCCGACCATGTCGGTGGGTAACTCCGCCGCCTTTGCCCAGCAAGCCACGCAGGTGATCATCGAAATCAACCTGTCCACGCCGCTGGCGCTGGAAGGCTTGCACGACATCTATATTCCGCACACCTTACCGGGGCGCGAGCCGATTCCCCTCACGCGCGTGGACCAGCGCCTGGGCAGCACGGCCATCGCCATCGACCCGGCCCGCATTGCCGCCATCGTCATTACGGACAGCCCCGACAGCCCGTCGAACGCCTTGCCGCCCGATGCGGAAACGCAGGCGATCGCCGGCCACGTGATCGCCTTCCTGCAGGGCGAGGTGGCGGCCGGGCGCATGGGGCCGGAATTGCTGCCGCTGCAGGCGGGCATCGGCACCATCGCCAACGCCGTGCTGCATGGCCTGATCGGATCGCCTTTCCGCAACATGACGATGTATTCGGAAGTGCTGCAGGACAGCGCCATCGAGCTGCTCGATTCGGGCCAGCTGGCGTTTGCCTCGGCCTCGTCGATCACGCTGTCGGCCGCCGTGCATCAAAAGCTGATGGACAATATCGACCATTACCGCTCGAAAATCGTGCTGCGCCCGCAAGAGATCAGCAACCATCCCGAGATCGTGCGCCGCCTGGGCATCATCGCACTGAACACGGCGCTCGAGTTCGATATCTACGGCAACGTCAATTCCACGCACGTGTGCGGCACGCACATGATGAACGGCATCGGCGGCTCGGGCGACTTTGCGCGCAATGGGCAAGTGTCGATGTTCGTGTCGAAATCGGCGGCCAAGGGCGGACGCATTTCCAGCGTCGTGCCGATGGTCTCGCATGTGGACCATACGGAGCATGACGTCGACGTGCTGGTGACGGAGTGGGGTTTTGCGGACTTGCGCGGCCTGGCGCCGCGTGAACGGGCGCCGTTGATCATCGATCGCTGCACGCATCCCGATTACCGCGCGCAGCTGCGTGCCTATTACGACGCGGCATGCCAGCGTGGCGGCCACACGCCGCACATCCTGCAAGAGGCCCTGGCCTGGCACGTGCGCTACCAGGAAACGCAGAGCATGCTGGCAGCGCAGTAAGCTTCGCCAGCATCAAGACAGGGCAGGGCGGTGCGGCACCGCGCTGCCTTTTTACTTTCCTCAGTACATATGCAGCGCCTTGGCGCCCAAGCCCAGCAGGGCAAACGTGGTGGTGGCCTGTATGCCCATGAACCACAGGAAGTGGGTGTGCATGTGCTTGCGGATGTCGCCCAGTTCCGTGCGCAGGGCGCGGCAGTCGCCGCGCAAGTCGCCGCGAAATTGCGTCAGGTCGGCACGCAGCAGCTGTGATTCGTTGTGCAATTCCGTGCGTACCTTATCGAGGCCTTCGCCAAGACGCTGTTCCAGGGTCTTGAACCATAGCCGGTCATGTTCCCGGTCCGTTTCCAGTTTTGTCAGGCGCGCTTCCATGCGTACAGCATTGTTCGCGCTTTGCTGTTTGTCAAGCCGGTCCGTGGAATAGGCTTCGTTCATCTCGCACTCCTTCGCGCAAGCCGCGCTGCATCGGCGCAGGCGGCTTCACTCGACTGTCCGCCTTTTCCGTCCGCCTGGTTTGCGCTGGATCAAACGTCAGGAGGGCGGTGCGAAGCGCAGGCGGATGCCTGTCGTGACGACGGCGAGCAAGTCGTCGATATGCGCGTTCATTTCCGGGTGCGGCGTCCATGGGTCGCCCGCATCCATGACGATGCGCAGCGACACGAGGCCGTGCAGCGATTGCCAGAAGATTTGCGTCATCGTGTGCAGCGCCGGCTCGTCCTGGCGCACCTGTCCCGTTTGCGCCAGCTCGCCGAACAGGTGCAGCGCGTAGGCATACGGATCTTGCTCGATATTGCCGTGTTCCACGTCGACAGCGTCGACTTCCGCGTGCGGGCGCAGCTCCATGAAGATCAGCGAATACTCGTCGGGGTGCTGGAAGCCGTATTCGATGTAGGCGCGGCCGACCAGGCGGATGCGTTCCCATGGGTCAGTGCTGGTGTCGCAGGCCGTGCGCATGGCGCGTACCAGTTCCAGCAAGTCCTTGTCCATGGCCTGGGCGATCAGGGTGGCCTTGTCGCGGAACAGGGCGTACACGACGGTGGTGGAAAAGCCGGCCGCCTCGGCCACCTTGCGGATGGAGACGGCGCGCGCGCCGCCCTTCTTGATGAGGTCTTTGACGACGTCGATGATGTGCTCGCGCCGCGCCTGCGCCTCGCGTAATTTTCTTTCCTGAATATTGGTCAGCTTCTTGTCCACGACTCTTTCCTGGCGACTCTATGAAAGCAGGAATTATAGGGGGGCGAGGGGCCGCCAATGTTTCCGGCATTGTTACAATTCAGTTTTTTGTCCGGTAGATGCGACAGTGGACCGATTTTTCGCGCTTTTGCCCGGCGGTTTTCCATCGATGCCCCGGAATGGTGCATATATCACCGGACCAGGCTTTGCGAACGGGGCCAAAGGGCGGAAAATAGCGGGATAGCTTACACTGCGTTTTTTAGCGCGACGGCGGTGGCCCACGAGGCGGCGCCGGAACACTTACATTCGGACGGGATCATTACATGACCATTAAAATCAGCCAGAACTTCGACTCGGGCGCCATCGACGTGGTGAGCGCCACCAGCGCCGGCGCCATTGACCTGAACTTGCGCAAGGATAGCCACGCCGACATCCACCAGTGGTTCCACTTCCGCCTGCAGGGCGCGCGCGGCCAGGCATGCACGATGCGCTTCCTGAACGCGGGCCAGGCCACCTATCCGGCCGGCTATGAAGACTACCAGGCCGTGGCCAGCTACGACAGCGAAAACTGGTTCCGCGTGCCGACGGCGTTCGACGGCCAGGTCATGACGATCTCGCACACGCCTGAACTCGACAGCGTGTACTACGCCTACTTCGAGCCGTATTCGTGGGAGCGCCATCTGCGCCTGCTGGGCGAAGTGGCCGAGCACCCGCTGGCGCGCGTGTCCGACCTGGGCAGCACGGTCGACGGCCGCGACATGAACATGGTCACCATCGGCAATCCGCAGGCGGAAAAGAAGATCTGGGTCATCGCGCGCCAGCATCCGGGCGAATCGATGGCCGAATGGTTCGTCGAAGGCTTGATCGACTCGCTGCTTGACGACGCCAACCCGATCGCGCGCAAACTGCTGCAGCGCGCCGTGTTCCACATCGTGCCGAACATGAACCCGGACGGCTCCATCCGCGGCAACCTGCGCACTAATGCGGCCGGTGCCAACCTGAACCGCGAATGGATGACGCCTTCGCTGGAATCGAGCCCGGAAGTGCTGTGCGTGAAAAACAAGATCCACGAAACGGGCGTCGACATGTTCTTCGACATCCACGGCGATGAAGCGCTGCCGTACAACTTTGTGGCCGGCAATGAAATGCTGGAAAACTTCACGCCGGCGCAAGCGGCACACCAGAAGGCCTTCATCGAGCGCTACAAGCAGGCCAGCCCCGACTTCCAGGACAAGTTCGGCTACGCGGCCAGCAAGTACAAGTCGGACATGCTGACCCTGGCGTCGAAATACATCGGCCACCACTTTGGCTGCCTGGCGCTGACCCTGGAAATGCCGTTCAAGGAAAACGCCGACTTGCCGGACCCAAGCGTGGGCTGGAACGGCGCGCGCAGCGCGGCACTGGGCGCGGCCATGCTGCAGCCTATCCTGCTGTCGCTCGATTGAACGGCGTTGATCATGGGCGTCGAGATCGAGCGTAAATTCCTGCTGGCCGGCGATGCCTGGCGCGGCTTGGGGCAGGCGGTGCTGCTGCGCCAGGGCTATCTGTCGTCCGCGCGCGAGCGCGTGGTGCGCGTGCGCATCGAGGGCGAACAGGCGATGCTGACCATCAAGGGCGCCAACGTGGGCGCCACGCGCGGCGAGTGGGAGTATCCGATTCCGCTGGCCGACGCCGTCGAACTGCTCGACGGCCTGTGCGAACAGCCGCTGATCGAAAAGGTTCGCCACCGCATCGAACACGCGGGCATGGTATGGGAAGTCGACGAGTTCCTCGGCGCCAATGCGGGCCTGCTGGTGGCCGAGATCGAGCTGGCATCGGAAGACCAGCCCTTCGACAAGCCGGAATGGATCGGCGCGGAAGTGTCGGGCGACGCGCGCTATTACAACGCGAATCTGATTCGCCACCCGTTTTCAAAGTGGTGATGGCGCGTTAAGCGTGGCTTGAAATGCAAAAAGGCGGAACCTCGGTTCCGCCTTTTTTATGCGCCAACGCTGTTGTCGGATTACGCCGTTCCGGCTAATCCGACCTACGGCCCATACCGGCAGCGTAGGTCGGATTAGCGCGCAGCGCGTAATCCGACAAGCCTGTATTAATGGAAGTGTTCCGTACCCTGCGGCGTATCTTCCGGCATCTCCGCATGCGCCAGCTCGCCGACCGGATCGGCAAACAGGGGCGCGCCGCAATCGTCGCAGTATTCACCGACAAAACGTTCCGCGTGGCGCTTGATCTGCGTCACGCCAGCGGCGTTCAGGTGCTCGATGATTTCATCGACCGGCGTCTTTTGCTTGTCCAGCGCGGCGATGCCGACCTGGATCAGGCCTTCGATCGGCGTGCCATCCTCGTCTTCCTGGCCGTACAAAGGCCAGACGATGCCGTAGATGACGTCCGGCGCCTGGCGCAGGGTGAAGGCGATGCGGTACTCGTCCACCTGGCCATCGGCCGCTTCCTCGCCGAAGCCGGCGATGACGGCGCGCAGTTCCGATGGCTCGATGGCCAAGGTATGCGTCAGGTAGTGCACGGCGGCGCGCACGGAGACGGGGCGTATCAGCTTGTCCGCTTCGCGGCAGGCCACGTAATACGCTTCCGGCAGCAGCAATTCCAGGCCGCAGCCGGGCAGCAGGCGGGCGAACGTCGGCGTCGCCTGCGTGCGCCATTGTTCCAGGGCGGCGCTGCGTTCGGCGATGAAGTCGAGCTGGCTAGCTGGCGTCTGCCAGCGGAACAGCGGTGCGCCGGCGGGCGCCACCACGGCCACCAGCAGGTAGCGCGTGTCGGCCAGGAAGGGCGCCGTTTCCGCTTCTTTGCCCGAGGGCTTGACGGCCGTGCCTTTCAGCGCGGCCAGGGCCAGCTTTTGCGTCTTGGCATAGGTTTCGACATGGCTGCGCGGCAACTGGTCGATCGAGTAGAGCGTTGGCGCCATGGCCATCTTCGTGCCGTCGGCCAGCAGGTGGGCGGCGAAATGCGCCGACAGCACACCGTGCGCGTCGCCGGCCATGGGGCCCGAGGCGATGGAAAAGCGCGTCCACGCGAGGATGGGCACGGCGACGAGCAGGGCGTCGTAGCGTACGTCTTCATGCGTGACGACGGCCGATTCGCTGACGGCTTCAACGCAGTCCATCAGCACGTCATAGGCGTTCAAGTCATCCTTGAACAGGCTGCCCAGGGTGTTGTCGATGGTGTCCTGGTGGCCGGTTTTGAGTAATTTCTGGAGCTGCGTATCCAGGCTGTGTTCCCAGGACCGCTCTTCGAGACGGCTGGCTGCCTGTACGATCGCCTGGGCAAAGGTGACCAGGCGCTGGCTGTCGGCAGTCAGTTTATGGGATGAATCTTTGGAAGGACGACGCATAGCGGGATAAGAGTCTCGGAAAGTGAAAAAAATGGATCAGTCAAACAATGATAAACCCTTATAACCGTATTGTAGAGGATTCAGCCGCACGCAATACGTAAGCTGTCCTTAGATCATGCCAATAGTCGAAATTTCAAGTCGGAACGGGATGCAGGGACGAAAAAAAGCGCCGGTCGAAACCGGCGCTTTGATCTTGCATCACAGCTGGGCTGATTACTCGGCCAGCAGTTGACGCAGCACGAATGGAAGGATACCGCCATGCTTGTAGTAATCGACTTCGATCGGCGTATCGATGCGCAGCAGGACTTTGACTTCCTGGCTGGAGCCGTCGGCGCGGTGGATCACCAGGGTAGCCAGTTGCTGTGGCTTGATTTCGCCTTCGAGGCCTTTCAGGTCGAAGGTTTCCTTGCCGGTGATGCCCAGGGTTTGCACGCTGTCGTCGCCGATGAATTGCAGCGGCAGCACGCCCATGCCCACCAGGTTCGAGCGGTGGATACGCTCGAACGAACGGGTGATCACGGCTTTTACGCCCAGCAGTTGCGTACCTTTGGCTGCCCAGTCGCGCGACGAGCCCGTACCGTACTCTTCGCCGCCGAAGACCATGGTTGGCGTGCCTTCAGCAACGTATTTCATCGCTGCGTCGTAGATCGACATTTCTTCGCCGGAAGGCTGGTGGATCGTGATGCCGCCTTCGACCGCCGAACCGTCTGCCTTGGCAGGGATCATGCGGTTTTTGATACGCACGTTGGCGAACGTGCCGCGCATCATGATTTCATGGTTGCCGCGACGCGAGCCGTAGGAGTTGAAGTCCGCTTTCAGGACGCCGTTTTCCTTCAGCCATTTGCCTGCAGGACCGTTTTCCTGGATCGAGCCGGCTGGCGAGATGTGGTCGGTGGTGATGGAATCGCCGAACACGCCCAGTGCGCGCGCGCCTTCGATGCCGGTGGCCACTGCCGCTGGCGTCATCGAGAAGTTGTCGAAGAACGGAGGTTCCGCGATGTAGGTCGATTTCGGCCAGTTGTAGACTTGACCGGACACGGTCGTGACTTTTTCCCACAGCTTGCCTGGCGCGCCCTTGACGTCAGCGTAGTTGTCCTTGAACACCTTGGCGTTCATGGCGAACTTCATCATGGCCGATACTTCAGCCGAGGTCGGCCAGATGTCGCCCAGGTAGACGTCCTTGCCGCCCTTGCCTTTGCCGACAGGTTCCGTCATCAGGTCGCGCGTCATGTTGCCGGCGATGGCGTAAGCGACGACCAGCGGTGGCGAAGCGAGGAAGTTCGAGCGGATGTTCGGATGAATACGCGCTTCGAAGTTGCGGTTGCCCGACAGCACGGCCGACGCGACGATGTCGTGCGTGGCAATGGCTGCGTTCAGCTCAGGCGTCAGGTCGCCCGCGTTGCCGATACAGGTGGTGCAGCCGTAGGCGGTCACGCCGAAGCCCAGTTTTTCCAGGTATGGCAGCAGGCCGGCAGCGGTCAGGTACTCGGTCACGACGCGCGAGCCAGGGGCCAGCGAGGTCTTGATGTGCGGAGCGACTTTCAGGCCGGCTTCCACGGCTTTCTTGGCCAGCAGGCCGGCAGCCAGCATCACGCTCGGGTTCGAGGTGTTGGTGCACGAGGTGATCGCGGCGATCAGCACGTCGCCGTTCGACACTTTCACGCCGTTCGTCGTTTCGTACACGGCAGCCAGGTCGGCCGGATTCTTGTTGAAGCCGTTTTCCGTGGTTGGCTTGGCGAACAGCTCGGCGAAGTTGGCCTTGACGTTGCCGATTTCGATACGGTCTTGCGGGCGTTTCGGGCCGGCCAGCGACGGAGCGACCGATGCCAGGTCCAGTTCCACCACGCGGGTGTAGTCGATGTCGCCGGCTTTTGGCACACCGAACAGGTTTTGCGCCTTGAAGTAGCCTTCGAACGCGGCGATTTCAGCCTTGCTGCGGCCGGTGCCCTTGAAGTAATCGATGGTGGCTTCATCGACCGGGAAGAAGCCCATGGTCGCGCCGTATTCCGGTGCCATGTTGGCGATCGTCGCGCGGTCCGTCAGGGTCAGCGATTCGGTACCTTCGCCGAAGAATTCGACGAACTTGCCGACGACTTTCTCTTTGCGCAGCAGTTCGGTGATGGTCAGTACCAGGTCGGTGGCGGTGCAGCCTTCGCGCAGCGCGCCCGACAGGTTCACGCCGATGACGTCAGGCGTCAGGAAGTAGACCGGTTGGCCCAGCATGCCGGCTTCCGCCTCGATACCGCCCACGCCCCAGCCGACCACGCCGATGCCGTTGATCATGGTGGTGTGCGAGTCGGTGCCGACCAGGGTGTCCGGGTAGTACACGTCGCCGGCTTTCTTGCCTGCGTGGTGCACGCCGCGTGCCAGGTATTCCAAGTTGACCTGGTGGACGATGCCGAAGCCCGGTGGCACGACGCCGAAGGTGTCGAATGCCTGCATGCCCCATTTCATGAACTGGTAACGCTCGTTGTTACGCGAGAATTCCAGTTTCATGTTCAGGTCCAGCGCTTTCTTTTCGCGGTAGTGATCGATGGTCACCGAGTGGTCGACCACCAGGTCGACCGGTACCAGCGGTTCGATCTTCTTGGCGTTGATGCCCATCTTGGCGGCCACGTTGCGCATCGCTGCCAGGTCGGCCAGCAGCGGTACGCCGGTGAAGTCTTGCAGCACGACGCGCGCCACTACGAACGGGATCTCGTCGGTGCGCTCGGCGGTCGGGCCCCAGCTCGCCAATTGCTTGACGTGTTCTTCGGTGACTTTTTTGCCGTCGCAGTTGCGCAATACCGATTCGAGCACGATACGAATCGACACTGGCAGGCGGGAGACATTGATGCCCAGGCTTTTTTCCAGCGCAGGCAGGGAGTACAGCTTGCCCTTCTTGCTATCCGAAATATTAAAGTCCTTGAGCGTGTTCAGAGTGTTGCGGGACATGACCTCTCCTTGTTGGGTATCGTCTATTTATTGATTATTCAAATTACAAAACATGACTGAGCCCCCGAAGAGGCCCTTGCTACGCACATCAGCCGCCGGCGGCCGGTAGCACGCCCAGCGATGGCGCGGCTTCCACCACTGCCGCTGGCTTGGCTTGCTCCGCATCCTTGCATTCATTGGCCAGCTGGCGGCCCTGCTTGGAATCGAGCAGCATGCCTTTGGCCGGGATGCCGATCCACACGAGGCCGTACAGACGGTTCTCGAAGCGGTTGGCGCCGGTGGTGGTGCCAACGCGGCTCAGGCGGTGCAGGCGCTTCTTCCAGCGCAGGGCGATGTGTTTGTCGTCAGTAGCATTGGTGTAGATGGTAATTTTGTTACCAAGTTCACAATTGAAATCGGTGGAAGCCGAGCCTGCGGTGTCCGGCTCATCGGATTCTTCCTTGTCGGCGACCGACATGGCGAGCGGATGGGCTTCCTTGGCGGCTGCCTTGGCCTTGCTGGTCTTGGCCTTTGGCTTGGCCTTGACAGCCTTGACGGCCTTGGGATTTGCCTCTGCCGTGGCGGCGAAGCTGGCTGGCGCCAGCGTGAGGGTCATGGCGCCCAGCGCGACGCTGCAGGCAATTGCTAATTTGGAGAGGGACATCGTGTAATTCCTGTCAGTTTTCAGTGGTGCTGGAAGAGGGGGTGTTGAGTAATGCAGCGGCCGCCTCGGGCAGGCCGAGGCCTGCCAGTTTGGCGCGTTGCAAAACGGTCCAATAATATCGGTAGCTGGCGCGGTCGTGCAAGCGGCCATTTTGCGCAATCGGTCCCCAGTTGGCGCGCAGCGCTTCGTTGAGGATGTTGCTCGCTTCGTTGACTTCGGACAGGCGCGGCGTAAAGGCCTTGATGATGGGCTTGATCTGGTCCGGGTGGATGCTCCACATGCGCGTGTAGCCGAACTCGGCCGTCGCGCGCTGGGCATCATTCGCCACCACGGCCGAATCGCGCACGTCCGTCGTCACGTTGTGCGACGCCACCTTGCCGTGCGCATGGCAGGCGGCCGCCACTTCGAGCTTGGCGCGCACCACCAGCGGGTGTGTGAACTGGCCCGGCGTGCGCATGGCGGCGGCGGGAATGGCGCCGTAGTGGGCCGACACGAAATCCATGATGCCGAAGGACAGGCATTCGACCTGGGGCAGGGCGGCAATCGCGTAGGCGTCGCGCAGCGCGCCATGCGTTTCGATCAGGATGTGCACGGGCAGGTTGTCGCGGCCGGCGCGGCGCGCGTGCAGGTTGATCAGGTCGATGGCCAGCATGGCATCCTGCACGCCGGCCACCTTGGGCACGGCGATATAGGCCAGGCGGGACGCGGCGCTGCAGATGATTTCCACGTCGCGCGCGAAAAACGGGCTGTCGACGTCGTGCACGCGCACGCCGATACGGTTGAACTGGTTTTCGCCGCTGGCCAGCAGGCCGGCGATCATCAACGCGTGGGCTTCTTCGTTGCCGGCGCTGGCGCCGTCTTCGCAGTCGAACGTGATGTCGAACAGGGGGCCAAGCTCTTGTTGCAAAGCAATCGATTTACGCATCAGCTTTTCAGAGCCGGCGTAGTGGTCGCAAGCGGCGAGCAACAGCGGCTGGCGTTTGCCTTGGAATAAAACCTCGGAAGGGTGCATGCTTAAGGCATTTCTGCAGGTAAAGACTACTTGATAAAACAGCCGCGCCGCGACATGCGCGGGGCGGCCTTCTTTGGCGGGCGGCGCATTGCCGCGCCGCCAAAACTGGACTTAGGCCAGCAGGTGTTTCACGCCTTCGCGCTCTTCGGTCAGTTCTTTCAGGGTCAGGTTGATGCGCTCTTGCGAGAATGCATCGATTTCCAGACCTTGAACGATGGTGTACTCACCGTTGTCCGTGGTGACCGGGAAGCCGAACACGGTGCCTTCAGGGATGCCATACGAGCCATCCGAAGGAACGCCCATGGTGGTCCACTTGCCGGCCGTGCCCAGCATCCAGTCATGGATGTGGTCGATGGCGGCGTTCGCTGCCGACGCTGCCGACGACAGGCCGCGCGCTTCGATGATGGCCGCGCCGCGCTTGCCGACGGTAGGCAGGAACACGTTGGCGTTCCATTCCTGGTCGTTGATCAGGTCTTTGACAGCCTTGCCGTTCACGGTGGCGAAGCGGTAGTCGGCGTACATCGTTGGCGAGTGGTTGCCCCAGACGGTCAGCTTCTCGATGTCTTTCACGGCGGTGCCGGTCTTGGCAGCGACTTGCGACAGCGCGCGGTTGTGGTCCAGGCGCAGCATGGCGGTGAAGTTTTTCGCTGGCAGCGATGGTGCCGATTTCATGGCGATGTAGGCGTTGGTGTTGGCAGGGTTGCCGACCACCAGCACTTTGACATTGCGCGAAGCGACGGCGTCGAGCGCCTTGCCTTGTACCGTGAAGATCTGGGCGTTCGCTTCCAGCAGGTCCTTGCGTTCCATGCCTGGGCCGCGTGGACGCGCGCCAACCAGTACGGCCACGTCGACATCCTTGAATGCGGTCAGCGGATCGGAGTGGGCGGTCATTTCCGTCAGCAGCGGGAAGGCGCAGTCGTCGATTTCCATCATCACGCCCTTGAGCGCCTTCTGGGCTTTTTCGTCCGGGATTTCAAGCAGTTGCAAGATGACAGGCTGGTCTTTGCCGAGCATGTCGCCATTGGCGATGCGGAACAACAGGGCGTAGCCGATCTGGCCGGCGGCGCCGGTCACTGCAACACGCATTGGGGTTTTAGCCATGATGAATCTCCAAAAATGGGAAAGAAAACGGGCTTGAAGCTGGGCTTACGCTTATCCGGAAAAACTGTAATGATACCAAAACCGGCCCGCGCCACCGAATTGCTGGTGTACGCTGCCGTCACGCTTGTGCTGCACGAGGCCAGAGTGGCTGGCCGACAACATAAAACGCTGGCTCACAAGTTTTATCGAGGGCAGTTTAGGCCTCTGATCCCTATCTGTCAATCATATCTTATGTCTTATATAAGACAGATAACTACGTCTGTTTTACTGGACGCGGGCAGTGATTTGTGTTGAAATGTCGGACTATGAATTCCGCCTCGTCCAATCTGACCAACAATGCCACTGCTGCAAGCGGGGCGGTCAGTCCGACCGCGGGCACCCCGGCCACGCCTGCCGCCACTGCGGCCAGCACCCCTGTCGCCAGCATTAATACCACTGCCACCGCCGTGTCCGCGCCTGCCGCGACCGCTTCTCCCACCTTCAGTCCCCTGTACCAGCAGATCAAGGCGCTCATCACGCAGAGCCTGCAATCGGGCGAATGGAAGCCGGGCGAACTGATTCCCAGCGAAGTCGAACTGGCAGGCCGCTTCAAGGTCAGCCAGGGCACGGTGCGCAAGGCCATCGATGAACTGGCCGCCGAGAATCTCGTCATGCGCCGCCAGGGCAAGGGTACTTTCGTTTCCACCCACCATGAGGCGCGCGCGCATTTCCGCTTCCTGCGCCTGGTGCCGGACGAAGGCGTGCCGCATTATCCCGAAAGCAAGTTTATCGAAGTCAAGCGCGTGCGCGCGCCGGCCGACGTGGCGCGCCTGATGGACCTGAAGTCCGGCGACGCCGTCATCTTCATCAAGCGCGTGCAGTATTTCGACGGCGTGCCGACCATCGTCGAAGAGCTGTGGCTGCCCGGCCTGATCTTCAAGGGGCTCACGGCCGAGCGCCTGGTGGAATACAAGGGCCCCATGTACGGCCTGTTCGAAACGGAATTTGGCACGCGCATGATACGCGCGTCCGAACAGATCCGCGCCGTGTGCGCCGACGCGGGCGCCGCGCAATTGTTAAATATCGACCTCGGCACGCCCTTGCTCAGTTCCGAGCGCGTGTCGTTTACCTACGGCGACAAGCCGGTCGAACTGCGCCGGGGCTTGTACCTGACCAGTCGCCATCATTATCAGAATGAACTCAGCTGAAGCGGCGGGGCGCCTGCGGGCGTCCGAACAAGCAGCAAGGCTGAAGTGCATCGCTTGCAAGATGCCTGCCGCAAGGCGGGCAACGGAGACAACGGAAAGCGCAGCGACAGCATGGCCCGCCCCGGCGGGCCGTGTTTTGCCGGCGATTCTGTAATTAAATTACGTGAACTACGGAAAGTAGCGCGGTATTTTGTAGTAAAAAACCATTTTGGTTATATGTAACAATAGATATTGGTATGGGTTGCGAAAATCGGCGAAAATCGCGGCTTCAATATTTAGTTGAAATTCAAAGGGGAGGTTTTTGTTATGTCTGAAGCCGTAAGAGAAGTACCAAAAAAAGAACGGCCGCAATTCCGTAACATTCATGTTACCGAATTGTCGAACTACCGCATGGCTGTCGGCGCCATCGTCTCGATCCTGCATCGCATCAGCGGTTTCATCATTTTCGCCTTGCTGCCATGTATCCTGTACATGCTGGAACTGAGCCTGCGTTCCGAAATGTCCTACGCCTACTTCCAGGGCATCGCCTCGCACTGGTTCGTCAAGCTGATCACCCTGGGCCTCGTCTGGGCCTTCCTGCACCACTTCTGCGCCGGTATCCGTCACCTGTTCATGGACGTGCACGTTGCCATCGAAAAAGATTCGGCACGCAAGACCGCGTCGTCCGTGCTGGTCGTGAGCCTGGTGTTGACGGCCTTGGTCGCTTTGAAACTGTTTGGAGTATTTTAAACATGGCAGACAATAATATCGGACCGAAACGCCTCGTCGTCGGTGCCCATTACGGCTTGCGCGATTGGCTGGCGCAACGCGTTACCGCCATCGTCATGGTGGCCTATGTGGCCATCCTGCTTATTTCTTTCCTGACCGGCAGCAACTTCAGCTATGAAGGCTGGGCTGGTCTGTTCGCACAGCAGTGGTTTAAATTGTTCAGCCTGGTGACCTTCGTCGCCCTGTTCTACCACGCATGGGTCGGCGTACGCGACATCTGGATGGACTACGTGAAAAGCGCTGGCCTCCGTCTGACCCTGCAAATTGCCACCATGCTGTGGTTGATCGCTTGTGCCGGCTGGACGGTACAGATACTCTGGAGTGTGTAATCGTGGCAGCATATAAATCTGCAATCCCTACCCGCCGCTTTGATGCGGTTATCGTTGGCGCCGGCGGTTCCGGCATGCGCGCGTCGTTGCAGCTGGCTGAAGCCGGCCTGAACGTCGCTGTTCTGTCGAAAGTCTTCCCGACCCGCTCGCACACCGTTGCGGCGCAGGGCGGTATCGGCGCGTCGCTCGGCAACATGGCCGAAGACAACTGGTTCTGGCACATGTTCGACACCGTCAAGGGTGGCGACTATCTGGGCGACCAGGATGCCATCGAATTCATGTGCCGCGAAGCACCGAAGGTCGTGTACGAACTGGAACACTTCGGCATGCCATTCGACCGCAACCCTGACGGCACCATCTATCAGCGTCCATTCGGCGGCCACACGGCCCACTTCGGCGAAAAGCCGGTGCAGCGCGCTTGCGCGGCAGCCGACCGTACCGGTCACGCGCTGTTGCACACGCTGTACCAGCGCAACGTCCGTGCGCGTACGCACTTCTTCGTCGAATGGATGGCGCTCGATCTGATCCGTGATGCCGAAGGCGACGTGATCGGTGTTGTCGCGCTGGAAATGGAAACCGGCGAATGCATGATCCTGGAAGCAAAAACGACGGTCATGGCAACGGGCGGCGCAGGCCGTATCTTCGCCGCGTCGACGAATGCGTTCATTAATACCGGCGACGGCATGGGCATGGCGGCACGCGCCGGCCTGCCGCTGCAGGACATGGAATTCTGGCAATTCCACCCGACCGGCGTGGCCGGCGCGGGCGTATTGATCACCGAAGGCGTGCGCGGCGAAGGCGGCATCCTGATCAATAGCGAAGGCGAACGCTTCATGGAGCGCTATGCGCCGACCCTGAAGGATCTGGCGCCGCGCGACTTCGTCTCGCGTTCGATGGACCAGGAAATCAAGGAAGGCCGCGGCTGCGGTCCGAACAAGGACCACGTGATGCTGGACCTGCGCCATATCGGCGCCGACACCATCGCCAAGCGCCTGCCGTCGATCCTGGAAATCGGCCACAAGTTCGCCAACGTCGACGCGACCAAGGAACCGATTCCTGTCGTGCCGACGATTCACTACCAGATGGGCGGCATCCCGACGAACATCCACGGCCAGGTCGTCACCCCGACCGGTCCGGATAATTCGGCCAAGGTTGTCAACGGCCTGTACGCGATCGGCGAATGCGCCTGCGTGTCCGTGCACGGCGCCAACCGCCTGGGCACGAACTCGCTGCTCGACCTCGTGGTCTTCGGCCGCGCGGCCGGCAACCACATCGTCAACAGCGGCCTGAAAGCCAAGGAAAACAAGCCTTTGCCAGCCAATGCAGCCGAATTTGCCATGGGCCGCCTGGCGCGCCTGGAAAACTCGACCGGCACGGAAACCGTGCAGGGCGTGGCGAACGACATCCGCGCAACGATGCAGAAGTACTGCGGCGTGTTCCGTACCGACGAGATGCTGAACAAGGGCGTCGAAGAAATCATGAAGCTCGACGAGCGCCGCAAGCACGTCTCCTTCAAGGATAAATCGATGGTCTTCAACACGGCCCGCGTGGAAGCGCTGGAGCTGGACAACCTGATCGAAACGGCGAAAGCGACCATCGTTTCGGCGGCAGCGCGCAAGGAATCGCGCGGCGCCCACGCCCAGGACGACCATCCGCAACGTGACGACGACAACTGGATGAAGCACACTCTGTGGTATTCGGAAGGCAACCGACTGGAATACAAGCCAGTCGTGACCAAGCCGCTGACGGTTGATACCTTCAAACCGAAACCACGTACTTTCTAAGGCTATACCATGGCACGCACTCTTAAATTCAAAATCTACCGCTACGATCCTGACCAGGATGCCAAGCCGTACATGCAAGACCTGACGGTCGAACTGAAAGACACCGACAAGATGCTGCTCGACGCACTGCAGCGCATCAAGGCGGACGTCGATGACTCGCTGGCCCTGCGCCGCTCGTGCCGCGAAGGCGTGTGCGGTTCGGACGCGATGAACATCAACGGCAAGAACGGTCTGGCATGCACGACCAACCTGAACGAACTGTCGGAGCCTATCGTGTTGCGCCCGTTGCCAGGTTTGCCGGTCATCCGCGACCTGATCGTCGACATGACGCAATTTTTCAAGCAGTACGATTCGATCAAGCCTTTCCTGATCAACGATTCGATCCCGCCTGAAAAAGAACGCCTGCAATCGCCGGAACAGCGCGAAGAACTCGATGGCCTGTACGAGTGCATCCTGTGCGCATGCTGCTCCACGTCGTGCCCGTCGTTCTGGTGGAATCCGGACAAATTCGTCGGCCCGGCCGGCCTGCTGCAAGCCTACCGCTTCATCGCCGATTCGCGCGACGAAGCCACCGGCGCGCGTCTGGACAACCTGGAAGACCCGTACCGCCTGTTCCGCTGCCATTCGATCATGAACTGTGTCGACGTCTGCCCGAAAGGGTTGAACCCGAACAAGGCGATTGGCAAGATCAAGGAATTGATGGTCCGCCGCGCGATCTGATCCTCCTGATCGCATCCGCCGGGCGCCGTTTGCGGGAAGAGGGTATCCTCTCTTGCCTGCAGGCGGCGCCTGCAAAGCAGCACCGTGCCGCAAGGCACACGTAAAGTGGTAAACCAAATGACAGAATCAATTTTGTCCTCGCATCAGGCCGACCCGGCCAACCGCGCCCGCCTGCGCTGGCGTTCACGCCGTGGCCTGCTGGAAAACGACATTATCCTGACCCGTTTTCTCGATGCGTATGAAACCGAATTGACCGATGAAGAAGTTGACGCGCTGACGCGTTTGCTGGATTTATCGGACAATGCGTTAATGGATCTGGTACTGGCCCGTAAAGAGCCGGAAGGCGAAGTCGATCTGCCGCATGTGCGCGCACTGCTGCAACGACTGCGCATTGCCTAGACGCCTGGGCGATATATTGCAAACGGTGCGAGTGGCGCGCTGTAGCACTGCCGAGTGCGGTGCGAATTGCAGCCAGAATTTTTGATTTTAATTTCGACTCACTCCCGAGAAGGAAGAGCCCATGAATATCTCTGACACAAAAGCTACCCTGTCGTTCTCCGATGGCAGCCCATCGCTTGAATTTCCAATCTACAAAGGCACGGTTGGCCCGGACGTCATCGACATCCGCAAACTGTACGCCGGTAGCGGCAAGTTCACCTACGACCCAGGCTTTATGTCGACGGCCGCCTGTAACTCGTCGATCACCTACATCGACGGCGACAAGGGCGAGCTGCTGTACCGTGGTTACCCGATCGAACAGTTGGCCGTCAACGCCGACTTCATGGAATCGTGCTACCTGCTGCTGAACGGCGAACTGCCGAACGCGGCGCAAAAAGCCAAGTTCGTCGACACCGTCACCAAGCACACGATGGTGCACGAACAGATGCAATTCTTCTTCCGTGGCTTCCGCCGCGACGCGCATCCGATGTCGGTCCTGGTGGGCACCGTCGGCGCGCTGGCATCGTTCTACCATGACTCGCTGGACATCAACGACCCGCGTCACCGCGAAGTGTCGGCCATCCGCCTGATCGCCAAGATGCCAACCCTGGTCGCCATGACCTACAAGTACTCGGTCGGCCAGCCGTTCGTGTACCCACGCAACGACCTGTCGTACAGCGCCAACTTCATGCACATGATGTTCGCCAACCCGTGCGAAGAGTACAAGGTCAACGACGTGCTGGTGCGCGCCCTGGACCGCATCCTGATCCTGCACGCGGACCACGAGCAAAACGCATCGACATCGACCGTCCGTCTGGCCGGTTCGTCGGGCGCCAATCCGTTCGCCTGTATCGCTGCCGGTATCGCCTGCCTGTGGGGCCCTGCCCACGGCGGCGCCAACGAAGCGGCACTGAACATGCTGAAAGAAATCGGCACCGTCGAGAACATCCCTGCCTTCATCGCGCAAGTTAAGGACAAGAACTCCGGCGTCAAGCTGATGGGCTTTGGCCACCGCGTGTACAAGAACTTCGACCCACGCGCCAAGCTGATGCGTGAAACGTGCTACGAAGTGCTGCAGGAACTGGGTCTGCAAGACGACCCGCTGTTCAAGCTGGCGATGGAACTGGAAAAGATTGCACTGAACGACGAATACTTCGTTTCGCGCAAACTGTACCCGAACGTCGACTTCTACTCGGGTATCGTGCAATCGGCGCTGGGCATCCCTGTGTCGCTGTTCACCGGTATCTTCGCCATGGCCCGTACGATCGGCTGGATCGCCCAGTGGAACGAAATGATCGCCGACCCAGAGCAAAAAATCGGCCGTCCGCGCCAGCTGTTCGTCGGTTCGACCACGCGTGAAGTACTGCCACTGGACAAGCGTTAATCCAGAGCGGTATCAGCAAACAAAAAACGGGCTTCGGCCCGTTTTTTTATGCCGGGCTGTTATGCTCGGGCCCTGGTTCAACAGGAAACACAACGCGATGAATGAAGAAACCTGCGCCCCCGGCGGCGTGGCCCTCGGCGATACGGCATTCGGCTATACCTTGTCGCTGATCGGCGGCAAATACAAGCTGCTGATCCTGTATGCGCTCGCGGAAAACACGGTGCTGCGGCATAACGAACTCAAGCGCCATCTCGGCGGCATCGCCTTCAAGACCCTCAGCGTCGTGCTGAAGGAGCTGGAAGCGGGCGCGCTGATCGTCCGCAAGGAATATCCGCAAGTGCCGCCCAAGGTGGAATATTCGCTCTCAGGCAAGGGCGCCTCGCTGATCCCCGTGCTGCATACCCTGTGCGAGTGGGGTGAGCGGCACCAGCCAGTCTGACCCCGATATGCACGGCAAAGCGCCATTCGACGGTCGAGTAACTTACTTTTTATACTGTATGAGCAGTAAATGTGCGTACTTGTGAAAAGTACTCAGCATGGTTATGCTGTTTTTGCCTCTGCGGGCGCAACCACGCGCTACGGGGCAGGGTACCGGCTTGCCTGCTTTTCTGTGAACGCGGGGCCGGTGCATCCATCCCATTTCAGGAAAACAGCATGTTGAAAACCCTCGTTATCGTCTTCCATCCCTCCATCGGCACGTCGGTCGCCAACAAGCGCTGGCTGCAGGAGCTGGCGCAGTATCCCGACCGCTACACCATCCACGATGTGCACCAGGCTTACCCCGACGGCATCATCGACGTGGCGCGCGAGCAGGCGCTGGTGGAGGCGCATGCCAATGCGGTCTTGCAGTTCCCCATGTACTGGTTCAACTGCCCGCCCTTGCTCAAGCAGTGGCTCGACGAGGTGCTGGCGTATGGCTGGGCCTATGGCACGGGCGGCGATGCCTTCAGGGGAAGAAAAGTGGCGCTGGCCATCACGGCAGGCATCCGCCAGGAAGATTTCACGCCGCAAGGCAAGTGGAACGTCACCCTGGCGCAGCTGCTGGCACCGTTCGATGTGACCCTAGCGTATATTGGCGCAGACAACCGCCGCTTCTTTGCCTTCTATGGCGCGGAAGACGGGCCGAAGGAGCCGGACTATGCCGGGCGGCTGGCACGCAGTGCGCAAGAGTATGAGCGCTTCCTGGCCGCGCTGTAAGGCAGCGGGTCCAGCCGCAGTTCAATGCTGCTTGCCGCTGGCGGCGATGGTGTGCGCTAACTGCGCCGCACCGAAACGGTTTCCAGGGTACGGGCGCCGCGTGCAGGCATATTGTTCTTTATGTATTGAATGCTCTCCCGCCTTTCGACCAGGCGCGGCAAATAGGGTAGATTGCGGTATTAGTTGCATGGATCGGATGAATCAAGGGAGTATCACCGCATGGACCGTATCACCGCCGCACAAGTATTCGTCGCCATCGCCGAGCGGGGCAGCATGGTGGCTGCCAGCGAGACGCTCGATATGTCGCGCGCCATGGTGACGCGCTACCTGGCCGAGATGGAAGAGTGGGCGGGGGCGCGCCTGTTGCATCGCACCACGCGCCGTCTGAGCCTGACGGATGCGGGCGAAACCACTCTGGCGCGCTGCCGCCAGATGCTGGAAGTGGCCGGCGCCATGGCCGTCACGTCGCCCGAGGGTGTCGATACGCCGCACGGTTTGCTGCGCATCACCTGCTCGCAATCGCTGGCACAGACGGCGCTCGCTGGCGCAGTAACCGCTTACCTGCGGCGCTACCCGCGCGCCGCCGTCGACCTGCAGATGGAGAACCGCGCCGTCAACCTGGTGGAGCAGCGCATCGACCTGGCGATCCGCATCACGAACGCGCTCGAGCCGAACCTGATTGCGCGCCAGCTGGCCAGCTGCGCCTCGGTGGTGTGCGCCGCACCATCGTACCTCGCAGCGCACGGCACGCCGCGCCGGGCGCAAGACCTGGCCCTGCACAACTGCCTGACGTACACGTATTTCGGCAAGAGCCTGTGGCAATTTACGCATGACGGGGAAGCGCTCACTGTCCCCGTCAGCGGCCGCCTGTCGGCGAATGAGTCGCTGGTCCTGCTGGTGGCCACGGTGGCGGGGGCGGGCATCGCCTTGCAGCCGCGCTTTTCGGCCGCACCGCTGATCGCCAGCGGGCAGCTGGTGGAGCTGCTGCCCGCGTACCAGCCGCAGGACATGGGCATCTACGGCGTCTACACCTCGCGCCAGCACATGTCGCCCCTGCTGCGCACCATGCTCGACTTCCTGGTGCAATGGTTTGCCGGCGATGCCGAGTGGCTGGCCGCCATCGCGGCGCCGCCTTCGCCGGGCAGACCAGTTGGCCGCAAGCGGCACGCCGGCAGGGCCGCCGATGTGCCGTAAGCACAACAGTGACAGGCTTGCAAGCCCGGGAAAATCAACAACACAGCTTACATTTGCTTGCCAAATAAAATTCAACTAGTCGTTGTTGCGTTACAATACCGCGTGCTATTCTAAATGACGGTATGCAGAATGCTGGTGCAATAAAAAAGCCCTTCCCCACAACTTGATGTGCAATCCGCTAACCGGTCAGGCCGTGTCGCGGAAGGTTAGATTAACCCGCTAATTCCTCGCGAAGCGCGAAGAAAGGTGAGCAATATATGCAGCAATTAACGACCAACTCCTACCTGTTCGGTGGGAATGCTCCGTACGTGGAAGACCTGTACGAGGCATATTTGAACAACCCAGGCTCGGTACCCGATAACTGGCGTTCCTACTTCGACGCAATGCAGCACGTGCCTGCCGTCGATGGCACCAACAAGCCTGACGTGGCGCATGCCTCCGTCGTCGCCTCGTTCGCCGAGCGCGCAAAAGCTGGTCCGATCCGCACAGTGACCGCTTCCTTCGATGCTGAAATGGGCCGCAAGCGCGTCGCCGCCACGCAGCTGATCGCCGCTTACCGCTACCTCGGTTCGCACTGGGCCAACCTGGATCCGCTGCAACGCCAGGAACGTCCGATGATCCCTGAGCTTGAGCCGAGCTTCTACGGCTTCACCGACGCTGACATGGACACCGTGTTCAACATCAGCAATACCTATTTTGGCCCCGAGACCGCCACCCTGCGCGATCTGCTCAACTATCTGCGCGATACCTACACGCGTTCGATCGGCGCCGAATTCATGTACATCTCCGACCCGGCCGAAAAGCGCTGGCTGCAAGAGAAACTGGAATCGATCCGCTCCACCCCGAATTTCACCCCAGAGAAAAAAATCCACATCCTCGACCGCCTGACCGCGGCTGAAGGCCTGGAACGCTATCTGCACACCCGCTACGTGGGTCAGAAGCGCTTCTCCCTGGAAGGCGGCGAGACCTTCATCGCCTCGATGGATGAAACCATCCAGCGCGCCGGCGAAAAAGGCGTGCAGGAAATCGTCATCGGCATGGCCCACCGCGGCCGCCTGAACGTGCTGGTCAACACCCTGGGCAAGGCGCCGCAGGAACTGTTCGAAGAATTCGAAGGCAAGCATGGCGACGACCTGCCTGCCGGCGACGTGAAGTACCATCAAGGCTTCTCGTCGGACATCTCCACCGCAGGCGGCCCGGTCCACCTGTCGCTGGCGTTCAACCCGTCGCACCTGGAAATCGTCAACCCTGTGGTCGAAGGTTCCGTCAAGGCTCGCATGGATCGCCGCGGCGACGCGCAGGGCGCGCAAGTGCTGCCTATCCTGGTGCACGGCGATGCCGCTTTCGCCGGCCAGGGCGTGGTCATGGAAACGCTGAATCTGGCGCAAACCCGCGGCTACCATACCGGCGGCACGGTGCATATCGTGATCAACAACCAGATCGGTTTCACCACCTCGGATCCGCGCGATGCCCGCTCGACCCTGTACTGCTCGGACGTCGTCAAGATGATCGAAGCACCGGTCCTGCACATCAACGCCGATGATCCGGAAGCCGTGGTGCTGGCGACGCAGATCGCGCTCGACTACCGCATGGAATTCAAGAAGGACATCGTCCTCGACATCATCTGCTACCGCAAGCTTGGCCACAACGAGCAAGATACGCCGGCACTGACGCAGCCACTGATGTACAAGAAGATCGGCCAGCATCCAGGCACCCGCAAGCTGTACGCGGACAAGCTGGTAGCGCAAGGCGTGATCCCTGCCGATGGCGGCGACAAGATGGTGGCCGCATTCCGCGACGCCATGGACGCCGGCAAGCATACCGTCGACCCAGTCATCTCGAACTTCAAGAACAAGTACGCCGTCGACTGGCTGCCGTTCCTGAACAAGAAATGGACCGATTCGGCCGACACCGCCGTGCCGATGACGGAACTGAAACGCCTGGCCACCCGCATCACCACCGTGCCGGAAGACTTCAAGGTCCACTCGCTGGTTGAAAAAGTACTGGGCGACCGTGGCACCATGGGCCGTGGCGAAATGAACCTGGACTGGGGCATGGGCGAACACCTGGCCTACGCTTCGCTGGTATCGTCCGGCTATGCCATCCGCCTGACCGGACAGGATGCCGGCCGCGGCACCTTCGTGCACCGCCACGCCGTGCTGCATGACCAGAACCGCGAGCGTTGGGATGCAGGTACCTACATTCCGCTGCAAAACGTGTCGGACAACCAGGCGCCGTTTACCGTCATCGACTCGGTGCTGTCCGAAGAAGCCGTACTGGCCTTCGAATACGGCTACTCGACCGCTGAACCGAACACGCTGACGATCTGGGAAGCCCAGTTCGGCGACTTCGCCAACGGCGCGCAAGTGGTGATCGACCAATTCATCAGCTCCGGCGAAGTGAAGTGGGGCCGCGCTTCGGGCCTGGTCATGATGCTGCCGCACGGTTACGAAGGCCAGGGTCCTGAGCACTCGTCCGCACGTCCTGAACGTTTCCTGCAGCTGTGCGCAGACAACAACATGCAAGTGGTGCAGCCGACGACGGCTTCGCAGATCTTCCATTTGCTGCGCCGCCAGATGGTGCGCCAGTTCCGCAAGCCGCTGGTCATCCTGACGCCGAAGTCGCTGTTGCGCAACAAGGATGCCGGTTCGCCGCTGACCGACCTGGCCAAGGGCGGTTTCCAGACCGTCATCGGCGAAGTCGACGACAAAATCGACGCCAAGAAAGTCAAGCGCGTGGTCGCCTGCTCGGGTAAGGTCTATTACGACCTGGTCAACGCACGCAAGACCCGCGGCCAGACCGACACGGCCATCGTGCGGCTGGAACAGCTGTATCCGTTCCCGCACAAGTCGTTCGCTGCTGAACTGAAGAAGTTCCCGAACCTGGTCGAAGTCGTCTGGGCACAGGACGAGCCGCAAAACCAGGGCGCCTGGTTCCAGATCCAGCACAACATCTTCGAAGGCCTGGAATCGGGTCAGCGTCTGGCCTACGCCGGCCGTCCTGCTTCGGCGTCGCCTGCTGTCGGTTACTATGACAAGCACTACGCCCAGCAAAAAGATCTGCTGGAAACGGCATTCTCGAAGCTGAAGGGTTTTATCCTGACCAAGTAAGTGGCAGGATAAGGGGCGCCATGCACATGCATGGCGCCTGCTTGCATACATCATGACGGAGCGCCGCCCTTGCTACGCAGGGGCGGCGCCGCAATAACAAAATAAACGGAGTTTTACATGGCACAAATCGAAGTCAAAGTTCCCCAGTTGTCGGAATCGGTTGCAGAAGCGACCCTGCTGGCATGGCACAAGAAAGTCGGCGAAGCAGTTGCGCGCGACGAAAACATGATCGATATCGAAACCGATAAAGTCGTGCTGGAACTGCCGGCGCCAGCCGCTGGCGTGATCGTTCAAATCATCAAGGCTGACGGCGCCACCGTTGTCGCCGGCGAAGTCATCGCCATCATCGACACCGACGGCTCGGCCAAGGTCAGCCCGATGGAAGTGTCGGCCGTGCCTGCGCCAGCCCTGGCTGCCGCCGCCCAAGATACCGCTAGCGCTTCGGCGCCAGCCGTCGCGACCAAAGGCGATGTCGCCATGCCTGCCGCTGCCAAGATCCTGTCCGAAAAAGGCCTGTCCGCTGGCGACGTCGCCGGTTCGGGCAAAGACGGCCGCGTGACCAAGGGCGACGCCCTGGCCGCTTCCGCCAAGCCAGCTGTCGCGCCGCTGGCGCCAGCCGCTGCCAAGCCAGCGCTGCAACAAGTTGCCACGCCATCGGCCGCCAACCTGGGTGACCGTCCTGAAGAGCGCGTGCCGATGAGCCGCCTGCGCGCACGTATCGCCGAGCGCCTGCTGCAATCGCAATCGACGAACGCCATCCTGACCACGTTCAATGAAGTGAACATGCAGCCGGTCATCGACCTGCGCAACAAGTACAAGGACAAGTTCGAGAAAGAGCACGGCGTCAAGCTGGGCTTCATGTCCTTCTTCGTCAAGGCCGCCGTCGCCGCCCTGAAAAAGTACCCGATCATCAATGCCTCCGTTGACGGCAACGACATCGTCTACCACGGCTACTTCGACATCGGTATCGCTGTCGGTTCGCCACGCGGCCTGGTCGTGCCTATCATCCGCAACGCGGACCAGCTGTCGATCGCCGACATCGAGAAAAAAATCGGTGAATTCGGCGCGAAAGCCAAGGAAGGCAAGCTGACCCTGGACGACCTGACGGGCGGCACGTTCTCGATCTCGAACGGCGGTACCTTCGGCTCCATGCTGTCGACCCCGATCATCAACCCGCCACAATCGGCCATCCTGGGCGTGCATGCGACCAAGGACCGCGCTGTTGTCGAAAACGGCCAGATCGTGGTACGTCCGATGAACTACCTGGCCATGTCCTACGACCACCGCATCATCGACGGCCGCGAAGCCGTCCTGGGCCTGGTGGCGATGAAAGAAGCGCTGGAAGATCCTGCACGCCTGCTGCTGGACCTGTAAGCACTGTAGTCCCCCGGCGTAGCCGCCGGGGCAATGTAGCTGATACCCCTTGCCAGAAGACGCAGCTGGCTGATCTCAATGAAAGAGGATTCCTATGAACATCTCTGAAGAAATCAAGCGTCTGCACGAGTTGCACCTGGCGGGCGCTCTGAGCGACGCGGAATTCGCGCAAGCGAAAGCCAAGCTCCTGAGCAATATCAACCTGGACAAGCCGGGCAGCACGTCCGGCGCCGGCGCCGATGCGGCTGCCGGTCCGGCGAACGACCTGGTGCAGGAATTCAACCGCCTGCGCCGTTCGCGCAACGACCGCTGGCTCGGCGGCGTCTGCGGCGGCCTGGGACGCGCTTCCGGCATGGAAGCGTGGATCTGGCGCCTCGTCTTCGTCCTGTTTACATTGACCTTCGGCTTCGGCGTGGTGATTTACCTTCTATTGTGGATTTTCGTACCAGACGAAGAGATTGGAATAACAAAACATGAGTACTAAACAATTTGACGTAGTTGTCATCGGTGCGGGCCCTGGCGGCTACATCGCCGCCATCCGCGCAGCGCAGCTGGGCTTTTCCGTCGCTTGCGTCGACGAGTGGTCGAACGCCAAGGGCGGCGCCGCTCCTGGCGGTACCTGCACCAACGTCGGCTGCATCCCGTCGAAAGCGCTGCTGCAATCGTCCGAGCATTTCGAACACGCGGGCCACAGCTTCGCCGAGCACGGCATCGACGTCGCCGGCCTGAAGCTGAACCTGGGCCAGATGCTCAAGCGCAAGGACACCGTCGTCAAGCAAAACAACGACGGCATCCTGTACCTGTTCAAGAAGAACAAGATCGCCTTCTTCCACGGCCGCGCCGCTTTCGCCGCTGCCGCCGCTGGCACGTATGACATCAGCGTGACGGGCGAAGCCAACGAAACCCTGACGGCCAAGCACGTGGTCATCGCCACGGGTTCGAACGCGCGCGAACTGCCGGGCGCACCATTCGACGAGAAACTGATCCTGTCGAACACGGGCGCACTGGCCATCGACGCCGTACCAGCCAAGCTGGGCGTCATCGGTGCCGGCGTGATCGGTCTGGAAATGGGCAGCGTCTGGCGCCGCCTGGGTTCCGACGTCACCGTACTGGAAGGCCTGCCGGTCTTCCTGGGCGCCGTCGACGAGCAGATCGCCAAGGAAGCGTCGAAGCTGTTCACCAAGCAAGGCTTGAAGATCAACCTCGGTTGCAAGATCGGTGCGATCACGCCAGGCAAGAAAGACGTCACCGTGGAATTCGTGGACGCCAAGGGCGAAGCGCAAAAAGCCGTGTTCGACAAGCTGATCATCTCGATCGGCCGTACGCCGAACACCAACGGCCTGGGCGCTGACAAAGTCGGCCTGCAGCTGGACGAGCGCGGCTTCATCGCCGTCGACGGCGACTGCAAGACCAACCTGCCGAACGTCTGGGCTGTGGGCGACGTTGTGCGCGGCCCGATGCTGGCGCACAAGGCGGAAGAAGAAGGCGTTGCCGTGGCCGAGCGTATCGCCGGCCAGCATGGCCACACCAACTTCAACACGATTCCTTGGGTCATCTACACCTCGCCGGAAATCGCGTGGGTCGGCAAGACCGAGCAAACCCTGAAGGCGGAAGGCATCGCCTACAAGGCCGGCACTTTCCCGTTCATGGCCAACGGCCGTGCGCGCGCGCTGGGCGACACCTCGGGCATGGTGAAATTCCTGGCCGATGCGACCACCGATGAAATCCTCGGCGTGCACATCGTCGGCCCGATGGCGTCCGAACTGATTTCCGAAGCCGTCGTGGCGATGGAATTCAAGGCCTCGGCCGAAGACATCGCGCGCATCTGCCACGCCCACCCATCCCTGTCGGAAGCGACCAAGGAAGCGGCATTGGCTGTTGACAAGCGTACGTTGAACTTTTAATTGTAGTTAGTCCTGCAGGGGCGCTCGCGGATTTTTTCCGCCGGCGCCCTTGTGCGTTAAAGCGAATCCCATGAACGTAGAAGAGTTTTACCAGCACGCGCTGCAGAAGCGTGATTTCAAGGCCGATGCCGCCCAGCGGCGCGCGGTCGACCGCCTGCAGCTGTGCTATGACGAGTGGGTGGCCTACAAGGGCCAGCGCTCGAGCACCTTCAAGCGCCTGCTGAACCGTCCTGCCGTGCCGAAAGGCGTGTATATGTGGGGCGGGGTGGGGCGCGGTAAATCGTTCCTGATGGACAGTTTTTACTCGGTCGTGCCCCTCGTGCGCAAGACGCGTTTGCACTTCCACGAATTCATGCGCGGCGTGCACCAGCAGCTCGATGAATTGAAAGGCGTGGCCGACCCGCTCGACGAGGTGGCCAAGCGCATCGCCAAGAAATACCGCCTCATCTGTTTCGATGAATTCCACGTCTCCGACATCGCCGACGCGATGATCCTGTACAACCTGCTGTCGGCCCTGTTCGCCAATGGCGTGTCCTTCATCATGACGTCGAATTACGATCCGGACCTGCTGTATCCGGACGGCCTGCACCGCGACCGCATGCTGCCGACCATCGCGCTGCTCAAGGACAAGCTCGACGTGATGAACGTCGACGCCGGCGTCGATTACCGCGGCCGCGCGCTGGAACAGGTGGAAAGCTACTATACCCCGCTGGGCGCGGAGACCGACAAGGCCCTGCGCGACGCCTACACGCGCATCGCCGAGACGGCCGACGAAGACGCGCGCATCCGCATCGAGAGCCGCGAAATCCATTGCCTGCGCCGCGCCGGCGGCATCATCTGGTTCGATTTCGCCACCTTGTGCGGCGGCCCCCGTTCGCAAAATGATTACCTGGAAATCGCCAGCCGCTTCCATACGGTGATATTGTCCGGCATACCGGCCATGTCGGCGGCGCAGTCGTCCGAGGCGCGCCGCTTCACGTGGTTGATCGACGTGTTTTATGACCAGAAGGTCAAGCTGATCATGTCGGCCGAAGTGCCGCCGGATGAGCTGTACACGAACGGCATGCTGGCCAACGAGTTTCACCGCACCGTTTCGCGTATCATCGAGATGCAATCGCGCGAATACATGGAAAAAGAACAGCGCGGCGCGGCCGACGCGATCGTTTGAGGCAGGGATAATGAACATGATGGCAAATACACTATACAAGCTGGGTGCGGCGCTGGGCCTGGTCCTGGCGTTGTCCGCCTGCGCGCACCAGGGCGCCGCGGCATTGGATGAGGTCGGCGCACCGCAAGTGCCCGCCACCCTGTCAGTGGAAGAGGCGGACGCCAAGCTGAAGCAGTCGGCCAGCGAGCGCGAAGCGGCGGAAAACGAGTTTGCCGCGCGCGAACTCGCGTGCTACGACAAGTTTTTCGTGAATAACTGCCTCGACAAGGCCAAGGAAAAGCGCCGCCTGATCCTCGTGCGCCTGCGCGCCGTCGATGCGGAAGCGAATTACTTCAAGCGCGCCGAATCCGTGCGCCTGCGCGATATCGACCTGGCCAGGACGCAGGAAAGTGCGCGCCTCGACGCCGAGCAGCGGGCCGCCGCCGTGCCCAAGCCCGTGAAAGTGGTTACGCCCGAGCCGGCGCCGCCCAAGCCGCAAGGCAAGAGCCTTGCCGAACGCGAGGCCGAGCAAGCGGCGAAGGTGGCGAAACAGGCTGCCGACGATGCGGCCGAAGCGCCGCGCCGCGCTGCCCGTGAAGCCGCCTATGCGAAAAAACAGGCGGATGCTGTGGAGCGCCAGAAACGAGTGGCGCAACGCCTGGCCGAGCGCCAGGCCGAAGCGCAGGCCAAGGCTGCCAAGGCGGCGGCCGCCGCTGCCAGCGCGCCGGCCGTTGTGCCTGTGCCGCCGGCCAATTAAGACTGCCGTGCAAGGGTGCGCCGGAAATGGCGTGCCCTAAGGCGCGCGGCAGGTTAAACTACGCACCATGGCTGCCTGCGCGCGCCGGTTTCCCAACATTGTTACTAACACTGCCTGGAACGCAACACATGAGCGATGCACAGCAAATAGAGCGGCGCCTGATTGAACTCAACGTGGAACACCGCGACCTCGATGCCGTCATCGAGTTGCTGATACTCGATGGCCACCATGACGAGCTGCAGCTGCGCCGCCTGAAAAAGCGCAAATTGCAATTGAAGGATCACATCACCTTGCTGAAAATGCAGTTGGTGCCCGACGTTCCCGCCTGAGGGGCGCCAGTAGCGTCCAGTCCAGCCTTCACCTAAGTATATTTTGACCGATCACAATTCATTGCCAGTAAACCCAGATGGCCAGCCGGCCGATCTGCAAGCCAGTCTGCCAGCCGAACCGCAGGCGGCGCCTGGCAAGCACGATGCCGACATCGAGCGCCTGTTCGGCGCCGGCGGCCCGCTCGGTCCGGCCGTGGGCAGCTACAAGCCGCGCCGTTCGCAAACGGAAATGGCGAAAGCCATCGCCAGCGCCATCGACAGCCAGACGACCCTGATCGCCGAGGCGGGCACGGGCACCGGCAAGACCTTTGCCTACCTGGTGCCGGCCCTGATGTGGGGCGGCAAGACCATCGTGTCCACGGGCACGAAGAACTTGCAGGATCAATTGTTCCTGCGCGATATCCCCACCGTGCGCGCCGCGCTGCAGGCGCCCGTTTCCGTTGCCTTGCTCAAGGGCCGCTCGAACTACGTCTGCCACTATCACCTGGAACGCACCCTGCAGAACGGGCGCATGACGTCGCGCGACGACGTGGGCCATCTGCGGGAAATCTCGCGCTTCATCAAGATGACCAGTTCCGGCGACAAGGCCGAGCTGGCCAAGGTGCCGGAAAACGCCATGATCTGGAACCTGGTGACGTCCACGCGCGACACCTGCATGGGCGCCGAATGCCAGTACTACCAGGATTGCTTCGTGATGAAGGCCCGCAAGGAAGCACAGCAGGCTGACGTGGTGGTGGTCAACCATCACTTGTTCTTTGCCGACGTGGCCCTGAAGGACACGGGTGTGGCGGAGTTGCTGCCATCGGCCAATACCATCATCTTCGATGAGGCGCACCAGCTGCCCGATACGGCGACCTTGTTCTTCGGTAACACGGTGTCGACCTCGCAAATCCTTGAGCTGTGCCGCGACGTGCTGGCCGAAGGCCTCGCGCACGCGCGCGGCATCGACTGGGCCAAGACCGTCACGGTGGTGGAAAAGGCGGCGCGCGACCTGCGCCTGACCTTCCCGCAAGACATCGTGCGCATGTCCCTGCCGCAGATCGCCCCGTCAAGCGACTTTTTCCCCGCGCTCGACACCCTCAAGGATGAGCTCGACGGCATGGTGGCCGTGCTGGAAACCCAGGCGGAACGGGCGGAAACGCTGGAGCAGTGCCGAGTACGCGGCGTCGAGCTGGCGCAGCAGCTGAGCGGCTGGAAGTTCGATCCGAAGGCGAAAGTGGCGGCTGGCGAGGAAGCCGTGTTCTGGGTGGAAGCGTTTTCCAGCTCCTTGCAGTTGCATAAAACGCCATTGTCGATCGCGCCGATCTTCAACAACCAGCGCGAAGGCACGCCGCGCAGCTGGATTTTCACGTCCGCCACCCTGGCCGTGAAAAACGATTTCAAGCATTTTTCCGAACAGATGGGCTTGACGGGCGAGCCGTCGCATACGTGGCCGTCGCCGTTCGACTATGGCCAGCAGGGCTTGCTGTTCGTGCCGCAAAACCTGCCGCAACCGAACTCGCTCGGCTACACGGACGCCGTCATCGACTGCGCCTTGCCCATCATCGAGGCGGCGGGCGGGCGCACCTTCTTCCTGTGCACGACCTTGCGCGCCGTGAAACGGGCCGCCGAGCGCCTGGCCGACGAATTCAAGCAGCGCGGCCTGAACTTCCCCCTGTTCGTGCAGGGAGAAAAGGGCCGCACGGAATTGCTCGACCAGTTCCGCGCGGCCGGCAATGGCGTGCTGATCGGTAGCCAGAGCTTCTGGGAAGGCGTCGACGTGCGCGGCGATGCGCTGTCCCTCGTCATCATCGACAAGCTGCCGTTCGCACCGCCCGACGACCCCGTGCTGGCCGCGCGCATCGAAGTGATGGAAAAGCAGGGCAAGAACGGCTTCATGCACCACTCGCTGCCGGAAGCCATCATCAACCTGAAGCAGGGCGCGGGCCGCCTGATCCGCGACGAGGGCGACCGGGGCGTACTGATGATCTGCGATCCGCGCCTCATTTCCAAACCATACGGCAAACGCATCTGGCAAAGCCTGCCGCCGTTCAAGCGCACGCGCGATACCGCCGAAGTGGTGGAGTTCTTCCGCAACCTGCCCGCCAAGGGCGCTTAAGTTCGGCTTGCCGGCGCCATCCGCGCGCCGGCTTATTTCCCTTTGTTATCAAGCGAGTAGCGTTTTTCGCGCGCTGCTGGCTTGCGCGCTTGCCATGCCAGAAAGCGGCGCAATCACGCCAGTTTCTGGCATTGTGACGCATGTCCAGGACGCCAGACACATCTTTGCGCCAGCGCAAAAAGGTTGTTGCTGAGCGGTCTACAGTGAGCCCATGCCTTACAGGGGCAAGGCGCGGCGATGGCAGGGCCGCACGGGGAACAGGGGGATGCCATGGAGATCCGCTACGGCTGTTTCTTGAGTTATGCACACGGCCAATATGCGTTCATGAACAAGTTCAAGAATGACCTCATCGAGGCGCTGGCGTGCTATCTGGAGCCGCACCTGGACCGCGAGGAGGTCCTGTTCATCGACAGCGAGCAGCTGGGCGGCGGCGACGATATCGACTTGCGCGTGGCGCGCGCCATGTGCCAGAGCGTCTGCATGATCGTGCTGTACACGCCCAAATATGAAGCGCACGGCTATACGCGGCGCGAATTTGCCGCCATGCAGCTGATCGAACAGGAGCGGCGCGCCTGGTATGAACTGCCCAGCCACCTGATCATTCCCATCATCATGACGCGCCATCCGGACGGCTTGCCGCCGCAAATCACCGAGTCGGGCCTGTACGTCGATTTTTCCGGCTATACGCTGGCCAGCGGCGACCTGAAGTCAAACCCTCAATATCTGCCCGACATCGAACGCATCGTGCAGCGCATCGCCACGCATTACCACTTGCTCAAGCGGTCAACACCGCCCGGCCACGATTGCAGCCGTTTCGTGTTGCCCGATATTCCACCGGAATGGCGCGCCATTCCGCCTCCCCACTTTCCACGTTAATCACGTAAAAGGTCCTGTCATGGAATGCCAACGCCTCTCCCTGCCGCCTTTGAGCGCCCCTGGCGAAGTCGTCACTTTCTATTCCTACAAGGGCGGTACCGGCCGCACCATGGCCCTGTCGAATATCGCCGTCTTGCTGGCGCGCCGTGAAAACGCCAGCGTGCCCGTGCTGATGCTGGACTGGGACATGGAAGCGCCGGGCCTGCACCATTATTTCGAGCAGCACGAGGAGCGACCGGGCGTGCTCGAGTTCTTCGAAGCGTGCCGCCAGCAGCTCGAACGCATCAGCCTGGAAACGGCGGGCGGGCGCGCCGGCGGTCAGGGGACTGGGCGCGAGGATGCGGCGCTGGCCCAGCGCGTGCTCGACGCCATCGACTGGCAGCAGTACGTGGTGCGTGTCGACCAGGGCAGTCCGCTGTACCTGATGCGCGCGGGGCGCTTCGACGCCAGCTACAGCGAGCGCCTGGCGCAGATGCGCTGGGATCAATTGTTCGACACGTGCCCGGCCCTGTTCCGCTGCTTCGCCGATACCCTGGCCCAGCATTTCCGCTACGTGCTCGTCGATTCGCGCACGGGTCGCACGGACAGCGCCGGCATCTGCACCACCTTGCTGCCGAAAAAGCTCGTGGTGGTCTTCACGCCGAACCGGCAAAGCCTGGAAGGCGTCGACGCGCTCGTCACGCGCGCCATCGAGTACCGCCGCAGCCATGAAGACGAACAGCGTCCGCTGCTCGTGTATCCCTTGCCCTCGCGCATAGAAATGGGCGATGGCGCGCAGCGCGCCGAGTGGCGCCGCGGCGACGCGCACAAGGGCATCGCCGGTTTCCAGCCCATGTTCGAGCGCCTGCTGCGCACTTCCTATGGTTTGCCGCAGATCGCCCTCGACAGCTATTTCGACGAAGTCCAGCTGCAGCAGACGAAAACCTTTGCCTATGGCGAGCAGCTGGCCGTGCGCATCGACCAGGGCGGCGACCGCTTTTCCCTCACGCGCACCTTCGAAGCCTTTTTGCAGTGGCTGACGGGCGGCTACTTCCCCTGGCAGTCGAGCCGTGAAATCGCCTTGCTGGGCGCCATCAGCGAAGCGCGCCAGGCCTTGCTGGCCGAGCCGGGCCGCGCCGTGGCTTTGCCGCTGGCGCGCGACCTGGCCCGTTTGGGCGAGCTGTACCGCAAGGATGGGCGCAGCGCCCAGGCGCTCGATGCCTTCCGCCAGAGCGTCGAGATCCGCGTACGCCTGCTCGGCGAGGAGCATCCCGACAGCCTGGCGTGCAAGAGCGGCATGGCGCGCCTGCTGCGCCAGCTGGGCAAGTTCGATGAAGCCCGCTTCCTGGAAGAAGACGTGCTCGACGTGCGCGAGCGCGTGCTGGGCAGCGAACATCCCGACACCCTGGCCGCCCGGGCCTGCCTGGCGCAAACCCTGTTGCTGCAGGGCGAACTGGCGGCGGCGCTGCTGCTGCAGGATACGGTGCTGGCCACCTACGCGCGCCAGCTGGGCGGCGAGCATCCGCTGACCCTCGATGCGATGGATGGCCGCGCCGCCACCTTGCTGCGCATGGGCCGGCTGGCGCAGGCGCAGCAAGTGCTGGGCACTGTGGTGGCGGCGCGCGAGCGCCTGTTTGGCGCCGAACATGGCGATACCTTGCGCAGCAAGCTGGCTCTGGCGCAGGCGCTGGGGCGAGAAGGCGACCTGGAGGGTGCGCGGCGCTTGCTCGCCGCCGTGCTGCAGGTACAGGAGCGGCGCCTGGGCAGCGACCATGCGGCCACCTTGTCCACGCGCGACTTGCTGGCCGACGTCGTGGCCGGGCAGGGCGACTGGGCCGGCGCGCGCCAGCTGCACGAAGACCAGGTGGCGGCGCGCGAGCGCACGCGCGGGCTCGACCATCCGGAAACTCTGATGAGCCAGCGCAAGCTGGCCGAGGCGCTGCTGCGGCGCGGTGAACTCGATGCGGCGCGCAGCGTGCAGGAGCAGGTGCTGGAAGTGCATGCGCGCCTGCTGGGCGAAGACCACCTCGACACCTTGCACAGCAAGACGCAATTGGCCGGCACCCTGCAGCAGCAGGGCGACAGCGAAGCGGCGCGCCTGCTCGAAGATGCCGTGCTCAGCGGCAGCGACCGGCTGTTGAACGCCCCCGTCACCGGGCATGCGGACAGCGTGCTCGACGGCGCGCGGCATTTGCAGGAAACCATCCTGGCCGGCCGCGCCAACGGCCACGAAGGGGCCGAGCCGGACACTCTGGCCAGCATGATCTCGATGTTGCAAGGCATGATCGAGCGGGAACAGTATGCGCAGGCGGGCGAACTGGCCGAACATTTGAAGTCTTGCCTGCTGCGCCCAGGCGTGCCAGGCAAGCTGCGCCGGCGCGGCATGGCGCAGCTGAAAAGAATGTACAAGTTGCAAGGCGACCTGAATGCCTTGCTGGCCTTGCAGGAAGATGAAGTGCAGGCGCTGGAAGGGGCGTTGTCGGAAGCGCGCATCGAGCAGCGCTGACCTGGGTGCGCCATCTTCGCGCGGCGGCACAAAAAATGCTGCCTATCGGCGTGCGGCATGCGCAGTGTGGGCATTGCTTCAGGTAAAATCTCGTTATGAGAATTCTTATCAGTAACGACGACGGTTACCTGGCGCCCGGCCTGGCGGCATTGGCCGACGCGCTCGCACCCATCGCCGACATCGTCGTGGTGGCGCCCGACAGCAACCGTTCGGGCGCGTCCAATTCGCTGTCCCTGGACCGGCCCTTGTCCGTGCACAAGGCCGCCAACGGCTTTTACTTTGTCAATGGCACGCCCACCGATTGCGTGCACGTGGCGCTGACTGGCATGCTCATCGAGCGCCCCGACCTGGTGGTCTCCGGCATCAACAACGGCCCCAACATGGGCGACGACACCCTGTATTCGGGCACCGTCGCGGCCGCCACGGAAGGCTATCTGTTCGGCATTCCCGCCATCGCCTTTTCCCAGTCGCAGTTCGGCTGGGCCAATCTGGACGCGGCCGCGCGCGTGGCCAGGGAAATCGTCGAGCGCCAGTTTGACGCCCTGCAAAAACCGTATCTGCTGAACGTGAACATCCCGGCCATCCCTTACGAGCAATTGCAAGGCGTGGTGGCCACGCGCCTGGGCAAGCGCCATTCGGCCGAGCCAGTCATCCGCGCGCTCGACCCGCGTGGCCGTGAAATCTTCTGGATCGGCCCGGCCGGCGCGGCCAAGGAAGGCGGTCCGGGCACGGACTTCCATGCCGTTGAACATGGACAAGTATCGATCACGCCGCTGCAGATCGACCTGACCCATACCACCCAACTCGATGCACTGGCAAAAGGCCTGGCATGACCGCTCACTATGACTGACAAGCCGCGTACCTTCCCCCTTTCCCTCGATTCGCTGGCCGGCAAGCCCGCCAGGCAGGGCGGGGGGCAGTCGCTGGCCCAGTCCCGGATCGCCACGCCGCAGACGGCCACGCAGAATGCGGCGCAGAACGCGGCGCGCGGCGTCGCGCAGCCGTATGGCGCGCATGCGGCCATCGCGCCGTCGCGCGCGCAAGCGATCGCCAATGAGCGGGCGCAGCCGGCCGTCGTGTCGCCGCCGCGGCAAAACCCGCTCGTCTCGGAAGCTGTGCGTCGGGCCATGGTGGCCCGCGTGGCGAAGCAGGGCGTCAAGGACCAGGTCGTGCTCGACGCGCTGCAAGCTGTGCCGCGCCATATGTTCATGGACGAGGCGCTGGCGTCGCAGGCGTATATCGACGCCTCCTTGCCCATCGGCCACCACCAGACCATTTCGCAGCCGTACATCGTGGCGCGCATGATCGAAGTGATGCGCCAGGGCGGCAAGCTGCAGCGCGTGCTGGAAATCGGCACCGGTTGCGGCTACCAGGCGGCGGTGCTGTCGCTGGTGGCGAAGGAGGTGTATTCGATCGAGCGCATCCGGCCTCTGCACGAGCTGGCGAAGGCCAATCTACGCCCGCTGCGCGTGTCGAATCTGCGCTTGCAGTACGGAGATGGTATGCTTGGCCTGCCGCAGGCGGCGCCCTTCGACGGGATCATCCTTGCCGCAGCCGGCCTGGAAGTCCCGCAAGCCTTGCTGGAACAGCTGGCGCCCGGCGGGCGTCTGGTTGCGCCGGTGGGGGCTAAATTGCAACACTTACAACTCATTACCCGGGTGGGGAAAATGGAATGGACCAGCCAGACCCTGGAAGATTGCCATTTCGTGCCTTTGCGCCCGGGCACCATATGATCCCCGGATCAGCTAGCAAGCAGGACATACAATTACATGCGAATGATTAAGAAAAGTAACATACTTCTATGTAGCATCACCTTGGCCGCGCTGTTGAGCGGTTGCGGCACGACCGGCGTCCAGGCGCCCGTCGTGGAGCGCCACCCATCGAGCAGCAGCGCCGCCGCCAGCGATCCGCGCGACCGTGACCCGGCCTATTACACGGTCAAGCGCGGCGACACCCTGTTGCGCATCGCCCTCGAGCACGGGCAGAATTACCGTGACCTGGTGACCTGGAACGACTTGAGCAACCCGAACGACATCAAGGTCGACCAGGTGCTGCGCGTGCTGCCGCCAACTGGCGACACGGGCGGCGCGCAAACGTCGGCCATCGTCATGCCGCCGTCGACGGAAATCAAGCCGGCCGCGCCTGTCGTGCCGAAGAAAACGGGTCCGCGCGGCGAGAAGCGCGCCTATTCCGACGCCACCCTGGCCGAGCTGCGCGCCGATGGCGGCACCAGCGACGCCAAACCGGCGCCAGCGCCGGCGGCAACTGTCGCCGCTGCACCGGCCGCCGCCGCCGCGGCAGCCCCTGCGGCATCGGCGCCTGGCGAAGACAAGATCAGCTGGATGTGGCCTTCCGAAGGCAAGGTCATCGGCACTTTCGACGAAGGCAAGAACAAGGGCGTCGATATCGCCGGCAAGGCGGGCCAGCAAGTGGTGGCCGCCGGCGCGGGAAAAGTCATGTATGCCGGGAGCGGAATCCGTGGTTATGGTAATCTTGTCATCGTGAAGCACAGTAATAGTTTATTGTCGGCGTATGCGCATAACCGCAGCATCCTGGTGAAGGAAGGGCAGAACGTCAACAAAGGCCAGGCCATCGCTGAAATGGGCGATTCCGATGCCGACCGCGTGAAGCTGCACTTTGAAATCCGCCAGCAGGGCAAGCCTGTCGACCCTTCGAAATTCCTGCCTAACCGTTAGGTAAAGCAATGACACACGCGCCGCACGATCAGCTGGAAGATGACCCGGAACTGCCGGAAGACGGGGCAGACGAAGTCGTGACGGACGATATCGGCGAGCTCGACGGCATTGACGCCGTCGACGCGGGCGAGGGCGGCGAGGTGGCCAGCGTCAGCGTGGTGGTCGAAAGTGTCGATGAACTGAAAAAAGTGCTGGCGGCCGAGCTGTCGACCGATACCACGCAGCACTATCTGAACCAGATCGGCACGCGGCCCCTGCTGACGGCGCCGCAAGAGGTGCATTACGCCACCCTTGCCAAGCAGGGCAATTTCGAAGCCCGGCAAACCATGATCGAGCACAACCTGCGCCTCGTCGTGTCGATCGCCAAGCATTACATCAACCGCGGCGTGGTCTTGCTCGACATGATCGAGGAGGGCAATATCGGCCTGATGCGGGCCATCGACAAGTTCGAGCCGGAACGCGGTTTCCGCTTTTCCACGTACGCCACCTGGTGGATACGCCAGAGCATCGAGCGCGCCATCATGAACCAGGCGCGCACGGTGCGCCTGCCCGTGCACATGGTGCGTGAACTGAACCAGATCCTGCGCGGCAAATACCACCTGGAAGCCCAGCACCACGACGGCAAGGATGCCACGGCGGAAGACATCGCCCATCTGGTGGGCCGTCCCGTGGAGGAGGTGCAGGATATCCTGGCCCTGTCCGAGCACGCCACCTCGCTCGACGCGCCGCTCGACAACGACCCGCAGTCGTCGCTGATGGACATGCTGCCCGGCGCCAGCGAAGACAGCCCCGACGCGCGCGCCGAACACCATGAAATGACGGTGCTCGTGCGCGACTGGCTGACCAAGCTGCCCGACAAGCAGCGCGTCGTCATCATGCGCCGTTTCGGCCTCGACAACGACGATCCGGCCACCCTGGAAACCCTGGCCGAGGAGATGGGCGTGACGCGCGAGCGCGTGCGCCAGATCCAGCAGGAAGCCTTGATCAAGCTCAAACGGGCCATGGCCGCACGCGGCGTCGTGCGCGACTCATTATTGTAGGACGCCCGGTCCCGGTATTTCCGGGGCCGCATCTGCTATCATACGCCCCGCTCGCGGCGCCTGACCTTTCCCCCATTCTTTCAAGTTCCAGCGCGGCCCTGCGTCCTGGCCCACTCTTACCTATTGATCGCTATGCAAGAAAATATCATCGAAATCAAATCGCTCGACATGGACGCCCGTGGCGTTGGCCATATTGAGAACGAAGACGGCTCGCCGGGCAAGGTCGTGTTTGTCGAAGGCGCATTGCCGGGCGAGCGCGTGAGCTTTGTGACGTTCAAGAAAAAGAAGAACTGGGAAATGGCCCGCATGACGGCGCTGCACCGCGAATCATCGATGCGCGTGACGCCCAAGTGCAAGCATTTCGACAATTGCGGCGGCTGCTCGATGCAGCACCTGGAACCGTCGGCGCAGGTGGCGATCAAGCAGCGCGTGCTGGAAGACAATCTGTGGCATATCGGCAAGGTGCGTCCGCAAAGCATCATGCGCCCCATGTATGGCCCGACCTGGGGCTACCGCTACCGCGCGCGCCTGTCCGTGCGCCACGTCAAGAAGAAAGACGCTGTGCTGGTGGGTTTCCATGAAAAGAAATCGGCGTTTGTCGCCGACATGGATAGCTGCGAAATCCTGCCGCCGCATATCTCGGCCATGCTGCTGCCCCTGCGTGGATTGATTGCTTCGCTGTCCATCTTCGACCAGATGCCGCAGATCGAGCTGGCCGTGGGCGAAGACGTGACCGCCATGGTCTTGCGCATCATGGCGCCGTTGACGGCGGACGACGAAACGAAATTGAAAGCCTTTGCCGACGAGTACGGCGTGCAATGGTGGTTGCAGGTGAAAGGCCCGGAAACGGCCGTGCCGTTCTACCCGCTCGACAAGCAATTGCACTACCTGCTGCCGGAATTCGGCGTCAAGATGCCATTCAAGCCCGTCGATTTCACGCAGGTGAACCACCACATCAACCGCGTGCTCGTGTCGAAAGCGCTGCGTCTGCTGGAAGTGCAGCCGACGGACCGCGTGGCCGACCTGTTCTGTGGTCTGGGCAATTTTACCTTGCCGCTGGCCACGCAAGGCAGCGAAGTGGTCGGCATCGAAGGCAGCACCACCCTGACGGAGCGGGCGCTGGAAAACGCGCTGGCCAATGGCCTGGCGGAAAAAACCTCGTTCTCGACGCGTAACCTGTTCGAAGTGACGACGGACGATCTGATCGCGCTGGGCAAGTTCGACCGCATCCTCGTCGACCCGCCGCGCGACGGCGCCATGGCCCTGTGCCAGGCGCTGGTCGGCCTGTCGCAAGTGCGTCCCGATCTGATGCCGAAACGCATCGTCTACGTCTCGTGCAGCCCGTCGACCCTGGCGCGCGACGCCGGCATCCTGGCGCTGGAAGCGGGTTATGTGCTGAGCAAGGCGGGCGTGGTCAACATGTTCCCCCATACTTCCCACGTGGAGTCGATGGCCGTATTTGATCTGCTCTGATGGCACACCTGAGAAAACGTCCATAGCTGCGTTGCCTTGCCTAGCCGTACTATTCGTACTGTCTTCGGCAAGGCGCCTTGCTCTGAACGTTTTTCAGGCGCGCCGAGGGTATCCCGGCCGCTTGCACAGGTTCCACCCTTTGTTCTGCCTCCACCCCAATACCACTTACACCGTGTTATAAAACTGGTCTGTCTTTTCCCGTTCCAGCGTCTTTTTTCATCCTCCCTCTGCCGTTTTTTCATTGTCCAGTAGGACAACACGCCGTTTGCACCCTCCGCTGCGCTTTCTGTTCGAAGTGGTATTGCTCACTTTGATGCCACTTCAAAACCACTTGACCGCCTATTTTTTCAGCAGCATGCTGTTCTTGCAACTGCAAAAAAACAAGATCACAGGGTAGTTATTTACAAAGCAGAGTGGCATTTCTGCAAACCTGAACAGGAGACAACGTGGAAAATTTAATACTCAAAAAAACAATCAGGAACATGATGGTATGTCTGGCCAGCGGTGGCGTGCTGGCGGCATGCGGCGGTGGCGGCGGTGACGCCGGCGCACCTGCTGGTTCGCAATTGCTGGCGGCCAGCACGGTCGTCGCTTGCGTGCCGTGGCAGGAGGGCGGCACGTACAACGCGGGCACGGTGGTCACGTACCTGGGGGCCAACTACACGGCCCTGGTGACGCAGACCGATCACGTGGGCTCGGGCTGGAATCCCGTCTCCACGCCGAGCCTGTGGAGCGCCGGCGGCACTTGCGACGGCGGCACCACACCGACCCCGACGCCGACTCCCACCCCGACGCCGACGCCCACCCCGACACCGGAACCAACGCCGACCCCAACGCCTACGCCGACCCCGACGCCAACCGGCGGCACCTGCGCACTGGCGTGGGCGGCCGGCACGGCTTACAGTGCGGGCGCCACTGTCAGCTATGCTGGCACGAATTACCGCGCCAATTACTGGACGCAGGGCGACAACCCGTCGACCAGCAGCGGCGGCGCCGGCACAGGTAAGCCGTGGACCAGCCAGGAGATCTGCAGCACCACGCCGACTCCGACTCCGACGCCTACTCCAACGCCAACACCGACTCCGACACCTACACCGACACCTACTCCAACCCCAACGCCGACGCCGACGCCGACGCCAACCCCAACGCCGACCCCAACGGGCCGCGAAGTCGGTTCCTATTTCGCGCAGTGGGGCGTGTATGGCCGCGACTATGAAGTGGCGAACGTGCACACGAGCGGCGTGGCTGACAAGCTGACCTTCATCAACTACGCCTTCGGCAATATCTACCCGAAAAACGGCGGTTATGAATGCGGCATGATCACCAAGGCCGAGCCGGGCGCGACAAATCCGAATTCGCCCGATGCGGGCACGGGCGGCGATGCCGAGGCCGACTACATCCGCACGCCGAAGCGCACCGTCGATGGGCAGGTCATTCCATGGGACGCTCCATTGTCGGGCAACTTCCTGCAGCTGAAAAAGTTGAAGGCGGCGCACCCGAACCTGAAGCTGTTCATTTCGCTGGGCGGCTGGAGCTGGTCGAAGAACTTCTCCGTCGGTTCGGCCACGGATGCGCTGCGCAAGCAGATGGTGCGCTCGTGCATCGACATCTACATCAAGGGCAACCTGCCGGTGCAGGGCGGTCGCGGCGGCGTGGGCGCGGCAGCCAACATCTTTGACGGCATCGACATCGATTGGGAATATCCGGTCGGCGGCGGCCAGCCGTACAACACGGTCAGCCCGAATGACAAGCGCAACTTCACCTTGCTGATGGCGGAATTCCGCAGCCAGCTCGATGCGCTCGGTGCGGCCAACGGCAAGCGCTACCTGTTGACGGCGGCTGTCGGCGCCGGCAAGGACAAGATCGACAACACGGAACCGGCCCTGTACTCGCAGTACATGGACTGGATCAACCTGATGACCTACGACTTCCACGGCGGCTGGGAAACGAGCACCAACTTCAACGCCCAGCTGTTTGCCGACCCTGCCGATCCGTCGACGGGCATGGCGCGCGAATACGTGGGCGACAAGGCGGTGCAGTACATGATTGCCGCCGGCGTTCCGCGCGACAAACTGCTGCTGGGCATACCGTTCTATGGCCGCGGCTGGACGGGCGTGGCGCCAGGGCCGAACGGCGATGGCCTGTACCAGGCGGCCACGGGCACGGCGCCGGGCACGTACGAGTCGGGCATCGAGGACTACAAAATCCTCGTCGCCAAGGCCGGTACGCGCTACTACCATCCCGTGACCAAGCAGCTGTACCTGTACACGGGTGCGGGTGGCCAGTGGTGGAGCTATGACGATCCGACCGTCATTGGCACCAAGGTGAAATATGTGAAGGACCAGGGCTTGCGCGGCGCGTTCTCGTGGGAACTCGATGGCGACGCGAATGGCGTGCTGGCGACCGAGGTGTGGAAAGTGCGGTAACACTGGAGTAGAGTAAGACGCGGCCGGGCGGCATTGCTGCCCGGCCGCTTGTTCACATAAAAAACAGGAGACGGGCGATGGCGGCGGTATCGACATTCGGAGTAAAACATCCGGAACAGGAACTGAGCCGCGAGTGGCGCAGCTGGATTGCGGAAAACCTCATGCTGGGCAGCCACCCGTCGGCGCTGATGCCGGTGCTGCAACAGGCCGGCATCGCGGAGCCCCTGGCGCGCCGCGAAATCGAGCTGGCGCTGCAAAGCCCGTATCTTGCCGGCGCCGTGCGCCTGTCGAACCGCCTGGCCAAGCGCGACTGGGTGATCGATATCCAGCGCAAGCTGAACCAGCTGCGCGACCCCGAGATCCCCCGCCGCGACAAGCTCTCCGCGCAGGAATTCCTGGATGAATACTACTCCACCAACCAGCCCGTCATCATCACGGGCATGATGGACGACTGGCCCGCCATGGCCAAGTGGAGCCCCGCCTATTTCCGCGAGCATTACGCGCAGCGCGAAGTGGAAGTGCAGTTCGGCCGCGAGGCGGACGATCAGTACGAGATGAACAGCGTGGCCCACAAGCGCAAGATGGCGTTTGGCGAGTACGCCAGCCTGGTTGAGGGCAGCGGCGCGACCAACGATTTCTACATGACGGCGAATAACGATTCGCAGAACCGGCAAGCCTTGCGCGAGCTGTGGGACGATATCGGCCAGCTGCCCGAATACCTGAAGCAGGATGGCGGCCGCACGGGCTTTCTGTGGTTCGGCCCGGCCGGCACCGTGACGCCATTCCACCACGACCTGACGAACAACTTCATGGCGCAGGTCAAAGGGCGCAAGCGGCTGCGCATCATGGCCGCCTGCGAGGTGGCGCGCGTGTACAACCAGCGCCACTGTTTTACGCCAGTCGACGGGCGCGACATCGACGTGCGGCGCTATCCGCTGATGGCCGACGTGCAGGTGCGCGAATGCGTGCTGGCGCCGGGCGAGATCCTGTTTTTGCCCGTCGGCTGCTGGCATTTCGTCGAAGCGCTCGACGTATCGATGACGGTGGCGTTTACCAACTTCAAATGGGATAACGATTTTTACAGCAAGTATCCATCGAATCACGACTTCTGATGGCGCGGCCAAGATGCCGCGAACAGCCGCCTTATGGGCGGCTTTTTTCATGCTACGGTGCGCTTCTTGTATAAGATATTTCCATAAAATAATTGATTCAAGTCATTTTGCAGCAATTATTTTGATATGAATGGCCATGATGTTTCATTATCCAGATAGCGGTGGCGGGCGGATAATTTGATGGCTGGCGCGGCGCCAGTACCAACCATCTGGAGGCGGCAGGGCATGAACACGCAGCACATGACACAGTTACAGCAAGCACCAGCAGATCGTACTGAACTTCGGCTCGACACAAGGCTGACCCGCGAAGCGGCCGAGCTGCTGGCCAGGGCCGATATCCATTTGAATGGCCGCGCCGCGTGGGACATGCAGCTGCGCAAGCCGGGCGTGCCCGAGCGCGCCTTTGCCAGCGGCAACCTGGGCCTGGGCGAAGCCTACATGGACGGTGACTGGGATGCGCAGCAGCTCGATGAATTCTTTTGCCATTTGCTGCGCGCCAGGGTGGCCGATGACGTGCGCCCCATGCGCCTGGCTTTCCACGCGCTGACCGCGCGCCTGTTCAATCTGCAGACGGAACGCCGTGCCTGGATGGTGGGCAAGGAGCACTACGACCTGGGCAACGCTTTCTATGCGGCCATGCTCGACCCGCGCATGACGTACACGTGCGGCTACTGGAAGGATGCGGCCAACCTGGCCGAGGCGCAGGAGGCCAAGCTCGATCTGGTCTGCCGCAAGCTGCGCCTGGAGCCGGGCATGCGCGTGCTCGATATCGGCTGCGGCTGGGGCAGTTTCATGCGCTATGCGGCGGAAAAATACCAGGTGCGGTGCGTGGGCGTGACGATCTCGCAAGCGCAGGCAGAGTATGCGCGCGCCATGCCGGGCGGCGAGCAGCTGGACTTCCGCCTGCAGGATTACCGCGACACCGATGAGAAATTCGACCGCATCGTCAGCATCGGCATGTTCGAGCACGTGGGCCACAAGAATCACCGCACCTTCATGGAAGTGGCGCACCGCTGCCTGGAAGACGACGGCCTGTTCCTGCTGCACACGATAGGCAAAAACAAGCGCCATTCCACGTGCGATCCGTGGATCGACAAATACATCTTTCCGAATGGCGACCTGCCATCGGTCGGCCAGATCGGCGACGCCATGGACGATCTGTTCGTGGCCGAGGACTTGCACAACTTCGGCGCCGACTATGACAAGACCCTGATGGCCTGGCATGCCAATTTTGAGCTGGCGTGGCCGCGCTTTGCCGCCCAGCTGGGCGAGCGCTTCCACCGCATGTGGTCCTACTATCTGCTGTCCTGCGCCGGTGCTTTCCGCGCGCGCGACCTGCAACTGTGGCAGTGGGTGCTGTCGAAGCAGGGCGTATTGGGCGGCTATGAACGTGTCAGCTGATATCATGGATTGATGGATATCAATCAAGCGCGTACCTTCCTCGAAGTGGCGTCCTGCGGCAGCTTCATCATGGCCGCCGAGCGCATGCACGTGACGCAGACGGCCGTCAGCGCCCGCATCCGCACCCTGGAGCAGCAGCTGGGGCGCCAGCTGTTCGTGCGTAACAAGGCGGGCGCGCGCATGACGCCGGCCGGGGAGCGCTTCATGCGCCATGCGGCCACGATGGTGCAGGTGTGGGAGCGGGCGCGCCATCAGGTGGCCTTGCCGCCGGGGCGCGACGACGCCGTCAGTATCGGCTGCGAACTGAGCTTGTGGCCGCCGCTGCTCGGCGACTGGCTGATACGCATGAGCCGCGACTGTCCCGAGATCGCCTTGCGCGCGGAAGTTGACAGTCCCGCGCGCCTGCTCGACGCCGTGCACGACGGCTCGCTCGACCTGGCCGTTCTGTACAACCCGCCCCAGCGGCCGGGCCTGGCCAGCGAATTGCTGGCCGAGGAAAAGCTCGTGATGGTGACCACGCGCGCGGACGGGCAGATGCATGCCGATACCTATGTGTACGTGGACTGGGGGCCGGCGTTTGCCGCGAACCACCAGGCGGCCTACCCGGAGCTGAGCAGCCCGCCCGTGTCGATCTCGCTGGGCCCGCTGGCCCTCGTCTACCTGCTGGAAGTGGGCGGCGCCAGTTACTTCCGCATCGGCAGCGCGCAACCCTATCTCGATGCGGGCTTGCTGCACCGCGTGCGCGACGCGCCCGAATTCTCGCATTCCGCCTACGCCGTCTACGCAGCCCAGCGCGACAACCCGACCCTGGACCGCGCCCGCGCCTGCCTGCTCGAGGTGGCGGAGAGAATCAAGTAAATGCTGTGGACGTAAAAAAGCCGACCCGAGGGTCGGCTTTTCGTTTAAGCGCAATGCTTAGTCGCGGCTGCCGCCGGCGAAGCCCAGCAAAGAGAGCAGGCTGGTGAAGATGTTGTACACGTCCAGGTAGATGCGCAGGGTGGCCGAGATGTAGTTGGTCTCGCCGCCGTTGATGATCTGCTGCACGTCATACAGGATGTAGGCCGAGAAGATGGCGATGGCGACCATGGAGATCACGATCGACAGTGCCGACAGGCCCAGGAAAATGTTTGCCACCGATGCGAGGATCAGCACGATCACGCCGGCGAACAGCCATTTGCCCATGGCCGAGAAGTCGCGCTTCGAGACCGTGGCGATCGTCGCCATCACGGCCAGGATGGTGGCCGTGCCGCCGAATGCCGTCATGATCAGCATGCCGCCGTTCGAGTAGCCGAGCGTGCGCGTCAGGATAGGCGTGAGCATCAGGCCCATGAAGAAGGTGAAGCCCAGCAGGACGGCGACGCCGAGGCCCGAGTTCTTCGTCTTTTCAATCGCGTACATGAAGCCGAATGCGACGGCCATGAAGATGATGAAGCCCATGCCGCCGGTCAGCATCGGCAAATGCATTTGCACGCCGATGAAGGCGCCCAGCACGGTCGGGATCATGGACAGCGCCAGCAGCCAGTAAGTGTTGCGCAAGACCTGATGGCGGACTTGCTGCATGCCCCCCGACAGGTCAAAGGTGCGTTGCATGTTCTGATTCATAGTGCCTCCGTGTTGTCAATTCAAATTACTGCTTTACTCAAGGATAGCATGAGGGCCGGAATTTGCCAAAAAAGCAGCTTAAGATTTCATTAAACAGGGGGAGGGCGGCAAGATGCCCCCTGCCTGTCTGGGTGATATGGGGTGGAGTATGGTAAAATCAAAGGTTGATTGAGTTCTCAATTTACCGTTTTAAACCTTTCTTTTTATTGGAGTTTTCACACATGGCAATCGAACGCACCCTGTCGATCATCAAACCAGACGCAGTTGCAAAAAACGTAATCGGTCAAATCTACTCGCGTTTTGAAAACGCTGGCCTGAAAATCGTTGCAGCACGCATGACCCAACTGTCGCGCGAACAAGCTGAAGGCTTCTACGCAGCGCACAAAGAACGCGGCTTCTTCAAGGATCTGGTCGACTTCATGGTTTCCGGTCCAGTCATGATTCAAGCCCTGGAAGGCGAAAACGCCGTTCTGGCCCACCGTGACCTGATGGGCGCGACCGATCCGAAGAAAGCAGAAAAAGGCACGATCCGCGCCGATTTCGCCGATTCGATCGACGCAAACGCCGTACACGGTTCCGACGCTGTCGAAGCTGCTAAAGTGGAAATCGCTTACTTCTTCCCAGAACTGAAGGCTTAATTGCCTTAGATAACGTTATTTCCTGGCGTTATCTGTGAAATAACTTATCACCCCCTGTTCCCGCTGCGCTGTGGAGTTTTCGCTCCGGATGCGCGCGGGGACGGATTTTTAGAATAGACAAGATCATGAATACGACGACCCTCACCAACTTGCTGGACCTCGATCCCGCGCAACTCATCGCCTACTGCGCCGAGTTGGGAGAGAAACCGTTTCGTGCGAAACAATTGCAACGCTGGATACACCAGTTCGGCGCCTCCGACTTTGACGCCATGACGGACCTGGCCAAGTCGCTGCGCGACAAGCTGGCCACGCGCGCCGAAGTGCGCGCCCCGGCCATCATCAGCGACCATACGTCGACGGATGGCACGCGCAAGTGGCTGGTCGACGTGGGCAATGGCAATGCCGTGGAAACCGTGTTCATTCCGGAAGAAAACCGCGGCACCCTGTGCATCTCGACCCAGGCCGGCTGCGCCGTGAACTGCCGTTTCTGCTCGACGGGCAAGCAAGGCTTCAACCGCAACCTCAGTGTGGGCGAAATCATCGGCCAGCTGTGGATGGCGGAATTCGAATTGCGCCGCACCAAGGGCATCGAACCGGGCCCGAAAGGCGAACGCCAGATCACCAACGTGGTCATGATGGGCATGGGCGAGCCCCTGCTGAACTTCGAGCCGACCGTCACGGCCCTGAAATTGATGCTCGACGACAATGCCTACGGCCTGTCGCGCCGCCGCGTGACCCTGTCGACGTCGGGCGTCGTGCCGATGATGGACAAGCTGTCGCAGGAAGTGCCGGTGGCCCTGGCCGTCTCGCTGCACGCCTCGAACGATGCCTTGCGCGATGGCTTGATTCCACTGAACAAGAAATACCCGCTGAAGGAATTGATGGCGGCCTGCAAGCGCTACCTGGAATTCGCCCCGCGCGATTTCATCACGTTTGAATACTGCATGCTCGACGGCGTCAATGACAGCGACGAGCATGCGCGCGAACTGCTGGCGCTGGTGCAAGACCGCGAGTTCGGCGTGAACTGCAAGTTCAACCTGATCCCGTTCAACCCCTTCCCCGAGTCGGGCCTGTTCCGTTCGAAAAACCCGCGCATCAAGGCGTTCGCCCAAGTGCTGATGGATGGCGGCATCATCACCACCGTGCGCAAGACGCGCGGCGATGATATTGATGCGGCCTGCGGCCAGCTGGCCGGCGAAGTCAAGGACCGCACCCGGGTGCAGGAGCGCATGGAAAAGATGACTGAGTATCAACAGAAATTTGGCGCCAATTTCGGCAAGATCGTGGAGATCCGCTCCTGATGAGGGAAGGCATGGCTTACCAACGCTCGCTTGCTGTGGCCGCTGTTTGCCTGGCCGTGCTGCTGGTCGGCTGTGCCTCTTCCACGCCGCAGACTATCGCCAAGGACGTGCAGGCGGGTGCGCCGGAGCGTGCCGCGCTGCGCTTGCAGCTGGCCAGCGCGTACTATGCGCAAGGCCAGCTCGACGTGGCCCTGGCCGAAGCGCAGCAAGCCGTGCAACTGGCGCCGAACGATGCGCAAGCATATGGCGTGCGCGCCCTGATCCTTGCGGCCCAGCGGCAAACTGCGTCTGCCGAGAAAGATTTCCTTTACGCTTTGCGCCTTGCGCCCCACAATCCTGAGTTGAGCAATAATTACGGCCTGTTTTTGTGCCAGACGGGACGCGCCGCGCAATCGCTGGCGTATTTCGATGCGGCATTGGCGGATGCGACGTATGTGTCGCCGGAAAAAGCGCTCAACAATGGGGGCGCCTGCAGCCTGGCCCTGAACGATTACCCGCGTGCGGGCGCGTATTGGATGCGCGCCGTACGCATCGCACCGGACGTGGCAGTGACGAACGCCGGCCTGGTGCGCGTGTATTACCAACAGCAAGACTACCGACAGGCGGCTTATTATTTGCAGCGGCTCGGTAAGATAGTAACAATGGAGAGCCAGTCGGCCGATGTGCTGTGGCTCGGGATCAAGGTGCAGCATAAGCTCGGGGATGCGGGTGCGGAAGCTGGCCTGGGGGCGCATTTGCGCAACCACCATTCCGGCTCCCCCGAATATGCTGCTTATCAAAATGGGGCGTTTGATGAGTGAGACAGGGATACCAATGAATTCAGAGTGGGCAGAAACGCCTCAGCAGCAGCCCCAGGGCAATCTGGCGTTGGCAGGCGCGCAGTTGAAGGCGCAGCGCGAAGCGCTGGGCTGGCCGGTGGAGCAGGTGGCCGACCAGCTCAAGCTGGCGCCGCGCCAGGTGGTCGCGCTGGAAGAGGGCGACATGGCGGCCTTGCCGAACCTGGCCGTGGTGCGCGGTTTCGTGCGCGCCTACGCCAAGGTCGTGCGTCTCGACGCGGCACCGCTGGTGGCCATGATCGAAGTCCACCCGGCGCCGGCGCAAGACCCGGCCGCGCCCGTACGGCGTGAAATTTCCGCCACGTTTTCCGAATCGCGCTTCCCGTCGATGACGCAGCGCTCGTCGAACCAGACGCCCCTGTGGATCGCCGGCGCCGTGGCCGTCGTCGTGGCGGCCGCCTTTGGCGCGTATAAACTCGGTTATGTGCCGGCCAGCCTGCTGTCCTCGCAGGCCGGGAAGGAAACATCGCATGCGGAAGTGGGCCCCGTGGAAACGACCCTGGTCAAGCCGGGCCAGGACTTGACGCCCGTGCAGTCGCCGTCCGTGCCCCTGATTTCCGTACCGCCGCCACCAGGCAACGATACGCAGACGGGCGCTCCGGCTGCCGCCATCGCTTCGGCGCCGGCCGCCGCCGTGCCGCCAGCCGCCGTGCCAGCCCCTGCGACAGCTGCGACGGCCGCCGTCACGCCGCCTGCGTCTACCGCTGCCCCTGCCGTGGGCGCGAATGCGCTGGTGCTGAAAGTGGAGCAGGATTCCTGGGTGGAAATCCGCCGCCCTGGCAGCACGCCGCTGATTTCGCGCATGGTCAAGGCGGGCAGCACGGAAACGTTCGATATCACGGGCCCGGCCACCCTGGTGGTGGGCAAGCCCGGTGTGGTGCAGGCAACCTTGCGCGGCGCCAAGCTGGAGCTGCCGACCGTTGCCGGCGGCACGATCTCGCGCGTCAGCATCAAATAATTGCAGTAACCGTTCAAGCAAACTCAGAAGATAATATTATGGCTACCTCGAAAACAGCGATCGGCTCCGGTCCATCCGGCCGGCGCGACAGCCGCAAGGTGCTGATCGCGCACGGCCAGCGCCAGATCTGGGTGGGCGGCGACGCCCCCGTGGTGGTGCAGTCGATGACGAACACGGATACGGCCGACGCCATCGGCACGGCGATCCAGATCAAGGAACTGGCGCGTGCCGGTTCGGAACTGGTACGCCTGACGGTGGACCGTCCGGAAGCGGCTGCGGCCGTGCCCTACATCCGCGAGCAGCTCGACAAAATGGATATCGACGTGCCGCTGGTCGGCGATTTCCATTACAACGGCCATACCCTGCTCAACGACTACCCCGATTGCGCGCGTGCGTTGTCGAAGTACCGCATCAATCCGGGCAACGTGGGCAAGGGCGCCAAGCGCGACACGCAATTTGCGCAGATGATCGAAGCGGCTTGCCGCTACGACAAGCCGGTGCGCATCGGCGTGAACTGGGGCAGCCTTGATCAAGCCTTGCTGGCACGCATCATGGATGAAAACGCGGGCCGCGCCGAACCGTGGCCGGCGCAAGCCGTCATGTATGAAGCGCTGGTGACGTCGGCGATTGAAAACGCCGTGCGCGCCGAAGAACTGGGCCTGGCGCGCGACAAGATCATCCTGTCGTGCAAGGTCTCGGGCGTGCAGGACCTGATCGCCGTGTACCGCGAACTGGCGCAGCGCTGCGATTATCCGCTGCACCTGGGCCTGACGGAAGCGGGCATGGGCAGCAAGGGCATCGTCGCTTCGACGGCGGCCCTGGCCGTGCTGCTGCAGGAAGGCATCGGCGACACCATCCGCATTTCGCTGACGCCCGAACCGGGCGGCGACCGCACGCGTGAAGTCATCGTCGGCCAGGAAATTTTGCAAACCATGGGCTTGCGCAAGTTCGCGCCCATGGTCATCGCCTGTCCCGGTTGCGGCCGCACGACGTCGACCACCTTCCAGGAGCTGGCCGACAACATCCAGACGTATCTGCGCGAGCAGATGCCGGAGTGGAAGAAATCGTATCCGGGCGTGGAAGCGATGAACGTGGCCGTCATGGGCTGCATCGTCAACGGTCCCGGCGAATCGAAGCATGCGAACATCGGCATCAGCCTGCCCGGCACGGGCGAGTCGCCTGCCGCGCCCGTGTTTGTCGACGGTGAAAAAGTCGTCACCCTGCGCGGCGAACGCATCGTCGAGGAATTCCAGGACATCGTCCTCAATTATGTTAAAAGCCATTACGGCGCCGCCGCTACGGCAACGGCGTAGGTCGGATTAGCGCTGTGCGCGTCATCCGGCAATCAAGTTAAAGCAAAGAAGAACACTATGTCCGAAAATAAAAAGCTCGACAAAATCACCGCCGTCAAAGGCATGAACGATATCCTGCCAGCTGACGCCCCGCTGTGGGAACTGTTTGAAAACACGGCGCAATCCGTACTGCAAAGCTATGGCTTCCAGCAGATCCGCACGCCGATCGTGGAAGAAACGAAATTGTTCGCGCGCGCCATCGGCGCCGTGACCGATATCGTGGAAAAGGAAATGTATTCGTTCACCGATTCGATGAACGGCGACAACCTGACCCTGCGTCCTGAAGGCACGGCCGGCGTGGTGCGCGCCGTTGTCGAGCACAACCTCGTCTACGAAGGCCCGAAACGCCTGTGGTACAAGGGCCAGATGTTCCGCCACGAGCGTCCGCAAAAGGGCCGCTACCGCCAGTTCCACCAGTTCGGCGCGGAAGCCATCGGCTTCACGGGCCCGGACATCGACGCCGAGCTGATCATGATGACGCGCCGCCTGTGGGATGACCTGGGCCTGGAAGGCATCCGCCTGGAACTGAACTCGATCGGCGACGCGGCCGAGCGCCTGCGCCATCGCGCCGACCTGATCGCCTACCTGGAAAGCCACAGCGAGCTGCTCGACGAAGAAGCCAAGCGCCGCCTGCACAGCAATCCGCTGCGCATTTTGGATACCAAGAACCCTGCCATGCAGGACCTGGTTAATGGCGCGCCGAAGCTGCTCGAGTACCTGGGCGAGGAATCGCTGGCCCATTTCCACGACGTGCAGAAGATTCTGAACCACAACAATATTCCCTTCATCATCAATCCACGCCTGGTGCGCGGCCTCGATTACTACAACCGCACGGTGTTCGAGTGGGTCAGCGACAAGCTGGGCGCGCAAGGCACGGTCTGCGCCGGCGGCCGCTATGACGGCATGGTGGAAATGTTTGGCGGCAAATCGACGCCCGCCGTCGGTTTCGGCATGGGCGTCGAACGCCTGGTGCTGCTGATGAAGGACGCGGCCGAGCCGGAGCAGCCAGCCCAGTGCGACGTCTACCTGGTGCACCAGGGCGAGCAGGCAGGCTTGCAAGCGTTCGTGCTGGCCGAGCGGATTCGCGATGCCGGCCTGGACGTTGTGCTACATTGCGCAGCGAGCAACGGTGGCGGCAGCTTCAAGACGCAAATGAAAAAGGCGGACGCCAGCGGTGCGGCGTTTGCCGTGATCATGGGCGACGATGAAATCGCCAACCATGTCGCGACGGTGAAAGCCCTGCGCGAAGCCGATGCGGGCGCGCAGCAGAACACGGTGCCGTTCGACGATGTCGTCGATTACGTGGTGGACCAGATCATCGGCGACCACGATTGCGGCCATGACCACGGTCCTGGCGGCCACGTGCATCATCACCACTGATTTGACGCAAGACCGTTCTACCCTCGATCAACTACTCATTAAAACTGACGACCCATGGCATACGATCACGAAGAACAAGAACAACTGGCAACCCTCAAGGCCTGGTGGCAGCGCAATGGCAATCTGACCACCTGGGTCCTGATCGTGGCGCTGGCAGGCTACAGCGGCTGGGCTGGCTGGCAGTACTACCAGCGCACGCAGGCTGCGCAAGCGGGCCAGCTGTACGACGAACTGCAGAACGCCATCGCCGCCAAGGACACGGCCAAGGTGATGCGCGCGGCTGGCGACATGCAATCGCGTTTCAGCGGCACGGCGTATGCGCAGATGAGCGCCCTGGCCGCGGCCAAGGTGGCGTTCGACGCGAACGACCTGAAAACGGCCAAGACCCAGCTGCAATGGGTGGCCGAGCATGGCACGGAAGAGTACAAGGCCATCGCCAAGCTGCGCCTGGCCGGTGTCCTGCTGGATGAAAAAGCCTACGATGAAGCGCTGAAAGTGCTGGCAACGGCTTCCGTGGCGCAATTTGCCGGTGCCGTGGCCGACCGCAAGGGCGACATCCTGGTGGCGCAAAACAAGCTGGCCGATGCCCGCACGGCTTATCTGGCCGCTCTGGCCGCGACGGACAAGAACAATCCAGGCCGTCAGCTGATCCAGGTCAAACTGGAAGCGATCGGTGGTACGGTACCGGAAGACAAGGCCAAGGCTGACAAGGCCGCCGCCTGACAGGAACACTGATGGCGGGGCCGGGTGGCGTTGTGCGCCGCCCGCCTTGCCCTTACAAGTACAAGAAAAAGGTTGGATAACACTTATGCGTGTCACTGAAAAGCTGGTAGCTGCAAGTCTGTTGGCCCTGATGGCCGGTTGCTCGTCCTGGAACCCGTTCGCCTCGAAAGATCCGAAAGCCGAGCCGGCCAAGCTGGTCGAGTTAAAATCGAGCATCGCCGTGCGCGACGCCTGGAAGTATTCGATCGGCAAGGCTGGCGTGTACGCGTTTACGCCTGCGCTGGCTGGCAGCAGCCTGTACGTGGTCAGCGCCGATGGCGCGCTGGCGCGCCTCGATGCGGCCAGCGGCCGTGAAACGTGGCGCGTCAAGGCCGGCAGCGACATCACGTCGAGCCCGGGCAGCGATGGCACGGTCGTGGCCGTCGGCGCCGCCAAGGGTGCCGTGCTGGCGTTTGACGCCGATGGCAAGCAGCTGTGGAAGGCGCAGGCGTCCAGCGAAGTATTGACGGCGCCCGTCGTGGGACAGGGCGTGGTCGTCGTGCGCAGTGTGGACAACCGCATCGTCGGCTTCGACGCCAAGACGGGCGAGCGCAAGTGGACGGTGCAGCGCGTCACGCCGGCATTGACCTTGCGCAATGCGCCGGGCATGGCGCTGGGCGGCGCGAACATCTACGTGGCCCAGCCGGGCGGCAAGCTGCTGGCACTGACGGCGGCCACCGGTGTGGTACGCTGGGAAGTCGTCGTCAGCGAACCGCGCGGCGCAACCGAACTGGAGCGCGTCTCCGACATCGCCGGCACGCCGGTGGTGTACGAAGGCGAAGTGTGCGCCGTCACGTACCAAGGCAAGGCGGGTTGTTTCGATGCCGCCACGGGCGTGCCGCGCTGGACCAAGCCGATCTCGTCCGATGTGGGCGTGGCCGTCGACCAGCGTTTCGTGTTCACCGCCGATGACCAGGGCGCCGTCGTGGCGTTCAGCCGCGAAGGCGGCCAGAGCGCCTGGAAGAATGACGCGCTGGCGCGCCGCCGCCTGTCGACGCCGGCCTCCTACGGCCGCAGCGTCGCCGTTGGCGATTATCAAGGTTACATCCACTTCCTGTCACGGGAAGATGGTGCATTAATAGGTCGTGTCAGCACCGACGGTAGCCCGATTGTTTCGGCTCCCGTTGTTGCCGGTTCGAATTTGATTTTTCAAACCCAATCAGGGACAGTGACCGCTCTCGCGGTCGAGTAATACAATGAAGCCGGTAATTGCACTAGTAGGTCGACCCAATGTTGGGAAATCGACTTTATTCAATCGTCTGACCCGCTCGCGCGATGCGCTGGTGGCGGATTTGCCTGGGTTGACGCGCGATCGTCACTATGGCGAAGGCCGTGTCGGCGAACGTCCCTTCCTCGTCATCGATACGGGTGGTTTCGAACCCGTCGCCAAGGAAGGCATCATGCACCAGATGGCACTGCAGACCAAGCAGGCCGTGGCCGAGGCCGACGTGGTGGTATTCATCGTGGACGGCCGTCAAGGCCTGACCCCGCATGACAAGACCATCGTCGACTTCCTGCGCAAGAGCGGCCGTCCGGTCTTGCTGGTGGTCAACAAAAGCGAAGGCATGCGCTACACGGCCGTCGTGTCCGAATTCTATGAATTGGGCATGGGCGATCCGTATGCGATCTCGTCGGCGCACGGCGACGGCGTCAACGACCTCGTCGAAGTGATGCTGGACCTGGCGTTCGCGCAGCGTCCGGATGAGCCTGAAGAGCTGGAAAAGACCGACCGCGGCATCAAGATCGCCCTCGTCGGCCGTCCGAACGTGGGCAAGTCGACCTTGATCAATACCTTGCTGGGCGAAGAGCGCGTGATCGCCTTCGACATGCCGGGCACGACGCGCGATTCGATCGAAATCCCGTTCGAGCGCGATGGCCAGCAATACACCTTGATCGACACGGCCGGTATCCGCCGCCGCGGCAAGGTGTTCGAAGCGATCGAGAAATTCTCTGTCGTGAAAACGCTGCAGTCGATTTCCGAAGCCAACGTGGTCGTGCTGATGCTCGACGCGCAGCAGGATATCTCGGAGCAAGACGCGCATATCGCCGGCTTCATCCTGGAATCGGGCCGCGCGCTGGTCGTGGCCGTGAATAAATGGGATGGCTTGCAATCGCACGAGCGCGATGAAATCAAGATCGATATCGACCGCAAGCTCGATTTCCTGTCGTTCGCGCAGATGCATTTCATTTCCGCGCTGAAAGGCACCAACATCGGACCACTGATGAAGTCGCTCAACGCCGCGTATGCGGCCGCCATGTGCGATTTGTCGACGCCGAAGCTGACGCGCGCCCTGATCGAGGCCGTGGAGAAGCAGGAGCCGCGCCGCAAGGGTTCGATCCGTCCGAAGCTGCGCTATGCGCACCAGGGCGGCATGAACCCGCCTGTGATCGTTATTCACGGCAATGCGCTCGACGCCGTCGGCGACCCGTACAAGCGTTATCTGGAAAAACATTTCCGCGATACGTTTGCCCTGGTCGGCACGCCGCTGCGCATTGAATTGCGTACGGGTAAAAACCCGTTTGCACGCACGCCAAGCAAGTAATGTTTTAAATGCTGAATTAAGTGCATATTAAGGCGCCGCGGAGATAATGCGGCGCCGACAGTCATTTAATGGCTGTTTGCATGAAAATAATAAAGTGTTAATGCGCCATGCGCGACAGCGATCGCGAAAACAGGTTACAGTAGCTATGACGCATCTTTCTTTCTTTGAAAGGTGTGAGAGCACTTGAAATCAAGCGAGTCGCCTCCAATTCTTACACAACAACATAAACAACGGAGCTGTTATGAGCAACAAAGGGCAACTGTTACAAGACCCATTCCTCAATGCATTACGCAAAGAGCATGTTCCTGTCTCGATCTACCTGGTCAATGGCATTAAATTGCAGGGCCATATCGAATCGTTCGATCAATATGTCGTATTGCTGCGCAATACGGTGACACAGATGGTGTACAAGCATGCCATCTCGACAGTGGTGCCGGCCCGTGCCGTCAATCTCAATATTGAATCTGAAGCGGAGTAAAGCGTTGAGCTTGACGGCCCAGCGCCTTTCACCGTCCATCGCCCCCGTCCGCGCCAGCGGCGCTGATGCGTTTGCATCGGCGTCGGCGTCCGCCACAACTCATCAGATGCCATCATGCGCGCGGCACTAGTCGGAGTTGACTTCGGTCACAGCGACTTCGCCGCCAGCATGGAGGAACTCATGCTGTTGTCGCGTTCTGCTGGCGCAGACCCGATTTCCACCATCACGGCCAAGCGTTCCAGTCCCGACTCCGCGTATTTCGTCGGCAGCGGCAAGGCCGATGAAATTGGCGACGTCGTCGTCAACGATGGCCTGGAAATCGTCATCTTCAATCATGCCCTCTCGCCTGCGCAGCAGCGCAATCTGGAAAAGCGCCTGAATGTGCGCGTGCTCGACCGTACCAGCCTGATCCTCGACATCTTTGCGCAGCGCGCCAAGAGCCACGAGGGCAAGCTGCAAGTCGAGCTGGCCCAGCTGCAGCATCTGGCCACGCGCCTGATCCGCGGCTGGACCCACCTTGAGCGGCAAAAGGGCGGTATCGGCTTGCGCGGTCCCGGCGAGACGCAGCTCGAGACCGACCGCCGGCTGATCGGCGACCGCGTCAAGGCCTTGCGCGCCCGTCTGGAAAAGCTGCACAAGCAGCGCGAAACGCAGCGCCGTGCGCGCGGCCGCAATCACACATTCTCGGTGTCCCTGGTCGGCTATACCAATGCCGGCAAGTCGACCCTGTTCAATGCCGTGACCAAGGCCGGCGTGTATGTCGCCGACCAGTTGTTCGCCACGCTCGACACCACCTCGCGCCGGGTTTACCTGGGGCAGGAAGTGGGCAACGTGGTGATCTCCGACACGGTCGGCTTCGTGCGCGAATTGCCGCATCAGCTGGTGGCCGCATTCCGTGCCACGCTCGAAGAAACCATCCATGCCGATTTGCTGCTGCACGTCGTCGACGCCGCGTCGCCGGTGCGCATGGAGCAGATCGAGCAGGTCAACCTGGTCTTGAAAGAGATCGGCGCCGATCATATTCCGCAAATCCTCGTGTGGAACAAGATCGATGCGGCCGGGCTGGAGCCTTCGGTGGAGCGCGACGAATATGCTACGATCAGTCGCGTGTTCGTCAGTGCGCAGAAGGGCAGCGGGCTCGACCTGCTGCGCGATGCGATCGTCGAGATGGCCAGGAAGGCGCCCGGTTCGGCCCACCTGTATCAGAACGACGAAGCACCGCAGGAAGATCAGTTTGACGGTCAGTACGACCAGCACGATGGCGCCGCCCCGGACCAGGACGAAGAGCCTGGCGAGGACGATAGGATTTCCACCCACTCCCAAGTCGGAACACGATAGTTATGCTTGTCTCCCTACTCAAAAAAACAGGCTTGAAGTTGTCCCTGAACGATCCCCGCTGGGGCAATCGCAAGGACGACGGCAAGAAAGCCCAAGAAGGCAAAAAGCCCGGCGAAGGTCCGCCGGACCTCGATCAGTTGTGGCGCGATTTCAATCAGCACCTGAACGCCTTTTTCGGACAGAAGAACCGTCCCGACAATGGCGGCAATAACAACGGCGGTGGCGGTGGTCCGCGCCCAGACATGAAGGGCGCCGGCATCACCGCAGGCGTGGTCGGCGTGATCGCCGTCTTCATCTGGCTCGCCAGCGGCGCCTTCATCGTGCAAGAGGGCCAGAGCGGCGTCGTGCTGACGTTTGGCCAATACACGCGCACGGCGCCGGCCGGTCTCAACTGGCGCTGGCCGTATCCGTTCCAGACCGATGAAACCGTCAACGTGTCGCAGGTGCGCACGGTGGAAGTCGGGTATCGCACGTCGCTGCGCAACAAGCAGGCCAGCGAGTCGCTGATGCTGACGGACGATGAAAACATCATCGACATCCAGTTCGCGGTGCAGTACACCTTGAAAGATCCGGTGGAATGGCTGTTCAGCCTGCGCGACCAGGAAGACACCTTGCGGCAGGTTGCCGAAACGGCGATCCGCGAAGTGGTCGGCCGCAGCAAGATGGACTTCGTGCTGTATGAAGGCCGTGAAAAAGTGGCCTTCGACACGCAAAAATTGATGCAGCAGATTCTTGAAGATTACAAGTCTGGCGTGTTGATCAACAACGTGACGATGCAGGCCGTGCAGCCGCCGGAGCAGGTGCAAGCCGCCTTCGACGATGCCGTCAAGGCAGGCCAGGACCGTGAACGCCAGAAGAATGAAGGCCAGGCCTACGCCAATGACGTCATTCCGAAAGCACGCGGCGCGGCATTCCGCCTGGTGCAGGAAGCAGAGGCCTACCGGGCCATGGTGACCGAGAACTCCGAAGGTAATGCGTCGCGCTTCAAGCAGGTGCTGGTCGAGTACCAGAAGGCGCCGGCCGTCACGCGCGACCGCATGTACCTGGAAACGATGCAGCAAGTGTTCAGCAGTGCCAGCAAGGTCATGGTTGACGCCAAGACGGGCAGCAATCTGCTGTATCTGCCGCTCGACAAGTTGATCGCCCAGCAGGCGGCGTCGGACGCCTCGGCCGCGGCAGCGCGCGCCACAGCGGCCGCACCCGCAGCCAATACCGTAATGCCACAGGAAGCCATGCAGACAGTAGAAGTCAATTCGCGTCGCGACAGCCGCTCTTCGCGTGAACGGGAGAGCCGCTAATGAACCGTATCGTCGCCGCCCTGATCGCGGGCTTTATCGCGATCATGCTCCTTTCCTCGACCGTGTTCGTGGTCGATCAGCGTAAATACGCCATCGTCTTCGCCCTGGGTGAAGTCAAGGACGAGATCAGCAAACCAGGCTTGTACTTCAAGCTGCCGCCGCCGTTCCAGAACGTCATCTACCTGGACAAGCGCATCCTGACGCTCGACACGCCGGAGCCGGAGCGCTTCATCACGGCCGAGAAGAAGAATATCCTCGTCGACGCGTATGTGAAGTGGCGTATCGTCAATCCGAAGACTTATTTCCGCAGCTTTGGCGGCGATGAAAGCCGCGCCCGCAACCGCATGTCGCAAATCGTCAAGGCCGCGCTGAATGATGAAATCACCAAGCGCACGGTGCGCGAAGTGATCTCGGGCGAGCGTGGCAAGGTGATGCAGGCGATCAAGGCCAAGGTGGCGGCCGAGGCCGAGGCCATCGGCGTGGGCATCGTCGACGTGCGCCTGAAGCGCGTCGATTACGTCGAGCAGATCAACAACTCCGTGTACGAGCGCATGAAGTCCGAGCGCGTGCGCGTGGCCAACGAGCTGCGTTCGACCGGTTCGGCCGACTCCGAGAAGATCCGCGCCGACGCCGACAAGCAGCGCACGGTGATCCTGGCCGAAGCGTACCGCGAAGCCGAGAAGATCCGCGGCGAGGGCGACGCCAAGGCATCGCAGATCTATGCGGAAGCGTTTGGCAAGAATCCGGAGTTCTACAAGTTTTACCGCAGCCTTGAAGCCTACCGCGCCACGTTCAAGGACAAGGGCGACGTGATGGTAGTCGATCCGAGTTCGGAATTCTTCAAGTACTTCAAGGGCGGCGGCGCAGCCGGTTCGGCCAAGAAGTAAGACAGCATCGGGACTGCCCCCGTCCGCAACGACGGGGCAGTAGCAGCGGGGCCGGCATCAATTCCGGCCCCGTTTTTTTGTGCCCGTCAGGTTGTTGCGGGAAGGCGTAAAATGCGGTGTTTTTAGGGCTGCGCGGCAGCGTTTCGGACAACTTATCCCTAAAGGCCCGTGTTTTCGCGTAAAATATCAGGTTCGGCCTCTTGCCTGGCGCGCCTGCCGCTGCCTCGCATGATGCATTTTTTCAACTTTCTTCCGTATCTCGCTCCCTCATGCCGAATTGGCTTTTGCCCGAAAATATTGCCGATGTTCTGCCGTCGGAAGCGCGCAAGATCGAAGAGCTGCGCCGCCTCATGCTGGATAATTTCCGTCTGTACGGATATGAACTGGTGATGCCGCCGCTGCTCGAGTATCTGGAATCGCTGATGACCGGCGCTGGCAAGGATACCGACCTGCGCACGTTCAAACTGGTCGACCAGCTGTCGGGCCGCATGCTCGGCCTGCGCGCCGACATGACGACGCAAGTGGCGCGCATCGACGCCCATCTGCTGAACCGTGCCACCGTCACCCGCCTGTGCTACGCCGGCAGCGTGCTGCATACCCGTCCGTCGGGCTTGCACGCCACCCGCGAACCGCTGCAGATCGGCGCCGAAATCTATGGCCACGCCGGCCTGGAAGCCGATGCCGAGATCCAGGAACTGGCGCTCGCTTCGCTGGCACTGGCCGGTTTCGATAGCGTTCGCCTGGATTTGTCGCACGTCGGCCTGTTGCGCGCTATCATTGCGCAAGACGCCGCCGCCGAGCGCGACGAAGCTGCGCTGTACGCCTTGCTGCGCGCGAAAGATGCGCCGGGCCTGCGTGCCCTGACCGCATCCTACGATGCCGTCACGCGCGATGCGCTGCTGGCCTTGCCGAACCTGTATGGCGACATCGACGTGCTGGCGCGTGCGCGCGAAGTGCTGCCGCCGTTGCCGGGCGTGTTGAAGGCGCTGGCCGAACTGGCCGCGCTGGCAGGATCTGCCCTGGGCCGCGCCGAAGTGGCGATCGACCTGGCCGACCTGCGCGGCTACCAATATGAAAGTGGCGCGATGTTTGCGCTGTATGTACCTGGCTTGCCGAACGCGGTTGCGCGCGGCGGCCGTTATGACCACGTCGGCGAAGCGTTCGGCCGGGCACGTCCCGCGACCGGCTTCTCGCTTGATTTGCGCGAACTGGCGCGCCTGTTGCCGACCGCGGAACGGAAGCATTCGATCCGCGCGCCGTGGGGCAGCGCGCCAGAATTGAAGGAAAAAATCGCCGAGTTGCGCAAGGCGGGCGAGGTCGTGATCCAGAGTATGCCGGGTCACAGTAATGAACAAGACGAGTTCGAGTGCGATCGCGTGCTGGTACTTGCCGATAATGGTAGTAGCTGGATTCTTAAAAACTTAGGTTAAGTGATGTCAAAGAAAATTATGGCAAAGAACGTCGTTGTCATCGGCACCCAATGGGGCGATGAAGGTAAAGGCAAGATCGTCGACTGGTTGACCGATCACGCCCAAGGTGTGGTGCGCTTCCAGGGCGGCCACAATGCAGGCCACACGCTGGTCATCGGCGGCGTCAAAACCGCGCTGCAGCTGATCCCGTCGGGCATCATGCGTCCAGGCGTCGCCTGCTACATCGGTAACGGCGTGGTCGTTTCCGTGCCGGACGTGCTGCGCGAAATCGACAAGCTCGAAGCTGTCGGCGTCGAAGTCGCTTCGCGCCTGAAAGTGTCGGACGCGGCGCCCGTGATCCTGCCTTACCACACCGCGATCGACCTGGCGCGTGAAGCCAAGCGTGGCGATGCGAAGATCGGCACCACCGGCAAGGGCATCGGCCCTGCCTACGAAGACAAAGTGGCGCGCCGCGCGATCCGTATCGCCGACCTGCTGAACGAGAAGCGCTTTGCCGAAAAGCTGGCCGAAAACCTCGATTACCACAACTTCGTGCTGGAAAACTACCTGAAGGCGCCGAAAGTCGACTATCAGAAGACCCTCGACGACGCGCTGGCCTATGTGCCGCGTCTGCGTCCGATGGTCACCGACGTGTCGAGTGCGCTGTACAAGGCGCACAAGGCCGGCGCGAACCTGCTGTTCGAAGGCGCGCAGGGCTCCCTGCTCGACGTCGACCACGGCACCTACCCGTTCGTCACCTCGTCGAACTGCGTGGCCGGCAATGCCGCCGCCGGTTCGGGTGTCGGTCCTGGCATGCTGCACTACATCATGGGCATCACCAAGGCTTACACGACGCGCGTCGGTTCCGGCCCGTTCCCTTCGGAACTGCCAACGGATGCGGGCGTCGGCCACCACCTAGCGCAAGTCGGTCATGAATTCGGCACCGTGACGGGCCGTGCCCGCCGCTGCGGCTGGTTCGACGCCGCCTTGCTGCGCCGCTCCGTGCAGATCAACGGCGTGACGGGCATGTGCCTGACCAAGCTGGACGTGCTGGATGGTATCGAAACGCTGAAACTGTGCACCGGCTACACCATCGATGGCGTAGCCACGGACATCTTCCCATCGGGCGCCGAAGAAGCCGCCCGTTGCGTGCCGGTGTACGAAGAGATGCCAGGCTGGACGGAAAGCACGGTCGGCGCGAAATCGCTGGCGGCGCTGCCGGCAACGGCGCGCGCTTACATCAAGCGCATCGAAGAACTGGTCGGCGTACCGGTGGACATGGTTTCGACCGGTCCGGATCGTGAAGAAACGATCGTGCTGCGTCACCCATTCGAATAAGCTGCTGGACACAATCCGCCGCAAGGCGGATTTTTTTAATCACGCTAATAATAAGATTCCACTATCATGACTACCCCACAATCGAACGATCAACACCTCTGGGTCAACTGGGAAGAATACCACCGCCTGATCGAGCGCCTGGCGCTCAAGGTCTACGAATCGGGCTGGAAATTCGACCAGGTATTGTGCCTGGCGCGCGGCGGCGTGCGTCCCGGCGACGTATTCTCGCGCATTTTTGATTTGCCACTGGCCATCCTGTCGACCAGCTCCTACCGCGAAGACGCGGGCACGGTGCGCGGCGACCTCGATATCGCCAAGTACATGACCATGACCAAGGGCCCGCTGGCCGGCCGCATCCTGCTGGTCGACGACCTGGCCGATTCGGGCGTCACGCTGGACAAGGTCACGCGTCACCTGAAGGAAAACTTCCCTGACGTGACCGAAGTCAAATCGGCCGTGATCTGGCTGAAGGGCTGCTCCGTCGTGCGTCCCGACTACTTCCTCGACGAATTGCCGCACAATCCGTGGATCCACCAGCCATTCGAAGACTACGACGGCCTGCGTCCGCACCAGCTGGCGGCGTGGATCAAGAAGGGCGAAGCAGGCAAGTAATTGCGTGCGCGCTTGCAAAAAAAAGACGATCGTGTATCGTCTTTTTTTTCGTCCAAGGAAATGCGATGACCATACTCACGACGGCGCGCCTGCGCCTGGAACCGATTACGGAAAACCACTACGAGCGCATGCGCACGCTCAACACCGATCCCGAGGTGATGACCTACCTGAACGCGGGCCAGCCCGAAAAGGAAGAGGACACGCGCGCCGCCGTCAAGCGCGTCACGGGCCGCTGGGCCGAGTGGGGTTATTCCTGGTGGGCGCTGATACGCCTCGATGATGGCGAGATGGTGGGCATGGCCTGCCTGCAGCATCTCGATGGCGACAAGAGCAAGCCGCACGAAATCGGCTGGCGTCTGGCCCGCACGGGCTGGGGCCAGGGCTATGCCAGCGAAGCGGCAGCGGCCATCGTCGCGCATGCGTTCGACGTCGTCGGCGCGCCCGAAGTGGTGGCCGTGGCGCACCCGGACAATGCCGCCTCGATCAAGGTCATGACGCGCCTTGGCATGCAATACGTGGGCATGGAACGCCATTACGATATCGATAGCGTCGTGTACCGCCTGGCGCGCCCATGACAGCAAGGCCGAAGTCCTTGACGCTGGGCTGCGCCTACGGCGTGCGGTTTTCGCCCGATGGCACGCGCCTGGCCGTGCTGGGGCGCGACCTGGTCCTGTGGGACGTGGCGGCACGCCAGAAACTGTGGCGCGGCAAGTTCATCGCCCACTGTTCCAGCATGGCCTTTTCGCCCGATGGCGGCCGGCTGGCCATCAAGAGCACGACGGGCCTGCAGGCTGTGGTGGATGCGCAGGCGGGCCAGGTACTGCTGAACTTCCAGAACAAAAAGGATGGCGAAGGCTGCGGCCCCGCGTGGTCGCCGTGCGGCCGGTATCTTGCCGACGGTGGCTGGGATGGACGCCTGCGCGTGCGCGACGCGCAAACGGGCGACCTGCTGTTCACGCAGGCGCACCCTGGCGAAATGCTGCGCGCAATCTACGCCATCGATGGCGGGCGGCGTTTGCTGGTCCTCCATGGCATCAAGTCGGTGGAGGAAGGGCAGGTGCAGCCGCCCGACTACTGCAGCGTGTGGGACTGGCCATTGCAAGCGGGAGGCGGGCGCGTGGTGCTGTCGCTGCCCAAGCTGGCGTCGTGCGCCCCATCGCCCGATGGCGAGCGCCTGGCCGTGCTGCATTACGCGGGCGGCGACGAGTATCTGTCCGTGCATGCGATGGATGATGGCCGCTGTCTGGCCACGGCGCCCGTGGAAGCGGGCGCCGGCACGGGCGACGCCTTGCGCTGGCTGCCCGACGGCAGCGCGCTGGGACGCATCGGCAAGGGCAAGCTGTTGTTCTACGCCTGGCCGGGGCTCGGCGTCCTGGCGCAGGAAGATTGTACGTATCCCTGCGCGCTAGACTTTTTGCCTGGCTCGCCATTGGCCGCCATCGGTTCCTGGGAGTCTGGCATGCTGATGGATCTGAACGTTCACAAGGAAAATACATGATTACCTGCTACCTGCGTTACATCATCGACCCCTACAAATTGCGGGAATTCGAAGCCTACGGCAAGCTGTGGATACCGCTGGTCGAACGCTTCGGCGGCCAGCACCATGGCTACTTTTTGCCATCGGAAGGCGCCAGCAATGTGGCGCTGGCCATGTTCTCGTTCCCCAGCCTGGCCCTGTATGAGCAGTACCGCAGCGATTCGATGCAGGACGCCGAATGCCAGGCCGCCTTCCGCTATGCCGAGGAGACGCGCTGCATCGTCAGCTATGAGCGCAGTTTTTTCCGCCCCGTGTTTGCCTGAACAAGGTCAATCGCGCTGCGGCGCGCCCAGGGGGAAGAGGTGGCGGTACGGGCGTGCTTCTTCCACCGCGCGGGCGAACGACGGGCGGGCCAGCAGGCGCGCGCGGTAGGCGTGCAGCAGGGGCAGCGCCGCGGGAATCGGCTGCGTCCAGTCCGCATAGAACAGCGAGGGCGCGGCGGCGCAGTCGGCCAGCGTAAAGTGGTCGCCGGCGGCCCACGTCTTGCCGGCCAGATGGGTTTCCAGCCAGGCGTAGGCGAGGTCCAGCTTGTCGCCGGCGAACGCGCGGCCTTCCTCGGTCTTCGCCGGGTCGCCGCTCAAGGCGGCACCGACGGCATGCTGCACCGGTGTCATGACGTGCAGGTCGAAATAGCGGTCGAGAAAACGCACGTCCAGCGCCTGCATGGCGTCGTCCGGCAGCAGGCGCAGGGGGCCCGGATGGGCCAGTTGCAGGTATTCGATGATGATGCTGGTCTCGGCGACGTTGCGCTCGCCGTCCACCAGCAGCGGGAATTTGCGCAGCGGCCAGCGCTCCAGCCATTGCTGCAGGTGCTCGGGCATGTCCGGCGCCAGGCAGCGGAAGTCGAACGGCATGGCGTTTTCGTACAGGGCGATGAGCACCTTTTGCGTGTACGAGGAAAAGGGATGGCCGTAGAGTATTAGCGACACGGTGGAATCTCCTGTGCAAGGTTGGCAACACGCGCGTGTGGCAACGATAGTGCAATGACAGGATCAATGCAAGCGGTCCGGGCCGTTCCGCTTGCATCCGGGGCCCGCCCGCCGCCTAACTCAGGTTTGCCAGGTAGCGCAATCCCGTGATGCTGGGGAAGAAGCAATACACGCCGCCGCGCGTGATGACGCTGCGCGAAAAATGCTGCAGTTTCGTATTGCCGCTGCCCTTGGCGCCCACGCCGGGCAAGGTGAAGGAACTGACGCTCGGGTCGTTGATTCCCAGGAACACGTCCTGGCCGCTGATATTGAGCGTGGCATTGCCCGCTTCGGGACCGGCCGGGCCGACGGCCGATTTGACGAAGGTAGCGTCATCGTTCCATTGCTGCATCAGGAATTCGAACTGGTTGCGCAGGTTGGCGTTGATGAAATAGCCGACCAGTCCCCGCTGCTCTGCAATGGGTGTCACCGGGTCGTATTCGCTGCCGTAGGGCATGGCGCGCCGCACGATGCGGTGGTGGCGGGCCGAGGTGCCCACGACGCCTTCGTCGCGCGGATTGTTGCGCCGGATATGCGCGCCGACCGGGCATTTCAGGCCCAGCGTGTCGTCCCGTTCCGGCTGCGCATCGACATAGTGAAAGCGGTTCAGGCTGGCGTTCGGCAGCACGGGCCCCGGTTCGTCCGGCGCGAGCACGAGCGGATTGCCGTTGCGCCAGCGTCCGCACATCTTGGCGGCCACCATCTCGGTACTGAGTCCGGAGCTGGCCGCGCCCTGGCTCAGAATGCTGTCGAACAGGGGCACGTCCTGCTCCAAGATGCGGAAGGCGGCATAGCTGCCATTGGTGGACAGTTGCGGTGGCTGCACCTGGTAGGTGCCGCCGTTTTCATTCGGATAGCCGAGCAGGAATTCGCCCGTCTTGACGCTGTTGAGCGGGTCAGGTTCGTGCTCATGTTCGTGCTTGCGCGGCGGGGCGCCGTCGACGTCGGGCTGGGCGATATTGTCGCGGTAGCCGAAATGCACGCGGTTGCCTGGCAGGGCCACGCCGTCGTGCGCATACAGTTCATGCCAGCCGGCGGCAAAGGCGCCACGCAGCTTGGCCGACGTTGCCTGCAGCACTTCCTCCGATTCGCTGACCCACAGGCTCAGCATCGCATGCACCTGGCCGGCTGTGGTGGCCGGCCCCAGGTTGCCGAGCCAGTGTTCGGGGGCACTGTCGCCCACGTCGCCCACGGCGACGACGCTGGCCGGATCGGCCGCACCCCGTTGAAATGCCTGGTCAAAGGTGGCCAGCTCGGCCGCGGTTACCCCCAGAGCCGACAGGCCGGGAGCGGTAAAGCTGAGGTTCAGGAAGCAGGGCGGCTTGGGGTGGATATGGCGCGCGGTGGTAATGGACGGCAGCCCGTCGCTGCCGTCGAGCAGGGCCGCGATAGTGCGCCGCGCCTGCGCCGCATCCGTGATGCTGAAGATGAAATGGCGCGCCAGGTTGACGCGGTAGCCGCGCAGGATCGTGCCTTGCACGTCGTCGTAATCGATGGTGGGATCGGCCATGCTGTTTCTCCGGGGGCTGGGGTGATGGGGCCGCTTGCGCAGCCCCGGCGTGGCGTTTTCTTTAGACGGAAGCGAGGATTTGCTGGACGGTCTGCGGATAGGCGTTATACAGGCCCGTGTTGGGCACGTGCTGCGCGGCGTCGTTGGCGGTGATGAAGGCTTCGAATGCGGCCACATGGTCGGCAACGGGCATCAGCGCCTTGCCGCCCACGACAAACTGCAGCAGCGCGTCGAATACTTCGCCCAGCTGGGCCACGAAATCTTCGATGTAGCCATTGAAGCTGCCGTCATACTCGGTGATGACGCCGATGATCAGGGTATCGGAAGTGCCCGTCTTGCCAATGTTGGGCAGCAGATTGGCCTGCGAGCGGTCAAACAGGACGAAGCGGGCAAAGTGCACGGTACCGATATTGGTGAGGGCGGTATTGATCTTCGTCTGGTATTCCTGCAATGCTGCGGCGATGGAGATCGGATTGGTGCCGGGTAGTACCGGCATCATTAAGCACAGTGGATTTGCCATGGAAGGCTCCTCATTACGTGGTTGTCGGGACGACCGACACTACGCCGCGGCTCCTGCTGCGTCAAAAACTATATTTTTGTATTTGTTGCTAAATGTATACTATTGCAACATGATAGTTGCTATGAAATGTGGTCTCATGTGGATAGTTGCCGGGACTATCCGGTGCCCGTGGACACTCTGCCGCCAGGCGGTTCCGGCCCGTTTCGGGAAGCGCAAGTGGCGCCGCCCGCAGGCCGGGTTCTCAATGGTTTATTTTTGCAGGCTGGGACGGCGCCTCAATCCTCGGCCTGGAATTCGCTGGCCGAGACGAACAGGTCCCATGAGGCGATGAACAGGGCCGCGACCACGGGGCCGATGACGAAGCCGTTCAGGCCAAACAGGGCCATGCCGCCCACGGTCGACAGCAGCACCACGTAGTCGGGCATCTTGGTGTCCTTGCCCACCAGGATAGGGCGCAGCACGTTGTCGACCAGGCCGATGACGAAGACGCCGAAGGCGGCCAGGCCCGCGCCTTGCCAGATGGCGCCCGTGGCCAGGAAGTAGACGGCCACGGGCGCCCAGACGAGGGCGGCGCCGACGGCCGGCAGCAGCGACAGGAAGGCCATCAGCACGGCCCACAGCAGGGGCGCCGGCACGTCGAGGAACCAGAACGCCAGCCCGCCGAGGGCGCCTTGGGCGATCGCCACGAGGATGTTGCCTTTCACCGTGGCGCGGATCACCGTGGTGAAATTGGTGAACAGGCGCTGCTTGTACTTGCGGCTCAGCGGCACGGCGCCCTTGATGCGGGCCGACAGGGTCGAGCCATCGCGCATGAGGAAAAACAGCAGGTACAGCATGATGCACAGGCTGGTGAGGAATTCGAAGGTGTACAGGCCCACGTTGATGGCTTTCACCGCCACCACCTGGCTCACCTGCGTGGCGCCCTCGGCCAGCTTGTCCTGCAGGCTGGCCAGGCTGGTCAGGTTGAAGCGGTCGAGCAAGTTGATCAGCCATTGCGGCAGCACCGCCATGATTTTATTGAAGAACATGGCAACCGTGATTTCGCCCGAACGCACCATTTCCACAACGCTGGCCGCCTGGTTCACGAGCGACACGGAAATGAGCGACAGCGGCAGGATCACGATGACGATGATCAGCAGCAAGGTCAGTAGCGACGCCAGGCCGGCGCGGCCCCTGGTTTTCAGCAGCAGCCAGCGGTACACGGGCGCGAACAGGATCGCCAGGATGACGCCCCAGAAGATGGCGCCCGCATACGGCGCCAGTATCCAGCCGAAGCCGATGGTGACGATGCTCAAGAGGAGCAGGAACACTTTCTGGTGCAGCGTGAGGGTAGGCATGGGCGGTAGCGGAATGATAAGGGTTGAGTTGTCCCATCATAAGCGAGGCATAGTGCGGCGCGCCATACAATTGTCTCGATGCGTGCGCGAGCGCACCTGGCGCCGGCGGTCTGACAGCGCGGTGGCGGCAATTCCAGTAAGCTGTCGTTCCAGGCGTTCCATCCCGGGCGCTGTTGACTTTGACTTCAGGAACGCGCGTGGCCGACAATATTCACTTTTATGAACCTGCACAGGGCCATGGCTTGCCGCATGACCCTTTCAATGCCATCGTGGGGCCGCGGCCTATCGGCTGGATCGCCACGCAGAGCAGCGAGGGCGTGCTCAATCTGGCGCCGTACAGCTTTTTCAACGCCTTCAATTACCATCCGCCGCTGATCGGTTTTTCCAGTATCGGCCGCAAGGATACCCTGCGCAATATTGAACAGACGGGCGAATTCGTGTGGAACCTGGCCACCCGCCCACTGGCCGACGCGATGAATACCAGCTGCGCACCGGCGCCGCCCGAAGTCGATGAATTCGCGCTGGCCGGCCTGACGCCGGCCGCCTCGCGCATCGTCAATGTGCCGCGCGTGGCGGAAAGTCCCGTCTCCTTCGAATGCCGGCGCACGCAGATCATCGAGCTGCAAGGCGTCAATGGCGACGGTGTCGGCAGCTGGCTGGTGCTGGGGGAAGTGGTGGGCGTGCACATCGCGCGCCACCTGCTCAACGATGGCGTGTACGACACGGCGGCCGCCGCGCCGATCTTGCGCGGCGGCGGTCCGGCCGATTATTTCGAGATCGGGCCGGACAGCCTGTTCCACATGCGCCGGCCCGCCTGGCCGTAACATCATGCAGGGAGCGGATGGCGCTCCCTGACGATGCCGCGATAGATCAGCCACGTCGCCACAAGGCTGATGGCGCCGGCGCCGGCCATCCAGTAGCCTGGCGCCGCCTTGTCGCCGGTGCTCTCGATCAGCAGGGTCGATACCAGCGGTGTCATGCCGCCGAACAGCGCGGTGGCCAGGCTGTAGGCCAGCGAAAAGCCCGTGGTCCTGACGCTGGCCGGGATGATTTCCGTCAGCGCGACGATGGTGGCCCCGTTGTAGCTGCCGTAGAGGAAGGACAGCCACAGCTCCACCATCAGCATGTGGTCGAAACTGGGATGGGCGACCAGCCACGACAGGGCCGGATACGCGGTCAGCACCGTCAGCGCCGAGCACACGGCCATGATGGGCCAGCGGCCGATGCGGTCGGACAGCACCCCCATGACGGGCAGCCAGATGAAGTTCGACAGGCCGATGCACAGGGTGACGAGCAGGCTTTCCTCGGTGCTCAGCTTGAGCACGTTCTTGCCGAAGGTCGGCGTGTAGACGGTGATCAGGTAGAACGCGACCGTCGTCAGCACGATCAGCATCGTTCCGGTGACCACCAGCGGCCAGTTGAGGGCGATCGTCTTGAGCATTTGCCGGAACGTCGGGTGCGATTTGCGCGTCAGGTAGGCCTCGGTCTCCTGCAGCGAACGGCGGATGTAGAACACCACGGGGATGATGGAGCAGCCGATGAAGAACGGGATGCGCCAGCCCCAGTCCGCGATGAATTCCTTGCTCAAGGTTTCGTTGAGATAGTAGCCGAGCGCGGCGGAAAAGATGATGGCCACCTGCTGGCTGGCCGATTGCCAGCTGACGTAATATCCCTTGTTGCCGGGTGTCGCCATCTCGGACAGGTAGACGGACACGCCCCCCAGTTCCACGCCGGCGGAAAAGCCTTGCAGCAAACGCCCGATCAGCACGAGGAACGGCGCCAGCAATCCGATGGTGGCATAGCCGGGCACGAAGGCGATCAGCGCCGTGCCGGAAGCCATGATGGCCAGGGTCAGCACCAGGCCCTGGCGGCGGCCGATGCGGTCGATATAGCTGCCGAGGATGATGGCGCCCAGCGGCCGCATGAAAAACCCCGCGCCGAAGGTGGCGAACGTCATCATCAGGGCCGCGTATTCGCTGGTGGCGGGGAAGAAGGCCTTGGCAATGTACGTGGCGTAAAAGCCGAACAGGAAAAAATCGTACATTTCGATGAAGTTCCCGCTCGTCACCCGGATGACGGTGGCGATGCGGGAGGGCGGACGCACTTGCGCGCGCGGCGTTGCGGCCTTGGCGATGGGTGCGGCGGTGGAGGGAATGTCCATGATTTACCTATTGATGAAAGATGAGTGACGCACGCCTAGTGCATTGCTGGCGTTGGCGCCGGCGCCGTTGCCGGTTCCAGACCGGTCGCCTCGATCGCGCCCGCGTTGTCAGGGGAGGCGAGGAAGCGCAGCAGGGCCCGACCGGCTTCAGGCTGTTTGCCGCCCGGGACCAGCGCCGCCGAAAACTGCGTCATCTTCTGTACTTCCGGCGGCAGCAGGCCGACGATGTCGATGCCATCGACCGGCAGCAGCTCGCTGCGCTGCTGGCAGCCGAAATCGGCCTGGCCATGCGCGATGATTTCGCCGACGGGGGTGGCGGGAATTTTTGCGGCCTTGCCTTGCATCTGCTCCGAAATCTGCAACTTGTTCATCAGCTGCGTCTCGATGTAGACGCCGCTGGCGCTGTCCGAATAGGCGACCTTGTTCGCCTTCAGGAAAGCGCTGCGCAAGCCTTCGGTGGTGCTGATGTCGGGTTTGGCCGCACCGCGCCGCACGGCGCAGGCAATCGGCGAATTGGCCAGCACCACCTTGCTGCCGGGGACCAGGCGGCCTTCCTGCATCAGCTTGTCGAGCGCGTCGCCCACCATGATGACGACGTCGATCGGCTCGCCGCGCGCCAGGCGCGCCGGGATCGCATTCTTGGTCGTCCCCATCGACGGTCCCCATTCGGAAACCAGGTGGTCGCCGCTGGCGCGCTCGTAGGCGGGCGCCAGGTTTTTGTAGGCCTGGGCGAAACCGCCCGAGCTGACCACGCGGATGTCGGCGGCATGGGCCGCGCCGGCGGCCAGCAGCATGAAGCCGGCCAGTAGGGGGGCGGAGCGCCGCACGAGGGTATGTTGAAGCATGGTTGTTTCTCCTGTCGTTAAAATTTCTGCATGAGGCCGAGCGTCAAGCCCATGCCTTTGCGGTCGTTGGCCCGCGTTCCCGTGACACCGGCCGCATCGCCTTGCCACAAGGTGTAGTCCGATTCGAGGTACAGGGTGGAGCGTGGCGAAAGCGTTTTTTCCAGGTAGGCGAAAGCACGCTGGAAGCCGTCATCGACGTGGCCCGTGGCGCTGCGCCGTACCTTGTAGTAGGCGGTCGTGAGCAGCACGTCCGGCGCCAATTGCCGTCCCAAGCCGGTCGATATCACGCCTTGCCGGACCGACTTGCCGGCGCCCACGTCGGCGCGGTTGACGCCGAGGTTGGCCTTGAACTGCCAGGCATCCACCTTGTACGCGGCGCCCACGGTGGCGGCGTCGAGGCTGCGGTTGTCGCGGTTGCGAAAGCGCATCACCGCCCCGGACACGGCCAGCCCCGCCTGCTGGTACGTCAGGGCGGCGCCCCAGGTCGATAATGGCGACGTGGCGCCCGCCACCTCGCCGAACGAGTAGGCGGCGCGCGCCACCACCGGCCCGAGGTTGGCGCTGGCTTTCACCATGTTGTCGAGCCGGTAGAAGTTGTCGGCATAGCCGCTGCTGCCGTATTGCTGGCCGAAAGAGTGGCGGCCAAAAGCCGTATTGCTCAAGCCCGTGATGTTCACGTTCGGATTGAACGAGGCGTAGCGGATGCCCAGCGGGTCCACCGGTGCGATGGCGTCGGCCAGCAAGGTCGCCTGGCGCCCCAGGGTCACGGAGCCCAGCGGCGACTTCAGGCCCACCCACGCTTGCCGGTCGAACAGCTTGTCGGATTTGGCCGCGCTGCCCGTGTCCAGATTCAGGCCGCCCTCGAGGCGGTACAGCGCCTGCCAGCCGCCGCCGAGGTCTTCCTGGCCGCGCAGGCCCCAGCGGCTCGTGTTGTTGATGCCGCTGCTGACGGCGGGCGTGGTGCCGCCGGGCGTGGGTGCATTGGCGGCGTTCAAGCCTTCACCATAGCGGATGCCGGCATCCGCGATGCCATACAAAACCGCGCCGCTCTGGGCCAGGCAGGTGCCGCTGGCCGCGAACAACAGCGCGAAAGTGGAACAATGTCGCATGGTGTCTCCATCTTTTTTTGGGGTGATGCCTTCTTGACGAGGCTCAGCATTAAGGCCCCATCATCGTTGAAATGGCATAATTTGATAATTGCAATTTTTCCGGGGATTAATGCATGCAGCGCATCAATTACGAACTTCATGATTTGCAAGCCTTCGTGGCCGTGGCGGAGCGCAACAGCTTTCGCCAGGCCGCGGCCGACCTGTTCCTGTCGCAGCCGGCACTGAGCCGCCGCATTGAAAAACTCGAGGATGCGCTGGGCGTCAAGCTGTTCGAGCGCACCACCCGGCGCGTGCAGCTGACGAATGTGGGACAGGTGTTTCTGGTGAACGTGCGCGATGCGCTCAATGGCCTCGAGGATGCCGTGCTCGGTGTCGCCGACCTGGCCGCGCACCGCACCGGGACGGTGACGTTCGCCTGTGTGCCGTCGGCCGTGTGGCACTTCCTGCCGGACGTACTCAAGCGCTTCAGCGCGCAGTTTCCGAAAATCCGCGTGCGCGTGCATGATGAAAGCGCGCAGGATGTGCTCAACCTCGTGCTGACGGGCGAGGCGGATTTCGGCATCAGCTTTACAGGCGCGGAAAATCCGGAGATCCATTTCCAGCCCATCTATGTCGAAACCTACGTGCTGGCGATGCGGCACGACCACCGGCTGGCCAAGCGCAAAAAGCTGAGCTGGAAGGATACCGTCGATGAACGCTATATCTCGGTGGCCAAGTCGAGCGGCAACCGCAGCGTGCTCGATGCGGCGCTGGCCGGCGTGGAAAAGCATCCGTGGATCTCGTGCGAGATCAACCACGTGTCAGGCATCTTGGCGCTGGTGGAGTCGGGCTTGGGCGTGGCGGCGGTGCCGGGGCTGTCCATCCTGCCGGAGCGGCAAGGCACGGTGGTCGGCGTACCGCTCGTCAATCCCGCCGTGAAACGGACATTGGGCTTGATCAGCCGGCATCAGCACGCGATGCCGCCCGCGTCGCGCACCCTGTTCGACATGATGAGCGCGAGCATAGGCAAGCAGGGGCGGCGGGCGTGAGCGGTCTTATTTTTGCATGATGGGATCGCGCCCCAGTGTACGCGCCAGCGCGCCGCCGTCGCCGCGCCAGAATTCGCGGGCGGCCAGGCGCACGCGCTCGGCCGCATGCTGCATGTGTTCCATGGCCGCCTGGCGCGCCCGTTGCGGGTCGCCGTCGGCAATCGCCTGGACGATCTTCTCATGTTCGTGCCGCACTTCGATGGAAAAGTCCGTGCGCCGCGCTTCATTCGCGCGCGTCACCTTGACGGCCGAGCGGATCGGGTCGGCAAACATGGCAACGAATTTCGGCCAATAGGGGTTGCCCGTCGCTTCAGCGATCGACAGGTGCAGGCGCACGTCTTCTTCCACGCCGTCGACGCCGGCCGTCACGGCTTCCTCGATCCGGTGCAACGCATGCTCGATGTCGGCCAGCTGGCCCGGCGTGCGCCGCACGGCCGCCAGCGCGGCGATTTCCGCCTCCAGCCCTTGCCGCACCTCGATCAGGTTCAGCAGCGATTGCACGGACTGCTCCGTCAGCGCATCGCCCCGTTCGCCCGTCTTCGCGCCATCCTGCGCGCACACGAAGGTGCCGCTGCCCTTGCGCGTAACGAGGATGCCGTCGGCCTGCAGCAGGGCGATGGCTTCGCGCAGCACCGTGCGGCTCACGCCGAAGTGGCTGGCCATCGCCTGCTCCGACGGCAAACGCGTGCCGCCGGCCAGGCCATCGTTGTGGATTTGCTGGCGCAGCCGTGCCGCCACCCGCGCACCCAGGGTGCCGGTGGTGAAACTGCCCGCGGCGGGCTCCGGCGGGGGAAGGGTAAAGCGGAACGTGCGGTCCATCGGGTGCATCCTTGTGCTAGCGGTTCTCATGGGGCTTGCCTGCTTGCCATTATATGGAATATACAGCTTGACACACACAAAACACACACATAATATACATCCATACAAATTTTAGACAAGTTGCCAGCCACCTCCGGTGGACCATAAAAACCCGGCACGGTCGATCCCCCAGCGATCAGGAGACAAGCATGGACGTATCACAAGCATTGCCCGGACAGCCGGCCGGCGCCGCCGCAAGCCAGAAAACCATCGACGACGCCGTCTACCGCAAGGTGACCTGGCGCATCATTCCCTTCCTCATGCTGTGCTACATCGTCGCTTACCTCGACCGTGTGAACGTGGGCTTCGCCAAGCTGCAAATGCTGGCCGATCTGCAGTTTTCGGAAACCGTGTACGGCCTGGGCGCGGGCGTGTTCTTCCTCGGCTACTTCCTGTTCGAAGTGCCCAGCAACGTGATGCTGCACAAGATCGGCGCGCGCGTGTGGATCGCCCGCATCATGATCACGTGGGCCGTCATCTCGGGCGCCTTCATGTTCGTCACGACGCCGACCCAGTTCTACGTCATGCGCTTCCTGCTCGGCATCGCCGAAGCGGGTTTCTTCCCCGGCATCATTCTTTATTTGACCTACTGGTATCCGTCCGAGCGCCGCGCGCGCATGGTGTGCACCTTCATGGCCGCCATTCCCGTGGCGGGCCTGATCGGCGGCCCCCTGTCGGGCTGGATCATGGAAACCTTCGCCGGCTGGCACGGTTATGCGGGTTGGCAGTGGATGTTCGTGCTCGAAGCGATTCCCGCCGCGCTGATGGGCGTGGCCGTGCTGTTCTACCTCGATAACAGCATCCGCGCCGCGAAGTGGCTGACGGAAGAGGAAAAAGTCATCCTCGAACAGCGCATCGCCACGGAAGCCCAGGGCAAGGTGTCGCATCCGTCGATCCGCGCCATGTTCGCCGACCCGCGCATCTGGGTCATGGCCCTGATTTATTTCTGCTGCGTGATGGGCCAGTATTCGCTGACCTTCTGGTTGCCCAGCCTGATCAAGGCGGCCGGCGTGACGGGCGTGCTCAATATCGGCCTGTTCACGGCGATCCCGTACTCGGTGGCCGTGGCGTCGATGATACTGCTCGGCCGCAGCTCGGACAAATACCGCGAACGCCGCTGGCACATGGCCATCCCGCTGGTGGTCGGTGCCGCCGCCATCGTCTGCAGTGCGCTGGCCGGCGCCCACAACACGGGCTGGGCCATCTTCTTCCTTACCATCGCCGCCGGCGGCATCCTGGCTGCCTCGCCGATGTTCTGGAGCTTGCCGACGGCTTTCCTCGGCGGCGTCTCGGCCGCCGCCGGCATCGCCGCCATCAACTCGGTGGGCAACCTGGCCGGCTTCGCGGCGCCGTACATGATCGGCTCGATCAAGGACCTGACGCAGTCGACCGACATCGCCATCTACCTGCTGGCCGGCATCCTGGTGATCGGCGCCATCATCATCATGCGCGTGCCGGCCAAGCTGGTGAACAAATAAAACTGGAGTAGCAGATGAACGTAGAAATGAAAAAAGTGGGCGTGATCGGCCTGGGCGCCATGGGCATGGGCATCGCGCAATCGTTGCTGCGCGCCGGCTTTGAAGTACATGCCTGCGACGTGCGCGCCGACACCGTGCAAGCGCTGGCCGGCCAGGGCGCCCATGCGGCGCAGTCTCCGGCCGCGCTGGCGGCGCAGGTACAAGCCTTGCTGATCGTCGTCGTCAATGCGCAGCAGACGGAAGCCGTGCTGTTTGGCGAACACGGTGCGGCTGCCAGCCTGGCGCCGGGCAGCGTGGTGATCGCCTGCGCCACCGTGGCGCCCGAGTTTGCCGAGGCTCTCGGCGCGCGCCTGGCGGCCATGGGCCTGCGCTTCATCGATGCGCCCATTTCCGGCGGCGCGGCCAAGGCGGCTGCCGGCGAGATGTCAGTGATGGCGGCCGGCGCGCCCGATGCGTTCGACGCCTGCGCCGGCATTTTCGACGCCATCTGCGCCAAGCTGTACCGCCTGGGCGAACAGCCGGGGCAGGGCTCGAAAGTCAAGATGATCAACCAGTTGCTGGCCGGCGTGCACATCGCCGCCGCCGCCGAAGCGATGGCGCTGGGCTTGCGCGCGGGCTGCGACCCGGACGCTCTGTACGAAGTCATTTCAAACAGCGCCGGCAGTTCCTGGATGTTCCAGAACCGGGTGCCGCACATCCTGAAGGGCGACTACACGCCGCTGTCGGCCGTGAATATCTTCGTCAAGGATTTGGGCATCGTGCTCGATTATGCGAAGAAAAGCGTGTTCCCGTTGCCCCTGTCCGCCACGGCGCACCAGATGTTCATGCAGGCCTCGGCGGCCGGTTTTGGCGGCGAGGACGACTCGGCCGTCATCAAGACTTTCCCGGGAATTACTTTGCCGGTGCAAGCGTTACTGAATCAAGAGGAACCATCATGACCGTACTACTGGGATGTATCGCCGACGATTTCACGGGTGGCACCGACCTGGCCGGCATGCTGGTCAAGGCCGGCATGCGCACGGTGCAGCTGATCGGCGTGCCGCAAGGTCCGCCGCCAGCCGATGTCGACGCCGTCGTCATCGCCCTCAAGTCGCGCACGAATGCACCGGAGGACGCCGTGGCTGAATCGCTGGCCGCACTGGCCTGGCTGCAGCAAGCCGGATGCAAGCAGTTCTACTTCAAGTACTGCTCCACGTTCGACTCCACGCCGCGCGGCAATATCGGCCCCGTGGCCGAAGCGCTGATGCGGGCGCTCGATACGGATTTCACCATCGCCTGTCCCGCATTCCCCGCCAACGGCCGCACCATCTACAAGGGCAACCTGTTCGTCGGCGACGTGCCGCTGGCCGAATCGGGCATGCGCGAGCATCCCCTGACGCCGATGACGGATTCGAACCTGGTGCGCGTGCTGCAGCAGCAGGTGCAAGCCAAGGTAGGCCTGGCCGATTTCTCCGTGGTGGAGAAGGGCGCGGCCGCCATCGCCCTGCGCTTTACGGACTTGCGCGGCCAGGGCTGCCATTTCGCCGTCGTCGATGCCGTCTCGAACCGTGACCTGGAAGCCATCGGCGCCGCCTGCGCGGACCTGAAACTGATCACGGGCGGCTCCGGCATCGCACTTGGACTGCCGCAGAATTTCCGCCAGCGGGGCCAGCTGGCGCCATCGCCCGCGGGACAGGCTGGACGCTTGCCGCCGCCGGCCGGTTTGCGCGCCGTGATCTCGGGCAGCTGCTCGGTGGCCACGCAGCAGCAGGTGGCGCACCTGCGTGAACTGGCGCCATCGTTCCACGTCGATCCGCTGCAGTTGGCCGCAGGCGGCGAAGTGGTCGATGCCGTCGTCGCGCAGGCGCTGGCATGGGCGGATGAGCACCTGGCGCAAGGGCCGGTGCTGATCTATGCCACGGCCACGCCGGACGCCGTGCGTGCCGTGCAGGCGCAGCTGGGCGTGGAGCGTGCCGGCGCCCTCGTCGAGGAAACCTTGGCCTCCATCGCGCAAGGCCTCGTGCGCCTCGGCGTGGGCCAGTTGATCGTCGCCGGTGGCGAAACCTCGGGCGCCGTGGTGAAAGCGCTGGGCGTGGCGGGCTTGCGCATCGGTCCCGAGATCGACCCTGGCGTGCCGTGGACGCAAGCCTTGCCCGCGCCGGGCGACGATGGCATGGCGCCCTTGGCGCTGGCGCTGAAGTCCGGCAATTTCGGCACGGCCGATTTCTTCAGCAAGGCCTGGCAGGTGCTGGCATGAGCGCCACCGAATCGCGCCAGCGCGAGCTGATCGTCGACTTCGGCAAGTCGCTGTTCGAGCGGGGCTTGACGGCCGGCAGCAGCGGCAACCTGAGCGTGCGCCTGGATGACGGCTGGCTGCTCACGCCCACGAACGCCAGCCTGGGACGGCTCGATCCGGCGCAGCTGTCCAAGCTTGATTGGGACGGCAATCTGATCAGCGGCGCGCCGCCGTCAAAAGAGGCGTTCCTGCACCGCGCCATGTATGAAGAGCGGGGCAGCGCCGGCGCCATCGTGCACTTGCACTCGACGCATTCGGCGGCCGTGTCGTGCATGTGCGGCTTGAACCATGACGACTGCATACCGCCGCTCACGCCATATTTCGTGATGAAGGTGGGACGCTTGCCGCTGGTGCCGTATCACCGGCCCGGTGACCCGGCGCTGGCCAGTGCGATCAGCGCCATGGCGCGCAAGCACTCGGCCGTGCTGCTGGCCAACCACGGTCCCGTCGTATCGGGCACGAGCCTGGAAGCGGCCGTGTATGCGGCCGAGGAACTGGAAGAGACGGCCAAGCTGTTCCTGCTGCTGCGTGACGTGCCCACGCGTCCGCTCGACGCGGCGCAGATCGCGGACCTGAAGCACACGTTCAAACTCGACATATAAGATTCCCAAGGAGATACCGCATGCCCCGTTTTGCCGCCAATTTGACCATGATGTTCAACGAAGTCCCTTTCCCGCAGCGCTTTGCCGCCGCCGCGCAAGCGGGTTTTAAAGGCGTCGAATTCCTGTTCCCGTATGACCACGCGCCGCAGGAAGTGGCCGGCTGGCTGCGCGAGCACGGCTTGCAGAATGTGCTGTTCAACCTGCCGCCGGGCGACTGGGCGGCCGGTGAGCGTGGCATCGCTTCGCTGCCGGGCCGCGAAGAAGAATTCCGTGCCGGCGTGGCACGCGCCATCGAGTATGCGCTGGCGCTGGGCACGCCGCGCGTGCACATGATGGCGGGCCTGCTGCCCGTGGGCGCCGACGTCAAGCTGCACCGCGCCACCTACCTGGCCAACCTGCGGTACGCGGCCCAGGCCGTGGGCGAGCATGGCATCGAGCTGTTGATCGAACCGATCAACGGGCGCGACATGCCCGGCTACTTCCTCGTCACGCAGGCACAGGGCCATGCGCTGCGCCTGGAGTCGGGCGCGGCCAACGTCAAGGTGCAGATGGATTTTTACCACACGCAGATCGTCGAGGGCGATATCGCCATGACGTTCAAGAACAACTTCGACGGCATCGGCCACGTGCAGATCGCCAGCGTCCCGGCGCGCAATGAGCCGGACGATGGCGAAGTCAACTACCCGTATCTGTTCAAACTGCTCGATGACCTCGGCTACGAGGGCTGGATCGGCTGCGAATACCGTCCGCGCGGGCGTACTCAGGATGGCCTGGGCTGGCTGGCCGCTTACAACAACAAACAAGGAGCATGAACATGAAAGTACTGATTACCGGCGGCGCCGGTTTCCTCGGACAGCGCCTGGCGCGCCAGTTGCTGGCGCAAGGCCAGCTGACGGACAGCCACGGCCAGTTGCAAACGATCAGCGAGCTGGTACTGGTCGACGTGGTGGCCGCGCATGACTTCAACGATGCGCGCGTGACAGTCGTCACGGGCGACATCGCCGACGGCGCTCTCATGCGCGCCACCGTCGATGCGCAGACCAGCTCGATCTTCCACCTGGCCGCCATCGTCAGCGGCCAGGCGGAAGCCGATTTCGAGCTGGGCATGCGCATCAACCTCGACGCCTCGCGCGTGCTGCTCGATATCTGCCGCGAACTGGGACACAAGCCGAAGGTCGTGTTTACCAGTTCCGTGGCCGTGTACGGCGGCAAGCTGCCGGACGTGGTGCAGGACACCAGCGCCCTGAACCCGCAATCGTCGTACGGCGCGCAAAAAGCCATCGGCGAATTGCTGCTCAACGATTACAGCCGCCGCGGTTTCGTCGACGGCCGCGTACTGCGCCTGCCGACCATCAGCGTACGTCCCGGCAAACCGAACAAGGCGGCGTCGTCGTTCGCCAGCGGCATCATCCGCGAGCCGTTGAATGGCGAGGCGGCCGTGTGCCCCGTGTCCACCGATTTGCGTCTGTGGCTGCTGTCGCCGCGCGGCGCCATCGCCTCGCTGATCGCCGGCCATGAACTGGCGGGCGAGGCCTTCGGCGCCAGCCGCACGGTGAACTTGCCGGGTTTGAGCGTGAGCGTGGGCGAGATGATCGCCGCACTCGAAGAAGTGGCCGGCAGCGAAGTGACGGCCCGCATCAGCTATGCGCCCGATCCTGCCGTCGAACGCATCGTCAATAGCTGGCCCGGCGCCTGGGATACGGCGCGGGCCGAAGCGTTGGGCTTGACGGCCGATGCGGACTTCGCCGCCATCATCCGCGCGTATATCGACGACGTGAAAGCGGTGGGCTAGGCTGCTGTTACCAACTGCGAGCGGCGATAGTCGAGCGGCGTGCTGCCCACCAGTTCCGCAAAACTGCGGCTGAAATGGGCCTGGTCAAAAAAGCCCAGCGCATGCGCCAGGCTGGCCAGGTCGGGCGCATCGGGCTGCGCCAGGCGCCAGATCGCTTCCTGCAGGCGGTAGCGCTGGATCACCCACTTCGGTGGCACGCCCACGTAGTTGGCGAACAGGCGCTGCAGCCGGCGTTCGCCGATGGCCATTTTTTCGCACAGTTGCGCCACGCTCGCCGGGCCGTTGTGGGCCGCCGCCGCGGCAGTCAGCCTGGCGGCCAGCAGGGCCGCGTCATCGACCTGCGGCAGCCGTGCCAGCAGCAGCGCCTGCGTCTGCGCCACCATGGCTGCATCGCCGGCTTGCCCCAGCACGAGCGCCTCGGCTTCCCCTGCCGGCATGCCCAGCAGGGCATCGGCGGCGATGGTCGTATCGGTGAATGACGACAGGGGCTGGGTAATGAACGGGCGCAGGCCGCCCGGCGCGAAACGCACGCCCAGCACCTTGCCCGCACCGGTCAACGGCCTGTCAAAGGCGCCGCGCACGACGCCATGGATGGCGGTGCGCCCAAGGTCGAACACCAGGTGGGCGTTCGGGTAGGGCAGCACACGCTGCGTCTCCGGCGGACAGCCCCGCCTGTCCCATTCGACCACCCAGAAATACTCGACGAACGGCGCCAGCGCGGTGTCCGGCGGATAGGTCACCAGCCGTATGCGGCGCGCCGCCGCCTGCGGGTCGACGATGCCCTTCGGCGCCTGGCCGCGCGCGGCGAGCACATTGCGCGTGCTGTCGGCTTTATCCAATATTTGTCTCCTGAGCGGTACTAGGATGGTTCTCTCGCATCGATTGAAAGGGAATCATGAAATCACACAGCTTGTCCGGCCTGGTGCTGGCCGCATGTTGTCTATCGGTGGCGCCGGCCGGCGCCGCTTCATCTGCAGAGGGAGATCATCGCATGCCAGTGCACGCCACGGGAAGTTTCATCATCACCATGACGCCATCCGCGGCGCCGCAGCGTGCGGGGCGCACGACCTTGGGCAAGGTACTGCTCGACAAAGTCTATGCCGGCGACCTGGTCGCCACGGCCAAGGGCGAGATGCTCAACGCCGTCACCGACACCAAGGGCGCGGCCGGCTACGTCGCCATCGAAGCCATCACGGGCGTCTTGCAGGGCAGGGAAGGCAGCTTCGTGGCGCAGCATGCGGGCACCATGGCCGATGGCAAGCAGCAGCTGTCCATCGTCATCGTGCCGCATTCCGGCACGGGGCAACTGACGGGCATCAGCGGCACCCTGGCCATCCGCATTGAAAACGGCCAGCATTTCTACGATATCGACTATTCGCTGCCGGAGTAGGGCGAACCATGGACAGAAATCCTGTACTCGCTGGTGCGGTCAAGGCTTTTCAAGTAGGTCGGATTAGCGGCAAGGCCGCGTAATCCGACACCGCCACCAGCGCCAACGATGTTGTCGGATTACGGCCCGCAGGGCCTAATCCGACCTACCCAGTATCGATGTCACATTGTCCGTACCCGGTGCGCCAAACAGCTGCTGCTTGAGGATATGCAGCTGGTCGCGCACTTGCGCCGCCTTTTCGAACTCGAGGTTCTTGGCGTGGTCGACCATCAGTTTTTCCAGGCGCTTGATTTCCTTGCTGACCTGCTTCTCGCTCATCGCTTCGAACTTGGCCGCTTCCTGCGCGACTTGCAGGGTTTCGCGCGCTTCCTGCGGGCTGTAGACGCCGTCGATCATTTCGCGGATCGATTTCTTCACGCCGATCGGGATGATGTTGTTGGCCGTATTGAAGGCGATCTGCTTGGCGCGGCGGCGTTCCGTCTCGTCGATGGCGCGGCGCATGGAGTCCGTGATGCGGTCGCCGTACAAAATCGCCGTGCCGTTCAGGTTACGCGCGGCGCGGCCGATGGTCTGGATCAGGCTGCGCTCGGAGCGCAGGAAGCCTTCCTTGTCCGCGTCAAGGATGGCGACCAAGGAGACTTCCGGCAAGTCCAGGCCCTCGCGCAGCAGATTGATCCCCACCAGCACGTCGAAGGTGCCCAGACGCAGGTCGCGCAGGATTTCCACGCGCTCCACCGTCTCGATATCGCTGTGCAGGTAGCGCACCTTGATACCATGGTCGCCCAGGTATTCCGTCAATTGCTCGGACATGCGCTTGGTCAGGGTCGTCACCAGCACGCGCTCGTCCTTCTTGATGCGCTCGACGATTTCCGACATCAGGTCGTCGACCTGGCTGCTGGCCGGGCGCACGATGATCTGCGGGTCGACCAGGCCCGTGGGCCGCACGACCTGTTCGACCACCTGGTCGGAATGGTTCTTTTCGTATTCCGCCGGCGTGGCCGAGACGAACACGGTCTGGCGCATCTTCTGTTCGAATTCCTCGAATTTCAAGGGGCGGTTGTCGAGCGCCGACGGCAGGCGGAAGCCGTAGTCGACGAGGTTCGTCTTGCGCGAACGGTCGCCGTTGTACATGGCGCTCAGCTGGCCCGTCAGCACGTGCGACTCGTCGAGGAACATCAAGGCGTCGGGCGGCAGGTAATCGACCAGAGTAGGCGGCGGCTCGCCCGGCAGCGCGCCGGACAGGTGGCGCGAGTAGTTCTCGATGCCCTTGGTGAAACCGATTTCCGCCATCATTTCCAGGTCGAAGCGCGTGCGCTGCTCGAGCCGCTGCTCTTCGATCAGCTTGTTCTCCTTGCGGAAGAACTCGAGGCGCTCGCGCAGCTCGTCCTTGATGGTTTCTACGGCGCGCAGCACGGTGGAGCGGGGCGTCACATAGTGCGAGCCCGGATACACGGTGAAGCGGGGGATTTTCTGGCGTACGCGGCCCGTCAGCGGGTCGAACAGCTGGATCGATTCGATTTCGTCGTCGAACATTTCCAGGCGCACGGCCAGCTCCGCATGCTCGGCGGGGAAGATGTCGATGGTATCGCCGCGCACGCGGAAGGTGCCGCGGCCGAAATCGACCTCGTTGCGCGTGTACTGCATCTGGATCAGGCGCGCGATGACGTCGCGCTGGGCGACTTTGTCTTTGACGCGCAACGTCAGGATCATCTGGTGGTATTCGTTCGGGTTACCGATACCGTAGATGGCCGAGACGGTGGCGACGATGATGACGTCGCGCCGTTCCATCAGCGACTTGGTGCACGACAGGCGCATCTGCTCGATATGCTCGTTGATCGACGAGTCCTTTTCGATGAACAGGTCGCGCTGCGGCACGTAGGCTTCAGGCTGGTAGTAATCGTAGTAGCTGACGAAGTATTCGACCGCGTTTTGCGGGAAAAAGTCGCGGAACTCGCTGTACAGCTGCGCGGCCAGGGTCTTGTTCGGCGCAAAGACGATGGCGGGCCGGCCCATGCGCGCGATGACGTTGGCCATGGTGTAGGTCTTGCCCGAACCCGTCACGCCCAGCAGGGTCTGGAAGGCCAGTCCGTCGGCAATCCCCTCTGACAACTGGTCGATTGCCGTGGGCTGGTCACCGGCCGGAGGGAAGGGCTGGTGCAGCTTGAACGGGGAGTCCGGGAAAGAGATAATTGCGCTTTCCGCCTCGCTGGCGGTAGATAATTCGGGCATGTGAATCAGACCTTTGTTAGAATAGTGCTCTGCTGGCGGCCCTGGCGTTGTATTTTGGGGCGCTGTCTACAACTCCGCTGTGAACCTGCTTCCAATCGAATCCAATCTTATCATGACGAACCCAACTGTTTCTGCCAGTCTGTTTAGCGCCATCGAGATGGCCCCACGCGACCCGATCCTGGGCATCACCGAAGCATTTAACGCGGACCAGAATCCCGCCAAAATCAATCTGGGCGTTGGCGTCTATTATGACGACAACGGTAAAGTGCCTCTGTTAGCTTGCGTACGCAAGGCGGAAGCCATCCTGATCGAACAGGCGGCGCCACGCACCTATCTGCCGATCGAAGGCCTTGCCGCCTACGACAAGGCTGTGCAAGAACTCGTATTTGGCGCCGACAGCGCCGTAATTCAAGAGCGCCGCGCCGTCACCGTGCAAGCCATCGGCGGCACGGGCGCACTGAAGATCGGTGCCGACTTCCTGCAGCGCTTCGCGCCGGGCGCCCAAGTCTACATCAGCGACCCGAGCTGGGAAAACCACCGTGCGCTGTTCGAAAACGCCGGTTTCGTCGTCAATAACTACACCTACTACGATGCCGCCACCCATGGCGTGAACTTCGACGGCATGCTGGCCAGCCTGAACGCCATGCCAGCCGGCTCCATCGTCGTGCTGCATGCCTGCTGCCACAACCCGACCGGCGCCGACCTGAGCGTGGCCCAGTGGGATCAGATCATCAGCGTGGTGACCTCGCGCGGCCTGGTGCCGTTCCTGGACATGGCGTATCAAGGCTTCGCCAACGGCATCGCCGAAGACGGCGCCGTGGTGCGCCGCTTCGCCGACGCGGGCGGCCCGCTGCTGGTATCGAACTCGTTCTCGAAATCGTTCTCGCTGTACGGCGAGCGCGTGGGCGCCCTGAGCGTCGTCGCATCGAGCGCCGACGAAGCGGCCCGTTTGCTGTCGCAGCTGAAGCGTGTCGTGCGCACCAACTACTCGAATCCGCCAGTACACGGCGGCAAGGTGGTCGCCACCGTCCTGGCCACGCCGGAACTGCGCCAGCTGTGGGAAGAGGAACTGGCCGGCATGCGCGTGCGCATCCGTGAAATGCGCAATGCCTTCGTGGAAAAGCTGAAAGCCAAGGCGCCAGGCCACGACTTCGAATTCGTGCGCCAGCAAATCGGCATGTTCTCGTACTCGGGCCTCACCAAGGAGCAGGTGGCGTCTTTGCGCGAACAATCGATCTACGCCGTCGACACGGGCCGTATCTGCGTGGCAGCATTGAATTCGCGCAATATCGACATCGTCATTGACGCGATCGCCAAAGTACTTTAATATCTTGCTTCTTCGGCGCTGCATGCAAGTGCGGCGCTGATGGCGGTAGAAAGTCGGCGATGGCCGTGTTTGTGGTGATGCAGTATCGGTCTTGCAAATATGGAACAAGCGACATATAATATTGCCTCTTTTCCCTGATAGCTCAGTTGGTAGAGCGACGGACTGTTAATCCGCAGGTCCCTGGTTCGAGTCCAGGTCGGGGAGCCAGAATTCGAAAGGCCACGTTGAAAAACGTGGCCTTTTTTGTTTTTGCGCCACTGATGCGTAGCTTGGGCCAACATGAGATTTCCCCTTTGGAAATCTGGACAGCGCCAGGTTTGGCCTATATAATACGGCCTCTTTTCCCTGATAGCTCAGTTGGTAGAGCGACGGACTGTTAATCCGCAGGTCCCTGGTTCGAGTCCAGGTCGGGGAGCCAGAACACGTAGTAGCAGAAAGCCCAGCCTTGAACGGTTGGGCTTTTTGCATTTCAGCGCGCCGCGATTGGCTCGGGCAGAGTCCCGATGATCGCCTGCTGGAATTTTTCCGGTTCATCCTGGTGTATCTGATGGCCCGACTGTTCAAATAAAAACAGCCCCTTCCTCGGCGCCTGCAACTGCTCAAAATAGTCTTGCGTGATGCGGGTGGAGGTCTGGATGTCGTTCTTGCCAACGAAGAAATAGACCGGGCAGTCGACTTTCTTCAAGGTCTTCGGCAAATCGATATGCATTACTTCGTTCCATACGGGCGACCAGGCTTTGGACCATTGCAGAAAGCCGGTCTTGAAGCCATCGCTGGTCGCAAAAGCCTTACCCTCCTGATGGAAAAGCCATTTGCGCAGGTAAAACAGGTCTTCATCCTGTTGAAAGGGAATATGCACTTGCGCCAGTTCCTTGCTGGCGGTGGCATCGTCCCGGAAATGCGCCTTCAAATTGGCCAGCAATTCCTTTTCGCTGGCCAGCTGACTGATGACGGGATTGACGGCGAAATACGCATGCAGCAGTTCCGGATGCTGTTCGACGATATGAAAACCGAGCACATTGCCCCAGGAGCTGCCCAGCAAGTATATTTTTTCCTGCCTGAGCTCTTTTTGAAGAAACGTGATGACCTGATACGTGTCCTGCTTCATCTGCGCGACGGAAGGCTGGCTAGGCGACGGATTGAGTTTCAGGGTTTTTCCCGCATCGCGCTGATCCCACTGCACCAGCGTAAATCTGTTTTTCAGAATGGCGGTGAAGGCATCCGCATTCTTCATCATCGAACTTCCCGGCCCGCCCGATAAAAAGAGCAGAACAGGTTTTTTTGAGTCATCTGTCTTGATTTCCACAAACTGTTTGATCCCGCCGATGTCCGGTGTCAGCAGCGCATCGATGGCGAGCGCTCGCGCTTTGCTTGCGGAAAATGGCATCAGGGTGATGAATAGCACTGCCAGTAGCTTAGTCATGGGCGGATATCGATGGTGGCCTGCGGGTATGGGGTGTCCATGGGGGATATTATCCGAATAACATGTTGCATATAGAGAATATGTGTGGCGTGGCGGGCCGCTGCCTGTGTGCTTTTTCGTTTTGCGCTATCCTGAATGCAACCCCATAGGAGAGCTGCCACCATGACCTGTTCAATTCCGTTGCGCCATATCGTCCTGTGTGACTTTCTCGAGGACATCACACCGGCCAAGCATGCCGAGCTGGTCTATGAATTTTCCCTGCTTAAACACCGCATTCCCGGCGTGCTGCAATTCGAATGGGGACCGAACGTCAGCCCGGAAGGCCTCGATGACGGTTTTACCGATTGCTTTACCCTGACCTTCGATGGCGCCTCCGCGCGCGACGTGTACCTGGCCCATCCGGCCCACCTGGCCTTTGTCGATCTGCTCAAGCCATGGCTGGGGCGGGTGCTGGTGTTTGACTATCAGCCCCGGGAAAATCCGGGCTGAGTGTCGCCGCGCGTAAATTTTTCAGCGTAAATCTGGACAACTGAAAATTTGCCCTATAGAATGCGGCCTCTTTTCCCTGATAGCTCAGTTGGTAGAGCGACGGACTGTTAATCCGCAGGTCCCTGGTTCGAGTCCAGGTCGGGGAGCCAGAACATCAGCAGCATCAAAAAGCCCAGCCTTCCGGTTGGGCTTTTTGCGTTTCAGGAACTACTCCTTGCGCGTGGCACATCATTTGGTCATCCACATCATTTTCAATTTCATGATCGCCAGATCCCCGAGGCGAAGAGGGCGAATCTTGGAGGATTATTTATTATTAAATTAAGAATATTATTGATTTTTTAAGTTGTCAGCCTTAAGCTGATGACTTCAAGAAAAATAAATTTCTTGAATAAAATAAAAGGGATATTGAATTATGCGTAAGTTGACTGCTTTGGCCGGTGTGGCTGCACTGATTCTGGTTGCGCCTTTGGCGCACGCTAACTTGTTGAGCAATGGCGGCTTCGAATCGAGCACGTTTAGCGGCCCGTTCACTCAGATAAACAGCGGCGGACACCTGGGCGCCTGGAGCGTGGACAGTGGCAGCGTCGATATCATCAACCAATACTGGAAGCACGCCGAGGGCAATTACAGCCTGGATTTGAATGGCAGCTCGGGCGGACGTATTTCGCAATCCTTCGGCACCGTGATCGGACAGCAGTACAACGTCAGTTTCAGCCTGGCCGGAAATGCCGAAGGTGGCGGCAGCCTCAAGTTGGTGGATGTGGGCGTCACGGGCGTGCACAGCTTCACGTTTGACAGCACGGGCCGGTCTCCTTCCAACATGGGCTGGGTAAACGAAGGGTTCAGTTTTATTGCCACCGCTGCCAACAGCACCTTGTACTTTCAAGGTAATAACAAAAACAGCGTGTGGGGTGCGGCACTCGATAACGTATCGGTCACGGCCGTGCCAGAACCATCAACCTATGCCATGCTGGCTGCCGGCCTGGGACTGATGGGTTTCATGGCACGCCGCCGTCGCGCGCAACGTGGCTAAGGGACTTTCCGGCTGAGGCACGGCCGCTCAGCGCAACGGCCGCCACACAAAAGCCCGGTCCTTCACCGGGCTTTTGCCTTTTACGGCGCGCTGATGGCACGCTGCAGCAAGGTCAATTTCCTATCCGCAGCGCTTCCAACACCTGATAGCCTGCTTGTATCTGCTCCGCCATGACAGGCAGGCTGCTTGCCGCATGCGGAGGTGCGTCGCCCTGGAATACCGTGCCATATTTTGCATGCACGCCGCCGCGTTCGCGCATCGCTTGCAGCTGTCCAGCGGTGGGGGTAATGCGGAAGCGGGGCAGCAAATCATCCAATACCATGCCAGGCAATTGATTGTAGTTAATGAGCTTGAGTTGACCCGCAGCGGCGGGCGGCTGAGCCGCCGCAAACAGGCTGGACAGCACCACACCCGCATAGCCATCATGGTCGCCCGGAGCTAGCTGGTGTGCGGGTAGCGGCAGCAGAGCCGGGTGCAGCATGCCGGGGATCATCTGCGGCCCGCGCTGGCGCTGGTGCGAGGCAAGCACGGCTTGCGGTTCGCGGTACAGGAACAGGCAGGGCGTATCGGGAAACGTCTGGCGCAGCAAGGCCAGGTTGTGGATGTGCCAGCAATCGAACTTGATGAAGAAATGTGTCTCTTCGCCCGTGCGGCGCTGGCCCAGGGCCAGGATAGCCTGGCGCAGCAGGGCGATGCCGTCGCTGCCCGCCATGCCATCGTGATGCAGACGCAGCAGCGAGTCGATCACGGTTGGCTCAGATAGCACCACGCATTGCGGCAAGGTCGCCAGCAATTGCGTCAGCAGGGTCGAACCACAGCGCGAGACGTGGAAGATGAAGGCGTCGGGCGTCAGGCAATCGCCAAGCGTGGCGAGCGCCGCCAGCGGCGTGTGGCAGACGCGGCGCTCCTCATGCGGCTGGCGTGCCAGGGTGTTGATAAAGAATGGTTCGCTGAACGGCTGCCGGCCCAGGTCGCGCCAGCAGAGGGATACCTCGTCCGTTTGCGCATCGTGCTGTGCAAAGAGTGGATACCAGCGGCGCATGTCCATGCCCGCATGCCAGGGAACAACAGTGCCTCTGGCCAGCAAGCCTTCCTGCTGGGTCAGGCCATGCCGGGCGCTCATGGCGCGTTCCCAACGCCGCCGGCTAATGCTGCCAATTCGCTGGCCAGCGCCAGGCTGGCGGGCGAGGGGGACAGCCGCAGCTGGGCGATGACGGCCCGCACATTGCCATCGTTGATGCTGGGGTCGCCATATTTATGGGCCGCTTTCGGCACGAAACCGGCGGAGGCGAACAGCGTTCCGAGCCAGGCATTGGTGATGCAGTCGAGCACGAGGTGGATGCGCGGCGCCGCGCCATCGTTGCGCACCGCGTGCAGGCAGCTGGCGTCCATGTACCAGGCGTGGCCGGCCGTGAAATGCACGTTCTCGCCGTCAATGCTGAACAGGACCTGCGGCGTAGTGTGGATGGGGATGTGGATGCGGATCAAGCCATCGGCCAGCGATGTGCCGGCGTCGCGGTGTGGGCGGATGACGGCGCCCGGTGCCAAGGCCATCAGGCGCGCGGCGCGGATCTCGCAGGCGAAGCTGGCGAGCACCTCGCGCAGGCAGGGGCAGCGCGCCAGTTGCGGTGTGCCGGCATAGGCGGCGCCGTCGACGGGCATGATGTCGCCGGCTACTCCGCCGGGCGAACGCAGCGGCACGCAACTCCAGCCCGTGTCGTAGGCGCCCGTATTGAAATGATGGATCCACTCGCCCGTGGCGAACTGGTCGCTGTCGCGCTGCATGCGCGCCACGTCAAAGCGCAGCGGCAGCCGCAGCCAGGTGCTGGGCGGAATCGGCGCCGCCACTATGATGCGCTCCATTCCAGCTGCTCCTGCACCTCGTTTTCCCCGCGCAATCGGAAGCCCAGCCGCTGGTACAGCGCGCGCGCGGCGGTGTTGCTTTTGTTGACGGCAAGGTGGATCCGGCATTGCTGCGCGCCCGCTTGCGCTTGCAGGCCGCGCAGCACGGCGCTGCCTGCACCCTGGCCTTGCGCGGCGGGCAGAATGGCGATGTCGACCAGGTGCAGCACCTGATCCTGGCGGTCCAGGACCAGGCGCCCGATGGGCGTGTCGCCGTGCTGCAGCACCAGGTATGTGGCCTGCGGATAGGCTTGCCGGTAACCGTGGCTTTGCATGCGTTGCTGCATGGCGATCAGCTGCTCGATGACGGCGGGATCGGCCGGCATCTGGCGCAAGTCGTCGCGCGTGGAGCTGTACAGCGCGGCGGCAAAGCCATCGTCGTCGTCGCGCTGGACGCGCAACTGGTAGGGGGCGGAAAGCGGCAAGTCGTGCATCGGTGCTCCGGCAGGTGGTGGCAAATGCGCAGGCGTTTATTTATTTGCTATGCTGCCAATTTTTCCGCGCACTTGCAATCATTTCAAGGAAGCCGCCATGCATTCTGTCTTTATCCCGCCTTTTCCGTGGAGTTGCGCGTGACTTCGGCGCGCGTGGAACTGGCCGCCATGGCGGCCGCGCTGTGCGATCCGCAGCGTTCGCTGGCCAGCCTGGTCGGCGAAACGGTGCGGCTGCGCCAGCTCGTCGAGCGCCATTCGCGCCTGCCCATGGACCGGCAGGACGGCTTGCGCGACGGCGAAAGTTTTTTGCCCAGCGGCTGGGCCATCTCGCCCGTGCAGGCGGGCCTGTGCGCGCGCGAGCCCTACCGCAGCGCCGCCTTCATCCAAGGCCTGGCGCTGGCCGTGCGCGAGCGGCTCGACGTGAACGGTGGGCGGCCCGTGCGCGTGCTGTATGCGGGCTGCGGTCCGTTCGCCCTGCTGGCCCTGCCGGTGATGGCCGTGCTGGACGCGAGCGAGGTGCAGTTTGCCATCCTCGACGTGCATGCCGAGACCCTGGACTATGCGCGCGAACTGATCGCAGCCCTGGGCCTGGATAGCCACGTCGACGAATACCTTTGCGCCGACGCGGCAGCCTACCGCATTCCTGCCGGCGCCATGCCGGACGTGATCGTCAGCGAAACCATGAATACGGCGCTGGGCAAGGAGCCGCAGGTGGCCATCCTGCGCAACCTGCACGCGCAAGCGCCCGCGGCGGCGCTGCTGCCGGCGGCCGTCACCGTGCACCTGGGCCTGGACCGGCGCAGCCCCGGCGAGTCGTGCACGGACTGGGGCCGCGTGTTTGCGCTCGACGCGGACGCCATGCGCGCCTGGCAGGGGGAGCGGGGCGACACGCTGCCCGCCGCCAGCATCCGCCTGCCTGACGTGCTGGAGCAGGCGCCGCGTTTGCTCACGCGCATCCGTGTGCATGGGGACATCGTCCTGGGCGACCATGATTGCAGCCTGAACCTGCCGCTGCCTTTGCCGGGCAAGCCAAACCTGGCTGGCGGCAGCGTGCTGGACTTCCATTACTGCCTGGGCGGCCAGCCAGGACTGGCGTTTTGCCTGCGTGAAAAACAGGAATTGCCCGAGCCAATATCTCAGTAGTAATACTACATTGGCAGACAATTTACTTCTGTAGGATAATATGGAACCGGTTCCATCTATGCGCAAATGCAATGTGGCGCAATCATCGAAGTCAATAAAACAACAAGTCTTGCGGGAGTCTCATGAACCATCCAGACACTGAACCATCTGCAACATCCGTTTCATCCCTTCCCCGCATCAGCCGCCGCCACGCCCTGATCGGCCTGGCCGCCTTGCTGGCGCAGGCCGGTTTCTGGAGCAATCCCCTGTCCGCCGCCATGCAGGCCCCGGCCAGCGCGCCGGCTGCCGGACTGGCGCCCGCCACCATGCTGTTCTACACCTTGTCGCAAACGATCACGGGCCACCGCGATCTGTCCGCCGCGACGGCGGCGCGCATCGAGCAAGCCATGCGCAGCAACGTGCCCGGCTTCGCCGAGCGCTTGCCGCAGCTGGGCGCGCTGCTCGTCACGGGCCAGGAAGCGAAAGCCCTGCTGGCGGCCGCCACCGCCGCCGATGCGCGTCTGCGCGAACTGGCGCTGGCCATCGTCGCCGCCTGGTACACGGGTACCGTCGCCGGCAACGCGGCGCAGGGTACGAAATCCATCGTCGTCGCCTACGCCGAGGCCTTGATGTATCGCACGGTGGCCGATGGCCAGGTCGTGCCGACTTACTGCAATTACGGTCCCCTGTGGTGGCTGAAGGCGCCGCCGGCCGTGCGCGTTTCCGCACCCGTGGAACCGAAACCCGTGCCCGCGCCGGCCACCACCGGCACCCCTGAACCGAAAGGCAAGCAAGCAAAATGAAATCACCCCAATTCAAGAGTAATGGCGACGTCGTCGCCGATGTCGTCATCGTCGGCACGGGTGTCGTCGGCGCCATGATGGCCGATCAGCTGGCCGCGCAAGGCCATTCCGTGATCATGCTGGAAGCGGGCCTGCGCATCGAGCGCGGCCAGGCCGTGGAAAACTGGCGCAACATGCCATTCGAAAACCGCGTCGGTTCGGACTTCCAGGGCCTGTATCCGCAGGCGGAGAATGCACCGGCACCGCTGTATTTCCCGAAGAATAACTATGTGGAAGTGTCCGGCCCCAACGGCAGCAGTTTCCAGCAGGGCTATCTACGCACGGTGGGCGGCACGACCTGGCACTGGGCCGCATCGTGCTGGCGCCACTTGCCATCCGACATGCGCATGAAGAGCGATTACGGGGTAGGGCGCGACTGGGCCATTTCCTACGATGAACTGGAACCGTACTATTGCCGCGCCGAGCAGGAAATGGGCGTGGCCGGCCCCAACGATCCGGCCCTGCAGTCGCCGAGCGAGCGCAGCGCACCGTACCCGATGGACATGGTGCCCTGGGGCTATGGCGACAAGCGCTTCGCCGAAGTGGTCAACCCGCACGGCTACCGTTCCGTGCCGATTCCGCAAGGCCGCTCGACGCGCCCATGGCAGGGCCGTCCGACCTGCTGCGGCAATAACAATTGCCAGCCGATCTGCCCCATCGGCGCCATGTACAACGGCATCCACCACGTGGAGCGGGCCGAGCTGAAGGGCGCTGGCGTGCTGGCCGAGGCCGTCGTCTACCGCATCGACACGGACCACAACAACAGAGTGACGGCCGTGCACTGGTACGACGCCAAGAAACAGTCGCACATGGCGACGGGCAAGGCTTTCGTGATTGCCTGCAACGGCATCGAAACGCCGCGTTTGCTATTGCTGGCGGCCAACAAGAACAATCCGAACGGCATCGCCAACAGTTCCGACCAGGTGGGCCGCAACATGATGGACCACTCGGGTTTCCACTGTACCTTCCTTGCCAATGAACCGATCTGGACGGGCCGTGGCCCCGCGCAAAGCAGCTGCCTGGTGGGCCCGCGCGACGGCGCCTTCCGCGCGCAGTATTCGGCCAACAAGATGATCCTCAATAACATCACGCGTGTCGGGCCTGCTACCCAGCAGTCCTTGAAGCTGGGCCTGGTGGGCAAGGACCTCGACGACGAGATCCGCCGCCGCGCCGCGTTTGGCGTGGACTTGTCGATCAGCCTGGAACCGCTGCCCGAAGCGCACAACCGCCTGACCCTGAGCAAGACGCGCAAGGACCCGCTGGGCCTGGCCTGCCCCGACATTTACTATGACGTGGGCGACTACGTGCGCGATGGCGCGAAGGCCGCGCATGCGCAGCTCAAGCACATCGGCAAGCTGTTCGGCGCCGTGGAATTCCATATCACCGACAGCCTGAACGCGAATAACCACATCATGGGCGGCGTCATCATGGGTTCGAATCGTCTTGACTCCGTGGTCGACGGCAATTGCCGCGCCCACGATCACGCCAACCTGTGGCTGCCGGGTGGCGGCGCCATGCCGTCGGCCAGTGTTGTCAACACCACCCTCAGCATGGCGGCGCTCGGCTTGCGCGCGGCCGACGACATCGCCCGCACCCTGGCAAGGGAGGCCGCATGATGCGCCGTTTATTGCTGAGCCTGACCTTGGCGGCTAGCTTGCCGCTGGCCGCGCACGCTGCACCACCGGTGCCGCCCGTCACGCTGACGCCGGACCGCCCGGCCGCGCCCGTGGCCGCCAAGCCCGATGCGCGCCTCGAACGGGGCCGCTACCTGGCCATCGCCGCCGACTGCATGGCGTGCCATACGGCAGCGGGCGGCAAGCCGTATGCGGGCGGCTACGCCATCGATTCGCCGCTGGGCACGATCTACGCGACGAATATCACGCCATCGAAAAAAGGCGGCATCGGCCACTACACGGAAGCCGACTTTGCGCGCGCCCTGCGCGAAGGCGTGCGCGCCGATGGCAGCCACCTGTATCCGGCCATGCCCTACACCAGCTATGCGCAGCTGACGGATGCGGACGTGGGCGACCTGTATTACTACTTCATGCAGGCCGTCCAGCCCGTCGACGAGCCGGCGCGCCAGACGGCCCTGCCATTCCCGTTCAATGTGCGCCTGTCGATGCTGGGCTGGAATACCTTGTTCCTCGACAATAAGCGCTTCGTGCCGGACGCAACGAAGAGTGCGCAGATCAACCGCGGCGCCTACCTGGCCGAAGGCCTGGCGCACTGCAGCGCCTGCCATACGCCGCGCAATGCGCTGATGGCGGAAATCGGCAGCCAGACCCTGGCCGGCGCCTCGCTCGGCTCCTGGCATGCGCCGAATATCACGTCCGACAAGGTCAGCGGCATCGGCGCGTGGACGGATGCGGAAATCGCCGCCTACCTGAAGACGGGCCATGTGGAAGGCAAGGGGCAGGCGGCGGGCGGCATGGCCGAAGCCATCCAGAACAGCCTGCAATTTTTGCGTGACGACGACGTGGCCGCCATCGTCGCGTGGCTGCGCACGGTGCCGCCCGTGCGTGCACCGGGCCAGACGAAAGCTGCATTCAGTCATGGCAGCGCGGCCAGCGAAGAACCGCTGCTGCGTGGCATGGCCAGTTCCACCGAGCACCATTCCCTGAACAGCGGCGCCGTGCTGTTTTCCGGCTACTGCGCCAGCTGCCACTCGGCCAGCGGCGCCGGCAGCACGGGACAAAGCTATCCGGCCCTGTTCAACAACACGGCGACGGGCGGTAACACCCCGGCCAACCTGGTGTCGGCCATCTTGTTTGGCGTCGAGCGCAAGATCGAAGGGGAAGAGCACGAAGCGTTCATGCCCCGTTTCGACCAGCGCTCCTACGTGCAGCCATTGACGGACGAGCAGATCGCGTCGATCGCCAATTACGTGCTGAAGCAGTACGGCAACCCGGACGTGTCCGTCACGCCCGCCTACGTGGCGCAGGCGCGCAGCGGCGGCGAGAAACCCGTGCTGGCGCGGGCGCAACCGTTCATGCTGCCGGGCGGCATCGTGGGCATCTTGCTGCTGATCGCGCTGTTTGTGTGGTTGCGCCGGCGCCGCCAGCGCAAGGAATAAGTGTCGAAACGGCGGCGAATATGAACGTTGGGCGCAACTTGCAGTAAAATGCAGGCTGAAAAATGGTTACGAGCAATCGTAGCCATTTTTTATTCTGGCCCGATCCTGGCGAGAGTGTTCGCCATATTTGAAAATTGACAATGTCCCATTCCCTGCATCACCAATTTCTACGTTTCGCCGCCGTCGGCGCTTCCGGCACGGCCGTGCAATACAGCGTGCTGTGGGGCGGCGTGGAATGGGCCGGCATCAGCGCCGCCGCCGCGTCCGGCATCGGCTACATCCTCGGTTCCGTCGTCAACTACATCCTCAATTACTTTTTCACGTTTAAAAGCGACAAGGGCCATGGCGAAGCGGCTTCCAAGTACTTCACCTTGCTGGGTATCGGCTGGTGCATCAATACGGGCCTGATGTGGCTGCTGGTGCACCAGCTGGGCTGGTATTACTGGCTGGCGCAGGTACTGGCGACGGGCATCGGGCTGGTCTGGAATTTCGCGGGCAGCCGCTGGTGGGCCTTCAAACCGGCTGGCGCAGCGACCAAGTAACTAGTTATTGCAAGAAAAAAAGATGCGTCTTGGCCAAGACCAGGCGCGCGGTTTTACCAAAACAAGGGGTTAATCATGCAGTTCCTGGAACGCTATTTCAAACTGAAGGACAACGGGACCAATGTGCGCACGGAGCTGCTGGCCGGCCTGACCACGTTCCTGACGATGGCCTACATCATCTTCGTTAACCCGTCCATCCTCGGCGATGCGGGCATGCCGAAAGACGCCGTCTTTGTCGCCACCTGCCTGGCGGCCGCCATCGGCACCCTGATCATGGGCCTGTACGCGAACTACCCGATCGCGCTGGCGCCGGGCATGGGCTTGAATGCGTACTTCTCGTACACGGTGGTCAAGGGCATGGGCATGAGCTGGGAAGTGGCGCTGGGCGCCGTTTTCATTTCCGGCTGCCTGTTTATCCTGGTGAGCCTGTTCAAGATACGCGAGATGATCATCAACAGCATCCCGCCCGCGCTGCGCACGGCGATCACGGTGGGTATCGGCTTGTTCCTGGCCATCATTTCCCTGAAAAGCGCCGGCGTGGTGGTGTCGAACCCGGCCACCATCATCGCCTTGGGCGACTTGCACCAGGCGGCGCCCATCCTGGCCATCCTCGGTTTCTTCATCATCGTCGCGCTGGACCGCCTGAAAGTGCCGGGTGCCATCTTGATCGGCATCCTCGCCATCACGATTGCCAGCTTCTTCTTTGGCGGCAACCAGTTCAACGGCATCGTCTCGGCACCGCCCGCCATCGAGCCGACCTTGTTCAAGCTCGACATCATGGGCGCGCTGTCGTTCGGCATCATCAACGTGGTGCTGGTGTTTTTCCTGGTCGAACTGTTCGATGCGACGGGCACCCTGATGGGCGTGGCCAACCGTGCAGGTCTGCTGAAAGACGGCAAGATGGAACGCATGAACAAGGCCTTGCTGGCCGACAGCACGGCGATCGCGGCCGGCGCCTGCCTGGGCACGTCGAGCACGACGGCCTTCGTGGAAAGCGCGGCCGGCGTGCAAGCGGGTGGCCGCACGGGCTTGACGGCCGTGGCCGTCGCGCTGCTGTTCCTGGGCAGCCTGTTCTTCGCCCCGCTGGCGCACACGGTGCCGCCGTATGCGACGGCCCCAGCGCTGCTGTACGTGGCTTGTTTGATGTTGCGCGAACTGACGTTTATCGACTGGGATGACAGCACGGAAAGCATTCCCGCCGCCATCACGGCGCTGATGATGCCATTTACGTATTCGGTTGCCAGCGGCGTCGCCTTCGGCTTCATCACCTATGCCGTATTGAAACTGCTGACGGGCAAGGGCAAGCAGGTGTCCGTGGTGGCTTACATCATCGCCGCCATCTTCCTGTTCAAGTTTATCTACTTGGGCGAATAGCGGGTTTGCCGCCGCAATGACAAGGCCGCCCGTGCATCCGCACCGGCGGCCTTTTTTGATGGCGCGGCCTACATCAGCAGGGCCGCCACCAGGTCTTTTTTGGCCTCGCCGGCGCTGCCGTCGAAGCGCAGGGCCGCTTCCACGTGCGCCAGATGTTCGACCATCAGACGCGCCGCCAGGTCCGCGTCGCCGCTGCGCGCCGCCTCGAGAAAGCGGCCGTGCTCGTTGCACGAGCAGGCGGCATCATGGCCCGACTGGTACAGCATGGTGATGAGCGAGCTGCGGCCCACCAGTTCGCGCACGATGTCGCGCAGCACGGCGTTGCCGGCGATATCGGCCAGCAAGACGTGGAAATCGCCCAGCAGTTGCGAGCGCAGCGGCGTCGCTTGCGCCAGCGCCTGGCGTTCCGCCTTCAGGTGGCGCTCGAGCATCCTGTAGTCGGCAGGCTTGGCCCGCGCAACGAATTCGCGCGCCACGGCCGCTTCGATGATGCGCCGCGCGGCAAAGATGTCGCGCGCCTCCGCTTCGGTCGGCTGGCTGACGAAGGCGCCCTTGTCGGGCACCATGCGGATCAGTTTGTCTTTGGAGAGGATGAGCAGGGCGGCGCGGATCTTGGTGCGGCTGACGCCGTACAACCGGCACAGCGCCTCTTCGCGCAGCCGCGTGCCGGGCGGCAATTGGCGTGCCACGATGGCGGCCGCCATATGCGCGGCAATGTCCGCCGAGCTGTCGCCGCTGCCGGGATTGTCCACCAGGGTTGCGCTTGATTCTGTCATGTCGGGTGAGAGCAGTAAGCCAGGGGCAAGGCGAACCTCGCAAGCGCATGTCCGCGCGACGGCGTGGTTGACGCCCCGCTGCCGGCATGCCGTTGTACGCCTTGCGTGTCGGCAAGGCCTGGCTATTCTACTATCTTGCATGGCGCCGCGCAGACGGGCGCAGCCAGCCGGCGAGGCTTGCTCCCTGGCGGCCAGTTTTGCTGGCCATGCAGCAACAACTGGACATGAGAAATTTTGACGTATATAATTCGGCCTCCTTTCCCTGATAGCTCAGTTGGTAGAGCGACGGACTGTTAATCCGCAGGTCCCTGGTTCGAGTCCAGGTCGGGGAGCCAGAACAAGCAGCAGCAAAAGGCCACGTGGCAACACGTGGCCTTTTTTGTCATGCGCACACGGTTTCCCGTTCACGCTAGTTATCGCTTCAGCGCATCAACGGCGTGCGCGGTGTTCCCTGATCAGGGATCCACAAACACGTCGAAACGCACCTTGAGCGGGCTGCCCCACGAGATATCCACCCAGGCACGGAAGCCGCCGTTATATGGTGCGATGTTGTACACGGCCATGCGGGCTGAGCCGATGAAACGGTCCTGGGGAGTCGCGGCATATTCGCTGATGTTGAGCAATACGCGCGAATTGGCTTTCACGTTGGCATTGGCGAAGTTGACCGAAGGATGCACGCCATTGGCCGTCCACGTGTAGTAGGTGGTGAAGGCGGCGGCGCTCAGGTTCAAGTCCTGTGCGCTTGCGCCTTGCGCGGCTTGGCCGTCCAGCTCCAGCGGCAGGTCGGTGGTTTCCGGGGCCAGGTTGCTGCCCGTGCGATTTTCTACTTTCATTTCCATGATGTACTCCTCATCGATAGTTTGGACACCGCGCCTGTCGTTGTGCGGCAAGACGCCCTATCTGTGTTGCCGTGACGGCCAGTGTCACGTCCGGGCTGATAAGGTAGCCGCCTGCTCCATGCTGTTGGAGTAATTCATTCTAGGCATACACAGGCGTAGAAAGCGCGCTGGGCCGCTGGAAAAGCGGCGCTCGCTTGTGCTGGCGCAAACACCTTGCAGGCAAGCGGCAAGAACTTTTCCGGCAGGCTATTTTTACGGGGGCGCCACGCATGCCGTGCAGGACAATGGCACAATAGGCCCAGCCGACCTGCCGATACGGAACCCGTTGCGAGCCTAGCCCATGCCGATACTGAACCTGAGTGCCGAAACCGATATCTATTACGAACTGATCGAAGGCGACCCCGCCAAGCCCTGCCTGGTATTCCTGCACGAGGGACTCGGTTGCTGTGCGATGTGGAAAGATTTTCCCGCGCAGCTATGCCAGGCCACGGGCTGTCGCGGCTTGCTGTACGACCGTCACGGCTATGGGCAATCGTCGCCGCTGACGGCGCGCCGCCAGCTCCATTATTTGCACGACTACGCGCTGTGCGAGCTGCCGCAAGTGCTGGCGGCACTGCTGCCGGGACAGGACCATTTTCTCGTCGGCCATTCCGATGGCGGCAGCATCGCCCTGATCTATGCGGCGCAGCAGCCGCCGCGCTTGCGCGGCATCATCACCGAGGCGGCGCATGTGTTTGTCGAAGGCATCACGCTCGATGGCATACGCGAGGCGGACGCGGCGTTTGGCGCGGGCAAGCTGCGCGCGCTGGCGAAATACCATGGCGACAAGACGGAGACCATTTTCAAGGCCTGGTCGGACACCTGGCTCAGCTATGGCTTCCAATTCTGGAACATCGAGTATCTGCTGCCTTCCGTCGAATGCCCGGCGCTGGTGGTGCAGGGCAGCGAGGACCAGTACGGCAGCGCGGCCCAGGTCGACACCATCGTGGCGCAGGCGCTCAACGCCATGCCCGCCATGGTCGAGCAGTGCGGCCATACGCCGCACCAGGAGCAGCCGCAGGCATTGCTGGCGCTGATGGAAGGCTTTTTGCAGGGCCGCATGGACGCGGCCATTCACCCGAGAACGGCATGATAGACCATCTCGACCACCTGGTATTGACCACCCGCGACAAGCCGGCCTGCATCGATTTCTATACGCGCGTGCTGGGCATGCGGCTGGAAACGTTTGGCGCCGGCCGCCATGCCTTCAAGTTTGGCGCGCAAAAAATCAACCTGCATGAGGCCGGCAAGGAATTCCTGCCCAAAGCGGATTTGCCCACGCCCGGCGCGCTGGACCTGTGCTTCATCGCCGCCGTCCCGCTCGACGTGTTCATCGCCCATTTGGCGGCGCTGGGGATTGCCATCGAGGAAGGTCCGGTGGCCCGCACGGGCGCCAATTGGCCCATCCGCTCCGTGTATCTGCGCGACCCGGACCGCAATCTGATCGAAGTGTCCGAGCGCGCCTGAGGTTCACCCCGACGCTCAATGGCAGGCGGGATCGTTGTCCCAGCGGCCCGAGCAGATACGCGAACGGCACAGCATGCCTTCGATCAGGCCCAGCTGCTGACAGCGCTGCAACAGTTCCGCCGTTTCCTCGTCCTGTTTGCGCAGCACCACGTCGCGCGCGGGTACCGCCGTGCCTGCTTGCCGGTGCGCATGGGCCACCATCGCCGTCAGCAAGGCGACGTCGCTGTCGCCGGGCGCGGCAGCCGGCTTCGCGCCTTGTTGACGGGCGGCCGCCTGGCGCACGGGCGCTAGCACCTTGCGCGGCGCGCTCACGGCTGCCACCTCGGTCAAGGGCGGTCCCGCCGTATTGACGATAGTGGCGGCCTGCGGCGGGGAGGCCGCCTGTTGCAGCACCGTTGGCGCCGGTATTGCGGGTGCCGCCATGGCAATGGCGGGCGCCGGCGGCAGTGGCGTGGCGTCCGTGTCGTAGGCGAGCACGGCCGTGATCAGCACCGCCAGGCACAGCGCGCCAGCGGCTCCGTGCCGCCAGCCGGGGCGCCAGCGCAGGGCCGGCATGGCGGCGGGCGCGGCGGCGCCGTGCTCGAGCTGCGACAGGATGCCCTTGCCTTCGATGCGCGCACCAGCCGCGCCGGCCTTGCTCAGCAGGTCAGGACCGCGCGCCTGGCCATCCCCGGTTTTCAGTAAAGACAAAATATCACCTCCGCAGTGGATCAAATTCAACTGACCTTGATGTAAACCGCGCTCATGCGGGCCGCAGACGCCTACGATCTAGCGATACCGCCGAGCAATGGATTGCCCGGCCCCGCCGATTCCCGTCACGGAGCGCCCCATGTTCGTCGCCCTGGTCCTGATGTATTTCTTGCTCGCCTGTTTTGCCTGCTGGCTGCTGCTGTTTCCCGGCGGCCGCGCCATCGTGCTGCACACGCTCGTCAACCTGGGCTGGCGCATGCAGCGGCGTGCACAGGGGTTGCAGCGGGGCGGCGGCGCGCAGTGGCAGCGCGTGCAGCAACACACGGGCTCGGGCATGGCGCGCGTCTGGCAACTGCTGTGGCGGCATCGCTGGCTGAGCCTGGCAGGCAGCGTGCTGGTCATCGTGCCGCCGCTGCTGGCCTGGCTGTCCAGCGACCGCATCGCCCTGCGCGGCTATGCCGACCAGCAACACGTCATCAACGACCAGGTCAGCGACTTGCTGAAGGGCGAGCAGCTGGTGCCGCCACCGACCTTGCCGCCGCTGCTGTTTTCCACGGCGGAAGTAACGCAGCTGCGCCCGCTGCTGGGCGGCGCCAGCCGCAACTGGCAATTGCTCGATCACGATTTCGCGCAGCGCTTGCTGCTGGTCTTCAAGATCATGAAAGACGTGCATGGTTACGATATGGTCTTGCTGGAAGGCTATCGCAGCCCGGCGCGCCAGGATCAATTGGCGGCGGCCGGCCCGAACGTGACGAACGCGAGGGCGTTTCAAAGCTATCACCAGTATGGCCTGGCGGCCGATTGCGCATTCATGCATGAAGGAAAGCTCATCATTTCTGAAAAAAATGCCTGGGCCATGCGCGGCTACCGTTTATATGGCGTGACGGCCGAATCGGTGGGCCTGCGCTGGGGCGGACGCTGGACCATGATGGATTTTGGCCACACGGAATTGCCGCAACCGCGCGTGCTGGGCAAGTAAGCCGCGCCAGCCATTCTAGCGCCGCGTGCGGCCCCGAATTTCACTGCTGCAAGCTTGATTGCGCAGCGTCAATGGCCTGCCAGTGCCTGCCGCGCGCTGGCGCCAGATACTTGTCGTATGTCAACAAAGGCGCGCCCCATTGCTGTCAGCATGGGCCGAATCCGCCTTGCTTTGCGACCTCACCCTGGGCTTATCATGCTGCGACGACTCTGGCATTTCCTCACCGACAGCCGCCAACTGACCATCCTCGGCTTCGTGGCGCTGGCCGTGTTCCTGTACCTGGGCGCCGAGGTGCTGGAAGTGGCGCTGATATGGGCCCTGGTCTTGCTGCTGCTGGCTTTTGCCACCTGGCTGGGCGTGTGGCTGTGGCGCCGGCGCCGTGCACGGCGCGATGCCCAGGCGCTGGGCCAGGCCATCCTCAACGAGGCCGAGATCGCCGCCGCGCAGGCGGCCTCGGCCTCCACGGCCGGCAGCACGCAGCAGGGCGAACTCGGCGCCGTGCGCTCGGGCATGCTGGCCGCCATCGAGACCATCAAGACATCCAAGCTGGGCCTCAAGTCGGGCGCCGCCGCCCTGTACGAATTGCCGTGGTACATTATCATCGGCAATCCTGCCGCCGGCAAGAGCAGCGCCATCCTGCATTCTGGCCTGCAGTTCCCCTTCGCTGACGGCAAGATCGTGCAAGGCGTGGGCGGCACGCGCAATTGCGACTGGTTTTTTACGACGGACGGCATCGTGCTCGACACGGCGGGGCGCTATTCCGTCGTCGACGAGCACCGCGGCGAGTGGTTCGGCTTTCTCGACCTGCTGAAAAAATACCGGCGCAAGGCGCCCATCAACGGCATCCTCATCGCCGTCAGCATCGCCGAGCTGGGCGGCGATCCTGATGTCGGCATGCAACTGGCGCGCAGCCTGCGCAAGCGCGTGCAGGACGTCATCGAACGGCTGGAAGTGTTTGCGCCCCTGTACATCGTGTTTACCAAGGCGGACCTGATCGCCGGCTTCACGGAGTTTTTCGCCGATGCCGAGCGCAGCGAACGCGAGCGCGTCTGGGGCGCCACCATGCCCTACCAGCGCAAGTTGCCCACGGCCGACTTGCTGGCGTTTTTTGACCAGAGTTTCGATGAATTGCACGATGGCTTGACGGAGCTGAGCCTGGCCAACATGGCGCACCGGCAACGCAAGACGATGGCGCCCGGCGTATTCACCTTTCCGCTCGAGTTCGCCGCCATCAAGCCGGCCTTGCGTGCCTTCATCGCCACCCTGTTCGAGGAAAACCCGTTCCAGTTCCAGCCCGTGTTCCGCGGCTTTTATTTCACCAGCGCGCTGCAGGAAGGCGAGCCCGTCAGCGCTTCCTCGCAGCAGGTGGCGCGCCGCTTCGACCTGGCCTTCGCGCCGGCTCCGGCCGCAGCGCCGTCCGGCGCGCGCCAGCATGGCTATTTCCTGCTGGAGCTGTTCCGCAAGGTGATTTTTGCCGACAAGCATCTGGTGGCCAACTATGCCAACCGCGCCAAGCTGCGCTTCAAATATGCCGTGTTCTTTGCCGCCACGGTGTCGCTGGGCGCCTGCCTCGGTGGCTGGAGCTGGTCCTACCTGGGCAACCGGCAACTGGTGGCCAATGTCGAGGCCGATTTAAATAAAGTGGTCAAGCTGCAGGAGCGGCGCCTGGACTTGCAGTCGCGCCTGGAAGCGCTCGAGATCTTGCAGGACCGCATCGAGCAGCTGGACGCGTACCGCACGCAACGGCCGTGGTCCTTGCGCCTGGGCCTGTACCAGGGGGAGTTACTTGAACGCAAGCTGCGCGAGGAGTATTTTGCCGGCGCGCGCCAGGTCATGCTGGCCCCCGTGGCGGGCGCGCTGGAAGCCTTGCTGTTCGAGATGAACGCCAGCGCCGACCAGCTGCAGCCCACGGCGCGCACGCCGCAGACGCCGGCCGCCGCGCCCGCAGCGTCTTCCGCACCGCGCAGCGTGCAGTACCAGGCGGCCAGCGCGACGAATGTGGAAGACGCCTACAACGCGCTGAAAACCTATCTGATGCTGGCCGATAAGACGCATGCGGAAAGCAGCCACCTGAACGACCAGCTGACGCGCTTCTGGCGCGGCTGGCTGGAGAGCAACCGGGGCGCCATGCCGCGCGAGCAGATGATACGCAGCGCCGAACGGCTGCTGACGTTCTACCTGGCGCAGATCGGCGACCCGTCCTGGCCGCGCATCGAACAGAAGCTGGCGCTGGTCGACCAGGCCCGCGAAAACCTGCGCCGCGTGGTGCGCGGCATGCCGGCGCGCGAGCGCGTGTATGCCGACGTCAAGGCGCGCGCCTCGACGCGTTTTCCCGGCATGACGGTGGCGCGCATCGTCGGCGAGCAGGATCAGACCCTGCTGGCGGGCAGCTATGCCGTCTCCGGCGCCTTTACGCGCCAGGCCTGGGAAAAGTTCGTCGAGGGCGCGTTTCGCGACGCCGCCAACCGCGAACTGCAAAGCGCCGACTGGGTGCTGAAAAGTGCCTCCACCGACGACCTGACCCTGGAAGGCAGTCCGGAGCAGATCGAGAAAAACCTCGTGGCCATGTACAAGGCCGATTACGCGCGCGAGTGGCAAAAATTCGTGCAGGGCGTGGCCGTCGCCGACCTGAAAGGTTTTGACGGCGCCGTGCAGGCGATGAACCGCCTGGGCGATCCGCAGTCGTCGCCGATCGCCAAGCTGCTGACGACCATTTACGAGGAAACCTCGTGGGACAACCCGGCCCTGCAAAATGCGCAACTGCGCAAGGCCGAGCGGGGCATCATTGCCTGGTTCAAGGAAACCGTGCTGCGCCGCGCGCCGTCGCAGCTGACGGCCAATCCCGGCATGAATGCGCAGCTCGACCCGGCCCGCCTGGATAAGCCGATGGGTCCCGTGGGGCGCGAATTTGCCGGCGTGGGCAAGCTGGTGGCGGCCAGGGACAACAATGCCTCGCTGATGCGCGCCTACCTGGAAGCGCTGTCGAAACTGCGCAGCCGCCTGAACCAGCTGAAGAACCAGGGTGACGCGGGGCCGGGCGCGCGCCAGTTCATGCAGCAGACCCTGGAGGGAAGCGGTTCCGAGCTGGCCGACGCCCTGAAGCTGGTCGACGAGCAGGTGCTCACGGGGATGAGCGACGCGCAAAAGCAGGCGATACGCCCCATCCTCGTGCGCCCGCTGATGCAGACCTTTGCCGTCATCGTCGCGCCGGCCGAACTCGATATCAACAAGACCTGGGCGGCGCAGGTGTATGAACCATTCCAGAAATCGCTGGCCAATAAATATCCGTTTGCGCCCACGGCGCGCATCGAGGCGAGCAACCTGGAGATCGGCCAGTTCTTCGGCCCCGAAGGCCTGGTGGCGAAATTCGTCACCACATCCATGGGCCCCTTGGTGGTGCGGCGCGGCGACGTGCTGGCGCCGCGCACCTGGGCCGACATGGGCATCAGCCTGGCGCCGCAGGTGGTGGCGCGCTTCCCCGGCTGGATCGCGCCGCTGGGCGCTGGCGGCGTGGCGGCCACCTCGACGGCGGCGCAAACCGTGTTCCAGATCCAGCCGTCGCCCGCGCCGGGCACCCTGGAATACACGGTGGAGATCGACGGCCAGCAGCTGCGCTACCGCAATACCCCGGCGCAGTGGACGAATATGGTGCATCCGGGTCCGCAGGGCGCGGCGGGCCAGCAAGGCGCGCGCATCACGGCCGTCACGTTCGACGGGCGCACGGTGGAACTGTTCAACGAACCGGGGCAATTCGGCTTGAAGCGCATGATCGACGCGGCGGCCAAGAAGCGCAAGGATGGCGGCGTGTTCGAACTGCGCTGGACGCGCGGCGAGGTGGCCGTGGCGGTCGACCTCAAGATCACCAGCAGCGCCGAGACGACGGGCGCCGGATCTGCCACGGCGCTGCAGGAGCAGGGCTTTCGCGGCATGCAGCTGCCCGAGACCATCGTCGGCATGCCGGGCGTTCCCGCGCCGGTCATGGCCGCAGTTGCGGCGACCGGGGTGGCGCCATGATGCGCGTGGCGCAGCAGGTGCGCCTCGGCTATTTTGGCAAGATCCCCGCGCGCGGCGATTTCATCAAGGCTTGCGACAATCACGCGCTGGTGCAGCTGCTCGACGACTGGCTGGCGCAGGTCATGATCGCCTTGACGGTGGAACCGCGCTGGAAGCTCAATTACGACGCTTTGCCGCCGCTGCGTTTTGCCTTCGTCGGCACGCGCAGCCGGCGCGCCATCGCCGGGCGCCTGGAAGCGAGCAACGACCAGTCGCTGCGGCGCTTTCCCTTCATGGCCATGGGCGCGCTTGAAGTCGATGACGCCGAGGCCTTTGTCGCTTGCAGCCCGCTCGCGCTCGCGCCCCTGTGGCAGCGGGTGGAGCAGCTGTCGCAGGGTATCGTGGCCAGCACCGAGCCGGGGCCGGCCCTGCTGGCGCTGGCCGGTAACGTGGTCGAAGTCGAACCGGCCGCGCCTGGCCATGCGGCGCGGCTGGCCGCCTTTTTACAGGCGCAGACCGTGCATGGCCTGCAAGCGATGCTGGCTTCTCCTGCGTTCCCCGTGACGGTGCGCGAACTGCTGCTGGGCCTGGGCCTGCTGCTGCGGCCGGTGCGCCAGAGCGGCTTGCCGCGCCTGGAGAAAAGCCTGGTACTGCCGCTGCCGCAAGACGCGCAGCTGCGCGAGCTGGTAGCCAGCTTCTGGCTGCATTTGATTGCACCCTTCCTGCGCCAGGCCGATTTCGAACTGGCGCTGTTCTTTTCCCACCTCGACGAGGCGCCCGTGCTGGTGATCGGCTTTTGCGGCGCCGACCCGGATGGCTTGCGCGCGCTGATCGACCCGCAGGCCGGCAGCGAACGGCTGATCGTCTTCGACCAGCTGGACTGGGTCGAGGAGCAGCTGGGACACGACGCGGCGCTGCGTCAGTTTTCAGCCTGCCTGCTGCAGGAGCAGCTGTCGCTGCGCTCGGCCTGCGCCATGTTTGCCGACACCTTTGCCTGAAGGACCGCGATGAAATCGTATGCCATTTTCCTGCTGCTTGCCGCGGCCGTTCCCTGCCGCGTCCAGGCGCAAGCGCAAGCGCCCCAGACGCCGATGCCGGGGCAGATCCTCGCCACGGGTACCCTGGCCGACGAGGCGGCCAAGGCGGCCGTGCTGGCCCGCCTGCGCGAACTGTACGGCGCCGAGCGCGTGGTCGACCAGATCGCCATCGGTAACGTGGCCGTGCCGGCCAACTGGAACGCCTACGTGCACAAGCTGATCGCGCCGAACCTGAAGCTCATTTCACGAGGGCAGATCACCGTCGACGGCAACAACGTCAGCGTGCGCGGCGAAGTGGCGAACGAGGCGCAGCGCCAGCAGATCGCCAGCGACATCGCTACCAGCCTCAATCCCACCTACATCGTCAACAATGGCTTGCGGGTCAAGGCGGTCGAGGCCGAGCAGGGCTTGCTCGATGCGGCGCTCGATAAACGCATCGTCGAATTCGACAGCGGCAAGGCCACCATCACGCCGGCTGGCCTGGCCATCCTCGACGAGATGGCGGCCGTCATGCTCAAGCTGCGCGGGCGCAAGGTGGAAGTGATCGGCCACACGGACGACACGGGCCTGCGCGCCAGCAACGTGGCGCTGAGCCAAGCGCGCGCCGAAGCCGTGCGCGCCTACCTGGTCAGCAAGGGCATCGCGGCCTATTCCGTGCTGGTGTCGGGCCAGGGACCGGACCGCCCCGTGGCCAGCAACGCCACGGCCGATGGCCGGGCGAGAAACCGGCGCATCGAGTTCAGGATTGCGCAGTAGATTGGGTTGACACCTCACAAAACCGTAGCGAGCGGAAGGGAGAGGCGGTCGAGAAGCGCAACCGTGCCAGAGCACGGTGAGCATCGCAGGCCGCCCATACCGACGCGCAGTAGGTTTTGTGAGGTGTTCAGGGCAGGGTGATGGTCAGGTGTGCTGGGCGTGGCGCCAGCTTGACCAGGTCCGCATACGCGGCCAGGGTCGTTTGCGTGCCACGCGTCAGATGCGTTTTCAGGCCCAGGTAGGCGCAGATGGCCAGCAGGGCGAAAAAGCTCGACAGCGCCCACAGCGGCACGTCGCTGCCACGCTTGTTGACCACCTGGTCGGGGCGTTCCGCGCGCGGCGCGAAGCCACGGCTCTTGCCCTTGATGTGGGCGATCTCGTCGCCCAGGCGCGCCGTCAGGTAGCTGAGTTTTTCGCCGCCGTCGATCGCATACTTGCCCTGGAATCCCAGCAATAGGCACATGTGGAAGACCTGCAGCGCCTGCACGCGCATGGCGCCCTTGCCGCGCAGGGCGTCGAGGCGGTCGAAGAAGTGTTCGCCGGCCAGCTGGTCGCCAAAGATCAGCAGCTGCAGCGGGCGCCGCTCCCACTGTTTGCGCAGGGCGAAAGGCGAGGCCAGGATAATTTCATCGACGGCCGCGCAGAACGCATACTTGGCCGCCTCGATATCGTCGCCATCGGCGCGAATTTTTTTCGCTTCGCGCTCGAAGTCCTCGAGGAAGGCCGTGATGCGGTCCATGAAGCTTTGTTCGTCGCCGGGCGCCGAACCGTGCTTCAGCATGAACAGCATATAAAAGCCTTCGTGCATCAGGTCCAGCAGGGCGCTGCCGGCATGCCGGCTGGCCGTGCCACCGGGGGCGGAACCGCGTTGTCCCAGCAGGGAGGGTGCCGCGCGCCGTTCGATGAGCTGGCTCATGCCGTCACCGCGATCAGTTCCAGCTGCAGGTCGCGTATGCCGGTCGGCACGTAGACGGAAATCGACTGCGCCTTGAGCATCTGCTCATACAGGACGCCACGGTTTTCAATCGCAAAATAATAGGTGTCGGGGCGCACGGGAATGGCGGCCGGCACTTGCGGCGCATGCGACAGCTTCAGGCCGGGCATGGCCGTGAGCACGCATTTTTCCACGTCATCGGGCGCGCCCACTTTCACGCGCAGCGGCACCACGTCGACCAGTTCGATGGCGGGCATGGCGGCGCGAATCGCCAGGTACAAGGTGGTGTGCTGGTCGATCTTGCCCGAATCGAGCTTGCCCAGGTAGTACGACGGCTTGTCTTCGAGCAGGGCGATGGAAAAATACTTCGACGAGATGACGGTGTCGAGCAGTTCGCGGATGATCGCGTCGATGGCGTCGAAGCAGGCGCCCGGCTGCGCGTGGTCGTAGGCGGGCAGGCTGGCCAGGGTGTAATGCTTGGAGTAGCTGAGCAGGCCGCCCGCCAGTCCCAGCAGCGCCTCGTACAGGCGCTCCGGATGCAGCGCCGGATGGCGCACATAGTGCATCAGGGCGGCGGCGGCCGTGCTGACCGTGTGCAGCAGCCAGAACGAGGACACGTCGCCCGAACGGAACTCGATCACGTTGCGGCTTGGTTCGCGATGGTGGCCGTGCAGCGCGCTCACTTTCGCCTGCAAGGCGTCGAGCAGGTGTTCCAGCACGCCCTGCAGGCGCGGCGCGCCGGCGATCGCCAGGCTGGGCGCCATGAACGAGGGCACGGGTTCGAAGCCGCCCGACACCGTGCGCCGCAGGGCGATCAGCGGCAGGCAGTCGTAGGAGCCGCGTGCTTCGCTGTCGGGAATCAGGCGCACGGTTTTCTTCAGGTAGGCCACGTCGGCCACGGCGGACTCCGTAAACAGGTCGGGCGTGGCGCGCATGGCGTGCGCAAAGCGCGTGCTGGCCGGCGTGCCTGCCGTTGCTGCCTGCACCGTGTAATTCATGCCTTCGCGGTTGAGGATGGGCAGCGCCGCGTAATACGTCACTTCCTGCACGGCCGGCGGCAGCGCTTCCAGGTCCACGGGCGGGGGCAGGGTATCGCTGCCGGGCGCGCCGTCGCCCAGCGATTCGAACACTTCGCCGTCGCGGAAGATCGCCGACAGCGCTTGCAGGCGCAGGGTGCCCGTCTTCAGCGCCGCCAGGTCCCACGCCATGTGCGCCACGCCCCACAGGTAGGGATGCAGCGCGCTGGCCGTGTGATGCAGGCGCGCTTCGTGATATTGATCCTGGCGCTGGAAATGCTGCGGCCGCAGGAACAGGCCTTCTCCCCACAAGACTTTCGCTGCCATGCCCATCTCGGTTCTCCTTGAATATGTGGCGTGTCTGTTCGTGTTACTGGCAGCGCGGGGCCGACAGCGCGGCTACCCCGCTGATGCTGAGCGCGCAGGCGTGCAGGCCGACGGTGATGCCGCCGCGTTCCGCATCGGCGGCGGCAAAGGTGGCGCGCCAGCGCTGCGCGGCCGGCGCGCGGAACAGGGCCACGACGCCGATGAAATACGCTTCCTTGCTGACTTTTTCCTGTACTTCGTAGCGCTGGCCCGGCACCAGCAGCACCTCCTTGACTTCCATCAGGTCGGCGCCCAGCGCGGCCTTTTCGCGCTGCGTGTCGAGGAAGCTGTCGTACGGCGCCTGTTCGAAGGCGGCGCTCTGGCGCAGCTTGTAGATGCGCGCCACCAGCGCCAGCGGCCGGCCGTCCGCATCCGTGTTCAGGCGCTGCGCCGCATGCAGGCGGATGCTGACATTGCGCGGCGGCTTTTGCGCGTCGGGCAGTTCCGGCGGCGGCTTGGCCACGCCGGCCATTTGCAGCGCCGCGTTGGCCAGTGTACCGATGGCGCCGCCCGCACAGCCGGCCAGCAGCAAGGCCATCAGCAGTAGCGCGGTGGCGCGGGCTGGGCGGACCAGGGCGTCAGGTGGCATGGGCGACCTTTGTAAATTGAAGGGTGGAAATAAAAGTGTTGCAGTCATTTAAACGCATGCACTGGCGGCCTGCTTGCGTTGGCGCAAGATCGGCCTGCGATCAAGACAGTTACTGCGCCAGATCAGGATTCATGGCGCTGTACGCGGCTGTGATGTGGAACTTCTTCTTTGCTGATTAATCTCAATTTGGCAAAAAATTGCCGATCAATAATAGTCTCCACCAAGGCGCCGCCCATCGTTCCCAGCGGTAGCGTCCTCCACGTGAAGGAATGCCCGATGAAGCCAGCCACGATGTTGCCCCGTATTGCCTGCCTCGCCAGCGCCTTGCTGCTGGCGGCCTGTGCCACGCCAGACCAGCCGGCGCCCCAAAAACCTGCCGCGCCGACCCTGGCGCAAGTGATGAGCGACGCCGATGCGGCTGCGCGCGCCGGCCAGTACGAACGCGCCATGACCCTGCTTCAGCGCGGCGGGGCCAGCTACCCGGCTGACAAGGCGCCGTGGCTGCAAATGGCGCAGATGAAGTTCGACCGCGGCCAGTACGGCGATGCCATCGGCCATGCGCTCGAAGCGCTGGAGCGCGACCCGGACGACAAGGTGGCCAACAGCATCGTCGCCGTCAGCGGCTTGCGCCTGTCCGGCAAGGCGCTGGCCGACCTGTCGCGGCAAAACAATCTGAATGGCTCGCTGCGTTCGGAAGCGCAGGACCTGGCCAAGCTGCTGCGCGCGAGCATCGGCGAAGACGTGCTGGTGCCGCCGGCTAAACGTCCGCTGGCGGCCGGCAAGCGCGCTTCCGCATCCGGCTCCGGCTCGGCGGCGGCGAAGGGCGCGGCGGCGCCAGGCAGCACGGCCGACCCGTTCAGCGGCCTGAAATAAGCGAGCATCCCCACCATCCCCTTGCAAAGGAAGCGACATGCCCAAGTCCGATAGCGTGCAAAAACGCCTGCAGAAGATCCGCGCGCCGCGCGTGCAAATGACCTACGACGTCGAGATTGGCGACGCGATTGAAAACAAGGAGCTGCCCTTCGTGGTCGGCGTGCTGGGCGACTTTGGCGGCAATCCGGACAGCGAGAAAAAACGCCTGAAGGACCGCAAGTTCGTTTCCATCGACCGCGACAACTTCGATGAAGTGCTGGCCGGCGTGGAGCCGGTGGCCCGTTTCGCCGTGCCGAACCGCCTCAGCGACGCGGGCGGCACGTTTGCCGTCGACCTGCATTTCCGCTCGATGGATGACTTTCGCCCTGAATCGGTGGTGCGCCAGGTCGACCCCTTGCGCAAGCTGCTCGAAGCGCGCACCAAGCTGGCCGACCTGCGCAACAAGCTGGCCGGCAACGACAAGCTGGAAGATTTGCTGACGGAAGTGCTGAACAACACGGACAGCCTGGCCGCCCTGAAACCGCAGTTCCCAGCGCAGGAGGATTGAGATGAGCGCCCAGGCAGAAGCCCTTGCAGTATCGGCCGCCAATGCGCCGGCCGCCACCGACTTGCTGGACCAGATCGTCGAGCAAAGCCGCGTCGCCAAGTCCGGCGCCGAACATGCGCGCGCGCGTGACCTGATCTCCGAGCTGGTGGCGCAGGTGCTCGATGGCACGGTGCTGATGTCCAGCAGCCTGTCGGCGACGCTGGACGGGCGCGTGGCGGAGATCGACCGCCTGATCTCGGCCCAGCTCAGCGAAATCATGCACGCGGCGCCGTTCCAGCAGCTCGAACAAAGCTGGACGGGACTGCGCTACCTGGTCGGCAATTCCGATACGGGCACGCGTTTGCAGATCCGCATGTTCAACGCCACCAAGCGCGAACTGGTGAAGGATTTCCAGGCCGCGCTGGAGTTCGACCAGAGCAGCATGTTCAAGAAGGTGTATGAAGAGGAATTCGGCACCTTCGGCGGTGCGCCATTCGCCGCGCTGCTGGGCGACTTCGCCATTTCGCGCCAGCCGGAAGACATCTATTTCGTCGAGCAGATGTCGCACGTCGCGGCCGCCGCGCATGCGCCGTTCATCGCCTCGGCCGCGCCGGAACTGTTTGGCCTGGAAAGCTACGGTGACCTGGGCAAGCCGCGCGACCTGGCCAAGGTGTTCGACACCATCGAATACGCGAAATGGAAAGCCTTCCGCGAATCGGAAGACGCGCGCTACGTCGGCCTGACCTTGCCCCGCTTCCTGGGCCGGCTGCCCTTCAATCCCGTCGATGGCACCACGGTCGAAGGTTTTAATTTTGTCGAGGAAGTCGACGGCAGCGACCATCACAAATACCTGTGGTGTAACGCCGCATATGCGTTCGGCTGCAAGCTGACAAGCGCCTTTGCCGACTACGGCTGGTGCGCCGCCATCCGCGGCGTGGAGGGCGGCGGCCTGGTGGACGACCTGCCCACGCACACCTTCAAGACGGACGAGGGCGACGTGGCCCTGAAATGCCCGGCCGAAGTGGCGATCACCGACCGCCGCGAAAAGGAGTTGTCGGACCTGGGCTTCATCTCGCTGGTGCACTGCAAGAACACGGCATATGCGGCATTTTTCGGCGCCCAGTCGGCGCAGAAAAGCCGCAAGTACAACAGCGACGCGGCCAACGCGAACGCGGTGCTGTCGTCGCAGCTACAGTACATCTTCGCCGTCTCGCGCATCGCCCACTACATGAAAGCCATGATGCGCGACAAGATCGGCAGCTTTGCCGCCGCCTCCAACGTGGAAGATTTTTTGAACCGCTGGCTGATGCAGTACGTGCTGCTCGACGATAACGCCAGCCAGGAACAGAAAGCGCAGTTCCCGCTGCGCGAGGCGTCCGTGCAGGTGCACGAAGTGCCGGGCCGGCCCGGCGTGTACCGCGCCGTGTCATTCCTGCGGCCGCACTTCCAGCTTGATGAATTATCCGTTTCGCTCCGACTGGTCGCGGAGTTGCCGAAGTCGACCAATTCCTGATTCACCCATCTTTCAACCACAGGAGCACACCATGGCAATCGATGTATATCTGCAGATAGACGGCATCAAGGGCGAGTCCACCGATGACAAGCACAAGGATTGGATCGAGTGCAAATCGGTCAGCTGGAGCGTCGAACAGCCGAAGTCCGCCACCGCGTCGACGGGCGGCGGCCACACGGCCGAACGCTGCGAGCACAAGGATATCGTCATCTCCAAGCTGGCCGACCTGGCCTCGCCGGTGCTGCTGCAGACCTGCTCGGCCGGCAAGACCATCCCCAAGGCGCGCTTCGAATTCATGCGCGCCGACGGCCAGGGCGAGCGCGTCAAGTACTTTGAAATTGAAATCGAGAATGTGCTGATCGGCGCCGTGACGCCGAACGTGGAAGAGGGCGACATCCTCGGTGAACACGTCGGCTTCAAGTTCTCGAAAGTGAAGTGGAAATACACGCAGCAGAAAGTGACGGGCGGCGCCGGCGGCAATACCTCGGGCGGCTGGGACCTGGCCGCGAACCGCGTGGCTTGATCGATGGTGCGCGGCGCGCGGCGGCTACCTTCGCCCGCGCGCCGCGCCGACTTTTCAGGAGAGCGCATGGACAGTTATGTACCTGGCCTGTTCGACCGCCTGATGGGCGATGGCGGTGCGGCGGCGGGCGGCGTGGCGGTGCGCCTGTCGCTGGAACAATTGAAGGATGCGGTGGCGCGCGACCTGGAAGAACTGCTCAACACGCGCGTGGCCCTGCCGCCTGGCGCGCTCGACGCCTATCCGGAATGCGCGGCCTCCATCGTCAACTATGGCCTGATCGATTTCGCCGGCATGTGCTTGTCCAGCAGCGATGACCGCGCCCGCATCTGCGCCGCGCTGAAGGCCGCCATCGAACGCCACGAACCGCGCCTGCGCAATGTGCGCGCCCGCCTGGAACGCGAAGCGGGCGCCATCAACCGGGTCGGCTTCGTCATCAGCGGCACCCTGGCCGTGAAGGCTGGCGGCGAGACGGTCAATTTCGACGCCGTGCTGCAGCCATCGTCGCTGCGTTATTCGATCAACCGCAAGGGAGCCGCCGCATGAGCACTAATCTGAAAACCCTGATCGCCAAACTCAATGACACGGCGCGCACGGCCGCCACGCGTGCCGCCGCCATCTGCGTGGGACTGGGACAATATGAAGTCGATATCGAGCATCTGTTTTTGGCGTTGCTGGAGCAGGAGCGCAGCGACTTCGTCACCATCGCGCGGCGCAGCGAAATCAGCCTGACGGCGCTGGAAGCGGACCTGCGCCGCGAGATCGGCGGCTTCAGGACGGGCAGCGCGCGCACGCCCGTGTTCTCTCCCCATCTGCCCTTGCTGTTCGAGCATGCCTGGCTGATCGCTTCGCTCGATACGGCGCAGCCAGGCCCCATCCGCAGCCGCCACCTGTTATTGGCGCTGCTGACGGAGCCGGAACTGTCGCAGCTCGCATACCGCGGTTCGAAGCTGTTCGCCCGCTTCAGCGTGGAGCAATTAAAGCACCATCCGGACAAGCTGACGGCCGGCTCCTGTGAAGAGGAAAGCGCGGCAGTGCCGCGGCTTGCCGACACAGGTGATGATCCTGTTGCGGCCCTGGCCAGCAAAACCCCGGCGCTGGACCAGTTTACCACCGACCTGACGCAGCTGGCGCGCGACGGCAAGCTTGATCCCGTGATCGGCCGCGAGGCGGAGATACGCCAGGCCGTCGATATCCTGCTGCGCCGGCGCCAGAACAATCCGATACTCACGGGCGAGGCGGGCGTGGGCAAGACGGCCGTGGTGGAAGGCCTGGCCTTGCGCATCGCTGCAGGCGACGTGCCCGAGGTGCTGCAGGGCGCGCACATCCACGCGCTCGACATGGGTTTGCTGCAGGCCGGCGCCAGCGTGAAGGGCGAGTTTGAAAGCCGCTTGAAAAACGTCATCGACGAGGTGACGAAAAGCCCGCACCCGATCATCCTCTTCATCGACGAGGCGCACACGATGATCGGCGCCGGTGGCCAGGCGGGGCAGAACGACGCGGCCAATCTGCTGAAACCGGCGCTGGCGCGCGGCGCCTTGCGCACCATCGCCGCCACCACCTGGAGCGAGTACAAAAAATATTTTGAAAAGGATGCGGCGCTGGCGCGGCGCTTCCAGGTGGTGAAGGTGGAAGAACCGAGCGAGGACATCGCCTGCGCCATGCTACGCGCCATGGCACCGCTGATGGAGCGCCATTTCGGCATCCGCGTGCGCGACGCCGCCATCGTCGAGGCGGTGCGCCTGTCGCACCGCTACATCAGCGGGCGCCAGCTGCCCGACAAGGCCATCAGCGTGCTCGATACGGCCTGCGCCAAGGTGGCGCTGGGCCAGTGCGCCACGCCGGCGCAACTGGAAAACGCGCACCGGCGCCAGGAACGCATCGGCGCGGAAATCGACGCCTTGAGCCGCGAGGCGGCCGATGGCGAAGTGCCCGATAAAGCCGGTGCCGCGCGCCTGACGCAGCTGCGGCGCGAGCATGAAGAAGGACAGACGCAGATCGCGGCGCTGGCGCAGCGCTGGGAGCGCGAAAAGGCGCTGGTGGCGCAGATCGGCGACTTGCGTGCGCAGCTGCGCGGCGAGCGGCCGGGCGAGGTCGGCGCGGCGCGCCTGCTGGCGCTGAAGGAAGAACTGGCGGCGCTGCAGGGAGAAGCGCCGCTGTCGCCGCTGGAAGTCGATGCGCAGGTGGTGGCCGGCATCGTCGCCGGCTGGACCGGCATCCCGCTGGGGAAAATGCTCAAGGACGAGATCCGCACGGTGCTGACCCTCGACGGGGCGCTGCGCGAACGGGTGCTGGGGCAGGACCACGTCATCGCAGCAGTGGCACAGCGCGTGCGCACGGCGCGCGCCAGCCTGGACGACCCGAACAAGCCGCAAGCCGTGTTCCTGTTCACGGGGCCGTCCGGTACGGGCAAGACGGAAACGGCGCTGGCGCTGGCCGACCTGCTGTATGGCGGCGAGCGCAAGCTCATTACGATCAACATGAGCGAATACCAGGAAGCGCACAGCGTGGCCGGCCTGAAAGGCTCGCCGCCCGGCTATGTCGGCTATGGCGAAGGCGGCGTGCTGACGGAAGCCGTGCGGCGCCAGCCCTACAGCGTGGTGCTGCTCGATGAAGCCGAAAAAGCGCACCCCGACGTGCTGGAGCTGTTCTTTCAGGTCTTCGACAAGGGCGTGCTCGATGATGCGGAAGGGCGCGAAGTCGATTTTCGCAACACCATCATCATCGCCACCTCGAACCTGGGTTCGGGCGCCATGATGGCCGCCTGCCTGAACCGGGTCGCGCAGGACATGCCCACGCCGGCCGCGCTGGAAGAACTGGTGCGCCCGCAACTGGTCGCGCATTTCAAGCCAGCCTTGCTGGGACGGCTGAAGGTGCTGCCGTTCTATCCCCTCAACGACGCGGTGCTGGCCGAGATCATCCACCTGAAGCTGGCGCGCATCGGGCAGCGCATCGCGCGCAACCATCAGGCGCAGTTCAGCCATGACGCGGGTCTGGTCGACGCCGTGCTGGCGCGCTGCACCGAGGTCGATTCGGGCGCGCGCAATGTCGACCAGATCCTCAATGGCAGCCTGCTGCCGGCGATCGCCGAAGCGGTGCTGGCGCGCATGGCCGAAGGCGAGTCGGTCGCGTCGATACGCATCAGCGCGAACAAGCAGGGGCAGTTCAAGTACACGATCCGATAATCCACTTTCCGGAGAGCGCCATGTTCAATCTGGAGCAGTTGCTGCATCCCGTCAGCGCCGTCAGTCCCTGCGGCGGCGACATCACCTTCAGCCAGGAGCTCGACGCCATCGCGCGCGCGCGCCAGCACGATGACCCGAGCCTGGACCAGGGCGAGTGGGTGACGGCGTTGAAGGAGGCGGACTGGCCGTTCGTGGCCACGCGCTGCGAACAGCTGATCGCCACGCACAGCAAGGATTTGCGCGTGGCCGTGTGGCTGGCCGAGGCGCACGCGAAAACGCGCCACTTCCGTGGCCTGGGCGATGGCTACGCGCTGCTGGCCGGCCTGTGCGAGCGTTACTGGGATGGCCTGTATCCGCCGGCGGAGGAGGGCGATCAGGAACAGCGCATCGGCAATGTCTTCTGGCTGCTGTCGCGCACGCCGCAGCTGTTGCGCGAGATCCCGCTGACCGACGGCGCCAACGGACTGTATTCGCTGCAGGATTTCGATACGGCGCGCCAGCGCGCGGCCGCCAGCCTGGCGCAGGGCGCGGCGGAGCAGGGCTGGGGCGATACGCGCCATGATGAAGGGGCGACCCTGGCGCAGATGGAGGCGGCGCGGCAAAGGAACTCGCGCGCATTTTCCGACGGCTTGCTGGCCGATGCACAATACTGCATGCAGTCGCTGCTGGCGTTCGAGCGCAGCGTCGATGCGCATTTCGGCGCCGATGGTCCGAGTTTTCGCGTCGCGCGCGAAGCGCTGGAAAACGCCATTCATTTCATCGCGCCGCTGTCGCCTGGCGCGGACTTTGCCGGCGCGCCGCCCGCCGCCGGCCAGGGCGCCAGCGGAGGCGGGGGCGCCATCGTGCAGCGCCAGCAGGCGCTGGCCCAGCTGCGCCAGGTGGCCGATTTTTTCCGCCGCACGGAGCCGCACAGCCCCGTCGCCTACTTGGCCGAGAAGGCCGCCAGCTGGGGCGAGCTGCCGCTGCACCTGTGGCTGCGCGCCGTCGTGAAGGATTCAAGCACCCTGGCGCAGCTTGACGAAATGCTGGGCACGAACAGCGCAAACGGGTGATGGCGTTTTCCCCTTCCATGCTACTCTTCGCGCATGTCCAGAATGCTCATCCTGCCTGCCGCGCTGTGCCTGTTCATCGCTGCCGGCGCGCGGGCCGAGGGGCCGACGCCGCTGGTGATCTATGGCGACGACGATTATCCGCCATACTCCTACGTCGACAACGGCCAGATGAAAGGCATCTATACGGAGATCGTGCGCGAAGCCGTGCAATCAATGCCGCAGTATGCGGTGCAGCTGCGTCCCGTGCCCTGGAAGCGGGGCGTGCTGATGCTGCAGACGGGCGAGGCGTTTGCCTTGTATCCGCCGTATTCATGGCGCAGCGAGCGGCCGTACGTGCGCTATTCCGTGCCGCTGCTGATGGAGCAGCTGGTGGTGCTGTGCAACCAGGACGTGCTGGCCAAACGCACGCTGCGGCAGTGGCCCGCCGATTACAGCGGCTTGCACATCGGCGTGAACGCGGGTTTCTTGCTGGGCGATGCAAAGCAGACTGCAGCCGTGCAAGCGGCCAACATCGTGTTCGATACGGCCAAGGGCACGCGCACGAATCTGCTCAAGCTGATGCGTGGACGTATCGATTGCTATGTCAGCGACCGCCTGTCGGCGCAGTGGGAATTGCAGCGCATCCGGCGCGAGGAACCGCCGGGCACGCCGATGCAGGCGATTCAGGAAACGGCGCAGCTGGCCAGCCAGCAGGGACACCTGGGTTTTACGGAGCGCCGGCCTGCCGCCTACCCGTATCGCGATGACTTTATCGAACAATTCAATGCCGCCATCGTGCGCATGCAAAACAATGGCGCGATCCGCCGCATCGTCGATCGCGCGCTGCAACCCTGACCTTGCCACCCTGATTTCACCCGATGGAGAAAAACATGAAAAAACTGCTGTTCCTGTGTGTGCTTGTGCTGGCCGGCTGCGTGGGCCGGCCCGAGAATATTGTGCCAGTTAGCAACTTCGACACGACCCGCTATCTGGGAAAGTGGTATGAGATCGCGCGCCTCGACCACTCGTTCGAACGGGGCTTGAGCCATGTGACGGCCGACTACAGCCTGCGCCAGGATGGCGGCCTGAAAGTACTGAACCGCGGCTACAAGGATGCGGACGCTGTCTGGAAGGACGCGGAAGGCAAGGCGTATTTCGTCGACAAGAAAGACGTGGGCTACCTGAAAGTGTCGTTTTTCGGCCCCTTTTATGGTTCCTACATCGTCTTCGACCTCGACCAGCAAAATTACAGCTATTCCATGATCAGCGGCCCCGACAAATCCTACTTCTGGTTGCTGTCGCGCACGCCAACCATGGACCCTGCCTTGCAGCAGCGCCTGATCGAGAAAGCCGGTGGCCTGGGTTTCGATACGTCAAAATTGATCTACGTGAAGCAAAACTGACACTGCTTGCCTGCCGCCCGTTCGTGGCGGCATACCACCTTCTGGTTGTTGCTTTTCTGCATGTTATTTCTTGCAATGCCACTCTGATTCACTCACAATCTGCTCCAAAGTAGTGCGCTGCGGCGCGCTGCCATTCCGGTGGCGTGGATAACGTTGCGCCACCTCTCGTGATTGCCGCACGGCAGATGCCTGCTATATTGATACGTAGCAGTAAATCGGTTTCGTGGCGTCTGTGCATCGTTTTTTCAGATTGGAATCACGCAATGAAGAACCTCAAAATCGGCGTACGTCTTGGTGGCGGTTTTGCCGCCGTCCTCCTTCTGTTGACGACCTTGACCGTGGTGGGCATCGTGCAGATGCAAAGCGCCAGCAAGGAGACCGATGCGCTCGTCAACGTCAAGGTGCGCAACGAGCGCCTGATCGGTGAATGGACCAAGGTCATCGAGGTGAACGCGGCGCGCACGGCGGCCGCCTGGAAAGTCAGTGATCCTGAACACCAGAAACAGTTTGAAAAGGAAATGGCGGTCTCGTCCGCACGCGCCACGGAAATCCAGAACGATATCGGCAAGAGCCAGCTGAACGCTGAAGAGCAAGCGCTGTACCAGGAAGTGCTGAGCACGCGTAAGGCCTACACGGAAGTGCGCAAGAATGTGTTCAAGGCCAAGAATGCGGGCGATCTTGAACTGGGCAAGCACCTGTACGAAGGCGACATGGGTGTCAAGCGCGACATCTACCTGGCGTCGCTGAAGAAGCTGGAACTGCTGGAAGCCAAGTTGCTCGATGAATCAGCCGCGCAAATCCGTTCGCGCTATGAAAGCGGCCGTCTGCTGCTGATTTCGCTGGGCGTGGTCGCCATCTTGCTCGGCATCGCCTGCGCGTACTGGATTACACGCTCGATCACGCGCCCCATCACGCGTGCCGTCGAGGTGGCGGAAGCCGTGTCCGCTGGTGACCTGACCAGTCATATCGTCGTGGAAAGCCGCGATGAAACGGGGCAATTGATGCACGCGCTGAAAAACATGAACGACAAGCTGGTGAGCATCGTCGGCCAGGTGCGCGCCGGCACCGAATCGATCAGCACGGCGTCGAGCGAAATTGCCGCCGGCAACCTGGACTTGTCGTCGCGCACGGAAGAGCAGGCCAGTTCGCTGGAAGAAACGGCGTCTTCCATGGAAGAGCTGACCTCCACCGTGAAACTCAACGCCGACAATGCGCGCAGCGCCAACCAGCTGGCCATCGACGCCTCGCAGATCGCCAGCAAGGGCGGGGTGGTGGTATCGGAAGTGGTCAGCACCATGGGCTCGATCAACGATTCCTCGCGCAAGATCGTCGATATCATCAGCGTCATCGACGCCATCGCCTTCCAGACGAATATCCTGGCCTTGAACGCGGCCGTGGAGGCGGCCCGGGCCGGCGAGCAGGGCCGTGGTTTTGCCGTCGTCGCTTCCGAGGTGCGCAACCTGGCGCAACGCTCGAGCGCGGCGGCCAAGGAAATCAAGGGCTTGATCGACGATTCCGTGCAAAAGGTCGAAGCAGGTTCGCAACTGGTGGACAAGGCGGGCCGCACCATGGACGAGATCGTGCAAAGCATCAGCCATGTGACGCAGATCATGAACCAGATCACCGACGCCAGCGATGAACAGCGCACCGGCATCGAACAAGTCAACCAGGCCATCGGCCAGATGGACCAGGTGACGCAGCAAAACGCGGCCCTCGTGGAAGAAGCGGCTGCGGCGGCCGAATCCATGCAGGAACAGGCGGCCAAGCTGGCCGACGTGGTGGGCCTGTTCAAGCTCGATGCAACGCAGCACTATGTGTCGGCCAGTGCCAGCCCGTCCGTGACGGCATCCGCACCAGCTGCCATGCGACCTGCGACGCGACCTGTCACCAGGCCCACCATCCAGCCCGCAAGGCACCGCGCGCCGGCGCCAGCCGTGGCGGCACCCGCGCCGGGCAAGGCGGCGCAAGCGGACGCCGTGCATGCACGCGCGCCGAAGGCACCGGTGGCATCCGGCGCCGACGAGTGGGAAGAGTTTTAAGCGCAAACTCCCTTTGGCATGGCGTGGGCGCTACAATCGCGGCTTGAAGACAGCCGCGAACGCGCTCCGCCATGACCACCCGCCGTACCTCCAGCCATCCGTCCAGTAATACCTCGAGCCATGCCTCCAGCTCTACCGCTGCATCGTCCTCCCTGGCGGAACCCGCCAAACGGGCGCGCTGCCCGGCTTGCCTGCGCGCCGTGTCCAGCTGCATCTGCCGCTGGATCGCCCCCGTTTCCCATGCGGTGGAAGTGCTGATCCTGCAGCATCCGCTGGAAGTCCACAATGCCAAGGGCAGCGCCCGCTTGCTGCACCTGAGCCTGCCCAACAGCCGCATGCTGACAGGCGAGCAGTTTGTCCCCGATGTTCTCGCCGGGCTGCTGGCCGGCAAGCACAATGTGCTGCTGTACCCGGATACGCCAGGCGACCGTTCGCTGGGCATCGCGCCGCCGCCAGTGCTCGACCCCGCCATCTTGCTTGATCCCAGCCAATTGCGGCTGGTGGTGCTGGACGCCACCTGGCGCAAGAGCCGCAAGATGCTATATATGAATCCCCCGTTGCAACAGCTGCCGCGCCTGCCACTGCGCGATACGCCCGCTTCCCATTACCTGATCCGCAAGGCGCATGCGCCAGACCAGTTATCGAGCCTGGAAGCGACGTGCTATGCCTTGATGCAGTTGGAGCAGGACGCGGCCCGCTTCGTTCCCCTGATCACGGCATTTGACGGTTTTGTCTCGCAGCAGTTGAGTTATGTCATGCCGCAGGGTGAAAAAGCTTGAAATAGCACCATGGCAGCCCTTGATATTGGCCGGACAGCGGCATAGTATACTGTACGTATATACAGTTGATGGGGCCGTTCATGAAAGCAATCATTCCAGAGCACGATGACAGCTTCGCCGGGCAAGCCATGCTGCCGCCGCAATCGCTGAAAGCTCACAAGGGCCGTGGGGCCGTCTCGAACCTGCAAGGGCGCTACGAGGTGCATGCGCGCGCCGGTTTCGACGATGGCTGGAGCGTGGGCGGCCTGGATGAGGCGGCCGGGGAAGAGGGGGCGCCGGGCTGGAAGACGCAGGTCAGCGATGAGCAGGCGCGCACCATCCTCACGCGCAACGCTTCGCCCGATTTGCCGTTCAATGTCTCGCTGAACCCGTACCGCGGTTGCGAACACGGCTGCATTTATTGCTTTGCCCGTCCCACGCACAGCTATCTGGGCCTGTCGCCGGGCCTGGACTTCGAAAGCCGCATCTACGCCAAAGTGAACGCTCCTGAACTCTTGCGGCGCGAACTGGCCAGGCCGTCGTATGTGCCTGAACCGATCGCCCTCGGCGTCAATACCGATGCGTATCAGCCGTGCGAACGCGAACGGCAGCTGACGCGGCGCGTGCTGGAAGTGCTGCAGGAGTGCGACCATCCCGTGGCGCTGATCACGAAATCGTCGCTGATCGAGCGCGATATCGACATTCTGGCACCCATGGCGGCCAGGCATCTGGCGGCCGTGGCCGTGACTGTCACCACGCTCGATCCCGCCATCGCGCGCACCCTGGAACCGCGCGCGGCTGCTCCGGCGCGGCGGCTGCGCACCATCCGCACGCTGACGGAGGCCGGTATTCCCGTGGGCGTGAGCATCGCGCCCATCATCCCGTTCGTGACGGAGCCGGAAATCGAACAGCTGCTCGAAGCCGTGCGCGACGCGGGCGCCATCCACGCCCATTACGTGGTGCTGCGTCTGCCGTGGGAAGTGAGCCCGCTGTTTCAGCAATGGCTGGAAGCACACTTCCCGGAACGGGCCCAGCGCGTGATGAACCGGGTGCGCGAAATGCGGGGCGGCAAGGATTACGACAGCGCGTTCGGCGCGCGCATGCGGGGCGAAGGCGTGTGGGCCGACCTCATCCGCCAGCGCTTTGAAAAGGCCGTGCACCGGCTGGGGCTGCATGGCAAGGGCGGCCGCTTCAAGCAGCTCGATTGCACGCAGTTCCGGCGCCCGTTGGTGGTGCCGCCGTTGGGCGCGAAAGTGAAAAATGGCAATGCGGGACAACTGGATTTGTTTTAAGAAGTTAAGCCAAGTTAAGTCGTCGTTACCGCGGCTGGGGCGGAGGTGCTGCGGCGCTATCGTGTAGCCCTAACGTGTAGCACTATCCTGCAGCGTTATCCTGTGCAGGTGCCTGTATCTGCGCCAGATGTTGCTCGATGGCAAAGACATGCGGATCGCTCTTGCCCAGCTCGCGCAAGGCGCTGGCCAGATGCAGCAGGTATTCGCTGTTCGGGCCGCTGGGACCGTTTGATCGGGCGATCTGGCGAGCGATATCCAGTTCCGGGGCGGCGCCCAGGAAGGCGGCGTTTTCCTCGTTGGCGATGTACACGAGGCCTTCGACCTTGCCGCCGTCCTCGAAGGTGATGTCGGTGGCCAGGCGCAGGTAGCCGTTCTTTTCGCGGTGGTCGAGGTGGGCGAAGACTTCGGGCGTGATCAGATAAGCCATGCCGTCGCACATGGCGCCCGCCTGCGGCACGATGGTGGCGACCCGGCCCGGCGCCATCGGCGTGCCGCGGTGGTCATGCGAACCTTGCCAGAAGCGCCGCGTCCAGCCGGCGATGCTGGCGGGGCGGCGTTCGATGTAGGGGAAGTCGGCCTTGTAGATCAGCGACCCATAGCCGAACAGCCAGACCTGTGCATGGCCGTCGAATTTGTTCATGCGCTGGTTGATGGCGATGGTGGCGGCGTCGATGGCGGACAGGTCATTCTGGGCAGGCTGGGTCATGGCGTAGGCGGCAAAGGGCGATGCGCCATTATAAAGCGGCGCCAGCCGGGCCGCCTGCGGGCAGGGCGTCGCGTGCCGCGCCGCTGCCAGCTCCCACATTCCACTCGTGCGTCTCGACAAAGCGGAACAGGAAGGCCATGAAGCTTTCGGCGGCCGGCGACAGCGAACGGCCCGTCTTCGTGTAGACGAAAAAGCGCCGCGTCAGTTCCGGCTCGTGCAGGGCGCGCATGTGCAATTGATATAGTTTCACCATCGGTTCCGCGTACGGCAGGCAGACCGTGATGCCCAGGTTGGCGCTGACCATGGCCAATGCCGTCGTCATGAAGGTCACTTCGTTATAGGGATTGAGCGACAGCTCGCGAAACGCGCCGTGCATGTCGCGCAGCAGGCGTTCCGTGAACTGGCCCTGCAGTGAGATGAACGGGTAGTCGCCCACGTCGGCCCAGGTGACTCTTTCCTTTTGCTGCAGCGGGTGCTGTTCGGGGAAGACCAGCACGAAGGGCATCTCGAACAGCGCCTGCGCGGCGATTTCCGCCGTCGGATCGCGTTCGGGGCCGATACCGAAATCGACTTCGCCGCTGAATACGCGTGCCGAGACATTCTCCACGGGGCAGTCGACGAGGCGCAGCTGCACGTCCGGGTGCGCCTGGCGGTAGGCGGCGATTACTTCCGGCAGCAAGGTGCACGCCATCATTTGCGGCGCGGCGATGCGCACCATGCCCGTTTTCAGGGCCTTGCGCTGGGCGATGCCGGCCATGGCGCCGTCGAGGTCCTCGATCATCTTTTCAAACAGCGGATACAGTTCGCGGCCGATTTCCGACAGCTGCGTCTTGCGCGTGCTGCGCTCGACCACCCGCACGCCCAGCACGCTTTCCAGTTCCTTGATCAAGCCGCTCAAGGCCGATTGCGTCACGTGCAGGTATTCGGCGGCCAGGGTAAAACTGCCGGTCTTGGCCAGCGCCACGAAGGCGCGCATTTGGCGCAGGCTGGGACTCATAAGATAATCCGATAAATCAATGGTTAAAAATTGTTTGTATGATAGCTGTAACTCGATTCTAATGGTGAAAAGCTGAAAAACAGGCCAGCCCACGCGCCCACGGCGCCATCCATTGGAGACAAGCACATGAAGATCAAGCAAATCCACCACGTCGCCTACCGCTGCATCGACGCGAAGAAAACCGTCGAGTGGTACGTCAAGCATTTGAACATGAATTTCGTCCTCGCCATCGCCGAAGACCTGGTGCCGTCGACCAAGGCGCCGGACCCGTACATGCATGTCTTCCTCGATGCGGGCCAGGGCAATGTGCTGGCCTTTTTTGAACTGCCGACGCAGCCGCCGATGGACCGCGACCGCAATACCCCGGCCTGGGTGCAGCACCTGGCGCTGGAAGTGGGCAGCATGGAGGAGCTGCTGGCCGCCAAGGAACGCCTGGTCGCCGGCGGCATCGAGGTGCTCGGTCCCGTCAATCACGCGATCTTCCAGTCGATCTATTTCTTCGACCCGAACGGCCACCGCCTGGAGCTGGCGGCCAACGTGGGCACACCGGAGATGATGGCCAAACTGGACGCCGTCAAATGGGAAATGCTGGAAGAATGGTCGCAGACGCGCCGCGCGCCCAAGCACGCCGCCTGGATGCACGCGCCAGCCGACGCCTGAGCGCACCGGACCGACACTCTCTGACTAATTACACCGAAACACCGAACAAGGAACATCATGAAATTCGCAACCCTGAAAAACGGCAGCCGCGACGGCGCCCTGATCCTCGTCAGCCGCGACCTGCGCCAGTACCAGCGCGTGGCCGCCATTGCGCCCACCTTGCAGGCCGCGCTCGATAACTGGGACGCCGTCGCACCGAAACTGGAGCAGGCCTACGCCGACCTGAACGCGGGCCAGGCGCCGGACGCCCAGCCGTTTGATGCGGCGCTGTGCCACTCGCCGTTGCCGCGCGCCTACCAGTGGGCCGACGGTTCCGCCTACATCAACCACGTGGAACTGGTGCGCAAGGCGCGCCACGCGGAAGTGCCGGCCTCGTTCTACACGGACCCGCTGATGTACCAGGGCGGCTCCGACAGCTTTATCGGCCCGCGCGACCCGATCTTCGCCCTGTCCGAAGAGTGGGGCATCGACCTAGAAGCGGAAGTGGCGGTGATTACGGGCGACGTCGCCATGGGCGCCAGCGTGGACGACGCGGCGAAAGCGATCCGCCTCGTCATGCTGGTCAACGACGTCTCCTTGCGCAATCTGATCCCGGGCGAATTGGCCAAGGGTTTCGGTTTCTTCCAGTCGAAGGCGGCCAGCGCGTTTTCGCCCGTCGCCGTCACGCCGGACGAACTGGGTGCCGACTGGGCGGACAGCAAGCTGCATTTGCCGTTGCTGGTGGACTTGAACGACAAACCGTTCGGCAAGCCGAATGCGGGCGAAGACATGACCTTCAATTTTGCCCAGCTGGTCGCCCATGCGGCGAAGACGCGCGAACTGGGCGCCGGCAGCATCGTCGGTTCCGGTACCGTGTCGAACAAGCAGGGCAACCTGTTTGGATCGAGCATCGAGAACGGCGGCGTCGGCTACTGCTGCCTGGCCGAGGTGCGCATGTATGAAACCATCGAGCACGGCGCGCCGAAAACGGCGTATCTGAAGTTCGGCGACACGGTGCGCATCGAGATGCGCGACGCGGCCGGTGCCAGCATCTTCGGCAGCATCGAGCAGACCGTGGCCCTGTACGCCGGCCGCGCCTGAGGGGAGGCCCATGAAGCTGTACACCTATTTCCGCAGTTCGGCCGCCTACCGGGTGCGCATTGCCTTGAATCTCAAAGGCATCGCCTACGACAGCATCCCCGTGCATTTGCTGCAGGATGGCGGCCAGCAGCTGCTGCCAGCCTACCGCGCCGTCAACCCGTCGGCCCTGGTGCCGGCGCTCGACGACGACGGCGCCATCCTGACGCAGTCGCTGGCGATGCTCGAGTATCTCGACGAGACTCGCCCAGCCGTGCCGCTGCTGCCGGCAGACGCGCTGGGACGCGCCAGGGTGCGCGCGCTGGCGCTGGCGATCGCCTGCGATGCCCATCCGCTGACGAATCTGCGCGTGCTGAAATACCTGAAAAACACCCTGGGGCTGTCGGACGAGGCCAAGCAGGAGTGGTACCGCCACTGGATGGCCGAGGGACTGGCGGCCGTGGAAGCGCTGCTGGCGCAGGGCGATCCGGCCGGCATGGACCTGTTCTGCCATGGCGGCAGCCCGACGATGGCCGACTGCTGCCTGGTGCCGCAGGTATTCAATGCGCAGCGTTTCGCCATCGACCTGGCGCCGTACCCGCGCGTGGCGCGCATCCACGCGCATTGCTCCGGCTTGCCCGCGTTTGCGGCCGCCCATCCGTCGCAGCAGCCTGACGCCGAATAGGGCATCAGGTCAACAAGGGAGCAGTTTCAGCTCCACTCAACCCTGTCCCGTCCGCCATGTTTGGCGCGGTACAGGGCCTGGTCGGCGCGAATCAGCAGATCGGTCAAGTGGTCCGCTTCCCGCCTGACTGGTGCGGTCGATTGCGGCGTACTGGATGTCACGCCGATGCTGATGGTCAGGCTGACCAGCTGGCCATCATCGCATTCCACGCGCAAGCTGGCTGCCGCCAGGCGCAGGCGCTCGGCCGCTTCCAGCGCCACCGACAGCGGCGTCTCCGGCATCAGCAGCACGAATTCCTCGCCCCCGAAGCGCGCCGCCGTATCCATGCCCCGCGTGACGCTGCGCAGCACTTGCGCGACGGCAGCGATGGCGCGGTCGCCCGCGTCGTGGCCATGGCCATCATTGATGCGTTTGAAGTGGTCGATATCGATCATCAGCAGCGACAGCGTGTGGCCGAAGCGCTGGGCGCGCTCAAGCTCCTCCGTCAGCCGCAGGGTCATCATGCGGCGGTTCCCCAGGCCCGTCAGCGGGTCGGTCGTGGCTTGCTGCTCCAGCCGGGAGTTGGCCACCAGCAGTTCCAGGGTACGCTGCAAGACCCGTTCCTCGAGCATGTCGCGCTCCGCATGCAGGGCCGCCACGCTGGCGCGGCGGCTGCGCTGTGCCAGCAGCAGGGCCGTGATCAGCGCCGCTTGCAGCGCGATCAGCGACAGTCCGGCGATGATCTGCCAGTGATATTGCGCCCATACGCCCTGTGGCCGGTTCAGGATGCGCGCCTCGCCGGGCAGGTTGCGCAAGCCGAAGCGCTGTACCGCGGCATCGTCAAAGATATACGCCTGCATGCCATCCGGGTCGGGCGTTCTGCCCAGCAGGATGCGCGCAATGGTGCGTCCCACTTTCTCTCCGCTGATGACATAGCCGCCCACCACGCCGGGCAGTATCAGCGACTCCACGCTGGTGAAAATGGGCACGGCGCTGCGCGAGGCCAGGTCGCGCGCCATGACGGGCGGCGTCGTGTGCTGCCCCAGTTCGTCGCGGTAGACGGGCAGCAGGTAGATGGCGCTGCCCTCGCCCAGCGTGCCGGTGCGGCGCCACAACTCTTCCTGGCTCAGGTGATCCCAGAACTCGACCTTGAGCCTGTCCTGGTAGGGCGCGATGGCGGCGCGGATGGCGGCGATCCACGCCTGGCCGCGTGCGCTGCCGTCGCCGACGACGGCGATATGGCGCAGCCTTGGCGTCACTTGCAGCATGACGCCGATGGCCTTGCCAAAATCGTGGCGCACATCGAGATTGATGCCGTCGGCAGGTACCCAGTCCTGCCGTCCCTGATTCACATAGTAGCGGGGCACGCCGGGAAACAGCGTTGGATGCTGGCTCAGGAACTGGGCCGCCAGGTAGTTTTCCGTGATGATGGCGTCGAACCGCACCATCCTGTACTTGGTTTGCAGATAGGTTTCCAGCCCGGCTATGGCAGGTTGCTCGCCCACGCGCACGGAATCGAGCCGCTCCTCATAGATGCCGGGCGCGAGGCGCCAGTTCTCGTTGGCCAGTTCCGCGCTCATGCCCTTGTGGATCAGCGTTTGCCACTGCGAGGAGGCGTCGCTGCCCAGCGAATACAGTACCAGCACTTGTCTTGGCGCAAAACGCGGTGCGCTGATCTCCGTCAGGTCTTGCGCATGGACGGGGGCGTTGCAGCATAGCCATAGCAGAAAGCTCAGGCAGGGCAAGCGTATCGCGGCGCGCAATCGTGTGAGGTAGGGACAGGGCATGGACAGGGCAGTGTGTTGAGAACTTGCCCAGGCGCAATGAGCGTTAGTGGATGGAAGAATCCGGTAAGCACTATTTCTTGATGTGGCTCAAGTTCCAAGGAAACCAGTCTAGCATTGCCGGCCTCGATTGGCGCAGATGGCGTGCAATTTTTGATACTGTTGTTGCTATATTGGTATTGCTGTGAGATGTGGGGGGGGGGCGCATTCAACAATGCAGGCGTACCGGTGCGCTACAATTTGCGTTTGCCCAAATATTTCACGCGCCATGACTGCAACAACCGTTCCTGCCAGCATCACCGATGCCCTGTCCCTGGCGCACGCTTCCTGGCGTCCCATCCTGCTACGCGGCTTGGACGCCGTGATGGCGGCCGATCCCGCCTACCTGCCGGCGCTGGCCGTCGACGATTACCTGCCCACGCAGGGCCGGCTGTTCGCCGCCTTTGCCCTGCCGCTGGCGCAGGTGCGCTACGTGCTGGTGGGCGAGGGGCCGTATCCGCGCGCCGACAGTGCCACGGGCGTGTGCTTCATGGATGGCGCCGTCGGCAGTCTGTGGTCGGCCACGGGGCTGTCGAAGCCCGTCAACCGCGCCACGTCCCTGCGCAACTTCATGAAGATGCTGCTGGTGGCCGATGGCCAGCTGCAGGGCGGCGACACGTCCGGCGTAGCCATGGCGCCCGTGGCGGCTGCCGCGCAATTGCCGGGCAGCGGCGTGATCCAGACCTTGCCCGACCTGCAGCGCAAGATGACGGAGCAGGGCTTTTTGCTGCTCAACGCGGCGCTGGTGTTCCGTTCCCACGTGCCGCCCGTGCAGGATGCGCGCGGCTGGCTGCCTTTCCTGCAGGTGGTGCTCGAAGCGCTGGCGCGGCAGGGCGGGGCGGCCTTGCCGCAACTGGTGTTGTGGGGCAAGATTGCCGAGCTCATCAAACGCCTGCCGGTGGCGGCATCGTTGCCGCAGGTGACGGCGGAACATCCGTATAATCTGTCCTTTATCGGCAATCGTGACATGCAGGCCTTGTTTGGCCCGATGCAACTATTGCGTGCTTGAGATTGAATTGACGCCATCTGGCGGAAGTGCGGGGAATATGCAAATCAGTAACGTGGAAGAATTGAAGGCGTGGATCGCGGCAGGCGGCGTGCCCGACTATCTGTATTTCTGGGGCCACACGCCGGCGCAGCCGCAGGTGCCCGACAAAAGCTGCTTCAGCCAGTGGTTCCCGTCGCCCTTCAGTCTGGCCGGCGTCACGTATGCGACGGCCGAGCACTACATGATGGCGCAAAAGGCAGCGCTGTTTGGCGACACGGCCGTGCAGGCGCGCATCGTGGCGGCCGCGCGGCCGTCGGAAGTGAAAAAACTGGGGCGCGAAGTGGCGAACTTTGACGCCAAGGTGTGGGAAGCGGCGCGCGCTGGTATCGTCTTCGATGGCAACTTTGCCAAGTTCTCGCAAAAGGCCGCACTGCGCAAGTTCTTGCTGGGCACGGGCGAGCGGGTCATCGTCGAGGCCAGTCCCGTCGACCGCATCTGGGGCGTAGGCCTGGCTTCGGACAATCCGCGCATCGACGACCCCGCCAGCTGGGACGGCTTGAACTTGCTCGGTTTTGAGTTGATGAAAGTGCGCAGCGCCCTGCGCGGATGATAGCGCCTGACCAAACCTGCTGCGCGTCGGTATAGGTAGCCTGCGATGCTCACCGGCTCGGCGCCCCCGTACTCAGTACGGTTGCGTTTCTCGGCCACCTCTCCCTTCCGCTCGCGACGGTTTTGTCAGGTGTCGTGAAGCCGGCGATTGTCCTATTGTTGTTTGATTGTTGTTTTCTTGAGGCCGCCATGTCACGCGTGGCCCGTTAAGCCCCTGCCAGCCCTGTGGTCATCGAGGGGCGCTCTGACAAACCCCGCCGAATTTGTTATACTTGACTAAATCATTCAACTACTCAGGGTTTGAGAAGTTGAAAAGCCGCAATATTTTAAACTAGTTGAACCGAGGATGTATGCGTCTGACTACAAAAGGCCGTTTTGCCGTGACTGCGATGATCGATCTTGCCCTGCGCCAGGGTAAAGGTCCGGTCACCTTGTCCGGCATCAGCCAGCGCCAGTCGATTTCCCTGTCCTACCTGGAACAGCTGTTCGGCAAGCTGCGCCGCCATGAGATCGTCGAATCGATCCGCGGTCCGGGCGGCGGCTACAGCCTGGCGCGCCGCGCGGACAAGGTGACGGTGGCCGACATCATCATCGCGGTCGACGAGCCGCTGGACGCCACGCAGTGCGGCGGCAAGGAACATTGCCACGGCGCCGACGCGGCCACGGGTGCGCGCTGCATGACGCATGAATTGTGGTCCACACTCAATGAAAAAATGGTCGATTATCTGGATTCTGTGTCCTTGCAGGACCTGGTCGACCAGCAGAGACAAAAGATTGCCGAACAAAGCGTGATGGTGATGCATCGTAACCACGCCGCCATCGGTTGAATATTACAAAATACTAAGTTGCTGATTGCAGGAGTTATTGATGAACGCCCCAGAAAAAAACGTAGGCCAAGTGCACTTTGAAACCGCACCGCATTTCCCGATCTACATGGATTACTCGGCCACTACGCCGATCGATCCACGCGTCGCCGACAAGATGATTCCCTACCTGCGCGAGCAGTTCGGCAATCCGGCATCGCGCAGCCACATGTATGGCTGGACGGCGGAAAAAGCCGTGGAAGAGGCACGCGGCCACGTGGCGGCCCTGGTGAACGCCGATCCGCGCGAAATCATCTGGACCTCTGGCGCGACGGAAAGCAACAACCTGGCCATCAAGGGCGCGGCACAGTTCTACAAGACCAAGGGCAAGCACATCATCACCGTCAAGACCGAGCACAAATCGGTACTCGACACGGTGCGCGAACTGGAACGCATCGGCTTTGAAGCTACGTATCTGGAACCGCAGGACAACGGCCTGATCACCGTCGAGCAGCTGGCCGCGGCCGTGCGCCCGGACACCATCCTCGTGTCGGTCATGCTGGTAAACAACGAAATCGGCGTGATCCAGCCGATCGACGAGATCGGCGTGTTCTGCCGCTCGAAAGGCATCATCTTCCATTGCGACGCCGCGCAAGCGACGGGCAAGGTCGTCATCGACCTGCAAAAGACCAAGGTCGACCTGATGACCTTCACGGCGCACAAGACCTACGGCCCGAAAGGCGTGGGCGCCCTGTACGTGTGCCGCAAGCCGCGCGTGCGCCTGGAAGCGCAGATGCACGGTGGCGGCCATGAGCGCGGCCTGCGTTCGGGCACCCTGCCAACGCACCAGATCGTCGGCATGGGCGAAGCGTTCCGCATCGCCAAGGAAGAAATGGACAGCGAAATCGGCCGCATCAAGGCCTTGCGCGACCGCCTGGCCAAGGGCTTGCAGGAGATCGAAGAAGTCTACATCAACGGCGACATGGACCACCGCGTGCCGCACAACCTGAACGTGAGCTTCAACTACGTCGAAGGCGAGTCGCTGATCATGGCAATCAAGGATATCGCCGTGTCGTCCGGTTCGGCCTGCACCTCGGCCAGCCTGGAACCATCGTACGTGCTGCGCGCCCTGGGCCGCAGCGACGAACTGGCGCACAGCTCGATCCGCTTCACCATCGGCCGCTTCTCGACCGAGGAAGACATCGACTTCGCCGTGAACCTGCTGAAATCGAAAGTACACAAGCTGCGCGAACTGTCGCCGCTGTGGGACATGTTCAAGGACGGAATCGACATCAATTCGATTCAATGGGCAGCCCACTAACCAACACCGTGGCCCCTGTTGACGGGGCCGGCAAGAATATTAAAGGAGCATCAAAATGGCTTACTCGGACAAAGTACTCGATCACTACGAAAACCCGCGCAACGTGGGCGCTTTCGACAAGGGTGATGAAACCATCGGCACTGGCATGGTAGGCGCGCCTGCCTGCGGCGACGTGATGAAACTGCAGATCAAGGTCGGCGCCGATGGCCTGATCGAAGATGCGAAATTCAAGACCTACGGCTGCGGTTCGGCCATCGCGTCGAGCTCGCTGGTAACGGAATGGGTCAAGGGCAAGACCCTGGACCAGGCACTGGCCATCAAGAACACGCAGATCGCCGAAGAACTGGCCCTGCCGCCAGTGAAGATCCACTGCTCGATCCTGGCGGAAGATGCCATCAAGGCGGCGGTACTGGATTATCAAACCCGTCACCCGGCAGCAGCTTAAACGTTGGTAGCCCGCCCCAGCCGCAAGGCCGGGGCAGTTACGGAGAAATACATGATCACACTGACCGAAAAAGCGGCGAAGCACATCAACCGTTATATCGAACGGCGCGGCAAGGGCATGGGTTTGCGCTTTGGCGTGCGGACCACGGGCTGCTCGGGCCTGGCTTACAAGCTCGAATATGTCGATGAAGCGGCGGCCGAAGACAGCGTCTTCGAATCGCACGGCGTGAAAGTCTTCGTCGACCCGAAAAGCTTGCCTTACATCGACGGCACGGAACTCGATTTCGCGCGCGAGGGCTTGAACGAAGGTTTCAAGTTCCACAATCCGAACGAAAAAGACGCCTGCGGCTGCGGCGAGTCCTTCAGGATTTAAACAGCTGGCAAGACCCCGGTCGGTGCGCTGTACCCATCGATTGCGGTACAGCGACCACTGACCATTATGCAAAACCACTTCGAATTATTCCAGTTGCCGGCGCAGTTCTCGCTCGACATGAGCGCGCTCGACGCAGCCTACCGCGACGTGCAGGGCAAGGTCCACCCGGACCGCTTCATCAACGCCAGCAGCGCTGAAAAGCGCGTGGCGATGCAATGGGCCACGCGCGCCAATGAAGCCTACCAAACCCTGAAAAGCCCGCAAAAACGCGCGCAATACCTGTGCGAACTCAATGGCGTCGATTTGCAGACGGAATCGAACACGGCCATGCCCGTCAGTTTCCTGATGCAGCAGATGGAGTGGCGCGAAGAACTGGGCGATGCCCGCGCCGGCAAGGATGCCGACGCGCTCGACGCCCTGGACCGCCAGCTGCGCGGCGAACGCAAGGCCTTGCTGGCCCAGGTGGCGGCCCAGCTCGACGCCGCCGACTATGTGAATGCTGCGCAAAGCGTGCGCGCCCTGATGTTCCTCGACAAATTCGGCGAGGAAGTCCGTTTTGCCTATGAGGCGATCGAAGTCTGATCTCCGGATAGCTTGACCGGCGTGCCAAGCGCCAGTCTGGCGCGCGTCTTATAATGCGCGACAGGCATCAACCGCATCACGCAAAAAATTAATCGAGGCACGAATACAATGGCACTTCTGCAAATCTCCGAACCAGGCATGTCGACCGCGCCGCACCAGCACCGCCTGGCCGTCGGCATCGATCTGGGCACCACCAATTCCCTGGTCGCCACCGTCCGCAACAGCATTCCCGAGGTACTCAACGATGAGGAAGGGCACTCCCTGCTGCCGTCCGTCGTGCGCTACCTGCCGAATGGCCACGCGAACATCGGCTACAAGGCCCTGTCCGCGCAAACGACCGACCCGAAGAACACCATCGTGTCCGTGAAACGCTTCATGGGCCGGGGCCTGGCCGACATCGCCTACGCGGAAAACCTGCCCTACGACTTCCAGGATACGCCTGGCATGGTGCAGCTGAAAACCGTGGCCGGCGTGAAAAGCCCCGTCGAAGTGTCGGCGCAAATCCTCGCCACCTTGCGCCAGCGCGCGGAAGATTCGCTGGGCGACGACCTGGTCGGCGCCGTGATCACCGTGCCCGCCTATTTTGACGACGCGCAGCGCCAGGCAACGAAAGATGCGGCGCAGCTGGCCGGCATCAACGTGCTGCGCCTGTTGAGCGAGCCGACGGCCGCCGCCATCGCGTACGGCCTCGATAACGCTTCCGAAGGCGTGTACGCCGTGTATGACCTCGGCGGCGGCACCTTCGACATCTCGATCCTGAAACTGAGCAAGGGCGTGTTTGAAGTGCTGTCCACGGGCGGCGATTCGGCCCTGGGCGGCGACGATTTCGACCGCCGCCTGTTCTGCTGGATCAGCGAGCAGGCCAAGCTGGCACCGCTGTCGGACGAGGACACGGCCATCCTGATGGTAAAAGCGCGCGAGATCAAGGAATTGCTGTCGACCAAGCCGGAAACGACGATTGACGCCAAGCTGAACTCGGGCGAAGAAATCCACCTGCGCGTTACGGCTGCCGACTTTGCCGCCATGACGCAGCACCTGGTCGCCAAGACCATGAACGCCATCAAGAAAGCCTTGCGCGATGCGAACGTGGACGCGGACGACGTCGACGGCGTGGTGATGGTGGGCGGCGCCACGCGCATGCCGCACGTGCAGCGTGCCGTCAGTGAATTCTTCCACACGACGCCGCACGCGAACATCGACCCCGATAAAGTGGTGGCGCTGGGCGCGGCCATTCAGGCGAACTTGCTGGCCGGTAACCGCGCCGCCGGCGACGACTGGCTGCTGCTGGACGTGATCCCGCTCTCCCTGGGCATCGAAACCATGGGCGGCCTGGTGGAAAAAATCATCCCCCGTAATTCGACGATCCCATGCGCCCGTGCGCAGGAATTCACGACATTCAAGGACGGCCAGACGGCCCTGGCCGTGCACGTGCTGCAGGGTGAGCGCGAACTGGTTAGCGACTGCCGCTCGCTGGCGCGTTTTGAATTGCGCGGCATTCCGCCGATGGTGGCGGGCGCCGCGCGCATCCGCATCACCTACCAGGTCGATGCGGACGGCTTGCTGTCCGTCTCGGCGCGCGAGCTGCGCTCGGGCGTGGAAGCATCGATCAGCGTCAAGCCGGCCTACGGCCTGGGCGACGACGACATCGCCCGCATGCTGCAGGACTCGTACACGTCGGCCGACGTCGACATGGTGGCGCGCGCGCTGCGCGAAGAGCAGGTGGAAGCGGAACGCATCCTGCTGGCCACGCAGTCGGCGCTCGATGAAGACGGCGGCTTGCTCGATGACGCCGAGCGCGTTACCGTCGACGGCTTGATGAACAAGGTGCGCGACGCCATCGTGCAATCGCAAAGCGGCGCCATCGACCATCAGGCCTTGAAGCTGGCGATCGAGCTGCTCGCCGACGGCACCGAGGATTTTGCCTCGCGCCGCATGGACCGCAGCGTGCGCACTGCCTTGACGGGTAAATCCCTGGACCAGGTCGTACAAGACTAATTGAACAGCGCGCCGCCGAAACTGCGGCCGCGCTCCGAATGACAGACTGAAAGAAGAAACCATGCCACAAATCGTTATCCTGCCGCACGCCAAGCTTTGCCCGGACGGCGCCGTCATCGAAGCACCTGCCGGCAAGTCCATCTGCGACATCCTGCTGGAAAACGACATCGACATCGAGCACGCCTGCGAAAAATCGTGCGCCTGCACCACGTGCCACGTGCTGGTCCGCGAAGGCATCGAATCCTTGAACGAAGCAACGGAACTGGAAGAAGACATGCTGGACAAGGCCTGGGGCCTGGAAGCCGTGTCGCGCCTGTCGTGCCAATCCATCGTGGCCGAGGCCGACCTTGTCGTTGAAATCCCGAAATACACGATCAACCAGGTCAGCGAAGGCAGCCACTAACATGAAATGGTCCGACATCACCGCGATCGCCGAAGCGCTGTTCGATACGCATCCGGACATCGATCCCCTGACCGTGCGTTTCACCGACCTGCATAACTGGGTGGTGGAACTGGACGGTTTCGACGATGACCACACGCGCGGCGGCGAAAAAGTGCTCGAAGCGATACAGATGGCGTGGATCGATGAAGCGCGCTAAGGGCGCGGCAGCCGCCGCCACCGCAGTCGCTGCGCCGAAAGATGTCATCACGGCCGCCAGCAACATGCCCGAGATCAAGGATGGCCAGTCGGTCGCCTTGCTGCAGGAACTGCACATCCTGACGCGCGACGGCAAGATGAATCAGGACAGCCGCCGCAAGCTCAAGCAGGTGTACCACCTGACGCAGTTCATCGAGCCGCTGCTGCGCGAAGTGCAGCTCGACCACCCCGGCGTCTCGCTGGTCGACCACGGCGCCGGCAAGTCCTACCTGGGCTTTATCCTGTACGACCTGTTCTTCAAGAACGGCAACGACGGTTCGCACATCTACGGCATCGAGACGCGCGAAGAGCTGGTGCAGCGCTCGCAGGAGCTGGCCAAGAAATTCAAGTTCCCCGGCATGTCGTTCCTGCCGCTGTCCGTGGCCGAATCGACGGAATCGAACTTGCTGCCCCAGCAGATCGACATCGTCACGGCCTTGCATGCGTGCAACACGGCCACTGATGACGCGATTCACTTCGCCCTGAAGAAAAAGGCGAAATTCATGGTGCTCGTGCCATGCTGCCAGGCGGAAGTCGCATCCGTGCTGAAGAAGAACAAGGGCAAAAGCCTGGGCAAGAGCGTCTTGACGGAACTGTGGCGCCACCCGCTGCACACGCGCGAGTTCGGCAGCCAGATCACCAACGTGCTGCGCTGTCTGCAGCTGGAAGCGCACGGCTACCAGGTCAGCGTGACGGAACTGGTGGGCTGGGAGCATTCGATGAAGAATGAACTGATCATCGCCAGCTATAAGAACCTGCCGCGCCAGCGCCCGACGGAACGCCTGCAGGAAGTGCTGCAGACCCTGGGCCTGGAAGAGATGGGCCACCGTTTCTTTGCCGAGGAATTGGCCAAGGCGACGGCCTGATTGTTGGATTACGCGTTCCGCTAATCCAACCTACCTGATGAGCCACGTAGGTCGGATTAGCGCGCAAGCGCGTAATCCGACAACCACCAGCAACCGCCGGTAGGTCGCGTAGGTCGGATTAGCGCAGCGTAATCCGACAAGCACCAGCGCAATCAACAAAAAGGGAGGAGCCGGTCGGTTACAATACCGGTTTTCTCCTCCCTTGCTTTTTGCGCCTCCCCATGACCACACCAATCGAAATGCCCACCGTCCGCCTGGCCAAGCGTCTGTCTGAAGACGTGCCCTGTTCGCGCCGCGAGGCCGAGCTGTATATCGAGGGCGGCTGGGTAACGGTCGATGGCGTGCTGGTGGAAGAGTCGGGCGCGCGCGTGGCCGACAATCAAACGGTGGTGCTGCTGCCGAACGCGACCCTGGAAGAAATGCCGCCCGTGACGATTCTGCTGCACAAGCCGGCCGGCATCAATGGCGGCGTGGGCAGCGAAGGCAAGCCGGCCCTGAGCTGTTTGCGTCCCGAAGAGATTTTCACGCCGGAAAATGTGGCGCCCAGCTCCGTCACGCGCTTCCTCAAGCGCCACCTGATCGGTCTGACCATCACCAATCCGCTTGACACCATGGCGTCCGGCCTGCTGGTGTTCACGCAGGATTTCCGCGTGGCCCGCAAGCTGGTCGACGAAGCGAAAACGGTGGAGCAGGAATTCATCGTGGAAGTGTCGGGCGCCATCGCCGAGAATGGCCTGGCGCTGCTGAATCACGGTTTGCCCTTCAATGGCAAGCCTTTGCCGCCGATCAAGGTCAGCTGGCAGAATGAAACGCGCTTGCGTTTCGCCCTGAAAAACGTGCAGCCGGGCCAGATCGCCCATATGTGCAAGATGGTGGGGCTGGAAGTCGTCGGCATGAAGCGCTTGCGCATCGGCCGCATCCCGATGGGCGCCATGCCTGTGGGGCAATGGCGCTATCTGCAAGGCTACGAACGTTTCTAAAGCTGCGGCGCCACGATGGAATGGCTTTCCGCAAAGCTTTTCCATAGCCGTTCGGCGATATTCAAGGCGATGGTATCGGCCTTCTCCTGCAGGGCCGGGTTGCCCATGCTTTCCGTCGTGGCAAAGAACAGGGTCAGCCAGCGGCGGAACATGCAGGGCGTCAAATTTTCCATTTGTGCGTGCTGGGCCAGCGGCTTGCCGTGGTAGCGCATGGTGCCGCGCAGCAAGCCTGACCAGAAATCGACCAATGTTGCTAGGTGGGCATCCCAATCCTTGACCTCGGCGGCAAAGATGGGGCCCAGCATGGCGTCGTCGCGCGCGGCCGCATAAAAGGTGTGGACGAGGTGTTTGACTTCGTCTTCGCTGCAGACTTCCTCGCGGTAGGGAGCGAAGCGTGTGTGGGGGAGGGGGGCGGTATTCTTCATGGCATGCCATGATCGCAGAGCCCCCGTGGCGCTTCAATGACCCAGGTCAAGCCGCGTAAAAACTCAGGCGGCGACTTTCTTCGGCTTCTTCGCAGGGGCTGGCAATTGCACGATCTGTGTGCCTGCCAGCTTGTCGTGGAGGAATTGACCATTGCCCGTGAACAGGGCCGTGCTGGACCAGGCCAGGATGCCCGCGCCGATGGCGCCCAGGGCCGTCCAGTGCTGCAGGTCGAAGGCATACGCCGCCACGAGCGCGGGCAGCAGCCACATCCATGACAGGACATAGCGGTAGGCGGCCACGCGCAGCGGCACGTGGGCGTGGCCCGGCAGCACGACTTTCAGGCGCCACGTCTTCATGGCCAGGGTTTGTCCTTCGCGGCTCCACTGATGGATGAAATACGCGCCCATGACGAGGAAGGCCAGGCATTGGCGCATGTGTTCCGTCAATGGCGTATGCGCGCCTTGCACGGCCAGTTCAAACAGCAGGAACGGTAAAAAGAGCACGGCCAGGGCCAGCAGCGACTCGTACACCATGGAAATCAGGCGGCGCTTGATCGTGGGATGGGAGGTGATGCTGGCGGCAGGCGTGCTATTTGACATTGGTCGGCAGTGGGGCAGGCGTAACAGGTGGTATGACGGGCACGGCGGCGGGTGGCGTGGTGGCGGCAGGATCGCCTGCCGGCAGGGCCGTCGCTGCGGGAGCGGGCGGCTGGACAGGTGCGGCGGCAGGCGCTGCCGGCGTGGCAGGCGCCTTAAGTACGGGCGGCTTGGTCGTCGTCGAGTTGATCGCAGGCACCTTGCCCAGCGGTTTTTTCGGCACGAGCTCCGTCGCCAGCTTTTTCTTTTGATCTTCCGGCAATTGCTGGTATTGCTCCCATTGCGCGGTTTTTTGACCCGGATCAATCTTCTTCGTGCGGGTATAGTTTTCGCGCACGAGGCGGCGCTGTTCCGGCGTCAGCTTGACCCATTCGCGCATGCGGTCATGTACGCGGATTTGCTCGTCGGCCGTCATCGAGGCAAAACGGCTGGCGATATCGAGCCATTTCTGCTTGCGCAGCGGTTCCAGCTTGTTCCACTCGCCCGCCAGCGGCTGCAGGGCTTCCTGTTGCGCGCGCGACAGCTTGTTCCATAATGGATTCTCGCCAGCCTTCGGCGTGCCGCCCTTGCCGCCCGTGCGGGGTGAGCCGGGCTTGACGGCCGGTGCGGGCGCCACGACGGGCGCGGCTGCTGCAGGAGGGGCGGCGGGCGCGGCATGTTGCTGCGCGCCTACCCAGGCGGCGCCCGCCAAGGCGCAAGCACCCAGGCCGATGCCGCCAGCCAGCCAGCCTTTGCGTACGCTCGTGCGTGCCATTTATTGCTCGCGTTTCGTCAGGTAGGCGTTGAAGCCATGGTCCATGTAGGCGGAGAGCGGCAATTCGTCCGACAGGACGGCGGCGTCGATTTCTGCCAGTTCGGCAATATGTTGTTCCTGCTCAAACTGATAGATGCCCACCAGGCCGCCAACGAGCAGCAGCAGGGGGATGACAACGCTCATGCGGCCCAGCCACGACAGCGGCTCAACGAACAGGCTGCTGGCGATGCCGGCGAAGACATCCTTGCGCACGGCGACTGCGGCGGGCGCGTCCGCCTTCTTGCGCGACAGGGCCAGCTTGCGTGCCGCTGCCAGGCGATCGGTGGCCGATGCGGGCAGGTCGTCGAGTTTTTCGTTCAGTGCATGGCGCACTTTGTAAGCGAAATTGAGATCGTCGGTGTTCATAATTTAATTCCCTTGGCTTTCAGCGATTCGGCGAGCGTGTGGGTAGCTCTAGAGCAATGTGTTTTCACGCTACCTTCGGAGCAACCCATCGCTTCCGCTGTTTCAGCCACATCCATGTCCTGCCAGTAACGCATGAGGAAGGCTTCGCGTTGACGTGAGGGCAGTTTTTGTACCTCTGCATCAATCAAATCAAGCATTTGCGCGCGTTCGACCTGGTCGGCTGACGATTCGGCGGCACTCGAGCCCTGTTCCGATTCATAAGTATCAAGTATATCAAAATCTTCATGCTCGTCGCCCGAGGGCTTCATGCCGGAAAACAGGCTGACCCAGGTGTTGCGAACTTTTTCTCGGCGGAAATAATCAAGGATGGTGTTCTGCAAGATGCGCTGGAACAGCATCGGCAGCTCGGCGGCCGGCTTGTCGCCGTATTTCTCGGCCAGCTTGATCATGGCGTCCTGCACGATGTCGAGTGCCGATTCTTCCTTGCGGACCGCGTAGGCGGCCTGCTTGAAAGCGCGCCGCTCGACATTTTCTAGAAAGTCGGATAATTCTTTGTCTGTTGCCATGCGGTATTGGGGATCTTAGCGGCTGCGGGGTGCGGTGGGCGAAATGGGGGCGGGTATGCTTTTTGCAACCCCGTGCATGCTAGCAAAAAATGTGCGTTTCCGCAGGGTTTTTGCACGGCGTGCGGGCGAATTGGCCTTTCGGCTGACATTTTCCTTGACCATAATGGTGCAACGCGATAACGTATGGGACGCTTTGAACACCCCAAAGCCCTATGGTCAGGTCGCGACCGGCACACAAGGCCATCCGCGGCAAGACGCGCTTTCATTTGTAGGCAGTTTGTTCTAACCCGCGCCACAAGCGCGAGCGGTTCGTACAGGCGCCACAGAAACTCCGGCCAAACGAGTTGCGTTAAGCGTTGTTTTGTAAGGTATCTATGGGTGCCCAAAGAAATGTCGTGACCGCATGAAAAGGGAAGCAGGAGCACTGTCGCGCACGGCGAACTTCGTCAGGAAAGAACATCCGATCAATCTCCAATGGACCTTGAAAGGAATGTTTCATGAATACCGAAGCAGCAGCAGGACCCATTACCGGCGCAGAAATTGTCGTGCGCTGTCTGGCTGAAGAGGGCGTCGAGCACGTCTTTGGATACCCGGGCGGAGCCGTACTCTACATCTACGACGCCATCTTCCAGCAAAACAAATTCCAGCATATCCTGGTACGCCACGAGCAGGCCGCGATCCACGCCGCCGATGCCTATTCGCGCAGCTCGAACAAAGTCGGTGTCGCCATCGTCACGTCCGGTCCGGGCGTCACGAATGCCGTCACGGGCCTGTCCACCGCGTACATGGACTCGATTCCCATGGTCGTGATCTCCGGCCAGGTGCCGAGCCACGCCATCGGACAGGATGCGTTCCAGGAATGCGACACGGTCGGCATCACGCGCCCCGTCGTCAAGCACAACTTCCTCGTCAAGGACGTCAAGGACCTGGCAGCGACGATCAAGAAAGCCTTCTTCATCGCCCGTACCGGCCGTCCGGGACCCGTGCTGGTCGATATCCCCAAGGATATCAGCATGCACAAATGCCATTTCGACTATCCGAAGGAAGTCGAGATGCGTTCCTATCGTCCCGTCGACAAGGGCCACTCGGGCCAGATCCGCAAGGCCGTGCAGCTGTTGCTGCAAGCCGAACGTCCGATGATCTACACGGGCGGCGGCGTGATTCTCGCGCATGCGGCTCCTGAGCTGAACAAGCTGGTCGACCGCCTGGGTTTCCCGTGCACCAACACCTTGATGGGCCTGGGCGGCTACCGCGCCTCGAGCGAGCAGTATGTCGGCATGCCCGGCATGCACGGCACCTATGAAGCGAACATGGCGATGCAGAACTGCGACGTCCTGATCGCCATCGGCGCCCGTTTCGATGACCGCGTGATCGGCAACCCGAAACATTTCGCCTCGCATCCGCGCAAGATCATCCACGTGGACATCGATCCATCGTCGATTTCCAAGCGCGTCAAGGTCGATATCCCCATCGTCGGCAACGTCAAGGACGTGCTGATCGAGTTCCTCGCGCAACTGGACGCGGCCGAAGCCAAGCCGAACGTCAATGCCTTGAGCAACTGGTGGAAGCAGATCGCCGAATGGCGTGGCCGCGAATGCCTGAAATATCCGACCTCCGACCTGGTCATCAAGCCGCAATCGGTGGTGGAAAAGGTGTTCCAGATCACCAAGGGCGACGCCTTCATCACGTCCGACGTGGGCCAGCACCAGATGTGGGCGGCGCAATATTATGGCTTCGACAAGCCGCGCCGCTGGATCAATTCCGGCGGCCTGGGCACCATGGGTGTCGGCTTGCCGTACGCCATGGGCGTGCAGATGGCCAATCCGGACGCCACCGTTGCCTGCATCACGGGCGAAGGTTCGATCCAGATGTGCATCCAGGAGCTCGCCACGTGCAAGCAGTACCACCTGACGCCGAAGATCATCATGCTCAACAACCGCTTCCTCGGCATGGTGCGCCAGTGGCAGGAAATCGATTACGGTTCGCGCTATTCCGAGTCGTACATGGATTCGCTGCCCGACTTCGAGAAGCTGGCTGAAGCGTACGGCCACGTGGGCATGAAAATTGAAAAACCGGGCGACGTCGACGGTGCCCTGAAAGAGGCGTTTGGCATGAAAGACAGGCTGGTATTCATGAACTTCATTACCGACCAGTCCGAAAACGTGTGGCCAATGGTGAAAGCCGGCAAGGGCCTGTCCGAAATGATGCTCGGTTCGGAGGATCTCTAATCATGCGCCATATTATTTCTGTCTTGCTGGAAAACGAAGCGGGCGCCCTGTCGCGCGTGGTAGGCCTGTTCTCGGCACGCGGCTACAACATCGAAACATTGACGGTGGCGCCGACGGAAGACTCGACCCTGTCGCGCATGACCATCGTCACCAGCGGTTCGGACGACATCATCGAGCAGATCACCAAGCACTTGAACCGCCTCATCGAGGTGGTCAAGGTGGTGGACCTGACCGAAGGCCAGCATATCGAACGCGAGTTGATGCTGATCAAGGTTCGGGCCGTGGGCAAGGAGCGCGAGGAAATGAAGCGCACCGCCGATATCTTCCGTGGCCGCATCATCGATGTCACCGAAAAGACGTACACGATCGAACTGACCGGCAACAAGGTCAAGCTCGACGCGTTCATCGATTCGATCGACCGCGCCGCCATTCTGGAAACCGTCCGTACGGGCGGTTCCGGCATCGGCCGCGGCGAACGCATCCTCAAAGTATAAAAATATAAGCAGCACTACGCGGCCCTGGCGCCGCATTTAAAACAACAACGCATCATCAAATATATAGGAAATACCATGAAAGTTTTTTACGACAAAGACGCTGACCTCTCCTTGATCAAAGGTAAAAACGTTGCCATCATCGGCTACGGTTCGCAAGGCCATGCACACGCGCAAAACCTGAACGATTCGGGCGTCAACGTCACCGTCGGCCTGCGCAAGGGCGGCGCTTCCTGGACCAAGGTCGAGCAAGCGGGCCTGAAAGTAGCGGAAGTCAATGACGCCGTGAAAGCGGCCGACGTCATCATGATCTTGCTGCCAGATGAAAACATCGCCCAGGTCTACAACGAAAACATCGCCCCGTTCGCCAAGCAAGGCGCCGTGCTGGCCTTCGCCCACGGCTTCAACGTGCATTACGGCCAAGTCGTGCCACGCGCCGATCTGGACGTGATCATGGTCGCGCCGAAAGCCCCGGGCCACACCGTGCGCGCCACCTACACCCAGGGTGGCGGCGTACCGCATCTGATCGCCGTGTACCAGGATAAATCGGGCATCGCCCGCGATATCGCCCTGTCGTACGCCTCGGCCAACGGCGGCGGCCGTGCCGGCATCATCGAAACGAACTTCCGCGAAGAAACCGAAACGGATCTGTTCGGCGAACAAGCCGTGCTGTGCGGCGGCGCCGTGGAACTGATCAAGGCTGGCTTCGAAACTTTGACGGAAGCGGGTTACGCGCCTGAAATGGCGTACTTCGAGTGCTTGCACGAATTGAAACTGATCGTCGACCTGATCTATGAAGGCGGCATCGCCAACATGAACTACTCGATCTCGAACAACGCCGAATACGGCGAATACGTGACCGGTCCTAAGGTTGTGACGTCGGCCACCAAGGATGCGATGCGTCAATGCCTGAAGGACATTCAAACGGGCGAATACGCGAAGAGCTTCATCCTGGAAAACAAGGCAGGCGCACCGACCCTGATCTCGCGCCGCCGTTTGACGTCCGAGCACCAGATCGAAGAAGTGGGTGCGAAACTGCGCGCCATGATGCCTTGGATCGCCAAGAACAAGATGGTTGACCAGTCGAAAAACTAAGTAATCCTCAGGAAATTATTGTGAAATTATGACGAACAGAACCGGATGCTATGCAAGGCGCCCGCTGCGACGCAGTGCGAGCACTGCTAGCAGCGGGCAACGCCGCAGAGCGCCGGTTATGGAAGTCAGAAATCACAATAATTTATTGGGGGTTACTTAGGCAGTTGTAGTGCATCACAGGAAGCCGGCGCAAGCCGGCTTTTTTTGTGCAGGCGTTTGGCAGGCAACATCCGTTACAATCAGCCCCATTCAACCATACCGTCAGCACCATGCTTGTTTTTTCTAAAGTTTTTGTCGGGAATCTTCATGTGGTCAAGCGCCCCGTCTCGCTTGCCATCAGTTGCTGGTTTCTGGTCATCGGTTCTCTGTCATCCCTCGTGTCGGCTTACCTCGGCCGCAACGATCCCGCCATGCAGGCGTGGATGGCGCACAGCGCGATTCCCGCCGAGGTGCAATACGCGATCTTGCTCGCCAGCCTGGGCATTACCCTGGTGGCCGCGCTGGCTATGCTGCAAAGGCAGCGTGGCGCGCGCACTGTGTATCTGGTGTGGGGCGTGATCGACATTGCGCTCAGCCTGGCGACCGTGCCGCTCAAGATGAATGTCTTGCCGGGCGCGCTGACGTTCGCCGTCATCTGCGCCTTCCTGTACAGTCCGAAATCGAATGCCTGGTTTTCGCCACGCAAGGCGGCCAACGATGCCTGCATGACGCCAGCTTGAGCGCGGCTGGTTTCGTCCGCCCGTTTTCCGCCCGCCTCCTGTCTTTTTATATTCCTATATAATCCCGCCCTTCCTTTGCAGTTTCATACTTGACTGCATCTGTTTCGGTATCTGCCGACCGCAACGCGCATCACCGCTTTTGTAGCACGCCAGGCGCTAGTTTATTGAGCCGCTTGCGCAACCAGAAGGACCCCTATGACCGACCGCACTACCGCCGCAGTACCCATGCCGGGCACTGCCGAATCTTCCATTTCCGAACGTCTCCCCGTGCTGGCCTTGCTGGCCCTGGCCATGACGGCGTTTCTCGCCCTCCTGTCGGAAACCTTGCCGGCCGGCTTGCTGCCGCAGATTGCCCGCGACCTCGGTATTTCCGAAGTCATGACGGGCCAGCTGGTGACCGTCTACGCCATCGGCTCCATCCTGACGGCCATTCCCCTGACGGCGCTGACGAGTGGCTGGCGCCGGCGCAATGTCTTGTTGCTGGCCATCATCGGCTTTTTGATCTTCAATACGGCGACGGCCCTGTCGCCCAACTATATTGTCGCCCTGGTCTCGCGCTTCGTCACCGGCATGGCCGCCGGGCTGGCCTGGGGCTTGATGGCCGGCTACGCGCGCCGCATGGTGTCCGTCGAACAGCAGGGCAGGGCGATGGCGATTGCCATGATCGGCACGCCGCTGGCCCTGTCCTTGGGCGTGCCGCTGGGCACCCTGATGGGCGGCGTGCTGGGCTGGCGCAGCATCTTCGGCATCATGTCGGGGCTGGCCGTGGTGCTGGTCGCGTGGGTGCTGCTGGCCGTGCCCGATTATCCGGGGCAAAAGAATGGCGAGCGCCTGTCGATCCGCCAGGTATTCATGACGCCGGGCGTGCGGCCGATTCTGGCGGTGATCGTTGCCTGGATGCTGGCGCATAACATTCTGTATACCTATATCGCGCCGTTCCTGGCGCCGTCCGGCTTGCGCCCGCGTGTCGACCTGGTGCTGCTCGTGTATGGCGTGGGTTCGCTGGCCGGCATCTGGCTGGTCAGCCAGCTGATCGACCGCTGGCTGCGCCCGCTCGTGCTGGGCTGCATCGCCGCCTTTGCCCTCGTGATGGTGGCGCTGGGCCTGGCGATGGACTCCCCCATCGTCATCTATGTCAGCATGGCCATCTGGGGCGTCACCTTTGGCGGCGCCGGCACCTTGCTGCAGACGGCATCGGCGGACGCGGCCGGCGACGGCATGGACGTGGCGCAGGCCATGGTGGCGACCATCTGGAACGTGGCCATCGCCGGTGGTGGCCTGGCCGGTGGCATGCTGCTAGACGGCTATGGTGCGGCATCGTTCCCGTGGGCCATGCTGGCCTTGCTGCTGGTGGCATTGACCATTGCCTGGCGCGCGCACCGTCACAGTTTCAAGCCGGGCCGGCGCAGCGGCGGCGCAGTCGTAGGTCACTAATAACATTGTTATTTATGATGACAGTGTGTTGAAATGTGAGCAGATGTGACTGGCAAGCCCATTTTGTGACGATTTGTTAATTTGCGCCACGGGAATGAATGAGGCGTTAGAATCTACACAGTTTGACAAGTTTCTCAAGCGAAAGGGGTGCCAAAAGCGCCCCGTTCGCTGGCTGTCAGCCACATTAACTACCTAGGAGTACCCCCATGACCGTGATGAAATCCGTCCTTGTTGCCGCCGCAGCCACCGTTGCCCTGAGCGCGCAAGCGCAATCCCTGCCGACTTCCGGCACTCTGGTGGTCGTCCCCGCGTTTGGCGAAGTCAAGCATGTCAATGACCAGGTGGTCGCTACCCTGGCCGTCGAAGAGCAGGACAAGGACAAGGCTGCCGCCGCGTCGCGTGTCAACCAGAAGATGAACAAGGGCATCGCCATCGTCAAGCAGGCCGACCCGTCGGCAGCACTGAAATCGTATGGCTACTACACCTATCCCGTGTATCCGGAAGAGCGCCCATTGCCGGCTGGCGCCGTTGCCAAGCCGCGCCTGCCAACGGCCTGGCGTGTTGGCCAGTACCTGGAAGTGACGACGGCCAATCTGGCGTCGCTGCCAAAGACCGTGTCGGCGGCGCAAGGCGTGCTGACCCTGAATGGCTTGAATTTCGGTCTGAAGCCGGAAACCATCCGTTTGCTGGACGACCAGCGCATCGCCGCCACCTATAAAAACCTGAATGAGCGCGTGGCCGCCATCGCCAAGGCCATGGGCCGCAACGTTTCCGACGCCGTGCTCGATACGGTGGACTTCGAAGGTTCGGGCAATTACGTCACGGAAAACCGCTCTGCCGCCGCACCGATGATGATGCGCAGCGCCAAGATGAGCGAAGACAGTGCCGTCGCCGAACCAAGCTTCGAACCAGGCGAAACGACGCTCGACATGCGTGTCGTCGGCAAGGTCAAGTTCAAGTAAGTTCAATAGTGTGGAAGTATTTCCACGTTAGCATGTGTTAAAAATCATGGGGCTGTTGGCCCCATGGTTGTTTTTGCCCCCATATTTTCCAGGAGAACCCCATGACCGTCATCAAATCACTGCTGGCTGCCGCCGCCGCTACCGTTGCCCTGGGCGCACAAGCCCAGACCTTGCCCACCTCCGGCACTCTCGTGGTGGTGCCCGCCAACGGCGAAGTGGTGCATGCGAACGATCAGGTGACCGTTACCCTGGCCGTCGAAGAGCAGGACAAGGACAAGGCCGCCGCCGCCTCGCGCGTGAACCAGAAGATGAACCAGGGCGCGGCCATCGTCAAGAAAGCCGATCCGCAAGCCGTGCTGAAGACCCAGGGCTATTACACGTATGCCGTGTATCCTGAAACGGCGCCATTGCCGCCTGGTGTCGCCGCCAAGCCCAGAGTGCCGACCGGCTGGCGAGTGGGCCAGTACCTGCAGGTGACAACGACGAACCTGGCCGCCTTGCCGAAGACCGTGTCGGCGGCGCAAGGCGTGCTGACCCTGAACCGCCTGAACTTCGGCCTGGCGCCTGCCACCATCCGCAAGCTCGACGACCAGCGCATCGCCGCCGCCTACAAGAACCTCAACGAGCGCGTGGCCGCCATCGCCGGCGCCATGGGGCGCAACGTCAGTGACGCCGTGATCGACACCATCGATTTCGAAGGCTCGGGCAACTATGCGCAGCGCGCCAACGTGGCCGGCGCGCGCAACATGAGTGCCGACGTTGCAAGCTATGGCGGCAACCAGGTGGCCGAACCGAGCTTCGAGCCGGGCGAAACGACCCTGAACATGGGCCTGGTGGCCAAGGTCAAGTTTAAATAAGGCTTGAACAGGGATCAATATTGTCAGCTTGACGCCGCCGCGCTTTTCTTTGGCGGTGGCTCCTCTATAATGACAACATCGGCAGGCGCATGCCGTGACAGTCATGCGCCTGCCATCTGGCACCGATTCCCCCGCAGTACACAAGATATGGAACAACATGGCAAACTTCCCCCGTCGTAGAGGCAAGAACGGCACTCCCGCAGTATCCAAAGCGTCCCGCTTCAGCAAATTCGCGCGCCAGCCGGTGAGCGATGGCACTGGCAAGAAAACCTTGCGCCGCCGTGGCATCTACCTGTTGCCGAACGCCTTCACGACGGCAGCCCTGTTTTGCGGCTTCTACGCCATCGTCATGGCCATGAACCAGAAATTCGAACACGCGGCCTGGGCCATCTTCATCGCCATGATCCTCGACGGCCTCGACGGCCGCATCGCGCGCCTGACGAATACGCAGAGCGAATTCGGCGCCCAGTACGACAGCCTGTCGGACATGGTGTCGTTTGGCGCCGCGCCGGCGCTGGTGATCTACGAATGGTCGCTGCGCGGCATGGGCAAACTGGGCTGGCTGGCCGCCTTCGTGTATTGCGCCGGCGCCGCCTTGCGCCTGGCCCGCTTCAACACGAACATTGCCGTGGTCGACAAACGCTTCTTCCAGGGCTTGCCCAGCCCGGCGGCGGCGGCCATGGTGGCCGGCTTCATCCTGCTGATGAACGACCTGGAATTTGCCGGTAACCAGCTGGCCTGGGTATCGTGGACGATCGCCCTGTTTTCCGGCCTGACCATGGTCACCAACGTGCCGTTCTACAGCTTCAAGGATGTGAATTTCCGCAAGTCCGTGCCTTTTATCGTGGTATTCCTGCTGGCATTGTTCTTCGCGCTCATTTCCATCGATCCGCCGAAGGTGCTGTTCCCGATTTTCGTCGTGTATGGCCTGTCCGGCTACGCCGTGTTTTTCTGGCGCATGGCGAAGGGCAAGCCCGTCAGCATCATCCAGACCGACCCCGAGCATTAATGCGGCGAGTCGGTAGCGTCGCCAGTCTTCAGACAGCCAGGAGCAGCCATGACCACCAGCAACCGACTCATCATTTTTGACACCACCCTGCGCGACGGCGAGCAATCGCCGGGCGCCTCCATGACGCGCGAGGAAAAGCTGCGCATCGCCAAGCAGCTCGAGCGCATGAAGGTCGACGTGATCGAGGCGGGCTTCGCCGCCGCCTCGCAGGGCGACTTCGAATCGATACGGGCGATTGCCGGCGCCGTGCGCGAGTCCACCATCTGCTCGCTGTCGCGTGCCAACGACCGCGACATCGCCCGCGCCGCCGAGGCGCTGGCGCCAGCCGAGCGCAAGCGCATCCATACCTTTATCGCCACGTCGCCCCTGCACATGCAGATGAAGCTGCGCATGACGCCAGAGCAAGTGCTGACGCAGGCGCAAAATGCCGTGCGCTTTGCGCGCCAGTTCACTGACGACATCGAATTCAGCCCCGAAGACGGCAGCCGCTCCGACGAAGATTTCCTTTGCCGTGTGCTCGAGGGCGTGATCGCCGAGGGCGCCACCACCATCAATTTTCCCGACACGGTCGGCTACGCTGTGCCCGAAATCTTCGGCGCGACCATCAAGCGCTTGCGCGAACGCATACCGAACTCAGACAAGGCCATCTGGTCCGTCCATTGCCATAATGACCTGGGCCTGGCTGTCGCCAATTCGCTGGCGGGCGTCATGATAGGCGGCGCGCGGCAGATCGAGTGCACGGTCAATGGCCTTGGCGAGCGGGCCGGCAATACGGCGCTGGAAGAAGTGGTGATGGCGCTGCGCACGCGCGCCGCCTATTACAACCTGACGGTGGGCATCGATACGACACAAATCGTGGCGGCGTCCAAAATGGTGTCGCAGATCACGGGCTTTGCCGTGCAGCCGAACAAGGCCGTCGTCGGCGCGAACGCTTTTGCGCACGCGTCCGGCATCCACCAGGACGGCATTTTAAAGGCGCGCGAGACGTATGAAATCATGCGCGCCGAAGACGTGGGCTGGACGGCCAACAAGATCGTGCTCGGCAAACTGTCGGGGCGCAATGCCTTCAAGCAGCGGCTGCAGGAGCTGGGCATTTCTCTGGAATCGGAAGCGGAAGTCAACGCGGCCTTCCTGCGCTTCAAGGAACTGGCCGACCGGAAATCCGAGATTTTCGACGAAGACATCATGGCCCTCGTCAGCGAGGAGCAGCAGGCGCAGGAGAGTGAGCACTACCGTTTTGTTGCGCTGACGCAGCAGTCGACGACGGGCGCCGTGCCCCATGCGCGCGTGGAGTTTCTCGTCGGCGGCCAACAGCGCAGCTGCGAAGGGCAGGGCGACGGCCCCGTCGACGCGACCGTCAACGCCATCGAAAGCGCGGCCGCCAGCGGCGCCGAGCTGGTCTTGTTCTCCGTCAATGCCATCAGCACGGGCACGCAGTCGCAGGGTGAGGTTACCATGCGCTTGTCGCGCGACGGACGCATCGTCAACGGCGTGGGTGCTGATCCGGACATCATCGTCGCGTCGGCCAAGGCGTATTTGTCGGCCTTAAACAAACTGCATGCGAAAGACGAGCGCATCGACCCGCAACCGTGAGGGGGCGCTAACTACCAGAAAAACCGCCGCTCTTCCTTGGCTGGATCTGGCCCGTTCATCATCATGCGCACGATGCCGTCGTGGTCGAAGTGCACGTGCATCATGGAATCCCACACGCCCGATTCCTTGTAGCGGTAGGACCAGACGTGCAGTTTCGGCAGCGACAGGTATGAGGTTTCCGTCGGGCGGCCCAGGGTGTGCAGCACGTCTTGCTGAGTCGACACGCCCACCTTGATGCGGGCAAAGCCTGGCGTGTCGAGCACTTGCTCGTAGGAAATCAACCTGTCGTCGGGGCCGAAACGGGCCATATACGTGTACTGGCCGTACGGTCCCGTCGCGTATTCGAGTTCGGGACCCGTGGGTAGCTGGTAGATATTCGTGGGCCGGCCCAGGCGCGCTTCCACGGCGGCGCGCGGCTCGCCCGGCTGGGGCGGCGGGACGTTCCAGCTGGCGCAGCCGGCCAGCGCGGCAAACAGCAGCGGTGTTGCTGATTTGAGCAGTTTTTTCATGTTTGACCTCCTGAAATGCAGGAAAACCCTATCATGCACCGAGAAAAGCGCGCACGGCAGGATACAGGCGGGCATTTTTCCGATATACTTGCGCGTCTGGTTGGAAGCATAGGCCAGTATTTTAATAATCGTAGTTCACGGTGGATAGGGTTCAGACTCTGTGCACCGCATGTGAAAGGTTTATCATGACAGTAGAAAACATCAACAAAGCCGCTATCATCGCGGACAACGCACGTGGTCAAAACGACACCGGCTCCCCTGAAGTGCAAGTTGCACTGCTGACAGCTCGCATCAACGAACTGAACGGCCACTTCAAAGCCCACTCGAAAGATCACCACTCCCGCCGCGGCCTGATCATGATGGTCAACCGTCGTAAGAGCCTGTTGTCCTACCTGAAGGCTAAAGACGCTACCCGTTATCGCGACCTGATCGCTAAACTTGGTCTGCGCAAGTAATTTTTGCCGTACAAGGTTTATACAGAAATGCCTGCGCCAGTTCGCTGACGCGGGCATTTTGTCATTTGAATTCCGGATTTATGTCGAGAAGTACAGTATTCTCTACCGATATCATGTTTTAAAAGTAAAGTAGTAAAGGCGGCAACGAAGTTTTCGCCGCCTGTGGTGAGGTGAACGACAGCCCCTGAAAATCTGTCGGCAATTAGAAAAGGGATACCCCATGTTTAACAAAGTTACGAAAACCTTCCAGTACGGTCAACATCAAGTGACCCTGGAAACCGGCGAAATCGCACGTCAGGCATCCGGCGCAGTGCTGGTGTCGATCGAAGATACCGTCGTTCTGGCAACGGTAGTGGCACGCAAAGATGCCAAGCCAGGCCAGGATTTCTTCCCTTTGACGGTTGATTATGTCGAGAAAACCTATGCTGCCGGTAAAATTCCGGGCGGTTTTTTCAAGCGCGAAGGCCGTCCTTCCGAAAAAGAAACACTGACCTCCCGTCTGATCGACCGTCCTATCCGTCCGCTGTTCCCGGAAGGCTACCTGAATGAAGTGCAAGTCATCATTCACGTGTTGTCGGTCAACCCTGAAATCGATCCGGACATCGCCGCCATGATCGGCGCATCGGCTGCCCTGTGCGTATCGGGCGTGCCTTTCAACGGTCCTATCGGCGCCGCGCGCGTCGGTTACGCCAATGGCCAGTACATTCTGAACCCGACCGTCCAGCAACTGAAAACGTCGGAAATGGACCTGGTTGTCGCCGGTACCGAAACGGCCGTGCTGATGGTCGAATCGGAAGCGAAACAGCTGTCCGAAGAAATCATGCTGGGCGCCGTGGTCTTTGGCCACGACCAGATGAAAGTCGTCATCGACGCGATTCACGACCTGGTGCGTGACGGCGGCAAGCCGGAAGTGGAATGGGCGCCTGCGCCGAAAAACGAAGCACTGATCGCCCGCGTCGCGCATTTCGCCAACGCCAAGATCAATGACGCGTATCAAACCAAGGACAAGCAAGAGCGTACGGCCAAGCTGAAAGCGGCGACGTCGGAAGTGATCGCCGACCTGTCGGCTGAAGTGGCTGCCACCGGCGGCGCGGCTATCGACAGCGCTGAAGTGAACAACATCCTGTTCGACATCGAAGCGAAAATCGTGCGTACGCAAATCCTGGACGGCGAGCCACGCATCGACGGCCGCGACACGCGCACCGTGCGTCCGATCTCGATCCGCACCAGCGTGCTGCCACGCACCCACGGTTCGGCCCTGTTCACGCGCGGCGAAACGCAAGCGCTGGTCGTGGCAACTTTGGGCACCGCCCGCGACAGCCAGAAGATCGATGCGCTGATGGGCGAGTTCACCGATTCGTTCATGCTGCATTACAACATGCCTCCGTTCGCCACCGGTGAAACGGGCCGTGTCGGTACGCCTAAGCGCCGCGAAATCGGCCACGGCCGCCTGGCCAAGCGCGCGCTGATCGCCGCCCTGCCAGCCGCTGAAGAGTTCAGCTACTCGGTGCGCCTGGTATCGGAAATCACGGAATCGAACGGTTCCTCGTCGATGGCATCGGTGTGCGGCGGCTGCCTGGCACTGATGGACGCCGGCGTGCCGATGAAAGAACACGTGGCCGGTATCGCCATGGGCCTGATCAAGGAAGGCGGCAAGTTTGCCGTGCTGTCCGATATCCTGGGCGACGAAGATCACCTGGGCGACATGGACTTCAAGGTAGCCGGTACCCGCAACGGTATCACGGCGCTGCAGATGGACATCAAGATCATGGGCATCACCAAGGAAATCATGCAAGTGGCACTGGCGCAAGCCAAGGAAGGCCGCGAGCACATCCTGGGCGAAATGCAAAAAGCCATGCCGCACGTCAAAACCGAACTGTCCGATTTCGCACCGCGTCTGATCACCATCAAGATCAACCCGGAAAAAATCCGTGACGTGATCGGCAAGGGCGGCGCCGTGATCCGCGCGCTGACCGAAGAGACGGGCACCCAGATCGACATCAGCGACGAAGGCGTGGTCACCATCGCTTCCGTCGACGCGCAAGCCGGCCAGGAAGCCAAGCGCCGCATCGAAGAACTGACCGCTTCCGTCGAAGTGGGCAAGACCTATGAAGGCACCGTGCTGAAACTGCTGGACTTCGGCGCCATCGTTCAAGTCATGCCAGGCAAGGACGGCTTGCTGCATATCTCGCAGATCGCCAACGAGCGCGTCAACGCCGTGGCCGACTACCTGAAAGAAGGCCAGCTGGTTCGCGTCAAGGTTCTGGAAACGGACGACCGCGGCCGTCTGAAACTGTCGATGAAAGCTGCTGAAGGCAACGAAGCGCCAGCCGCTTAATTTCCTTCAGATTCGCCTGACTGCGGCCCCGGCCGCATGTTCAAAAACCGCCAGTGCGCAAGCCCTGGCGGTTTTTTTTGCGCCGCGTTTGCGCTGCGTCGAAGGTGGGCGCCAATTTGCGCATCGGCCTTGATGCAGCGCGCATCGGCCGCTGCCGCTCTCTGTAGATTCGGGAGGGGATATTCCCCCTGACCGAGTCTTCCAAGGAGATGCAGCATGCGCACATTCCGCGGGCTGGCCGCCGCCTTTCTGCTTGCCGTTTCGCCCTGCACCTGGGCACAGGCTGACGACGCACCGACACCGGTGCCGCTGCCCATTCCCATCGCCGCCGCGTCCGCGGCCATGCCGGCGCAAGACCTCGACGCCTTGCGCGCCGTGCATGCGCGCGAAATCAATGACCTCAGTACCTTCAAGACCATCGGCCTGCAGCGCCCGGTGATCGACGGCTGGCTGGAGGGTGAGGACGGGCAGCAATTCCTGGCCCAGCTGCGCGCGGCCGATCCGGGCGCGCCGGCGGAGACGATTTATGCGCGGGCCGTTGAGCAGCTGGCGTCCGGCAATAAGTTGCCGACCGTCTGGCTGATCGATATTCCGCTCTACAAGGTAGTGCCGCACGGACAGAGCGTCTTGCGCTATTCGCCATACTTCACCACTATCGGGCAGTTGCAAGGCAGCGACGAGTGTGACTCGCTGGCAGACTGCTTCGGCTTGCCGCTCAGGAGCGAAGCGCCGCTGTATGATGTGTATGAGGTCACGCCTAACGGGACCGTGACGGTGTTTGTCAGCTCGGTGGCGCCGACCGAAGAGCTGGGCGGCCTGGTGCGGCGCAAGGGTGGCGCCTTGCAATACCTGTTGCCCAATCGCAAGCTGTGGTCGGCGCCCGTGCTGGTGGGCACCATCAAGAATTAGGAGTGAACATGGATCAGTCGCGCCTGCAAGCCTGTACTACCGAACTGGAACAGTTGCTGGCCCGCCTGGCGGGCGCCGATACGGAAGTGGCCGACCTGCGCAGCGCGCTCAAGCCGCTGCTGGCTCTGGCAGGCAGCGGAGGCTTGAGCGCACCGCTGCCGTGGGGCGATATCCCGGGCGGGCGCTACTTTAATGAAGGCAGTCTGCGCCGCTATGCCGAGCTGGAGCAGGCATTTGCCCGTTTCCGCCTCGAAGCGACGGGTGGCGACTCGCCGGCCCTGCGCAAGCTGCGCGGCGAGATATGATTAATATATGGTATCAATTGTTGTTTATGGGTAATTGACTGTCGGTATTGCTTGACGACAAAATCTTATTCCCCGACCATGGTGCATCCCTCCCGATTTCCTCTTTTTTATTGGATGCACCATGTTGTCCTCCCTTAAGGCGCGGCTGATCGCCATCGCCGTTTCCATCGTCGTGCTGGCCATGCTGGCCGTCGCCATCGCCAATTTCTTCACGACACGGTCCAGCACCCTGGCCGCGCTCGACACGCAGATGCTGCAGTTGTCGCACAGCCATGCGCAAGCCATCGCCGAATGGCTGCGCTCCAAGCAGGCCGTCGTGGGCTCGCTCAAACAGGGCGCCACGGCGGCCGATCCGCTGCCGGCCCTGAAGGCGGCCGAACAGGCGGGCACCTTCGACATGGCATATATCGGCTTTGCCGACAAGCACGCCGTGTTTTCGCAGGAGCGCAAGCGCGCCGCCGACTACGATCCTACGGCACGCCCCTGGTACAAGCTGGCGTCCGAAGTGGGCGGCCCCATCATCACGGCGCCATACATCGGCGCCAGCACGGGCAAGCTGGTGGTGACGTTTGCCGAGCCGCTGGGCGGCAAGGGCAGCGTGACGGGCGTGATGGCGGCCGACGTGATGATGGATGCGGTAGTGCAAAATGTCGCCTCGATCAAGCCGACGGCGTCCAGCTATGCCTTCCTCGTCGATGGCGGCGGCAAGATCATCGCCCATCCGGATAGCAAACTGACTCTGAAACCGCTGGCCGAACTGGACCCGGGCCTGAGCGCGCAGGCGCTGGCCGATATCGAAAAGAGCGGCGATGGCGCAGCCATTCGCCTCGGTGACCGGAACGGTATCTTGCATGTAAGTAAAGTGCCGGGCAGCGACTGGCTGCTGGCTACCGTGCTCGACCGTGCAGAAGCGACGCAGGCACTGAGCTCCATGCTGCGCGCCTCGGCCCTGACGGCCTTGCTGGTGCTGGCCCTGGCCGCCACGGTATTGAGCGTACTGGTGGCGCGCGCCTTGCGCCGCCTGGGTCTGGTGCGCGATGCGATGGAAGCGATCGCCACGGGCGACGGCGACCTGACCAGCCGCCTCGATGCGGAAGGCGCGGACGAGCTGGCGCAGATCGCCAAGGCATTCAACTTGTTCGTCGAAAAGATCGCCACCGTGCTGGTGCAGATCCGCAGCATCAGCACCCTGGTGCGCAGCGAATCGGCCGACATTGCCGCCGGCAATGCCGACCTGTCCTCGCGCACGGAAGCGCAGGCGGGCGCGCTGGAAGAGACGGCCAGTTCGATGGATGAGCTGACCTCGACCGTCAAGCAGAATGCGGAAAACGCGCATGCAGCCAATGAGCTGGCCGTGTCCGCCTCGGAAGTGGCGGCCAAGGGCGGCCGCGTGGTACAGCAAGTGGTGGGCACCATGGCCGGCATCCAGGAAAGCTCGCGCAAGATCGTCGACATCATCGGCGTGATCGATGGCATCGCTTTCCAGACGAATATCCTGGCCTTGAACGCGGCCGTCGAGGCGGCGCGCGCGGGCGAGCAGGGCAGGGGCTTTGCCGTGGTGGCGTCCGAAGTGCGCAACCTGGCGCAACGCTCCGCCGGTGCGGCGAAGGAAATCAAGGAATTGATCGGCGATTCGGTGGAGAAGGTCGATGCGGGCGGCCGTCTCGTCGATGAGGCGGGCCAGACCATGGACCAGGTGGTGGCGTCGGTACAGCAATTGACGACCATCATGAGCGAGATCACGGTGGCCAGCCGCGAACAGAGCGCCGGCATCGGCGAGATCAATACGGCCGTCACGCACATGGATACCATGACGCAGCAAAATGCGGCCCTCGTCGAGCAAGCGGCCGCTGCCGCGGAAAGCCTGCAGGAGCAAGCCGTGGACCTGGCGCAAGCCGTCGGCATGTTCCGCCTGGGCGATGCCGGTCCTGCCGCGGCACACGCGCCCGTGACGCGCCTCAAGGCGAAGCCAGCCGCTGCTGCACCGCGCGCGCCGGCCCGCGCGCTGGCGCCGGTCAAACCCGTCAAGGCGGCCAAGTCCGGCGCCGACGAGTGGGAAGAGTTTTAAGAAGACGCTTAGCGATCTGCACGTTCATCCGCGTTTTTGTCAGGCCAGCCTGCCAAAAATGCAGTTCGTCGCAATCGGCGTGTCTGCCGGGGGCGGTATGGCTATAGTGACACCATACCGCAAGCCCACTGCCAGACACCCGAGGAGAACAACATGAACGTCGCTAAAAACATGGAAGTCATTGCCGTTGCCGCCGCCATCGTGCTTGGCGCCAGCTGCTACGCCATCGCCCCGGCCGCCCCGGCCCTGCAAGTGGCCAGTTCCACGGCCACCCTGGCCGCGCCAGCGAACAAGGCTGCCATGCAAGTGGTGGTCGTCAAGGCCAAGCGCCTGAGCGCTGCCGAAAAAGCCCGTTTTGCATAATTGATTGTCAGCCATTTTCGGCGCTGCTACAGTGGTGCTGCGCGAGCAATGCAGGCGCCCCACGCGGGCGCCGCGACACATAAAAACAAGATACCGAGGATGCACTACATGAAAAAGATTCTGCAACTGGCGCTGCTGTTCCTGGCGACATTGGGCCTGGTGCGCGGCGTGGCCGCCGAGACCCGCTTGCTGGAAATGCGCAACGTCGACGCCCGCGTCGTGCGCGTCAAGCTCGATGGCGTGATGGAAGTGCGCATTCGCCAGGGCAACGTGGCTTCGCTGAGCATCACGGCCGACAAGCGCTACATCGCCGATGTCAGCACGGCGCAAAGCGGCGACACCTTGCACATCGAAACGGAGGTGCGCGGCTTCAAGATCGGCCCCTCGTCGATCCGCGCCGACCTGGTCCTGCCGAACCTGCGCGAGCTGAGCTCGGAAGGCTTTGGCAGCACCGATATCACGGGTTTCAAGGGCGAGGAACTGACCTTGTCGCTGGAAGGGGCGGGCAGCATCAAGCTGGTGGGCGACTACCGCAAGCTCAATGCCAGCCTGGGCGGCGTGGGCAGCATGCAGATATGGATAGGCAACAATGAGCGCGCGGAGCTGGACCTGCAGGGTGCGGGTTCCGTGATGCTGGGTGGACGCGGACGTATCCTGAAAGCGAGCCTGGGCGGCCTGGGCAGCCTGAATGCGCAGCAGTTCGAAGTCGATGCCGTCAATCTGGAGTTGAGCGGCCTGGGCAATGCCACGGTGAATGCCCATACGAATGCCAAGCTGAACCTGAGCGGACTCGGCTCGGTGGTGGTGTACGGCAAGCCGGCCAACCGCGATGTCAGCGTCGAGGGCCTGGGCAAAGTCAGCTGGAAGTAAACGCATCCTGCCGCAGGCTTTATTGGCAGAACAAGAATAAGTAGTCAGACCACATCCCATTCCGATGAAAAAACTGATCATTACATTACTCATGCTGTTGGTGATACAGCTACCCGCGCGGGCTGGCTTCGTCGAAGGCGCCAGTGCCTACAACAACAAGAATTACGCGCTGGCCTACAAGGAAATCCTGCCACTGGCCAAGACCGGCAACGCCGATGCCCAGCATTTGCTGGGCTTGATGTATTACATGGGCCGCGGCTTGCCGCAGGATTACAAGCAAGCCATGTTCTGGCACCGCAAGGCGGCCGACCAGGGCAAGGCCGACGCCCAGTATGTGGTGGGCGCCATGTATTACACGGGCAACGCCGTGCTGCAGGACCACAAGCAGGCCGTCAGCTGGTTCCGCAAGGCGGCCGAGCAGAACCACGCCGAGGCGCAGCAGGTGCTGGGCCTCATGTACCGCTACCACATGGGCGGCGTGCAGCAGGACAACGTCATCGCCTACATGCTGTGGAACCTGGCGGCGGCGAACGGCAACGCGAATGCGGCCGACCAGCGCGCCGCCGTGGTGCGCAAGATGACGCATGAGCAAGTCGAGGAAGGACAGGCCCTGTCGGCGAAATGGAAGCCGGGCACGCCGCTGCCGCGCCAGTCGAAGACGGGCGGCGCATAGGGAAGGGGGCATGCCTGCAAGGGTGAACGGCTTGGCGTACAATCGCCGTTTTCCCTTGAAAGAGTCCCGCCATGCGTGCAGTTGCCATCAGCCAGCCAGGTCCCGCCGACGTTTTGCAGATCGTCGAGTGTTCCGTTCCCGCCTTCAAAGCGGGCGAACTGCTGATCAAGGTGCACGCGGCCGGCATCAACCGTCCCGACGTGCTGCAACGCCTGGGCAAGTATGCGCCGCCAGCCGGTGCGTCCGATTTGCCTGGCCTGGAAGTGGCCGGTGAAGTCGTCGATGGCGATTTCAGCAATACCGCATTCAAGAAGGGCGACCTCGTCTGCGCGCTGGTGCAGGGCGGCGGCTATGCCGAATACTGCGCCGCACCCACCGGCCAGTGCCTGCCCTTGCCGAAGGGATTGACTGCGCTGGAAGGCGCGTCCCTGCCGGAAAACTTCTTTACCGTGTGGAGCAATGTCTTCGACCGCTGCGCGCTGGCCGACGGCGAAACCTTGCTGGTGCAGGGCGGCACGTCCGGCATCGGCGTGACGGCCATTCAATTGGCGGCCGCCCTGGGCCACCGCGTGTTCGCCACGGCCGGCAGCGACGAGAAGGCGCGCGCCTGCGAAGCGCTGGGCGCCGAGCGGGGCATTAACTATCGCACGGAAGACTTCGCCGCCGTCGTCAAGGAGCTGACTGGTGGCAAGGGCGTCGACGTCATCCTCGATATGGTGGGTGGCGACTACCTGCCGCGCGAAATCGATTGCCTGGCCGACGATGGCCGCATCGGCCTGATCGCCGTGCAGGGCGGCAGCAGGGCGGAACTGGACCTGGGTAGCCTGCTGCGCCGTCGCCTGACGGTGACGGGTTCCACCTTGCGTCCCCGTTCCGTGGCTTTCAAGGCGGCCATCGCGAACCATCTGCGCACGACCGTCTGGCCGCTGATCGAGGCGGGCAAGATCAAGCCCGTGATCTATAAAACTTTCCCCTTGGAAAAAGCCAACGAGGCGCATGCCTTGATGGAAGCGAGCACGCACGTGGGCAAGATCATGTTGCAAGTTGCTTGAAACGGGGCACTGCCTGTTTGACCGGCATCGGTGCCGGAGTTAGAATGACGGGTTATTAGAATTTAGGCTACTATGCGTCGCAAACTCGTCGTCGGAAATTGGAAAATGAACGGCAGTCGCACCTCGAACGCGGTGTTATTGTCTGAAATAGTTGCTGGCCTGGCTGCCTCTGGCGCCGCCAGCGCCGTCTGTGTGCCTGCGCCGTATCTGGCGCAGTGCCAGGCGCAATTGGCAGGCACGGCTCTCGGCTGGGGTGCGCAGGATGTGTCCGCGCATGCCGGCGGCGCCTACACGGGAGAAATCTCGACCGCCATGCTGCAGGATTTCGGCTGCGGCTATGTGGTGATCGGGCATTCCGAGCGCCGCGCCTACCATGGCGAGAGCGATGCGCAAGTGGCGGCCAAGACGGTTGCGGCGCTGGCGGCGGGCATCACGCCTATCGTCTGCATCGGCGAAACCCTGGCGCAGCGCGAAGCGGGCCAGACCGACGCCATCGTGGCGCAGCAGCTGGGCGCCGTGCTGGCGGCGATTTCCGCCGACGACGTGGCGAAACTGGTGCTGGCCTATGAGCCGGTCTGGGCCATCGGCACGGGCAAGACAGCCACGCCGCAAATGGCGCAGGACGTGCATCAGGTATTGCGCGGCCAGCTGGCGGCAAAGAATGCGGTAGCAGCGGCCGGCGTGCAGATCCTGTACGGCGGCAGCATGAAGCCGGAGAACGCAAAAGAATTGATGGCGATGCCGGATATCGATGGCGGTCTGATCGGTGGAGCAGCATTGAAGGCGGCGGATTTCCTGGCAATTATTCACGCCGCTGATTGAATTAATTTAAACTAAGAATGGAATTGCAATGAACATGATGTTCAATCTGGTAGTGGTAGTACAGGTTATTTCGGCATTGTCGATTATCGCGCTGGTGTTGTTGCAGCACGGTAAGGGCGCCGACATGGGCGCCGCCTTCGGTTCGGGCGCCTCCGGCAGCCTGTTCGGTGCGACGGGTTCGTCGAACTTCATGTCGAAATCGACGGGCGTCGCCGCCGCGATCTTCTTCGGCGCCACCCTGGCCCTGTCGCTGATGGCCAATCAGCGCGCCACGACGGTCGGCGGCGGCGTGATGGATAAGGTCGTCAAGCCAGTGCCGGTCACCGGCGCGGGCGCGATCCCGACGACGGTACCTGCGGCAGCTCCGGCTGCCAGCGCTCCAGCGGCGGTGGCACCGGTTGCCAGCACCCCGGCAGGCGCGATTCCGAAGTAATTTTTGTATGAGCTCGATACCTCATCGAGAGTAATTCTCATTACGGGCAGATTATTGCTCAATGTTTCAGCAGTGCGGCAGGAAAAAATCGTGACGCGCTGGAAGATGTAAAAATTTATCGTTTTTATCTGTGTTTTGATGCATTTGTGCATTAACTTTAGCGCCAAAGCAGAGTAGAATACGGGCCTTACCGCCGACGTGGTGAAATTGGTAGACACGCTATCTTGAGGGGGTAGTGGCGAAAGCTGTACGAGTTCGAGTCTCGTCGTCGGCACCAGAAATCAGAAGCCAGCAACGGCGCACGAGCCATGGCTCGTACAAAGTTGCTGGCTTTTTTTACGAGGATGTGTCGTTCGATCCTGGTCTTAGCTTTGATTGGGGTCGTGCGTTAGATACGCTGCAAATGATCGCAGCGTCCTCATTTAACCGATCGTTCAATATAAGCTCATCAATCGTGAACCTCGAAAATTACTTCCCCGTCCTGCTGTTCATTATTATCGGCCTTGGTGTCGGTATCGCTCCCCAGCTCCTGGGGCGCCTGTTAGGTCCTAACAAGCCTGACGCAGCAAAACTCTCCCCGTACGAATGTGGTTTTGAAGCATTCGAAGACGCGCGCATGAAATTTGATGTGCGCTACTATCTGGTCGCAATCCTGTTTATTTTGTTCGATCTGGAAACGGCATTTTTTTTCCCATGGGGCGTTGCAATGCGCGACCTGGGCTGGGCCGGTTTCGTCACGATGATGGTGTTCATCGCTGAATTCGTGGTCGGATTTTGGTACATTTGGAAGAAAGGTGCCCTTGACTGGGAATAAGCCATGGCTATTGAAGGCGTATTAAGCGAAGGTTTCATCACCACCTCGGCCGACAAGCTGATCAACTGGGCGCGCACCGGGTCTATGTTCCCGATGACGTTCGGTCTGGCCTGCTGTGCGGTCGAAATGATGCATGTGGGCGCAGCCCGCTACGATATGGACCGTTTCGGCGTCGTGTTTCGTCCGTCGCCGCGTCAGTCCGACGTCATGATCGTTGCCGGCACCCTGTGCAACAAGATGGCGCCGGCCCTGCGCAAGGTCTACGACCAGATGGCAGAGCCACGCTGGGTCATCTCGATGGGTTCCTGCGCCAATGGCGGCGGGTACTACCATTACTCCTATTCCGTGGTGCGCGGTTGCGACCGCATCGTGCCCGTCGACGTGTATGTGCCTGGCTGTCCTCCGACCGCTGAAGCCTTGCTGTACGGCATCATGCAGTTGCAGAACAAGATCAAGCGTACCAGCACGATCGCACGCTAACGGGGCCGCTTCAGATTATGACAACACATTTAGAAGTATTGCAAAACGCCCTCGGCACAGCCCTGGGCGATCGCGTTAGCACGACGGTTGCGCTGGGCGAAGTCACCCTGGTCGTCAAGGCCGAGGACTACCTGGCCGTGATGCAGACCCTGCGCGATGATCCGGCCCTGCATTTCGAGCAATTGCTCGACCTGTGCGGCGTCGACTACTCGACCTATGGCGATGGTAGCTGGGATGGCCTGCGTTTCGCAGCCGTCTCGCACTTGCTGTCGGTCAAGCACAACTGGCGCGTGCGCGTGCGCGTGTTCGCGCCGGACGACGACATGCCGCTGCTGCCTTCCGTGGTCGGCATCTGGCGCGCCGTCAACTGGTACGAGCGCGAAGCGTTCGACCTGCTGGGCATCCTCTTCGAAGGCCACAACGACTTGCGCCGCCTGCTGACCGACTACGGTTTCATCGGCCATCCGTTCCGCAAGGATTTCCCCGTCTCCGGCTATGTCGAGATGCGTTACGATCCGGAACAAAAGCGCGTGATTTACCAGCCCGTGACGATCGAGCCGCGGGAAAACGTGCCGCGCGTGATCCGCGAAGAACATTACGGGATGAAATAATGGCTGAGATTAAGAACTACACCCTGAACTTTGGGCCACAGCATCCGGCCGCGCACGGTGTGCTGCGCCTGGTGCTGGAGATGGATGGCGAAGTCATCCAGCGCGCCGACCCGCATATCGGCCTGCTGCACCGCGCCACCGAAAAGCTGGCCGAACAGAAGACCTACCTGCAATCCGTGCCGTACATGGACCGTCTTGACTATGTGTCGATGATGTGCAATGAACACGCGTACGTGATGGCCATCGAAAAGATGCTGGGCCTGGAAGTGCCGCTGCGCGCGCAATACATCCGCGTCATGTTCGACGAGATGACGCGTATCCTGAATCACCTGATGTGGCTCGGCACCCACGCGCTGGACGTTGGCGCCATGGGCCCGTTCCTGTATTGCTTCCGCGACCGCGAAGACTTGTTCGACGCCTACGAGGCAGTCTCGGGCGCACGCATGCACGCGGCCTACTACCGTCCGGGCGGCGTGTACCGCGACCTGCCGGACGCGATGCCGCAGCACAAGGCGTCGATCATCCGCAACGCCAAGGCCATCGGCAAGCTGAACGAAAACCGCCAGGGTTCCCTGCTGGACTTCATCGAAGACTTCGCGCGCCGTTTCCCGAACTCGGTGGACGAGTACGAAACCCTGCTGACCGACAACCGTATCTGGAAACAGCGTACCGTCGGCATCGGCGTCGTCTCGCCGGAAGATGCGCTGGCCATGGGCTTCACGGGCGCCATGCTGCGCGGCTCGGGCGTGCAGTGGGACTTGCGCAAGAAACAGCCGTACGAAGTGTACGACCTGATGGATTTCGACATTCCTATCGGCACCAACGGCGATTGCTACGACCGCTACCTGGTCCGCGTGGAAGAGCTGCGCCAGTCGAACCGCATCATCAAGCAATGCGTGGAGTGGCTGCGCAACAATGAAGGTCCTGTCATGACCAGCAACCGCAAGGTGGCGCCTCCGGGCCGCGTCGACATGAAGACCAACATGGAGTCCTTGATTCACCACTTCAAGCTGTTTACGGAAGGTTTCCACGTGCCGCCAGGCGAGGCCTACAGCGCCGTGGAGCATCCGAAGGGCGAGTTCGGCGTGTACCTGGTGTCCGATGGCGCCAACAAGCCGTACCGCATGAAACTGCGCGCGCCAGACTACGCCCACTTGCAGTCGCTCGACGAAATGGCGCGTGGGCACATGCTTGCCGACGCCGTGACCATCATCGGGACGCAAGACATCGTGTTCGGCAGTATTGACCGCTAAGAGGCAAAAAGTATGTTGTTATCAGAGCAATGCTATAAGAAAATTGACCGCGAGCTGGCCAAGTACCCGGCCGACCAGCGTCAGTCGGCCGTCATGGCCGCGCTGGCCCATGCCCAGGATGAACTGGGCTGGCTGGCGCCGGAAACCATGAAGGAACTGGCCGACTACATCGGCATGCCGGCGATTGCCGTGCAGGAAGTGGCCACGTTCTACAATATGTACAACGTGAAACCCGTGGGCAAGCACAAGATCACCGTGTGCACCAACCTGCCATGCGCCCTGTCGGGCGGCGTGCGCGCTGCAGAGTACCTGAAGCAGAAACTGGGTATCGATTTCCGCGAAACCACCGCAGACGGCCAGTTCACCCTGGTTGAAGGCGAGTGCATGGGTGCTTGCGGCGATGCGCCTGTCTTGCTGGTCAGTAATAAAACCATGTGCAGCTGGATGTCGAACGAGAAGATCGACGCCATGCTGGAGGAACTCAAGAAATGACGTCACTCCACAACCGCCATATCGATCCATTGATCCTGAAGGATCTGGATGGCAAGAACTGGCATTTGCAAGATTATGTGAACCGCGGCGGCTACAGCGCTTTGCGGCGTATCCTGGAAGAGAAAATCACGCCGGAACAGATCATCGCCGACCTCAAGGCGTCGTCCTTGCGCGGCCGTGGCGGCGCGGGTTTCCCTACCGGCTTGAAGTGGAGCTTCATGCCGCGCCAGTTCCCGGGCCAGAAATACCTCGTCTGCAATACAGATGAAGGCGAACCGGGCACTTTCAAGGACCGCGACATCATTCGTTACAATCCCCATGCGCTGATCGAAGGCATGGCCATTGGCGCTTATGCGATGGGCATCACCGTCGGCTACAACTATATCCACGGTGAAATCTTCCAGGAATACCTGCGTTTCGAAGAAGCGCTGGAAGAGGCGCGCGCCGCCGGCTTCCTGGGCGACAAGATCATGGGCAGCGAGTTCTCGTTCCAGTTGCATGCGCACCATGGTTATGGCGCCTACATCTGCGGCGAAGAAACGGCCCTGCTCGAATCGCTGGAAGGCAAGAAAGGCCAGCCGCGCTTCAAGCCGCCTTTCCCTGCCTCGTTTGGCCTGTACGGCAAGCCGACGACGATCAACAACACGGAAACCTTCGCGGCCGTGCCATTCGTGCTGAATATCGGTCCAGAGAAATACCTGGCGATGGGCAAGCCGAACAACGGCGGTTCGAAGATCTTCTCGATCTCGGGCGACGTGGAAAAACCGGGCAACTATGAAGTGCCGCTCGGCACCCCGTTTGCGACCCTGCTGGAACTGGCAGGCGGCATGCGCGGTGGCAAAAAGATCAAGGCCGTGATCCCTGGCGGTTCGTCCGCTCCGGTGATCCGCGGCGACATCATGATGCAGACCGACCTGGACTACGACTCGATCGCGAAAGCCGGTTCGATGCTGGGTTCGGGCGCCGTCATCGTGATGGACGAAACACGCTGCATGGTAAAGGCGCTGGAACGCCTGTCCTACTTCTACTTTGAAGAATCGTGCGGCCAGTGTACGCCTTGCCGTGAAGGCACAGGCTGGATGTACCGCATGGTGCACCGCATCGAGCAGGGGCAGGGTCGTCCAGACGACCTGGACATGCTCAACTCGATCGCCGACAACATCCAGGGCCGCACGATTTGCGCGCTGGGCGATGCGGCTGCCATGCCGGTACGGGCCTTCATTAAGAATTTCCGTGAAGAATTTGAATATCATATCGAGCACAAGCATTGCTTAGTGCCCGCATATATCTAAGCTGCGTCAGGTAACGATCACCATGGTTGAAATCGAAATAGACGGCAAAAAAGTCGAAGTCCCTGCTGGTAGCATGGTGATGGACGCCGCCAACAAATTGGGAACCTACATTCCGCACTTCTGCTATCACAAGAAATTGTCGATCGCAGCGAACTGCCGCATGTGCCTGGTCGAAGTGGAAAAGGCCCCCAAGCCTTTGCCCGCTTGTGCGACCCCGGTCAGTGCCGGCATGATCGTGCGCTCCGCCAGCGATAAAGCTGTGCAGGCGCAAAAGTCGGTCATGGAATTCTTGCTGATTAACCACCCGCTCGATTGCCCTATCTGCGATCAGGGCGGCGAATGCCAGTTGCAAGACTTGGCAGTGGGTTACGGCAAGAGCGAATCGCGCTACAAGGAAGACAAGCGCGTCGTCACGCCGAAGGAGGCCGGTCCGCTGGTCTCCATGCAAGAGATGTCGCGCTGCATCCAGTGCACCCGTTGCGTACGCTTTGGCCAGGAAGTGGCCGGCGTGATGGAGCTGGGCATGATCGGCCGCGGCGAACACTCGGAAATCGTGTCGTTTGTCGGCCAGTCGGTCGACTCCGAACTGTCGGGCAACATGATCGACCTGTGCCCGGTTGGCGCACTGACCTCGAAGCCGTTCCGCTACAGCGCCCGTACGTGGGAACTGTCGCGCCGCAAATCGGTCAGCCCGCATGACGGCCTCGGTTCGAACCTGATCGTGCAAGTGAAAGCTGGCAAGGTCAAGCGCGTGCTGCCGCTGGAAAACGAAGCCGTCAACGAGTGCTGGATCTCGGACAAGGACCGTTTCTCGTACGAAGCGCTGGACAGCGCCGAACGCCTGACTTCCCCGATGCTGAAACAAGGCAACGAGTGGAAAGAAGTCGATTGGCAAACCGCGCTGGAATACGTGGCGCACGGTTTGAAAAACATCAAGCACGAACATGGTGCCGACGCCATCGCCGCGCTGGCAACGCCGCATTCGACCGTCGAAGAGCTGGTCCTGCTGCAAAAAGTGGCCAACGGTCTCGGTTCCGAGAACGTCGACTTCCGCCTGCGCCAGACCGACTTCGCGCTGGACGCTGGCGTCAAGCCATGGCTGGGCATGCCGATCAGCGAATTTGGCCAGATCAAGCGCGCCTTTGTCATCGGCTCGTTCCTGCGCAAGGATCACCCATTGCTGGCCACGCGTTTGCGCGCGTCCGTCAAGGGCGGCGCCAAGCTGTCGATCCTGCACGCCTCCGACGATGATCAATTGATCACCATCGCCAACAAGATGATCGTCGCACCAAGCGATTGGCTGGCGGCCTTGTCGGAAGTGGTCGCCGCTGTTGCGAAAGCCAAAGAAATCGCCGCGCCAGCCGGTTTTGAAGCGGTTGCCGCTTCGGACGTGGCAGTGGCCATCGCCGCCAGCCTGATGGCTGGCGACCATGGCGCCGTGCTGCTGGGTAACGCGGCAACGCAACACCCGCAAGCGTCGCAACTGCATGCTGCCGCGCAATGGATCGCCGAACAGACGGGCGCCAAGCTCGGCTACCTGACGGAAGCGGCCAACACGGTTGGCGCGCACCTGGTCGCCAAGCCGCGCGCCAATGTGCAAGCTGCCTTTGCCGTACCGAAAAAAGCCTATGTGCTGCTGCACGCCGAGCCGGAACTCGATGCCGCCAATCCACAAGCGGCCCGCGCCGCCCTGGATGGCGCCGACATGGTCGTGGCCATGTCCGCCTTCAAGCACGGCATGGATTACGCCGATGTCTTGCTGCCGATCGCGCCGTTCGCTGAAACCTCGGGCACCTTCGTCAACTGCGAAGGCCGCGCGCAAAGCTTCAACGGTACCGTCAAACCGCTGGCGGAAACCCGTCCAGCCTGGAAAGTGCTGCGCGTCCTGGGCAACATCCTGGGCCTGGCCGGTTTCGACTACGACACTTCCGAAGCGATCCGCGACGAAGCGTTTGGCGCCGGCGTGACCGATCTGTCGGCACAGCTGAACAACATCGCCAAGAACGCACCGGAAGCGGCAACGTACGCACCGGCTTCGCCAGCGCTGCAACGCATCGCCGACGTGCCGATCTACTTCGCCGACGCGCTGGTACGCCGCTCCGAACCGTTGCAACGCACGGTCGATGGCGCCACGCCGCAAGCACACCTGTCCGCCGAACTGGCTGGCAAGCTGGGCATCAAGGCGGGCGACAAGGTCAAAGTGGCGCAAGGCTCCGGCAGCGCCATCCTGGTGGCGGCAATTCACGCCGGCCTGCCAGCCAATGTGGTCAAGGTGTCGGCGGCGCATGCCTCGACGGCTGGCCTGGGCGGCATGTTCGGTGACATCACAGTTGAAACAGCAGAGGGGAAAATCTGATGGCTCTGCCTGAATTTGTAAACGTCATCAACAGCAGTGGCCAGGATTTGCTGGGCGGCTCTTGGCCGTTCTTCTGGACCCTGATCAAGATCCTGTGCGTGCTGCTGCCGCTGATGGGCCTGGTTGCTTACCTGACCTTGTGGGAACGCAAGCTGATCGGCTGGATCCAGATCCGCGTCGGCCCGAACCGCGTGGGTCCGCTGGGCTTGCTGCAGCCGATCGCCGATGCGCTGAAACTCTTGTTCAAAGAGATCATCATCCCGTCCAAGGCCGCCAAGGGCCTGTTCGTGATCGGTCCGATCATGACCATCATGCCGGCCCTGGCCGCCTGGTCGGTCGTGCCGTTCGGTCCGCAAGCCGTGCTGGCCAACGTCAACGCGGGTTTGCTGATGCTGCTGGCGATTACCTCGATGGAAGTCTACGGCATCATCATCGCCGGCTGGGCCTCGAACTCGAAGTACTCGTTCATGGGCGCCATGCGTGCTTCGGCTCAGATGATTTCGTATGAAATCCCGATGGGCTTCGTGATGGTCATCGTGCTGATGGTCTCGGGCAGCCTGAACTTCATCGACATCGTTGGCGGCCAGCAGATCGGCTACTTCGCCGACAAGGGCGTGAACTTCCTGTCGTGGAACTGGCTGCCGCTGCTGCCGATGTTCGTCATCTACATGGTGTCGGGCCTGGCTGAAGCCAACCGTCACCCGTTCGACGTCGTCGAGGGCGAGTCGGAAATCGTTGCCGGCCACATGGTCGAGTACTCGGGCATGGCCTACGCCATGTTCATGCTGGCCGAATACGCCAACATGATCCTGATCGGCGCGCTGACTTCGCTCATGTTCCTCGGTGGCTGGTCCGCACCATTTGCCTTCCTCGAGTTCTGGGGTGGTTTCGGCGGCTTCTTCTGGCTGTTCGCCAAGACCTTCTTCATCGTGTCGGTGTTCATCTGGGTGCGCGGTACTTTCCCACGCTACCGTTATGACCAGATCATGCGCCTCGGCTGGAAAGTGTTTATCCCGTTGACGCTGGTCTACCTGGTCTTCGTCGCTGCCTGGATGCAGACATCCTGGAATATTTGGAAGTAAGAGAGTGCATACGAATGGATAAGGTAAAAGATTTCTTCAGCAGCCTCTTGTTAGGCGAGCTGATCAAGGGCATGGCGCTGACAGGCAAGTACATGTTTTCGCGCAAGATCACGGTGCAGTTCCCGGAAGAGAAGACACCGATCTCGCCGCGTTTCCGTGGCTTGCACGCGCTGCGCCGCTACCCGAACGGCGAGGAACGTTGCATCGCCTGCAAACTGTGCGAAGCGGTTTGCCCGGCGATGGCCATCACGATCGAATCGGAACAGCGTGACGACGGTTCGCGCCGCACCACGCGTTACGATATTGACTTGACCAAGTGCATCTTCTGCGGTTTCTGCGAAGAGTCCTGCCCGGTCGATTCGATCGTCGAGACGCAAATCCTGGAATACCACGGCGAGAAACGCGGGGATTTGTATTACACGAAAGAGATGTTGCTGGCCGTGGGTGATCGTTATGAAAATGACATCGCCGCTGCGCGCGCCGCCGACGCACCTTATCGCTGATGGATGCGCCGTAGCCACTGGCTGCGGCGCGCCCCTCGTTCATCTGTACGTCTATTGGGTTTTTTATGGACTTTAAAACAATTTTGTTTTACGCCTTCGCGCTGATCTTGATTCTGGCAGCGACGCGCGTCATCACGGCCCGTAATCCGGTCCACGCAGTACTGTTCCTGGTACTGTCCTTCTTTTCCGCAGCGGGCATCTGGATGCTGCTGCAAGCTGAATTCCTGGCCATCGTGCTGGTATTGGTGTACGTCGGCGCCGTGATGGTGCTGTTCCTCTTCGTCGTCATGATGCTCGATATCAATATCGACCGCATGCGCGAAGGTTTCTGGGGCTACCTGCCTTTGTCGGTGACGGTGGGCGTGATCATCGTGCTGGAAATGGCCGCTGTCCTGTGGCACGGTTTCCGCAACTTTGCGCCTAGCATCGCGCCGGTCAACGTCAACCTGGGCGGCACCAAGGAACTGGGCCTGCTGATCTACACGGAATATGTGTTCGCCTTCGAGATCGCCGCCGTCGTGCTGCTGGTGGCCATCGTTGCCGCGGTTGCGCTGACCCTGCGCAAACGCAAGGACACCAAGCACTTTGCTCCAGGCGATGCCGTGCGCGTCAAGCGCAACGACCGCCTGAAGATCATCAAGATGGACGCGGTTGTCGAGCGTCCTGCGGCTGAGCCGGAAGTTAAGGAGGCACCATGACATTATCGCTCACACATTTTCTGGTCCTGGGCGCGATCCTGTTCGCAATCTCGATCGTCGGTATTTTCCTGAACCGCAAGAACATCATCGTATTGCTGATGGCAATCGAATTGATGCTGCTGGCGGTGAATATGAATTTCATCGCGTTCTCCCATTTCATGGGCGACGCGGCCGGTCAGATCTTCGTTTTCTTCATCCTGACGGTTGCCGCCGCTGAGTCGGCTATCGGTCTGGCTATTCTGGTGGTGATGTTCCGTAATCTGGATACCATCAACGTCGAAGACCTGGACAGCCTCAAAGGCTGATGTTTTTCAGACTCGATCTCTCGAATAATAACGATTAAGGTTCATCATGGCGGGGCAACTCCTCAACCCTAACCTCCTTCTTGCCGTACCGCTGGCGCCGCTGGCCGGTGCCGCGATTGCAGGCTTGCTTGGCACCCAGTTCCTGGGTAATTTGGTCGGACGCAAGACGTCGCATACCGCGACGATCCTGGGCGTACTGATTGCGTTCATCCTGTCCGTGCAGACACTGCTGGCAGTGATGGATGGCGCGACATTCAATGGCACGATCTATAACTGGATGACGATCGGCACCCTGAAGATGGAAGTGGGCTTCCAGATCGATTCGCTGTCGGCGATGATGATGTGCGTGGTCACCTTCGTCTCCCTGATGGTGCACATCTACACGATCGGTTACATGAAGGACGACGAAGGCTACAACCGCTTCTTCGCCTACATCTCGCTGTTCACGTTCTCGATGCTGATGCTGGTCATGGCCAACAACTTCCTGCAACTGTTCTTCGGTTGGGAAGCCGTGGGCCTGGTTTCCTACCTGCTGATCGGTTTCTGGTACCAGCGTCCGACGGCCATCGTGGCCAACATGAAGGCTTTCCTCGTCAACCGCGTGGGCGACTTCGGCTTCATCCTCGGCATCGGTTTGCTGCTGGCTTACGCCGGCACCATGAACTACCAGGAAGTATTCGCCAAGAAAGACGAACTGGCGCTGTTGAGCTTGCCAGGTACCGACTGGGCCCTGCTGACCGTAGCCTGCATCTGCCTGTTCATCGGCGCGATGGGCAAATCGGCGCAGTTCCCGCTGCACGTGTGGCTGCCTGACTCGATGGAAGGTCCTACCCCGATTTCGGCACTGATTCACGCCGCGACGATGGTGACGGCCGGTATCTTCATGGTCTCGCGCATGTCGCCGCTGTTCGAACTGTCCGACACGGCACTGTCCTTCATCCTCGTGATCGGCTCCATCACGGCGCTGTTCATGGGCTTCCTGGGCATCATCCAGAACGACATCAAGCGCGTCGTCGCTTACTCGACCCTGTCGCAGCTCGGTTACATGACTGTGGCGCTCGGTTCGTCCGCGTACTCGGTGGCCGTGTTCCATCTGATGACGCACGCATTCTTCAAGGCACTGCTGTTCCTGGGCGCCGGTTCCGTCATCATCGGCATGCACCACGATCAGGATATCCGCAACATGGGCGGCCTGCGCAAGTACATGCCGATCACGTGGATCACGTCATTGGTCGGTTCGCTGGCCCTGATCGGCACGCCGCTGTTCTCCGGTTTCTACTCGAAAGACAGCATCATCGAAGCCGTCGAAGCGACGCACATCTGGGGCGCTGGCTTTGCCCAGTTCGCCGTGCTGGCTGGCGTGTTCGTCACCGCCTTCTACTCGTTCCGCATGTATTTCCTCGTCTTCCATGGCAAGGAACGTTTTGGCCAGGCGCATGCGCACGGCCATGACGACCATCACGCGCCTGCGGCCAAGCACGATGCCCACGCGCATGACGACCACCATGACGAAGAGGAAGACGACCACGCGCACCACGGTCTGGAACCTGGCCAGAAGCCGCACGAGTCCCCATTCGTCGTCTGGTTCCCTCTGGTGATGCTGGCGATCCCGTCGCTGATCATCGGTTACCTGACGATCGGCCCGATGCTGCATGGCGATTTCTTCAAGGGCGTGATCTTCGTCGGCGAAAACCATCCAGCAATGGAAGAGTTGTCGCATGAATTCCACGGCGCAATGGCGATGGCGATCCATGGCCTGTCGACAGCACCGTTCTGGCTGGCATTGTCCGGCGTGGTGGCAGCCTACTACTGCTACATGGTCAACCCGCGTGTACCGGCCTGGTTCTTTGCCAAGTTCCACGCGATCCACACCCTGCTGGACAACAAGTACTACATGGACAAGTTCAATGAAGTCGTGTTCGCCGGCGGTGCCCGCTTGCTGGGTAATGGCCTGTGGAACTTCGGTGACAAGAAGCTGATCGATGGCCTGCTGGTCAACGGTAGCGCCAAGGTCGTCGCCTGGCTGTCCTCGCTGTCGCGAGTGCTGCAGACCGGCTACATCTATCACTATGCATTCGTGATGATCCTGGGCGTGCTGGGCTTCCTGATCTATTTCCTGCCATTCTGGCCCGCTAAGTAAGCTGACCTGATAAAAGAATACTGAGAACCATGATGCAGTCTACGATTTCTACATTACCTCCTTACCTGAGTCTGTCGATCTGGGTGCCGATCATTTGCGGCGTCCTGATCCTGGCTCTCGGCCGTGACAGCAAAGCGGGCTTTACCCGCTGGCTGTCGCTGGCTGGCGCCGTGCTCAGCATGCTGTGCACCTTGCCGCTGATCCAGCATTTCGACAACGCCGCACACGGCATGCAATTCGTCGAAAAAGCACCGTGGATTGAAACTTTCAATATCTGGTACTCGCTGGGTATCGACGGCCTGTCGCTGTGGTTCGTGCCACTGACGGCCTTCATCACGGTCATCGTCGTCATTTCGGCCTGGCAAGTGATCGAGAAGCGCATCGCCCAGTACATGGGCTCCTTCCTGATCCTGTCGGGCCTGATGATCGGCGTGTTCTGCGCGCTGGACGGCTTGCTGTTCTACTTCTTCTTTGAAGCAACCCTGATCCCGATGTTCATCATCATCGGTATCTGGGGCGGTTCGAACCGCGTGTACGCGTCGTTCAAGTTCTTCCTGTACACCTTCTTCGGTTCGCTGCTGACCCTGGTTGCCATCATCTACCTGCGCAATGTGTCGGGCACCTTCGACATCCTGGCCTGGCACGCGTTCAAGCTGACGATGAACGAACAGATCTTCATCTTCCTGGCCTTCCTGATGGCGTTTGCCGTCAAGGTGCCGATGTTCCCCGTCCACACGTGGTTGCCGGACGTCCACGTGGAAGCGCCTACCGGTGGTTCCGCCGTGCTGGCCGCCATCATGCTGAAACTGGGCGCCTACGGCTTCCTGCGTTTTTCGCTGCCGATCACGCCGGACGCCAGCCACTACCTGTCGGGCTTCATGATCGCCTTGTCGCTGATCGCCGTCATCTACATCGGTCTGGTTGCCCTGGTGCAAACCGACATGAAAAAACTGGTCGCCTATTCGTCGATCGCGCACATGGGTTTCGTGACCCTGGGCTTCTTCATGTTCAACGACATCTCGGTGCAGGGCGGTATCGTGCAGATGGTCTCGCACGGCTTCATCTCCGGCGCGATGTTCCTGTGCATTGGCGTGCTGTATGACCGCATGCATACCCGCAACATCGCCGACTACGGCGGCGTCGTGAACCGCATGCCGAAATTTGCCGCCTTCTTCGTACTGTTCTCGATGGCCAACTGTGGTCTGCCAGCGACGTCCGGCTTCGTCGGCGAGTTCATGGTGATCCTGGGCGCGGTGAAATACAACTTCTGGATCGGTCTGCTGGCTGCAACGGCACTGATCTGGGGCGCGGCGTACTCGCTGTGGATGGCCAAGCGCGTGGTGTTCGGCAAGATCAAGAACAAGCATGTGGCCGAACTGACCGACATCAACAAACGTGAATTCTTCATGCTTGCTGTGCTGGCCATCGCCGTGCTCGTGATGGGTCTGTACCCAGCCCCGTTCACCGACACGATGCAAACTTCGGTTGCTGACCTGCTGCTGCATGTCGCCACCAGCAAGTTGCCTTAAATAGAAGACCGATAACATGACTAATGCACCTAATCTGGTACCGCTGTACGCGGAAATCTTTCTGCTGATCGCCACGTCGGCGCTCTTGCTGATCGATATGTTCTTGCCTGCGGCGAAGCGTTCGATCACCTATGCGCTGTCCTTGCTGACCCTGGCAGGCTGCGCCTTGCTGACCGTGGGCGACTTCAACGCGGGCACCACCGTCTACACGTTCCACAACATGTTCGTGTCGGACCCGATGTCGCAGCTGCTGAAACTGTTCTCGTACGGCGCCGTGGCGCTGACCCTGATCTACTCGCGTGCCTATGCCACCGACCGCAACATGCTGTCGGGTAACCTGGGCGGCGAGTTCTACGTGCTGGCCCTGTTTGCACTGCTTGGCCAGATGATCATGATCTCGGCCAACAACTTCCTGATCATCTACCTGGGTCTGGAACTGATGTCGCTGTCGCTGTACGCGCTGATCGCTCTGCGCCGTGACAATGCCAAGGCCACGGAAGCGGCCATGAAATACTTCATCCTGGGCGCACTGGCTTCCGGTTTCATGTTGTACGGTATCTCGATGCTGTACGGCGCCTCCGGCACGCTGGATCTGGGCGAACTGCGCGTGGCGCTGGAAAACGGCAAGACCAACGGCACCATCATGGTCTTCGGCCTGGTGTTCCTCGTAGCCGGCCTGGCCTTCAAACTGGGCGTCGTGCCATTCCACATGTGGGTGCCTGACGTGTATCAAGGTTCGCCGACGGCCGTGACCCTGCTGCTGGGCGGCGCGCCGAAACTGGCCGCGTTTGCCATCACCCTGCGTTTGCTGGGCGAGGGCTTGCTGCCGATGGCGCATGACTGGCAGCAAATGCTGCTGGTGCTGGCCGTGATGTCGCTGGCCATCGGTAACTTCACCGCCATCGCGCAAACGAATCTGAAGCGCATGTTGGCGTACTCGACCATCGCGCAAATGGGCTTCGTTCTGCTGGGCCTGCTGTCCGGTACCGTAGACGCACCGAACAACACCCTGAACGCGGCTGGCGCAGCCACCGCCTACGGCGCCTCGATGTACTACGTCATCACCTACGTGTTCACCACCCTGGGTACCTTCGGCGTGATCATGTTGTTGGCACGCAGTGGTTTCGAAGCGGAAGAACTGGCCGACTTCAAGGGCCTGGGCAAACGCAGCCCGATCTTCGCTCTGGTGATGACCCTGTTCATGTTCTCGCTGGCCGGCGTGCCGCCGCTGATGGGCTTCATGGCCAAGTACTCGGTGCTCGCTTCCGTGCTGGCCACGGGCCAGCTGTGGCTGACCATCGCCGCCGTACTGTTCTCGCTGATCGGTGCCTTCTACTACCTGCGCGTCGTGAAAATGATGTGGTTCGACGAGCCGACCGATACCAACGCACTGGTCGTGCATGGCGACATGCGCGTCGTGCTGGCACTGAACGGCGTGTTCGTCCTGGCGCTGGGCGTGATGCCTAACAGCATCCTGGCGGCCTGTGCTTCGGCCATCACCAAGACCCTGGCGTCCTGACCGATGGATGTCACCGTCTCGAGCTGGCTGGTGATCGCCCTGGGCATCCTGGGCGCGAACCTGCCTTTCTTGAACGAGAAACTGTTTGCCGCCGTGCCCCTGAAAAAGGCGGCGCAGGCGGAGCAGGGCTGGCGCAAGCCGCTGGCGCTGCGCCTGCTGGAGATGGTGATTCTGTACTTCATCGTCGGCGCCGTGGCCTTCGCGCTCGAAGCGCGCATCGGCAACGGTTTCCCGCAGACGTGGGAGTTCTATGCCATCACCGGCTGCCTGTTCCTGGTGCTGGCTTTCCCAGGCTTTGTCGGACGCTACCTGCGCAAACGCCGTTAGCAACAACGACCGAAAGCGGCGCCTCTGGCGCCGTTTTTTATTGAATAAAGGAATTCCATGGATACCCAAGCCACTGATACGCAATTGATTGAAACCAAGGTCGATGGCGAGCTCGTTTACCAAGGCGGCTTCCTGCGCGTGCAGCGCGACCGTGTTGCCCTGCCGGACGGCAAGATCACGGCGCGCGAATTCGTCCTGCATCCGGGCGCCGTCGTGATCCTGCCGCTGCTCGACGATGGCACGGTGCTGATGGAACGCCAGTACCGCTATCCGCTGGACCGGGTCTTTATTGAATTCCCGGCCGGTAAGATCGACGCGGGCGAATCGCACCTGGCGTGCGCCCAGCGCGAGTTGCTGGAAGAAACAGGCTACACGGCCAGCGACTGGCAATTCGTCTCCACCATCCACAACGCCATCGCGTATTCCGATGAACACCTGGAATTGTTCCTGGCGCGCGGCCTGGTGGCCGGCGAACGCCAGCTCGACGAAGGCGAATTCCTCGAGACATTTACGGCCACGGTGCCGCAGCTGCTCGACTGGGTCAAGGATGGCACGATCACGGACGTGAAAACCGTCATCGGTATCTTCTGGCTTGACAAGATCACCAGCGGCGTGTGGCAGCCGGCCTGATACAGCGCATGCGCACGGCAATCTTCCTGCTGCTGGCGACGGCCAGCCTGGACACGCTGGCGGCCGCGCGCACGCCGTTCCAGGTGCGCTGCGAAGACACGATCAGCAAGACGGTGTCCGTGCTGACGGCGCAGCAGAATGGCTACAGCATCGACACGCATCTGCCGTACAAGGCCCTGACGGTGATGAAGGGCATGGCGCGCGCCAATACCTGGGTACTGGGATTGACGAAGACGGATTCGCGCGTGGCCATCGCCCTGGCCGGCCCCATGCTGCAAGACCCGGCCAGCGGCTATGAATGCGTGGCGCCGCAGATTACCGTGAGCCTCACGTATGCGCCCGTCGTGATCTATATCGGCCGCGAGTTTGCCCCCGGCACTTGCGCGTATGATGAGATACTCGCGCACGAGCTGCGGCACATGAAAACCTATATGGAACACTTGCCGCGCGTGGAAAAGACCGTGCGCGCGGCGCTGGCCAAGCGCTTCGAGGCGCGGCCCCTGTATGCGCCCAGCGGCACGGCCAAGGCGGCGCTGGCGCGCGAGATCGACACGGGCTGGTTGCCGTACATCAAGGCCGAAATGCGCAAGGTGGAAACCTTGCAGGCGGCCATCGATTCTCCGCAAGAATATGCGCGCCTGGGCAAGGCGTGCAAAGGTGAAATCCAGAACATCCTGGCGGGCAAGGCAGCGCCCGCCAACTAGACAAGGAATGGCATGACAGCAGCACCGAACACCGTCCGCTACTTTGCGCTGATCCCCGCCGCCGGCGTGGGCGCGCGCATGGAGGCGGGCAGTCCCAAGCAGTATTTACCCATCGCTGGCAAACCCATGCTGCGCCATGCGCTCGACGCCTTTCTCGCCAGCCCCCTGATCGCGCATACCTATGTCGTCGTCAGCGCCGACGATGGCGTGATCGACACGGTCGTGCCGGAATACGGCGTCACTGTGCTGCGTTGCGGCGGCGCCACGCGCATGGAAAGCATCCTCAATGGATTGCGCGCCATGCACGGCAGCATCGCTGCCCACGACCAGGTGCTGGTGCACGACGCGGCGCGTCCCGGCCTGACGCCGGCACTGATCGAAAAGCTCATCACCGAAGTCGGTGAGCATCCGGCCGGGGGCCTGCTGGCCTTGCCCGTGGTCGATACCGTCAAGCGGGCGGGGCAGGGCGGCTTGTCCGCGCAGACGGTGCCGCGCGACGGCCTGTGGCTGGCGCAGACGCCGCAAATGTTCAGCTATGCCTTGCTGCACAAGGCATTATCCGAAGCGCCCGACCCGCAAGCGATCACGGACGACGCCAGCGCCATTGAAGCGCTGGGCCTGGCGCCCAGGCTCGTCGAAGGCCACCCGCGCAACCTGAAGGTGACCTTGCCGCGCGACATACACACGGCCGAGCTGTACTTGGCCCATCCTTGAATTCCTGAGAGACCCGCATGAACCCAACGACACCCAACCTCCCATTTCGCATCGGCCAGGGCTATGATTGCCACGCGCTGGTGGAAAACCGCGACCTGATCATTGGCGGCGTGAAGATTCCCCATCACCTGGGCTTGCTCGGCCATTCCGACGCGGACGTGCTGCTGCACGCGATCACGGACGCCATCTTCGGCGCCGCCGCCTTGGGCGACATCGGCCGCCACTTCCCCGACACGGACGCGCAATTCAAGGGCGCCGATTCGCGCACCCTGCTGCGCGAAGCCGTGCGCCGCGTGCAAGCCACCGGCTATGTGATCGGCAATATCGACGCCACCATCATCGCCCAGCGCCCGAAAATGGCGCCGCACATCGCCGCCATGTGCGCCAACGTGGCCGAAGACCTGGGCGTGAGTGTGAGCCAGGTCAACATCAAGGCCAAGACGAATGAAAAGCTCGGTTACCTGGGCCGGGAAGAGGGCATCGCGGCGGAAGCCGTGGCCTTGCTGTTGCGGGCCTGAGCGTACCCGGCAGCGCTGTTTTAATGATTCCTGAAAATTAATATTTCTAAAGTGAAATTTGGTGAAAATTTAACGTTATTGTCACGATAATATTTGTCCGCTTTTTCGGACGCGACAAGACGTCACCTTATAACCACGGGAATATTGAGAGAACGGAATCATATGCGCAGTCGTATGCAAGGGCCAGTCGTGCGCTGGTTGGGCGTTGGGATGCTGGCCGGGTGTGGCGGTGGTAGCGGTGGCGGTGGCGGCGGAAACGATACTATATCGCCTCCGCCGGTCAATACGGCACCAAAAGCCGCTGTCTACTTTGCTGGCACGGTCAGCAATGGCAGCAGCGGTGCCGACGCTACCGCCACCACAGGCGCCGATGTGGTGCTTGATGCGTCTGGTAGCAGCGATGCGGAAGGCGATGTACTCAGCTATATCTGGAGCCTGGTCGCCAAACCTGCTGGCAGCGCCTACGTGCCCGTTACTCCCACCGGTGCCAAGCTCAGTATCAAGCCCGATGTACTGGGTAACTATGTATTCAATTTGCGTGTGACAGACAGCAAGGGTGCGTTCTCAGACAAGAGCGTAACTGTGATTGCCGACAATACCCCACCGAATGCGGTCACTGTGATTCGGGCTACCTTTACGGCGGTGCCAGTGAATCAGCCGCCCCTGACCGTGTCGGTCGGTTCTGGCGTGGCCCTCGACGCCTCAGGCAGTACGGATGTCGACGGCGACGTCGTCAGTACGACATGGCAATTGATAACAAAGCCGGTCGACAGCATGTCCACGCTGTATGCCACGGGACAAGGCGCCGTCTTCTCACCCGATGTGATGGGCATGTACCAAGTGCGCGCCCACACTACCGATGGCAAGGGCGCATATGCAGACACGGTGTACCAGATCAGTGCCGCCAACAGGGCACCGGTCGGCGTCATCCGCGGTACGGTGGCTGTTATCAGCCGCGACACGCAAACGGTGCCGATAGGCCAGCCGGTGGTCACCAGCGGCATCCTGAGCTATGACGAGGGTGGTGCTCCGCTGAGCTATGCCTGGGCGGTCGATACCCGTCCGTCCGGTTCTGTTGCCGTTGTAGGTGCAGCGACGGCGGCGATTCCTGCATTTACGCCGGACGTGGCTGGTGCTTACGTGTTGTCGCTGACAGTGAGCAACGGCCGCCAGACGGCCGTCGCTTACCTGAAGCTCAATGCGGTCACGTCGACTTCGAGCGTGGTCGCATTGCCGTTCAAGCCGGTTGAAATGCGTTATAGCCAGGCTGTTGACCGCTTGGTCGTGGTGACTGCGGAGCCGTACACAATCAAAGTCATCAATCCGGTCGATGGTGCGACCACCAGCATTGATCTGCCGACAGCGGTCAAGACCTTCAATCTGAGTCCGGACGGCAAACTGGCTGCTGTGTTGCATGATGGCGTGGTCAGTCTGGTTGATCTGGTGTCGGGGAGCCTGTTGAAATCGTCCGGCACCGGTGGCATGCAAACGGAAGTATTCGTTACCAACGCCGGCGTGGTATTTCTCTCGGGCCAATCGACTGTTTCATACGCACGGCCCGCTGTTGCTGTTATCAACGCACGTACGGGACAGGCGATGCCTTCGCTTGAGTTTGGCAATAGCGGTTTCTATGGCGCCCTGCGCGGCGTGTTTGCGGCATCGAAGAACAAGGCATTTCTCTCGCAGGGTAATTACGCGACTCTCTCGTATTTCACCATTGACCCGCAAACGCACGCCATCCTCACCAACGGCACTGTGTATAGCGACTATTACATTTCGTCACCGTTCTTCCTGTCTCCGAAGGAAGATTTGTTGTTTACCGCAAACGGTACCTACTTTAGTACCGATACGTTGCAATACATGGGGCGCTTTACCTTTGGTTCAAGCAGCAGCGGCGGCAGCAACAGCATGCAAGCGATGAGTTATTCGCCCGCCAGAGCGGAAGTGTTGCTGATGGAAAGTTCGCTTGACTACGCTTATCCAGCCAACGATACGGTATATCAGACCAGCTACAAGAAATATAGCGGTGAACTGCTGTTCCCTGCAGGCAGTGTTAGCCTGCCGGTGATTGGCGGCGAACAAAGTTACGGCATCGGCATCTTCCACACGGCCGCTGGCGACCCCGTGGCGCTGGTGCAGACGGGCGGCGCGCAGAAGAGCACGCCGCGCGCGAAGTACTATCTGATCTATCGTTGATAGTCGCTGCCAGGCGGCGCGCCCGTCTGGCAATCTGTGCTATTTTTAAAGGCGGCGCGATGGCAAAGACCATCCCGGCCGCCTTTTTTCATTGACGACACAGGAGAATTTCCGATGCCAACCATCAAGCGCACACGCCTTGCCACCGCACTGTTGCTGGGAGCTTTCGCCGCTTGCGCCATACCCGCCCACGCCGAACTGCAAGCCACGGGCGAACCGCCTGCCGCCAAACAGGGCTGGAAGGCCGAGACCGTCGCGCAGGGCGTGCGCCAGCCGTGGGGTATTGCCTGGCTGGGCGAGGGACGCGCGCTCGTCACGAGCAAGCAGGGGACCTTGCATCTGCTTAACGGCAAGAAATTCGAGGACGTTGCGCTGGAAGGCATGCCCAAGGTGTTTACGGGCGGTCAGGGCGGCCTGCTCGATATCGTCGTTCATCCGCAGGATGCGGGCAAGGCTGCGCCACGGGTCTACATGACGGTGTCGACAGGCAACAACGACGCCAACCGCACGACCCTCGTGCGCGGCGTGTTCGACGGCAAGAAGGTGACGGGCATCCAGACCCTGTTCAAGGTGGCCACCGACAAGAGCGGCGGCCAGCATTTCGGTTCGCGCCTGCTGTGGCTGCCGGACGGCACTTTACTGATGAGCGTGGCCGATGGCGGCAATCCGCCGCTGCGCATCGGCGACCGCCTGGCGCGCGAGCAGGCGCAAAACCTGGCCACGCACCAGGGTTCCATCCTGCGCCTGACGGACGAGGGAAAACCGGCGCCCGGCAATCCGCTGGCGGCCAAGGGCGCCTTGCCGGAAATCTGGTCGTACGGCCACCGCAACGTGCAGGGCCTGGCGCTCGATCCTGTTTCCGGCCGCGTGTGGGCCACGGAACACGGGCCGTATGGTGGCGACGAGCTGAACCTGGTGACGGCAGGCGGCAATTACGGCTGGCCTTTGCAAAGCTATGGCGCCGACTACAAGACGCATGAGCCAGTTGGCAAGCACGAAGTGGCGGGCATGCTCAATCCTAGCGTGGCCTGGGTGCCGTCGCCGGCTCCGTCGGGGCTGGCCGTCTATACGGGCGACAAGATCGCCGCCTGGCGCGGCAGCATCTTCAGCGGCGGCCTGGCGGCCAAGGATATCCGCCGCATCGCCGTCGATGCCAGCGGCAAGGTGACGGGGCAGGACCGTCTGGACATCGGCGCGCGCGTGCGCGACGTGCGCCAAGGGCCGGACGGCTACCTGTATGCGCTGACCGATGAAGACAACGGCCGCTTGCTGCGCATCGTGCCGCAGTAACACGCCAGGTGCCCACTTCGCTTAAGATGGCGCCTTTACTTTATTCAAGGTGGCGGCATGGCCCGTGATACTTATGCATACCGGCACGTTGCCGTCGAATCGCGCGTCATCAATGGCCACGTGGAAATCCGCCCCGTGCCGGGCCAGGCTTTCTCACCCGAGCTGGCCGTGCAGTGTTCACGCCGCCTGGCCGACCTGCAGCGCTATCCGTTGGGCAGCCGCTTTTTACTGTTTGCCAAGCTGACGGACCGCCTGGGCGGCACGCCCTTCCTGTATGCATATCACGGCGACGCGGACGTCGTGATGACGCCGGCCGAAGTGACGAAATTCCTCGGCGAATTCCGCCGCGGCCGCATCTGATTTTCTACGAGGCGACGCAGGCCGCGCCAGCCTTGGCATTGGCTTGCGGCTTGCCGAAGATGGCGATCGTCAAGGCGCAGCCGAGGGCGAACAGGCCACCGACCACCATTGCGCTCGATACGCCCAGCCGGTCGACGGCCATGCCGCCCAGCAAGGCACCGGACGCCAGCGATACTTGCACGATGGCGACAAACAGCGCGCTGCTGCCTTCCATCAAGTGCGGCGCCGCCTTGAACATCCACGTCTGCACGGCGATCGGCATGGCGCCGAATCCGAAGCCCCACACGGCCACCAGCAGCATGGCGGTGAGTGCATGGCTGCCGAACGCGGCCAGGGCCAGGGTGGACAAGCCCAGCACGGCGCCCGTCACCATCAGCGCGGCCCGTTCGTAGCGGCCGGCGGCCCAGCCGCCCACGAGGTTGCCGATGAAACCGGAAGCGCCGTACACGAGCAGCATCGCGCTGACGGTGCCGGCCGCCAGGTGCGACACTTGCGTGAGGAACGGCGCGATATATGTGTAGGCGGCGAACTGGCCCGTGAAGATCAGGGCCGTGGCGATCAGGCCCAGCCTGGCTTTACGGATGCCGAAAATCATCGGCAACTGGCGCAAGCGGATGGCTTGCGTCGGTGGCAGCCTGGGCAGCAGCAAGAGCTGGCCGATGAAGACCAGCACGGCAATGGCGCTGGCCGCACCGAAAGCGACTCGCCATCCCACCAGTTCGCCCACCAGCGCCCCAGCTGGCACCCCGGCCACCGTACCCAGCGAGACGCCGGCGAAGATGATGGACATGGCGCGCGACGCATGCTGTGGCGACACGAGGCGCGGGCCGATGGCGCTGCCGATGGCCCAGAAGCCGCCCACGCCCACTCCCAGCATGGCGCGGCCCAGCAGTATCCAGCCATATGACGGCGCCAGCGCCACCAGCAAGTTCGAGGCGATCAGCAGGGCGGTGAGGGCCAGCAGCACGATGCGGCGGTCCAGGCGGCCCGAGCCGACGGTGACGAAGATGGCGGCAAACGCGGCAACGATGCCGGGCGTGGTGATCATCAGCCCCGCCTGGCCCTTGCTGATGGCCAGTTCGGCGGCCATGGCCGGCAGCAGGCCGACGGGCAGGAATTCGGAGGTGACGAGGGCGAAAGCGCCGATGCCGACCGACAGGACGGCCAGCCACGGCGCCACGGTGGTATCGTCGCCAGTAGTGTTGGAGGGTGTGTGCATAGGGGTTCCTGAAAAGCCCGGAGGTTTTTAACCGGTCGGTATATAATATCTGGAAATGAACATTGTTGTCATAATTTTTTACCGATCGGTATGAAACCAGAAAAAACAGCTGAGACAGCCAAGGCAAAAACGGGACGGCCACGCACGTTTGACGCGGACGAGGCGCTCGATTGCGCCATGAAAGTGTTCTGGGAAAAGGGCTATGAGGGCAGTTCCCTGCCGGAATTGACGAAGGCCATGGGCATGAACCGGCCCAGCCTGTATGCTGTCTTCGGCAACAAGGAGCAGCTGTTCCACAAGGCGCTCGAACGCTACAGCGACACGCGCATGCGTTTTTTCGATGCGGCACTGGAACAGCCGACGGCGCGCCAGGTGGTGGAAGCGTTGCTGACGCAGTATGTCGACGCGCAAACCATGCCGGACGGCCCGCACGGCTGCATGGGCGTCAATGCGGCGCTCGCCTGCAGCGACGATGCCCTGCCGATCCGCGATGAATTGTTCGCGCGCCGGCTGCGCGGTGAAATCAAATTGCGCGACCGCTTGCGGCGCGCCAAGGAAGAGGGGGATTTGCCGCCCGATTCCTGCCCGGAGCAGCAGGCGCGCTTTGTCGTGACCCTGTCGCAGGGCATGGCCATCCAGGCGGCGGCCGGCGTCTCGCGCGAGCAATTGCAGCAGATGGTGGGCTTGCTGCTGCGTAATTGGCCGATGTAACTATCCTGTCGGGGCGATGGTCTTGGCCAGGTCGCTGGGCGCCTTGCGCCGCCAGGCGGCCGTCAGGGCGGCGGCCAGCATGTCGAGCTCGGCGTCCGCCAGGCACACCGTGATGCCGGCCAGGCGTTCGCCCCACCACAGTTTCTCGCAGCCCGCTGGCGTGATGACGGTGGCGATATGCGCCGCTTCCGCATCGAGCAGCACATTGATGTGCTCGTCGTCGGGCAGGGTGGCGAAGATCTTCCCGCCCACGCGGAACGATGGACGGTCGTGGTGTTCTTCCTCGGTAGTGTCGGGAAACGACAGTGCCAGATAGCGTAGTTCTTCCAGGTCGACCATTCCTCTTTCCCCCTCATCGGACAGATAGCAGCGTGACTACATTTTGCCATGCTGTTTCGCCCCGTGGTGCAGCGGCATGCGAAAAGAAATGCGCAAGATGCGACACTGACGGACTGGTCTGTGGTGCCGCCGCGACACGCCGCGCACCGCGCATGGTCGTTGCGACAGAGTGGAAGATGGTGCTTTTCTGCCGCTGGACAGATGCTTGCCAGAAAAATATCTTTCATGGCTAAAAGAAAAATACTTTTCTTCCTGGAAATTTGAGCTAGAATAGCTCCAACGTCTTACCTGACCCGTCAATTGTCTGGCCTTGTCCCGGGAACCCGAACCCTTTCCAGGACGCTTGCAGTGCCGCCATGGCACGCCGCAAGTCCGCGCTGTTTTGTGGAAGCCACGTCCCCGACCGCTCATTCACGCAATCCCTAGCGCTACGCCGACACGCCTCAATGCAGCGTGTATTCAGCTCCAGCGCGCCCCTTGCTGCGCCCACTGAATACTTACTTACTGGATACCATCATGAAAAACCTGCCTAAAATCGCCCTGTCCCTGATCGCCGTCGGTGTGTTTGCCCACGCGAACGCCAGCACCATCACCGTCTCCACCGGCTATTCGGGCGCCGGCGCGCAAAGCTCGGCCGCCGACTACCAGTCCGTCGTGAATGCCGCCGTGGCCACGCCAGGCGCCGGCTATGGCTCGACGACGATCGCCAGCTATGACAACGTCAGCAACAGCGGCCTGTTCGGCAGCGGCTCGAACATCGCCTTCAAGTCGGTGATCAACTTTGGCGTCAGCGCGGCCGATGCGGGTGCCTGGAGCTTCCGCAGCGGCGTCGACTTCGGCAAGGGCGGCGCCCTGTTCCTCGACGGCGTGGCGCTGGACTTCAAGAGCAATGACATGTGGTGGGCAGGCAACTACAACAATGGCAGCCAGTTCTTCAGCGGTTCGAGCGCCTTGTCGGCCGGTAACCACACCCTGAGCATCTACGGCCTGGAAGGCTGCTGCGATGGCGGCCAGCAAGCGCAGTTCAAGGCGGGCAACAACAATTTCGCCAGCTTCGGTGCCAATGACGGCTTGATCTCGGCCGTCCCTGAGCCAAGCACCTACGCCATGTTGCTGATCGGCCTGGGCTTGCTGGGCTTTACGGCGCGCCGCAAGCAGGAAGCTAAGTTCTAAGCAGAGTTTCCAAGCAATAATAAAAAGCCCGCCGGTCTGTCAGGACACGGCGGGCTTTTTGCATGTCGGCCTCTTAATCGCCGCTGTCTTCGTCTTCGTCGGCGCCCTTCGCCGCCTTGCCCCGTTCGGCATCGACGGCGCGCTGCAGGCCGGCCGCGTCGCGGAAGAAGGCGTCCGTCGTGTGATCCGGGCTCAGGCGCAAGGCCGGCGGGTAGATCACGGACATGTAGGTCTCGTCGGCCAGGCGGCCGCTGGCCTGCAGGTTGCTCAGCAGGATCAGGCTCGAGCCGAGGATGGCCAGCACGACGGCGACGAGGCCGAAGCGGCGCGGGTGCTGCGGTTTGATCGTGCACAAATGGTAGTAGATCATGGCGCACACGATGATGATGAACATATGCCGTCCGTAGCGCGTCAGCGCTTCCAGCGAGAACGCATACGCCGCCACGTTGCTGGCCAGCTCCCACACTTCCATGGCCAGCAGGCCGCAGCCGATGATGAACAGGTGGCGGCCGAAGCGCGCCACATGGCCGAACAATCGGTTTGCCACGGCCCAGATCGACGCCCATACGAGGCCGCCGGCCAGCGCATAGGCGACGATCATCAGGTAGGAAATCGGCTCGAAGGCGTCCGCATCGCTGAGCCAGTTGCTGAAGGCGGCCGAGGCGCCGATCATGGCCAGGCCGGCGACGGCGGGGCGCAAGCCTTCCCAGTCGTGCCGGGTCGTGTCGCCCAGTTCGGGCGCCACCGGATGATCGCTGGCGCGCACGCGAAGGCGTGTGTGGCCCAGGCGCACGATGCTGTTGCCACTCAAGGCCACTTGCGGTTGCCGCTGTCCCCGGTGGATCACGCCGTTCTGGCTGCCCAGGTCGCGCAGCAGCAGGCCGCCGTCGCCGTCGTCTTCCACAATGGCGTGCTCGGCCGCTGTATGCGGGTCGTCGAGGATGAAGTCGTTGCCGTAGCTGCGGCCGATGCGGATCGGCAGGGACTCGATCCGCTGGCGCCGCTGCACTTCGCCATTCTCGGCGAGGATTTCAAGGTAATAGGGCGGCTTCATGGCTTGCGGCTGCTGTTGGTGGAGGGCGCGCGCGACAGCGCTTCGAGGAAGGTGCGCGTGACGCGCATGCCGTTGGCGTAGGACACGCCGCGCGCGTCGATGCGGCTTTGCAGGCTCATCAGTGGCTCATCGGTGCTGGCGGCCAGCAGGGCAAAGTCGTACAGTCCCGTAAACTTGCGGTAGGCGCGCACGCACAGGACGGCGCGTAGGGGCAGCGTCTTGTTCTTGACGAACTGTTCGGTGCATTGCGGGCCCGTCAGATTCACGCTCTTGTAGCTGCCGAAACTTTCATTCTTGAACGAGGCGCTGGCCAGTTCGGAAAAGCGCAGCGCGCCCAGTTCGCTGCTGCGCAAGAATTCGTGGCGCATCGACACTTGCCCCGTCTGCAGGGCGCCGGAAATGAAGATGGCCGATTCCATGGCGCAGCTGGTGTTGTCGAGCATGTAGGGCTTGTCGGACTTGACGTTGGAGCGGCCCCAGCAGCGCATCTGGTCCGACTCGCGCACGGGCACGCGGTACGGGCCCATGGCTTTCAGGCTCAAGGGCGTGTCGAGCAGGCGCGCCAGCATGACTTCCTGGTGCGCCAGCAGCTGCGCCGTCACCAGCGGCTTGAAGTCTTTCGGCGGCTTGCCTTGCTGCGCCACCTTGGCCAGCAATTGCTGGGCATAGCGGGCCGGTACGAGAAAACTGACGAGTTCGCCATCGAGGCGTTTCGACACGTTCACGCCGGCCACGTCGCCATTCGCGGTGACGCTGGGGCCGCCGCTCATGCCGGAATTGATCGGCCCCGTAAACATCAGCTGATCGTAGAAGCTGCGTGTGACGACGCCGTTGTACGAACCTTCCGAAATGGCGAAGCCCAGGTCCAGCGGATTGCCCATCGAATACAGGTATTGGCCTTGCGTCAGCGGCGCCAGCGTTTCCGGCATCTTGAAGAAACCCGTGCCGTGGCGGTTGACGCGCAGCACGGCCAAGTCGTGCAGCACGTCGACGGCCAGCAATTCCACGTTACCGCGCTGGCCGCTCGTGTCGACCCATTCGCCCACATAGGTATCGGGGTCGAGCGCGAACTGGGACACCACGTGATAGTTGCTCACCACCAGGTCGCCCGTGCCGATCAAGAAGCCCGAGCCGACCGACGACTGCGTGCGGCCGTTTTTCAGCAGCACGCGCACTTGCAGGATGTCGGCACGCGCGGCCGTGTACAGTTTTTGCGCGGCCGACGAGGGTGGCGGCAGGGCCGCATGTTCGGTGGCGGCGGGCGCGGCGGTGGCCGGCGGCGGTTTGGCGGGAGGAGTCGAAGCGGCGGGGGCAGCGGCTGGCGCAGGCGCCGGGGCCGCGTGTGCACCTGCGCCAGCGCACAGGCTGGCCAGCAGGAAGGCGTAGTCAGATAATTTCATGCATCCTTTGTGCGTGAGCAGGAGCGCGGCGGACGAGGGCCGGCATGCGCCGGCCCGGCAAGCCGGGGCAGCAATTACAGGGCGCCGTCTTCCAGCGCCGGGGCCGTTTCCGGCGTCATCATGTGACCCAGCTTGCTTTGCTTGGTATTCAGGTAGTGCTGGTTGAAGGCGTTGCGGTTGACCAGCAGCGGCACCCGTTCGGCCACCGTGATGCCCAGCGCTTCCATTGCCGCGATCTTGCGCGGGTTGTTCGTCATCAGACGCAGGCTGTGGATGCCGAATTGCGCGAACATGGGCTTGCACAAGGTGTAGTTGCGCGCGTCGGCCTTGAAGCCCAGCTGTTCATTCGCCTGCACCGTGTCGGCGCCCGCTTCCTGCAGGCGGTAGGCGCGGATCTTGTTGATCAGGCCGATGCCGCGCCCTTCCTGGCGCAGGTACAGCAAGATGCCGCGGCCTTCTTCGGCGATGCGTTTCAGGGCGCCCTCGAGCTGCGCGCCGCAGTCGCAGCGCTGCGAAAACAGCACGTCGCCCGTCAGGCACTCGGAATGCACGCGCGCCAGCACCGGTTCGCCGTTGCCGATATCGCCCAGCACCATGGCCAGGTGTTCCTTGCCCGTGGCATGTTCGACAAAGGCGTGCAAGGTGAACTGGGCCCACGGCGTCGGCAGTGCGCAGGAAGTCGTGTAATCCAATTCGCCTGTCGCCAGGATGTCTGCGCCGCTTTGCATGGTTGTGCTCATATAAGTAATTATCAAAAATAAAAGGCGCGCGACACCACTCCGGTGCCGGCGCGCCTTGCCATCATACCAAAAAGCAGGGAAACGTTTTCCCTGGCTGCCATTCGGTCGTTGCAATGTCTGGTGATAAGCCTTACTTAGGGGCACTTCCTCCTTTTACAAGGTGAATTGCTGGCTTTGCCTGGCGGTAGCCGCCGCCAGGCACGGGACATCAGCTGCCGATGCGTCCGCCATCGTTCTTGGTGATCACGATGGTGGCCGAACGAGGGCGCTTGCCGGCGCCATAGCCGGCGTTGGCCGGCCACTGGCTCGTGTATTTGGACGGATCGCCGATATTCGCCAGCGAGGTGTTTTCGCCCGGGTGCTGGATGTTGATGAACATGGTCTTGCCGTCAGGCGTTTCGCTGATGCCCGTGATTTCCGAGCCGACCGGTCCCACCAGGAAGCGCTTGAGCGTATCGGCCGTGGGTTTCTTGCCGATGAAGGTGTCGACCGCCAGGTTGCCGCCGGCCGCTGTCGCGTAGTTCAACGTGGACTTGGCGCCGTCGCCGACCTTGCCGGGAATGGCCGCCAGCATCATGCAGTTGGTCACATCCGTGTACGCGCCATCGTCCGTCTGGATCCAGCAGATGCCCGTGTACGGGCTGAAGGCCAGGCCGTCAGGGCTTGAGAAATCCTGGTCGGCCGTCAGGTTCGACAGGTTGATCTTGCTGGCATCGGCGCCGCTCTCGGCGCCGAACAGGTAGACGTCCCACGTAAAGCTGGTGGCCGCGGCCGCGCCCGTGCCTTCCTTGAAGCGGATGATGTGGCCGTTCGGATTGCCGTTCTGCGCGCTGCTGCCCTTCATGTCCGTGTAGGCGCGCGGATTGGCGCTGTCCGGCGCCAGCTGCGACGAGCCGCTCGGATTGACGGTGCGGTTCGAGTTATTGGTCAGCGTGTAGTAGATCTCGCCATTGGCCGGGTTGACCGAGCACCATTCCGGACGGTCCATTTTTGTGGCGCCCACGGCGTCGGCCGCCAGGCGGGCGTTGACCAGCACGTCGGCCAGGTCGGCGAACTTGTAGGCGCTGTAGGCCTGGATCAGCGCGTTCGACATGGCCAGCTCGATCCACTGGCCCGTGCCGTCGGCGGCCAGCTTGGCCACGTACAGCTTGCCCGAATCGAGGTATTTGTCGCCGGTGGCGATACGGTCGGCCGGATTGGCATCGGCGGCGGCCCAGACGGCCGTCGTGACGAACTTGTAGATGTATTCGTTGCGCGAATCGTCGCCCATGTAGACGGCAAGCTGCTGGCCCACGGCCGGCACGCTGAAGGCGGCGCTTTCGTGCGCGTAGCGGCCCAGCGCCGTGCGCTTGCGGATGGCCTTGGTTTTGTCGTACGGATCCATTTCGACGATGTAGCCCATGCCGTTCAGCTCATTGCGGTAGTCGTCGCTGCCGTTGGTCGACGCGCCGATCTTGCTCAGATTCCAGCGCGCGTACTTGTCGTCGCTGCCGCCCGTTTCCCAGCCGTGGCGCGAGGCGCCGCCCTGGCTGCGGCCATAGCGGTTCAGCGACACGACGGACTTGTCGCCGCGCGCCGCGTTGTCGGTGGCCGAGCGCGTGAAGTAGCCGGCCCAGTTTTCTTCGCCGGACAGGTAGCTGCCCCAAGGCGACTTGCCCGTGCCGCAATTGTTGATGGTGCCGCGCGTCTTGGTGCCGGTCGGCGAATATTTGGTGACCACGAGGGCGTTGCCGCGCACGGGGCCGGCGATCTCGATGTCCGTCAGCGGCGTGACGCGGCGGTTGAAGGCGGAATCGTTGACGGTAGCCCAGGCGCTGCCCGTCTTCTTGACTTCCACCACGCTCAGGCCGTGGACGGCCACTTCCTTGTCGACTTCGGCCGCAGGGCGGGGCAGCGAGGTGGTGCCGCCATTCACGTGCAGGAAGTGCGAGGACAGTTTTTCGTCCGTGGTCGCTTCGTGGTTCATCGCCAGCAAGCCCCGTTCGGCGCCGGACGCCAGCGGTGCGCCGGCGGCGGACAGGCCGTAGTATTCCATGCCGTCGTGGTGGTCGCCGGCGCGGTTGTCGAAATCGGTATCGCTGCCGTCATTCTTGTACGCTGGCGTGGCCGCGCGCAGCGAGTCGCCCAGCGCGTACAGGGCCGTGGCCGTGTAGCCGGCCGGTACCGACACGACGTCGGCCAGGCTTTTTGGCACGGCCGTGAAGGCCAGCAGTTTTTCAGGCGTCGGCGTCGGCGTCGGCGTGACGGCGACCGCATCGCTGCCGCCACCGCAAGCGGACAGGCCCATCGACCCCATGACGGCGGTAGCGGCCGTGACGGCGCTGCCGCGCAGCCAGTTGCGGCGGCTCAGGCGGGCGTTCAGGATGCTGTTGAAATGGTTGTCGTGGGACGCGTTGCTGTCAATGTCGTTCAGATCGGTGGCGCTGATGGCCAGATCGTTGGGCTTGTTCATGGGCTGCGATGTCCTGTGGTTGCGTGATTTAAATGGCAACCGCATGATAGTTGGCGAATGTGACAGCGCCATGTCAGCTTGATGACAAAACGGTGACAGGCTGCCGGCAGGGCGGGCCGCGTCGATGACGGGCCCGTCCGGTCAGGCAGCCTTGGCCTTACTTGGCCTGGCGAAAGCCGCGTTCCACCAGCAAGAGCATGCCGCCGAAGATGGACAGGTTCTTCAGGAAGTTCGTCAGCTGGTCCTGGAAGTGGGCCGCATCGGCGCTCCAGAAGGCGTGGAAGATCACGGTAGTCGGGATCAGGAACAGCGCCAGGGCCAGCGCCGCCCAGCGCGCCTGCCAGCCCGTGATCAAGAGCAAGCCGCCGCCCACTTCCAGCACGATCACGCCCACCAGCAAGATATTGGCGATCGGCAAGCCCTGGCTGGCCATGTAGCCGGCCACACCGGCAAAGCCGCCGATTTTCAGCAAGCCCGAGACAAAGAACAGCACGCCAAGGGCGGCACGGCCGAGGGGCAGCAATACGTTGCTTCTGTTTTCCATGATTTTCTCTTTCTGTATATTTGTCTGTTAATTATTTTGGCAGGTCGAAGACGAGCACTTCAGCGTCTTCTGCCTGTGTCAATGTCACGGCTGCTTCCTGCGTCAGCTTCAGCGCATCGCCCGCTTTCAACGGCGTGCCGTTGACGACCAGGCTGCCTCGGATCAGGTGCACATAGGCGAGGCGGCCTTCTTCCAGCGCATGTTCGGCCTGTTCGCCTTCCTGCAGGATGCTGGCGTAGATGGCCGCATTCTGGTGGATCAGCACGGAACCCTGGCGGCCGTCGGAGGAGGCGATCAGGCGCAGCTTGCCCCGTTTGCTTTCCGGCGTGAAGTGTTTCTCTTCATAGCTGGGCGGAATGCCCGTCACGTTCGGCTGGATCCAGATCTGCAGGAAGTGCAAGCCCTCCGTTGCCGAGTGGTTGAACTCGCTGTGGCGCACGCCGCTGCCGGCGCTCATGCGCTGCACATCGCCGTAGTGCAGGACGGAGCCCGTGCCCATGCTGTCCTTGTGTTCCAGCGCGCCGTCGAGCACATACGAAATGATTTCCATGTCGCGGTGGCCGTGCGTGCCGAAACCCTGGCCAGGCGTGACCCGGTCTTCATTGATCACCAGCAAGGGGCCAAAGCCCATATGCAGCGGATCATGGTAGCTGCCGAAGGAAAAGCTGTGGTGGGAATTGAGCCAGCCGTGGTTGGCTGCGCCGCGTTCTTCGCTATGACGAATCTGTAACATGGTGGACTCCGTTTCTATAAGTTAATGTGCGATAATTTCGAAGGACCGTTGCCTGGCGTTACGCCGTGGCTTCTTTTCTGCCCCTCGCTGTACGATGAACAAAGTATAGGCCCCCCAGCAGAGAAAGAAAAACGGAAAATCTTGCGACCTATGATCGAAAAAATCGAATGTTAAGACTGAGCCTGGAAGCCCTGCAAATCGTTGACGCCATCGACCGCCGCGGATCGTTCTCGTCGGCCGGCAAGGAGTTGCATAAAGTCCCGTCCACTATTTCCTATACGGTGGCCAAGCTGGAAGACGACCTGGGCGTGCAAGTGTTCCAGCGCAATGGCCCGAAAGTCATGCTGACGGCGGCTGGCCAGGAATTGCTGAAAGAGGGCCGTTATCTATTGAAGGCGGCACAGGACCTCGAGCACCGCGTGCGCAGGGTGGCGTCCGGCTGGGAAACGGAATTGTCGATCGGCATCGATTCCATGTTTTCCGCCGTGGCCCTGGCCGACGACGTGCGCGCCTTTTACGACGTGGCGCAGCAGACGCGCCTGCGCCTGTCGCAAGACACCCTGTCGGGCACGTGGGAAGCGCTGCTGGACCGGCGCGCCGACTTGCTCGTGGGCGCGCCCGGCGACGGACCGGCGGGCGGCGGCTATATCGCGCAGCCGATCGGCATGCTCGACTTCGTCTTTACCGTGGCGCCCACGCATCCGCTGGCGCAGGTGCGGGAACCGTTGTCGCGCGGCCACCTGCAGCAGCACCGGGCCGTGGTGGTGGCCGATTCGGCACGCCAGATGGCGCCGCGCACCGTGGGTCTGCTGCTGGGCCAGGATGCCTTGAGCGTGCCGAACATGCAGGTCAAGTTCGATTACCAGGTGCTGGGGCTGGGCTTTGGCTTCCTGCCGGGACCGTGCGCCCGCGCCGCCATCGCGCGCGGCTTGCTGGTGGAAAAGGCCGTGGAAGAGCCGAAACCGTCGGAAACGTTTTACCTGGCCTGGCGAGTGGGCGAGGATGGCGCGGCATTGCGCTGGTGGATGGCGCGCATGCGCGAACCGGATGTGTTTGCCCGCCTGGCGCAGCATCTGCCGGGCCATTCGGCGTAGGCCTTAAAATGTTGACATACGCCAACATTTTTAAGTTACCATATTCGCAGTATTGCAATCGTATTTCTTGCCCGACCTCCATGCCCCACAGTGGGATTTTGATGATTACACACACCGCAGCGCCCCTGATACCTTCCCCTGACCTGGCCCACGAGTGGGGTTGCCATGCTTGAGGCGAAGGTCGCGCTGTGCCTGCGCCTGGCCCAGGACGCCCGTGAACAGGCGGGGCCGCAGCAGGCCGCCACGCTGGCGCGGCTGGAGGAAGAGCTGGAACGGCTGCGCGGCGCCAGCCGGCCCGTCGTGCGCGTGGCGCCCCCCGACGCCTTGCTGGAAATCGATCCCGACGGCTTTTTGATCGGCTGGAACCATGGCGCCGAACAGATGTTCGGCTATTCCGAAATCGAGGCGCTGGGCCAGCACATCCTGTTTTTGTATCCGGAAGACGACGCGGAAGCGAGCGTGCTGGAACTGCATTTCATGCAGGGCGACGTGGCTACCGATGTGCGCCGGCGCAAGAAGTCGGGCATGGTGACGTGGCTGCGCATGCACCGCCACGTGATCCACGACCAGGCGGGCAAGGCATGCGGCATGGCCGTGCGCCTGTCGGCCATGAGCGAGCCGCTGTCCGACGTGGACAAGGTCAGGTTGCACGCGCGCATCATCGAAGACAGCGAGCAAGCCGTGCTGATCACGGATGCGGAAGAGCGCATCGTCTCGATCAACAGTTCGTTCAGCCGCATCACCGGCTATTCGCCTGCCGAAGCCATCGGCCGCACGCCGGACTTGCTGCGCTCGGGCGTGCACGACCCCGATTTCCGCGCCAAGGTGCGCGCCGCCATGCGCGGACACGGTTCCTGGCGCGGCGAAATCATCGGCAAGCGCAAGAATGGCGAACTGTTCCCGCAAGACGTCACCATCAGCGTCGTGCGCGACGAATTCGGCGAAATCAGCCACGTGTTTTCCCTGTTTTCCGATATCTCGGTGCACAAGGATGCGGAAGCGCGCATGCAGCGCATGGCCAACTACGACAGCCTGACGGGCTTGCCCAACCGCTGCCTGCTCAATCAATTGGTCGACCAGGGCCTGGCCGAAGCGAAACGCCAGGGCACGCATGGCGCGCTGATGGTCATCGACATCAGCCGCATCGGTTCCATCAGCGATACCCTGGGCCATGAAGTGGGCGACCAGCTGGTGATCGCCATCGGCCAGCTGTTCCGTGGCGCCCTGCGCGACGCGGACATCCTGGCGCGCGTCGACAACAGCAAGTTCGTCGTGGCCCTGCTGCATATCGAAAAGCGCGAACATGCGGCGAATGTGGCGCAAAAGCTGCTCAACCTGCTCGAGGCGCCGATCAATATCGATGCGCACGCGCTGCATGTGGGCGCCAGCATCGGCATCACCGTGTATCCGGAAGATGGCCTGGAAGCGCCGGCCCTGTTCCGCTTTGCCGACGTGGCCGTGTCCAAGGCGGGGCAGACGATCGAATCGACCTTCCTGTTCTATCGCGAAGACATGAACCGCAGGGCCAAGGAACATTTGCGTCTGGAAAGCGAAATGCGGCTGGCGCTGGGCGACAAGGAGCTGGAATTGCATTACCAGCCGAAAGTGAGCCTGGCCAGCGGACGCATCGTGGGCGCGGAAGCCTTGCTGCGCTGGAAGCATCCGATGCGCGGCATGGTCTCGCCCGGCGTCTTCATCCCCGTTGCCGAGGAAACCAGTTTGATTCTGGAACTGGGCACCTGGGTGCTGGACGAGGCATGCCGCCAGATCCGCAGCTGGGAAGACCGGGGCCTGCACATGCCGGCCATCGCCGTCAACCTGTCGGCGCGCCAGTTCGATGAGCAGTTGCCGGCGCGCATAGCGGCCGTGCTCGAGCGCTACGGCGTGCGGCCCGACCAGATCATGCTGGAAATCACGGAAAGCCTGCTGATGCGTGGCGCCGACAAGGTCATCGACATCATGAACCAGCTGGTGGCCATGGGCCTGGCGCTGGCGCTGGACGACTTCGGCACCGGCTATTCCAGCCTCGCCTACCTGAAGAAATTCCCCATCAGTACCTTGAAGATCGACCGCTCGTTCGTCATCGGTTTGCCGTTCGAGGAAAACGATTGCGCCATCGCCCGCGCCATCGTCACCATGGCGCAGCAGCTGCGCCAGGAAATCGTCGCCGAAGGGGTAGAAACGGCCGAGCAGATGCGCTTCCTGCGCGAACTCGGCTGCGACCAGCTGCAAGGCTATCTGTTCAGCCCGGCCGTGCCGGCGGCCGAGTTCGAGCTGATGCTCGATGAAGGCCGGCAATTGCGCCTGGAAGCGGCAGTCTGAAGCCTTAGCGGTCAGACGCGCAGCAAGCCACGGAAACCCCGGCTCGCATAATACGAGTCGGCGCCATTGTGATAGACGAAGACCTGCTCATAGCGGCGGTCGCAAAACAGGGCGCCGCCCAGCGCACGGATGCTGTCCGGCGTCGCGATCCAGCTCGAGGTCTTGCGGTCGAACGGTTCCAGTTCCTGCAACTGGCGGTACTGCGTTTCCGTCAGCAGTGTGACTCCCATCGTTTGCGCCATGGCCATGGCGCTGCCGGCCGGCTTGTTGGCCTTGCGCGCGGCCAGGGCATCAGCATCGAAACACAGGCTGCGCCGGCCGAGCGGGCTTTCTGCCGAACAATCGCAAAACGTGACGGCGCCCGTGCCGCCGGCGTGCCCGATGACGTCCGGTTCGCCGCCCGTGTCTTCCATTTGCTCCAAGACCGCCAGGCTGGCGGGAGCGGCATTCAGCCGCGCCAGCACCTTGTCCCACGTCCATCCTGGATGGCGGTGCATGTGCTTGCTGAAGCGGGTTTGCAAGGTATGGATCAAGTCATCGTGCATGGCGCGGTTCCCTGGAAGTTCAACGATACGGCCGATTATAAGACGCGATGTGGGCAGGTGGCGCTCACCCCAGCTGCACTTTTTCCAGCAGATAATCGAGCATCACGCGCACCCTGGCCGGCACTTGCAAGCCCGGTCCCACGAAGACGGCGTGCACGAGTTCCCTGTCGCCCGGATTGTAGTCCTGCAGCACGGGAATCAAATCGCCCCGCTCGATATCGCGCAGCACGTGCTGGCGTGAAAAGCGTCCCAGTCCCATGCCGGCCAGCACCAGCTGGCGCATGCTTTCGCCATCGCTGACGCAGGTATTGCCCTGCGGCGCCACCTGCATCGTTCCGCCCGCGCCATCGAGGAAGGGCCAGGTTTCGTTCTGGCAGCGGAAGTTGAACGCCAGCAGATTGTGCGTGGATAAATCCTGCGGCGTGTGCGGCAAGCCGTGGCGTGCCGCGTAGGCGGGCGAGGCCACGACGACCATCGCGTCTTCGCCCAGCTTGCGCGCCACCAGGTTCGATTCCTTCAGCTTGCCCGTGCGGATGGCGATGTCGGTGCGGTCTTCCAGCAAGTCGACGATGGCGTCGCTGACGACGACGTCGAGCACGATGTCGGGATAGCGCTGCGTGAACTCGGGCAGGATGGGCAGCAGATGGCGTACGCCGAACGGCACGAAACAGTTGATGCGCAAGCGCCCGCGCGGCGCCGCGCCTTGCGATGCTTCGCGCTCGGCGCCGTCGATATCGTCGAGGATGCGCTTGCACTGCACGAAGAAGGCGTCGCCCTCGGGCGTCGTGTGCAGCTGGCGCGTGCTGCGCTGGAGCAAACGGGCGCCGAGCCGCGCTTCCAGGCGGTTGACGAGCTTGCTCACGGCCGATGGCGTCAAGGCCAGGCGGCGCGCGGCGGCGGAGAACGCCCCCGTTTCCACCACGGCGACGAAGACGGCCATCTCGAACGCGCGGTTGATGTCTTGCCTGGCCATTATTGAATCCATTTCACAGGTGTTTCCATTATCGGAGTCTATATCAAAAGCGGAATGCCCGATACACTGGCTGGCTTGAACTCAGCCGGAGAATGCCATGACCACCGCAAGCCCTGTTTCCCCTCAAACAAGCAAGATGCCGCCCGGCGTGCTGGCACTGGCCGTCGGCGCCTTTGCCATCGGCGTGACCGAATTCATCGTCGTCGGCATCTTGCCAAGCATCGCGAAAGATTTGCGAATTTCCATCGAATCGGCCGGCTCGCTCGTGAGCCTGTATGCGCTGGCGCTGGCCATCGGCACGCCGCTGCTGGTGCTCTTGATGTCGCGCCTGCCGCGCAAGGCGGCCCTGCTGGGGCTGATGAGTGTGTTCCTGGCAGGTAACCTGCTGGCAGCGTTTTCCCACACGTTCGAACTGTTGCTGCTGGGGCGGGTCATCACAGCCGTCGCGCACGGCACCTACTTTGCCATCGGCGCCACCGTGGCCGCCAGCCTGGTGGACAAGGCGCAGGCGGGCAGGGCGATTTCCGTGATGTTCGCGGGATTGACCCTGGCCATGGTGATCGGCGTGCCGTTCGGCAGCTTCCTCGGCAATTTGATGGGCTGGCGCTTGCCCTTCTTTGCCGTGGTGGTCCTGGCCGCGCTGGGCCTGGCCGCCATGGCGCGCTGGCTGCCGGCCGGTTTAGTGCAAGGCAAGGGCGGCAAGGCCATGACGCAGCTGGCGGCCCTGGGCAGCGGTCCCATTTTGACCATGATGGCCGTGACGACGTTCGGTTTCGGCAGCAGCTTTGCCGCCTTTACGTTTATCACGCCCATCCTGACGGACGTGACAGGTTTTTCCGCCACCATGGCCAGCGCCTTGCTGATCGTGTTCGGCGTCGCCACCTTTGCTGGCAACCTGGCGGGCGGCTACCTGACGAGTCACCTGGGCTGGCAAAAGGCCTTGCGTGTGATGCTGCTGTTGCTGGCCGTTACGCAAGCGGGCGTGGCGCTCAGCATCAGCTCGCAGTGGATGATGACGGTGATGCTGTTCGTCTGGGGCGTGTTCGCCTTCGGCCTGTCGCCCGCCCTGCAGGCCGGCATGCTGGCCACGGCCGAGCGCTACACGCCGCACGCCGTCGATTTCGCTTCGGGCCTGAACATTTCCGCGTTTAACCTCGGCATTTCCTTGGGTTCCATGCTCGGTGCGCTGATGGTCTCGCGCCAGTTGATGGCGTCGTCGCCGTGGGCCGGCGTGGCAGCGGCATTGCTCGCCTTGCTGCCGCTGGCCTGGCTGGCGCGCAGGAACGTGGCGAAATCAGGCGCGGTAGCGCAGCGCCTCCACGAAGGCTGAAAACGCGGGCGTGGCCTGGCGCCGGTTCGGGTAGTACAGGTGGTAGCCCTGGAAGGTGGGGCACCAGTCGGCGAGGATTTCGACCAGGCGGCCATCGGCCAGGTAGGGCGCCAGCAGGGGCTCGGGCACATACGCCAGGCCGATGCCGTCGAGCGCCGCATTGAGCACGTGCATGATGCTGTTGAACACCAGCTGGCCTTCGGCCTTGACGGCAAAGGCTTGGCCATCCTTTTCGAATTCCCAGGCGTAGATGGCGCCAGCGGGCCGGTGGCGGATATTCACGCAAGCGAATTCCGTCAGCGCATGCGGCGTCGCGGGCGCCCCATGGCGCGCGAAATACGCGGGCGATCCCACCACGGCCAGGCGCCAGTCGGGGCCGATGCGCACGGCGATCATGTCCTTGCTGATCGCTTCGCCCAGGCGGATGCCGGCGTCGAAGCGCTGCTCGACCACATTCGTAAAGCCGTAGTCGACCACCAGTTCCAGGCTGATGTCGGGATAGTCGCGCAGGAAGCCGGCCAGCATGGGGCGCAGCAGCAGTTCGATATGGTCGTCGGTGCAGGTGACGCGGATAGTGCCGCGCGGCTTGTCGCGCAGCGCGCCCAGCGCCTCGACCTCGGCGGCGATCTGCTCGAACAGGGGCGCGATGGCCAGCATGAGCTTTTCGCCCGCGTCGGTGGGCGCCACGTTGCGCGTGGTGCGCGCCAGCAGACGCACGCCCAGCCGTTCTTCCAGGGTGCGGATGGTATGGCTGAGCGCGGACGCGGTGATGCCCAGCCTGGCGGCGGCCTTGGTAAAGCTGCGTTCCCGCGCCACGGCGAGGAAGGCTTGCAGATCGTTGACTTTGGTTTGGCTCATTGCTGAATTTTTCTCACAACTACATCAAGATTGTACCCGCTAATCAAAAGAGCTTGCCTGCGTCAAGATGGTGCCCTGACTTTTAAAGGAGCATGGGCATGAAGACAACACGCATGAAAACGACAGCTGGCCGCCGCGAATTCGTCAAGGCCGCGGGCACGGGTATGGCGGCACTGGGCGTCCTGTCCGTCCTTGGCGCACCCATTTTCGCATCCGCCGCGCCGGCCTTGCCAGCCATGCCCGATGGCGCCGACAATTTCTACAAGAGCGGCAAGGTGACGGTGCAGCCGGTGCGCTTCCGGAACCAGTATCAGATGACGGTTGCCGGCAATCTGTTCCTGCCGGCGCAGCTGGACCCCGCTTGCCGGCACGCTGCCATCATCGTTGGCCACCCGATGGGCGCCGTCAAGGAGCAAAGCGCGAACCTGTATGCGACCAAAATGGCCGAGCAGGGCTTCGTCGCCCTGTCGCTGGACCTGTCGTTCTGGGGCGAGAGCGAAGGGCGGCCGCGCAACGCCGTCTCGCCCGATATCTACGCCGAGGATTTCAGCGCGGCCGTCGATTTTCTCGGCGCACAAGCGGTTGTCGACAGCGAACGCATCGCCGCCATCGGCATTTGCGGCAGCGGCAGCTTTGTCATCAGCGCGGCCAAGATCGACCCGCGCATCAAGGCCGTCGCCACGGTGAGCATGTACGACATGGGCAGCGCCAGCCGCCATGGCTTGCGCCGCACGCAAACGCTGGCGCAGCGCCAGGCTTATATCGCTGCGGCCGCGCGCCAGCGCCAGGTGGAATTTGCCGGCGGCGCCACCGCGTACACGAGCGGTACCTTGCCCGAGCTGAGCGCCAACCCAAGTGCTATCGAACGCGAATTCCACGACTTCTACCGCACGCCGCGCGGCGCCTACATCCCTGCCGGCCAGCTGCCCGAGCGCGCCACCCGTCCCACCTTGAGCAGCAACGTCAAGTTCATGAATTTCTATCCCTTCATCGATATCGAGACGATCTCGCCCCGTCCGCTGCTGTTCATCACGGGCGACCAGGCGCACTCGAAGGAGTTCAGCGAGGATGCCTACCGGCGCGCCGCCGAGCCGAAGGAGCTCCATTACGTTGCCGGCGCCGGCCACGTCGACCTGTATGACCGCGTGACCCTGATCCCGTGGGACAAGCTGGCGTCGTTCTTTCAGCGCGCCCTGGCGGCATGAGCGCGGTCCGCAGCGAGGCGGCAGCGCCCGCGTTCTGGGGCGGCATCTTTGCCATGACCCTGTGCGTGTTCACCCTGATCGCTTCCGAATTCATGCCGGTCAGCCTGCTCACGCCCTTGGCGGCGGACTTGCGCGTCAGCGAAGGCCTGGCCGGCTATGGCATCGCCATCTCGGGCGCCTTCGCCGTGCTGGCCAGCCTGTCCATCGCTACCCTGGCGGCATCGATGAACCGCAAGACCTTGCTGCTGCTGTTGACGGGCCTGATGTGCGTGTCGGCGCTGGTGGTGGGACTGGCCACCAGCTACGCGATGTACATGGCGGGGCGCGCGCTGATTGGCGTGGTGGTGGGGGGATTCTGGTCGATGTCGGTCGCCGTGGCGATGCGCCTCGTGCCCAGCCACAGCGTGCCCAGGGCGCTGGCCATCTTCAACGGCGGCAATGCGCTGGCGACCGTGGTGGCCGCGCCGCTGGGCAGCTATCTGGGCGCCAGCATCGGCTGGCGCGGCGCCTTCCTGTGCCTGGCGCCCGTGGCGCTGCTGGCGCTGGCCTGGCAGTGGCGCAGCCTGCCATCGATGCCGGCGGCGCCGCGTTCGGCCCGTTCCGGCCAAATCTTGCGCCTGCTCGAACGCCGTCAGGTGGCCCTGGGCATGCTGGCCGTCGGCGCGTTCTTCATGGGGCAGTTCGTGCTGTTTACCTATGTGCGTCCGTTCCTGGAAAACGTCACGCGCGTCGGCGTGCCCACCTTGTCGATGCTGCTGCTGGCGATCGGCGTGGCCGGCTTCATCGGCACGGCGCTGATCGGCGTCGTGCTGCGGCGTGGCCTGTACCGCACGCTGGTCGCCATTCCCTTGCTGATGGCCGCCATCGCGCTGGCCCTGCTGGCGTTCGGCGACGAGCTGGCGCCCGTCTTCGTGCTGCTGGGGCTATGGGGATTGCTGGCGACGGCCGCGCCCACGGGCTGGTGGTCGTGGCTGGCGCAGACCTTGCCTGATGACGCCGAAGCCGGTGGCGGCCTGATGGTGGCCGTCGTCCAGCTGTGCATCGGCTTCGGTTCCACCGTCGGCGGCATCCTGCTCGACGGCTACGGCTTTCGCGCCACCTTCACGGCCAGCGCCGCGCTGCTCGTGCTGGCCGCGCTGCTGGCCTGGCGCACGGCCAGGCAGCACGAGGCATCGTCATGATCTATGCCAGCTTCACGATTTATATTCGGGCCTGAGCACCAGCCGGCGCAGCGCGTCTCTGGCGCTGCGCCATGTACGAACTGCCCATCGACGCGGCCATGATCATGGCAATCGCCAGCCATTGCCCGGCACCGAGGCGCTCGTCGAGCAGGATGTACGCGAGCATGGCGGCCACGGCCGGCTCCATGCTGCTCATGATGCCGAACGCTTGCGGCGTCAGCCGCTTCAGGGCCACCATTTCCAGCGAGATCGGTATCGCGCTGGAAATGAGGGCCACGCCCAGGCCTACGCCCAGCACGATGGGCGAGAGCAGGGCGGCGCCGCTGTGCATCACCCCGACGGGCACGACCACCAGCGCGGCCATGGCCAGGCCCAGCGAGACGGAATGGCCCGCATGCAGATGGCTGGCGCGCTTGCCGAAGACGATGTACGAGGCCCAGCAGACGGCAGCGCCCAGGGCGAACAGCACGCCCGTGGGATCGAGGTTGCTGACGTCGTGGCCGAGCGGCAGCAGCAGCGCCAGTCCCGCCACGGCCAGGGCCACCCAGACAAAGTCGAGCGGGCGGCGCGAGGCCAGCAGGGCCACGGCCAGCGGGCCGGAAAACTCGATCGCCACGGCGATGCCGAACGGGATCGTGCGCAAGGCCATGTAGAAGCACAGGTTGGTCAAGCCGAGCGCGGCGCCGTACAGGGCCACGGTGCGCAGGTCGGCACGGCTCAGCTGCCAGCGCCACGGGCGCCAGAACAGCAACAGCAGCAGCGCGGAAAAGCCCACGCGCACGGCCGTCGTGCCCTGCGCGCCCACGAGCGGAAACAGGCTGTGCTTGGCCCATGAGGTGCCCAGTCCCAGGCAGGTGACGGAACCGAGGATGGCCAGCAGGGGAATCAACGAGGAATAGCGGCGTAATGGCATGGTGATAAAAGGCTTGATATCGGAATAGTGAAAGTTTATTGTGTCTGCTCCGAGTTTTGCACTGCATTTTGACCTTCATGACGCAACTTTCGCTCACACCCTCCGTCACGCTCGACGCCTTCGACCTGGCCATCCTCGACATCTTGCAGCGCGATAACACGACATCGCAGCGTGAAATCGCCCAGGCCGTGCACTTGTCGGCACCGGCCGTGCAGCGGCGCATCCGCCGCCTGCGCGAGAGCGGCGTGATCCGCAATGAAGTGGCCGTGCTCGACGCGAGCCGCGTAGGCCGCCCCCTGATCCTGACGGTGGAAGTGCATCTGCACGACGAGCACCCGCAGCGCACGGCCGGCATGCGCGCGCGCATCATGGCCGAACCTGCCATCCAGCAGTGCTACGGGATCACGGGCGAGGCCGATTACCTGCTGATCATTACCGCCAGCAGCATGGCCGAATATGAGGCGCTGACGGAACGCCTGTTCGGCGGCGACGACAATATCCGCCGCTACCGCACGTCGGTGGCACTGACTTGCCTGAAGATGGGCTTGCACGTGCCGCTGGGGTAGGCGGAAGATTTTCCCTGGCATAAGCGGGACAGGGACGAATGTAGGAGCATGAAAATTGGAAGAACAAGGAATGTCGAATCTGGCCGATCCCGGCCTGCTTGCCGCCTGGCTGGCGGCACGTTCGATCGCGCGCGGCCTGGCGCTGCCCGTGCCCGATCACGGCGGATGGCGCGTCGATACGGGCTTGCCGGGCGAAATCCGGCGCCACGTTTTTGCGGGACCTGTTCCAGGCATCAGCGCGCTGGCAGCGTCGATCCACGGTCCGCATATCTTCATCAAGATGTGTGGTGACGGGGAGCAATTGCTGGCGCTGTTACCGCCGCGATGGCAACTTTGCCCCGGCGGCTATTTCATGACCCATGAAGGCACTCTGCAGGCGCCGGACCTGCCTGCCGGCTACCGCCTGGACGTGGCAACATCACAGGAAATTACGACGGCGCATATTCTGGCCGAAGATGGCGGTATTGCCGCCAGCGGCCATGCCGTCGAATATGCCGGTGTCTTTGTCTTTGACCGCATCGTCACCGAGGCCGGCCACCGGCGCCGGGGTCTGGGGCGGGCGCTGATGGCCGCGCTGGCGGCCAGGCAACGATCGGCCAGCGCGCGCCGGGTGCTGGTGGCAACGGACGATGGGGCGAAATTGTATGCGAGCCTGGGCTGGCATAGCGAATCACCCTATTCGACGGCAACGATTGTTCAGGACGGCATACGGCATCCGCCATCGAGCCGCTAGGGCTGCGCGTCGCGTTCGCGGCAGCTCAATGAGGCGTAATGGCCTTGCGGCAGCCTGGCCTTGATGGCCACCTCGCTCAATGCATGTTGCATATCGACCGGGTCGGTCAGGGTGCAGTGCTGGGCGCTGGCGAACGCTTGCAGGTTTTGCGTGTTGCCGCGTACTTTCACCGTCACGCCGGCCCCGGGGCCGACGCAGCAGCCTATGTATTGCGAGATGTATTCTTCCTCGATGAGCACCAGTTCATGTCCCATGAAGCTGGCCGGTTTCTTCAGCAAATAATAGTCTGTGTAGTCGAAGCGCTGGTCGGGACGCTTGCCGATATAGCCTTCGCGCATGTAGGCGGCGATGGCCTTGCCCGAGGTGCCCACCCTGTCCGTCGTGCCCTTTTTCAGGTGCAGGGCGTGGAGCAGGCCGCTTTCAAGGCCGGGATCGGCGGCGTGGGCGCTGGCGCAGCTGGCGGCCAGCAGCAGAGCGCCGAGCAGGCACCGGCTGCGGCGCCATTCAAGCATGGGATGGATGTCTTGCATATATTTGACGCGAAGGGGAGGAGAGGCGCAGTGTAGCCCACGCCAACCTGTCTGCGTGGCACAATGCGTGATCCGCACGCCACGTGCCACTCATCCCAGGACTTTCATGACCCGCGCCATCCTTGACCAAGCCCAGATCCATTCCGCCGCCCGTCCCTTGATCGGCAGCAAGCACAAGGACATAGTGCGCGAGGTGCAGGCTGCCATCGCCGCGCACCAGGTGGTCGTCGTCGGCATGGCGCTCAATCCGTTTCCGCGCAAGGCACGCAAGATCCTTGACGTGCTGGGCACGCCCTACCAGTACCTGCAATACGGCAGCTATCTGAACCAGTGGCACCGCCGCAACGCCCTCAAGATGTGGACGGGCTGGCCGACGTTTCCCATGGTCTTTGTCAACGGCGTGCTCATCGGCGGCGCCAGCGAGCTGCAAAAACTCGTGGAAAATGGCGAGTTCAGCGCCATGCTGGCAAAGAAAGTGCGCGAGTTCTAAGACCCGCCTGACTGCTATCCTTACTCGCCCGGCCGCCACGGCGACTTGCGCGTGCGCAAGGGGTCGAGCAAGCTCCTTAAGTCGTTGTGGTCGAGCTCGTACATCAGCGCGATTAAACTGCCCAGTTCGCCCGAGGGAAAGCCTTCGCGCGCGAACCAGCCCAGGTAGTGTCCCGGCAAGTCGGCCAGCAGCCGTCCCTGATATTTCCCATATGGCATTTCGCGCGTGACCAGCAGCGCCAGTTTTTCTGAATTCATGGTGGTGACCCCGTGTTGATGCAGCCAGTGTAGCAGACCATCAAATTGTTGAGTTGCGCGCAACTATCTTCTTCCCATGGAGGTATTTTTCGGCACAAAGAAAACCCCGATACTGCACGCCAACATCTTTTATCGGAGTTTTTCATGCCCATTGCCTTGCTCGCGCTGACCCTCAGCGCATTTGCCATCGGAACCACCGAGTTTGTCATCGTGGGGCTGTTGCCCACCATCGCCGCCGACCTGGGCGTGAACCTGCCGTCGGCCGGCCTGCTGGTCAGCCTGTATGCGCTGGGTGTCGCCGTCGGCGCACCCGTGCTGACTGCCCTGACGGGCAAGATCCCGCGCAAGACCTTGCTGTTGTCGCTGATGGTCTTGTTCACCCTGGGTAACTTGCTGGCGTGGAAGTCGCCCGGCTATGAAACCCTCGTCGTCGCCCGCATCCTGACGGGGCTGGCGCATGGTGTGTTCTTCTCGATCGGTTCGACCATCGCTACGTCATTGGTGCCGAAAGACAAGGCGGCCAGCGCCATTGCCATCATGTTTACGGGTTTGACCGTGGCCCTGGTGACGGGCGTGCCGCTGGGCACCTTCATCGGCCAGCATTTCGGCTGGCGCGAAACCTTCCTTGCCGTCTCGGCCCTCGGCCTGGTGGCGTTCATCGGCAGCCTGCTGTACGTGCCGTCGACCATCGCCCACAGCAAACCGGCTTCCCTGCTGCAGCAAGTGCAGGTACTGGCCCAGCCGCGCCTGCTGCTCGTGTATGCGATGACGGCCGTCGGCTATGGCGGCTCCTTCATCGCTTTTACCTATCTGGCGCCGATTTTGCAGCAAGTGTCGGGCTTCAGCGCCGGCGCCGTGGGCGTGGTGATGCTTGTGTATGGCGTGTCCGTGGCGTTCGGCAATATCTGGGGCGGCAAGCTGGCCGACAAGAAGGGCCCCGTCAGCGCCTTGAAACTGATCTTTTTGCTGCTGGCGTTTGTTTTGCTGCTGCTGACCTTCACGGCGCCGCATCCGGTGCTGGTCGTCATCACCGTGCTGCTGTGGGGCGCCGTGGCCTTCGGTAACGTGGCCGGGTTGCAAGTGTATGTCGTGCAGCAAGCGGAGCACTTCACGCCCCGCGCCGTCGATGTGGCGTCGGGCCTGAATATCGCCGCTTTCAACCTCGGCATCGCCGGCGGCGCCTGGGGTGGCGGCCTGATCGTCGAACACCTGGGCCTCGTGCACACGGGCTGGATCGGCGCGCTCGTCGTGCTGGGTGCCTTCGGTCTGACAGCCTTGAGCGGCCGGATGGATCACTTGAATCCGATTCCTGTGCGTGCCGGCGGTGAAAAGTCGATCCATGCGGTGGGGCACTAGGCTAGCCTGATCTGCCAGTAAGTTTCTGGCAGAAAACACCGAAACGGGCGAGAATGACGTTTACTTTCCTCTTGCCCATATTTCCCATGTCCGATACAGCAATGTCACCGCTGCGCCTGCGCGCCGCCATCAATCCAAAACCGCTGGGCGTCGCGCTTGTGCTCATCGTGCTCGGCGCCTGGTATTTGGCGCAAACCGTCGGCGCCACATTGTCCGCGCTGTACGTGGTGGGCGCCTTGCTCGGCATCACCCTATATCACGCGGCCTTCGGTTTTACGTCCGCCTGGCGCGTCTTCATCGCCGATGGGCGCGGCGACGGCTTGCGCGCACAAATGCTGATGCTGGCCGTCGGCGTGGCGGTGTTCTTCCCCGCGCTGTCGGCCGGCACGCTGTTCGGCACGCCCGTCGCTGGCCTCGTTTCTCCGGCCGGCACCTCGGTGATCTTTGGCGCCTTCATCTTCGGCATCGGCATGCAGCTGGGCGGCGGTTGCGCGTCCGGCACCCTGTACACGGTGGGTGGGGGCAGCACGCGCATGCTCATCACCCTGGCCGCCTTCATCGTCGGCTCCGTGATCGGCACGGCGCACATGCCGTTCTGGACGTCGCTGCCACAGCTCCAGCCCATTTCCCTCGTGACGACCCTGGGCCTGGTGCCCGCGCTGGCGCTGAACTGGATCGTCTTCGCGCTGATCGCCGGCATCACGGTCTTCGTTGAAAAGCGCCGCCATGGCAAGCTCGTCGCCACGCCATTGCGGCCCGCGCAGGCGTCGCCCTGGCTGCACGGTCCGTGGCCGCTGGTGGCGGGCGCCGTTGCACTCGTTGTGCTGAACTTCGCCACTCTGGCGCTGTCGGGCCGCCCTTGGGGCGTGACGTCCGCGTTCGCGCTGTGGGGCGCGAAGGCCGCGTCCGTGGTCGGCATCGACACGGCCAGCTGGGCCTACTGGTCCACCAAGGCCAACGCGGCCGCGCTGGCCGCGCCGCTGACGCAAGACAAGACGTCCGTGATGGACATCGGCATCGTGCTCGGTGCCATGCTGGCCGCCGCGCTGGCCGGCCGCTACGCGCCCGTGTGGCGCATCCCGCGCCGTTCGGTGATCGCCGCCATCGTCGGCGGCTTGCTGCTCGGCTACGGCGCGCGCCTGGCCTACGGCTGCAATATTGGCGCGTATTTCAGCGGCATCGTCTCGGGCAGCCTGCACGGCTGGCTGTGGCTGGTCTGCGCCTTTCTGGGCAACGTCGTCGGCACGCGCTTGCGTCCGTGGTTCGGTCTGGAAGTGGAGCGCGTGAAACGCAGCGGCTGCTGATGCCTGATTGACCGGGGGCATTGCTGTACGCTTTGTTGTATATTGCTGCCCCTGTTCCTTTTTGCCGCCAGCGCAACGCCCATGTCGCCCCTCATCCTGTTTGCCGTCGTCCTCGCGTATTTCCTGATCTTGCTGTGTGTTGCGTGGCGCACGTCGCGCCATGCGACCAACGACAGTTTTTTCATCGGCAACAAGGATAGCAACTGGATGCTGGTGGCCTTCGGCATGGTGGGCACGACACTTACGGGTGTGACCTTCATCAGCGTGCCTGGCGCCGTGGGCAGCAACGGTTTCGGCTACATCCAGCTGATGATCGGCTATGTACTCGGTTACCTGGCCATCACTTTCATCTTGCTGCCGCTGTACTACCGGCTGCAGCTGACCTCGATTTACCGCTACCTGGAACTGCGCCTGGGACGCCGCTCCTACCAGAGCGGGGCGGCGTTTTTCATCGTGTCGCGGCTGCTGGGCGCCACAGCGCGGCTGTATCTGGTGGTCAATATCCTGCAAGCGACCATCCTCGACAGCCTGGGCGTGCCGTTCTGGCTGACGTCGTGCGCCGTGCTGCTGCTGATCCTGCTGTACACGTATGAAGGCGGCGTCAAGACCATCGTCTGGACCGATACCCTGCAAACGGCATGCATGCTGGCCGGTCTCGTCATCTGCAGCGTATTTTTGCTGCGCGAGATGGACCTGTCCCTTGCCGACAGCCTCGAACACATGCGCGCGCAGGGCCTCACGCGCATCTTCACCGTCGATCCGGACAGCCCCGCCTATGTCTGGAAGCACATCGTGGCCGGCATGTTCATCACGATTGCCATGACGGGCATGGACCAGGAGATGATGCAAAAGAATATCTCCGTGCGGACCTTGCGCGACTCGCAAAAGAATATGCTCAGCCTGACCGTGGTGCTGACGGGCGTGCTGCTGCTGTTCCTGTTCCTCGGCGGCTTGCTGCACCTGTATGCGCCGCTGGCCGGCGTGACGGCCACGGGCGACAAATTGTTCCCCGCCGTCGTGCTCGGGCATTTCCCTGCCGTGGTGCAGCTGATCTTTTTCATTGCCCTCATTTCCGCGCTGTTTCCCAGCGTGGACGGGGCGCTGACGGCGCTCACCTCCACCTTCTGCATCGATATCCTGGGCGTGCAGAGGCGGGCGGACTTGAATCCGGCCGCGCAGATGCGCTGGCGCCGCCGTGTCCACCTGGGTTTTGCGGCGCTGTTCCTGGTCCTCATCATGGCCTTCAAATGGCTTGACGATCCCAGCATGATAGGCGTTATCCTCAAGCTGGCCAGTTATACCTATGGTCCGCTGCTGGGCCTGTTCGCCTTCGGCTTGCTGAGCCGGCGCGGCGTGCGCGACCGCTGGGTGCCGCTGGTGGCCGTGGCGGGGCCGCTGCTGTGCGCGCTGATCGAACAGGAACAGGCGTTGCTGTTCGAGCATTACCGCATCGGCCTGGAATTGCTGATCCTGAATGGCGCCCTGGTGCTGGGCGGCCTGTTCTTCATTTCGACGCCGCCAGGGCAGGCCATCAAAGGCGCGGCACACTTGTCAAAATAAGACGATTCAGCCCGTTTTCAGTTATATTGATTTCCTTTAGGTACACAACCTCACGGAGCATCAATGTCACTCAACCCCTTCCCGCCGCTGCGCCGCGGTTTTGGCGCATTCTGGCGCGCGCTCGACGCCACCCGCCGCGCGGTCATCAATCTGATCTTCCTGCTGATCGTCATCGCCATCCTGATCGCCATCTTCGGCGGCGGCGCCAAGCCGCTGGCGGAAAAGACCACCCTGGTGCTGGACTTGCAAGGCCCGCTCGTGGAGGAAACCCCGGGCGGCGTGCGCGAGGCCGTGCTGGCCAATGTCAGCGGCGAAGTCAAGAAGACGGTGCAGCTGCGCGATGTGCTGGCGGTGCTCGACACGGCTTCCAAGGACAAGGACATCGGCTCGATGGTGATCCTGCTCGACGAATTGCAGGGCGGCGGCCTCGCTTCGCTGCGCGAAGTGGCGGCCGGCGTGGAACGCTTCCGCGCCACGGGCAAGAAAGTCACGGCCTGGGGTTCGAGCTACAACCAGCGCCAGTACCTGGTGGCGGCCAAGGCCGACGAGGTATTCCTGCACCCGATGGGCGGCGTCATGCTGGAAGGCTTTGGCCGCTACCGCAATTACTACCGCGACGCGCTCGACAAAGTAGGCGTGACGGTGAACCTGCTGAAAGTGGGCACGTACAAAAGCGCGGCCGAGCCTTTCATTGCCAACGGCCCGTCCGAAGCGGCGGCCGAAGCGGACCGCTACCTGAACAACGGCCTGTGGACCACCTACACGACGGATGTGGAAAAGGCGCGCAAGCTGCCGGCCGGCGCCATCATGCAAACGATCGATAACCTGCCCGCCATGATGACGGCCGCCGGTGGCGACATTGCCAAGCTGTCGCTCGATGGCAAGCTGGTCGACGGTCTGAAAACGCGCGATGAACTGCGCCAGTTCATGATGGCGCGCGGCGCGAAGAACACGGAAGGCACGAACTTCCGCCAGGTGAACTACACCGATTACCTGGCGCGTCTGCGCCCCGTGCATGTCGGCGACGCCGTCGGCGTGGTCATCGCCTCCGGCGAAATCGGCGACGGCATCGCGCCACCGGGCGCCATCGGCGGCCTGTCCACCTCGCGCCTGATCCGCCAGGCACGCGAAGACAAATCGATCAAGGCCATCGTGCTGCGCGTCGATTCGCCGGGCGGCAGCGCCTTCGGCTCGGAACTGATCCGCCGCGAACTGGAACTGACGCGCGCCGCCGGCAAACCGGTGGTCGTCTCGATGGGCAACGTGGCCGCTTCGGGCGGCTACTGGATCAGCACCTCGGCCGATGAAGTGATCGCCGACGCGGCCACCATCACCGGTTCCATCGGCGTGTTCGCGATTCTGCCGACGGCCGACAAGGTGGTGGAAAAGCTGGGCATCCACACGGCCGGCTCACCGACCACGTGGCTGGCCGACGCGGGCAACCCATTGCGTCCGCTCGATCCCCGTTTCGCGCAAGTGATCCAGGGCTCGATCAACCACGTGTATGGCGACTTCCTGAACCTGGCCGCCAAGGCGCGCAAGACCACGCCCGAGAAAATCAATGAGGTGGCGCAGGGACGCGTCTGGACGGGCTTGCAGGCGAAAGAGCGCAACCTGGTCGACCGCATCGGCAGCTATGGCGATGCGCTGGCCTCGGCGGCCAAGCGCGCCAAGCTGGGCACTGATTACCGCGTGACCTACCTGGAGCAGGAAACGTCGAACGTGGACCGTTTGATCGGCATGTTCGGTTCCAAGGCCATGGCTTCGCTGGGCCTGGGCGAACACGTGAAGCTGGGCCTGGCCACGACCGGCTTGCCGGCCGACGCGGCCCTGGGCATGGCGCAGGACCTGTCCTGGCTGTCCGGCATCACGCGCGAACATAAACCGTTCATGGCCCTCACGCACTGCCTGTGCGAGGTGCCGTTAGGCGGCAAGTAATCGCAGTAGTGATATGACCTCAAGCCGGCTTCGCCCGGCTTGTTTTCCTTGAGGAGCAGACTATGCCAAGCGATATGAATGCAGACACGGCCAACGCGATCGCCATCCGCCCTTGCGCCAAGGGCGACGAACACGCGCTGGCGCTGGTGGGGCAGGCCACTTTTCTTGAAGCATTCGCCGGCATCCTCGATGGCGCCGACGTCATCGCCCATTGCCAGCGCCAGCACGACGTGCAGCTGTACCGCGACTGGCTGGCGCTGCCGGCCATGCGGCTGTGGCTGGCCGAGGCCACGCCGGGCGGCGCGCCCGTCGGCTACCTGGTGCTCAGTCCCGCGGGCCTGCCGGTGGCCGGCCCGCGCCCGAACGACCTGGAAATCAAGCGCATCTACCTGCTGCACCGCTTCCAGGGCCAGCGCGTGGGCCAGCGTTTGATGCAGGCGGCCGTGGAGCAGGCGCGCGCCAGCGGAGCGGGGCGGGTGCTGCTGGGCGTGTACGCGGAAAACCACGATGCGCTGGCCTTCTATGCGCGCTGCGGCTTTGCGCAGCTGGGCCGGCGCACTTTTCGCGTGGGCCGCACCGACTACCAGGACGTCATCCTCGGCATGAGCTTGTAAATCCGCGTAAAGAATCGGCGCCGCCTGTCGCCGCCCGAGCATCCGCGTGGCGCCAGGTCAAGCAGGCTGGCCGGAGATTTGTAGCGAGTTTGTATCTGCATGCGAGTCGCCCGCGCCACGTGTTCGCCAGGGCGCGGCGCCCCGCAAGCCTGATTTTTCCACCGTTCCCCCACAGTGGCGGCCCGCCTGCCGGCCCGCCGGATCCTCCCATGCCTGTCAGGCTGTGTGTAATTGTTTCAGGTAGAAATGAAACAGTTACATGACTATGCTAGAGTCGTTTCACGCTAGGGAGCGATGTTTTTTCAGCTGATTTTCAGCTCTTGACTCCCCCGGCTTTGTACCGAAACAACCCCGAAAAACGGTCGTCCTGCCTGAGTGTGTCCCACCTCGGCCGGCGCCACAGACTCGCCGTGCCAGCGGCCTAGACAAGGATAAGCGATGGATTCGCAGACAACACCCAACACCCCGCGGCGCAGCCGCCGTTCGAAAATCGTCGGCACGGTCATCGCGCTGGCCGTGATGGCGGCGCTGGGGGGCGGTGCCTGGTACCTGACCCATTCGGGCACCAGCGCCCAGGGCGGCCCAGGCATGGGCGCCGGCGGTCCTGGCGGACCCGGTGGCCCGGGCGGGCGCCGCGGCGGCCCTTCGACCACCGTGGGCGTGGCCACGGCCGTGAAATCCGACCTGCCCGTGGTGCTCGACGCGCTGGGCACGGTGACGGCCGCGTCGACCGTGACGGTGCGCCCGCAAGTGTCGGGCATTTTGAAGGAATTGAAATTCAAGGAAGGCGGCATGGTCAAGGCGGGCCAGGTGGTGGCGCAGATCGACCCGGCACAATTCGAGATGGCGCTGATGCAGGCCACGGGCCAGCGCCAGCGCGATGAGGCGCAGCTGGAAAACGCGCGCCTGACCCTGAAACGCTATCAGACTTTGCTGGGCCAGGATTCCATCGCGCGCCAGGACGTCGACACGCAGGCCGCTCTGGTGAAGCAGCTGGAAGGCACTGTGATGACGGACCGCGCGTCCGAAGGCACGGCCAGGCTGAACCTCGGCTACACCAAGGTGGTGTCGCCGATCAGCGGCCGCGCCGGCCTGAAGGTGGTCGATATCGGCAATCTGGTCAGCACCAGCGACACGGGCGGCGTGGTGGTGGTGACGCAGCTCTCGCCCATCGACGTCGAGTTCTCCGTGCCGCAGGATAAAGTGCAGACGATCCAGGAGCGCCTGAATGGCGGCGCGGCCCTGGCGGCGCTGGCGCTGGACCGCACGCGCACGCATACCCTGGACAAGGGCAGCTTGACGGCGCTCGACAACCAGGTCGACGTGCAGACGGGCACCGTGCGCGCCAAGGCCCGCTACACGAATGACAAGATGGCGCTGTTCCCCAGCCAGTTCGTCAACGTGCGCCTGGAGCTGGGCAACATCACGGGCGCCGTGCTGGTGCCCGTCACGGCCCTGCGCCACAGTAACAACGGCGACTTCGTCTACGTGCTGAAAGCGGATAAAACCGTCACCGTGCGCATGGTCACGCGGGGCCAGGCGACCACCGACATGGTGGAAATCCGCGCCGGCCTGGAGGCGGGAGAGCAAGTCATCACGGAAGGCGCCGACCGCCTGAAGGAAGGCGCGAAAGTCACCTTGGCGGGCGACAAGCCGGCCATGGGCGGCGCCGGTGGAGCGGGAGCGAATGGCGAACGCCGCCACCGCCGCCAGCACGCTGACGGCGCGGCCAGTGCAGCCGCATCGGCTGCCGCACCGGCGCCGGCGACCGCTCCCACTCCCGCTAAGGGCGCAGCGCAATGAGTCCATCGACGCCATTCATCAAGCGCCCCGTCGCCACGGCGCTGCTGATGCTGGCCATCGTGCTGGCGGGGCTGGTCGGCTTCAAGTTCCTGCCGCTGGCCGCCTTGCCGCAGGTGGACTTCCCCACCATCCAGGTGCAGACCCTGTATCCGGGGGCCAGCCCCGAAGTCATGGGGCAGACCGTGACGGCGCCGCTGGAGCGCCAGTTCGGGCAGATGTCGGGCTTGCAGCGCATGAGTTCCACCAGCGCGGCCGGCGTTTCCATCATCACCTTGCAATTCACGCTGGGCCAGACCCTGGACGTGGCCGAGCAGGAAGTGCAGGCGGCCATCAATGCGGGCGGCTCCCTGCTGCCGACCGACTTGCCAGCGCCGCCCGTGTACGCGAAGATCAACCCGGCCGACGCGCCCGTGCTGACCCTGGCGATTACCTCCGACACGATGCCGCTGACGCAGGTGCAGAACATCGTCAATACGCGCCTGGCGCTCAAGATCAGCCAGGTCAACGGCGTGGGCCTCGTCTCGCTGTCGGGCGGCCAGCGTCCGGCCGTGCGCATCCAGGGCGACACGAAATTGCTGGCGTCGTACGGCCTGGGCCTCGACAGCCTGCGCACGGCCATCGCGGCGGCCAACGTCAATAGCGCCAAGGGCAGTTTCGACGGCCCCACGCGTTCATTCACCATCAACGCCAATGATCAATTGGTGACGGCGGAAGACTACAAGCGCCTGATCATCACCTATAAAAACGGCGCGCCCGTGCGCCTGTCCGACGTGGCGAACGTCGTCGACAGCGCGGAAAACACGCGCCTGGGCGCCTGGTCCGGCAAGCAGCCGGCCATCATCCTGAATGTGCAGCGCCAGCCCGGCGCCAACGTCATCAAGACGGTCGACGCCATCAAGGCCTTGCTGCCCGACCTGCAGGCCAGCCTGCCGGCGGCCATGAAGCTCGACGTGCTGAGCGACCGCACGACGGGCATCCGCGCCTCGGTCGAACACGTGGAAATGGAACTGCTGTTGTCCGTGCTGCTGGTGGTGCTGGTGATCTTCGCCTTTTTGCACAGCATGCGCGCCACGGTGATCGCCAGCCTGTCCGTGCCGATCTCGCTGATCGGCGCCTGCGGCGTCATGTATCTGCTCGGCTACAGCCTGAACAACCTGTCCTTGATGGCGCTGACCATCGCCACGGGCTTTGTCGTCGATGACGCCATCGTCATGATCGAAAACATCGCCCGCTACATCGAGGAGGGCGAAACGCCGATGGCGGCCGCCCTGAAGGGCGCGTCGCAGATCGGCTTTACCATCATCTCGCTGACGGTCTCCCTGATCGCCGTGCTGATTCCCCTGCTGTTCATGGGCGACGTGGTGGGCCGCTTGTTCCGCGAATTTGCCATGACCCTGGCCATCACGATTCTGATTTCCGCCGTGGTCTCGCTGACCCTGGTGCCGATGATGTCGGCGCGCTGGCTGAAAAGCCACGCCGATGAAAAAGTCAGCGCCACGGGCCAGCGCATCCAGGCCTTCCTCGACCGCGTGATCGTGCAGTACGACCATGCGCTCGTGTGGGTGCTGAAACGCCAGGGACTGACCCTGCTGGTGGCGCTGGCCACCCTGGTGCTGACCGTCATCCTCTACATCACGATTCCGAAAGGCCTGTTCCCCACGCAGGACACGGGCCAGCTGCAGGCGCGCATCGAAACCTCGCAAGCCGTCTCGTACGAACGCATGGCCACCTTGCAGCAGGCGGCCGCCAGCGCGCTACTGGAAGACCCCGCTGTCGATACCCTGAGTTCCCTCGTCGGCGTCGATGCGGCCAACAACACCATGCTGCACACGGGCAGCATGCTGATCAACCTGAAGCGTCCGCGCAGCGGCAGCCAGGACGAGGTCATGGAGCGCTTGCGCAACCGCGTGGCCAAGGTCGCCGGCGTGACCCTGTACCTGCAGCCGACGCAGGATCTGACCATCGATGCGGAATCGGGCCCGACGCAGTACCGCGTCTCGCTCGAAGGGGCCGACACGGCCACCGTCACCGAGTGGGCCGGCAAGCTGGCCGCGCGCATGCGTGAAAAATCGCAGCTGCGCAACGTCGTCACGGATGCGGGCGCCACGGGCGCCGCCGTCACCGTGGCGATTGACCGCGACAGCGCCGCGCGCATGTCCGTCACCACGGCCACCGTCGACGACGCGCTGTACAACGCTTTCGGCCAGCGCATCATTTCGACGATTTTCACGGAAACCAACCAGTACCGCGTGATCCTCGAAGCGCAACCGGGCATCGTCACCACGCCGTCCGACCTGTCGGACCTGCAGGTGCGCACGGGTTCCGGCAAGTCGACGCCGCTGTCCGCCTTTGCCAGCGTCAGCGAAAAACAGGCGCCGCTGCAAATCACGCACGTGGCGCAATACCCTGCCACGACCCTCGGTTTTGACACGACGCAGGGCGTGGCGCTGGGCAGCGCCGTCGACGCCATCCGCCAGGCCGCCAAGGACATCGCCTTGCCGCCATCGGTGACATTGACTTTCCTCGGCGCGGCCGGCGCGTATGAAAACTCGCTGTCGAATCAGCTGTGGCTCATTCTGGCCGCCGTCGTCTGCGTGTACATCGTGCTCGGCGTGCTGTACGAAAGCTATATCCACCCGCTGACGATCCTGTCGACCCTGCCGTCGGCCGGCGTGGGCGCCTTGCTGGCGCTGATGATCTCGGGGCAGGACCTGGGCGTGATCGGCATCATCGGCATCATCCTGCTGATTGGCATCGTGAAAAAGAACGCCATCATGATGATCGACTTCGCCATCGAGGCCGAACGCGATGAAGGCAAGAGCCCGCAGGAAGCCATCCACCAGGCGGCGCTGCTGCGCTTCCGTCCCATCCTGATGACGACCCTGGCGGCGTTGTTCGCGGCCGTGCCGCTGATGCTGGGCTGGGGCGAGGGCGCCGAGTTGCGCCGTCCGCTGGGCCTGGCCATCTTCGGCGGCCTGATCGTCAGCCAGGTGCTGACCCTGTTTACCACGCCCGTCATCTACCTGGGCTTCGACCGCCTGGGACAGCGCTTCGCCTCCAGAGCGCGGGGCGTCAACCTGGACAAGCCGGCCGATAACGCGGGGAGCGCCGCGTGAACCTGTCCGAACCGTTCGTCAAGCGTCCGATCGCCACCGTGCTGCTGACCATCGGCATCGCGCTGGCCGGTGTCGGCGCCTTCTTCGTGCTGCCCGTCTCGCCGCTGCCGCAGGTCGATTATCCGACCATTTCCGTCAGCGCCAGCCTGCCCGGCGCCAGTCCCGCGACCATGGCCACGTCGGTGGCCACGCCGCTGGAACGGCGCCTCGGTGTGATCTCGGGCGTGAACGAGATGACGTCGTCGTCGGGCACGGGCTCGGCGCGCATCAACCTGCAGTTCGACCTGAACCGCAAGATCGATTCGGCCGCGCGCGAAGTGCAGGCGGCGATTGCCGCCGCGCGCGTGGACTTGCCGGCCACCTTGCGCAGCAACCCCACCTACCGCAAGGCCAATCCGTCCGACGCGCCCGTGATCATCCTGGCGCTGACGTCGAAAACGCGCACGCCAGGCCAGATCTACGATGCTGTGTCGAATCTGGTGCAGCAGAAGGTGGCGCAAGTGAAGGGCGTGGGCGACGTGGAACTGGGCGGCGGCTCGCTGCCGGCCGTGCGCGTGGAACTGCTGCCATACCAGCTCAATCACTACAGCGTGTCGATGGAAGACGTGCGCGCGGCCATCCAGGCCAGCAACGCCAACCGGCCCAAGGGCGCCATTTCCGGCGACGAGCGCAGTCTGCAAATCTATTCGGGCGCGGCGACGGCTTCGGGCGGGCGCAGCGCGGCCGATTACCGCAGCCTGGTCGTGGCCTGGCGCGACGGCGCCGCCATCCGCCTCGACGACGTGGCCGAAGTGGTCGACGGCGTGGAGAACAACAATACCCTGGGCCTGTTCAACGGCGACCCGGCCGTCATCGTGCTGATCACGCGCCAGCCGGGTGCCAACGTCATCGCCACGGTCGACGGCGTGCGCGCGCTGCTGCCGCAACTGCAGGCGCAGCTGCCGGGTGACATCAAGCTGCAGGTGGCGTCCGACAGCACCAATTCCATCCGCTCGTCCCTGCACGAGATCGAGTTCACCCTGATCCTGTCCATCGTGCTCGTCGTGCTGGTGGTCAGCGCCTTTTTGCGCAGCGTGCGCGCCACCATCATCCCGGCTGTCGCTACCATCGTCTCGCTCTTGGGCACCTTCGGCGTGATGTACATGCTGGGCTTCAGCCTGAACAACCTGTCGCTGATGGCGCTGACGGTGGCCACGGGCTTTGTCGTCGACGACGCCATCGTGGTGCTGGAAAACACGCAGCGCCACATCGAGGCGGGCATGGACCGCTTCAAGGCGGCCCTGCTGGGCGCGCGCGAAGTGGGCTTTACCGTGCTGTCGATCAGCCTGTCCTTGGTCGCCGTCTTCATCCCGCTGCTGTTCATGGGCGGGCAGGTGGGGCGGCTGTTCCGCGAATTCGCCGTGACCCTGTCGGCAGCCGTGATGATTTCGCTGGTCATCTCGCTGACCACCACGCCAATGATGTGCGCCTGGCTGCTGAAAAGCGGCGAGCAGCACAAGCCGCCCGGCCTTGTCGCGCGCTGGTTCGAACGCGGTTTCGAGCGCATGCTGAAAGTCTACGAGCACTGCCTGGACTGGGCCTTGTCCAGCGCCGCGCTGGTGATGACCATCCTCGTGTTCGTCGTCGGCCTGAACGTGTACCTGTTCGCGGCCGCGCCCAAGGGCTTCTTCCCGCAGCAGGATACGGGCCAGATCAATGGCGGCATGCGCGCCGACCAGAGCATCTCGTTCCAGGCCATGCAAAGCAAATTGCGCCAGCTGGTCGACATCATCAAGGACGATCCGGCCGTCGCCACCGTCGTCGGGTTTACGGGCGGTGGACGGGCAGGGGGCGGCTTCATGTTCATCGACTTGAAACCGGCGTCGCAGCGCACGGACAAGGGCCAGGCCGTGATCGCCCGCTTGCGTCCGCAGCTGGCCAAGGTGACGGGTATTTCGCTGTTCCTCAATCCCGTGCAGGATTTGCGCATGGGCGGGCGTTCCAGCAATTCGACCTACCAGTACACCCTGATCAGCGACAACCAGGCGGACTTGAAGAAATGGGCGGCGAAGCTGGCCGACCAGATGAAGCTGCAGCCGGCCCTGATCGACGTGGATACGGACCAGGCGGAAAACGGCGTGGAAACCTTTGTCAGCATCGACAAGGACCGCGCCACGCAGCTGGGCGTGCAAGTCAAGGATATCGACAATGCGCTGTACAACAGCTTCGGCCAGCGCCAGGTGGCGACCATCTACGATGAGCTGAACCAGTACCACGTGATCATGGAAGTGGCGCCGCGCTATGCGCAAAGCCCGGAAGCGCTGCGCTCAGTGTACGTGCCGGCGTCGAATGCGGCGGCCGTCGCCGCCAGCGGCACGACGGTCACCACCAGTACCACCACCAGCGCGGCGCCGTCGAACACGACGGCCGCTCGCGACCCGTCCAGCGGCTCGGCCCTGTCCACGACCCTGGCGCATATGGTGCCGCTGTCCTCGTTCAGCAGCTTTGCGGAAAGCTCGACGGCGACCTCCATCAACCACCAGGGCGGCGAACTGGCCACCACCGTGTCGTTCAACCTGGCCGACGGCTATCCGCTCAGCGACGGGCAGGCCGCCGTAGCCCAGGCGGAGTCGGAAATCGGCATGCCCGTGAACGTGCGCGGCAGCTTCCAGGGTTCGGCCAAGAGCGCGCAGGACAGCAACAAGGAGCAGCCGCTGTTGATCCTGGCGGCCATCGTGGTGATCTACATCGTGCTGGGCATCCTGTACGAAAGCCTGATCCACCCCGTCACCGTGCTGTCGACCTTGCCGTCGGCAGGGGTGGGTGCCGTGCTGGCCTTGCTGCTGTTCCGCATGGAGTTTTCCATCATCGCGCTGATCGGCGTGTTCCTGTTGATCGGTATCGTCAAGAAAAATGCTATATTGATCATCGACTTCGCGCTGGAGGCCGAGCGTTCGCGCGGCTTGAGTGCGGTGGAGGCGGTGCGCGAGGCATGTTTGCTGCGTTTCCGCCCCATTCTGATGACCACCCTCGCGGCGGCGCTCGGCGCCTTGCCGCTGGCGATCGGTTTCGGCGAGGGGTCGGAGCTACGCCAGCCCTTGGGGGTCGCCATCATCGGCGGCCTGATTGCCAGCCAGTTACTCACATTGCTGACCACCCCGGTGGTCTACATCCTGCTCGACAAGCTGCGCACGCGCAGCGCCGACGAGCAGCAATTGAGCCGCATTCCTGGGCCAGATAACCCGAGCACACAATCATGAAGCAAGTAAAACCTATTCCATCCGCCGTCCCCGCACGCCATTTGCCGGCACTGGCCGCCGCTACCGCTTTCCTGTTGCTGGCCGGCTGCGCCGTCAGCCCCGCCTATGAAACGCCGACGGCCGCCGCGCCGCAAACGTTCAAGGAGGCGGCCGGCTGGCAGCCTGCCGTGCCGGCCGACACCCTGGAACGGGGTCCCTGGTGGACCCTGTTCGGCGACGCGCAGCTGAACCAGCTGGCCGACAGCATTGAAATCTCGAACCAGAACGTGGCGGCCGCCATCGCTTCCTACGAGCAGGCGCGCGCGCTGGTGCGCGAACAGCGCGCCTCGCTGTTCCCCACCGTGAACCTGACGGGCAGCGGCGCCCGCTCTGGTGGCGGGGGCGAGCAGCAGACGAACAACAACTTCAAGGCGGCCATCGGCGCGTCGTGGGAGCCGGATATCTGGGGCCGCTTGCGTGCGGGCGTGACGGGCGCGGACGCGAGCGCGGCCGCCAGCGCGGCCGACCTGGCCGCGGCGCGCCTGTCGGCGCAGGGCGAACTGGCCACCAATTATTTTTCGCTGCGCCAGAGCGATGCGCAGATCGCGCTGCTCAATGCCACCATCGACGGCTACAAGCGCGTGCTCGAGATCACCAGCAACCGCTTCAACTCGGGCATCGCCGCCAAGTCCGACCTGCTGCAGGCGCAGACGCAGCTGGCCAATGCGCAGATCGATTTGTCGAGCCAGACGCGTGCGCGCGCCCAGCTCGAACACGCGATCGCCATCCTGCTGGGCAAGGCCCCATCGGACTTCAGCCTGGCCGTGGCGCCGTGGACCCTGACCGTGCCCGAGGTGCCGCTGGGCGTGCCATCGACCCTGCTGCAGCGCCGTCCCGACATCGCGGCCGCCGAGCGCCGGGTGGCCGTGGCCAACGAGCAGATCGGCATCGCCCGCTCGGCCTACTATCCGAGCCTGAACCTGACGGGTTCCTACGGTTCCGGCGCCAGCCGTGTGGGCGACCTGTTCAATGCATCGTCGAGCCTGTGGTCCTTGGGCGTGTCGGCCGCGCAGACCCTGTTCAACGCGGGCGCCACGACGGCCAGCGTGGACGCGGCGAAGGCGGGGCATGAGGCGGCCGTAGCGCGCTACCGCCAGACGGTATTGAGTGCCTTTGGCGCCGTGGAAGACCAGTTGTCGGCCACGCGCGCGCTGGCCGAACAGCTGGCCTTGCGCCAGCAGGCGTCGTCCGCCGCCGACCAGGTCGAGCAGCAGATGCTGAACCGCTACAACGCGGGCCAGGTAGGCTATACGGACGTGGTGACGGCGCAAGTGACGGCCCTGTCGGCGCGCCGCTCACTGGTGCAGGCGCAGGCGGACCGCCAGACCACGGCCGTGGCCCTGATCCAGTCGCTGGGCGGCGGTTGGCACGTGCCATAGGTGCAGTAGAGGAAAGGGCAGGCTGGCGCAGGGTAGAAAAACCTGCGCCAAATTCGCGTTTTCATGCGCGCCTTGAGTGCTAGAATGCAAGATTATCAATTGCCGGCCATGGCAAGGTTTGCCGAGGCTGGTTTCTAGCAGACGATGATAACCCGCAAACGCAGCAAAATCAGTCTGGCCAGCCTGCCTGCCGAAGCGCCCACCATCGGTTTTCCCGTGGTGGCCATTGGCGCTTCCGCTGGCGGACTCGACCCTATTGTCGCTTTCCTGACCCATGTGCCGCCGGAAAGCGGCATCGCCTATGTGGTGATCCAGCACCTTGATCCCACGCAAAAAGCCCTGTTGCCGGAACTGTTGCAGCGGGCCACCAGCATGCCTGTCACGGAAATCACGCACCATGCGGCATTGCGGCCCAACCATATCTATGTGATTCCGTCGAATGCCGACCTGGGCCTGTCGAAGGGACGGTTCCTGCTCAGCGAACCGCTGCAGCTACGCGGACACCGCTTGCCCATCAATGCTTTCTTCGAAAGCCTGGCGGCCGAGCTGGGCGAACTGGCCGTGGGCGTGATTCTGTCCGGCATGGGCAGCGACGGGACGCGCGGCTTGCAGGCCATCAAGCAGGCGGGCGGCCTGACCCTGGCGCAGCATCCCGATACGGCCAGGTTCGACATGATGCCGCAAAGCGCCATCGCCGCCGACGCGGTGGACCTTGTCGATTTTCCCGACAAGATGCCCGAAAAGATCGTCAGTTACCTGTTTCGCAGCAGCTTTCTGGAGTTGCCGGGCAAGGCGCCGAGTGGACGCAATTCCTTGCAGGAAATTGTCGCCTTGCTGTCCGAACATACGGGCAACAGCTTCTCGGACTACAAGATCAATACGATCCTGCGCCGCATCGAGCGCCGCATGAGCTTGTACCAGATGATATCGATGGAAGAGTACATTCCCTATCTGCGCAACAATCCTGCGGAAATCGACCTGTTGTTCAAGGAGTTGCTGATCGGCGTGACGAATTTTTTCCGCGACCCCAAGGTGTGGGAATACCTGAAGATGGTGGTCTTGCCGCAAATGCTGGCGGCTAACCCTGACGGGCGCGCGTTCAAGGCCTGGATTCCTGCCTGTTCCACGGGAGAGGAAGCGTATTCGCTGGCCATGGTGTTCCAAGAGGTGGTAGCCGGCAGCAACCCGCCGTCGAAGTACAGCCTGCAGATTTTTGCCACCGACCTGTCGGCCGACGCCATCGATCGCGCGCGCCAGGGCCGGTTTCCGACAACGATCAGCAGCGATGTGTCGACCGAGCGCCTGGAACGGTTTTTCTTGCAGGACAAGAACGATTACCTGGTCAGGAAAGAGGTCCGCAACATGATCATCTTTGCCCAGCAAAACATTATTTCGGACCCGCCGTTCACCAAGCTCGATATCCTGTGTTGCCGTAACCTCTTGATTTACCTCAATGCCAAGTTGCAGCAGCGTTTAATTCCCCTGTTTCATTACGCCTTGAACCGCGATGGCGTTTTGCTGTTGGGCAGCGCCGACACGCCCGGTCATTTTTCCGAGCTGTTCGCGCCGCTGACGACATCGACCCGGCTGTACCGCCGTCTCGACAACATGGCGCGCCAGCGCTTGCTGACGTACTTTCCCACGAAAGTGTCGTCGGCCACTCCTCCTCCCCCCAGCGACACGAGAGAAGTCAGCATGCCCGGAAAAATTCAATCCCATGTCGAGCAATTATTGCTCCAAAAATATTCGCCTGCGGCCGTGCTGCTGAACCAGGATGGGGACATCCTGTATATCAACGGGCGCACGGGTTCCTTCCTGGAACCGGCGGCAGGCAAGGCCAACTGGAATATCCACGCGATGGCGCGCGATGGCTTGCGTTACGAGCTGGCGGGCCTGATCAAGCAGGCGCTGCAAAGCGACAGCCTGGTACGCCTGAATGGCCTGGTGCTCAAGGATCATGCAGGACAGGGGCATGGCGTGGATTTGACAGCGGAAGCCTTGCTTCAGCCCGAAGAGCTGCGCGGCATGGTCTTCGTCACGTTTGCCAGCGTACCGCTGGCGGCTATCCCGCGCCGGGGCCGCTCGCCGAGCCCCAAGGTGCTGGAACTGGAGCAGCAGCTGATCCAGGCACGCAATGAAATCCAGGCCGTGCGCGACGAAATGCAGACCTCGCGCGAAGAATTGAAATCGGCCAACGAGGAATTGCAGTCGACCAATGAAGAGTTGCAATCTGCGAACGAAGAGCTGACCACTTCGAAGGAAGAGATGCAGTCGCTTAATGAAGAGTTGTACACGGTCAATGCCGAGTTGCAATCGAAGGTCGACGATTTGTCGCTGGTCAACAGTGACATGAAAAACCTGCTCAATAGTACCGATATCGCCACCATCTTCCTCGACAGCGAGCTGCGCATCCGCCGCTTCACGGCGCCGGCCACGCAAATCTACAAGCTGATCCAGACGGACTTGCGCCGCCCGCTCAGCGACATCGTCAACGACCTGGCCTACCCGAACCTGGAGGCGGACGCACTGGAAGTCATCCGCAGCCTGGTGTTTTGCGAACGGCAGGTGCAGACCAAGAACGGGCGCTGGTACAACGTGCGCATCATGCCGTACCGCACGGTGGAAAATGTTATCGATGGCGTAGTGGTGACCTTTATTAACATTACCGAGTCAAAGGTATTGGAAGCCCAGTTACGCCAGATTCAGTCCGGCGCCGCGGCGGACGGGAAAGCAGGAGAGAGCGCGTCATGAGCGAACCATTCGACGACGGTAGCGGGCCGGCCAGGCTGAGAGAGCAGGCCGAGCAATTGGCGGCGCAGCAGCGCCAGTCCGTGGTGGCGCCGCAGTCGAATGAAGAGGTGATACGCCAGCTGCATGAGTTGCAGGTCAGCCAGATCGAGCTGGAAATGCAGAGCGCGGCCCTGGCCGAGCTGGAACAGCTGAAGAATGAATATGAAAGCAGCCGCGACCGTTATGCGCAGCTGTATGAACAGGCGCCCGTCAGCTACTTTTCGCTGGCGCCCGAGGGTGTCGTCACGCGTGTCAACGTGGCGGCCTGCGGCTTGCTGCAGCGCGACAAGAACCAGCTGCTTGGGCGGCGTTTCGAGCAATTCGTCGCGCCCCAGGCGCAAGGCAGCTTCCGCCGCTTCCTCGACGCCGTCTTTACGAGCGGCGCGCGCCAAGTACTTGAGGCGCAACTGTTCGAAGGCGAGGCGGGCGGCATGGGCGGCATGGTGCGCATCGAAGCCAATTTCGACGCGGACAGCGCCACGGCGCGCATGCTGGTGACGGACCTGGGCGACGAGCACGCGCGCGAATCGGCCTTGCGGCGCGCCTTCGTCATCCTCGACAGCATCCGCGAAGGCGTGCTGGTGACGGACAGCGACAACCGCATCATTTCCGTCAACCCCGCCTTCACCACCATCACCGGCTACCAGGCCGAGGAAGCCATCGGGCGCGATCCATCCTTCCTCGGCGGCGGCACGCATTTGCCGCATTTCTATGAAGCCATGTGGCGCAGCCTGCACCGGGATGGCAGCTGGTATGGCGAACTGGTGAACCGGCGCAAGAATGGCGAGCGCTTCGTGGAATCGCTGTCGATCACGCCCATGCGCATGGCGGACGGCACCATCAGTCATTTTGTCGGCGTGTTTTCCGATATCACCGAGCGCAAGCTGGCCGAGGCGGACTTGCGCGAACTGCACCGCGAGCTGGACCAGCGGGTCATCGACCGCACGGCCGAATTGCTGCACGCCAACCAGCATCTGCAGCTGGAAGTGCAGCAGCGTGAGCGGGCCCAGGAAGCCTTGCGCGATGCCGAGCGTTTCTTTCATGCCACCATCGATTCGCTGACGGACCGGGTGCTGGTGCTGGACCAGGCGGGCAGCGTCGCGCATGCCAACCAGGCGTGCCTGGATTTTGTCGGGCAGATGCAAAAACCGCTGCATTACCTGGAGTTTTGCGAGACGGACCCGCGCTGGCAGCGCAGCGCCGGACGCGAGCTGGCCGCCGGCATCCGCTCCGTCATTGCCGGCCGTGCCGACACGTTTGCGCTCGAATATGAATTTATCACGCGCTCAGGCCCCCGCTGGTCGCAGGCCAGGGTCAGCCGTTTCCTCGGCGAAGGGCCGCTGCGCGTGGTGGTGGCGCACACGGACATTACCGAACGCAAGTTGATGGATGGCGCCCTGCGCCAGTCGCACGCGCAGCTGCGCCAGCTGGCGCTGCACCTGGAAACGGCCAAGGAAGACGAGCGCAAGCGCATTTCGCGCGATATCCACGATGAACTGGGGCAAAACCTGCTGGCGCTGCGCATCGATATTTCCATGCTCAGCGCGCGCACCGAAGGTTCCCATCCGCGCCTGCACCGCCGGGTCGGCGCCGTGCTCAGCAATGTCGATACCACCATCAAGAGCGTGCGCGGCATCATCAACGAGCTGCGTCCGATGGCGCTGGACCTGGGCTTGCAGGCCGCCATCGAATGGCAGGTGGGCGACTTCCGCAAGCGCAGCGGTGTTGCTTGCCGCCTGCTGATCCGCGACGAGGCGCTGTTTGCCGCCATCGGCAGCCAGGCCGAGATCGTGCTGTTCCGCATCGTGCAGGAAGCGCTGAGCAACGTCATGCGCCATGCCGAGGCCAGCCAGGTCGAGATCGAACTCAGTTCGGATGCCTGCGCCGTGTACGTAGCCATCAGCGACAACGGCATCGGCATCACGCCGCAGCAGCAACGCAAGAAACAGTGTTTTGGCCTGATCGGCATCGCCGAACGGGTGACGGCGCTGGGCGGCCACTTCGAGGTGGGCTTGCCGGCATCGGGCGCCGGCTGCCGCTTGGCCTTGCAGATTCCCCTGCAGGGAGTGGGGCGGCCGGCCGCCTGATACAGAAATTGTAATCGGTTAATTTTTGCCGACTCAGCTCGCCTGGACAGGCTATACTTTCGCCTGCTTTTATGGAGGGGCATATCTTGTTCAAAACAATCGTTTTACCAGTCGCCTTGTTGGGCGCGTTCGCCGGCGCACACGCCGACGAAGGGCAATGGCAACCACACCAACTGCCACAGCTGAAAGCCGAACTGAAACGGGTCGGTATCGAAATTCCTGCAGAAAAACTGGCTGACCTGAGCAAACACCCGATGAGCGCCATCGTGTCGCTCGGTGGCTGCTCGGCCGCTTTCGTCTCCGACGCCGGCCTGGTGGTGACGAACCACCACTGCGCGTATGGCGCCGTGCAGCGCAATTCCACACCGGAACACAATTACATCACCAACGGCTTCCTGGCCAAGACGCGCGCCGCAGAGCTGCCGGGCGGTCCGAACAGCCTCGTGTATGTGACGGACAAGGTGGAGAACGTCAGCGACCGCGTGCTGAAAGGCTTGACGGCCGACATGAGCGGCCGCGCGCGCCACGAAGCCGTGGAAAAGCGCGTCAAGGACTTGATCGCCGAATGCGAAACGGACAAGATGTACCGCTGCTCCGTGCCCGCCTTCCACCGCGGCCTCGAGTACTACCGCATCCGCCAGATGATGATACGCGACGTGCGCCTGGTGTACGCGCCATCGGACAAGATCGGCAACTTTGGCGGCGATATCGACAACTACGAATGGCCGCGCCACACGGGCGACTACTCGTTCCTGCGCGCCTACGTGGGCAAGGATGGCCGTCCGGCCGACCCGTCGCCCGACAACGTGCCGTACAAATCGAAGGATTTCCTGGTGGTCTCGGCCGAGGGCTTGAAGGCCGGTGACGGCATCTTGCTGGCGGGTTATCCAGGCCGCACCAGCCGCTACAAGCTGCCGGCGGAAATCCGTTTTGCGCGCGATACGGCTTTCCCGCTGAAAGTATCGGAACTGCAAGCGGACCTGGCCGTGATGGCCGATGCCACCAATGGTGACGCGGCCGCTGCCGTGCGCTATGCGAGCGTGGTGAAAAGCATCAACAACGTGCTGAAGAAAACCCAGGGCTTGCTCGACGGTTTCGCGCGCAAGGACATCGCCGCCATCAAGGACGTGCAGGATGCCGAGTTCCGCGCCTGGTACGCGAAACAGCCGAACGTCTCGCCGACCCTGCTGGCCGAACTGGACGCGGCGATCGCCAGCGACATGGCCTTGAGCGAAGAAGAGTTCGCCTGGAGCGTGGCCACCAACAGCGATTTGCTGAAAAGCGCGCGCACCATCTACCGTTTGTCGCTGGAGCGCCAGAAAGCGGATGCCGAGCGCGAATCGGGCTTCCAGCAGCGCGACCTGGCCTTCATCAAGGCCCGTCTGGCCCGCTTGGAGCAGTCGTACGTCAACAAGGTCGACCAGGCGCGTTTTGAAGCTGGCCTGAAGCGTTACGCGCAACTGGCGGCGAAGAGCCATCCGCAAGGCCTGGACGCGCTGCTGCCGGCCCCAGGCGCCGTGGCGGCCATGTACCAGCAGACGCAACTGGCTGACACGGCCAAGCGCCTGGCCTGGCTGGAAAAGGACCAGGCCGCCGTTGCCCAGTCCGACGATGCCTTCATGCAACTGGCTATCAAGCTGCATCCGGTGGACGTGGCGCTGGAAGAGCGCCGCAAGGAAATCGACGGCAACCTGGAACGCGTGATTCCGCAATACATGCAAGCCGTGATCGCGTGGAAGAAGTCGCAAGGCAAACCTGTCTATCCTGACGCCAACTCGACCTTGCGCGTGACGTACGGCACCGTCTCGCCATACTCGCCGCGCGACGGCCTGACCAAGGGACCGTTCACGACCGTGGAAGGTATCGTCGAGAAAGTCACTGGCAAGGCCCCGTTCGAAGCGCCGCAAGGACTGATCGACGCCGTCAAGCAAAAGCGCTACGGGCAGTTCCGCGACCCGGTACTGGGCACGGTTCCCGTCAACTTCCTCACCAGCGCCGACACCACGGGCGGCAATTCCGGCTCGGCCGTGATGAACAAGCGCGGCGAGCTGATCGGCCTGAACTTCGATTCGACGTATGAATCGATCACCAAGGACTGGTACTTCGACACGGCCATCACGCGCGCCATCCACCTCGACATCCGCTACATGCTGTGGGTGATGAAGGAAGTGGACCACGCGGATAACCTGTTGCAGGAAATGAGCATCAAGTATCCGAAAGCCGCCAAGAAATAATCTTTCTTGGTTGAAATGAAAGCCGCATCCGCCGCAGGGCTGATGCGGCTTTTTTGCGTATGGGCAACTAGTTTGAGTTCCATCAATATGCCAGCGTTCACCATGGTTAGCATGGGTTAGGGGAACTATCCGACGGAGGAAAAATGGATGATGGCGAGCTGGCAGCCGATCTGGCGCGCCTTTTCGGAGCGAGCTGGCGAGTCCAGGACAGCCGCTTGCTGCGCATGGATTTTCCGCGCAACGATGGTCCGCCCGATACCGCGCTGCTGGTCAACAGCTTGCGGGCACACGAGGAAATGTCACGCGACTTCTGGTTCGAGGCCGAACTGCTGTCCGACAATCTCCACGTCCCCTTGACAGCGATGATGGGCCGGATGGTCACGATTTCGATGGTGCGCGATGACGGCAGCTTGCGCTATTTTAATGGTTATGTCGGCGAATTTCGCTTGTTGCGCAGCGATGGCGGTTTCGCGTTCTACCAGATGGTGCTGCAACCCTGGCTGGCGTTGTCCAGGCTGCGCATGGACAACGTCTCGTTCCACGAACGCACGGTCATCGACATCAGCGAAACGACCTTCGATCACTATTTGCAGCGCGACTGGCAAAACCGGCTGCATGAGGAAAAAGCGATACTAAGTTGCGCCAACCAGCATAATGAAACCGATTACAACCATCTGCACCGGCGCTGGGAAGACCAGGGTATCCACTATTGGTATGAACATCGCGCCGACGGTCATACGCTCTGTTTGGGCGACAATACCTGGCTGAGCGACAGCATCGACCCAGGCGACCACGATGCCAGCGAAGCCGACGAAATGATGTTTCGCGGCGACGCGGGCTCGCTGGAGCGCGACGGCATACGCGATTGGCAGGCAATACGGAAGATCGCTTCAGGCTCGCTCACGTTGGCCAGCTTCAACTACAAGCAGCCGTATGCCAGCCGCGCCAGCGGCCATGCGCTGCACCAGCAGGGCGACGTGTTTGCCCATGAACTGTATCAGGACACCGGCTATGGCTATACCGACATGGGCGACGGCGAAGCGCTGGCGCAACGCCGCCTGGAGGAGAATAACTGCCGGGTGCAATACTTCGACGCTGGCGGCAATCACCGCTGCGTCCAGGCCGGACGCAGTTTCACGTTGGGCGGACACTTCAGCGGCAAGCAATCCATGCCGGCCAGAGGTGAACCGGCGTGCCCGGACATCGGCTCGCGCGAATACCTGATCCTGTCGGTCGATCATATCGCCAGTAACAATTACCAGGCAGGCACGGGCGCGAAGTCGCATTATGAAAACCGTTTTAGCTGCATCCGCAAGAGCGTCCGCTGGTATCCGGGGCGACAGTTCAACAGCACGCCTTGCACGTTGCCCGGCGTGCAGACGGCGATTGTCACCGGGCCGGCAGGCGAAACCATCCATACCGACGGTCTGGGCCGGGTGAAGGTGCAATTTCACTGGGACCGGCTGGGCAAGTTCGACGCGGGCAGTTCGCCATGGATCAGGGTCATGACGCCATGGGCGGGCCAGGCATTCGGTCAGATCGCGTTGCCGCGCATTGGCCAGGAAGTGCTGATCCAGTTTCTCGACGGCAATATCGACCGTCCCGTCATTGTCGGCGCGGTGTACAACGGCAAGCATGCGCCGCCGTGGAATTTGCCGGGGCAACGCATGCTTGGGGGCTGGCGCAGCGCCGAGCTGATGCCTGGCGGCGGCTACGGCGTGCGCGGCAACCAGTTGGTGCTCGACGACACGCACCAGCGCATCCAGGTGCAACTGAAAAGCGATCATCAGCACAGCCAATTGTCGCTCGGCTGCATCAGCCGCATCGAAGACGCCAACGGGCGCAAGGATGCGCGTGGCGAGGGCTGGGAACTGGCGTCAGACGCCTGGGGCGTGGCGCGCGCCGGCCGCGGCATGTTGCTGACCACCGAAGCGCGCCCCGGTGCCGGCTCTCATATCAAGAGCATGGATGAAACCTTGCGCCGGTTGGCTGAGGCTGCTGAGCGGCACAAGGCGCTTGCCGCCTTGGCGCAGCATTACGGTGCGCAAGAAAGCGCCGCCCAGCAGGGCGCCGCCGCCGATGTGCTGAACGCTCAGCATGCCGGGATCAAGGGTGGTGGCGGCAATGGCGAAAACGCGTTTCCCGAATTATCTAAGCCGCATCTGGTGCTGGCCAGTCCGGCCGGTATCGAAACGACGACCGCGCAATCGACGCACATCGCCAGCGCCGAGCACACCGCGCTGACGACCGGGTGCGACCTGTCGCTGGCGGCCGGCGGCGGCCTGTTCGCCAGCATCGGCGCGGCGTTCCGCCTGTTCGTCCACAAGGCTGGCATGAAACTGATCGCCGCAGCTGGCCCGGTGCAGATCGCGGCGCAAACCGATGCGGTCGATATCGTCGCCAACAAGGTTCTGGAATTGATCAGCCAGACCGACTGGGTGGATATTCGCGGCCGCAAAGGCGTGCGCCTGCATGGTGCCAATTGCATGCTTGAAATTAGCGACAAGGTGCAGTTTTTTACCGCGTCGCCGACGCTGTTCCATGGAAACCTGGAAACGCTGGCACCCAAGAACCGGCCGCAACCGGAGCTGGAACCGCCCATCGCGCCGGTAGCGGGGCAATTGCAGCATACGATCCAGGCCCATGCGGATGGTGGTCAATACGCGCACGTGCCGTACACGCTGTACAAGGGAGACGCCGAAGTCGAACGCGGCTTGACCGACGAATTCGGCCGCATCCTGATCGCGCATCAGGACGGCACGCCGCGCTACCGTGTCGTCCTTGGCAATGGTGAAGAGTTTTCATTGCAGGCCAGCGCACGCTTCGCCCCGAACGCGGCGGTGGATGGTGAACAGAAGCTGTCGAACCGCGGTTTGCGCGCGTTCGACGACACCGCCGATGGCCGCTGGGTTCAATGATGCACGACACTGACTGGAGAGCGCCATGCCGGAATCGAGCGGCCGCATCGAAACGACCCATATCGACGAAGTCGGCCGCAGCGCGACCAGTTCGCTCCAGTGGCTGCTGGAAAACCGCAACCTGAAGGACAAGGCCACTCATCCGATTACGCACAACAACAAGTTGGCGCTGTTCATTTGCGGACAGGAAGCGTTTGCCGACATCGCCGCGGAGATCGCCAAGGCTAAACATTCGGTCGACCTGTGCTGCTGGGGCTTCGACCCGGGCATGGAACTGGTGCGCGGCAACGGCGCGACCTGGCCGCGTGGCGAAACTTTTGGCGACTTGCTGATCGCCGCCGCACGGCGTCACGTCAGGGTGCGCCTGCTGATCTGGCATGACCGGATCGGTTCGCCGATGGTGCACAATATGCCGGGCCATTCGCACGGCACCTCGCCATGGAAAACCGATGGACAGCGCGCCGACGACATCAGCGCCAAAGCCAGCCTGGCGATGTTGCAGGACGCGGTCGCCAGGAAAGCGATGTTCAGCGGCGGTTTCAGGGGCGATAGAGTCCGCCCCGAGGATATTCCGATGCTGGCGCGTGAAGAATATTGCTACAACTGGTATGTGGCGGCGTTTAAGGGCATGCTGAGTGGTATCACGATTCGTTTGCGCCACGGCGACAGCGGCGCAATCAGCAAGAGTATCTCGACCGAAATCAACCAGCCGCGCGGCTTGACGATGGGGGAAATCGAGAAGCCCGGCATGCAATACCTGGGCACGCACCACCAGAAGCCGGTCCTGATCGATTTCGACCACGAAGAGGGGGGCAAGGCCGTCGGTTACGTGATGGGCCTGAACTCTGTGACCGATTATTGGGACACGACGGCCCATCTGCTCGACGATACGCGCCGCGAACAGGGCGGCGTCAACGAGCGGCGCGAGTGTTTGCAGGGAATGGCCGCGGACGGCGGGTTCGCCACCTTGAAGCCCTATCAGGATTACGCCTGCCGCATCGACGGCGGCAAGGCGCTCATCGCGCTCTATAACAATTTCGTGAAGGCATGGGATCGCGCTATCGACGACCGCACGCGTTCGGCTTCCACCGAATGTGTTAGCCAGGAGTTGCCATGTGGCAGCCCACCGGCGCGGCTGTTGCGCGAGGCCGGGCCGGACGACTCTACCGTGCAGATCGTCCTGACGCAGCCCGAGGAGCAGGACAAAACCATCAAGGAAACCTACTTTCGCGCCGTGACCCAGGCCAGCCTGGCGGCCGGCTACCTGTATGTGGAAAACCAGTATTTCCAGTATGAAGATTGGGCCGCGCACTTGCTTGCCGAGCGCAAGAAGGTGGTTGCCGCCTGGAAGGCCGGCAGCGTGAAAGCGGGCAAGACCATGCGTGATATGCCCGTCATGCACGTATTCATCGTCATCCCGGTGCCGGAGCGGGCGCAGATGGTGCCGCGCACCCACGACACGCTGGCGGCGCTGGGGCAGCACGATGGCATGACAGGGCAAAATACCATGATCGACGACTACAACAAGCGACCGAAAACCCGGCGTGTCAGGGCAGGGTTCGGCATTTCCACCGAGGCGGAAGTCAAGTTGCCCGACGTGGTGCGGCATTCCAACGGCATCAACAAACCCGGCGTGATGACGCTTGAAAGCGAATTCGGGCTGAAGGTGTCGGTGGCCATGCTCAATGTCAGCGCGTTCGATAACGACCGCTGGCGCTACCGTGAAATCTACATCCATTCCAAACTGATGCTGGTCGACGACGTGTTCATGACCTTGGGCAGCGCCAACCTGAATCAGCGCAGCATGGCCGTCGACAGCGAAATCAATATCGCCACCGTCGATCATCGCGTGGCTCGGGACTTGCGCAAGCGGGTGTGGCGCATGCTTAGCGGCGGACTGGTCGATGGCGGGGGTGGGACGAAGGGGGAGATTGTGGATGCCTTTGAAAAGTGGGGAAACTTAATGAAAGCCAATCGAACGAAAAAGCTGGCAAAACAAGGCGGAGCAAAATTAAAAAAAATGATTGGTTTTTTGTTGCCATTAGAAGATAGCCGAAGTTCTACTATACGTCTGGGGTGAGCATGAAACAGTATCAAAATATATTCATTCGTCTGCCATGTTCCGTATTGGTAGTTCTCCTGTATATCCCTTTATTCGCCTGCAAAATGCCAAACGACAAAGAAGAAGTCTTGCCACGCAACCAAAGCCTGCCCCTCTTCAATCCGCATGTCCCTGATTTCATTTGTGAAATCGAATCGAACAAGGTGCCGCCCATCGATGCGCAAGCCGAGGACTGGTTTCTCGAAGCACGCGCCTTGGAAGATCCTGAAATTTTTGTGGAAGACCGCGATTATAAAAAAATCATCGATCTGACGCGTCAGGCGGCGCAGCGTTTGCACTGGAAGGCGATGCTCAATCTGGCCAGCCTGTATGTGGAAGGACGCGATCCTTTAAATGGTGAGGAAGAAGCGGTGCAACTGGTGGAAAAGGCGATGCGGCTGGGCATACCGGCGGCCTACGACCGGATGGGAACGTATTATGCGAACAGTACGGGTGTGACAGGCGATACCACCCGGGCTTATGCCTTCTGGCAAAAGGCGGCTGTCATGGGAAATCCTCAGGCGATGGCATTTTTAGGAGAAAAATTAAGAGCGGGAACAGACGGTGCTATTCCTGGATATTGGGCCAATATTCCTGTAGCGATAAAAATGATGGCGTGTGCGCTTTCTCAAGGATATGGGCCTGCTGCGTTTAACCTGCACTATTTGTATGCAATACCAAGAGCTGCAAATGGCGATGAGATTGGCGATCGAACTCCTGCAACCAAACAGCGTGCTCTAAATGTATTGCATGAGGGAGTCAAGTTTGGCTGCGCAGAATGTGCGAGCGCATTGGCAATTGAATTCGGTTCTCCTTTTGATCTTGCCGATATGCTGGCGCCATACGTGGACAAAGCTCGCGGCGAACGTTATGCCGTACTTAATCGTGAACTGGGATTCAATCCCAATGCGCGCTTTCCTAATCTGGACAAGGTATTGCCACTGCCCCCCGCCGACCTGCCACCCTGGAATGGCGACAGGGATACCTTGCTGCATGAAGCCAAGGGTGTGCGCCCACCGCCAGTCATCCCGAAGCCAAGCGCCGCCTCGCTGTTGCAAAAACCATATTTCCTGGCCGCCGGCTATGCCCTGCGTCCCACCGGCTTGCACAGCGACGCGCCGACCGCGCCATTTTCCGCATATTGGCAACCTGTCGCTGGGCAGGGTTTGACGGAACCGGCCTGGCTGTTCGGTGAAGGCGAAGAGTTCCGCCATTTCAGCGTGCTCGATACCGATGGCAAGAGCCGTTACGGCCCCGTGATATGGGAACAGTGTCTGACGATACGGCACAACCATGGGGCAGTGGAACCGCGCGCGGTGCACGGCTTGCTGCGCGAGGTGGCGCGGCCCGAGCCATGGTTGAGCTGCGCTTGCGACCAGGCCTGTCCGGTCAGCGGCGTCTGGCAACCGTGGGTGGCGGCCGACCATCCGCTGCAGGCGATCGTCAACCAGTACTGGCGCCAGGCGTGGCTGACCCAAGGCGCGCCGTTCCCGCGACCGCGCCGCGACTGGCTGCTCGATTTGCCAGACGACGATGTGACGTGGCATTTGATGGATGCGTCCCTTGCAGATCTCGGCTAAGGCTGAACGTTAGCGATATCTCTCATAGGCGACCCTGTCCCAGCCTAAGAAATAGTTTCTATCTGCATATCCGACCTGGCCCCGGCTCCCTAGGCGGGTGCGGTCTTTTTTTTCGCCGCGCTGACGATGAAGGGCCGCTCTGAGTCACCGGTTTGTGCTCCCGGCATCGTCCGCACTGTTCACGCACCACCGCCTGCCGCCTTGGCTGTGCCACGTATAATTCCTCGCACTATCCACCGCTATTCTTTTTCGACAGGCCCGCCATGTCCCTGACTCCCGATTCGCTGCCAGATTGGCAAACGTTTGAAACGGCCTATGACGTTGAAGCAACCTGGCTCAGGCTGGCCACTGCATCGTTGGCACTGCTCGGTGCGTCCCCATTCAAGGACCAGGCATTTTCAGCCTTTGCCTTCAACGCCGTATCGTTCCCGTCCCTTTCGCTGAGTTTTGACACCGCCCCCGATAACCGGGAGCGTGGTGATTACCCGCCGGACTGGTCGAACGAGTGCATGGAAGTCGATGTGCCGGAAATCGGCCAACTATGGGAAGAGGGGCATGCAACGATAGAAGGCGCGCTGCTCGATCTGATCGACGCTGCCGATGACGCCTTGCTCGAGTCCATCGAGGAAGGCTATCTGCACAGCTTGAGAAAAACCATGGTGCGGCTTGAGACGCGCCATGCTTTCGAGCAGATCAGGACCTGCGCGCGATTCTGGACCGTGGTCACGCAAATCGATGCCGATACGGATGAAGAGGAACGGCTGCTCGACCAGGTGCGGCTGGTGGCATTGGCCAGCCATGCATGAGGGGCTGACTGCTATATCAGGGCTTTCCAGGCCCTGACTTCTTCGTTCGTGAGCATCGGCCCCCAGCCGCCGCGCGGCGCCGCATCGTGCTGCGCATAGTGCGCCAGCTGCGGTACCGCCACATCATGCCGGACACAGATGTCAAGCACGGCTTCCAGCTGGCGCCGGCTTGCCGGAAGGTCGTCGCCATGCCAGGTACAGGCGCTCGTTTCCAGCACATGCTGAACAAGCTGCTCCAGCGCGCCGAGCAGGTGCCCGGGTATCGCCGTGCGGATGTCGTCCGGCCAGGGATCGCCCATGCCCGTCACGGCCAGGGAAGCAAAGCCGCGCTCCCAGGCCGCAAAATCTCCGGGCGCGACCTGCGTTATTTTCCATATGTGGCCGGCGAACGCGGACAGCGCCGGATGGTGAATGTCGAAGCGCAGGCAAAAGCGCTGCAGGCACGTCACGGCAATGCATTGCCTGGCGATCACGGAGAGAGTGTCTATCGATATATTGTGCATAAATTGACGGCGTTTCAAAAATAATGGCTGGTCTCGGCTGAGTGCCTGCTTTGTCAGCTCCCTGGTGCATGCTGCTTCAGCTTGAATCATTTCTCAAGGACAAGCCAGGACCAGCTCACCCCCGCCTGGCGATTCTGCGGCTGGACGGATGGCGCCTGCGTGCTCAGCATGACCTTGAGCCCATGCCGCATTGCCAGGTCTGCCGTTTCACTGGCGGATACGTCAAAGATGCGGCGGCCTTTCGGGGGCGGACCATGCCTCAGGGAAATGACGAGTACTGCGCCGGGCTTGAGCAATGTGCTGATATTGCCCATCGCCTCCATCCTTTCTTCCGCCGCCAGATGCATCCAGACGGCAGCGACGACAATCAAGTCATACCTGGTGTGGCGCGCGCCTATCGTGGACAGGGCGGGCAGGCTATCGTTGATCCATTCGAGGTTGGCCAGGGCATGCGCCTGCATGCCCGCCGCGCGGAAGGCGGCAACGGGCTCAAGCGCGATCACCGTGTGTCCCAGGCTTGCCAGCCACGCCGCGTCGCCGCCGGTTCCCGCGCCGATGTCGAGCACGGCGCCTGGCCGCGTCGGCAAGAGATGGGCAACGGGGCGGTATTTATCCAGGAAGGCAACGCTTTCATATCGGGCGATGAGCCCTCCTGCATTTTCCGCATAGCCCTCGGTGCCGGGGACAGTGGATGAGTCCATGGGATCCTGCATGATCAGCGGGCGCATCTGGCGATGGTCATCATGGCTGTTCTCCCGCTTGCTGACGCGCCTGCCGCAAGGCCTCTACCGGCAACTGGAAAAAGCGCGGCACCATGGCTGGCGACAGGTCGTCGCCACCGTCCGCCATGGCCAGCCGGCCACTGAGCAGCAGCATCACGTAGCCGTGGCCCAGCGACCAGCCGGCGCTGGCGGCGGCCTTGTCCCAGCGCGGATCGAGACCCGCTTCGCGCACGGCGGCGCCGGCCGTTTGCAGCACGTACTGGAAGCACGCTTGCGCCGCTTCCAGCAGGGCGGGGAACTGGCGCACGTCCTGGTGCTCGAACATCAGCCGGTAGTGGGCCGGCGAAGCCAGGGCGAATTCGATGTATTGCTTGCCCAGCAGCTGAAAACGCTGCTCGGAGGGCAGGCTGCCCTGCGGCGGCAGTTCCGCCTCCCATTTGGCGATCAGGCTGGCGAAACCGGCCGCCGCCACCTCGGCCAGCAAGGCTTCCTTGCTGGGGAAGTGGCGGTACACGGCGGCGATCGATACGCCCACCGTGCGGGCCAGTTCGCGCAGCGAGAGGGTGGCGTCGTGCTGCTGCGCCAGTTGCGCGATGGTGGCGGCGACCAGGGTGTCGCGCAGGTTGCCGTGATGATAGGTAGTCGTTATCGTCATTCTATGTTATCGCTGTTCACATTGTCGTGTATGATGGCCATGTTATCACTGAACACATGGAGAGCACATGCAAGAGATGAGCAACGTGGTACGCGCCGTGGCCATGCCGCCCGGCGCCAGCATCGCCCCTTTGTACCAGGGCAGCAACCTGGCCGACGCGTATGCCGTCGGCCTGCCCAGCGCTGGCGTGCGGCAGATGGATATGCAGGCCCTGGCGCGCGTGGTGCTGTGCAGCCAGCCGCGCTGGGCGCAGTGGCTGCTGGCGCTGCGCGACATTATTGTCACGCCCTTCGGCATCAAGACGGCGAAACAGCTGGCGGCCAAGCCTGATGGACGCATCGGCATCTTTCGCATCTACGCTGTCAGCGATGACGAAATCATCGTGGGCGAGGACGACAGCCACCTGGACTTCCGTTTGTCCGTGCTGCGCAACCGGGATGCGGGGCTGCATGGCAGCATCACCTTTTCCACCGTCGTGCATTGCCATAACTGGATAGGGCGCAGCTACATCCTGCTGATCCGGCCATTTCACAAGCTGGTTGTGCGGCGTACGCTGGCGCGCGCCGTCAAGGGAGGCTTTGCCTGAGCCGGTTGAACAAGGCAGGGGCGGGGCTGACGCTGCGGGCAATCTTGCTTATTCATGGCCGGTATTGCATACTGCACCACCAGCCTCATCACGATTCCCATGAACGATACGCTTCTCCTGCTGGGTTTTGCCACCACGCCGCTTGAACTGATTTCCTTTGTCCTGGCACTGACAACCGTTGCGCTGAACATCCGCCAGAATCACTGGGCGTGGCTGTTCGCCATCATTTCCTCGGCCGCCTACGGTTTCGTGTTTTTCGAGTCGCGCCTGTATGGCGACATGGCTTTGCAACTGCTGTTCATCAGCGTCTCGTTCTGGGGCTGGTACCAGTGGCTGCATCCGGCCAGCGGCGGCAAGACCCTGCCCGTCACGCGCCTGAATGGCCGCGGCTGGCTGGCCTGCGCCGCGGGCTGGCTGGTCGGCTTCCTGTTGATCGCCTGGCTGCTGACGACGACGGATACGGACGTGCCCCATGCGGATGGTTTCCTCACGGCAGGCAGCCTGGTGGGCCAATTCCTGCTGTCGCGCAAAAAGCTGGAAAACTGGATCGCCTGGATCATCGTCGACGTGCTGTACGTGTGGCTGTACCTGCACAAGGGCCTGACCCTGACGGCCGTGCTGTATGCGTTCTTCGTCGTGATGGCCATCATTGGCTTGCTGGCGTGGAGGAAGTCGGCGCCGGCCGCTCCGAGCGCGATGGTCCTCAAGTGATGGATCGTTGCGTGCGCGTGGCCATCCTGGGCGCGGAATCGTCAGGCAAGTCGACCTTGGCGGCCGCCCTGGCCGAGCGCTACGGCACCGTCTGGGTGCCTGAGTATTTACGTGAATTTGTCGAGGCGCAGGGCAGGGTGCCCGTCTCGGCCGACCAGTTTGGCATTGCGCGCACGCAAGTCGAACGCGAGGCGGCAGCCGCCGCGCAAGCGCGCAACTTCCTGTTTTGCGACACGACGCCGTTGATGACGGTCGTCTACAGCCGCCATTATTTCCATGGGGCCGATGCACAGCTGGCGACGCTGGCCGATGCCACGCAGTACGATTTGACCTTGGTGACGGCGCCCGACAGCCCGTGGGTGGCCGATGGCTTGCAGCGTGAGTCGGAAGCCGTGCGCCAGCTGATCTACCGCTACCTGCTCGACGAGCTCGACGCGCGCGGCATTGTGTACCACGTGCTGCACGACAGCCTGGAGGCGCGCCTGGAACAGGCGGCGCCTTTGCTGCAGCAGGCGCTAGCTGCAGCGCCTGCCATTTCCCTCAATTAAAAGTCGAACTGCGCCGACACCTTGAACGTGCGGCTGGCGCCCGGATACAGATAGCCGTCCGATTCCGGCGTCACGTCGCGCCAGTAGAACTTGTCTGCCACGTTGTTGACGCTGGCGCGCAGCACGGTGCGCGTGCCGGCGATGCGCGTGGCCCAGGCGGCGCCCAGGTTGAACACGTTGTACGACGGCACGAAGGTCGTGTTGTTGTACTCAAACGCTTTCTTGCTAGCAAACTCCCAGCTGCCATTGACGCTCAAGCCCGCCACCTGTTGTACGGCGTAGTCCGCATGCACGGCTGCCTTGAAGGCCGGCACGTTGGGCACGCGCTTGCCATCGAGGGCGGCGTTGCCCGTGCCCGACTGCTGGCTGTTCAGGGCCGTCACGGAGGCGCCCAGGCTCAGCTTGGACGATGTCTTGCCCTGGGCCGACAATTCCAGGCCACGGTGCTGTGCCTGGCCTTCGCGCACGAAGTAGCCTGCGGCATTCTGGAATTCCAGGCCCTTGCGGATCTGGAACAGGCTGGCCGCGACCATGAAGTCCGGCGTCACATCCATCTTCGCGCCAAGCTCGATCTGCTTGGAGCGGCTGGGCGTGAGTTCTTCGTTGGCATTCATCGCCTTGCGGTCGGCCGTGCCGCCATGTTCCATGCCTTGCGAATAGGCCGCATACACGGAGACATTGTCGAGCGGGGTGTAGACGAGCGAGACGTTCGGCAGCAGGAAATCGTGCTTGGCGCGGATTTCCTTGTCGGCCTTCAGTACATACTGGTAGCCGTCGACGTCGATATGGCGCAAGCCGCCATGCAGCTTCCAGTTCGGTGCCAGGCTGACGATATCCTGCACGAAGACGGAGTTTTCCGTGTCCTTGCGCACCAGGCGTACGGGGCCTTGCACACCGGTCGACATGGCGACGATCTGCGGGTGGTAGATGTTGCTTACGCCAGCCCAGTCATACACGTACAGGCCCGCGCGGTCCTTGCGGCGGAAGGTCGAGACGCCGGCCGTGAATTCATGGCGCAGGGAGCCGGTGGCGAACTTGCCCTGGATCATGGCTTGCGCGCTCAGCGGCTTTTTCGTCTCGCCCAGGCTGCGGTAGTCATACACGTCGTAGTCGCCATTGCCGCAGAAGCCAGGGTACAGCTCCTGTCCGCTGCAGCCGTACGGGAAGGCCGTGTAGTCGTCGCGCTTGAACGAGTGCTGGTTGGCCGACAGGGTGGCGCGCCAGTCGTCATTGAACGCGTACTGGAAGCGCAGGCCGATATTGCTCGTGACGGTTTCCACAGGGCGCGTCCACGGCTGCAGGTTGAGCATGGCGTCGGCGCTGATGCCGGTCGGCAAGGTCGTGTTATTCAGCAGCTGGAAGCCGGGCGCCGTCGCCTGCGCCTTGTCCTGGTAGTCGGCATCGAGTTGCAGCAGGGCTTGCGGCGAAATCTGCCAGTCGAAGGCGCCGGAAATGAATTTGCGGTTGCCGTCCGCGCCCTTGATGTAGGAGCGCAGGCGCTCGGCCGCCACGTTGACCCGGTAGCCGAAGCGCGTGTCTTCCAGGCGGCCGCCCAGGTCGATGGCGCCGTACAGGGTGCCGCGCTCGCGCGTTTCCACGGTGACGGTGCGCAGCGGTGCGGCGGTGGGGCGCTTGACGATGAAGTCGATCACGCCGCCCGGCGCGGCCACGCCAGCCTGCAAGCCTGCCAGGCCCTTCAGTACTTCGATGCGTTCTTTGTTTTCCAGCGGAATTTGCGTGTCGCCAGGAATGGCCACGCCATCCTTGCGGTAGCTGGAATTGTTGTCGAGCTTGAAGCCGCGGATGGAAAACTGTTCTGCATAGCCGACAGCGTTGTAGGCGTCGTTGATGCTGGCGTCGAGCTTGACGGCATCGCTGAGATTGCGGATCTGCAAGTCCTGCATGTCTTTCTGCGAAATGACGGTGACGGAAGCCGGCGTCTGCAGCAGCGGCGCGTCGGAAAAACCACCGACGGAGGCGCGCTTGACGGCGGGCGCCTTGCTGGCCGTGACGACGACTTCGGCCATGCTCTGGGCCTGCGGGTCGGCGGCTTCGGCGGCGTCATTCGCGGCAAAGGCCGGTGCGGCAAACGCGTGCAGGATCGCCAGGGTCAAAACAGAAACGGATAAATTCGGTGTGGACATAGATTGCTCGTGGTTCAAGCCGTCTCTGTAAGGAGCACGGCAGGCTGCTTGTTCGGCTGGCGCCAACGCAGGAGCTATCAAAGGAGGGAGGTACTTTGCGCTTTCCTTCGCTGGCATTATCCAGATCAGGTACGAAGGGTATCTCTCACCCGGATGACTGCTCCAGGACCCCTAGCGAAACGACAGCTTAGCATGAAGCACGGCCAGCTGTCCCACCCTGCTGACCGTTTTACAACAGTGTGGTGCGATCTACAGGCTCAGTTCCAGCACCTTGCGGCTGATGGCGGGCGTGATTTCACGCTGTTCGCCCAGCGCCGTCATGCCGTGCGCTTCCAGGGCGGACACGACGGCGTCCACGCTGGCGTGGTTCAGGCCATAGTCGGCCAGGCGCGTCTTGACGCCCATGTGGCGGAAGAAGAATTCCGTGCGCGCGATGGCCGCCTCGATGCGGCCATCTTCGTCGCCGCCGTCCAGGCCCCAGACGCGGGCCGCGTACTGCAGCAGCTTGGCGCGCTTGGCTTGCTTGCGCACGCGCAGCATGCTGGGCAGGATGATGGCCAAGGTTTGCGCATGATCGAGCTCGTACAAGGCCGTCAATTCGTGGCCGATGGCGTGCGTGGACCAGTCCTGCGGCACGCCCACGCCGATCAGGCCGTTCAAGGCCAGGGTGGCGCTCCACATCACGTTGGCGCGCACGTCGTAGTCATCCGGATGCGACAGCGCCTTCGGGCCTTCCTCGATCAGGGTCAGCAGGATGCCTTCGGCAAAGCGGTCCTGCACGGAGGCGTTCACAGGGTAGGTCAGGTATTGCTCCATCACATGCGCGAACGCGTCGACGACGCCATTGCCTACCTGGCGCAGCGGCAAGGTGAACGTTTTCGACGGGTCCAGCACGGAGAATTTCGGATACACCTTGCGGCTCATGAACGAGCGCTTTTCCTGCGTGGCCTTGCGCGTGATCACGGCCGAGCCATTCATTTCGGACCCCGTGGCCGGCAAAGTCAATACGGTGCCGAAGGGCAGGGCGGCCTCGACGATCTTGCCGCCCTTGGCCAGGATGTCCCACGCCTCACCCTCATGCAGGGCAGCCGCGGCGATGAACTTGGTGCCATCGACCACAGAGCCGCCGCCGACGGCCAGCAGGAAATCGATGCGCTCGCTTTTCACGAGGGCCACGGCCTGCATCAGGGTTTCATAGCTGGGATTGGGTTCGATGCCGGCAAACTCCATCATCGTATGCCCGGCCAGCGCCGCCTTGACTTCATCATAGACGCCGTTCTGCTTGATGCTGCCGCCGCCATACGTCATGAGCACTCTGGCCTGGGGCGGGATCAGTGCCGTGATGGCGGCGATCTGGCCCTGGCCGAAGAGGATTTGCGTCGGATTGTAAAAGTCGAAATTGAACATGGGGCTCCTGCCGCTGAGGTTTAGGCTGTTGCTGAGCCATGATTATGGCCGAACGGGTGGAAACGTGTCGTGGACGCTTGAGCTTTTCGCCCGCGCGGTGGAGAATGCAGCCGATGTCACCACCACGCGAAAAGGAATGCGCATGACCACCGTCCCACTGGAAGAATCCGGCCTGCCGGCCACCGCGCTCGACATGCACCGCGCCATCGGCGCCACCATCGCCGCGCTGCAGGCGCTGGACTTGAATAGCCAGCGTTTCGAGGCGTGCACGGACCCGGAACTGCGCCGCGTGCTCGCGCATGCGGGCGACACGAGCCGCAAGGAAGCGGCCATGCTGCTCGAATGGATGCGCCGCCGCGATGCGCGCCTGGACACGGCCATGAAGGAAGCGCTGTTCAAGGCGGGGCCGATTGTTGCCCAGTATCACTATGACGAGAAAATATTGTAACTATTGGTTTGTTGTTGTGGCGTACCATGCGCCACTTTCGCATCGCTTCGCGTAGACTGTGCCCCTAATTAAATTTAACGCCGGACAGCAGCGGCTGTCCGGTGTATTACAGGGGGCTTTTAGAAATGAAATCATTACCATACCGAGAAGGCAGCTGGTTTGCCGTGCCCCTGCCGGGCGGCGGTTATGCCGTCGGCGTGGTGGCGCGCAGGGCGCCTGCCGGGCGCATCATGCTGGCGTATATGTTCGGGCCGAAGCGCGACAGCTTGCCCACGCTGGGCGAGCTGGAAGGCTTGCGGCCGGAACAGGCCGTGCGCCGCCTGCGCACGGGCGACATGGCCCTGCTCAACGAGCGCTGGCCCCTGCTGGGCGACAGTCCCCACTGGAACCGTGACGACTGGCCCATGCCGGCCTTTATCCGCCGCAACGAATCCTTGCAGCGCGCCTGGCGCGCCAGCTATGCGGATGCCGATCCTGCCAAGCTGAACCGCGAGGAATCGATTCCCTTCGATACGCCGGGCATGGAAAGCGATTCCCTGTACGGCTATGGGGCGACGGAATTGTTGATGAGTAAATTGCTGGCGCAGGAGCAGGCGTCGGCTTGATTGCTGCTGGGTGGCGGTGATGTTGGCGCAGCGTAGGTCGGATTACGCGGTTCCCGCTAATCCGACCTACCTCGCCCGCACCGCTGGCGCGATTATTTTTACGCCGCTGGCAAGCTGATTTGAAACGCCAGGCCGCCGCCTTCGCGGTTGCGCACCTGTAATTCAGCGCCGTGGCGCAGCAGCACGCGGTCGACGATGGCCAGGCCCAGGCCGGCGCCGTTGGCCTGCCCGCGCGCCGTGTCGAGGCGGGTGAACGGTTTCATCAGCTGCTCGATCTTTTCCGCCGGCACGCCCGTGCCGTGATCCTGCACCTCGATGATCACCTTTTTCGCGCCGTGGCTGGTGCGCACGTGGCAGGCGATGTCGATTTCCGTCATCTCGCTGCCAGGCGTCTTGCCATAGCGGCGCGCATTCTCGATCAGGTTGTTCAGCACGCGGCGCAAGTCGGTGGGGTTGCCCATCGCATGTGCGCCATCGGCGATGGTGGCGTTGATCTTCACGTCCGGCAGGCGCATCGCTTCGCGCGTCATGTCGTTGAGCAAGCCGCTGAGGTCGACGTCCGTAAAACTCGACGCTTCCGTCGGCTTGGCATAGTCGAGGAACTGGCCGATGATGGCGTCCATTTGCCCGATATCGGACTGGATGCCTTCGCGTGCCTCGTCCGACAGATTGGCCATTTCCACTTCCAGCTGCATGCGCGCCAGCGGCGTGCGCAAGTCATGCGAAATGCCGGCCAGAATCACGGCGCGGTCCGATTCCACCTGTTTCAAATCATCGACCATCTGGTTGAAGCTGCGGTTCGCCTCGATGATTTCGATCGGCCCCTTTTCTGGCAGCGGCGCCGGCTGCTTGCCCTTGGCGATGTCGCGCGCGGCCGCCGTCAGACGCGACAGCGGCAGGTTGATCAGGCTGGAAATGATGGCCGCGCCCAGCAGGGACAGCAGGGATACCAGGCTGGCCCAGCCCAGCCACTGGAAGCCCGTCAGGCCGCGCAGGCGCTCGCGGTCCAGCATCAGCCAGTATTCGTCGTCGTCGATCTTGAAGCTGACCCAGAAGCCGGCCACGCCATTGACACGCGCGGAAAAGCGCGTGTCCTTGCCCAGCTTGGCCTTCACCAGCGCCTCGATGTCGGGCATCAGGTAATTGTCGGGCGGCGGCTCGATGCGGTCGTCCTCTTCCAGCGAGAAGATGCGGATGCCTTCATTGCTGACGAGGTCGAACAGCAGCTCGCGCCGCAGCTCGGGAGCCGAGTGCGTCAATGCCGCATGCGTGATGGTGACGACGGAAATGATCTGGGCGGAAATCTGCTGCGCCTGCGGCTCGCGCTGGATGACGGAAATCATGCCGATCCAGGTGATCATGCTGACGGTGGTCAAGGTGCCGAGCAGCAAAAAGGTGCGCCAGAACAGGCCGCTTTTCAGCCGCGCCAGGCTGATATCGGGAACAAGCTTCATCATGCCTCGCCTGCGATCAGCGCGGCTGTCCGTCCGGGATGAAGACGTAGCCGAGACCCCACACGGTCTGGATGAACAGCGGGCTCGACGGGTCGGGTTCGATCAGTTTGCGCAAGCGCGAAATCTGCACGTCTAGGCTGCGGTCGAACACTTCATATTCGCGGCCGCGCGCCAGTTCCATCAGTTTTTCGCGCGACAGCGGTTGGCGCGCATGGCGGGCAAACACTTTCAGCACGGAAAATTCACCGGTCGTCAGCGGCACCGTTTCGCCATTCTTTTTCAGGGTACGCGTGCCCAGGTCCAGCACGAAGTCGCCGAACTCGAAGGTTTGCGGCGTTTCCGACGGCGCGCCCGGGATTTCATCGGGACCCTTGCGGCGCAGCACGGCGCCAATGCGGGCCACCAGTTCGCGCGGATTGAATGGTTTCGGCAGGTAGTCGTCGGCACCCATTTCCAGGCCCACGATGCGGTCCACGTCCTCGCCCTTGGCCGTCAGCATGATGATCGGCGTCTGGTCGCCCGCGCCGCGCAGGCGGCGGCAGATCGACAGGCCATCTTCACCGGGCAGCATCAGGTCGAGCACCAGCAAGTCGTAGCGTTCGCGCAGCCACAGCTTGTTCATGGCCGTCGCGCTCTCTGCCGTGAAGACATTGAAGCCCTGTTCGGTCAGGTAGCGCCGCAGCAGGTCGCGCAGGCGCACATCGTCATCGACCACCATGATTTTTGCCTGGTGGCCGTGGATCGATTGCGTTGTTGTATTGCTGCCGGTAGTGGAGGTTGTGGTCATTTAAGGTGTCGTGTTATCTTATATTAGTTGCTATAGTAACGCCTCGCGCGGCGTCGGCAAGGGGCTGTGGCGACCCATTACAAAGTGTTACAAACTTTACCCAATTACTCTTACTGCACCGTGTAAAGCATCATACACTGGGGCCACAGTGGAAATCAGCTTTAGTTTATACGGCATCGCGGAAGAGGAACTCAATGAATATCTTTACTAAAAAAATTCACGCCGCTCCCAGCGCAGCTATTGCCGCACGTACATCTGTGCTGTCCGCATTTGCCGTGTGTTCCGTGTTTGCCGCCAGCCTGGCGTCGGCACAAAACCAGCCGCCACCGCGCCGTGACGACCAGCAGCAAATGCAGGCCCAGCGGTATGAACAGGTACAGCGCAGCAACAGTAATGATACGCGACTGCGCGAGCAGCGTGACGCACGCAGTTTCGACACGCGCGCCGAAGAGCAGCGCCGCGCCAACGAAGGCGCCGACGCTTCGCGCCGCACGGGCCGCATGACGCCAGACGAACGCCGCGACCTGCGCCGCCAGATCAACGAAGTGGGCCAGGACATCTACTCGAATCCGCCGCGCCGCTAGGCACCATGCACCCCATCCGACAGGGCCATCTCGCAAGACATGGCCCTGTCTGCATTTGGCCGCCAACATTATTGCTGAGCCAGGCACACGGCGCCGCCCCGTGATATTGTTCTAACGCAATGAGGTAATTCTCTGACATTGTTGCTGGGGGAGGCAAGTGGTGAGCGACGACGACACACCGGTTCCGGATGCGGCCCCCGCAGGCGGCTTGCCGCTCGGCCTGCTCCAGCGCGACGAGGGAGTGTTCCTGGACCTGTCGCTGGCGCCGGCGCAGCTGCGCGCCGCCGTCGACCAGCTGTTCCAGTCGGGCCAGTTGCTGGCCGGCCTCGATTACGGTTTGTTCCTGCTGACCCTGTTTCACGCCCCTGTCCCCCGTGCCGCGCCCAAGGGCGATGCCTTGCTGCGCATTGCCGTGCGCGTGGCGCCGTTCCCGCCTCCGCGCCGCGCGCTGTACCAACAGGTCAAGATCCGTGGCGACAGCGCCGAGTTTTACTTTGAAACCTTGCTTGCGGACGCGGATGGCCAGGTGGCGGCGCGCCGCGAGTTTGACGAGCTGGTGGCCGATCTGTGGTGCAAGGGCGTGCACTACGGTATCGATAGCGTGGCCGTGCGCGCCATGCTCGCCAGCGGCAAGGCCGAGCGCATCACGGTGGCGCGGGTACTGCCGCCGCAGCCGGGCCGGGACGCCCAGCTGGTTGAAGTGTCGCAAGGCATCCACCGTGACGATGCGCCGCGCGAACGCTCCGATGGCCGCCTGGATTTGCTCAGCTTCAAGAACCGCTTTCCGCAGGTGAAAAAACATGCGCGCCTGCTGCGTCTGCTGCCCGGTACGGCCGGCTTGCCTGGCTACGACCTGGCCGGCAAGGCGCTGCCGCCGCCCGCGCCGCAGGAACTGGACCTGGCCACAGTGGCGGGGCCAGGCACGGCGGTCGAGCATTTCAGCGATGGCAATTTCCTCGTTGCCACCCAGGATGGCTATGTGAATGTCGATGAGCACGGCAAGATGGCGATCGAAAACAAGATCGTCAGCCGCGAAGGCGTCAGCAGCCGCACCACGGGCAATCTGAAGCTGCGCGCCGCCTACGAGGAGTACGGCGAAGTGCAGGAGCAGCGCCAGCTCGACGGCAGCGACATCACCATCCATGGCGACGTGTATGGCCATTTGCACTCGCATGGCGGGTTAATATGGTTGCACCGTAACCTGGTGGGTGGCACGGCCTTCAATGCGGATGGCGACGTGCGCGTCGAGGGCGTCGCTTCCGGTTCCGTGCTGCAGGCGCTGAGCGGCGAAGTACACGTGAAGCGCGCGGAAAGCTGCGTCATCGCCGGCACGCGCGTGGTGATCGACAGCGCCAGCAATTGCGAGATCATCGCCGACGAGGTCGTCATCGAGCTGGCCGAAGGCTGCGCCGTGGCGGCGCGCACCATCCGCATCGGCAGCGCAGGTCCCCGCAAGCAGGTGGAGATGCTGCTCTTTCCCCTCGTACCTGATTTGAGCGCCCTGGAACAAAAGATTGCGGAAAGCCAGGCGAAGGCGGCGCACTACCTGCAGGTGCAGCACAAGCGCCAGCAGGAAATCGATGCCATCGCGCAATTGCCCGAGGTGCGCAATTACCTGACCCTGGCGGGCCAGCTGCGGCGCGGCGAATTGCAGTTGCAGCCAGCGCAACAGCTGCAGTACGACAAACTGGCCGCGCGCATCGCTCCCGTCCTGAAAGAGGTGGCGCGGCTGCGCGTGGAGGTAAAACAGTCGGAAATCCTGCACGCGCAGATGCTGGCGCTGGTGGAACAAATGCGCCAGGAGCGGCAAGCGACGGCGGGCCAGTCGCGCTGCAGCCTGGGCCTGATCGATGGCGAGACGACGGTGCGCGCCCTAGTCGTGCCGCCAGGGCCGGCCAAGGTCTACGACCGGCCGCCGAAGGAGATCAAGGCCTTGCTGCGCAGCGCCACGCCGGCCACGCAGCCCGTATTCGCGGACAGCACGGGCAGCCTGGACTGGACTTACCAGCCACCACCGTAGCGTTTAATCCGTCACCTTGCCGCGTGATTGCTTGAGCACGCTGTGCGTGCTCTTGCTGTCGAGGCGGCGCCGTTGCGAACTGCGCGTGGGCTTGGTGGCGCGGCGCACGGCGGGCAGGAAGGTCACGCTGTCGATGATTTCCTGCAAGCGCCGCAACGCTTCTTCCTTGTTCTGCTCCTGGCTGCGCGATTGCTGCGCCTTGAGTACCAGCACGCCATCCTTGCTGATGCGGCTGTCGCGCAGGGCCAGCAGCCGTTCCTTGTACGCTTCCGGCAGCGACGAGGCGGCGATCGGAAAGCGCAAATGGATGGCGCTGGACACCTTGTTGACGTTCTGGCCGCCCGGGCCCTGGGCGCGGATGGCGGAAAATTCAACTTCAGCGGGGTTGACGAGGTGTTGCATGGCCTGCCTGTGGGGGAATGATGTGGGTATTGTAAGGGAAGATGGCTGCGCCGGCGCAATGCCGGGCGGCCAGCCGATGATGTCTTCCGGGAAAGTTGATGTTTCTCAACGCCGCTTGCGGCGATGCTGGTTAGCATGGGGCCAACGTTGCGCCACTGCGCATCCTGGCAGCGCTTACCGGATGAAAGGAACACCATGCAGCCCACGATCACGCCTGGCGCCGCAACCGCGCAATCCCTGACGCAGTACCTGAGCTTTCGGCTGGGCGGCCTGGAATACGGCCTCGATTACCGCCGCGTGCGGGAATTGCGTCCGCTGAAGGAACTCGACCGTTTTTCCTCGGAAGGGGAAGTGCTGCACAGCGTGGCCGTCTCGCGCGGCGTGATCATCCCCATCGTCGACATGCGCGCCGCGTTCGGCAGCGCCCACGGTGCGCCCGATCCGGCCACCGACGTGATCATCCTGCAGCTAAGCAATGGCGTGATGGGCATGGTGGTCGATGGCGTCACCGATATCGTCAGCCTGGCACCCGGCGACATCGCCGCCGTGCCTGGCCTAGGCGAGGCGGAAGCCGATTACCTGCTGGGCCTGGGCACGGTGGCGGGGCGCCGATTGATCCTCGTCGACATCGACCGCCTGATGGCGATCCGCAGCCCCAGCCCCATGCAGGCGGCATAAAAAAAGACGACCCTGGGGTCGTCTTTGTGTTTGGTGTTAGCCAAGTTTCTCTAACTGATCCTGCAAGTCCAGCCATTCCGCTTCCAGCTGCGCCAGGTCCTTGGTGAAGAAGGTCTGGTCGGCCAGCAGTTGCTTCAATTTCGCCTTGTTGGCCGCGTCATAGATGGTCGGCTCGCCCAGCTTGGCATCGGTTTCCGCCTTTTGCGCATTGCGCTTGGCGATCTGCTCTTCCTGGCGCTTGATCTTGTTTTCGATCGGCTTGCGCAAAGCGGCGGCTTTCTGGCGCTCTTCCGCTTCCTTGCGCTTGTCGCGCACGGGCGCGGCAGGGGCTGCTGCGGCAACGACGGGCGAGACCACGGGGAAGTCGGTCTTGTTGGCCTTGCCGGCGGCCGGCAGCACGTCCGTGCCTTTGCCCAGCTTGGTCTTGAACAGCCAGTCCTTGTAGTCATCGAGGTCGCCGTCGAACGGCTGCAGCTTGCCGTCGGCAACGATGATGAATTCGTCCGTGGTGGCGCGCAGCAAGTGGCGATCATGGGATACGACGACCAGCGTGCCTTCGAACTGGGCCAGCGCTTCCGTCAGCGCTTCGCGCGTTTCCAGATCCAGGTGATTGGTCGGTTCATCGAGCAGTAGCAGGTTAGGACGCTGCCAGACGATCAGGGCCAGCGCCAGACGGGCTTTTTCGCCGCCCGAGAACGGCGCGATCGAGGCGGTCACCATGTTGCCGGGGAAGTTGAAGCCGCCGAGGAAGTTGCGCAGTTCCTGCTCGCGCACGGTCGGGGCGATCTTCGCCAGATGCCACAGCGGCGATTCGTCATGGCGCAGCATTTCCACCTGGTGCTGGGCGAAGTAGCCGATGTTGAGGCCCTTGCCCATGGTGGCGTCGCCCGTCAACGGCATCAGTTCGCCGGCGATGGTCTTGATCAGGGTCGATTTGCCGGCGCCGTTCTGGCCCAGCAAGCCGATACGCTGGCCGATCTGCAGCGAAAACTTGATGCCGTTGACGATGGTTTTATGCGTGATCTCGCCCGTCGCTTCGTTTTCGATCTTGTAGCCCGCATCGACGTCTTCCATCACCAGCAGCGGGTTCGGCGCGCTCAGCGGCTCGCGGAATTCGAACGAGAATTCGGCGGCGGCGCGCAGCGGCGCCAGCTCTTCCATCTTCGCCAGCGCCTTCATGCGGCTTTGCGCCTGGCGGGCTTTCGACGCTTGCGCCTTGAAGCGGTTCACGAACGATTCCAGGTGGGCGCGCTTGCGCTGCTGCTTTTCCAGCGCGCCGGCGGCCAGGATCATCTGTGCCGCGCGTTGACGCTCGAAGCTCGAATAGTTGCCCGAATAGCGTTTCAGCTTGCGTTCATCGATATGCACAACGACGTTGACCACTTCGTCGAGGAAGTCGCGGTCATGGGAAATGATCAGCAAGGTGCCGGCGTAGCGCTTGAGCCAGTCTTCCAGCCAGATGATGGCGTCCAGATCCAAGTGATTGGTCGGTTCATCGAGCAGCAGCAGGTCGGACGGGCACATCAGCGCTTGCGCCAGGTTCAAGCGCATGCGCCAGCCGCCCGAGAAACTGGCCACCGGTTGCTGCATCTGGTCCAGGGTAAAGCCCAGGCCCAGCAGCAATTGCTCGCCGCGCGACTGCACGGTATACGCGTCGGCATCGGCCAGCGCGCTGTAGATTTCGCCGATGGCGATGCCGTTTTCCGACGTGGCCGGTTCCGATTCCAGGCGCGTCAGTTCCGCTTCCAGTTTGCGCAGGGTGATGTCGCCATCGATCGCATAGTCGAGCGCGGCACGGTCCAGCGGCGGCGTTTCCTGCGCCACGTAAGCCACGCGCCATTTGGCCGGGAAATCGATCTCGCCCTGGTCAGGGTGCAATTCGCCACGCATCATGGCGAACAGGCTCGATTTGCCCGCGCCATTGGCGCCGATCAGGCCGATCTTGTCGCCCGGATTGAGGGTGACGTCGACTTGTTCGAGCAACGGTTTGATGCCGCGCATCAGGCTTACTTGTAGGAAACGTATCATTTTTTTCTTTGTAAAGGCTGGGGTTTAACCCTCGCCGTAAAATTCAGGTAGGTCGGATTAGCGTAGCGTAATCCGACAAGTGGCGCCGTGCCCGTCGGATTACGCCCTTCGGGCTAATCCGACCTACCAAGTCGATCAACCCAGCTTCAGCTGCTCGGCCGTCAGCAGGAATACCATGTCGTCGCCGGCGCTCGTCGTCAGCCAGGTCAGGCCCAGCTCGCCGAAGGCCGCTTCCGCGTATGCGCGTTCATTGCCGATTTCAATCATCAGGATGCCGTCGTCCGTCAGGCGCTCGGCCGCGCCGGCGATGATCTTGCGCACCAGGTCCATGCCGTCGCTGCCGCCGTCGAGGGCGATTTGCGGTTCGGCCAGGTATTCCTGGGGCAGGGCGCCCATCGACGCGGAATTCACGTACGGCGGGTTGCTGATGATCAAATCATATTTCTTGGCCGGCACGTTCGTGTACAGGTCCGATTCGATCAGGTTCACGCGGTCCTGCAACTTGTACGTGTCGACGTTGCGCTTGGCCACGGCCAGCGCGTCGGCGGAAATGTCCACGGCATCGACCGTGGCGTTCGGGAAGGCGTCGGCCATCATGATCGACAGGCAGCCCGAACCGGTGCACAGTTCCAGGATGTTTTCCACGGCTTCCGGTTCCGCCACCCATGGCGAGAAGTATTCAGGGATCAGCTCGGCGATGAAGGAACGGGGCACGATCACGCGCTCGTCCACGTAGAAGTTATACGTACCCAGCCAGCCTTCCTTGGTGATGTAGGCGGCTGGCACGCGGTCAATGCTGCGACGGTCGATGACGCTCATCACGCTGGCCACTTCCGATGGCAGCAGCTTGGCGTCGAGAAACGGTTCGAGCTTGTCGAGCGGCAACTTCAAGGTGTGCAGGATCAAATAGGCCGCCTCGTCGAACGCTTCGGCGCTGCCGTGGCCGAAAAACAGCTTGGCGGTATTGAAACGGGTAACGGCGTAGCGCAGCAGGTCGCGTGGCGTGGAAAACGGGTTCGGGGTCATGGCATTCTCGAAAAGACGGTGTTCTGGCCCGCCGTGACGGGCCTCGGTATTCTGGTTCAGACGGGCAGCAAATGCTCCAGCGTGCGCCGGTAAATATTCTTCAGGGGATCGATGTGGCGCAGTTCGATGTGCTCGTCGATCTTGTGAATACTGGCATTGGGCGGCCCGAATTCTATCACTTGGGGGCAGATTTGCGCGATAAACCGGCCATCCGAGGTGCCGCCCGTGGTCGACAGTTCCGTCGTGAGGCCCGTTTCTTCCAGGATCGCGGACGACAGCGCATCGCTCAAAGTGCCGCGCGGCGTGAGGAAGGGCAGGCCGCTCAGGGTCCATTGCAAATCGTACTGCAAATCATGCTTGTCGAGGATGGCGTGGACCCGTTCCTGCAGGTTTTCCGCAGTGCTGGCCGTGGAAAAGCGGAAGTTAAAGTCGATCACCATGTCGCCGGGAATCACGTTATTGGCGCCCGTGCCCGCGTTGATGTTGGACATTTGCCACGACGTCGGCAGGTAATACTCGTTGCCGGCGTCCCATTTCTCTTCGACCAGGTCGGCCAGCGCCTGCGCCGCTTCGTGGATCGGGTTTTTCGCCAGGTGCGGGTAGGCGATATGGCCTTGCACGCCCTTGATCGTCAAACGGCCCGACAGCGAACCGCGGCGGCCGTTCTTGATCATGTCGCCCAGCTGCGCGCTCGACGTCGGCTCGCCCACCAGGCAATAGTCGATCTGCTCGCCCCGTTCCTTCAATTTGTTGCACACGATGACGGTGCCATCCGTGGCCGGGCCTTCCTCGTCGCTGGTGATCAGAAACGCGATGGAGCCAGTATGCTCGGGCGTGGCGGCGATGAATTCCTCACAAGCGACCACCATGGCGGCGATCGATGTCTTCATGTCGGCCGCGCCACGGCCGTACAGCTTGCCGTCGCGGTGGGTGGGAATGAAGGGCAGCGAGCGCCATTGCTCGACGGGGCCGGTCGGCACCACGTCCGTATGGCCGGCAAAGACGAACACGGGAGAAGTCGTGCCACGGCGTGCCCACAGGTTGGTGACGTCGTTCGACTGTATCGTCTCGCAGACAAAGCCCAGCGGCGTGAGGATGTCGATCAGGTGCTGCTGGCAGCCCTTGTCGTCGGGCGTGACCGAGGACAGGGCGATCAGTTTTTCGGTCAGGGCGAGGGTTTTGGAGGTGGTCATGGGTAAGGTCGTGCCGGCAACTTCGTTCCGGTGGTCAACTAGAGGGTTACAGCGAGAAAATGGTCTTGTACTGCGCATCCGAAAACGCCACGCTGAACTGGCCATCCTTGTCCAGCACGGGGCGCTTGATGATGGACGGGTTTTCCAGCATCAGCTCCAGAGCGCTGGCCGCATCGACGGTGGACGCCTTGCGCTCGTCGGACAGGGCGCGCCAGGTCGTGCCTTTCTTGTTGACCAGCACATCCCATGGCAATTGCTGCAGCCACGCTGCGACTGTCGCGCGTTCCAGGCCCTGCTTCTTGAAGTCGTGGAAGGTGAAATCGAGTTGCTGCGCGGCCAGCCAGGTGCGGGCCTTTTTGACGGTATCGCAGTTGGGGATACCGTAGAGTGTAATGGTCGTCATGGGTAGGGCTAAGGGGAATGAATGCGGTTCGCTTGATCGCGGCGCTTGCGCCAGGGAAAAATGCGATGGTCGCCGCCATTATACAGTTGATGCGCAGTCAATGCGGCAGTGCAACACGGCCCGGTGATTTTCCCTACACAGGCCGTGGCGCCGCCTTGCCCGATTCGGCCGGACCGAAATGCAGGCCCAGCCGCAAGGCGAGGGCGCGCAGGGCGCCGCTTTCCTGCAGGTGCAGGGCCAGCGCGATGTGGCCATCGGGGCGCACGAGGTAGGCCGCGTCGCGGCCCAGGCCCGCCAGCTTGGCGGCCACGTTATAGGTGTAGCAATGCACGGGCAGTTTCAGCACGCGTGCTTCGTCCAGCAATTCGGGCGCCGCTTCGCCATAGATGTGCAATTGCCAATCCATGCTGCGCAGGGCGATAAAGTTGTCTTGCGTGCCGTCGGAAAACCATGGCAGGCGGTCACCGCCGCGCAGGTATTCCGCGTGGCCTGCGGACAGGGCGCTGTCTTCATAGCTGATCTGGATCTGCGACACTGTTTTGAACAGCAAACGGCGCGCCCGCCCGAAGCCCGAGAGGAAGGGCAGCGCATGCGGCACCAGCCAGCGGCGCAGGAATTGTCCGGCCATGCCTTGCGCGACGATGGCCTGGAAGGCGCGGTCGGTGGTGGCGACGAGCTTGCGGGCAAACACGATGCGCTCGCTTTCATAGGTGTCGAGCAGGGCGTCGTTGCTTTGTCCGCGCAGCTTTTGCGCCAGCTTCCACGCCAGGTTGACGGCGTCGCCCAGGCCCGTGTTCATGCCTTGGCCGCCCACGGGGCTGTGCAAATGGGCCGCGTCGCCGAGGATGAAGCAGCGCCGCTCGCGAAACTGCGCCGCCACCCGGTGATGGACTTTATACGTGGAAAACCAGTTCACGTGCTCGACCTCGATGCCCAGCAAGGTTTGCACCTGTTCCCGCACGTCATCGAAGACGGGCGCCGGCGCGCCATCGGGGCGGTCGGGCAGGATGCCGATCAGGCGCTGCATGCCGCTGGTGCGCACGGGCAGCATCAGCGCAAACGAGTTCGCGCCCAGGTGGGCGTGCAAATCCGTGTTCTTGCCGGCCACTTGCGCGTCGGCCACGTAATACAGGTGGTCATAGGTGCCGCCGGAGAACTCGAAACCGGCGATCTCGCGCACTTTGCTGCGGGCGCCGTCGCAGCCGCAAATGTAGTTAAACGTGCAATATTGGCGTTCGCCGTCCTTGAGCACGATGGCTTGCACTTCGCTATCGTCCTGCGTCCACAGGTCCAGCGCGACGTTCCATTCCACGTGCACGCCGGCCGCCGCCAGCTTGCTGATCAGAAAGCGTTCATGCTCGTCCTGAGGCAAGCTCAGTACGAAAGGATAGGGGCTCAAGCCTTCGCCGATCTCGCCCAGCGCCAGTTTCACCAACTCCTCGCCGCCTTCGTGGATGTGCATGGCATTGATCTTGATGCCCAGGCTGACCAGTTCATCGGCAAAGCCCAGCTGCTGGTAAAACTCCAAGGTGCGCGCATGCACGGCCATGGCCCGCGACGCCTGGCCCGGACCGCTGTTCTTGTCGATGATGCGGCAATCGACGCCATGGCGCGCCAGGCGCAAGGCCAGCATGAGACCGGTAGGACCGGCGCCGACGATCAGGACGGGAGGTGTATTCATGCCATCCAGTATAGGACAGGATGGGCGATGGCTGCGCGACGATTGAAGTTGCCAGTAGGAAATGAAAATGTCCCGCCGAAGCGGGACATTCAAGTGTTACCGATACTTCGCAGTGCGGTAATTAAATGCCGCGCAGCAGTTCGTTGATGCCCGTTTTCGCGCGGGTTTTTGCATCCACGCGCTTGACGATCACGGCGCAGTACAGCGAGTACTTGCCATCTTCCGAAGGCAGGTTGCCCGAGACCACGACGGAACCGGCTGGCACGCGGCCGTAGGTGACTTCGCCCGTGGCGCGGTCGTAGATCTTGGTCGACTGGCCGATGTAGACGCCCATCGAGATGACCGAGTTTTCTTCGACGATCACGCCTTCGACGATTTCCGAACGGGCGCCGATGAAGCAGTTGTCTTCGATGATGGTCGGGTTCGCTTGCATAGGTTCCAGCACGCCGCCGATGCCGACGCCGCCGGACAGGTGGACGTTCTTACCGATCTGTGCGCAGGAGCCGACGGTGGCCCAGGTGTCGACCATGGCGCCTTCATCGACGTAGGCGCCGATGTTGACGTAGGACGGCATCAGCACGACGTTCTTGGCGATGAAGCTGCCGCGGCGGGCGACGGCTGGCGGCACGACGCGGAAACCGCCTTTGACGAAGTCTTCCTTGGTGTAGTTGGCGAACTTGGTCGGAACCTTGTCGTAGAACTGCATCGTGCCATCGGACGGCAGGACGACGTTGTCTTCCAGGCGGAACGACAGCAGCACGGCTTTCTTGACCCACTGGTTGACCACCCAGTCGCCCGTGGTTTTTTCGGCCACGCGGATGCTGCCGTTGTCCAGGCCATTGATGACGTGGGAGACGGCGTCGCGCAGTTCGGCCGTGCCGTTGCCTGGATTGATCTCGGCGCGGTTTTCCCAGGCCTGGTCGATGATGGTTTGCAGTTGTTGGCTCATGATGATGTCTTGTTTATGTAGGGTTAATGCGTGGTTGATGCGGATGCGGGAAGCTGCTGGCAGAATTTTACTATGCGCAGGGCGGCTTCCAGCCCTTCGGCCGTTTCGGCCACGAGGGCCATGCGGATGCGGTTGCGGCCCGGATTGATGCCGTGCGCGTCGCGCGCCAGGTAACTGCCAGGCAATACCGTCACATTATATTCGGCGTACAGGCGTTGCGCGAATTGCGTGTCGGACAGTCCCGTGCGGCTGACGTCGGCCCACAGGTAGAAGCCGGCGTCCGGCAATTGCACGTCCATCACCGATTGCAGCAGCGGCGTGATGGCGTCGAACTTGGCGCGGTACTTGGCGCGATTTTCCTCGACATGGGTTTCGTCGTTCCAGGCCGCGACGGAGGCCGCCTGCACGGCGGGGCTCATGGCGCCGCCGTGGTAGGTTCGGTAGAGCAGGAATTTTTTCAGTACTTCCGCGTCGCCGGCGACAAAGCCCGAGCGCATGCCCGGCACGTTCGAGCGCTTCGACAGGCTGGAAAACACGACCAGGCGCGCATATGGGCGCTCGATGGTGGACAGGCCCAGCATGTGCGCCGCCTGCAGCGCGCCCAGCGGTGGCGTGTCGCCATGGTAGATCTCGGAATAGCACTCGTCGGCGGCGATGACGAAGTCATAGCGCTCGGACAGGGCGAACAGGTGTTCCCAGTCCGTCAGGGTGAGCACTGCGCCCGTCGGGTTGCCGGGCGAGCACAGGAACAGCAGCTTGACCTTTTCCCATACGGACGCGGGCACGCTGTCGTAGTCGCAGCCGAAATTGCGCGCCGGATCGGAATTGACGAAATACGGTTCGGCACCGGCCAGGTAGGCCGCGCCTTCATAGATCTGGTAAAACGGGTTCGGGCTGATCACGAGCGAACCGGCCGATGGATCGATCACCGTTTGCGCCAGCGCAAACAGCGCTTCGCGCGAACCGTTCACGGGCAGGATCTGCGTGGCAGGATTGAGTTTGGGGATGCCATAGCGGCGCTCGAGCCAGCCGGCGATGGCGGTGCGCAAGGCTTCCGAACCGATGGTGGTCGGATAGCTGGCCAGGCCATGGATATTGTCGGTCAATGCCTGCTCGATGAAGGCTGGCGTCGGGTGCTTGGGTTCGCCCATGCCCAGGCTGATGGGCGCGTAATCGGGATTGACCGTTACGCCGGCAAACAGCTGGCGCAGCTTTTCAAAAGGATATGGTTGCAGTTTGGCAAGAAGTGGATTCACGGAGCGGACCAGGGCAAGAGTGGGGTGATAGTGTTGCGTATGGATTGCCAGGCATGGCGCAATGACGCCGGTCAAGCAATCAGCTTAGCCTTTTATTATAGCCGTCCTCGCGCACGGCCTGTGCAAGTGGGCTGTTGTTGGCCGGCACGGCATGCCGTTCCCGGGCTTGGCAAGGTAAAATACGCTATGTCTACCTTACTTCCCACCTTACTTGCTATTGAAACGTCGTCCGAACTCGCCTCCTGCGCCTTGCTGCGCGGCGATGTCGTTCTGTCCCGCGCCTCGTCGGGCGTGCGTACCCATTCCCAGTCCATCCTGCCGATGGTGCAGGAATTGCTGGCCGAAGCGGGCGTGACCCTGGCGGACGTCGACGCCATCGCCTACGGCTCCGGCCCCGGCTCGTTTACGGGCGTGCGCACGGCTTGCGGCATCGCTCAAGGCCTGGCTTACGGCGCCAATCTGCCCGTCGTGCCTGTCGTCACGCTCGACGCCATGGCGCTCGCGTGCCACCAGCAGCATGGTGTGCAGCGCATCGTGACCGTGCTCGACGCCCGCATGGGCGAAGTGTACTGGGCGCAATATGAGTATCAAAACGGCTTGCAGGCCGTGTTGCCGCCGGCCCTGAGCGCGCCAGCCGGCGTGGCGCCGCAAGGCGACGTCACCGGCTGCGGCAACGGTTTTGCGGCCTATGCCGACGCATTGGCCGCGCTGCCATGCGCCGCCAGCGCGGACGCGGCCATCATGCCGCACGCCGTGCAAGTGGCGCAGCTGGCGCGCATCGCGTTTGCGGCAGGTCATTTTGTGACGGCGGCCGAGGCGCAGCCTCTGTACTTGCGCAACAAGATCGCTTACACAAGTGCCGAGCGTCTCGACATGCAGGCCGCCAAGGCCGCTGCGGAGTCGGCGCAATGATGGAAGCGGGCAAGGACAGCGCGGCAGGCTGGGACTTGCTGCGCCTTGACTATCAGCCGATGCAGGAAGCGGACCTGGTCGAAGTGCTGGCGCTGGAACAGCGCGTGTATCCGCATCCCTGGACGCACGGCAACTTTGTCGACTCCCTCAAGAGCGGCTACCCTGCCTGGGTGCTGCGCGACGTGGATGGCACCTTGCTTGGCTACTTCTTGCTGATGCTGGTCGTCGATGAAGCGCACTTGCTGAACGTGGCCGTCGAGGGCGCCATCCAGGGCCAGGGGCTGGGCCGTTTCCTGCTGAACCAGTCCTGCGCCTGCGCGCGCCAGCTGGGCATGGAATCGATGCTGCTGGAAGTGCGCCCGTCGAACGTGCGCGCGCTCGATATTTACCAGCGCTATGGATTTGAACAGATCGGGCGGCGCAAGGGATATTATCCTGCCGCCAATTCGCAACGTGAGGACGCCATCGTGATGCGTTATACCTTATGAGCCGCAGCGCCGTTTTCCTCGATGAAATGGGCGTCGGCCCCCTGTGGCGCTTGCGCCAGGGCGCAGCAGCCGAGGCCGTTGACGCCGTCGCCGAGGCCGCTGTGGAGATGGAAGCCGCCGTGGCGGCACCCGTGCTTGAGGCCGTGATTGAGGTCGTTACAGAGGTGGTTGCCGAAGTCGTCGAGATGACTGCCGAGGCGAAGGTCGAGGTGCAGGCCGAAGCACCCGTCGCCGTTGCCGCTGCACCAGTTCCCGCCGCCGAGCCGGACGACACGGCCTGGTTCGACGATGCACCGCCACCGCCGCCCGCCAGACAGCTGAGCGATGCAGACATTGCCGCCCTCGACTGGGATGGCTTGACGGCGGCCGTGGCCAAGTGTGCGCGCTGCGACCTGTGCAAGACGCGCAAGGGCGTCGTCATGGGCCGTGGCGACCGCCAGGGTGCTTGGCTGATGCTGGCCAGCAGCCCCTCGCGCCTGGAAGAACGGGAAGGGCGCGCCTTGCCGGGCGAACAGGGCAAGCTGCTCGACAATATGCTCAAGGCTATCGATATCGATGCGGGCAGCGATGTGTACATCACGCACTTGCTGAAATGCCGTCCGCTCGACGAGGCGGGCCAGGAACGCCTGCCCACTGAATCGGAGTCCGCCGCCTGCCGCCCATATTTCGACCGCGAACTGGCCCTGCTGCAGCCGCGCACCATCGTCACTCTCGGATCGATGGCCGCCGCCGGCATCAATCCCGGCGAAAAGCCCGTGCGCGGCAAGGTGCGCCAGCTGGGCAATGCGTCTGTCGTGGCCACCTTCCATCCGGAAATGTTGTTGCAGGACGAAACGGGCAAGGCCAAGGCGCGTGCCTGGGCCGACCTGTGCCTGGCGAAAAGCACGCACGGTGGTTGAGTCGGCCGTCTACAGCTTTCAGGCCCGCTTCGAGCGCCGCTGGGGACATTTGACGCACCCCCGCGTGCGTGCGCTGGCCTGGCTGCTCGACTCGCCCGACTTGCTGGACCCGGCCAGCCCCCATTGGGACGGGCGCATCGCCAGCCTCGCGCCCGTCACGCCCGCCGTGGCGACGTGGCTGGCGGCGCTGCAGGATGACCCGTCGCCGCTCGATGCGGCGCTGGGGCCGAAATTCTATTCCCGCCTGGGCCTGTACGCTGAAAAGCTGCTGGCCTTTTATTTTGAACAGCATGGATTGCTGGCTGCGCATGGCTTGCAAGTGCAGGTCAACCGCAACGACACGGTGGGCGAGTTCGATTTCCTGCTGCGTGACGGGAATGAGCTGTTGCACTGGGAATTCGCCACCAAGTTCTACCTGCTCGAAGGCGCGCCCGATCCCGGTGTGTTCAACCACTTGATCGGCCCCAACCTGGCCGATACTTTGGGCTTGAAGATGCGCAAGATTCTCGACAAGCAATTGGCCTTGTCCCGCCATCCTGCCGCGCAAAGCCTGCTGGCGCAGCCAGTGCGCGCGGCGCAGGCGCTGGTCAAGGGATGGCTGTTCTATGCGGCAGGCGCCACGCCCGCCATGGACGGTATTTCCCCAGAGCACGGACACGGCTTCTGGTGCACGCCAATGCAATTGCCGCAGCAGCGCTATGTCGTGTTGCCGCGATTGCAATGGCTGGCGCCGTTCAAGGGGCGCGACGTGGAAGTGCTCGATGTCGACGTCTTGCAGGCGCGCTTGTTTGATCTGGCGCAACCGGTGCTGGTGGCCACGGTGGACAATGTCGAAGGCTGGGAAGTGGAACGCACGCGCGGTTTTGTCGTGCCCCATGACTGGACGGAGCAGGCTGCCGCGCGGCGGATAACCGGCGCGCTACCCGCGTAAGCATGAACCACAGCCGTAACGCCGGAATCATGTAGGTCGGATTAGCGCATAGCGCGTAATCCGACACCACCCTAATTAATGCTTCTGTTCGCCGATCAAGGAAAGATTGTCATGCTCAGCCTGGTTCAGCTTGTGCTTGCGCATGATCATGTACATGGTGCCGGCGACGAACAGGCCGAACAGGGTGATGATGATGTTGAGCGGCAGGTGCAAGCGGATCATGATCGAATACACGGCCAGCATGGTCAGAATCGACAGGTTTTCATTGAAGTTCTGCACGGCGATGGAATGGCCTGCGCTCATCAGCACGTGGCCGCGATGTTGCAGCAGTGCATTCATTGGCACGACGAAGAAGCCGGACAGGGCGCCGATCAGTATCAGCAGCGGGTAGGCGATCCACACGGAGTGCACTTGCGTCATCATCATGACGATCACGCCCATGGCGATGCCGAGAGGAATGACGGTCAGCGATTTGCGCAGTGGAATGAAACGGGCAGACAGCACGGCGCCGGCGGCCACGCCGATGGCGACCACGCCTACCAGGCTGGTTGCCTTGTCGAATGGCATGTTCAGCGACTGCTTGGCCCATTCCAGCACGATCAGCTGCAAGGTGGCGCCAGCGCCCCAGAACAGGGTCGTCACGGCCAGGGTGATCTGGCCCAGCTTGTCTTTCCACAGGATGGAATAGCAATTGGCAAAATCGGTAATCAGTTTGATAGGATTGCGTTCCTGGTGCGCATACACGCAGCCCGTGTCGGGAATCTTCAGGTTGGCCAGGGTCGCCAGCGCATAAATGCCCACTACCACGCACAAGGCCGCTTCTGTCTTGCTGGTAATGCCCGTATTGATCAGGGGAATGTCGATGGACAGCAGCATGTCGGACACGTGGCCGCTGACGAGCGCGCCGCCCATGACGGTGCCGAGGATGATGGAGGTGACGGTCAAGCCTTCGATCCAGCCATTCGCCGCCACGAGTTTTTCCGGCGGCAGCAGTTCCGTCAGGATGCCGTACTTGGCAGGTGAATACACGGCAGCGCCAAAACCGACGACAGCGTAGGCCAGCAGCGGATGCACGTGGAAGAAGACGAGGGCGCAGCCGAAGATCTTGACCATGTTGGCGATGAACATGACCTTGCCTTTTGGCAGTGCATCCGCGAAGGCGCCGACAAAAGCGGCCAACAGCACGTAAAACAGCACGAACGACAGTTTGAGCAGCGGCGTGATCCACGCCGGGGATTTCATGGACACCAATAAATCGACGGCGACAAAAAAGAGGGCGTTATCTGCCAGCGAGGAAAAGAACTGCGCCGCCATGATGGTATAAAAACCACGATTCATTCTGGATTGCCTGAAATCATATCTGGCTTGCTTTATACCACGAAAAAACGGCAAACCCCAAGTTTGGAAGGGGCTGCTTTGCATCCTCTTGCCTAAGCGAAGCTTAATTTTTCTGCCGTAGAAAAATACACATACATGTGAGCATTTTGTACATGGTGTCCTGCGCGCCTATTCTGCCTCCGCTAGCGGCGCGCGCCTGCGGCCCATCCGGTAAAATACGGCTTTCCCACTTGCCGTGTGTCACGCTTATGCCCAGGCCCCTCATCGCCACCATCCATCTCGATGCCATGCAACACAATCTGGCGCGCGCCCGTGCCGGCGCCCGCGGCGCCAAAGTGTGGGCCGTCGTCAAGGCAAATGCCTATGGCCACGGCCTGGAGCGGGCCATGCGGGGCTTTGCCGACGCCGATGGCCTGGCGCTGGTCGAGGTCGATTACGCCGTGCGCTTGCGCGAACTGGGCTGGACCAAGCCCATCTTGCTGCTCGAAGGGTTTTTCGACGCCAGCGATTTGCCTGCCATGGCGCAGCACAAGCTGAACGGCAGCGTGCATTGCGAGGAACAGATCGACATGCTGGCCGCGGCGTGCTTGCCGCACGCCATCGACGTGCACCTGAAAATGAATACGGGCATGAACCGCCTGGGTTTTACGCCGGGCGCCGTGGCGGGTGCGTATGCGCGCCTGCGCGCCATCCCGCACGTCGGCACGATCACCCTGATGACGCATTTCGCCAATGCCGATGAGGCGGCGCCCACGCGCTTGCCCCTGGAGCAGCAGATGCTGCGTTTCGAAGCGGGCGCGGCCAGCATAGGCGTACCCTTGCCGCGCAGCCTGTGCAATTCGGCCGGCGTGCTGCTGCACCATCTCGACAGTGACTGGGTGCGCCCCGGCATCATGCTGTATGGCGGCACGCCCAGCGGCGCTGCCGGCGGCACGTCCGCGCAGGCGTTCGGCTTGCTGCCCACCATGACCTTGCGCAGCAAGATTATCGGCATCCAGGATATCGCCGCCGGCGAAGTGGTGGGCTACGGCAGCCGCTATGAGGCGGCCGGCAATATCAAGGTCGGCGTGGTGGCCTGCGGCTATGCGGACGGCTATCCGCGCCACGCGCCCGAAGGCACGCCCGTGCTCGTCGATGGCGTGCGCACTGGCCTCATCGGCCGGGTGTCGATGGACATGCTGATGGTCGATCTGACGCAGGTGCCGGAAGTAAAAGTCGGCAGCGCCGTCACCTTGTGGGGCCAGGGCATGCCGATCGACGAGGTGGCCCTGGCCGCCGGCACCATCGGCTACGAGCTGATGTGCGCATTGGCGCCGCGCGTTCCTGTGATCGAGGCGTGACAGTGACGTCGGCCCGCCGTTTGTATATACTGTGAATTTACTGTATATATAGACAGCAGTTTCACCTTACCCGGGCAAAGTACACCATGGCAAAAGTCAAGACCACCTATACCTGCAGCGATTGCGGCGCCATCAGCAACAAATGGATGGGGCAATGTACCTCGTGCAACCAGTGGAATACCATGGTGGAAACCCTGCCCGAGACGGGCGGCAACAACCGCTATTCGAATCCGCAGCACATGTCGCTGGCGCAGACGGCGCCCGTGCTGTCGCTTGACGATATCGATGCCATCGACGTGCCCCGCTTCGGCACGGGCATCGAGGAATTCGACCGCGTGCTGGGCGGCGGCATGGTGGCCGGCGGCGTCGTGCTGATCGGCGGCGACCCCGGCATCGGCAAGTCGACCCTGCTGCTGCAGGCGCTGGCGAACATGTCGCACCACAAGCGCGTGCTGTACGTCAGCGGCGAGGAATCGGGTGCGCAGATCGCCCTGCGCGCCAAGCGCCTCGTCATCGATGCCAAGGAACTCAAATTGCAGGCCGAGATCCAGCTGGAAAAGATCCTGTCCACCTTGCACGACCTGAAGCCGGAAGTGGTGGTCATCGACTCGATCCAGACCGTGTATTCCGACGCCCTCAGCTCGGCTCCTGGTTCCGTGGCGCAAGTGCGCGAATGCGCGGCGCAATTGACGCGGGCGGCCAAGCAGACGGGCGTAACCATCATTCTGGTCGGCCACGTGACGAAAGAGGGCGCGCTGGCCGGTCCCCGCGTGCTCGAGCACATTGTCGACACGGTGCTGTATTTCGAGGGCGACGCCCATTCCAGCTTTCGCCTCGTGCGCGCCATCAAGAACCGTTTCGGCGCCGTCAACGAACTGGGCGTGTTCGCCATGACGGAAAAGGGCTTGAAAGGCGTGTCGAATCCGTCCGCCCTGTTCCTGTCGCAGCACGACAACCAGGTGCCCGGTTCCTGCGTGATGGTGACGCAGGAAGGCACGCGTCCCTTGCTGGTGGAAATCCAGGCCCTCGTCGACACGAGCCACTTGCCCAATGCGCGCCGCTTGTCTGTCGGCCTGGAGCAGAACCGCCTGGCCATGCTGCTGGCCGTGGCGCACCGCCACGCGGGCATCGCCGCGTTCGACCAGGACGTGTTCATCAACGCCGTCGGCGGCGTGAAGATCACGGAACCGGCGGCCGACCTGGCTGTCTTGCTGGCAATTAACTCGTCGATGCGCAACAAACCCCTGCCACGGGGATTGGTCGTGTTTGGCGAGGTGGGGCTGGCTGGTGAAATCCGCCCCGCGCCACGGGGCCAGGAGCGCTTGCGCGAAGCGGCCAAGCTGGGCTTTACCTTGGCCGTGGTGCCCAAGTCCAACTTGCCGAAACAGCTCATCGAGGGCCTCAAGGTCATCGGCGTCGAGCGCATCGACGAAGCGTTCAATAAACTCCGCGACTTGGAGTAAAAGTTGGTATGGCTTAAATGCCAAGCTTGAGACAAGTCAAACATAATTTCCGTTTGGAACTATAATATTTGTCCGATGAGTTCGCATGGCGAATTCGTATCGACAATGCATAGAGAGAAGCGGAATATAGTGTCAGTAGAGCAAAGGCAGGGCGCACGCAAGATTTTGCGTGCCAAGGCAATGTTGGTCATCGATGGCGCGGGTCCCGTGGCGGCGCGCACCCTCGACGTGGGGCCCGGTGGCATGGCGGCCGTCATCGCTGAACCGGTGCCGACAGGCAAGCAGGGCAAGGTGCTGTTCGAGCTGTTTTACGATGGCGCGGCGCACATCATCGAGGCGCGCGTGTCCGTCTCGCACTGCATTTTCAGCAGCGCCGGTTTCAAGGTGGGACTCACTTTCCTGCAGCTGGACATGGCCGTCAGCAGCGCCATCTCGAAGTTCATGCGCTGAGGCGCGCACGAGATAAGCGGCAAGTGAAATGCGCTAGAATGGTGCATATGGGTTTGCAGTCAGGAAAAACTTGTTCTGTTCACTGTTTTGATATTCCGGTAATACTGCATAATTATCAACCAGAAGAGGGATGCCGCCGCGCCACGCGCGCCTGCCGTCCGTTTCTAGCGCAGCACGCGGTCAAGACCTGAACCGCGTGTCATGACCTTACACCCGACGGGAACGCCTACCATGTTTAATTCGACCATCAACAGCAGGGCTTACACCAACAACACGCAGCAGACGACGCAGGGTAATATCTCGGCCGATGTGTATGCGAAGGTGGAGCGCCAGATGCAGTCGCAGAACACGGGCGTCGTCAAGCTCAACGCCAGCCTGGCGCGCGACCAGGCCAAGTTCTCGGGCCTGGGCCAGCTGCAATCGGCGCTGGCGAAATTCCAGACCGTGGCCAAGAACATGGCCGGCAGCGGCCTGGCCACGTCGGCCACGTCGAGCGCCAAGGATGTGCTGAGCGCCACCACCACGGACAAGGCCGCCAGCGGCAGCCATGAGCTGAACGTCAAGCAGCTGGCGCAGGGGCAGACCCTGCTCAGCGGCGCGCAGAAATCGTCGAGCGCGGCGATCGGCACGGGCGCGCCCGCGCTGGTCAAGATCGAAGTGGGCACGGCCGATGGCAAGCAATTTACGCCCGGCAACGGCAAGGTCATTTCGCTGACGATAGACAGCAGCAACAATAGCCTCGATGGCATCGCCGCCGCCCTGAAACAGCAGGGCGTCGACGCCAGCGTCGTCAAAGGCCCCGATGGCTACTCGCTGGCCATCAATGGCAAGAGCGGCGCCGACAGCAGCATGCGCATCAGCGTGTCCGGCGACGCGGCCGTCAGCAATTTGCTCAGCTATGCGCCCGGCGCCGGCAAGGGCCTGCAGCAGACGGCCGCCGCGCAGGATGCGCTGCTGACCGTCGATGGCAAGGACATCAAGAGCGCCACGAATACCTTGACGACGGCTGTCGAGGGCGCCACCATCGAATTGAAGAAAAAGGGTGTGACCGACCTCGCCATCGCCAAGGACAGCAGCCAGATCGCGACCAACGTGGCCAGCTTCGTCACGGCCTACAATGAACTCAACAGCAAACTGCAAAGCCTGCAGCAGGGCGACTTGAAGTCCGACACGGCCCTGGGCCAGGTGCGTTCGCAGATGGAGCAAGTGCTGCGCACGGCCAGCACGGGCGTGCCCGCTTCCATCCTGAGCAGCGCCGGCGTGACCTTGGGCAAAAGCGGCGAGCTGGTGCTCGACGATAAAAAACTCAAGGCCGCCATCGCTGCCGATCCGGATGCCGTCAGCAAGCTGTTTACGAATAACGGCAAGGGCGTGGCCGACCAGTTCTCCAGCAAGATCGGCGAGCTGACGGGCGAAACGAGCATTATCCGCAAGGAAGTGCAGACGGTGGGCAAGGACATCACCACCCTGACCAACAAGAAAGCCGTGCTGGCCAAGGCCCTGACTGCCCAGGCGCAGGCGCTGATCAAGGCCTATTCGGCCCAGGAACAGATGGGAACGAACTCGGCCTTGCCTGGTTATACCGGCAAAAATTCCTTGTTTGACTTCATGGCTTAAGAGCGCTCGCCCTGGGCAAAGAAGGCTGATGGCGAACTGCCGAAGGTCTTCTTGAACATGGCGGAAAAGGCCGACTGGCTGGCGTAGCCCAGTTCTTCGGCCACCTGCGACAGCGGCACGCCGCGCGCGATCAGGGGCGCCGCGTGCGCCAGGCGCACTTGCTGGCGCCACTGGCCAAAACTCATGCCCAATTCCCGTTCGAACAGCCGCGCCAGGGTACGCTCCGACGCGCCGACCAGCTGCGCCCAGTGTTCCAGGGTCTGGTTCAAGCCCGGTTTCTCGATCAGGCTGTCGCACAGGGTTTTCAGGCGCTTGTCGCTGGGCAAGGGGACGCGGATGGGGCGCGTGTCCGAGCGTTTCAATTCATCGAGGATCAGTTCGGCCAGCAGCGCTTCGCGCGCCGGTTCCTCGCCCGGGTCCAATTGCTCCAGCGCCATGATCAGCTGGCGCAGCAGGTTCGACACTTCCAGCACCTTGCAGTCGCGGCCCGCGAACGGCGCGCGTGCGGCATGGATGCACAGGGGGCGCAAGCGGGTTTTTTCCAGGATCGTGACGGCATGCTCCACGTTGGGCGCGATCCAGATGGCGCGCATGGGCGGCAGCACCCAGCTGCTGTTGTTGGCCGTAATGCGCAGCACGCCTTCGAGCGCCATGGTCACTTGACCCCATGGATGGCTGTGCGGCAAGAGAAATTCATCGGGTTGCAGGTCGCGCGCGACCATGGTCACGGGGATGGTCGCGCTGGGCGCTTCCCGTGGCGGACACATGCGCGTATGGTGGAGGATAGGTACACCCATCAGCTTGGCCTTAATTCGATAAATTATGTCGTTCTGTCGGAAAACAGACGATGGTATTTTGCATACACTTGAGCTTCACCAGTATAAGACAGGGTATGACATGATAACAACTAACTCGGCATCCGAACTTCCCACCTTGCGCAGCGATGCGCGCGTCATCGCCCTCGTGGGGCTGGCGCATGGCGTGTCGCACTTCTACCATCTGATCCTTGCGGCCCTGTTCGTCTGGCTGAAACCGGCCTTCGACCTGTCGTATGCGGAGCTGGGCCTGCTGATGACGGTGTTCTTCATCATCTCGGGCGTGGGGCAGGCGCTTGCCGGTTTTGTCGTCGACCGCTTCGGCGCCCGCGCCGTGCTGTTTTCCGGCATTTTCATGCTGGGCGTGTCGGCGCTGGCCCTGTCCACCGCGCACAGCTATGCGGCGCTGATGCTGGGCGCCATGCTGGCCGGCATGGGCAACAGCGTGTTCCATCCGGCCGACTACACCATCCTCAACCAGCGCGTGTCGGCGGCCCGCGTGGCCTACGGCTTTTCCGTGCATGGCATCAGCGGCAACATCGGCTGGGCCCTGGCACCGCTGTTCATGACGTACGTTGCCACCCATTATGACTGGCGAGTGGCGCTGCAGTGCGCGGCCGTGCTGCCGTTCGGCGTGCTGCTGATCCTGTTCCTGAACCGCCACGCCATCCGCCCCGAGCCTGTCAAGAAGGCCGCACCGGGCCAGGCGGCGGGCGGCGAGGGCACCTTGGACTTTCTGCGTTTGCCGGCCGTGTGGATGTGCTTTGCCTTCTTCTTCATTATCGCCATCGCCCTGGGCGGCATCCAGAGCTTTGCCAGCGTGGCCCTCGTCAAGCTGTACGGCATGAGCCTGGCGCTGGCCACCAGCGCCTACACGGCCTATATGCTGGCCTCGGCCGTGGGCATGCTGGCCGGCGGCGTGGTGGGTGCGCGCAGCAAGCAGCCGGACCGCAACGTGGCGATCGCCTTTTCCGCCGCCGCGCTGCTGGCCGTGCTGCTGTCCATGGCCGCCGTGCCTGCCTGGGGCGCGGTGGTGCTGATGGGCGCCATCGGCCTGACGTCGGGCGTGGCGGGGCCGTCGCGCGACCTGATGATACGCGCGGCGGCGCCGAAGAATGCCACCGGACGCGTGTATGGCGTCGTGTATTCGGGCCTCGACAGCGGCCTGGCCGTCGGTCCGCTGTTCTTTGGCGCGCTGATGGATGGCGACCATCCGGCCCTGCTGTTCGTGTTCATCGGCCTGTTCCAGGCGCTAGCGATTGCCACGGCCGTGGGGGTGGGCGGCAAAACACGTGCCGCGGCGTTGCAAAAGGCATAGAATCGTTGCCATCAGCCACGAAAGGAATCCCCATGACCTTTGCCACTACCGACCTGTGCGACGACTATGCGGCCATGCTCGACGACGGCACCCTGGCCGTGCTGCCGCCCGTGTACCGCGCTTTCGGCCAGCGCGTGCGTTTCAGCGGCCCCGCCACCACCTTGCAAGTGTTCGAGGACAACGCGCTCGTGCGCAGCACCCTGGAAACGCCGGGCCAGGGCCACGTGCTGGTGATCGATGGCGGCGGCAGCCTGCGCCGCGCGCTGGTGGGCGGCCAGCTGGGCGTGCTGGCCGAAAGCAACGGCTGGGCCGGCATCGTCGTCGATGGCTGCATCCGCGACAGCGAGGAAATCAATGTCTGCCAGATCGGCGTGCGCGCCCTGGCCACGCATCCGCGCAAGAGCAACAAGACGGGCGCCGGCCAGCGCGACGTGCGCGTGCAGGTCAGCGGCGTGGCCGTGCATCCGGGCGACTGGATCTACGCCGATGCGGACGGCATCCTGGTGGCGCGGCAGGAACTCGATTGACGGCGCAGCGCACCTGAAGGCGTGGCAAATTATCTACATTAAATATATTTTTGCAAAGTTCTTTGATTTTTATCATGGCTGAGATATGATTTCACTTAAGGAAACTTTAATGCCTATAAGGCAAGGAAATCAGATCATGAAAATCGCCACCATCGCAGCAGTTGTTGCCCTGTTCGCCGCGGGCACCGCCAGCGCCAGCCCCGTCAACCTGATCACGAATGGCGATTTTGAATCGGTCGCGCCCGGCTATACCTTTTCCAGTGGCTATCATGTTGTCAATGGCGGTTCCTCGGCCATCGGCGGCTGGACGGTGGGCGCTTCCTCGGTCGACCTGATCCGCAATGCCTATAACGCTATCGACGGCTACAGCATCGACATGCTGGGCACGCCTGGTCCGGGTTTCCTGTCGCAAAGTTTCAATGTCGTTGCCGGCCAGACGTACAACCTGAGCTTTGACATGGCGCGCAATTCCGGCGGCCCTGCCGGCCAGGGCGTGGCCGTCAATTTTGGTGGCGTGGCAGGTAATTTCTACTCGACGGCTGCCGCCTCGAACACCTTGTACAGCAACACCTTGAGCTTCACGGCTGCTTCCAGCGGCCTGGCGACCCTGTCGTTTGCCAGCGCCGCCCAGGCCGGCACGCCGTTCGACAAATACTCGGGCGCCGTGATCGACAACGTGGCCGTGATGGCCGCCGTACCGGAACCGGAAACCTACGCCATGCTGCTGGCGGGCCTGGGCCTGATGGGTTTCCTGCGCCGCCGCAAGGCCGCCAAGTAAGTCTGATTTTGTCCGAGATCAAACCGCCTGCTGCCATGCACAGGCGGTTTTTTTACGTCAAGGGTCTTGTGCGTAGCCGTCCACCTGCACGACAAAGCGCTCGATCCGCGGCCAGTCTGCGCGCGTCCTGACCAGCGTTTCGCCCGTGGCCATCAGCAGCACATAGCCGTAGCCGGTGCGGCGGTCGCGCCAGGAGTGGGGCGTGCTGTCCCAGACGCAGCAATAGCGCTTAAGCTTGGGCAAGCCGTACGCGCGCCGCAGATACGCTTCCGCCTGTTGCGCATGCTTGCCGTCCACTGCATAGCGGGCCTCGAACGGCTGGTCCTGGCGTTCCGTGTTTTGCCGGCAACCCTGGTAGACGAGATACGCGGGCTTCTTGCCCAGCTGGGACAGGAAGTCGCCGCAGGCCAGCCCGGCACCCTGCGCGCCGCCAGCGCCCAGCAGGAATAGCCACGGCAGTAATTTAGCGGCCTGCATCGGCATCTCCCCGCAAGGGACACGCGGCCGCTGCCGGTCCCATACGCAGCACCAGTTCGCCGCGCAACTGCGTCAATCCCGCGATGCGCGCATCGATTTCGCCCAGCTTGCGCGCCAGTGCCGCGCGCAGCAGGTCCGCCGTGGCGGGATCGCCGGCGGCCGCCAGCAGCGGCATGTCGGCCTCGATTTCGGCCAGGGTAAAGCCCAGCTGCTGTGCCGTGCGCAGGTAGCGCAGCCAGTCGGCCGCCTCGGGCGGGTAGTCGCGGTAGCCGTTCGTGCCGCGCCGCGCGTGCAGCAAGCCCCGCTTTTCATAGAAGCGCAGGGTATCGCGGCTCAAGCCCGTCGCCTGCGCCATCTCGCCGATCTGCATGGTGATTTTTCTTTCATAAAATGCTTGACCATGGAGTGTACTCCAACCCTGATCATGGGCGCTTTCCATCGACAGGAGTTCCCATGTTGTCCGTTTCCGCTTTCCGCCGCGTGGTGCGCGCCAGCGCCATTTATGATGTGCTCATGACGGCCCCGTTTGCCACGCCGTGGACGTTTTTGCTGCTGCGCGAGCACTTGAACGCCATCAACGTGAGCCTGGGCGGCCTGCCGCTGCCCGTTTTTGGACCGTTTCATCTACTCATCAGCAGCTTGTTTGGCAGCGTGGTGATGGTCTGGTCCGTGCTGCGCATGCTGGACCCGCAGCCGCGCTTCGGCCGCTATGACGCGGCAGCGCGCTACCTGTTTTCCACCTGGATGGCGTGGGCGCTGTTCACGACGGGCCAGCCGCTGCTGTGGCTGTTCCTCGTACCGGAACTGGCCTGGGGCCTCGCGCAAAGCTTGCCATTGCGCCGCAGCGAGGACGCGCCGGCAGGGCGCGCGCACGAATCGTTGTTGAGATGGCGATAACGAAATGCAATAATGGCCGTGCTTTACAGCAATAAACGACTATTAAGGGATGATTATGCAGCAGGATGCCGCTGGAAAAAACATGGCGTTGCTCGATCCGGTGGTGGCACCGCGCATCGCGGTGACGCGCCTGGTGACGGGCCTGCTGCAAGGCGTGCTGCTGTACTGGCTGTACAGCACGGCGCAAGATAAAGTCTGGCCCGCCACGGAAGCCTACCTGCTGGCGCCGCTGATGCTGATCAGCCTGCTGCTGCCCATCTTGCTGGTGTCGAGCCTGGGCCATATGTCGGTCAAGCGCATTGCCCTGTGGATGGCGGGCGCTGCCGTCGTGATGGCCGTGCTGGCCTGGCATGACGTGGCGCGCGGCGCCGAGCACGTGATCTGGGGCAACTACAAGCCGGGCGCACCGCTGCGCGTCATTTCCGCCCAGCTATTCGGTTTCTGTGTCGTCGGCTTTTATATCGCCCACGCGCTGGTGCTGGCCAGCGCCCAGGATGGCCAGCGCATCGCCCGCTATCCGACCTATTTTGAAATCGCCTGGAAGCTCGGCATCCAGCTGCTGTTTTCCCTGCTGTTCGTGCTGGGCCTGTGGCTGGTGCTGTGGCTGGGCGGACAACTGTTCCTGCTCATCAAACTGAGTTTCCTGAAAAAGCTGCTGAGCCAGGCCTGGTTCGTGATTCCCGTCATCTGCTTCGCGTTTTCGTTTGCCATCCACATCACGGACGTGCGCCCCTCCATCGTGCGCGGCATCCGCACCTTGCTGCTGGTGCTGCTGTCGTGGCTGATGCCGATCGCCGCCGTGCTCGTCTCCGGTTTCCTGCTGACCTTGCCTTTCATCGGCTTCGAGCGCCTGTGGGCCACGCGCCATGCGGCATCCGTGCTGCTGGGCATGGCCGGCGTGCTGGTAGTGCTGATCAATGCCGCCTTCCAGAATGGCGAAGTGGGCCATGGCGTGGCGCGCGGCATCCGCCTGGGCACGCGTCTGGCCTGTCTGCTGTTGCCGTGGGTGGTGGGCATCGCCATCTATGCGCTGACCTTGCGCGTGATGTCGCATGGCTGGACCTCCGACCGCCTGATCGCTGCCGCCTGCCTGCTGATCGCCACCTGCTACGCCGCCGGTTACGCCTGGGCGGCCAGCAAGTATGGCGACTGGCTGCACCTGATCGCCAACGTCAACGTGGCTACCGCCTTTGTTACGCTGCTGGTGCTGTTCGCGCTGTTCTCGCCGCTGGCCGACCCGGCGCGCATTTCCGTGGCCAGTCAGATGGCGCGCCTGAACAGCGGCAAGATAGGCGTGGACAAGTTCGATTTCGAATACCTGCGCTTCCAGGGCGCCCGCTATGGCCAGGCGGCCTTGCAGGAACTCAAGACGCGCACGGCGGGCCCGGACGCGGCCATTGTGCGGGCCCGTGCCGACGCCATGCTCAAGCGCCAGAACCGCCTCGACGAGACGGGCGCGCTCAGCGACGTGTCGATCAACCTGACCCTGCGCCCGGCCACGGCGAAGTTGCCGGAGAGTTTCCTGCGTCAGGACTGGACGCAGGTCGGCCCGGCCTGGCGCCTGCCCGCCTGTTTGAAGCGGGCAGGGCCGCAGTGCGACGCGTATCTGCTCGATTTCGATGGCGATGGCAAGCAGGACGTGCTGCTGATCAGCAACGACCCGCGCGCCTCGTCGGTGCTGCTGGCGGAAAAGGAAGACGGCAGCTGGACCGCGCGCGGACAAATCCCCACCGATGCCCTGCGCTGCAAACCCCTGCGCGAGAAGCTGCAGGCGGGCGAGTTCCAGCTGGTGCCGCCGAAAGTGCGCGAACTGGAAATCGACGGCCAGCGTGTGCCGATGACCTTATATACGCCAGAGGATGAGGTCGCCTGCCCGGATGAGGCGGAGCCGACGCCGTAAATCGTAGGAAGAGGGCTTGCAGCGCCGGACAGAACCTCTTGCTTGCGCCGAAGGCAGTAACTTCGTGCACTGAATCATTTTGACTGTGCGGTATTGGCCTATTGCGTTGAAAAACTCCAGTTGAGCACGCGATCTTCACGATTTGCCGCTGTCTAAGCAAAGAAAAGACGGAGGCTGCGATGATGGGACGTCAGGAAACCAAACGGGAGTTGTTCGTCTTGA
>NZ_JCAQAW010000006.1:0-336394 GCF_059617945.1 Janthinobacterium sp. BCJ23 | reverse complement strand
AATCAAGACGAACAACTCCCGTTTGGTTTCCTGACGTCCCATCATCGCAGCCTCCGTCTTTTCTTTGCTTAGACAGCGGCAAATCGTGAAGATCGCGTGCTCAACTGGAGTTTTTCAACGCAATAGGCCCAAAGCGGCCCATCAACCTTGGGCATTGTTTGGAAGGTTGCTCACCTATATTCCATAAATACGCTTGAGTTCAAGAATCCAAGAAAGCAAGCGTTCTTGAGCTAAGTCTTGCCGAGACTCAAACCCTTCCTCATCAAAATAACCTTCTGTTTCGATAGCATATTCGTGCCGTCGAAGTTCATGGGTAACACTAATCGGAACACCTTCAAGCGCTCGGATGCTATTGCTGAGAAAATCTACAAACGCATCGCGAGTCAACTCACCTTTGCCATAAGCCGAAAGTGAATCTTCCAGCCGTTCGAGAATCGAAAGATTTGACACCAAATTCCTCTTACTTTCCACTGGCGTTAACGAAATGCGACTGTCCGCTTCTGGCCTATTGTGTTGAAAAACGCCGGTACGTTGATGTTTAGATAGAAAACCTGTCAGCCTCGACTGGCCAGAACCGCCGCTATTGAACGATCACCGACTGCTTGGAGGTTCTAGGCATCCCGAAATGGTTGCCGCTCGACATTTTCAACACAATAGGCCGAAAGCGGAACTCCCCGAGAGCATGTCTATCTCGGCCTCCTGTGCCAAACATTATTGTTTTGTGCCTGACTTCAATAGGCGCGCTCCATTGAGGCAGCCGGATTAATCCACTGCATCGCTGAGCAGCGCATCCATCAGTGAAAAAACGTGACCGCATCCGGCGCAACATGCGCTGCCAAACAGGAAAGGTAAGCGAAACGCGATGTCATCCAGCAATGGCAAAGCGTCCGTTTGCGCTTGCAACCAGGCAAAGGCGGCAAGATGGGGTGAATTGTCGGCAGGGCCGGCAATCACCAGCAGCGTTTTCGCTGCTGGCGTAAAGACGGGATCCTCGGCGGCGACCGACAGCCCTTGCGCTACCGGCCAGACATAGAGCTCTACGCCGCAGGCAGGGCATGCCAGGCAGAACTCCTCGTTGGTAAAGCCGCCCAGCACTCGCGCCACGTCGGCAAATCCAGCGAATGAAGCGGCGGCCTTAAGCATGTAGATGCCAGTCACCGTGTCCTCGACCTGCCGCAAGTCGGAGGTTGCCATGGCAAGCGCGGCCGGGACTGCGGCATTAAAGGCCGCGACATAAGGGGATGCCTTCAATTCCTCGTCGAGGCCGGCGCTTTCATGAATCGATGCCGCCAGCGACAGCACGCCGGCGCGCAGGTCCGGCGATGTCACCGCGGCCAGGGAAACCAAGTGCGGGAATGTGGCGACTGACGCCGGATAAATCGAGCCCTGGTGACAAATATGGCCATACAAATCGTCCAGGGCCTCGGCGTCTCCCCGCCGCAGGTCTTGCAGCATCGCGGGAATTTTTTCAGCGCCGCCGTAGCCATCCGTCAGACTTGCCCATGCGGCAGAACGCAGATCGAGTGGTGTCGTTTCAGTGTGTTTTTCCATTGCATCAACTTAAACGATGGACGACAGACCGTCAAGCCTGACGCTACGTGGCCGTGTACTGCCCGGGACCGGTCCAGGCGATGATCCTGGACGGGCCGTTGATATGGCCTTGATCCCTGTAGTACGTTACCACCTCGGCCGCATTCCAGCCCCAGCCGGCGAAGAATACGGAGCGCAACGCGATCAGCCGAAGGATGAGCGATATACGCTCCTCGTCTTTTTTCACCGGCAAAATGAAATAGCCGTCCTCTTCCACAAAACTCAATGCCGCGATGGAACCGCCGCGTGCCGCTGCCGTCGCGTGGATGCGCGCTTGGGAGCCGGCTATACCTGCCTATGTGACTGCCGGGATACCCGACAGCGGCGCCAAAAACAAGGATTTCATAGGAAGGGTTTGATCTTCATGGGCTTTCCCGTGGTTTTTTGTCTGCTTATGGCCTATCGTGTTGAAAAACGCGGGTAGGTTGACGTTTAGCTAGAAATTCTGACAGCCTAGACTGGCCAGAACCGCCGCTATTGAACGATCTCCGACTGTTTGGAGGTCTGAGACCTCCCGAAATTGTTGCCGATCGACTTCTTCAACACAATAGGCCAAAAGCGGACGGTCAGTCGCCGCGGTTTTGCTTGAGCATGTCCTCGATCAGGACGGCAGGATATTGGTCAGACCTGCCGCTTTATCCCCGGTATTGCAGCGTAGACGTGCAGCACATCTCCATCAATATGTATCACCTGCGCCGGTGTTCCTTCGAACACGGGCGCAAGCAGCAAGGGGCGCAGGTCGCCACTTGCCACTGCCGCATCAAGAAATACCAGCAGCTCAGTGACGCTGGCCTGCGCCACACGGCCCTGGAAGATAACGCGCTTGCCGGCATGTGCGACCAGCTTGTGGGCCACGTAATATGCTGGCGCCGTCAACTGCATCCGCAAGTCGGTCATCGAATCGTATGCGACCAGCGGGCCGCCGCGCAGGACCGGCGCCAGCATGCTGAAAAACAGCGCATCGGCATCCGGTCCCGGCGCGACTTCCTGCTTTGCCAGCGCCGCAAAAGTGTACTCGTTCTTCATGCAGCCCTGGCCTGGTATGGGATGTGCCGACGAACGTCGATGTGTGCGGTTTTCATGGGCAAAGCATAGCACGGCGAGCAAGCATTCATTTGAATGCCGGTTGTGGCAGCCTTCAAGCATACGTGAGATCAAATGCTTCAATCCCACGCCAATTTCAACAGACTGCAAACGAACTTTGAAGGTCCGCTTCGGGGCCAGAGTGTGTGAAAACGCACCCCAATGTAAACGAGATTTTTTCTGAAGCGTTAATAGCTCATTTGACGTAATCAGGAGAGCAGGATGAAGCGTTTTGTCGAGGGAACCGACCGCAGCCAGAGTGTTCTCTTTCCCGAGCATCTGGATGACTACGTTGCAGAGGACAATATCGTTCGGATTGTAGAGGCATTCATTGAAGCGCTTGATCTCAGGACCCTTGGCTTTGCCGGTGCCGACCCGGCACGCACCGGTCGCCCGTCCTACCATCCTGCAGTTCTCCTTGGGATTTACATCTATGGTTACCTCAATCGAATCCAGTCGAGCCGCCGCCTGGAGCGTGAGGCGCAGCGTAATATCGAACTGATGTGGTTGACCGGGAGGCTATCTCCCGACTTTAAAACCATCGCTGACTTTCGCAAAGATAACGGCCCCGCCATCTGCAAAGTGTGCCGCCAATTCGTGCAGGTATGTCGCAGGCTTGATGTTTTCTCGGACAGCAGCGTGGCAATCGATGGCAGCAAGTTCAAAGCGGTAAATAATCGCGACCGAAACTTCACCAACAACAAGCTGGAAGCCCGCATTGAGCAGATCGAGGAAAGCATCAAGCGCTACATGGACGAGCTTGATCGCGCCGACCGTGATCCTGCGCTTGTCCCCGCAACTCGCGTGATGCGTATTAAAGAAAAAATCGCAGGTCTGAAAGAACAGATCGAAAGCCTGGGTGAGCTCGACAAGAAATTGAAGCAGACGCCAGATCAGCAGATTTCGCTGACTGATCCTGATGCACGCTCGATGTCGACCAGCGGACGCGGAACCGCCACCGTCGGATACAACGTGCAATCTGCCGTCGACACAAAGCACCACTTGATCGTGGCGCATGAAGTCACCAACATAGGAAATGATCGCGCCCAGCTGGCGTCAATGGCAAAGCAAGCCAATGAGGTGATCGGTCTGAAGCATCTAGAAGTGTACGCTGATCGCGGCTATTACAGCGGTCCCGAAATTTTGGCGTGCGAGGAATCGGGGATGGTGCCATTAGTTCCTAAACCGCTCACTTCGGGCAATCGTGCAAAGGGGCTATTCGATAAACGCGACTTCCGATATCTGCCCGAGAGCGACGAGTTCCAATGTCCTGCTGGAGAACGCGCAATCCGACGATTCAGCACGCTAGAAAAAGGGCTGCTGTTTTACAAATACTGGTCGTCATCTTGTCCCAAGTGCCTGATGAAATCTCAGTGCACCACCGGCGCAAATCGCCGTATCGCCCGCTGGGAGCACGAAGACGCCCTCGATAGGATGAGCAAGCGGATAGCTGAGCACGGAGACGTCGCGAGAATCAGGCGGCAAACAGTCGAACATCCATTCGGTACGTTAAAAGCTTGGATGGGTGCTACACATTTTTTAACTCGAACGTTACCACGCGTGAAAACAGAGATGAGCTTACATGTTCTAGCCTACAACTTGAAACGCATGGTGAACATCATGGGAAATCAGGGGCTGAAAGCGGCGTTGTTGGGGGCGTGAGCCCTTTTTAACTTCGACTCGCGCGTCGGGGAAAATCGGGGGCTTGCACGGAGCGGCCGCTCCCGATACAACAACTCGGGTTTTCACACAGCCTGGGGCGAAAGCAGACGAACACGACGGCCAGGGACAAGATGGCGAACAGCACTGATGCTATGACTAATGCAACGCTGCCCGACGGCTTCAGCTGCTCACCTTTCAGCACAGTCGGATTGCGGCCCTCCCGGGCCTAATCCGCCCTGCGTTCCACCCGCGCCACCACCAGCTCAATCAACTCCGCGATCAACGGCCGGAACGTGGCCGCATTACCGCCCTGCCCCAGCATCACGGTGCGCGTGGTCAGGTGCGAGAAGACGGCGTCGAACAGGATTTGCGGCAGGTTGGAAAATGAGGTATCGGGCGCGATGCGGCCCTGGGTGCGCTGCTGTTCCAGCAGGCGCAGGATGAGCGCATGCCACACTTGCGGGCCGTGTTCGTACCAGGTCTGGCCCACGGCCGGCACGGCGGCGGCGCCCGTGACGACGAGGCGGTAGAAATCCACGTGGCGGGGGCTGGTGACGACGGCTACCAGTTCGTCGAGGATCAGCTGCAAGCCCTGTTCCAGGCCCGCTTGCGACGTATCGAGCTGGCGCAGCGCGATGATGAAGTCGGCGCACAGGTATTCGACCACGGCCACCAGCAATTCCTGCTTGCTGCCGAAGTAGCGGTAAGCGGTGGCTTTCGAGCCGCCCGCCTCGGCCACGATGGCGTCCATGCTGACGCCGTCGTAGCCGGAGTCAAGAAAGAGTCTGGATGCCGCCACCAGCAGCTTTCGCCGCCGCTCCTCGCTTCGGGTACTCGGGGAAGCGGGAACGGTGCGCAACTGGGGCATGAAGCAAACTCTTACTGTGTCTTGGGAAGCGCGTATGCTATCACGTAATCCCCCCGGTCCGGGCTCTGGCGGGCGCCGCCCGCGACCACCACGACGTACTGGCGGCCCGACTTGGGCGACACATAGGTCATCGGCGTGCCTTGCGAACCGACAGGCATGCGCGCCTTCCACACTTCATGGCCGGTGGCGATATCCATGGCGCGCAAATAATAATCCTGCGTGCCCGCATAAAACACGAGGCCGGACGCCGTGCTCATGCCGCCGCCCAGAGTCGGCATGCCCAGCGGGATGGGCAGCCTCGCCTTGACGCCATTGACCACCGCATCCTGCACCGTGCCGGCCGGACGCTCCCACACTTTTTTCTTCGTCTTGAGGTCGATGGCGGCAAACACGCCCCACGGCGGGCTTTGGCACGGTATGCCCAGCGGCGAATTGAAGGCCTTGTGGTCGATGACGAACGGCGTGCCATCCATCGGATAGGTGCTGCCCACGCCGTGGCCAGCCGTCAGCTTGGCCACGTCCACCGTTTCGCGCGGCACCAGCTTGACCACTTGCGGCATGCGGATATCGTTGACGAACATATAGCCATTGCTTTCATCGACGGCCGCGCCGCCCCAGTTGAAGCCGCCGTAATAGCCGGGGTAGATCAAGGTCTCTTTCGTGCTTGGCGCCGTGAACTCGCCCTGGTAATTGAGCTTGCGGAAGCTGATGCGGCAGGCCAGCTGGTCGAAGAAAGTGGCGCCCCACATGTCGCGCTCCGTGAGCGTTTCCGCGCCGAGGGCCGGCATGCCCGTCGAGTATGGCTGCGTTTTCGACACCCAGTCGCCGGCCGCGTGCTCCTGTGGCACGGGTTTTTCCACGACTTCCGCAATCGGTTTGCCCGTGCGGCGGTCCAGCATGAAGATCTGGCCACGCTTGGTCAGCTGCACCAGCGCGGGGATCTTGCCGCCCTTGCCGTCCGGGACGTCGTACAGCGCCGGCTGCGCGGCCACGTCGTAATCCCAGATATCGTGGTGGACGGTTTGATACGTCCAGCGCTCGCGGCCCGTGGCCATGTCGAGGGCAACGATGGCCGAGGCGTACTTTTCCGTCAGCGGCGGACGCTTGCCGCCCCAGAAGTCCGGCTGCTCGTTCCCCGTCGGCAGGTAGACCAGGCCCAGTGCATCGTCGAATGCGGGCGCCGACCACATGTTCGGCGTGCTGCGCGTGTACGTCTGCCCTTCCGGCGGCAACTTGGTAATGGCTGGATTGCCCAAGTCCCAGGCCCACACCAGTTCCCCCGTGTCGGCACTGTAGGCGCGCACGACGCCCGACGGTTCATCGGTCGAGCGGCCATCGAACACCCAGCCGCCGAGGATGATCAGGTTGCGCGCCACCGTGGGCGCGGACGTGTAGGCGTAGTACGGCACGTTCATCTTGACCTTGCCCAGGCCGACCGTCAGGTCGACCGAACCCTTGTCGCCGAAGCCTTCGCACTGCTTGCCCGTCTGCGCGTCGATCTGGATCAGGCGCGCATCCATGGTCACTTGCACGATACGCTTGGCGCACGCTCCCGCGACAGGCGCGCTGGCCGCCTGCATGCCGTCAAAACGGAACGGATTCGTCACCTTCGCCGGCTCGTAATAGCCGACGCCGCGGCAGCGGTTCCACGTTTTGATGTTGGCCGGCTTCGGGTCGAAGGTCCAGCGCTCCTTGCCCGTATCGGCATCGAGCGCGATGACCTTGCTCGTCGGCGTGCACGTATAGATGGTGTCGCCGATCTGCAGCGGCGTGTTTTGCGATTCGGACGCGCCTTCGGCCAGCTCGCCCGAGCGGTAGGTCCACGCCACTTGCAGCTTGTCGACATTCTGCTTGTCGATCTGCGTGTACGGCGCGAAGCGCGTGCCCTTCGGCCCATAGCCGTAATGCGCCCAGTTGGCGCTGCCGCCATTCACCGCCGCGATCGCATCCTGCTGCGGCTGCACGGTGGCGTCAAGCACGCCGTGCGGCTTGAACATGGCAGCGAAACCGGCCACCAGCGCGACGGCGAGCAGCGCCGCGAAACCGCGCGACTGGCCAGTGTGCTTGCGCCCCGCCAGCCACGGATGCAGCAAGGCGGCCACCAGGCCGATGACGAGGAACGGCGCCAGGCGCGGTACCATGGGCCAGAAGGCGAAGCCGATTTCCCACACGGCCCAGACCAGGGTGGCGATGACCAGCGCGGCGACGATGCCGCTCGCCAGCGGTTTGCGGCGCAGATACAGCACGCCGGCGAGGAGCAGGCCGAGACCGGCCAGCAGGTAGTACCAGGAACCGCCGAGGGTAATAAGTTCGATGCCGCCGGCGGCCAGGGCCAGGCCGGAAAATCCGAGAAAGATGCCGAAAACCGTCAAGGCAAGCCGCTTGCCCCTGAAGACCGCCGGGATCGCCGGCGCTCCTTTATTTACTGAAGTGTCCATTTTTTATCCATGACGCCTCCCCTGCCCAGGCAAATACGCCGGGGATGGCTGGTTTTTTCAAATCTACGTAGTGAAACTGTACTGTACGGTTTCATTTTATGCCGATTTTTGATGCAAGGAAAGAAAAATTGACGCGGGAGCTTGATTTTTGGCGGGGATGGGGAGTTGGTGGGGGTGTCGGATTACGCGCTTGCGCGCCTCGGCGGCCCCGCTAATCCGACCTACCCGACCTAGCGGACTTGGCCGGGTTTAATGCGTAGGTTGGATTAGCGCAAAGCGCGTAATCCAACAAACACAGGTCAACCAGATAGCAGCCGGTTTTGCTTTTAAAGCATAGCGGTTGGAACGCCCGAAAAATGCCCAGGGCTAGGCGCCGCGTCGAAGACAGTACGAATAGTACGGCGAGACGCGGCAACAACGCCCTGGGCTTTTTCTCGAGCGTTACAAAGATGCCATGTCGATCACGAAGCGATAGCGTACATCGCTCTTGACTACCCGCTCAAACGCCTCATTGATATCTTGGATGCGGATGATCTCGATGTCCGACACAATATTGTGCTTGCCGCAGAAATCCAGCATTTCCTGGGTTTCCTTGATCGAGCCGATCATGGAGCCGGACAGGCTGCGGCGCGCGCCCACCAGGCCGAAGGCGTTCACGGGCGGCACGGCGCCGTCGGGGATGCCGACGATGACCATGTTGCCGTCGACTTTCAGCAGGTTGATATACTGGTTCCAGTCGATCGCCGCGCCCACGGTACAGATGATCAAATCAAACGTGCCCGCCAGTTTGGTGAACGTTTCCGCGTCGTTGGTGGCGTAGTAATGGTCGGCGCCCAGGCGCAGGCCGTCTTCGCGCTTCGACAGGGTCTGGCTCAGCACCGTCACTTCGGCGCCCATGGCGTGGGCGATTTTCACGCCCATGTGGCCCAGACCACCCATGCCCAGGATGGCGACCTGCTTGCCAGGACCGGCCTTCCAGTGGTTCAGCGGCGAATACAGGGTGATGCCGGCGCACAGCAGCGGCGCGGCGGCGTCCAGCGGCAGGTTGTCGGGAATCGACAGCACATAGCCTTCCTTGACGACGATGCTGTCCGAATAGCCGCCCTGCGTGGCCGTCTTGCCGTCCGCTTCGACGCCGTTGTAGGTCTGGATCAGGCCTGGCATGTACTGTTCCAGGTCCACGTTGCGCGTCTTGCAGGTGGTGCACGAGTCGACGAAGCAGCCCACGCCCACGTGGTCGCCCACCTTGAACTTGCTGACGTTGGCGCCGACGGCCGTGACGACGCCGGCGATTTCATGGCCGGGCACCATCGGGAAAGCGGCACCGCCCCATTCGTCGCGCGCCTGGTGGATATCGGAATGGCACACGCCACAGTATTTGATCGAGATGGCCACGTCGTCTTCGCGCGGGGCGCGGCGCTCGAACGTGAACGGTTGCAGTGCGGAAGTCGGGCCCAGTGCGGCGTAGCCTTTGGCGATGGTGGTCATGAAAACTCCTGTGTCTAGATGTGTGTGGCGAGGGATGACGCGTGCCATGCATGCGATTGCACAAGTGTGCCCGAGATGCCCGGTCGCCGTTACCGCGATCCTGCAAGACCTTTGCACGATCCTCCAAATCTGCGTAAGATCAGCCCCTGCCCTTCTTCGCCTCATGCATACTGAACGCCATGTCCACGCCACTTACTCCGCAAGATGAAATCGCCGCCCTGATCAGCCGCCACGCGCCGCGCACGGGCGACTACACGACGGCCATCGGCAACCTCAGTTTCCACCGCCAGTCCTCGGTCACGGAATCGCTGTTCCATGCGGCGCGCCCCAGCGTGGCCATCATCGCGCAGGGCGCGAAAGACGTCACCCTGGGCACGGAAACCTTCCATTACAGCCGCATGCAGTATCTGCTGACGTCCGTCGACTTGCCGGTGCAGGTGCGCGTGGTGGAAGCGAGCGTGGACAAGCCGCACCTGTGCGTGGTGCTGGGCATCGACATCGCCGACGTGGCTGCGCTGCTCGACAGCGAAAGCGGCAGCGACAACGTGGCGCAGCAGAAAATCCTGCCCGCCACGCGCGGCATTTCCGTCAGCGACGTGTCGGCCGAACTGCTCGACGCCATGCTGCGCCTCGTGCGCCTGCTCGACAAACCGGCGGAAATCGCCACTTTGGCGCCATTGATCCGCCGCGAGCTGACCTACCGTCTGCTCAATGGCCCCGTCGGTGCGCGCCTGCGCCATATGGCGCTGGCCAGCAGCCAGTCGCACCAGGTGGGGCAAGCCATCGACTGGATCAAGCACAATTATTGCGAGCCGCTGCGCATCGAGCACCTGGCCGGCATGGCGAACATGAGCATGTCGTCGCTGCACCACCACTTCAAGGCGATTACAGCCATGACGCCGATGCAGTACCAGAAGCTGCTGCGGCTGCAGGAAGCGCGGCGCCTGATGCTGGTCGAGCAGATCGACGCGGGCACGGCCGGCTACCGGGTCGGCTACGCCAGCGAATCGCAGTTCAGCCGCGAATACAGCCGCCAGTTCGGCCGCGCGCCCATGCGCGACGTGGGCCAGGTGCGTGCGCAGCTCAGCGGTGCCAATGGCGGCACGGCCTATTCCGTCTTGCCGTAAGCGCCGCCACCCGGCGTCTCGATCACGAACACGTCGCCGAAGCACATATCCGTCTTGCCGATATGGGGCAAGTGCTCCACCGTGCCGTCAGCCCGCTCCACGTAATTGCGCCCCAGCGCGCCTGCCTCGCCGCCGTCCATGCCGAAAGGCGGATGGATGCGGTTGTTCGACAAGATCGCCGCCGTCATCGGCTCCAAAAAACGCACCCGGCGCACGCCGCCATTGCCGCCGCGCCAGCGCCCCACCCCGCCCGAACCTGCGCGAATGCTGTAGCTGTCGAGCCGCACGGGAAAGCGCCACTCGAGGATTTCCGGGTCCGTCAGGCGCGAATTGGTCATGTTCGTCTGCACCACGTCCGTGCCGTCAAAACCGGGACCGGCGCCCGAGCCGCCCGATATCGTCTCGTAATACTGGTATTTGGCGCTGCCGAACGTGAAATTGTTCATCGTTCCCTGCGACGCGGCCATCGCTCCCAGCGCGCCATACAGGGCGTTGGTGATGCAGGTCGAGGTTTCCACGTTGCCCGACACGACGGACGCAGGATACTGCGGGTTGAGCATGGAACCGGGCGGGATGATCACCGTGAGCGGCTTCAGGCAACCCGCGTTCAGCGGTATATCGTCGTCGACCAGGGTGCGGAACACGTACAGCACGGCCGCCATGCAGACGGCGGACGGCGCATTGAAGTTGTTCGGCAGCTGGCTGGACGTACCCGTGAAATCGATGACGGCGCTGCGTGCAGCTGCGTCGACCCTGATCGCCACCTGGATGCGCGCGCCGTTATCGAGGTCCAGCGCGTAGCTGCCATCCTTCAAGGTCGTGATGACCCTGCGCACGGCTTCCTCGGCATTGTCCTGCACGTGGCCCATGTAGGCTTGCACGACCGGCAAACCGAAATGCGCGACCATCTTGTGCAGTTCCTCGGCCCCCTTCTGATTGGCCGCCACCTGGGCGCGCAGGTCGGCCAGGTTTTGCCGGGGATTGCGGGCCGGCCAGCTGGCGCCCGCCAGCAGGGCCAGTGTTTCCGCCTCTGCTAACCGCCCCGTGTCGCCGTCGACCAGTTTGAAATTGTCGATCAACACGCCCTCTTCCTCGATGCGCGTGGAGTCGGGCGGCATGGAGCCTGGTGTCGTGCCGCCGATATCGGCATGGTGGCCGCGCGAGCCGACATAGAACAGGATGGCGCCGCCCGCTTCGTCGAACACGGGTGAAATGACCGTCACGTCGGGCAGATGCGTGCCGCCGTGGTACGGGTCGTTGAGCATGTAGACATCGCCCGGCCGCATGGCGCCCGCATTGCGCGTCATGACCGTCCGGATGCTCTCGCCCATGGAACCCAGGTGCACGGGCATGTGCGGCGCATTGGCGATCAAATGGCCTTGCGCGTCGAAGATGGCGCAGCTGAAATCGAGCCGCTCCTTGATGTTGACGGAATGGGCCGTATTTTGCAGGCGCAGCCCCATCTGCTCGGCGATCGACATGAACAGGTTATTGAAAATTTCCAGCATCACGGGGTCGGCATTGGTCCCGATGGCATGGCGTTCAGGCAAGGCGGCGACCCTGCGCAAGACCAGATGGCCGTGCGCCGTCACTTCGGCGCGCCAGCCCGGCTCGATGACCGTGGTGGCATTGGCGTCGCTGACGATGGCCGGGCCATCGATGATGTCGCCCGGACGCAAGCTGTCCGCCGCATACAGGCCGCTTGGCCGCCAAGCACCGGCGCAGTACATATCCACCGTCTGCACGGACGCCAGCCCACCCGCGCGCGCCGCATGGGCAGGCGTGGCCACTTGCGGCGCATCGGACGCGCCGATGGCTTCCACGGAGATCGCTTCGACGATCAGCGCGCGCGCCGGCATCAGAAAGGAAAAGCGTTTTTTGTACGCCGTTTCGAACTGCGCCTGCATGCTCGCCACCGTATCGAACAGCACGACAAGGGCCGAATCCGTGCCTTCGTAGCGCAGGTGCACGCGCGACACCAGCGCGATGCGCTTCCCTTCCACGCCCTGGCGCAGCAAGTCGCCACGCGCCAGTTCGCCCAGTTGCGCGAATTCGCCGGCCAGGTCCGCGCCCAATGCCGCCTCGATGGCGCGCTCGCGCATGGCGCTCTGGTCGGCCAGGCCCATGCCGTAGGCCGACATCACGCCCGCCAGGCTATGGATGAACACCGTGCGCATGCCCAGCGCATCGGCCACCAGGCAGGCATGCTGGCCGCCTGCGCCGCCAAAGCTGGTCAGGGTGTATTCGGTGACGTCGTGGCCGCGCTGCACGGAAATCTGCTTGATGGCGTTGGCCATGTTGCCGACCGCGATGGCGACATAGCCTTCGGCCACCTGTTCCGGCGTCGAGTTCACCGTGCGCGCCAGCGCTTCGAACTGGGCGCGCACGGTGGCCATGTCCAGCGCTTCATTGGCGTCGGGGCCGAAGACGCGGGGGAAGAACGCAGGCTGCAGTTTGCCCAGCATGACGTTGCAGTCGGTGACGGCCAGCGGACCGCCGCGCCGGTAGCTGGCGGGGCCGGGATTGGCGCCCGCGCTGTCCGGCCCCACCTTGTAGCGGGCGCCGTCGAAATGCAGGATGGAGCCGCCGCCCGCGGCCACCGTGTGGATGCTCATCATGGGCGCGCGCATGCGCACGCCGGCGATCTGCGTCTCGAACACGCGTTCGAACTCGCCCGCGTAATGCGACACGTCGGTGGAGGTGCCGCCCATATCGAAGCCGATGACTTTATCGAAACCGGCCAGCGCGCTGGCGCGCACCATGCCGACGATGCCGCCCGCGGGGCCGGACAGAATGCTGTCCTTGCCCTGGAAGGCGCGCGCATCCGTCAAGCCGCCGTTCGACTGCATGAATTGCAGGTGCACGCCGGGCAGCTCGGCCGCCAGCTGGTCGACGTAGCGGCGCAAAATCGGCGACAGATAGGCGTCGACCACCGTGGTATCGCCGCGCGCCACCAGCTTCATCATGGGGCTCACTTCGTGCGACACGGACACCTGTGTAAAACCGGCCTCGCGCGCCAGCTGCGCCACCCGCGCCTCGTGCGCGTGATGGCGGTAGCCGTGCATCAGCACGACCGCAATGGCGCGCACGCCGCGCCCATAGGCCTGTTCCAGCGCCGTGCGCGCGGCCGCCTCGTCGAGCGGGGTCACGACGTCGCCATGGGCGCCCACGCGCTCATCGATCTCGATCACGTCGCCGTACAGCAGTTCCGGCACGATGATTTGGCGCGCGAACAGCTGCGGGCGGTTCTGGTAGGCGATGCGCAAGGCGTCGCGGAAACCGCGCGTGATGGCCAGCACGGTCGGCTCGCCCTTGCGTTCGAGCAGCGCATTGGTGGCCACCGTCGTGCCCATCTTGATGGCGCCCACCAGTTCGACGGGCAGCGGCGCACTAGGCGCCAGGTCCATCAGTTGGCGCATGCCTGCCAGCGCCGCGTCGCGGTACTGGCCAGGATTCTCCGACAGCAGTTTATGCGTGGCCAGGCTGCCGTCAGGACGGCGCGCCACGATGTCCGTAAAGGTGCCGCCCCGGTCGATCCAGAATTGCCAGTCCATCGCCTTGCTCCCATGCTTGTGTGAGATCCTATGTGAGATGGCTATTGTAGCCGCACAATTACGGCGCACCGCAGGCGTGCGCGCCTTGCCTTTCGCCCGCTTCGGCCTTATGTTGAAGACATGCTGACTAACGGAACACGCTCCATGAACCTGATCGACTCTGCCGCCCCCTTGTATTCCATCGCCGAACTGCGCGCCATCGAACAGGCGGCCATGCGCGACCTGCCGCAAGGGCTGCTGATGCAGCGCGCGGGCCAGGCTGCCGCCAGTGCCGCCCTGAAGCTGCTGCACGCCCAGGACGATGGCGAAGACGCGGGCCACCGGCGCGTCCTGGTGCTGGCCGGCCCCGGCGACAACGGCGGCGACGCACTGGAAGCGGCCGCGCACCTGGCCGGCAGCGGCACCGAGGTACTCGTCTGGCTGGCGCCCGAAGCGCAAGCCACGTCGCCCGAGCGCGAACAGGCGCTGAGCCGCGCGCGCAACAGCGCCGCGCGCTTCATGGATGCGGCAACGTCGATGGCGTCGGCCGCCGTGGGCGCGGCGCCATGGCACCTCGTCATCGATGGCCTGTTCGGCATCGGCGCGTCGCGCCCCCTGGACGGCGAATGCCGCGACATGGCGCAGCTGGTCAACAATCTCGATTGCCCCGTGCTGGCCCTCGACGCGCCCAGCGGCCTACACGCGGACACGGGCGCCATCGACGGCGTCGCCATCCGCGCCACGCATACGCTCACCTTCATCGGCGACAAGCCTGGCCTGCACACGGCGAATGGCCGCGACCATGCGGGGGATGTGGAAGTGGCGGAACTGGCCATCGATCCCTCCCTGCTGCCGCCCGCCAGAGCCCAGCTGGGCGGCCTGCACCTGTTCGCCCGCCATTTGCTGCCGCGGCGCCAGAACACGCACAAGGGCAGCTACGGCAGCGTGGCCATCATCGGTGGCGCGCAAGGCATGGCCGGCGCGCCCATCCTGGCGGCCCGCACGGCCCTGCATGCGGGCGCGGGACGAGTGTATATCGCGTTTCCCGACGCACCGCCCGCCTTCGACAGCGGCCAGCCGGAGCTGATGTGCCGGCACGCGAGGGACGTGGATTTCTCGGGCCTGCACTTCGCCGCGCTGGTGGCCGGTCCCGGCCTCGGCGACAAGGCCGGTACGGTGGAACTGCTGCAGCGTGCCATTGACAGCGACAGCCCCCTGCTGCTGGACGCGGACGCGCTGAACCTGATGGCGGCCGAGCCGGAACTGCAATCGGCGCTGGCCGTGCGCACGGGCGCGGGGGCGACGATATTGACACCGCATCCGCTGGAAGCGGCGCGCCTGCTCGACCTGACGGTGGCCGAGGTGCAAGCCGACCGCCTGGGCGCGGCGCGCCAGCTGGCCACGCAGCTGGGCGTCATCGTGGTATTGAAAGGTTCGGGCACGGTGATCGCCGCGCCCGATGGCCAGATTGTCGTCAACAACACGGGCGGCCCCGCGCTGGCGACGGCCGGCACGGGCGACGTATTGTCCGGCCTGTGCGGCAGCCTGCTGGCGCAAGGCTGGCCGGAATGGGAAGCGGCGATAGGCGCCGTCTGGCTGCATGGCGCGGCGGCCGATGCGCTGGTGGCCGCAGGCAGCGGCCCGATCGGGCTGACGGCCGGGGAATTGATACCGGCGATACGCCGGTTGATCAATGCCTTGTCGGCATAGGCATTTGGCGCGCTTGTGTTGGATTACGCTGCGCTAATCCAAGCTACGGCCCGGAGGTCGGATAGGTCGAGTAAGGTCGGATTAGCGGAACGCGTAATCCGACAACACCACCAGCAATCACACCAATCGACCAGCAGCAATCGTAATCGTGCGCCCGCAACGGGCCGCGATCGAGCTGTCATGCGTGACGAGCACCAGGGTCGAACCGCGTTCGCGGTTCAGCTCGAACATCAGCTGGATCACGGCTTCGCCGGTGGCCGCATCGAGACTGCCCGTCGGTTCATCGGCGAACAGCAGCGGCGGCTCCGTGACGAACGCGCGGGCCAGGGCCACGCGCTGCTGCTCGCCGCCGGACAGGTATTTCGGATAATGCTTCAGGCGGCTGCCCAGGTTGACCCTGCCCAGCATGGCTTGCGCCTTTTCCTTCGCATCCGGGTCGCCGCGCAACTCCAGCGGCAGCATGACGTTTTCCAGCGCCGTCAGGTGGGCCAGCAGCTGAAAGGACTGGAATACGAAACCAAGCTTTTCCTTGCGAAAGCCGGCGCGGCCGTCTTCGTCGAGGGCGAAGATATCGGTGCCATCAAGGATGACCTTGCCTTCGCTCGGCGTGTCCAGGCCGGCCAGCAAACCAAGCAAGGTGGACTTGCCGGAACCGGAGGCGCCGACGATGGCCAGCGTCTCCGCCGTTTGCACGGTAAAATCGACTTGATGCAGGATGGTCAGCTCACCATCGGCATCGGGTACGCGCTTGGCCAGCTGGACCACTTCGATGGCCGGCTGGGCATTTTGGCTGTTGGGTGCGGCGGGCCGCTGGGCCGCTGCGTCGGACGGGAGAAAACTGGTGGAAGTCGCTTTAGGGAATTCGGGCATGCTGATCTATCTTAAAAAATTTCGTGAACAAATAAGTGTCGAGGGCAGCAGCCGCATGCGGCGGCGCACCCTGTCCTTGCTTCCTGCGGCAGCCCTGCTGCTGGTATCGAGCATGACGAACGCCTATTCTGCACCAAAAACGCTGCTGGTGCTCGGCGACAGTCTGTCGGCCGAGTATGGGCTGGCGCGCGGCACGGGCTGGGTGGCGCTGCTGGAACAGCGGCTGCAAGCGCAAAAGAACGACACGCGCATCGTCAACGCCAGCATCAGCGGCGAGACCACGAGCGGCGGCCGCGCGCGCCTGCCTGCCCTGCTGGCCAAGCACCAGCCCGATGTCGTGCTGATCGAACTGGGCGCCAACGACGGCTTGCGCGGCTTGCCCGTGGCAGCCGCCGAGGCAAATCTGCGCGCCATGGGCGAGGCAGCCAAAAAATCGGGCGCGCAAGTGGTGCTGGTGGGCATGCGCATGCCGCCCAACTATGGCCGCGCGTATGGCGAACAGTTTTACGGCGTGTACGGCAAGCTGGCCAGGGAATGGAAGGCGCCACTGGTGCCCTTCATGTTCGAAGGCATCGCCGACCAGCCGCAGCTGTTCCAGGCCGACCGCATGCACCCGAATGCGAATGCGCATCCGACGATCTTGAGGAATATCTGGCCGCGGCTGGCGCCGTTGCTGGGGGCCAAATAAGCAAAAGGCTCGTGTTACCTCTAGCCCAAGGCAGAATCCGGGGTCAGACGGGGTCGCCGAGACCCGGCGGGGGGATATGCCCCAGTGGGGCATATCCCGATCGCGAAGCGACTGACCCCAGCTTTATGCTGACGATCCCGCTCGCGTCCATGGCACGCTCACTCCACAGACAAAATCCACAGACAAAAAAATAGCCGCTCAAGAGCGGCTATTTTTATGGGCTAAAACTGATTACGGCGCTTCCGGCGCTGCTGCAACCGGTGCGGTCACCGGCTTGACGATCTTCACCTTGGCCTTGGCTTTCAGGTACTCGACGTAATCGAACATTTCCTGTTGTGCCAGGATACCGCTGATCTGGTCTTTCTCTTGCTGGCGGCGCGCTGCGTCCACTTGTGCTGGCTGCTGCACCTTGGCGATGCGGTAGATGCCGTAGCCCAGGGCTGGCAGATCCACGCCCACATAGGCTGGCAGCTTGCTCGTGTCCGCTTTCATGACTTGCGCGATGGCGGCACGGTTGATGCCGTCCAGCTTGCTACGCGATACCCATTGTGCCGCGCCGAAACCGGTGGCGTCACCGGAAGCCTTCAAGGCGGCCAGCTTGGTCTCGCCCGCTTTCTTGGCCAGCTTTTCCGCTTCTTCCATGGTCACGCGCTGACGGATCATCGCTTCGACTTCGGCCAGCGGACGCTTCGAGGCAGGCTTGAATTCCACCACGCGGCCGGCGATCAGCACGTTAGGCGCGACGGTGACGGCTTCCGTGTTGCGCTTGTCTTTCAGCGAGTCGTTCGAGAAGATGGCGGTCAGGAACTTGGCGTTGTTGAACGGCGCCTTGCCCAGTGCTGGCGACGGCGTGCGCGACAGGTTGGCGACGGTTTCCACTTTCAGCTTCAGCTTGTCGGCCACCGGCTTCAGGCTGTCCGATTGCTCGTAGACCGTGTTGGTGAACGTTTCGGCCATTTCCGAGTATTTCTTGGCGGCAAATTGCTTGCGCAGGTCGGCCGTGATTTCGCCGCGCACTTCGTCCAGGGCACGGACGTGCTGTGGCTTGAGCGAGGTGACGGTCAGGATGTGGAAGCCGAAATCGGAAGCGACGACGTCGCTGATTTCGCCTTGCTTGAGTTTCGCGACAGCGCTCAGCAGCGGTGCCGGCAAACCATCCTTGCCAATCACGCCCAGGTCGCCGCCCTGCTCTGCGGACGCCGGGTCTTCCGACTTGGCTTTCGCCACGGCGGCAAAGCTGGCTGGCGCCTTGCGCACTTCCGCCAGGATGGCTTCTGCCTTGGCCTTGGCGGCAGCCTTGTCGGCGGCCGACGCGTCTTTCTTGACGGCTACGAGGATGTGGCTGGCCTGGCGCGCTTCTTCCGTCGTGTAGGCTTTCTGGTTCTTCGCGTAGTAGCCGGTCACGTCGGCGTCGGTGACGTCGACCTGCTCGCCAGCGGCGCTGTCATCCAACACGACGTACTCGACCTTGGCTTGTTCCGGGATTTCGAAGAACTTGCTGTTCTTGTCATAGAAAGCCTTGATCATGGCGTCCGTCACTTTGACTTCCGACACGTACTGGGCGATCGGCAGCAGCAGTTCCTGCACTTCACGCTCTTCCGAGGTAATGTCGGACAGGCGCTTGGAGACGGTGCTCGGCGCGAAGGCGGTGCCTTGCACGGCGCCAGCCAGTTGCTGCAGGGCCAGGTCGCTGCGGCGGCGCGCATCGTACATCTGCGGCGTCATGCCTTGGGCGGCCAGCATGGCCTTATAGCGTTCCAGGTCGAATTTACCGTCCGGCAAGGTCAAGCCTGGGATTTCCAGCACTTCCTTTTGCAGCACGGCATCGCTGATGACCAGGTGGCTACGGCCCACTTCGGCAGCCACGGCACGCTCGGCGATCAGGTTGTCGAGGATGCTCTGGCGCGCTTCCGGCGTGTCGAACATTTTCTGGTCGAACTGCTCGCCCATCATCTGGCGGTAGCGGTCGATCTGCTGGCGTTGCGCTTCTTCATATTGCTGCTGCGTAACGACCTGGTCGCCGACCTTGGCGATGGTGTTCGCGCCATCGCCGAAGCTTTGGTAGCCGCTGATACCGACCAGTGCAAAAGACGGGACGATGACCAGCATCAGGAGAAACTGCATCAAGCGTCGATGGGTACGAATAAATTCAAACATGGTCAGCCAATTCGGGATGAGTGGATCACTATAAAAAAAGGCGAACATGCGTTCGCCTTGATTTCTTCGGCGGAATGGACGGGACAGATGTCCACTTCCCCTTTAGATTCAACAACTTGGCGCTGGAACTAAAGCAGGATTCTGACGCCCAAGCCATTATCTCCTGATTCTACAATGCCCATAGCGCTATAGCAAGAGTAAATCAGGGCGCGCGCCCCGCCCTGGTGCCGCCTGAACGGCAAGGCGCGGGGCTTGAGCATTTAACACGGCGCAGCTTAAAGCGGATTTAAACGCGGGCGTTTTTATTCAAAACGGCAGGACGGGATTTTAAAAGCAGGTGCGCCGAGATAATCTGGCGCCGGAAAAGAAAAACCCGCGCTACTTATTCAGCAGCGCGGGCTTCTATATTCTGGCGGAGCGGACGGGACTCGAACCCGCGACCCCCGACGTGACAGGCCGGTATTCTAACCAACTGAACTACCACTCCTTAAGAGCGTATTTTTTTGGCGGAGCGGACGGGACTCGAACCCGCGACCTCCGACGTGACAGGCCGGCATTCTAACCAACTGAACTACCACTCCGAAAAATACACAGTACTACTTGCATTTGTATTCAGGGTTGCGATTCGTAGAACTTCAACCCTGAAATCGCGGCACCCGGAGGCGCCGCCAAATGTTTCCGGTGATTGTCACCTCACCGAAGTCCGTTAGTTTACTGCATCCTTCAAAGCTTTACCAGCTTTAAATTTTGGAACTTTTGCAGCTTCGATCGTGATCGCTTCTTTGGTACGCGGATTGCGGCCGGTACGCTCAGCGCGTTCGCTGACCGAGAAAGTGCCAAAACCAACCAGCGTCACGCTGTCGTTGTTTTTCAAAGTTTCCGTCACGCCGCCGATAACAGCGTCGAGTGCGCGCGCAGCGGCGGCTTTGGAAATGTCAGCTTTTTCAGCAATGTGGTCGATCAATTCAGTCTTGTTCACTAGCATCCCCAATTACAAAGGTATAAAACGTTTACCGTATCGTTGCGGCACTTTTGGCACCACAGCTGTCCGGCGAAAAAAATGTGCAGGCGTATTAAACAAGCCACACTGTATATGTGTCAAGCGCTTTGGGGGCGCAATTCACGTTTCAATATAAAACAAGCGCTCTAAAAGCGCTTGTTTGGGGAAAACAGGGGTAAAACGTTAGTGTTTTACTACCTCGCCGGCCGCGTCAGGCTTGGCCGCGGCGGCCGTGACAGCCTCCACCGCAGCGACATCCGCCAACGCTTCAGGCATGCGTTCGAGGGCGATTTCCAGCACTTTGTCGATCCAGCGCACCGGTACGATCTCGAGCTTGTTCTTGACGTTGTCCGGAATGTCGGCCAGGTCTTTCACGTTCTGCTCGGGAATCAGGACCGTCTTGATGCCGCCGCGATGGGCCGCCAGCAGCTTTTCTTTCAGGCCGCCGATCGGCAACACTTCGCCGCGCAAGGTGATCTCGCCCGTCATCGCCACGTCGGCGCGCACAGGGATGCCCGTGAAGACCGACACCATCGCCACCGTCATGGCCGCGCCAGCCGAAGGACCGTCCTTCGGTGTCGCGCCTTCCGGCACGTGGATGTGGATATCGCTCTTCTCGAACACGTCGGCCTTGATGCCCAGGCGCTGTGCCCGGCTGCGCACCACCGTGCGGGCTGCCTCGATCGACTCTTTCATGACGTCGCCCAGGGTGCCCGTGCGGATCACGCCGCCCTTGCCCGGCATCGACACGGCTTCGATGGTCAGCAGATCGCCGCCCACTTCCGTCCATGCGAGACCGACCACCTGGCCCACCTGGTTTTCTTTCTCTGCGACACCGAAATCATAGCGGCGCACACCGAGGAACTTGTCCAGGTTCTTCGAGTTGACGATGACTTTCTTGTCGGATTTCTTCAGCAGCAGCATCTTGACCACCTTGCGGCAGATCTTCGACACTTCACGCTCAAGCGAACGCACACCGGCTTCCCGCGTGTAGTAGCGGATGATGTCGCGCAAGGCCGACTCCGCCACCGAGATTTCCTCTTCCTTCAAGCCATTGTTCTTGATCTGCTTCGGCAGCAGATAACGCTGCGCGATGCTGGTCTTTTCGTCTTCCGTGTAACCGGACAGACGGATCACTTCCATGCGGTCAAGCAAGGCTGGCGGAATGTTGTACGAGTTCGACGTGGCCACGAACATCACGTCGGACAAGTCGAAATCGACTTCGATGTAATGGTCGGAGAACGTGTGGTTCTGTTCCGGATCGAGCACTTCCAGCAGGGCCGACGATGGATCGCCACGGAAATCGGCACCCATCTTGTCGACTTCATCGAGCAGGAACAAAGGATTGCGCACGCCGACTTTCGACAGCGATTGCAGGATCTTGCCCGGCATCGAGCCGATGTAGGTGCGGCGGTGGCCGCGGATCTCGGCTTCGTCGCGCACGCCGCCCAGGGCCATGCGCACGAACTTGCGGTTCGTCGCGCGGGCGATGGACTGGCCCAGCGAGGTTTTACCGACGCCAGGAGGACCGACGAAGCACAGGATCGGGGCTTTGAGCTTGTCGACGCGCTGTTGCACCGCGAGGTATTCCAGGATGCGTTCCTTGACCTTGTCGAGGCCGTAGTGGTCGCCTTCGAGCACTTTTTCCGCATTCGACAGATCGTTATTGACCTTGGATTTCTTTTTCCAAGGCAAGTTGACGAGGGTGTCGATGTAGTTGCGCACGACGGTGGCTTCGGCCGACATCGGCGACATCAGCTTGAGTTTTTTCAGCTCGTTGGTGGCCTTGTCGAGCGCTTCCTTCGGCATTTTGGCCGAAGCGACTTTTTTCTCCAGTTCGTCGAGGTCGGCGCCATCTTCGCCCTCGCCCAGTTCTTTCTGGATCGCCTTGACTTGCTCGTTCAGGTAGTACTCGCGCTGCGACTTTTCCATCTGGCGCTTCACGCGGCCGCGGATACGCTTTTCCACTTGCAGGATGTCGAGCTCGCCTTCGAGCTGGCCCAGCAGGTGCTCGAGGCGCTTGGCCACGCTGAAAATTTCCAGGATGACTTGTTTTTGCTCAAGTTTCAGCGGCAAATGCGCGGCCACCGTGTCGGCCAGGCGGCCGGCATCGTCGATGCCCGACAACGATGCCAGGATTTCCGGCGGGATCTTTTTGTTCAGTTTGACGTACTGGTCGAACTGCTGCACGATCGCGCGGCGCATGGCTTCGACTTCCGACTCGTCGCCCGGCTCGGACTCGAGCGGCGTCAGGTCGGCGATGAAGTGCGTCGGCGCATCGCTGATATGGTTGATACGGGCACGCTGCGCGCCTTCGACCAGCACCTTGACCGTGCCATCGGGCAGCTTCAGCATTTGCAGAATATTGGCGACGCAGCCAATTTCATAGATATCCGAAGGAGAAGGCTCGTCCTTCGCGGCTGCTTTTTGAGCGGCAAGCATGATGCTCTTGCCCTGCTCCATCGCAGCTTCCAGCGCCTTGATCGACTTTGGACGGCCAACGAACAGCGGTATCACCATATGCGGGAAAACGACGACATCCCGCAACGGCAATAACGGCAGTTGAGTTTGCTCAGTTAATTTGGAAGTTGTCATGGCGTACCTTATAGAAAGCGTGTTTACGATGTTGGCGCTCGCTGCCAAAACACAAGACCGGCGAGAATAAATAATTCTGTGAAACAAACATTTTTCTGTCTATTTCGCAAAACACACCCGCATGACGGTAATAAATGCAGTTTTCACAGTAAAAAAGCCACGCGCAGCTAAGCGCCGCGAGTGGCTTTCCGATTGAAGCCTGCACTCATTGATTTAAATTGTACTGCCATGCATTAAGGAATCAAAACCCTTTTTATGCATTTGTCTCAGCAGTAATCAATTTTCTCCGGAGGCCTTGGCAGTCTCTTGATAAATCAACAAAGGTTTGGCGCCACTGGTGATGGTATTTTCGTCGATGACGACCTTCACCACATTTTGTTCGCTCGGCAGTTCGTACATGACGTCCAGCAAAGCATGTTCCAGGATGGAACGCAAGCCACGGGCACCGGTCTTGCGTGCCAGTGCTTTCTTGGCGATCGCATGCAGGGCGGCCGGACGAATCTCCAGTTCCGCGCCTTCCATGTCGAGCAGCTTCGAATACTGCTTGATCAGCGCATTCTTCGGCTCGACGAGGATCTGGATCAGCGCCTCTTCCGTCAATTCCGCCAGGGTGGCGATGACGGGCAGACGGCCGACCAGTTCCGGAATCAGGCCGAACTTGACCAGGTCTTCCGGTTCCGCTTGCAGCATCAGTTCGCTGGCCGAGCTTTGCGACTTGCTGCGCACCGTGGCCGAGAAGCCGATGCCGCTCTTTTCGGAGCGGTTGGCGATCACTTTCGACAGGCCGTCAAAGGCGCCACCGCAGATGAACATGATGTTGGTCGTGTCGATCTGCACGAAATCCTGGTTCGGATGCTTGCGGCCGCCTTGTGGCGGCACGGACGCCATCGTGCCTTCGATCAATTTCAACAGCGCCTGCTGCACGCCCTCGCCCGACACGTCGCGCGTGATGGACGGATTGTCGGACTTGCGCGAAATCTTGTCGATCTCATCGATGTAGACGATGCCGCGCTGGGCTTTCTCGACGTCATAGTTGCAGCTTTGCAGCAGCTTCTGGATGATGTTTTCCACGTCCTCACCCACATAACCGGCTTCGGTCAGGGTGGTGGCATCGGCGATCACGAACGGCACATTGAGCATGCGCGCCAGGGTCTGTGCCAGCAGGGTCTTGCCCGAGCCGGTAGGACCGACCAGCAAGATGTTGCTCTTGGCCAGTTCGATGTCGTCTTTCTTGCCCAGGTGCTTGAGGCGCTTGTAATGGTTGTACACCGCCACCGACAGGATGCGCTTGGCAGTCTGCTGGCCGATCACGTACTGATCGAGCAAGGCGGCAATTTCTTGCGGCGTCGGCAGGTCGGATTTGGTACCGGTCACCGTCTCGATGCTCGACGTTTCATCACGAATGATGTCGTTGCACAGGTCGATGCACTCGTCGCAAATGAATACGGACGGGCCGGCGATGAGTTTCTTCACCTCGTGCTGGCTTTTGCCGCAGAACGAGCAATACAGTAATTTTTCGCCGCTAGAGGATTTTTTGTCTGACATAAGGCATTTTGGTTGGAACTGCATTAACAATATTGCAAAATCGCAAGCCGGATGATGGTTGCCGCCCGCAAAGGCCGCTACCCATGGCGCAAGTCAACAACGTGCACAAGCTCCATGCTACCCGAAATAAAAGCGAAACGCCCGAACGTTTGATCGCCCGGGCGTTTACTTACGTACTTAGCAATACCGGTAGGGGCTCATCAAGCGCGGCTGGTCAACACTTTGTCGATCAAACCATACTCAACGGCCTCGTCGGCGGACATGAAACGGTCGCGGTCGGTGTCCTTGGCGATCTGTTCGATCGACTGGCCCGTGCGCTCGGCCATGATGCCGTTCAAGCGGGTGCGCAGGTAAAGGATTTCCTTCGCCTGGATCTCGATATCGGACGCCATGCCCTGCGAACCACCGGACGGCTGGTGAATCATGATGCGCGAGTTCGGCAGCGAGAAACGCTTGCCCTTGGCGCCAGCGGCCAGCAGGAAAGCGCCCATCGAAGCAGCCATGCCCGTGCACAGGGTCGAGACGTCCGGCTTGATGAACTGCATGGTGTCGTAGATGGCCATGCCGGCCGAGACCGAACCACCTGGCGAGTTGATGTAGAGCGAGATTTCCTTTTCCGGATTTTCGCTTTCCAGGAACAGCAGCTGGGCGACAACCAGGTTGGCCATCTGGTCATTGACCGGGCCGACCATGAAAATCAAGCGTTCCTTCAGCAGGCGCGAGTAAATATCATACGAGCGCTCGCCGCGACCGCTTTGTTCCACCACCATCGGCACCAGGCCGAGCATCTCTGTGTCCAGCGCCGGATTACGGTTCATACCTGTCATTTCATTTCCTTGTGAAGCAGTTAGGGGATACCGCCCTCGCCTTTCGGCAAGAGCCGGCATCCCAATACCAACTGGTTTACGCTTGTGCGTTGCTTCCCATCAGTTCGTCGAAAGCAACTGCTTTCGTCGTGACTTTCGACAGGCCCAACACGTAAGTGACGACGTTTTCTTCCAATACAAGGGCTTCGATCTCACCCAGACGACGACGATCGCTGTAGTAGTACTTCAGCACTTCGCGTGGATCCTCGTAGCTTTGAGCGAAATCTTCGATTTGCGCTTTGACTTGCTCAGGCGTTGCCTGCAGGTTGTTGTCGCCCACCAGTTGCGACAGGATCAGGCCCAGGCGTACGCGACGCTCGGCTTTTTCTGCGAACAGTTCTGCTGGGAAAGGCACGTCCTTGACGTTCATGCCACGCTGCGCCATGTCTTGACGGGTCATTTCGGCCAGGCGCTCGGAATCCTGAGCGATCAGCGTTTTTGGCACTTCCAGCTCAGCAACTTTGATCAGCGCGTCCATGACGGCTTCCTTGTTGCGTGCTTTCACGCGGCCAGCGACTTCGCGTTGCAGGTTGACTTTGATGTCTTCGCGCATTTTGGCCAGGTCGCCATCGGCAACGCCCAGGGACTTGGCGAATTCGGCATCGACTTCCGGCAGGTGCGCCCATTCCAGCTTTTGCAGGGTGATGGTGAACGATGCGGTTTTGCCGGCAACGTCCTTGCCATGGTAGTCCTCTGGGAACGACAATGGGAACGTCTTGGCTTCGCCAACTTTCAGGCCCAGGGTCGCTGCTTCGAATTCTGGCAGCATGCGGCCTTCGCCCAGCACGAAAGCGTAGCCTTCAGCTTTGCCGCCTGGGAATTCAACACCGTCGATCGAGCCGACGAAGTCGACGGTCACGCGGTCGCCGTTGGCAGCGACAGCTTCGCCGCCGTCGCCGTGTTCGCCAGCTTCGCCCTTGGTGTGGAAGTGCACGCGCTGCTTGCGCAGGATGTCGATGGTCTTGTCGATTTCGGCTTCCGACACGTCGGCTTGCACGGTTTCGATTTCAACGGCCGTCAGGTCGCCGATAGCGACTTCCGGATACACTTCGAACGTTGCGTCGAAAGCCAGCTGGCCTTCGGCTGCTTCTTCTTTCGGCACGATGTTCGGGAAACCGGCCACGCGCAGATTGTTTTCGTTGGCGGCGTCGTTGAACGCGCGGCCGACTTTGTCATTCAGCACTTCCGATTCAATTTGGTAGCCGTATTGTGCTGCGACCATTTTCAACGGCACTTTGCCCGGACGGAAGCCCGGTGCCTTAGCCGTACGGGCTTGCACTTTCAGGCGCTTCTCAACTTCCGTGCGGACGTCCGTCAGCGGGAAGGAGATCGTGATACGACGTTCGAGTTTGCCCAAGGTTTCGACTGCAGTTGCCATGTAAAAAATCGTCCAAAAAATAAACACTGTTGGTGCGAGAAAAGAAGACCCGACCCCTTGCGCCATCACTGGCGGCAAGACATGGGTCCAGCTTCACTCGCTCGCATATTCATCTGTAAAAGTACTGAAAACAGGACGATGGACCTGGTCTACCCGGCTGAGGGAAAACCCGCACCAGGCACCAAACAATCCGCCGCTTCCAGTACTGCGACAGGGCTCCGAGCGTCCAGCCATGCGTCTAAGTATATGCAGGGCCGGCCATCATTCGGTAAAGCGTGGCATTATAACAAAGGACTTCGGGAAAGTGGCTGGCTTTGCAGCCCGGCCACAGAGGATACCAGCGGCGGCGAACGAATCGCCACAGCCTGGGGGTGCCCTGTCTTTACTCTTGCCCCGGCATTCTTTATTTCGCCAGAGACAGGCTTTCCAGCCTGCTTCGTTCATTAGTATATGCGAACTGGCGCCCCGTCCGAAACAAAGAAATGCGCTCACAGCGAAGATTTCGGGCAAAAAACCTTTGATTTACCTCAATTTGGCCATTTTTCAGGCAAACCTAAGTCGCGCGCGCCCTCTCCAAGTGAATTTAATGGAGAAAACATCATGAGCGACAGCACATCCGGCAGTTCCAGCAACGCCAAAGCCAAGCTGCAAATGGTCCTCAGCCGCCTGCTCGACGGCGTATCCGATGACGACCTGCAAAAAATCCAGACGGAAGTCGATGAAATGGAATTGCGCATGCGCGGCGATGGCCACCACGACCACGACCACCCCACCGTCGCCTGATCCGACAGTGGCTGCGCTTACCGTGCGCGCCGCGCCACCGGATGCGGACGTGCTGGCCGCCGTGGAAACGGCGCTGGCAACCCACCGCGCCTTTGGCGACAGCGGCTATATCCGCGACCAGCTGGCCATCGCCTACCGGCGGCGCCTGCATAAGCTGGGCAGCACCCTGCCCGAGGCCGCGCGGCTGGCCAGCCTGCTTGAGGGGGCGCCACCGGCGCGCCAGCGCCAGCTGCTGGGCGACACGGTGCTGCGCTGCGCCGTCCAGCACGCCATGCGCCAGTTGCATCTCGGTGACGAGTACGGCTTGCCGTTGCCGCAGTGCGCGGCATTGTTTCAGGCGGCCAGCGCACATCTGGACGCGGGCCTGCCCGGCGGCCCGCTGACGGCGCACTTGCCCGACATGGCGCGCCTGTACGGCGAGCGCCCACCGCAGGACAACGGCACTTACCTATGGCATGCCTGGCAGGAAGGTACGCCGTATGCGCGCGCCTTCCTTGACGTGATGGACGATAACTACGGCGCGCCACTGGCCACGCCCACGCCGCAGGAACGGGCCTTGCTGCGCCGCGGGCTAGGCTTGCTGGAAACCTTGCTGCCTCGCCTGACGGCCAGCGCGCTTTCTCACGTCCAATTGGTCGCCCTGTTTCCCAAGCTGGGCACGTGGCGCGGCAAGGCGTCCAGCTCGCAATTCCGCGTCAATGGCAGCGTGTTCCTGAACCAGGAACTGATCGGCAATCCCTGGTGGCTGGCCGAGCACTTGCTGCACGAGTCGCTGCACCAGAAACTGTACGACTTCCGCCACGGCCACAGCCTGCTGGCGCCCGACTATGCGCGCGAGGATGGTGCCAAGGTCTGCTCGCTATGGAATGCGCCCGATGATGAGGGCAATCACTATTGGGATGCCCACCGCACCCTGGCCGCCTTTCATGTGTATGTCCACCTGGCCTTGCTGTGCCTGCTGGCCGAGCAACAGGAGGCGGCGCTGTCGCCCCAGTACGGCCCCATCGGCCAGCACATGAGCGGCAGCCGGCGCGCCATCGACCGCGCCCGCTACCTGGGCGAACAGTTGCAAAGCACGACCTGGCCGGAACTGGGGCTGGCCGGGCGGCAGATGACGCACTGGCTGCTCGATGTGCTCGACGCCCTCGACACGCAACGGCGGCCAGGCGGCGCCACCGTGCATTTGCTGCTCGACCTGTACGAGCGCCAGAGCCGCAAGCTCGACACTTATCTGGCGCGGCAGCCGCCACCGCGCAGCGACACGCTGGCCGCGCAGGCGCAGCAAGAGCTGGCGATGACGCGCGAGGCGCTGCACCTGCTGGACAAAGAATTGCCGCCCTCAACGCAGGCGCACGAGCACAACTGGCCGCAGGCACGGCAGCGCGTCTTGCAGGCGCTGTGGCCGCTGACTGAAGATGATCATTTAATGGAAAGTAACGGCTACCCGCAGGCGCAGGCACTGATTGCGCAGATGGTGCAACAGTCGAGCCGGAAACTGGGCGCGATGGGCGCACTTGCTTAATTGACTGCTTTGGAGAAAATCTTGATGGTGCTGCACGTCCGGGCTGGCACAACCCGGATTGGTGCGGATGGGGAGACTCGAACTCCCAAGCCGAAGCACTGGCTTCTAAGACCAGCGTGTCTACCAATTCCACCACATCCGCATTTTGTACTACTGTGTGCTACTTGCTACAAACTGCTTCCCTGATTTTAACAACTCGGGAGCGATCTGGCTACCGTGGACTTATAGAGCAAGCCCGGAGCAAGCGCTCGGTAAAGCAAAGGCGGCATTCTACTGGATTTCCCAGAGGAATGCCGCCTTTTTTATGCCAGCGCCCTGGCGCTGGCGCCTAGCCTTCTTTTGCGCTCACCGGCTCTGGCCTCTTGACCCGGAACCAGGCCGCATACAGGGCCGGCAGGAACAGTAAAGTCAAGGCCGTCGCCAGGATCAGGCCGCCCATGATGGCCACGGCCATTGGCCCCCAGAACACGGAGCGCGACAGCGGGATCATGGCCAGCGCCGCGGCGGCGGCCGTCAGCACGATGGGGCGGCAGCGGCGCACGGCCGAATCGATGATGGCGTCCCACGGGGCGGAGCCATCCTTGATGTCTTGCTCGATCTGGTCGACGAGGATCACCGAGTTGCGGATGATCATGCCGAACAGCGCGATGATGCCCAGATTGGCCACGAAACCAAGTGGCCGGCCCAGCGCCAGCAAGGCAAAGGCGGCGCCCGCCACACCCAGCGGCCCCGTCAGGAAGACCAGCAGGGAACGCGAGAAACTGTGCAGCTGCAACATCAGCAAGGTGAAGATGATGAAGATGGCCAGCGGCAGGTTCGCCGAGATCGACGCTTCCGCCTCGCCGCTGTCGGCCGCCACGCCTTTCACCACGATGCGGTAGCCGGACGGCAACTTGGCGCGCAAGGCGTCCAGCTGCGGCGCCAGCTGCGTCGACACGGTCGCGCCCTGGATGCCATCGATCACGTCCGACTGCACGGTGATGGCCCATGCGCGCTTGTCGCGCCAGACGACACCCGGCTCCCACACGAAATGCGCACGGGCCAGCTGCGAAATGGGCACGGACTTGCCCGTCGCCGTCGGGATATTCGTGTCATTCAACACGGAAATCGTCGCCCGCTCTTCCAGAGGCTGGCGCACCTGGATGTCGATCAGCTTGTTGTCCTCGCGGAACTGGCCGATGACGGTGCCCGACAGGATCGTATTGGCCGCCTGCATCACCGTTTTCGAGGTGACGCCCAGCGCGCGCATCTTGTCCTGGTCCAGGTCCAGGCGCAGCACTTTCACCGATTCATTCCAGTTGTCATTGACGCCCAAGGTGTTCGGATTGGCGCGCATGATGTCCTTGACCTGGTCGGCGATGGCCCGCACACCCGCCACTTCCGGCCCCATGACGCGAAATTGCACGGGATACGGCACCGGCGGCCCATTCGGCAACAGCTTGACCCGGCCCCGCACTTCCGGGAAGTCCTTCTTGAAGACGTCGACGATTTGCTGGCGCAAGCGTTCACGGTCGGCCAGGCTCTTCGGCAAGACCACCACTTGCGACACATTGGTCTGCGGGAATATCTGGTCCAGCGGCAAATAGAAGCGGGGGCTGCCCGTACCGACATAGCTGGTCACGCTTTCCACGCCGTCGAGCTTGCCCACGAACGCTTCGAATTTCTTCACCTGCTTTTCATTCGCGGCAAACGTCGTGCCTTCGGGCGACCACAGTTCCACCATCAGTTCGGGACGGCTGGAATCGGGGAAGAATTGCTTTTCGATAAAGTTAAAGCCGTAAATCCCGAGCGCAAAGATGGCCAGCGTGGCGGCAATCGTCGTCTTGCGCCATTCCACGCACCAGGTGACGGCACGGCGGAAGCGGCGGAAGTTTGGCGTATCGAACAATTCATGGTCGTTATGCGCGTGCGGTTTGACTTTCAGCAAGATGTAGCCGATGTACGGCGTAAACACCACGGCCACCACCCACGAAATGATCAGGGCCAGCGCATTGACGGAGAACAAGGAAAACGTGTATTCGCCGGCGGCCGACTTGGCCAGGCCGATGGGCAAGAAGCCCGCCACCGTGATCAGCGTGCCCGTCAGCATGGGCATGGCCGTCGACGTGTAGGCGAACGTGGCCGCGTCGAAACGCGACATGCCCTCCTCCATCTTGCGCACCATCATCTCGACGGCGATGATGGCGTCGTCGACCAGCAAGCCCAGCGCGATGATCAGGGCGCCCAGCGAAATCTTGTGCAAGTCGATGTCGAGCAGGCGCATGAACAGGAAGGTGACGGCCAGCACCAGCGGGATGGTCAGCGCCACCACCAGGCCCGGCCGCACGTCGATGCGCAGCGGCTTCGTATGCAAGCCCAGCGCAACGAAGCTGACGGCCAGCACGATCAGAATGGCTTCGATCAGGGTATGCACGAATTCGCCCACGGAGGCGGACACGGCTTCCGGCTGGTTCGACACGCGCTGCAATTCTATGCCGACAGGCAATTCGCTCTTCATGCGCGTGACCGTTGCCTGCAAGGCCTTGCCCATGTCGATGATGTTGCCGCCCTTTTCCATCGATACGCCCAGGCCGATCACTTCCTTGCCATTGAAACGCATCTTGTCCTTCGGCGGATCGACGAATTCGCGTTTCACCGTGGCAAAGTCGCCGAGGCGGAAGGTGGTACCGTTGGCGCGCAGTTCCAGGTTTTCCAGATCCTTGACGGTCACCATGGCGCCCGTCACGCGTACTTGCAGATTATCGGTCGGCGTCACCAGCACGCCCGTGGCGTTGATGCTGTTTTGCGCGGACAGTTGCTGCACGATGGCGTCGAAAGGAATGCCCAGCTGGGCAAATTTCTTGTGCGAGAAGATGATATTGATCTTTTCATCCTGCACGCCGAACAGTTCCACCTTCGATACCTGCCCCACGGCCAGCAGCTCCTGGCGCACCTTGTCCGCGTAATCCTTCATTTCCGCGTAGGTAAAACCGTCGCCGGACAGGGCGAAGATGGAGCCGTACGTGTCGCCGAACTCGTCATTGAAGAACGGGCCCACGACGCCGGACGGCAAGGTGCCCTGGATGTCGCCGATCTTCTTGCGCACCTGGTACCAGGCGGCCGCCGTTTCCTTGGGCGGCGCCGATTCGCGCAACTCCAGCAAAATCAGGGTTTCGCCCGGCTTCGAATAACTGGTGATCTCGTCGATGTACGGCGTTTCCTGCAGTTTCTTTTCCAGCTTGTCCGTCACCTGCTCGGCCATCTGCAAGGCGGTGGCGCCGGGCCAGTACGCTTGCAAGACCATGGCGCGGAAGGTGAACGGCGGATCTTCATCCTGGCCCAGGCTGGCATAGCTGAGCATGCCGCCAATCAGCAGCACGGCCATCAGGTAGCGCGTCAGCGGGATGTGTTCGAGCGCCCAGCGCGACAGATTGAAGCCGCCCTTCATTTGGCCGCACCCACGGTGACGGCGGCAGCGGCGGCAGCCGGCTTGCTGGCCACGTCGGCGCCGAGGATGGTCACTTTCTGGCCCGGCTTGAGCAGGTTGACGCCGGCCGTGACCACCGTCTGGCCCGGTTTCACGCCCGACGCCAGCAGCAACTCATTACCGGCCACGCCGCCCACCGTCACGGGCACGAGCTTTACGGCGCCGTTTTCCACCACCCACACGGAACTTTGCGACTTTTCATTGAACAGGGCCGTCAACGGTACCTTGATCTGCGGCGTGGCCGTCTGCGAGGCGAACTGCACCACGGCCGTCATGCCCAGGCGCACTTGCGGCGCGTCCGGAATGCTGACCTTGGCGATATAGGTGCGCGTGGCAGCATCGGCCACGGGCGACACTTCCCGGATCTTGCCCGGCAGCGCCTGCTTCGGATCGGCCCACAGGCGCACGACCACATCCTTGACGCCGCGCAAGGTTTCCACTTTGTCTTCCGGAATGCCGATCACGACTTCCTTCTCGCCGCTCCTGGCCACTTGCACGACGGGCGCGCCGGGCGCCACCACCTGCCCCACTTCGGCCTCGATGCGCGTGACGACGCCATCGACGTCGGCCAGCAGGCTGGCATAGCCGGACTGGTTGGCCTGGCCACGGTACAGTGCCTGGGCCGCTTCCACGTTCGCCTGGGCCGCCTTGTAGGTGGCATCCTTGCCATCGAGCACAGCCTGGCTGACGAAATTTTTCTCGCGCAAATCCTGGTAGCGTTTCAATTCCGCGCGCGCCAAGTCGCGGCTCGTTTCCACGCTGACCAGCGAAGCCTTGGCCTGCGCCTGCGACAGCTGCAAGTCGACGGGATCGAGCTGCATCAGCACTTGCCCCTTCTTGACGCTGGCGCCCACGTCGACCTTGCGCGCGACGATCTTGCCGCCCACGCGGAAACCCAGCTGCGACACGACGCGGGGCACGACCTCGCCCGACAGCTCGGCACTGACGTCAACATTACTGCTCGACAACACGATCGCGCGCACGGGGCGCACGTCTTCCACTTTGACGGCAGGCTTGGAACAGGCCGCCAGAGTCAGCGCGAGGGCCGCGGCGGCAGTCAGCCGCAGGGCAGGAAGTGCGGATGCGCCGGTCTCGCGGCACAGGGTTTTCAGGGCAAACAAGGTATTTTCCTTTACTATGCGGGCTGCAATATTTTTATGCGGAGAAACTTTTTGCCTGCCCTTTGGGCCAAGACAAACTTTTTCGCACGCGATATCCTTAAATTTGTGACAATATCAGTTTGGTCGTGACGGGGAGTATTCTTCGCCTACTGACTTTCTGGTTATTAATTATAATCGTGCGTAAAAGTTTTTAGTGACTTTTGCGTCATTAATCTTGAGACGTACAACGTCCGGCCACACTCGAGCATTTGTGGTGCCGGACAAACGCAAGACTAGAGAAGTGTGTTCATGCCTGTAGACCATTACGAAAATTTTCCTGTTGCATCATTTTTACTGCCGCGCCGCCTGGTGCCCGCCGTCGAAGCCATCTATGCCTTCGCCCGCAGCGCCGACGACCTGGCCGATGAAGGCGACGCCACGCCGGCCGAACGCCTCGTGGCCCTGCACGCCTATGAAGAGGCGCTGGGCCGCATCGACCGCCACGAAGGCCACGCCGGCGAGAACGCCGCCATGTTCGAACGCCTGGCCGCCGTCATTGCCAAACACCAGTTGCCGCTGAAGCCGTTTTACGATCTGTTGTCCGCCTTCAAGCAGGATGTGGAAACGACGCGCTACGCGAGCTACGACGACCTGCTCGATTACTGCGCCCGCTCCGCCAACCCCGTGGGGCTGCTGATGCTGCACCTGTACGGTGCGGCCGATGAACAGAATGTACGCGATTCCGATGCCATATGTTCAGCTTTGCAACTAATTAATTTCTTGCAAGACGTCGCCATCGACCAGCAAAAAGAGCGCATCTACCTGCCGATGGAAGACTTGAGCCGCTTTGCCGTCTCCGCCGCCGCCTTCGAGCGGCCCGAGGCGCACGGCAAGTGGAGCGCCCTGATGCGCTTCGAAGTGACCCGCGCGCGCGCGCTGATGCTGTCCGGCGCGCCGCTGGCCCTGCGTTTGCGCGGGCGCATCGGCTGGGAACTGCGCCTGGTGGTGCAAGGGGGCTTGCGCATTCTCGAGTGCATCGAAGCCGTCAATTACGACGTGTTCCGGCGCCGTCCCAAGCTGGAGAAACGCGACTGGCTGATCATTTTCTGGCGCGCCCTGCGCATGTCGCGCAAAAGCCTGCATCAAGAGACACAAGTAAAAACGGCTTTTCCCCCGTCGCCCACTCTGTAAGACGATAGAATAGCGGCTTCGATCTGCAACCCTTGCTCTTTTGACTATGTCTCCCGACGAATACTGCCAACAAAAGGCCGCCCAGAGCGGCTCCAGCTTCTACTACAGCTTCCTGTTCCTGCCGGCCGAGCGCCGCAAGGCCATCACGGCCCTGTACGCGTTCTGCCGCGAAGTCGACGATACGGTCGACGAATGCACGGACGAAGCCGTGGCACGCACCAAGCTGGTCTGGTGGCGCAAGGAAGTCAAGGCCATGTACGAGGGCAACCCCACGCATCCCGTGATGCGCGCGCTGCAGCCGCACCTGGACATCTATAAACTGGAAGAAAAACATTTGCAGGCCATCATTGACGGCATGGAAATGGACTTGAACCAGACCCGCTACCTCGATTACCAGGCCATGAGCCGCTATTGCTGGCATGTGGCCAGCGTGGTCGGTATCTTGTCGGCCAGCATCTTCGGTGCGACCCGCCCGGAAACCCTGCTGTACGCGGAAAAGCTCGGCCATGCTTTCCAGCTGACCAACATCATCCGCGACGTGGGCGAAGATGCGCGCAAGGGGCGCATCTATTTGCCGATCAGCGAATTGCAGCAATTCAATGTGACGGCGGCCGACCTGCTGAATGCGCGCCATAGCGAAAACTTTGAAAACCTCATGCGTTTCCAGGTGGCGCGCGCGCAAAAGGCCTACGACGAGGCATTTGCGCTCTTGCCTGCCGAGGACCGCCGCGCCCAGCGCCCGGGGCTGATCATGGCCGCCATCTACCGTACCCTGCTCAATGAAGTCGAGCGCGACGGCTACCACGTGCTGAAACAGCGCATTTCGCTCACGCCGATCCGCAAACTGTGGCTGGCCTGGAAAACCTGGGTTCGTGGCTGACAAGGCCGTGAAGCAACGCTACGCCGTCATCGGCGCCGGCTGGGCCGGCTGCGCGGCGGCCATGGAGCTGGCGCGCGCCGGTCATTCGGTGACCGTGTTCGAGGCGGCGCGCACCCTGGGCGGACGCGCGCGCCGCGTCGAGCGAGAAAATACGCTACTCGACAACGGCCAGCACATCCTGCTGGGCGCGTACACGGAAACCTTGCGCCTGATCAAGCTGGCGGGGCAAGACCCTGCTGCACTGATCCTCACCTTGCCCCTGCAGATGCGCTATCCGGCGGACTCGGGCGGCATGGATTTCATCGCGCCGCGCCTGCCCGCGCCGCTGCACCTGGCGTGGGCCCTGCTGCGTGCCAAAGGTTTATTGCGTGCCGACAAGCTGGCCCTGATGCGTTTTTCCACGGCCATGCGCTGGATGGGCTGGCAGCTATATAACGATTGCACGGTCAGCGAGTTGCTGCAGCGCTTCGACCAGACGGAGCGCCTGAACCGGCTGATGTGGCATCCCTTATGCCTGGCCGCACTCAACACGCCGCCCGAGCGCGCCTCGGCCCGCGTCTTCATCAACGTGCTGCGCGACAGCCTGGGCGCATCGCGCCGCCGCGCATCCGACATGCTGATCCCGAAAGCGGATTTGAGTACCCTGTTGCCCGACGCGGCCGCCCGCTATGTGGAACGGCATGGCGGTGTAGTCCGCACGGGCGCCAAGGTCGACGCCTTGCAGGCGCTGGCCGATGGTTGCTGGCAGCTTGATGAGACCGGCACCTACGACGGCGTCATCATCGCCACCTCGTCCGTGCAGGCGGCCAGCCTGCTGCAGGGCTTGCAGGACGCCCGCCTCGACGAGGCTATTGGCCGCATGCAAGCTTTCACGCCGGAAGCCATCAGCACCTGCTACCTGCAATACGACGCCTCGGTGCGCCTGGACTTGCCGTTCTACGCCCTCGTCGATACGCCGGGGCAACAGCACTGGGGCCAGTTCGTCTTTGACCGGGGCCAGCTCGACAGCAAGCAGGCTGGCTTGCTGGCCGTCGTCGTCAGCGCGTCAAGCGCTGCCGCCGAGCAAGGCCATGGCCCGCTGGCGCAAGCGATCGCGGCGCAGCTGGCGCAGGTGCTGCAGCGCCCGGAACTGGCGCAACCTGCCTGGACCCAGCTGATCACGGAAAAGCGCGCCACGTTTGCCTGCACGCCGGACCTGGCCCGCCCAGGCAACGCCAGCGGCGTGCCGGGCTTGCTGCTGGCCGGCGACTACACGGCCAATGATGACCGGACGCAAGATTATCCGGCCACTATCGAGGCGGCCGTGCGCAGCGGCATGGCGGCGGCCAGAATGCTGACCACGGGCAAGGCGGCAAAACTGCCTTGACGGTGCATCCTGCCCTGGTGTCGCTCGCCCCCGCGAAATTGCAGTCTGTCGCACCGCGCTGGTGCGCTCGCGTGCGCTTGGGTACAGTCTGATCATCGACAACGTCCATGCCACAGGGAATACCATGCACACCACCTTGCACTTGAAAAACAGCTTGAAAGCCGTGGCGCTGCTCGCTTGTGTGGCGCTGGCCACCTTGATCGTCGTCAGCGTACAGCAGGCATCCCATGCGCCATTGCTGCTGAGCCAGGCAAGCATGCTGCTGCCGGCCATGGGCTGAAGCGGCAAAGCGGACTGACAGGAAGAATATGATGAACAAGCAAGATTATCTCGACGCACTGCGGCGCGCGCTGGAAGGCTTGCCACCGGATCTGGTGGCCAAGACCCTCGATTATTACGAACAGACCTTTATCGAAGGCGCCGCGGCCGGCCGCAGCGAGCGGGAAATCGCCGACGACCTGGGCGACCCGAAAAAAATCGCCCTCACCTTGCGCAGCAGCACCCACCGCCAGGCTTTCGAGCAAAAGAAAACGCCCGTCAACCTGCTGCGCCTGCTCGTCTCGCTCGTGGGCCTGGCCATCTTCAACCTGTTCATGGTCGTGCCTGCCGCCGTGTACGCGGCCCTGCTGGCCGCCCTGTATGCCGCCGGCCTGAGCTTTTACTTGGCCGGCATCGCTATCACGGCCAGCGGCTTGTCCGGCGCCAACGAACTGGTGCTCGACGGCCCGCTGCGCCACGTCTTCATCCATGACGATGACGGCGGCGAAGGCGGCGAACGGCGCGAAACGCGCATCACCATCGGCGACGCGGGTATCGAAGTCGATCACCTGCCCGGCCCCGTCAAAGCCGAGTCCGAGCCCGAGGCGCCGGGCGCTTCCTCGCGCGTGATTGAGCGGGCCGAAGCGCTGGCCGGTGGCGGCATCCGCATCTCCACCGACATGGACCGCGATGCGCGCACCACGCAAACCGTCTTCGGCGTGGGCATGCTGCTCGGCGGCATCGCCATCTTCCTGCTCAGTCTGGTGGTCACGCGCTATACCTTGATCGGTATCAAACGCTATGTCGCCATGAATGTTTCTCTGCTCAAAGGTCACTAGAAAGGCTGCCATGAAACGCTTGCTCAAAGTTGGCCTGTCCATGCTCTTGCTGGCCATGGTCCTGATCGCCATGTCGTATGCGGCGCTGCGCGCCAAGGGCATCAGCAATCCCAGCAGCGCCGCCGGCCGCGCCGTGCGCAGCGAAACGCGCCCGGTTGCCGCCAATATCAACAGCATCGACCTGGCCGGTCCCATCGACCTGGTGCTGCGCCGCGGCGCCACGCCATCGCTGAAAGTGAGCGGCGAGCAGCGTTTGCTGTCGAACGTCGACACGACGGCCGATGGCACGACCCTGCATATCGGCCCGAAAGGCATGCTGTTCCACCATCGCCAGCCGCTGCAGGTGGAACTGGTGCTGCCAGCCCTCGTGCGCGTGGAAGTACACGGCAATGGCGACAGCAAGATCACGGGATTTTCCGGCGACAGTTTTATCCTGGAATTGACGGGGTCGGGCGACGTCAGCTTCACGGGACGCTACAAGCAGGTGCAAGCGACGGTCAACGGCAGTGGCGACCTCGACATCAACGCTGGCAACAGCGACAGCGTGGTGCTGGAAATGGTGGGCTCCGGGCGCATCGCCGCCAGCGGCAACACGAAATTCCTCCGTGCCGACCTGAGCGGATCAGGCGATATCGATGCCGAGCACCTGGCCGCAGACAAGGCCAGCGTCAGCCTGCAAGGCTCGGGCACGAGCACCGTCTTCGTGCGCGACGCCGCCAACCTGACCCTGCGCGGCAGCGGCGACATTCACGTCCACGGCAACCCGCGCCAGCGCGAGACTCAGAAGAGCGGCTCAGGCGATATCACTTGGCATTGACCTTCTCTTCCAGCCAGCTGACGGCCTGCTCGCCGGCCGCCTTGCCTTGCGCCAGGCAGGCCGTCAGCAGGTAGCCGCCCGTCGGCGCTTCCCAGTCCAGCATTTCCCCCGCCACGAAGACGCCCGGCATGGCGCGCAGCATGCTGCCGTCGATGCCGTCGAACACCACGCCGCCGGCGCTGCTGATGGCTTCATCGATGGGACGCGGGCGTACGAGTGTCACGGGCAGCAGCTTGATGGCGGCAGCCAGCTTCGCTTCGTCGGCAAAGTCGGCCGCGCTCAGGCATTCGCGCAGCAAGCCCGATTTCACGCCCTTGATGCCCAGGCGGCTATTCAGGTGGCTGGACATGGAACGGGCGCCACGGGGGCGCGTCACTTCCTCGAACACGCGTTCATGGCTGTGGTCGGGCGCCAGGTCGAGCCAGATGGTGGCGCTGCCGTCGCGTGCGATCTGCTCGCGCAGCGCGGCCGACAGCGCATAAATCAGGCTGCCTTCCACGCCCCCCGCCGTGATGACGAACTGCCCCTGGCGCTTGATCCGCAAGCCGTCGATGTCATGCGCCGTGATGGCCACGGTCGTCAGCGGTTCGCCCGCATGGCGGCTGCTGAAATGCGCGCTCCAGTCCACGTCGAAGCCGCAATTGGCCGGCGCCAGCGCTTCCACGGCCACGCCCTGCCCTTGCAGCAGCGGCACCCAGGCGCCATCGGAACCGAGCCGCGCCCAGCTGCCGCCACCGAGTGCCAGGATCACGGCATCGAAGAAGTGCAGGCGTTCGCCGTCCGGCGTGGCAAACGCCAGTTGCCCGTCGCGCCAGCCCGTCCAGCGGTGGCGCATGTGAAATAGCACGCCCGCTTCACGCAGGCGGTGCAGCCAGGCGCGCAGCAGGGGCGCCGCCTTCATGTCCGTCGGGAAGACGCGGTTCGAGGAACCGACAAAGGTTTCCACGCCCAGGCTGTGCACCCAGTCACGCACCTTTTGCGGGCCGAACTGGTCCAGCGCAGGCTTCACCCGGTGCGCCTGCCTGCCGTAGCGCGAGACGAAGGGCTGGTAGCCTTCCGCATGCGTGATGTTCATGCCGCCGCGCCCCGCCAGCAGGAACTTGCGGCCGACGGACGGCATGGCGTCAAACAGTTCCACCTTGGCGCCCAGGCCGGACGCCGCCTGGGCGGCCATCAGGCCGGCGGGGCCGCCGCCGATGACGGCGATGTGAAACGGAGGGGAACTGGAGTTGGTCATGGCAAGCTGGAAGACGGTGAAAACCCCGGCATTTTAGTCGAGATAAGGCCGGTGGATGGCAAGAATGCCGAAAAATGATGCATACTGCGCGGACATGCCGCAACGATCGGCTTTGACTTCACGAGACAACGAGACGACAAGAGGAGAAACACATGGGCGCAGGATTCTGGATTTCCCGCTATTTGCTGGCCAGTTCGATTTTATTCATCATCCTGACGGTAGTCGAGTACAGCAAGGGCACGCCCAGCCAGGCCGATATCCTCAGCGCGCTGGCCTGGTCGCTGGTGGCCTCGGCCATCTTCATAGGCTCGAAATACTGGCGCTACCGGAAAGCCGTCGCCTGCGCCACGTGCAGCGGGGACAAACCAAAAACCAAGTCGCGATAAAAAATGGCCGCATCAGCGGCCATTTTCTTGAGTCAGTATTCTTAACCGCCCGTCACGGGCGGGAAAAACGCCACCTCGTCGCCGTCACCGATCACGGTGTCGGCATCGCACATCACCTGGTTGTGGGCCATGCGCAGCGCGCGGCCCTGCGCCAGCGCATACTCCCAGTTGCCGCCGCGGGCGATCAGCAGCGCTCTCACCGCGCCCACCGTCAGCGGCTCGGCTACTTCCAGCACTTCATGACCGGTGCCCACCAGCTCGCGCACGCTGGCAAAAAATCTCAGATTGATCTTCATCGATGCTTCCTCAGTACAGCAATTCGTTAAACGGGATAAAACGCAGCATGTCGCCGCGCGCAATCGACAGTCCCGGCGGGCAATCGATCAAGCCGTCGCCCCACACGGTGGACGTCAGCACGCCCGAACTCTGGTTGGCGAACAGTTCCAGCTCGCCCTCGTCATTGATTTTGGCGCGCAAGAACTCGTTGCGCTTGTCCGCCTTCAGGCGTTCGAACGCGGCCGGCAGCTTGTAGCTGCGCGGCGCCAGGTTCCCCGCCACGCCTTGCAGGCGCAAAATAAACGGGCGCACGAACAGCAAAAACGTGACAAAGCTCGACACGGGATTACCGGGCAAGCCGACAAAGAACGCCTCCCGCACTTCGCCAAACGCCAGCGGCTTGCCCGGCTTGACGGCGATCTGCCACATGTTCAAGCGCCCTTCCGCTTCCACGGCCGGCTTGATATGGTCTTCCTCGCCCACGGACACGCCGCCCGAGGTGATGATCAGATCATTGCCCTGGGCCGCCTGGCGCAGCACGGCCTTGGTCGCTTCCAGACTGTCGGGCACAATGCCCAGGTCCGTGATCTCGCAGCCCAGGTTTTCCAGCAAGCCGCGCAAGGTAAAACGGTTCGAGTTGTAGACGGCACCAGGCGCCAGGGGTTCGCCGGGCATGGCCAGCTCGTCGCCGGTGAAAAATACGGCCACGCGCAGTTTGCGCAGCACGGGCAGCTGCGCCAAGCCCACCGAGGCGGCCAGGCCCATTTCCTGGCTGCGCAAGCGCCGGCCGGCGCCGAGGATGTCGCCGCCGGCGCGGATATCCTCGCCCTGGCGGCGTACCCATTCGCCCGCTGCCGGCACGTGGTTGACCGTCACCACGCCATCCGCCACCGTGCACTGCTCCTGCATGACGACGCAGTCGGCGCCGTCCGGAATCAGGGCGCCCGTGAAGATGCGCGCCGCCGTCCCCGGTTGCAAGGGCTGGCCCACGTGGCCGGCCGCGATGCGCTGCGACACGGGCAAGCTGGCCGCGCCGCTGGCGCAGTCACTGGCGCGCACGGCGTAGCCATCCATCTGCGTGTTGTCGCGCTCGGGCACGTTCAGGGTCGACGTTTGCGCGGCCGCCAGCACGCGGCCGTTGGCGCGCATGGTGTCTACCAGCTCCACGTCGGCCACCGGGCGCGCCGCGCCCAGCATGAAGGCTTGCGCCTCGGCCACCGACAGCATCGGTTTGCGTACAGTGCTGGCGTCTGTCATCACAAGCCCGTATTGGCGGCGATATACGCCTTCATTTTCTCGACATCGGCATCCATCACGACGAACTTTTGCGGCAAGTCTTCGATGTTCTCGAAGCCGGCTGGCCGTTCCGCGTCCACGCCCAGCGCTTCGAGGATGGTTTCGTTGAACTTGGCCGCCAGCGCCGTTTCCAGCACGATCATCGGCACGTTCGGTTCCAGGTGCTCGCGCGCCACCTTGATGCCGTCGGCCGTGTGCGTGTCGATGGTGATGCCGTAGTCGTCGGCCACGTCGCGGATGGTGTCGAGGCGGTCCTGGTGCGTGGACTTGCCCGACTTGAAGCCATATTTGGCCACGAGCTTGAATTCGTCGCCATCGCTGCCAGGCTTGCCGGACAAGTCGAAGCCGCCATGCGTTTCCACTTTCGTAAACAGGGCACGCACGCGGTCGCTGTCGCGGCCCACGAGGTCGTAGACGAAGCGCTCGAAGTTCGACGCTTTCGAGATATCCATCGACGGGCTGCTCGTGTGGTACGTTTCGGCCGACTTGCGCACGCGGTACACGCCTGTGCGGAAGAATTCGTCGAGCACGTCGTTTTCATTCGTCGCCGCCACCAGTTTCGAGATCGGCAAGCCCATCATGCGGGCGATATGGCCGGCGCAGATATTGCCAAAGTTGCCCGACGGCACCGTGAACGACACTTTTTGCTCGTTGCTGGTGGTGGCCGCCAGGTAGCCGCGGAAGTAGTAGACGACCTGCGCCACGACTCGCGCCCAGTTGATGGAGTTGACGGTGCCGATCTTCTGCTTGGCCTTGAACGGCAAGTCGTTCGACACGGCTTTCACCATATCCTGGCAATCGTCGAACACGCCTTCGACGGCGATGTTGACAATATTCGGGTCTTGCAGGCTGAACATCTGCGCCGTCTGGAAGGCGCTCATTTTCTTGTGCGGCGACAGCATGAAGACGCGGATGCCCTTCTTGCCGCGCATCGCGTATTCGGCCGCGCTGCCCGTGTCGCCCGACGTGGCGCCGAAGATATTGAGTTCGGCGCCCGTCTTGGCCAGGGTGTATTCAAACAGATTGCCCAGCAGCTGCATGGCCATGTCCTTGAAGGCCAGGGTCGGGCCATTCGACAGCGCCTGCAGCATCAAGGTGGTCTGGCCGCCCTTGACGGCATTTTCTTCGAGCACGCGCAGCGGCGTGATGTCGGCCGCGTTTTCGCCGGCGCGGGCGTTCTTGTAGACTGCCTTGGTATAGGTTTTCGCCGTCAGTGCCTTCAGGTCCGCGGCCGGGATATCGGTGGCGAACTTCTTCAGGATTTCGTAGGCCAGGTCGGCATACGACAATGTGCGCCAGGCGTTGAGCTCGGCACCAGTGACTTGCGGGTAGTGTTCTGGGAGATACAGTCCGCCATCGGGGGCCAGGCCGCCCAGGAGGATGTCGGAGAATTGCTGCTGATTCGATGGCGCTTTATCAGCGCGGGTAGACACGTAGTGCATAAATTTGAAGAGTCCAGTTGAGCTGAGTGCGGTTGATCATGAATGGCAGCGGATATTATAGTGCCAGCCGCCGTCCAAGGCGAATCGCGTGGCGCCCGCCTGATCAAGATGTGACAATTGGAGCGCCTGCCCATTATCAAACAAGCCATAATTGCATGAGATCAAGCCAGGCGAACATGGCTGGCGTACGCACTGGCGCGCGCCGGCAATTTACGTCACACTGTGCTGAGTATCCCTTGCCATGATCAATATTGGAGTCGAGAACCGGCCATGTCGCTGAGTAAAAAACCGTATCTGCAAAGCGCCGCGCTGCGCTCCGACGCCGTCGTCGACCTCGATCACTATCCGTTCACCATTCCCGCCATCCGCGACTTCGTTCACATGGACTTCCACCGCGACGTGACGTTTTTCGTGGGCGAAAATGGCAGCGGCAAGTCGACCATGCTCGAAGCGCTGGCCGTGGGGCTGGGCTTCGGCAAGGATGGCGGCACGCGCAACGTGCGCATCGCCCTGCCGTCGGACGAGGAATCGGGCTTGCATGCGCATCTGCGCCTGAGCAAGAGCTACAAAAAGCCCGAGGACAGCTATTTCCTGCGCGCCGAGAGCTTTTTCAACGTCGCCACTTACATGGACGAGATGCCCGAATACCTGGGCAGCTACGGCGGCAAGTCGCTGCACGCGCAGTCGCACGGCGAAGCGTTCATGGCGACCCTGATCAACAAGCTGCGGGGCAAGGGTTTGTATCTGCTGGACGAACCCGAGGCGGCCCTGTCGCCGAGCCGCCAGATGGCGGCATTGTCCGTGATCCACCAGTTGGTGCAGGACGACTCGCAGCTGATCATCGCCACCCATTCGCCGATTCTACTCGCCTACCCGAACGCGAAGATTTTGATGTTTACGGGCGGCGGCATCCACGAAGTGGCGTATGAAGACACGGAACACTATGCCGTGACGCGCGATTTCTTGAATAACTACCCGAGGAGGCTGGAGCAGTTGTTTGAGGAGGAGTGAGTTTATCGGGAGACTACTGTGGTGGTGTCGGCTTACGCGCTTTGCGCTAAGCCGACCTACGCCGACCTACGCCGACCTACGCCCACCAACGCCCACCAACGCCGACCTGCGACATTGCCACTCACCGTAGGTCGGATTAGCGCGTGAGCGCGTAATCCGACAACACCATCAGGGCATCAACAGGCAGCGTGATTGACGGTAATCACATGCACGGCCAGCCCGCCCAGCGACGTTTCCTTGTACTTGTCCTGCATGTCCGCGCCCGTCTGGCGCATGGTTTCGATGACTTCGTCGAGGCTGACGAAATGCGTGCCGTCGCCCTTCAGCGCCAGCGAGGCGGCCGTGATGGCTTTCACGGCGCCCATGCCGTTGCGCTCGATGCACGGGATCTGCACCAGACCGCCGATGGGGTCGCACGTCATGCCCAGGTGGTGTTCGATGCCGATTTCGGCCGCGTTTTCGATCTGCTCGTTCGTGCCGCCCAGGGCTGCCACCAGGCCGGCCGCCGCCATGGCGCACGCCACGCCCACTTCGCCCTGGCACCCCACTTCGGCGCCCGAGATCGAGGCATTGCGCTTGCACAGCATGCCGATGGCCGCAGCCGTCAGCATGAAGCGGCGCACGCCGCCCACCGGGTCGCTGGGGCGGCAATCCTGCGCGTAGTAGCGCAACACGGCCGGGATGATGCCGGCCGCGCCGTTGGTCGGCGCCGTCACGACCCTGCCGCCGGCCGCGTTTTCCTCGTTGACGGCCATCGCGTACAGGCTGACCAGGTGTACGGCGTCGTGCGGCAAGTCGTTGGCGCGGTTGTCGGACGCTTTCGCCTCCTGCGCCAAGCGCCACAATTTCGCGGCGCGGCGCTTCACGTTCAAGCCGCCCGGCAGGTTGCCAGTCGTTTCCAGGCCGTGCGCGATACAGTCGCGCATGACGTGCCAGATGCGGTCCAGGCCCGCGTTCAATTCCTCGTCGCTGCGCTTGACGCACTCGTTCGCGCGCAGCATTTCAGGGATCGACAAGCCGCTTTCGACGCCATGCGCCAGCAACTGCTCCATGGTGTCGAAGGGGAAGACGACTCGCGCGCTGGCGGCCGATTCCACGGCCGCTTCGGCATGCGCCGCAGTTTGAACTTCCTCGGCCTCGCGGATAAAACCGCCGCCGATCGAGTAATACACCTTGTCGACACGGCTGCCATCCGCCAGTTTCAGGGTGAAACGCATGCCGTTCGGGTGTTCTGGCAGCGATTCGCTCTTGTGCCAGACGAGGCCCGTGGCGGCCGTGAATGGCACCACGTGCGTGCCCAGCAAGGCGATCTCGCCGGCCGCCTCGATGGCGGCCAGCTTGCTGTCGACTTCATCGGGTGCCACGTCCTGCGGCGTTTCGCCCATCAAGCCAAGAATGACAGCCTTGTCCGTCGCATGGCCCACGCCCGTCAGCGCCAGCGAGCCATACAGGGCCGCCTCGGCGCCCACTACCTGGTCCAGCGGACCGTATTCGACCAGAAAACGCCGCGCCGCCACCATCGGTCCCACCGTGTGGGAACTCGACGGCCCGATGCCGATTTTAAACAGGTCAAATACGCTCATGTCCATGTAGTGTCTCTTTATTTAGTATGTTTTATGAATGCCGGGGCTGAACTCAGGCCGCCTTGGCGGCTTGGCCCACGTCGACATTGGCCAGCATGTCCGTGACCATCTGCTCGACGCCGATCTGCGCCTTCCAGCCCCAATCGGCGCTGGCCTTGCTGTCATCCAGGCTTTGCGGCCAGCTGTCGGCGATGGCCTGGCGGCTGTCCGGCTTGTAGCTGATCTTGAAGTCCGGCACCATGCGCACGATGGCCTTGGCCAGCTGCTCGGGGTTGAACGACACGCCGGCCACGTTGTACGACGAGCGGATCTTGATCTGTGCCGCTGGCGCGTCCATCAGTTCGATGGTGGCGCGGATTGCGTCGGGCATGTAAATCATCGGCAAGGTGGTATTCGCATCGAGGAAGCAGTCATAGCGCTCGCCGCGCAAGGCCGCGTGGAAGATGGCGATGGCGTAATCGGTGGTGCCGCCGCCCGGAGGCGATTTGTAGCTGATGATGCCCGGGTAGCGGATGCTGCGCACGTCCACGCCATACTTGTTGAAGTAGTATTCGCACAGGCGTTCGCCGGCCAGCTTGCTGATGCCGTACATCGAGGTCGGGTCCATCACCGTCATTTGCGGCGTGTTCACTTGCGGCGTGTTCGGGCCGAAGGCGGCGATCGACGACGGCCAGAAGATGCGCAGCGGTTTGCCCGCCTCGCCGCGCTCGCGCGCCAGTTCCAGAATATTGAGCAAGCCATCCATGTTCAGGCTCCACGCCTTCAACGGCGCCGCTTCGCCCGTGGCCGACAGCATGGCGGCCAGCTGGTACACCTGGGTGATGTTCTCGTCGGCGATGATGGCCGCCAGGCCGTCCTTGTCCAGCACATTGAGCTGGGCGTAGCGCTTGGCCTGATACAGATTGTTCGTGCCGATGTCGCTGGCGATGACGTTGTCCGCGCCGTGCTGCTGCGCCAGCGCGCCCACCAGTTCACTACCGATTTGGCCGTTTGCGCCGATGACTAAGATGCGTTCCATGCTATTTTCCTGAAATCTTGTTAATTGGTAGTGGTAGTGGTCAGCAAACCGAGTTCCTTGCCCGCCTGTTCGAAAGCGGCCAGCACTTGCACCAGCTGTTCGCGCGTATGGGCCGCCGACAGCTGCACGCGCACACGGGCCTGGCCCATCGGCACGACCGGGTAGAAGAAGCCAGTCACCAGCACGCCCAGTTCATACAGACGGGCGGCGAATTTCTGCGCCACGGGGGCGTCGAACAGCATCACGGGCACCACCGGATGGGTGCCCGGCTTGATGGTGAAGCCGATGCGCTCGATCTCGCTGCGGAAGAAAGCCGTGTTGTCATGCAGGCGGTCGCGCAGTTCCGTCGACTTGGCCAGGCGTTCCAGTACCGACAGCGAAGCGCCGGCAATCGATGGCGCCAGCGTGTTCGAGAACAAATAGGGACGCGATTTCTGGCGCAGGGTGTCGATGACTTCCTTGCGCGCCGACGTAAAGCCGCCCATGGCGCCGCCCAGGGCCTTGCCCAGGGTGCCCGTGATGATGTCGATGCGGCCCATCACATTGTGGTGTTCGTGCGTGCCGCGGCCCGTCGCGCCCATGAAGCCGGAAGCGTGGCATTCGTCGATCATCACCAGCGCGCCGTACTGATCGGCCAGGTCGCAGATCTTGTCGAGTTGTGCAATCGTGCCGTCCATCGAGAACACGCCGTCCGTGACGATGACTTTATGGCGCTTGCCGGCGGCAATGGCCGCTTTCAGCTGCACTTCCAGGTCGGCCATGTCGTTGTGGGCGTAGCGGTAGCGGCCAGCCTTGCACAGGCGGATGCCGTCGATGATGGAGGCGTGGTTCAGCGCGTCCGAGATGATGGCGTCGTTTTCATCGAACAGCGGTTCGAACACGCCGCCGTTGGCATCGAAGGCCGCCGCGTACAGAATCGTGTCTTCGGTACCCAGAAAAGCGGAGATCGCCTGTTCCAGTTCTTTATGCACGGTTTGCGTGCCGCAGATGAAGCGCACGGACGACAGGCCGTAGCCGTATTTTTGCGTAGCGGCAATCGATGCCTCCTGCGTCTGCAGGTCGCCGGACAGGCCCAGGTAATTGTTCGCACACATATTGATCAGGGTACGGCCATCGTCGCACACCACTTCGGCGCCCTGGCGCGAGGCGATCACGCGCTCGGGCTTGTACAAGCCCTGCTGGCGCAGTTGATCGAGATTCTGTTGCAGACCGCTGAAAAAGGTGTTCTTCGCTTGCTCGCTCATGATGATCCTTGTGTGTCCCTGCGTTTGTGGTATCCGTGTGACCTCAGCCGCCATAGGGAAAAGCGGCCGCTTGACCGGTGCGCGCACAATGCTGTACCGTGAAGCGCTGTTTGAAGTCTACACGTTTCCGTATTTTTCTTCAAAATCCACTATTTCGAACTGAAATTCAATATAGTGGATATTACCCAAGCCTTTTGAACTTTGCAAGCCACCTGCCGATGAAAACCAGCGTTTCGACCAATTCTCCGCCCGAAGTGGGCGCCACCCTGCAACGGCTGCGCCTGGCGCGCGGCCTGACACTCGAGGATTTGTCGCGCATCGCCGGCGTTTCGAAGTCCATGCTGTCGCAAATCGAGCGCGAAAAAGCCAATCCCACCATCGCCATCACGTGGCGCCTGGCCAACGCCCTGGGCGTACAGATCGGCGAATTGCTGTCCAGCGCGGAAAAAGCCGTGGAAACCATCCGCATCACGGACGCCCACGAAACCCCCACCCTGCCCGGCGACCATGCGGGCTACGTGCTGCGCATCCTGGGACCGATGGAACTGGCCGGCAAATATGAATGGTATGAAGTGACTCTGGCGCCGGGCGGCGAACTGGCGTCGCAGCCGCACGACCCGGGCACGACCGAGCATTTGACGGTGATCCACGGCAACCTGGAGCTGGAAGTGGGGACGGCGAAGAAAAAGGTCAAGAATGGCGGCACGGCGCGCTACCCGGCGGACCAGCCGCATACGATACGCAACCTGGGCAAGACGGAAGGCAAGGCCTTATTGGTGGTCATCCATAGATAGTTGCATTTCAGCGGTGTGCAATAGGCTCTTTCGCCCATGCTAAGATTTTGGATTAGACAAGATTTTTCACTGTCTTTCATGGAGCCTTAGCAATGACGATTTCCGAAAGCACCACCCTCTTCCACCAAAAAAAGGTCGTCCAGTACGATCCTGATATTGCGCTGCAATCCGGGCAGGATATCGTCTACCGCCTCTCGCTCGAGTATGACGACAAGCGCAAGATGCCGGACCTGATCGCCGGCTTCCTGGAAAAAACCGACAAGAATGCGCTTGAGGCGCTGATCATCGGCATGTGGGGCGACCCGTACGAAGCGGGCGCCGACGAGGTGATCGCCGCACTGATCAGCCACGCGCCGCAGCTGCCGAACTTGCGCGCGCTGTTTATCGGCGACATGACGTACGAGGAATGCGAAATCTCGTGGATCGTGCAAGGCAGCTACAAGCCGCTGCTGGACGCCTTCCCGCAGCTGGAAGAGCTGCGCATCCGTGGCGGCAATGAATTGACCGTCGAACCGTTCGCGCACCAGAACCTGCGCAAGTTCACCATCGAGTCCGGTGGCCTCGATCAGAAGATCGCGCAGGCGCTGGCCCAGTCGAGCATGCCCAAGCTGGAATACCTGGAACTGTGGCTCGGTAGCGACGACTATGGTTTTTCCGGCGACGTGGCGCTGTACCAGAAAGTGCTGGCACAACTGGCCACGCCAACCCTGCGCTACCTGGGCCTGCGTGATGCGCAGATCGCCGACGAGCTGGCCGTCTGGCTGGCCAACGAGCCGCTGCTGGCCACCGTCGAGACCCTGGACCTGTCGCTGGGCACCCTGGGCGACGTGGGCGCCGAAGCACTGCTGCAAGGCACGCAATTGGGCAATCTGAAGCGCATGGACCTGTCGCATCACTATATCTCCGAAGCGAACCAGGAAAAACTCAACGCCCTGCCCTTCCCCGTCAGGCTCGATGATCCGCAGGAAGACGACGAGGACGACGACGAAGTCTATCGCTATGTCGCCGTCGGCGAATAAAACCTGATGCTTTTGCTGGCAACACAGGGCAGCAAGCGCGTGCGCCTGCTGCAGGCGGCGCGCGCGCAGCTGCGCCTGCCGCCCGCGCAAGTGCTGGAATGGCGCGACTGGCTACGTCAGCCTGCCTTGCTCGAGGATTCATTGCGCCAGACCGGCCCGCTCAAGATCGAACCGCCCGGCGACGATCCTGCCGCCCACCTGCTGTTGCTGCAGGCGGGCTGCCGGCTGCTTGACCGTCCGCTGCTCTCGGCGCCCGCGCATGGCGAGCTGCTGGCCATGGATGCGTGGTTTGCCGGTTTTTCCAATGCCATGGCGTCCCTGGCGGCGCAGCTGGCAGACCTACCGCAAATACGCGTCTTCAATGCGCCAGCCGAAATCTGTCTCATGACGGACAAGCTGGCGTGCCAGCGCCACCTGGCCGCGCATGGCGTGCCCATACCTGCCTTGCTGGGACCAGTGCAGAGCTACGAGCATCTGCAGTCGCTGCTGTACGAACACCAGCTTGACCGCGTCTATCTGAAACCGCGCTACGGCTCGTCCGCATCTGGTGTCGTCGCCTACCGCAGGAACAAGGCCGGACGCCAGCAAGCCACGACCTCGGCCACGCTGCACCGCACCGAGGGCGCAACGCGCCTGATGAACAGCAAACGCATGGCGCGCTACGAGTCCGAACACGACATCGCCGCCCTCGTCGACGCGCTGGCAGCCCAGGAACTGTATGCGGAAGCATGGCTGAACAAGCCGCGCTGCGGCGACAGCCATTACGACTTGCGGGTCGTGACCGTGGCCGGCCAGCCCGCGCACCGGGTGGCGCGCATCGGCGACCAGATGATGACGAATCTGCACCTCGACAACCGGCGCGGCGACGCGGCTGGCCTCTTGAACGCGGCCGACATGGCGGCGCTGGAAGTTGCCAGCGCCCAGGCCGCGCGCGCCTTCCCCCACAGCCACGTGACGGGCTACGACCTCGTCGTACGCCACGGCCAGGCCCATGTGCTCGAAGCGAATGCCTTCGGCGACCTGCTGCCAGGCCTGCTGTGGCAAGGCGCGGACACTTACGCAGCACAACTGGCCCATGTTTAAAGACACAGCACCGATCCCCGACATGCACCGCATCGTCGGCAGCCACGACATCGTCTTCATCACGCTCGACACCCTGCGCTATGACGTGGCGCAAGCCCTGTATGAGGCGGGCGAACTGCCCGTGCTGGGACGTTTTCTGCCGCCGGGCGGCTGGGACAAGCGCCACTCGCCCGCCACGTTTACCTACGCGGCGCACCAGGCCTTCTTTGCGGGTTTCTTGCCCACGCCGGCCGCGCCCGGCCGCCATCCGCGCCTGTTCGCCAGCGCCTTTGCTGGCAGTGAAACCACCTCGCCGCACACGTTTGCGTTCGAGGAAGCGGACCTGCCCGCCGCACTGGCCGCGCGCGGCTACCGCACCATCTGCATCGGCGGCGTAGGCTTCTTCAATAAACAGACGGCGCTGGGCACGGTGCTGCCGTCGCTGTTCCAGGAAAGCCACTGGAGCGCCGGCATGGGCGTGGCCAGCCGCCATTCGACGCAAAAGCAGGTGGCGCTGGCGACCCGGCTGCTGGCGCAAAACGACCAGCGCACCTTCTTGTTCATCAACGTGGCCGCCCTGCACACGCCGAACCGCGCCTACCTGCCCGGCTGCCACTGCGATAACCTGGACAGCCATGCGGCGGCCCTGCGCTATGTCGACAGCGCACTGGCGCCCCTGTTTGCCGCCTGCGCCGCGCGCGCGCCCACGTTCGCCATCGTCTGCTCGGACCACGGCAGCGCGTATGGCGAAGACGGCTACCGTGGCCACAGGGTCGCCCATGACAGCGTGTGGCAGGTGCCGTACGCGCACTTCTTCCTCACGCCAGATACCATTTCCCAGGAGTCCCCACCGTGAACCCATCCGAACCGCCGGGCACCCTGGCGCAGCGCATGCGCCACACGCCCTACCAGGCGTATTCATATTCGTATCCGCACAAGGCGGCCTACCGCGCCTTGCCGCAGGCCGCGCCGCTGGCGCCCCTGTGGGCGCAGCAGGACCGTTCCGCCCTCTTCGCCTACATCCACATCCCGTTTTGCGAGATGCGCTGCGGCTTTTGCAACCTGTTCGCCATGGCCCGCCCCAGCGCCGACATGGTCGAGCGCTATGTGCAGCAGGTGCTGGTGCAGATGCGCGCGATGGACGGCGCCCTCGGTGAACGCCGCTTTGCCCGCTTCGCGCTCGGTGGCGGCACGCCCACTTACCTGTCGCCCGCGCAGCTCGACACCTTGCTGTGCGGCGCGCGCGACATCCTTGGCATCGACCTGCAAGCCACGCCGGCCGGCATCGAAGCGTCGCCCGAAACCATCACGGCCGAGCGGCTTGCCGTCTGCCGCGCGCATGGCATCGACCGGGTCAGCCTGGGCATCCAGAGCTTTGCCGCCGGCGAGATGCGCGCGCTGGCCCGTCCCCAGCAAAACGCCACCGTCCATCACGCCATCGGCCTGATACGCGCGGCCGGCTTTCCCACCCTGAACCTGGACCTGATCTACGGCATCGCGGGGCAAACCGTCGTCAGCCTGCTCGCGTCCATCGACAGCGCATTGGCCTTCCGGCCCGAGGAAATCTATCTGTATCCGCTGTACGTACGGGAGCAGACGGGTCTTGGCAAAGTGGCGCGCCGCCAGGGTGCCGCGTCGCTCAACCCCATCATGCTGGCCCGCGACGGCGACAGCCGCCTGGCCCTGTACGCGGCCGCGCGCGACCATTTGCGCGCCCAGGGCTATGAGCAGGTCTCGATGCGCATGTTCCGCGCACCGCATGCGCCCGAGCAGAACGGACCGTCGTACTGCTGCCAGAACGATGGCATGGTGGGCCTGGGCGCGGGCGCCCGTTCCTACACTTCGCGCCTGCATTATTCGAGCGAGTACGCGGTGGCGCGCACGCAGACCATCGGCATCATCGAACAGTATCTGGCGCTCGACGAAACGCGCTTCGCGCAGGCGGAACACGGCTACGTGCTCGATGATGCAGAACAGCGCCGCCGCTACGTGATCCAGTCGCTGCTGACGGAACCGGGCCTGGACCGCGACGCCTACACGGCGCGCTTCGGCACGCGCTGCGAGCTTGATCTGCCGCAGCTGGCCGAGCTGCACGCCTTGGAACTGGTGGAAGAAAACGGCGCGCTGCTGCGCCTGAATGACCGCGGCTACAGCTACGCCGACACCATCGGCCCATGGCTGGCGTCCGAGACGGTGCGCGCGCTGATGGCCGAAGGCGGCCAGGCGTGCTGACAGCGCAAGCGCCAACGCTGTCCCTGCTGTATCGCGGCACGCTTTCGAGCTGCAATTACGCCTGCGGCTACTGCCCGTTCGCCAAGAAGCGCGACAGCCGCGCCACCCTGGCCCGCGACGCGCGTGAAGTGGCGCGTTTTACCAGTTGGGTGGCGGCGCAAAAACGGGACATCAGCGTCCTGTTCACGCCCTGGGGCGAAGCACTGGTGCGGCGCCACTACCGCACGGCCATGCAAATCCTGGCAGCTTTGCCCCATGTGCGGCAAGTAGCGCTGCAGACGAATCTGTCCGGCCCCCTGAACTGGCTGCAAGCGATGGACGGGGTGGAAAAGATCGGCCTGTGGTGCACCTACCACCCGGATCAGACAACGCTGGCCCGTTTTCTTGAACGCTGCGCGCGCCTGGACAAGATGGGCGTGCGCTATTCCGTCGGCGTCGTCGCCATGAACGAACACCTGGACGCCATCCGCACCCTGCGCGCGGCCCTGCCCGCGCACGTCTATTTGTGGCTGAACGCCTACGACCGTCGCGGCCCCGGCTACTACAGCGAACAGAACCTGGCCTGGCTCGACGCCGCCGACCCGTGGTTCGCGCAAAGCCGCCGTCCGTCACCCTCGCGCGGCAAACCGTGCCTGGCGGGCGAAGCGTCGCTGTCCGTCGATGGCGATGGCGAACTGACGCGCTGCCATTTCGTGCCGGAGCGCTTGGGGAATCTGTACGTGGATGACTTGGCAGACATGCTACAGGAACGCCGCTGCCCGCGCTTCAAGTGCGATTGCTATATCGGCTATGCGCAGCGCAAGGATTTGCCGTTTCAGGCGGTGTTTGGGGAGGGGGTACTGGCAAGGATCGTGACTGTAGGTCGGATTAGCCAGCGTAGGTCGGATTAGCGGCGGCACGCCGCGTAATCCGACACATTGTTGGCATGACGGGTGTTGTCGGATTACGCGCGGCGATGCCGCGCTAATCCGACCTACCGTATTTTACTGCGCAGCCACCTTGGCCGGCTCCGCCATTACCGGCGTCATCTTCAACGAACGGCTGAGGAAGCCCCAACGATCCGCCACTTCTTCGATCTGCTTGGTCGTCGGCTTGCCGGCGCCATGGCCCGCCTTGCTGTCGATGCGGATCAGTACGGGCGCCGCGCCGCCTTGCGCTGCCTGGGCGGCGGCGGCGAACTTGAAGCTGTGGGCAGGCACGACGCGGTCGTCGTGGTCGGCCGTCGTGATCATGGTGGCTGGATAGCAGCCGCCCGCCTTCAGGTTATGCAGCGGCGAGTATTTCACCAGCGCCTTGAACTGTTCGGCGTCGTCCGACGAACCGTAGTCAGGCACCCAGCCCCAGCCCACGGTGAACTTGTGGAAGCGCAACATGTCGAGCACGCCCACTTGCGGGATCGCCGCGGCGAACAGGTCGGGACGCTGCGTCATGGCCGCGCCGACCAGCAGGCCGCCATTGCTGCCGCCGCCGATCGCCAGCTTCGATGGCGAGGTGACCTTGTTGTCCACCAGCCACTGCGCCGCGCCGATAAAGTCGTCGAACACGTTTTGCTTGTTCAGCTTGGTACCAGCCTGGTGCCAGGCTTCGCCGTACTCGCCGCCGCCGCGCAGGTTGGCCATCACGTAGACGCCGCCCATTTCCACCCAGGCAAGATTCGCCACGGAGAAGCTTGGCGTGAGCGAAATGTTGAAGCCGCCATAGCCGTACAGATAAGTCGGGTTGGAACCGTCGAGCTTCATGCCTTTTTTCGAGACGATGAACATCGGCACCTTGGTACCGTCGCGGCTGGTAAAGAATTGCTGGCGTGTTTCAAAGGCGTTCGGGTCGAAATCGACCTTCGGCTGGCGGTACACCGTGCTCTTGCCCGACTTCATCTCGTAGCGGTAGATAGTCGCTGGCGTCGTGAAGCTGGTAAACGAGTAGAACGTTTCCGTGTCGCCACGCTTGCCCGCAAAGCCGCCGGCCGAACCGATGCCCGGCAAGGCCACTTCGCGCACCAGCTTGCCGTTCAGGTCGACGATCTTGATTTGCGTTTGCGCATCTTTCAAGTAGTCGAGCACCAGCTGGTTGTTGATGAGGTTGACGGCGACGAGGGTTTCCGCGCTTTGCGGCACGATTTCCTTCCAGTCGGCAGGGGCAGGTTTGCGCGTATCGATGGCGATCACGCGCGATTTTGGCGCCTTGTTGTCCGTCTTGAAGAAGAACACGGGGCCGTCATTGTCGATGAACGAGTATGAAGCGTCAAACTCTTCCAGCAAGCCCACGACCTTGGCGTTTTTCTGGCGCAAGTCCTTGTAGAAAACGCGGTTCTTGCGTTCCGTGCCTTGCGTGGCCGTGATGATCAAATAATTGCCGTCGTCGCTGACGGTGCTGCCGCCGAACGCCCATTCCTTCTGGTCGGGACGGTCGAAAACGAGCACGTCGTCGCTTTGCGGCGTGCCGATCTTGTGGAAATACAATTTCTGGAAGTAATTGATATCGGCCAGCTTGGTGGCTTCGTTCGGCGCGTCATAACGGCTGTAGAAGAAACCTGTGTTGTCCTTGGTCCACGAGGCGCCCGAGAACTTTGCCCACTTGATGTGGTCTGTCAAATCCTTGCCCGATTCGATGTCGCGCACTTTCCACTCGTTCCAGTCGGAACCGGAAGCGGACGTGGCATAGGCCAGGTACTTGCCGTTCGGGCTGATCGAAGTGCCTGCCAGCGCCACCGTGCCATCCGTGGACAGGGTGTTCGGGTCCAGCAGCAGGCGCGGTTCGTCCGTCAGTTTTTTCACCGTGTACAGCACGGCCTGGTTCTGCAAGCCGTCGTTGCGGCTGTAGAAATAGCGGCCGCCCTGCTTCGTTGGCGTAGAGAAACGCTCATAGTTCCACAGCTTGGTCAGCCGCTGCTTGATCGCGGCGCGCTCGGGGATGGTGCCCAGGTACGACTGCGTCAGCTTGTTTTGCGCCGTGACCCACTCGCCCGTTTCCGCGCTGTTGGCGTCTTCGAGCCAACGGTACGGGTCGGCGATGGTGGTGCCGAAATAGCTGTCTTGCTGGTCGACTTTTTTGCTGACCGGATACGTCACGGCAGCGCCGTCGCCGGCCGGGCACGATGGCGTCGCGGCGCTTTGCGCCAGGGCATTGCCACCGAAAGCGGCCATCAAGCTGAATATGAGGGTTGCACTACGTAATTGCATGGGTTGTTGTCTCATTGTTGGATGTCGAGGAAAGCAGGCCGCACACACACACGCCGCGGCTGCCCATGTTGACTTTCGCCAAGAGAAATCATAGCGCGGATTGCCACTTTTAAAGCACAGTTATCTGATGGATTTGCCGTCTTTTGTTTGGACAATTTACAGGAATCGCCATGATAAATCTCGCTTTCGGCGGAATCGACAAACTGACGTTCATGCAAGAAACGTTATCAAAAGCAAAGTCATTTCATCAAGTTGTCATAAATCTTCTTTACTATCGGCAACATGTTCATGGCCCGTCCAGAGGCCGTGCCGCCACAGCCTCCTATGCATACTCTCGCCCTCCCTTCCGCCACTGCCGCGCCGGCCCCCGCGACGCCATCGAATGTGGCTTACCTGAAGCCGCCACCGGCAAGCATGACCATCGAAGGGACGGACGCCTTGCACGAGATCCTGGCGGGCCGCAAGCTCAGCGCGCTGTTCCAGCCCATCATCCACATGCACAGCGGCGACATCATCGGCTACGAAGGCTTGATACGGGGGCCGTCCGACAGCCCCCTGCACGCGCCGATGAATCTGTTCAAGGTGGCGCGCGCGCATGACCTGACCCTGGATGTGGAACACCTGTGCCGCCAAGTGGTGCTCGAGCGCTTCGCAGAACTGCAACTGCCGGGCAAGCTGTTCCTCAACGTCAGCCCGGAATGCCTGCTGCTGCGCAATGCCCGCCATGGCGAAACCCTCGAATACATCGAGCACATCGGCATCAACCCGGACCGTGTCATCATCGAGCTGACGGAAAACCAGCCCACCTACGATTACGAGCTGATGCGCGAAGCCGTGCTGCATTACCGTAACATGGGTTTCCAGATCGCCATCGACGACCTGGGCGAAGGCTTTTCCAGCCTGCGCCTGTGGTCGGAACTGCGCCCGGAATATGTGAAGATCGACATGCATTTCATCCAGGGCATCAATAATGACCCCGTGAAACTGCAGTTCGTGCGCTCGATCCAGGAAATCGCGGAGAAATCGGGCACCCTGGTGATCGCCGAAGGCATCGAGGCGCAGACGGAATTGCTGGTCTTGCGCGACCTCGGCGTGGCGTTTGGACAAGGCTATCACCTGGGGCGGCCCAACGCGGTGCCGGCGCGCGCCCTGCCGGCCGAAGTGGTGCAGGCGCTGGGACGCAATGGCGTGGCCGTGTATCCGCAGCGCAGCAGCCTGGAAAAGAATGGCGCCAGCATCCGCAAGCTGCTGCACAAGGTGGCGGCCGTGTCGCCACAGCTCAACAATAACGAGGTGTACGATATCTTCCTGAAGGAACCGAAGCTGATGATCATTCCCGTCGTCGACGACGGCGTGCCGCTGGGCCTGATCAGCCGCTTCGAAATGATCGACCACTTCGCCCGCCCCTACCAGCGCGAACTCTATGGCAAGAAATCATGCAGCCTGTTCATGGATGCCACGCCCCTGATTGCCGACCACGAGACGAGCTTGCAGGAACTCAGCTACACGATGGTGCAGTCCGATGCCCACCACCTGTTCAACGGTTTCATCATCACCGAGCACGGCCGTTACCTGGGCATGGGCACGGGCCACGACCTGATGCGCGAAATCACGCAGATGCAGATCAACGCGGCCCGTTACGCCAACCCGCTGACGCAACTGCCCGGCAACGTGCCCATCAACGAGCATATCGACCGTTTATTGCACAGCGGCAGCCGCTTCTGGGTCTGCTATTGCGACCTCGACCACTTCAAGCCCTTCAACGATGTGTACGGCTACCGCAAGGGCGACGACGTGATCCAGCTGACGGGAGAAATCCTCAGCAGCCATTGCGACCCGAACCGCGACTTCATCGGCCACATCGGCGGTGACGATTTCATGATTCTGTTCCAGAGCGAAGACTGGGAAACGCGCTGCCAAGCCATGCTCGACGACTTCGCGGCCGCCATCCTCGCCTACTACAGCACAGGCGATTGCGAACGGGGTGGCTACATCAGCGAAGACCGGCAAGGCAAGAAAGTGTTTTATTCGTTGATCAGCCTGTCGCTGGGCGTCATCAAGGTCGAGGCGCACCAGTACTACACACACCATCAGATCGCCACGCAGGCGGCCGAAGCGAAGAAGCAGGCAAAGAAAATCCACGGCAACAGCCTGTTCCTAGACCGGCGGCAAGGCGCGGCTGTGGCGCGCATGGATGCCTAGCCTGGAGCAATAATACGCAAGATCAAATACGCACGAGATCGACAAACGCATTGCCGCTGCGCGTATCGGACACGAATGCCAGGCTGATGTGCGCGCCATCGCGGCGCGCCTGCACGCGGTAGCTGCCTGCGGGCAGATCCACGAACAGTCCTCCATACGCCGTGTCCGGTTCCAGGCCGCCGCCCGTGACGTCTTCCCCCGCGCCGATGAAGACGCGGCCCGAAACGATGGCAAGATGCACGATCACCTGCGGTTCGGCAAGTTCCTCGTGCAAGGTGACTTCATACGCGCCATCGCCGCCCACGTTGAAAAACGCGACTTGCCCCGCATTCACGGCCGCCAGTTCGGCGCTGGGGATGCTCCACCAGTCGCAGTCATCTTCCAGCTTGTGGCGCAAGAGCGCAGGGTCGAACACGCACAGGGTAGCCGTCCCGGTCACAATTTTGACGCACGTGCTTGGCGTCATGTGGCCAGCGGCGCCGGTCCCAGCAGGGGCTGGCTCTCCACATACTGCGCGCTCGCTTGCACCTGCCACGGGAAGTGGCCATCGCGCGACGGCCAGACGATCTGGTACAAGGTGAAATCATCGCCCTGGTAATACCAGCGCGCATAGCCGACATAGTCGCGGTATTGCTCGACGGGCACGCGCACGAAGGCGCACTGATGGCCTTCCAGCAAGACGTCCGTGGTAGTCGTGAAATCCGTGATGGCGCCGCTGCGCGCGGCGTCCAGCGCCAGGTCGAGTATCCGGTGGGCCATGGAATGGGGCAAGCCCATGATCAGGAATTCAGGCTGGCCGAAGCTGTGGCAAGCGCCTATGGTGAAGGCATAGCCGGGACCTTCTTCATCGGCACCGATATGCACGCCATGCCAGCCGTGCGTGGCGATGTCGTCGATGACTTTTTGCTCGGATGCATCCTCGCCTGCCTGCCTTACCATGCTCCACCTTTCACCGTGCCAAAAAACCGTGCCGCCTGAGCGACATGCCTGCCGGCAATTATCGCATGCGGAGCGCGTCCATGCGCGCACGGCGGCGGCGCTTCAGTCAGGCGGCTGCAGCGGCGGAAAGCGCACCTGGTGCCATTGCCGCATGCGCTGCTGCGCCTCTTGCAGCTGTGCCGGTTCCAGCCTGGTGGCAGCCGCTTCCCTGGCCCTGGCCTCCCCGCTATCACCGCCCTCGGCCGCCAGCGCCAGCCACATGTAGCCGCAGACGGGATCCTTTTCCACGCCGCGTCCGCTGTTGTACATGCCGCCCAGGTTGTACTGCGCCAGCGCATGGCCCTGGCCAGCTGCGCGCGCATACCATAGCACGGCCTGGCCATCGTCTTGCGGCACGCCATGGCCGTTCGCATACATGACACCCAGGTTGTTTTGCGCGCTGGCATCGCCTTGATCGGCCGCCGTGCGGTACCAGCGCACGGCGCACACCTCGTCGCGCTCCACGCCCTGGCCATTCGCATACATCACGCCCAGGTTGAACTGCGCATTCGACGCGCCCTGGGCCGCCGCCCGGGCATACCAGTCGAGCGCCAGGCGCAAATCGCGGATGACGCCGCGCCCGCCCGCAAACATGCCGCCCAGATTGTATTGCGCCATGCAATGGCCTTGCAGGGCAGCGCGCCGGTACCACGCGACGGCGCGCGCCTCGTCCTTGTCCACGCCCTGGCCGCGCGCCAACATCAGGCCCAGGTTGAACTGGGCGTCGGCGTCGTCCTGCTCGGCCGCCCGCTGCAGCCAGGCGTAGGCGCGCAGCTGGTCGGGCGCCACGCCCAGGCCTTCCGCATACGCCACGCCAAGTTGCCGCTGCGCCACGGCCAGCCCCTGTGCCGCGGCCTGGCGGAACCAGGCCAGCGCCTGCGCATCGCTCTGCACCACGCCCTGCCCCCGTTTGTAGACGAGCCCCAGATTCAGCTGTGCCTGCGCATCGCCTTGCAAGGCCGCCTTGCGGAACCACGCCAGGGCCAGCGCATCGTTCTTTTTCGCGCCCAGACCCTGGGCATAGGCTTCGCCCAGCAGAGATTGTGCGCTGGCCACGCCCTGCTCGGAAGCGCGGTAAAACCACGCCAGGGCCAGCTCGTCGCTCTGCAGCACACCGCGTCCCTTGCGGTACATCTGCCCCAGGTTTTGCTGGGCCGAGGCATCGCCCTGGGCGGCGGCGCGGCGAAACCACAGCACGGCGTCGGCATCGCTCTGCGCCACGCCGCGGCCGTGGTAATACATGGCGCCCAGGTGGTTCTGCGCGAACGCCAGCCCTTGCAGCGCTGCCAGGCGTAGCCAGACAAAGGCACGCGCGTCGTCCTGCGCCACGCCTTCGCCCTTCTTGTACATCAATCCCAGGTTGAACTGGGCGTAGGCATTGCCCTGCTCGGCAGCCGTGCGGAACCAGATATACGCCTGGTGGCTATCTCTGGCAGTATGGTCCTTGTCCATGTGCGCCCCCATCCACATCGCGCTTGCCGGCAGCACGCGCAAAACGGCGGCCCAGGGCGGCGAAATCGTGTGTTGCTTAAATTTTAAATTCGCTGCGGGGGAAGGACTTGAGCAGGCTCAATAGAAATAATAAAATTATATCGTTTTGATGAGCCCGCTTAGAGGGGAAACGGCGCTCAGCGGCGCGATGGATGCTTTTGCAGGAATTGCGGCACCTTGGCGGCGGCCAGCTTGTTCAGCGACACGAGCAAGTCGGCGTCGACATCGGCGATGCCATAGCTGCTGCGCAAATGGCGGCCGATATGGATCAGCACTTGCGCCGCCACTTCCGCATCGGACTCGGCCCTGTGGGCGGCGCTCTTGAAGGCGATGCCCAGCTGGCTCGACAGCAAGCCCAGCTTGTAGCTGGCCATGCCGGGAAACACGCGGCGCGACAGTTTCAAGGAACACACGAGCGACTGGTGCGCCGGTGTCAGGTTCAGCCTGGCGCTTTCCGCGCGCAGGAATTTTTCATCGAAGCTGGCATTGTGCGCTGACAAGGCATCGCTGCCGATAAAATCCAGCAATTGCGGCACCACTTCGGCCACGGGCGGTGCTTTGTCCACCATCGCCTGCGTGATACCCGTCAAGCCCGTGATGAACGAGGGAATGCGCGCATTGCAGTTGATCAGGGTCACGTAACGGTCCGTGATCCGCCCGCCCTCGATGCGCAGCGCCGCCACTTCCGTGATGCGGTCGCCCATGTCGGGCGACAGTCCGGTCGTCTCGAAGTCGATCATGACGATCGGTTTGTCAAACACATTCATGAAGTCAGGCTCTTTCTGCGATGCTGCGGTGGACCAGCTTAGCCGAACTTGCGTACGGCGTCCAGCGCAAGACCTGCGCCGATACTGCCGAACAAATCGCCTTCGACCTTGCGCGCGGCCGGCACCAGTGCCGCGATCTTTTCGCGCAGCAGGCGCACGCCGCTCGAGCCGCCCGTGAAGAACACGGTGTCGACGGCTTCCGGCGCCACACCCGCGTCGCGCAGCAGACGCAGCACGGTGTCTTCCACGGAACCGCACAGGTGGCCGATGGCTTCGTCGAATTGCGTACGTTTGAGCAACAGGCTTTGCGCGGGCGACAAGCGGTCCAGCTCCAGCTGCACTTCGGCCGCGTCGGACAGGGCAATCTTGCCCTCTTCCACTTTCATGGCCAGCCAGTGGCCGGCGCGCTCGTCGATCAGTTTTTGCAGGCGCCCCATCTTGTCTTGCTCGCGCGCATCGCGGCACACGTCGGCCAGTTGCACCCAGATCTTCTTCGTGTACGCCAGATTGATCGTGTGCCACGTCGCCAGGTTGAAATAATAGCTGGACGGCACTTCGCTATTATTGTTCAGACGGCTGCCATAGCCGAGCAAGGGCATGACGGACGACAGGCTCAGGTATTTATCGAAATCCGTGCCACCGATGTGCACGCCGCCCGTGGCGAGGATGTCGTTACGGCGCTCGGCCTTTTTCGCCCGGTCCGGCGACAAACGCACCAGCGAAAAGTCGGACGTACCACCGCCGATGTCGGCGATCAGCACTAGCTCTTCCTTGGCTATCTGCGACTCGTAGTCGAACGCTGCGGCAATCGGCTCGAACTGGAAGGCGACATCCTTGAAGCCGACGGAGCGCGCCACTTCGGCCAGGGTGTCCTGCGCCAGCTGGTCCGCTTGCGCGTTGTCGTCGATAAAGAAGACGGGACGGCCGAACACGGCGGACGAGAATTCGCGGCCGGCGGACTGCTCGGCGCGGCGTTTCACTTCGCCAATGAATTGCGCGAGCAACATGCGAAATGGCAAGGCGCGGCCGCCGACTTCCGTCTGGCCATCGATGAGACTGGTACCCAGCAGGCTTTTCAGCGAGCGCATCAAGCGTCCTTCGTAACCAGCCAGATAGCCGGCCAGCGCCGCGCGGCCAAAACTGACTTCCTCGTCTTCCGCATTGAAGAAGACGACGGACGGTAAGGTCGTCTTGCCATCTTCCAGGCCGAGCATGGTGCTCTGCCCTGGACGTGCCCAGCCTACCGTGGAATTTGACGTGCCGAAATCGACGCCGCAAGCATTGGCCATGTCGACCCTTCCCTGAATAAAGGGGCGTTATGTTATCAGAAGGCAGGGCTTTGCACCAGCAAAACCCGTTCAGCCCGGTCAACAGCATAAGCTTGCTTTGCATCAAGTACCAGCTGCACACAAAAGATACTCTTGGGAAATTAACGCCGAGCAACTCGGCCAACCCCCGGAGACCCATCGTGCCCCATGCTCCCCTGCGCCACCTGCCAGCAGCTGTGCTGGCCGCCTTTCTCGTTTCCCTGGCCGGCTGCGGCGGCGGTTCGGCCGACACCCAGGCCGGCGCCGGTTGCGGGCTGCACAGCATGGCAGGCTGCGGCGGCAGTCCGCCGCCGGTGGTCAATCCGCCCGTCACCCCGCCGGTCACCCCACCCGTGACGCCGCCCGTGATTCCGCCCGTCACGCCGCCCGAACCGGCCAGCCTGGCCAGCGCCGTCAACCTCGTGTTTTCCAGTACGGAACTGGCCTCGGCGGGCATGGCCGGCGGCGAGGTGGCCGTCACGGCCCTCGTCAAGGATGGCGCCAACCTCGCCTTGCCCAACGCGAAGATTTCCTTTGCTACCGATTCCGGCATCCTCGGCAGCGTCGACGCCGTGACGGACAAGAATGGCCAGGCGCGCGCCCTGCTGGGCACGGGAGGCGCCAACAGCAACCGCAGCATCACCGTAACGGCCAATGTGGGCATGCGCAGCGGCAAGGGTACGGTGGCCGTCACGGGCAGCACCGTGGAAGTGCTGGGGCCCGCCGCCTTGATGCTGGGCCAGGGCGCCGACCTCACCGTCACCGTGCGCGACTCGGCGCGCAAACCCGTGGCCGGCGCCGCCATCGCCTACAGCACGGGCGCCGGCAACAGCGTGCGTGTCAAGGATGGCGGCGCGGCGCTCAGCAATGCGCAAGGCCAGCTGGTGCTGCGCCTGACGGCAAGCAGCCTGGGCAAGGACGCCGTGTCCGTCAATGCGCTGGGCGCCGCCGCCACGCAAGCGTATGCCGTGGCGGGCAGCGACCTGCGCCTGAGCCCGGCCGTGGGCCAGGATGCCAGCGGCGCGGACGTGCTGGCGGAAGTGGCCACCCTGGCGTGCCAACCCATCGACGCGCGCTACGACAAGGCGGGCGTGGCGCAGTCCGGCAGCGCCAGCTTGTCGACCTCGCGCGGCAGCCTGTTTGCGGACAGCGCCTGCAGCCAGGCCTTGCCCACCAGCTTGATGTTCAGCAATGGCAACTTGCCGCGCAGCTATGTGCAGTCGGCCAACACGGGCGTGGCCACCATCACGGCGGCCGTGGCCGGCGGTCCCTCGGCGCAGACGCGGCTGGAATTCGTCGCGCCATTGAGCCCTGCCAGCAAGCTGGCCGTGCAAGCGGATCCGGCCGTGCTGCGCGCGAATACGACGGCATCGGCCGACAATGCCAGCATCAGCACCAGTATGAGCACCATCAGCGCCGTGGTACGCGATGGCGCGGCCAACAACCTCGTCAAGAACGCGCCCGTGCTGTTTACCATCTTGAGCGACCCCAGCGGCGGCTACCTGCGGCAAGCGGGCCGGGTGCTGACGGGCAGCGACGGCCTGGCGCGCGCCGTGTACGTGGCGGGACCGGCCGACAGCGGCCGCGACGGTGTGCTGATCCAGGCCCGCATCGAGGGCGCTGCGCAAGCGGCGGCCACGGCCCTCGTGCGCTTGACGGTGGCGCGGCAAGCGCTGTCGGTCAAGCTGGGTACGGGCAGCCTGCTGCGCGAGTATTCGGCCAGCGTGCTGCAAAAGGACTTTGCCGTGTTCGTGTCCGACAGCGCCGGCAACGCCGTGCCCGGCGTCGCCATCACGGCCGCCGCCTGGCCCAGCCGCTATGCCAAGGGATACTATGTGTGGCAAGCGGACAAGCCCGAGTTCCCCGACACGGGCGTCTGGCGCCTGGCCCTGCCCCATTACAGCTGTGCCAACGAGGACGTCTTGCGCAATGGTATTTTTGACGCCGCCTACGATGGCAACGGCAATGGCGTGCTTGACCCGGGCATTCCCCTGACCGTCAGCGCAAGCGGCCTGAGCGACGCGCTGGGCATGGCCACCGTCACCGTCAGTTATCCGCGCAACTTCGCTTCCTGGGTGCGCATCGCATTGACTGTGCGGGGCACGGTCAGCGGCACGGAAGCGAGCGCCACGGCGGATTTGCCCTTACCGACCCTGGCCAGCGATTTCAGCGTCCGCCGCGTGGACCCGCCGGGACGCCTCAGCCCCTATGGCAGCGGCCCCTGCGACAGTCCAGATTGAGAAGCAAGCATACCACTTGCCATTAAATCAAATTATTTGCAACATGGATAAGAAAACAGTCTTGCCACATGGAAATATTTTCGCTATGCTCATTTTCCCGCCCAGGCCGCCACCAGCGGCCGGGCCTGCAGGAATACTTTGAGACAGGTTGCTTGCCAGACCAATATGCGAAAAAAGAATACTGTAGCCCGGACACCCAGCACCACCGCCCGCCCCGTATCCAGCGCCGGACGGCGCGTGACTTCATATGACGTGGCCCTGCTGGCCGGCGTGTCGCAATCGGCCGTGTCGCGCTGCTTCAAGCCGGGCGCCAGCGTTTCGCCAGCCACCCACGCCAAGGTCATGCAGGCGGCCATCAGCCTCGACTACATTCCCAATGCGGCCGCCCGCAGCCTGATCACGCGGCGCTCGAACCTGGTGGCCGTCATCATTTCCAACCTGGCCAATCTGTACTATCCGCAAGTATTGTCCGACCTGAGCCAGCAAATCGCCCGCCAGGGCAAGCGTCTCTTGTTGTTTACCCTCGAGCGCGAAGCGGACATCGGCAAGGTCTTGTGCGATGTGTGGCAATACCAGGTCGATGGCGCCATCGTGGCCGCCTGCCTGTCGGACGAACAGATGGCCGAATTCGGCCGGCGCGACGTGCCGCTGGTGCTGTTCAACCGCAGCCCGCGCGAGCACGCCGTGCATGCCGTGCTGTGCGACCAGGCCGAAGCGGCGCGCCTGCTCGTCTCGCGCCTGGCCGAAGCGGGCCACCGCCAGTTCGCCATCATTGACGGCCCCGGCGACTCGGCCGTCGCGCAGGAACGCAAGGCTGGCATGCTGGACCGTTTGCTGACCCTGGGCCTGCCCGCGCCCATCGTCGTCAGCGGCAACTACGATTACGCCAGCGGCGGACGCGGCTTGCGCAAAGTCATCGATCGCCTGGGTCGCGTGCCGGACGCCGTCATCTGCGGCAACGACATCATGGCCATCGGCTGCCTGGACACGGCGCGCCACCAGATGGGCATCGAGGTGCCGCTGCAAATGTCGGTGGCCGGTTTCGATGCGCTGGAAGCATCAGGCTGGCTCAGCTACGACATCACCACCCTGCGCCAGCCCGTGCAAAAGATGGCCACCGACGCCGTCGCCATGCTGGGCGAACTGATGGAGCGGCGCGGCGGCATCGCCGAGCGCCGCCGCTATTGCTCGTATCTGGTCGAGGGAAGTACGGCGAGGCTGACTGGAGCACAGCCATATTTCGGCATGATGGCCGCCGCCTGAAAAACGCCCGTGGCGTTGTTGCCTGCCCCTCGCCGTACTATTCGTACTGTCTTCGGGGCCGCGCCTAGCCACAGGCGTTTTTCAGACGCTCGCACTTCTCTGCCAAAAACCTTACACATAAAAAAACCTCGCATTGCTGCGAGGTTTTTCATTTCAAGGCCAGGGAATCAACCGAAGATCTTGCCCTTGAGCATATTCAAACCCTGGCTGACGAGGTCATTGCCTTCCGGTACCTGACCATCAGGGGTCAGTTTGTCGATCAGCTGGGGCAGCAAGGCTGCCAGGCCGCCCGAAGCCGCGTCCGGTGCGACGCCCGCTTTTTCCGCGATCTGGGTGATCGTGTCGCTACCGAGCGCATCCTTAATTTGTTCGCCGGAGACAGGCGCATTGGCACCCGTGCCGATCCAGCTGGCCACCTGGTCACCCAGGCCGCTTTCCTGGAATTTCTGCAGCAGGCCGGGCAAGCCGCCATGCTGGTTGACCAGGTCCATCACACTGGCCATCAATCCCGATGGGGCTTCCCCGTCAGCACTTTTGTTGCCCAAAGCGCTCATCGCCTGTCCTGCAAGTTGATCTAGCAAACTCATCGTATTCTCCTGAACGCTATCGATTGGTGCCGCGTGACTGCGGCTTCGGTATGGCGCAGACCATTCTGCGCCATGGAAATCATTATACTATGAATAATAAAAATGCTATAATTACAATCTTGAGGCGAACGCACAGATCGCCTCACTGTCGAGGCATCCACCTCCATCATATTTAGTTCGGCCCAACTTGCAAGCGTAAATTGACAGTTTGCAAAAACGTGTAGAATTAATTTTCCATTTACTGAGGAGTATCAACACATGAACATCAATAAAGCGGTAGACAAGGCTTACGAAAAAAAGACCTTCAAGGAAATCGCTGATGCGCCCGTCGATGCGCTGCAAGGCGTGAGCGAAAAGGATGCGGAACTGCTCAAGCAAGCGTTCAATATCAAGACCGTGCGCGATCTGGCGAACCTGAAATACTCGAAGTGGGCGCGCGCCATCGTCACCCTGGCCGATACGGAAGAATAAACCGGGCCATGCCGCAGGCATTCCCGTCAGCACAGCCCGCCCCAGTCGGCGGGTTTTTTCATTCCGGCCTATTACCGGCTGGCAAGCCGATAGCCGCGCGGAGTCGCCGTTGACTACGCCGCTGACCCTGCCCGGCATCTGCTGGCCCCTGCAAGCGAGCACGGGCCACCTTGCCGTCACCACGCAGCACATCACGGGCCACTTTCGCGCCGGCGCAGGCGAAGATGCCATCATCGTGTGCGATCTGTTGGCAGCCGGGAAGTTCCGCAATGGCGCGGCGCGCCACTGGTGCCGCACGCACCAGTGCTACTGGGGCACGCAGGCTGACGTGGCCGACTGGCAGGCAACGCGGCAGATGCGTTGCCGCCAGCACGCCAGCCCCATGGGCTACGTGCTGTATCCGGCGCTGTTCGACCCCAGCCAGTTTCACGCCACGACCTTGCGCCCGGGCCCCGATGGCTTGCTGCAACTGCGCGCCAAGGCCGATGATGGCGGCGCCCTGCTGGCGCGCGACCTAGCCGCGCTGGCCATCGATTGCCGCGCCCTGCCCGGCCTGTTCCCGCCCGACGTCGTGCAGCTGAACATCACGCCGCCCGCCGCGCAAGCGTTCACCGCCGCCTTGCAGGCAGGCACGCCGCTGGACTGCAGCGACTGCGCCCGCTGCGGCCATCCGCACCTGGACCTGGGCAGCTTCGCGCTGGCGCCGCACCGGCGCCACAGCTGCGGCCATTGCGGCCACGACGCCTCGCACAGCGCCACGGCCATCGTCTCGACGCCCCTGTGGCGGCTGCGCCAACGCTACGCGCAATGGTTCTGAAGGTGCGTCCGCCCACAGTCGGCCTGGTCGCTTGTGCGTAGACTGGCCCCATCACCACCACGAGGACGGCACCATGCCACAAACGCAACACCAGGATGAAAATGGCCAACCGGGCGACGAAGGCGATTTGTCCGACCTGCTCAGCGAATTGCGCATCCTCTTGCCGGGCGCGCAGATGCTGACGGCCTTCCTCATCATCCTGCCCTTCAACGGCGGCTTCGCGAAGATCGTGCAGGCGGAAAAAGTCGTCTTCCTGCTGACGTTCTTCCTGTCCATGACGAGCCTGGTGCTGCTCAGCGCGCCAGCCATCCAGCACCGCGTGATGCGCCCCCTGCAAGACCGCGAACGTTTCAAGCGCGTGGCCGACCGCATCATGATGTGCGGCGCCTTTTCCCTGGCGCTGGCGTTTATTCTGGGCACGAACCTGGTGATGTCGGAAGTGTTCGGCCACATCGCCGGCATCATCGCCGGCGTCCTGATGGGGTCACTCATCATTTGCATGTGGTGGTGGCTGCCCCTGCACCTGAAAAGCAGCAAGAAGATCTAAACGCAGCTGGCAGCGCCCAGTCCGTGTCCGGCAACTATCGTAGGCATAGTCGCTTTCATATTCTACGTGTCAATATTTTCCATGGGATCAGAAATTCCTTGCGCCGTCCGTCTCCGAGTGACATCAGAGCGATTCCCCCGTCCTGGCCATCTGCATGGCTGCCGTCATGCAAATACAGCTTGCGCACCTCGACGCCAAGATTAGTATGAATGCAATATTTTGTCTTCGTACAACTAGTATCGACCCCGCATTGAAAGGATGACAACTTGGATCCCGACCTCGACCTCCTCAAGAAACAGATTGAATTGATGGCCTTGCACGCGCAATCGAGCATGGACCCCGCGCAAGCAAGGGCATTCGAGGCAGCAACACGGAAAATGCAGGCGGAGTATGAAGGGGCAAAACGCATCCTGGCCGACAAGAACGCCAGCGCGGAAGCCAAGAAATATGCAAAGGACGTCACGGACGCCATCAACAAGAACTTGCCCAACATGGTCAAGGGCGTGCTGTCCGCGGCGAGCGCCTTCAAGTCCGGCGACTATATCAATGGCAGTGCCGCCATCATGGATATCTGCGCCGCCGGCATGCAGCTGATCGGCAGCCTGTCAGCCGGCGCCGGTCCGTACGGCGCGATATTCGGCGCCCTGTTCAGCATTGTCGGTCAACTGCTCACCTATTTCGGGCCAAAGCAACCTTCTCTCAAGGATCAGATCATTGAAGCAATGAAAGGGTTGAACGCGGATGAGAAACTGCGTGAAGTCAAGGCCAATGGCAGTGCGGTTGATCAATATATGGCGACCATAGGCCGCATCAAACTGGATCTGTCCGAAATTCTGCCGACGCCCTTGAACACGGTGGAGAATCGGGTGAAGGTCCACAAATGTCTCGATAGTTGCATTATTTCAATAAATAATGCGTTTACCATTATTTCCGTTTTATACGACAAATGGATGACCGCCGAATGGCTGAAGGACGAAAAAACCCAGGACCTGGAGAAATGGCCGGAAATCCTCGGCGTTTTCTGCCGCACCTACGCCGATGCGCTGCTCGCCCATGTACTGCTGGAATCCCTCGTCGACCATGAAATGGTGGGGCGGCAGCTGGAGCAGGCCTCGATTCGAAATCCGGACTACAAGAACACGCCGCACGAGTATGACGCGATCTACGACCGTTTGATACGGCTCGAAGCGGACATGGAGGCGCTGCCCAAGCTGTGGAACGACGGCAACACCCAGATGCTGGAATGCCTGAAGGCGATCGAACCGGTCGCCCGCGACCGGGGCCTGTTCGCTCACCTGGGCACCAACATGAGCAAGAACCTCTACGCCGCGACGGGAGGCAACGTCACGCGGACCGGCGAATGGAAGCCTTTTCAGATCGGCTACGGCAATCGTGGCCGCCGCTTCGCCTTGACGATGCCAAAGACAGAGGCAGGCTCGCTGAAGCCGCGCTATCACCTTTTCTTCTGCCAGCACTGGAGCGCGTCCGATAACGGCGACATGGAACACGGCTGGATGGATCCGACCACGATTGAAGTGTCGGACATGAAAGAAGTATCCGGTGATAAATTCCATGACGTCTGGGCGCTGCCGTCCCCCGACGACAGCCGCGCATCGTTCGTCTACACGGCGCGCAATGAAGGCAGGCAAGGCTCCATCAAGCTCCATCAATTGAATGACAGCGGAGAGTTGAAAGCCGGAAATTGGCAGCCGGCGACCAAGGCCGGCGTCGTCAACGTCCGCGCCATCACCCATCCACCCGCGACATTGCCCGATGACCCGGACGGGGCCGCCATGCTGCCGGCCCTCCTGCAAGGGACGGACCATTACAACTCCATCATGTACGGCGCCCTTGCCGCTTCCGGCGAGCTTTACGTCGACCAGTCAAATACCCGCTGCTACGTGCCAGCGCCGTGGGGCAGCTATACCGGTATCGATGTCGATCCCTACTATGTCTGGGTTTTCGGGCCGATGGGCCTGGCGTGCGCCACGCACGCCTCGGTCATCAGCTGTATACGCGGCATCATCAAATCGCCCAGATGGATCAGCCATATCCCCGAAGCGCTGATCGGCGACACGCATACCCATCCGGGCAAAACGTGGCGGGACAGGTACACCCAGGCGAGGATTCCCTACCCGCCGCTGATCGGAATACAATCGCTGTCGCCGTGCAAGGATGGCACCCTATTCGCCAGCATCACGACACGCACCGTTACAGCTGTACAACATGGCGGAGAAGTCGCCTACATCGCGACCGATACGCCAGCCCTGTATACGGCCCTCTACAGCATCAATATCAAGGATGGCAGCCTCAACGTGGGACCGTGGAGCAAACTGCCCGGCGGCCCGCAGGCGCAACAAGTCCAGAAGATGGCCATCCCCTGCTGGTCGCTATTTGCAAGTTTGAAAGCACAGCTGGCCAAGACGCCTGTCATGGCCCCGCCTCCGCTGCGAACTGCCCGGCAGACCACGCTGTAAGCCTGCCCTGCCCCCATGGCTCGCCGTGGCGGCTGGAATCACAGAGACGGCAAGCGACGCACGGCGGAAGGAAACGCAGCATGGGCAAGCCGCTACCCCGCCTTTTGCAAAATGGTGATCTTGCCATCTGCCTCGAGGAACGCGCATTTCATGTCCGCCAACGGACAATCGGCCTCGCGCAGCGCCTGCTCGACATCGCCGCCGGCCACCCGGCATTTCTTGACGACATCATCGAAAATCTGGCCGTCGCGGCCCAGCAGCACGGGCGTGCCATCGACCAGATCGGCGAACTTGCGGCTGCGCGAACTCAGCCATGCGATCAGCATGTTGAGGCAGATCAAAGTCAACGCCAGTACCAGGCCGGCGGGAACGGATTCGTCGCCGCCGGACAGGGAATTCGATACCGCCTCGCTCAGCAGCATGACGACCAGCAAGTCGAACGGCGTGAATTGCCCCACAGTCCGCTTGCCCGTCATGCGCACCATCAGCAGCAAGGCAAGGTAGATGATGACGGCGCGCGCCACCAGTTCCCACACCGGCACACTCAGATCGAACATGGCAATCCTCCCCACAGATGATTGCCTTATTTATACGTCTTTTTGCTCCGGCATGGCAACACCGCTGGCCTGCTCCAGCAACGTTTCGCGGAAAATCCCCACCAGCGGACGCAGGTTGACCTTGTGCCAGGCCAGCCACAATGGCGTGCGGTAGCTGAACCACGGCAGTGCGCGCACGATCACGCCGGCCGGCGCGTGCTGGCGCAGGCTGTGCTGGATCATGGCCATGCCCAGCCCGGCCGCCACCAGGCCCAGCGCCGTCAGCGGTTCCGTTGCTTCCAGGCGGATATCGGGCGTAAAACCAGCGCGCGCGCAGGCGGCGATAAAGTTATCGTGTTTCAGCACGCTTTCCTTGTGCAGCACGGCAATCCATTCCTGGCCCGCCAGGTCCTCGGGCGTCAGCTCCGCCTTGTGCGCCAGCGGATGCGTCTCCGGCAAGGCCAGCAGCATGGGATCGCTCAGCACTTGCGCGCAATCGAGGTCCGGGTCGTTCGGCAGCGGCGGTTCGCACAGCAGCGCGATATCGAGGCTGCGCTGGCGCAAGCCCTCGATCTGCTCGGCAGAATGCAGCTTGTACAGGGCGATATGCACCTGTGGGCGCGTGGCGCGCAAGGCGCGCAAGCCATCGGGCAGGACGCCCGCATGCATGGCGTTCTCGATGTAGCCGATGCACAGGCCGCCCTCGTCGCCGCGTCCCAGGCGCTTGGCCAGCGCTTCCAGGCGATTCCCGTGCGTGATAAAAGCGCGCGCTTCGGCCAGGAAAGTATGGCCGTCGCGCGTCAGGCGGATGCGCTGCGCGCTGCGCTCGAACAGGGTCAGGCCCAGCCTGTCTTCAAGCTGGGCGATTTGCCGGCTCAGCGGCGATTGGGAAATATGCAGGCGCTCGGCGGCCCGCCCCACGTGTTCTTCCTCGGCGACGGCGATGAAGTATTGCAATTGACGGATATCCAGCATATCAGACCTTTCAGGACTCAAGTTGCGCCAATTATGTCTTGGACAGGCTTAACTTGTCCAGCTATTCTGTCTTCACTGATCCACACATTGAAGGAAAACATCATGAGTATCAAACACTTACTGACAGGCAAACTGGGTTTCGGCACGGCGCCGCTGGGCAATATGTTCCGCAACATTCCTGAAGAGGAAGCCAAGGCGACCGTCGACGCGGCCTGGGAATCGGGCATCCGCTACTTCGATACGGCCCCGTTCTACGGCGCTGGCCTGGCCGAGCTGCGCCTGGGCGCCGCCCTGAAACAGCGCCGCCGCGACGAATACGTACTGAGCACCAAGGTCGGCCGCCTCATCCTCGACGAACTGGAAGACCCGGCAAGCCGCGAACTGGGCGAAAAAGGCGGCTTGTTCGAATTTGGCCGCAAGAACAAAATCGTCGACGATTACTCGGCTGACGCCACCCTGCGCTCGATCGAAGACAGTTTGAAACGCCTGGATACGGATCACCTCGACATCGTCTGGGTACACGACATCGCCCAGGATTTCCATGGCGACAACTGGCTGGCGCAATTTGAAACGGCCCGCACAGGCGCCTTCCGCGTGCTGACCCGCTTGCGCGAAGAAGGCGTCATCAAGGCCTGGGGCGTGGGTGTGAACAAGGTGGAACCACTGGAACTGACCCTGGACCTGGCCGAAGCCCAGCCCGACGCCTTCCTGCTGGCCGGCCGCTACACCCTGCTCGACCATGAACGGGCGCTGCAGCGATTGATGCCTGCCGCCGCGAAACAGAACGTCGACATCGTCGTCGGTGGACCCTACAGTTCGGGCATCCTGGCCGGTGGCGCGCATTTCGAATACCAGAAAGCCTCGCCCGAGATCATTGCAAAAGTGGAACGCATCAAGGCCATTGCCACGCGCCATGGCGTCAGCGTGAAGGCCGCCGCCCTGCAATTCTCGCTGGCCAACCCGGCCGTGGCCGCCGTGATCCCCGGCGCCAGCCGTCCGCAACGCCTGGCCGAAGACCAGCAAGCATTGAACAGCGTCATCCCCGCCGCCTTCTGGCAAGACATGCGCGCCGAGCAACTGGTGTCGCCATTCGCGCCGCTGCCCGGCAGCACTCTCTAATATATACATAAGGAAATTACCATGGCCCATACCACCACCTCGATCGACATCGCCGCCACACCGGCGCAAGTGTGGCAACTGATTGGCGGCTTCAACTCGCTGCCCGACTGGCTGCCGTATATTCCCAGCAGCACCCTCAGCGATGGGGGCCGCATCCGCCATCTGGCCAATCCGGCCGGCGACGTCATCGTCGAGCAGCTGGAAGCGTACGACAATGCGGCGCGCAGCTACAGCTATTCCATCCTGCAGGCGCCGTTTCCCGCCACCGATTATTTGTCCACCCTGCAAGTGAGCGCGATTCCCGGCAGCGATGGCGCGCGGGTCAGCTGGTCGGGCCGCTTCACGCCCGTGGGCGTGAGCGAGCAGGAAGTGACGGAGCTGTTCCACGGCATCTACGTGGCGGGCCTGGAAGCGCTGCAGCAATCATTGACGAAGTAACAATCCGCGAAGACCATTTCCGCCACAGCCAGCTTTTCTTCGCCTGCCCTGTGGCGGAATCGCGCAGATTCCGTGTTATCGTTAACAACAAGAGCAAGCGTTATTGTGTGCAGTGCAGCATATTTCAGCCATCACCCAGCAGAGCTTGCCCGAATCTTTTACAATGTTGTCTTTGGGCAGTTCCTATCGCCCGAAAATACCGGCCAGCCGACGACTCTGGTGGCGCATTGCCACTTCCGGCCGGGCCACAGCGCGTCTCTCCACCCTGTCATTCTTTACCCAACTAACAAGAACATGCACGCCTCCGTAGACCCATTGATTCCGCGCGTCACCGCGCCTTTTGGCGCTGGTTATGCCGACCTGGCCCTGGCCATCGGCGGCCTCGCCATCGGTACGGGCGAATTTGCCTCCATGAGCATCCTGCCCGTGGTGGCCGACGACCTGGGCACGACCTTGCCGCAGATGAGCCACATGATCAGCGCCTATGCGCTGGGCGTGGTCGTCGGCGCGCCCCTGATCACGATCTTCCTGGCCCGCATGCCGCGCCGGCTGATGCTGATCTGCCTGATGCTGATGTTCGCTGGTGGTAACTTGCTCAGCGCCATCGCCCCCAATTATGGCTTGCTGGTCGTCGCGCGTTTTGTCGCCGGCATCCCGCACGGCGCGTATTTCGGCGTGGCGGCCTTGGTGGCAGCCGCGCTGGCCGAACCGGACAAGCGGGGACAGGCCGTCGCCCGTGTCCTGATGGGCTTGACCGTAGCCAATATCTTCGGCGTGCCGCTGGCCACGTATATCGGCCAGACCCTGGGCTGGCGCTCGGCCTTCTTGCTCGTCGCCGCGCTGGGTTTGCTGACCATGCTGATGGTGCGCATCTTCGTGCCCATGGTCGCCGCCGGCGACTCGAGCCCGCGCCGCGAACTGGGCGTGTTCCGCCGCCTGCAAGTGTGGCTGACCCTGCTGATGGTGGCGATCGGCTTTGGCGGCATGTTCGCCGTCTATACGTTCATCACGCCGACCTTGCTGGAAATCACGAAAGTGTCGCCCCTCGTCATCTCCATCTTGCTGGCCATTATCGGTGTGGGCATGACCGTGGGTAATCTGATCGGCGGCTGGCTGGCCGACCGCTCGCGCCTGTGGACCATCTTCGGCGTGCTGCTGTGGAACGTGGCCGCCCTGGCCGCCTTTACCTATACCAGCAGCAATGTGTGGCTGACGGCCATCAACCTGTTCGCCATCGGCGCCGGCATCGCCGTCGCTCCCGCCGTGCAGACGCGTTTGATGGACGTGGCCGGCGACGCGCAAACCGTGGCCGCCGCCCTCAACCATTCCGCCTTCAATATCGCCAACGCCCTGGGTGCCTGGGCCGGCGGCATCGCCATCGCCATGGGCATGGGCCTGCGTTCGACAGGCTGGGTCGGCGCCATGCTGGCCTGCGGCGGCATCGTCGTGCTCGGTATTTCCGTGCTGGTGGAAAACCGCAGCCGCAATGTGGGTGGTGCGCAGCCGGCTTGAGTCGTTCAGTGAGCGGCGGCAGGTTCAGGCGGCCGCTCACTGCCCGCTCGTCTAGTCCTCGATGGCAAACGCCACCGCCGCCTCGCAATGAATGGCCGTGGTATTAAATAACGGCAAGTCGATATCTGCGGGCTTGACCAGCAATGGAATCTCCGTGCAACCCAGAATCACGCCCTGCACGCCTTGCAGCCGCAGTTTCTCGATGATGCCGAGAAAAATTTTCCGACTGCCATCGGTAACAATATTCTGTACCAGTTCCGTGTAGATAATGTCGTGGACGACTTCCTGGTCGGCCGCATCGGGTGTCACTGTGGCGATGCCAAAGCGCTCCAGCGCGTCGTGATAAAAGCGGCCCGCCATGGTCTGCTTGACACCCAGCAAGCCGACCTTGCGCAAGCCCGACTGCTGCACCCGCTTCGCCGTTTCCTCGACGATGCTGATGAAAGGCAAGCCGATCCGCGGCACGACGGCCGGCGCGAAGCGGTGCACGCCATTCGCGCATAGCAGGAAGAAATCCGCGCCCATGCCTTGCAGGCGCCGCCCTTCCTTGACGAGGAATTGCTCGATGGCGTGGGAATCGGCTTGCGCCGCGTGCGCGACGAAATCGGCCTGGTCGATGCTGACCAGTATGATGCGCGCGCTATGCGCGGGACCGAGGCGCGCCACCAGCATTTCATTGAGCAAGCGGTAGTATTCCAGGGTGGAAGCCCAGCCGATGCCGCCGATCAAGCCTATCGTTTTATGCTGCACGTCTATCCTGGCAAAAAAGAGTTTCGTACATTGTATGTCACGCGTATCCAGACGATGGCAGAGAAGCACGCAGCGCTGCCGCCATCCAGATGGCGCGGCACCTTGCCGTCTATCCTCCGCATCTACCTGATGTCATGGCCATTGGAGGTCTGTCGACTATATTCGCTCTCAAACGCGGCCAGGCTTTCCGCCTGCGCCCACAGGCTGGCGATATAGCGGAATTCATCCTCGAACGGCTGCTCGAAATCGGCCACGTCCGTCGCATACTCGCAATTGCGGCTCAGCATGACCAGCCAGTCGGGATAAGCTAGCGCCGGGTACAAGCGGGTAAAGATGGCATCGAGCGAAGCCACGCTTTCCCGCCCTGCCAGATAGGCGGCGCGCAACTCGACGATGTATTTACCAGCCAGGAATTGCTGATCGAGCCGTTGCGTGCCCCGGTAGCGCTCGATAATCACCTCGGCCAGCGGCAGTACCTCGTCAACACCCCGGGCGCTGGCCAGCAGCACGACCTCGAGGTCGTCGCCTTCCTGATCCAGGCGCAAACGCTCCACGGCCCAGTCCACGCAGCGGTCCGCCAGGGCAAAACCCATGCGCAGCTGGAAAACGGCGAGCTCCAATTCTGTCAGTTGTTCCATGTCTTTCATTTTGCTGATGCCCTCCTCACTCCGCCTGCAGCATCTTTTGCAGCACCGCATCAAGCTCATAAAAATCCACGGGCTTGGTCAGGTGCAGATCGAAGCCCGCATCGGATGCCATCTGGCGGTCCTTGTCCTGGCCCCAGCCCGTGACGGCCACGAGGATGGCGTCCTTGCCGCAGGGTTCACTACGCAACAGCCGCGCCACGTCGTAGCCATTCATGTCCGGCAAGCCGATGTCGAGCAGGATCACGCGTGGCATGAAACTTTTCGCCGTAGCCATGCCTGCAGGGCCATCGTAGGCCGTGCGCACTTCATAGCCGAGGATGTCGAGCGCCAGCGCCAGGCTTTCGGCCGCGTCGGCGCTGTCGTCGATGACCAGCACCTTGCCCTCGCGCGTGCCGGCCAGTAAGCGGCGGTTGGGCTCGGGCGGCGCTTGCAGCGGCACGGCGGGCAGCGGCAGGCGCAATATGAAGGTGCTGCCCAGCCCCACGCCATCGCTGTGCGCGCTGATGCTACCGCCATGCAATTCAGCCAGGCCGCGCACCAGCGACAGGCCGATGCCCAGGCCGCCCTGTGCCCGCGACAGGGCCGGTTCCAGCTGCGAAAACATGTCGAACACCGTGTCCAGGTGCTCGGGCGCGATGCCGATGCCCGAATCGCGCACGGTAATGTGCACGTCGTTTTCCGTGCACGCCACTTCCAGCCCGATGATGCCGTTGGCGGGCGTGTACTTGACGGCGTTGGTCAGCAGGTTGGCAATCATCTGCCCCAGGCGCGTGGCGTCGGCGTCGAGCCAGATGGCTTGCGGCCATTGCTCCACGTGCACCGCGTGGCCCGATTGCGCGGCCAGCTCCGCCACGCTGTGCAGGGCCGCTTCGACCACGGGGGCCAGCTCCACGCTGGCGCGGCGCAATTCCAGACGCCCCTGCGTGATGCGCGACACTTCCATCAAATCGTCGACCAGGTGCGTCATGTGGCCCACTTGCCGGCCCAGCACGTCTCGCGCCCAGCGCAGCTGCGGATCGTCCAGCTGCGCCAGGCGCAGCACTTCCAGCACATTGCGCATGGGCGCCAGCGGGTTGCGCAACTCGTGCGCCAGGGTGGCCAGGAACTCGTCCTTGCGCCGGTCGGCGGCCGCCAGCCGCTCGTTGAGCTCGCCCGCCTCCTTGCGCGCCAGCTGCAGCTGCTGCTCGTATTTGCGCCGGTCGCTGGCAACAAAGACGGCGATCTCGTCATAACGCACGCCCTCGTGCACGCGGCGCACGGCGTTGAACAGCATCGGTATGGATTGCCCCTGGCGCTGGCGCATGTCGAGCAGAATTTCCGACACGCTGCCCTGCACCTGCATCAGCGGCAGCCAGTGCGTCTGGTGGAACACGCGCCCGCCGATGGTCAGCAAGTCCTGCAGTTTCTTTTTGCCGAGCAATTCCGCAGAGCCATAGCCGAGCCAGCCGCAAAAGGTGGCGTTCGCCTGCACAATGGTGCCGTCAGCCGTGCATAGCAGCAAGCCGCAAGCGGCGTGCTGGAACAAGGTACTGGTATCAGGCAAGGAAGGCATCGTGTCGCGCATTACAGGTGCAGGCCGTCGAGAAATTGGCGGATGGCGCGGTAGCTGGCATCGGGCACGCTCATGTGCGGGCAATGACCGACATTCTCGACCACGTGCAGGCTGCTGCGCGGCAGCATCTCGCGCAAGTACTCGCCCACGGACGGTGGCGCGATGAAGTCGTCGCTGCATTGCACGATCAGGGCCGGCGTGCTGTTGTGCGGCAAGATGGCGCGGTGGTCGGACAAAAACGTGGTTTGCGCGAAATGCCGGGCGATGGCCGGGTCTGTGCGGCAAAAACTGTTCACAAGATCGTCTCCCAGCGCCGGCTGCCCGGGCGCGCCCATGATGGCAGGCGCCATGCCGGCGGACCAGCCCAGGTAATTGCTGTCCATGGCATCCAGCAAGTCGTCGATATCGGCACGGCTGAAGCCGCCCCGGTAGCCGGCCGCCGCATCGTCGACATAGCACGGCGATGGCGCCAGCATGACTTGCGCGGCGAACAACTCCGGCTCGGCAATCGTGGCCAGCAAGGCGCTCATGGCGCTGACGGAATGGCCGACGCAAATCAAGGGACCGCCGCCAACGGCATGGATGACCTGGCGCAAATCGGCGCCATGCGCGTCGAGCCGCGCATAGCGATCGAAATCATAGGCGCCCTGGTCGGAAGCGCCACTGCCGACCAGATCGAACAGCACGGTGCGGTAGTGCGGACGAAACAGCGGCTCCAGATAGCGCCACATGGTTTGATCGCAGCCAAAACCATGCATGAACACCATGGTGGCTGCCGCGCCCGCCAGCGGTGCATCGTTGCGTTCGTTCACGCGGACATTGTTCCGATCTTCTATACGCATGCCGCTTCAACCTTGAATATTTCCATGTGGAATGTAAATTAACTTCTTGCTAGCATCTTAGCATGCGCCATTTGACTCGAGGCAACACCATTGGCGCTGGACAAACGCCATGCCACGGCGGATAATGAGAACGATTCCCATTATCAAAATAACAGGCCTGTACTAGGCCCATACTTGGCTTTTCCCTGTGCGCCCCGGTGGCGCCCGCTGGCGGCAACAAGCCGGTTTTATGTTGAAGGTTTGTACCGCATGCGCGCTTTCTGGACTGTCATACACCGCTGGGCCGGTCTCACCATCGCCCTCTTCCTCATCGTCGCGGGCCTCACGGGCGCCGTCACGTCGTGGGACCACGAACTGGACGAATGGCTCAACGCCGACATCATGGAAACGCCGGGCCGCGGTCCCCTTCAGCCGCCGTTCGTGCTGGCGCAAAAAGTGGCCGCCGCCGACCCGCGCGTGGAAGTCAATTACATGACCCTGGGCCTGGAAGAAGGCCATGCGGCCGCCTTCATGGTGCGTCCGCTCACCGACCCGGCCACGAACAAGCCGTTCGTGCTCGACTACAATACCGTCTACATCGATCCCGTCACGGCGCAGATCACGGGCACGCGCGATTCGACGGCCATTTCCCTGTCGCGCCGCAGCCTGATGCCATTCTTGCGCCATCTGCACTACAGCCTGCACGTGCCCGCCTTCTGGGGCACGGACCGCTGGGGCTACTGGCTGATGGGGACGGTGGCCCTGATCTGGCTGCTCGACAGCATGGTGGCGTTTTATCTGACCACGCCGCGCCGTTTGCGCCCACGCGCGCAGGATGAAGCGCCGCGCCACCGCGACGCCGCCAACTGGTGGCAGCGCTGGAAACCGTCATGGGTGGTGCGCTGGGCGGCCGGCGGCTACAAGCTCAATTTCGATCTGCACCGCGCGGGCGGCCTGTGGGTGTGGATCATCATCATCGTCGTCGCGTTCACGTCATTCTCGCTGAACCTGTACCGTGAAGTGTTCTATCCCGTCATGTCGCTCGTCTCGACCACCACGCCGGGCCCGTACGAAACGCAGACGCCGGCGCCATACGGCACGTATATCACGCCCGCGATCGGTTTCGAGCAAGCCGTCGCCATCGCCAAAAAGCAGGCCGTGCAGCGCGGCATCACGTCACCCATCGGCGGCATTTATTACGGCGGCAATTACTCGTTCTACAACGTCTCGTTCTTCGACCCGGCAGACGAGTTCGGCGCGGCCGGCATGGGCTTGTCGAACCTGTACGTCGACGGCATGGACGGCAGCATCATCGGCCAGCACAAGCCATGGGAAGGCACGGCCGCCGACGTCTTCGTGCAATTGCAATTCCCCCTGCACTCGGGCCGCATCCTCGGCCTGCCGGGACGCATCATGATGTCCTTCATGGGCGTGATGGTGGCCATGCTGTCGGTGACGGGCATCGTCATCTGGGAAAGAAAACGTCGTTCGCGCCGCCTGCAAGCGAAAAAGCCCCAGCAATCCACCTGAAGTAACGGCTCCACGAGGGCGCAGGCGGAGGCATTCGGTCTGCGCCGCACACGCGCAACGCGCAACTAATAATAGCGGCCATCCCACCTCCGCACTTTGCTACACGGTAGCCGGCACATGCCGGCTGTACGCGCTACTCTTCCCGTGTGACTAATGCAGTTTACTTGCAATAGCATGACGCGCCAGCTATTATTGCAACTCAATTGCATTTACCACTTTGCGCTGCGCCTGCGTCCAGCGCCAGCATCCCATACGCCTATTAGAGAGTCCTATGCGCCATCATGTATTCGCAGCCGCCATGCTGTCCACTGCCCCGCTCGCTTACGCGGCGGACGACGTCACCCTGCAAACCATCAAAGTCCGCGCGGACAGGCCTTCCAGCATCGACAGCGTCGTCATCGTCGAGAATACGCAAGCCCAGAACAGGACTTTGGGCGGCATGCTCGAGCATGTCTCCGGCGTGCAAAGCAGCGCCTTCGGCCCGAATGCCGGCGCCCCCGTGATTCGCAGCCTCAGTGGCAGCCGCGTGCAAATCCTGGAAGATGGCCAATCCATCCTCGGCATGAATGCGCTCAGCGGCGACATCAACATCCCGTTCGACCCGCTGTTTGCGCGCAGCGTGAGCGTGAACAAATCGTCCGACAGCGTACGTTTCGGCGGCAATGCGATCGGCGGCAGCGTGGACGTCGATTCCGGCCTCATTTCCAGGAAGATGGAGAGCAAGGAGAAAGACCTGGAGCTGGTGCTGCGCAAGGGATTCAACGATGCCGACGCGCAAGGCTTGCGCATGAATTTCAATGATGGCAAACATTTCTCGACGAATTTGCAGATGTCCTTCCAGAAAATCGGGCATTACGATATTCCTGGCAACAGCAAGGCCGGCGTGTGCAACAGCCAGCTGTTCCCTTCGAGGGGCGGCGTGAATAGCTTTCTGGCCGACAGTTGCCAGAAAGAAGCGAGGATCCAGCAAGTCTACAACAAGGCTTCGCAACCGTTTATCGACCAGTTCATGAAGGAAAATCCGGACTGGGCGGACGGCGATTTTTCCTTCTATACGAATCAGCCGACGTCCGTCTGGCAGCGCAAGACCTACGTCAATCCGGCCAACCCCGCTTATGTGCCGGGTACGCCAAAGACGGTGCAGAACAAGATCAACAAGGACGTGACACCCGATTACCACGGCACCTTGGGCAACAGCCATGCCAGCAATTCCCACTTTGCCGTCGGCAGCACCTATTTTTTCGATCGCGGTTACGTGGCCGTCAGCCTCGACACCAAGAATAGCGACTATGGCGTGCCGGGCTTTTCCATGGAAAACAAGTCTTTCGGGGCCAACCATGACGAGGGGTTGCCCGTCGGCGTCGTGATCAGCCAGGATAAATATGCGCTGGAAGCCACTCTGCGCGACCCCGTCGCGTACATGGAAAGCGCGCAGCTGCGCGTGTCGCGCCTGAACAATACGTCGGGAGAACGCCTCGGTGCGGCGAAGGCGAATGACTACCGCTTCGACACCAATCAAGCCGAGCTCCTGCTGGCGCACCGGCGCGCGGGGCCATTGAGCGGCGTGCTTGGCCTGAGCCTTCAATCCCGCGACATCACCGGCAGCGGGCCGCAGCTTTACCTTCCCGATGCGAGCACGGCCAGCAGCGCGCTGTTCGTCAAGGAAAGCCTCGATGCCGGCTGGGCCACCTTCGACGCCGGTTTTCGCCATGAAAAAGTCGAGCACGACATCCACAAGAGCGGATTCAAGACGTCAAGGAATGCGAAAAACGCCAAACTCGAGGACAGGTCATTCAGCCTGAACAGCTATAACCTGGGGGCCTCGGCCAAGCTGGGCCAGCTGTTCGGTGCGAAGGTGCGCTATGCCTCGTCGGAAAGAGCGCCCGACGTCAATGAGTTGTATGCGAGCAACCGCCACTATTCGATCATGACCCAGGAAGAAGGCAACCAGGATTTGAAAGCCGAGCGCGCACGGAATACCGAGCTTACGGGCTTGTTCGGCCATCGCGGCTTCCAGCTGTCCGCCACCGGCTACGTCATGAAGTATGAAAACTTTCTGTATCTTGGCCACTCGGGCCTGCAGACGGCCAATCGCCTGCCATTAAAATATTGGAAGCAGACCGATACGACGGTCAAGGGATTCGAGATCGACGCCTCGCAGCTCATTGAGCTTGGCGGCTACGGCAAGCTGAACCTCTCCGCCTTTGCCGACCTGGTCAAGAACAAGGCGGACAATCCGGACAAGCTGCGCGCGCACAACGACGGCGCCTACCTGCCCAACATGCCCACCAACCGCTATGGCGCGAATCTGCTGTGGGAAAACAAAGGGTGGAAGGCCAGGCTTTCCAGCACCTGGTACGACAAGCAGAAGTACCTGGGCAAGAGCGTCAGCGAGGAAGTGCCGCTCGACGGCTACACCATGGTGAACTTCCAGGTGAGCCGCGCACTGCAAGTGCCGAATTCGCCGTTTGCAGGCATCGACGTATTCATCAGCGGCACCAACCTCCTCGATGACGATGCCAGGCCGCACAACTCTCCACTGAAATACATCGCGCCCTTGCCGGGCCGTGGCTTCCAGATTGGACTGAGCGCCAGGCTCTAAGACGCGGCGCCGTCCCGCTCCCGCCTCACCAGCGCAAGCAGGCTGTCGCCCCGGTTGCCGTCGCAGCAGACGGCCACGCCATCCGTAAAATCAGGCGCCGTCAGCCGCGTCAGGACGCTGCCGGGCGGCATTTCCAGCGCCAGCCTGGCGCCACGCTCCCACGCCAGGCGCGCGGTAGCGGTCCACTGCACGCGCTGCGCCATGTTGGCAGCCAGGCTGTCCCGGATGCGGGCCGGGTCGAACAGAGCGCGCGCCGCGCTGCTGCTCAGGTAGACGAGCGACGGCCGGCGCACGACTACGCCATCGAAGGCGGCGGCCATGTCGCCTGCGGCAGCCTCCATCAACGGACAGTGCGACGGCACGCTGACGGCCAGACGCTTGGCCTTGCTGGCGCCGTGCGCGAGGGCCAGCGCCATCACGGCGTGCAAGCCAGGCTCGCTGCCGGCAATGGCGATCTGGCGCGACGCGTTCAGGTTGGCGACATACACGGGCGTTGCTGCGCTGTGCACCGGGGCCAGCAAGGGTTCCAGCTGCGCCAGGTCCAGGCCGATGATGGCCGCCATGCCGTAGCCGGCCGGGTACGCGTGCTCCATCAACTCGCCGCGCCGCGCCACCAGGCGCACGGCATCCGCATAATCGAGCGCGCCGGCGACGACGGCCGCCGCATATTCGCCGATGGAAAAGCCGGCCACCATGTCGGGCAGCGCGCCGCGTGCCGCCAGCGAACGCGCCATCGCCACACCCGCGATCAGCAAACACAGTTGCACGGCCCGCGTCGACGCCAGCGCGGCAGCCGTGTCCAGCGCCAACGGATCGTGGCCCAGCACTTCAGCCGCTTCGGCCAGGGCCGCCGCCACGGCAGGATCGCCGGGCAACGCATGCAGCATGCCCGGAGTCTGGGCACCCTGGCCGGGAAAGGTAAACAAGACGCTCATGCCAGCTCCCATGGCGTGGCCGTCAGCACGGGACCATGATCCGTTTTCAACAAGACCCGGCCCCGCCCCGCCGCCCACTCGGCATACGCAAAGCCGCCACGGCCCGTGTCGATCTGCAGGTCCAGCCGGCACGCCGTGACAGTGGCCGCGATGGCGCGCAGGGCGTCGGCCTGGGTGAGGTCCGGCGGCGCGGCGATGCGCAGCACCAGATCGAGGTCGCTGTCGGCGCGCAGCACGGGCAAGCCGCTGGCCAGCGAGAAACCGACGCCGCCCGTCGGCCCCCAAGGCCAGCCCGTGGCGCCGAGCAGCGGCGCAACTTGTCGCAGCGCGTCGAGCGCGGCGCAGGAAAAATCCGGCACTGGCGCATGCGCCAGCATTTCCGGCGTGACGCGGCGCACGACGGCGGCGGCGTCCACTTCGCACGCATGCCGCTCGCTGCGCAGCATGCCGCGCATACCCACGGGGATGCGCCCAGGGGCCGTGCTGGCGCGCCGCACCACCAAGGGCGCCGCCTGCAGCCAGGCAGAGTCGGCCCAGGCGGGCAAGGATGCGCCGTCCGGCAAGCCGTCCAGCCACAACAGATCATGCGCGCGCCAGGCTTCCATCAGGCCACCACCGCCTTGACGGCAAAGAACAGCAACGATGGACCCAGCAAACAGCCCAGGCCCGTATGAAACGTGGCCACCAGCGCGCCATACGGCACCAGCTTGCGGTCGGTGGCGGCAAGGCCCGCCGAGACGCCGCTGACGGTGCCGGCCAGGCCGCCGAAGACCATGGCCGAACGCGGCGTTTTCAGTCGCAGGAAACGCGCCGCAGCGGGCGTGCCCACCATCACCAGGATGGCCTTGATGAGACCCGCCGCGATACTGAGCGCCATGACGTCGGAACTGGCGCCGATGGCCGCACCCGTGACGGGGCCGACGATGTAGGTGACGGCGCCGGCGCCGATGGTGGTCATGCTGACGGCGTCCGAATAGCCAAACGCGTACGCAACGCCCGCGCCGACGAGGAACGGCAGCACCACGCCCAGCATCAGCGCCACGACGCCGATCAGGCCAGCCTTGCGCGCTTCCGTCGCCTGCACTTCGAAGGCCGTGGCGACGATGGCAAAGTCGCGCAGCATGGCGCCGCCCATCAGGCCGATGCCGCCGAACAGCGACAGATCGGCCAGTCCCTTGTGGCCGCCGCTATGCACGCCGCCCCAGTAAGCGAGGCCCAGGCCGATGACGATGGCGATGGCCGAGCCATGCACGCGGCCCAAGGTCAGATACTTCGACAGCGCCACCGACAGCAGCATGATCAGGCCGACAAAGGCGAACGCCGTCACCAGGCCATTGTGGATGGCGGCTTTTTCAAATATCTCAAGCATGACGGTGCTCCTTGATCAGCATCGAGTCGGCTTCGACGGCGGCCGGGCTTTCCATTCGATTAATCAGCGAGATCACTGCGCCGCAAACGATGACGGAACCGATGGCGGCCAGCACGGCCACCGGCCCGCCGCGCAGGGCCGCCACCACGTCCTGCTGTGCAGCCATCGCCACCACCACGGGAATATACATGGCGCCCCAGTATTCGACGCCCCGCTCCGTCATCTGCGGCAGCCAGCCGCGCCGCTGCATGTAGAGACGGGCGCAGATCAGCAGCAGCATGGCGATGCCCACGCCACCCACGTTGGTCTTGACGCCCATCAGCTGCCCGAGCAGGTCGCCCAGGAAGATGCCGAGCAAGTGGCATAACGCCAGCAGTGCGGTTCCGTAAATGATCATGATTTGTCTCCGTTATAGGAATGGAATGACTTGAAGTCTTCTCTGTTGTTTCACCTACCACTGCTGCGCCAGCACCTCCCTGACTTTTGCCGACGCCTGGCGGTGCGGCGCGCCCAGGCGGCTGGACAGGTCCGGCAGCGGGTCGGCGCGGATGTCGGCCAGGGCAGCCTGCAGGCAGGCCTCGACGGCGGCCGTGTCCTGCGCCGAGGGATCGTCGGGCTGCGCCACCTGCAAGGTTTGCCACAGCAGTCCCAGGGTGGCGTAGTTGCCAATGTCGTAGGCCATCGGCGCGATGGTCGCGGCCAGCGCTTCGAGCGCTTCCACGGTGCGCAGGGTGATGCGCGCGGCCGAGGCCTTGCCCATCGCATGCACCATCACTTGCGGATCGTCGAGCGCGATCAGGCGGTTGGCCTGGTAGCCGTGGGCGAGGAAGGCGCCCGACATGGCCTTGCCGACGATCAGGCCGATCACAGGATGGCCGGCCAGGCGCGCCTCGGCGTAAGCGCCCGCCGCGCCGGCCAGCGCCTGGTGGATGCCGTACGCTTCTTCGCGCCGGCCATACGCCTGGCTGGCCACGTCGATGACGGCGACGATGGGCCGTTTCACGGCCAGCGCTTGGTCCTCGACCACCGCCTGCCGCACGGCGCGCGCCAGTTGCCACGCCTCGACCAGGCCGACTTCGCCCGTGCGTGCGCGCGTAAAACGGTTGTCCGGGTCGGGCAGCACGGCAAGGTAGCGTGCCGGCTCGCCCGCCAGCGGCGCGTCGACCACGCGCACGGCAGGCGGGTAATCAGGCAACGGCGCGGCATGCTGCGTCAGGGCCGCGAGCCAGACGGCGCCCCGGCTCGTATCGGTGATGGCGTTCATGCTACTGCTCCTTTGCTGTAGATGGTGCGCACGGCTTGCGGCGTGGCTTGCGGGCCGGCGTCCACTTGCGCCAGGCGGGCGAGAAAATCGTCGGCCTGGCTGCTGCGGTGCTGTGCTGGCACGCCGCGCGCGAACAATTCGGCTACCGTGGCGCGCATCTGCGCCGTGTCGTCTTCCACGTAGGCGTCGGCCAGGCCGCTGTGGAAGCGCTGTTCGCCGCCCGTCAGGCTCCAGATGAACGGTTTGTTGCGCGAGTCGAATTCGTCCACGCCCGCCTCCTGCTCGATCACGGCCGGACCGTTGAGACCCAGGCGCGCCTCGCGCGTGACGACAAGGTAGCTGCACAAGCCCGCCGCGATCGACATGCCGCCGTAGCAGCCCACCGTGCCGGCCGTAATCCCGATCACTGGCTGGTAGCGGCGCAGGTCGACGATGGCCGCATGGATGTCGGCAATGGCCGCCAGGCCCAGGTTGGCTTCCTGCAGGCGCACGCCGCCCGTCTCGAACAGGATCACGGCGCGCGTCGGTATGCCCTTGCGGTTGTCGCGCGCCGCCAGTTCCAGCGCGCCGGCGATCTTCGCGCCACCCACCTCGCCCATGCTGCCCCCCTGGTAGGCGCCCTCGATGGCCAGCACCACGGCCGGCTGGCCGCCGAACAGGCCCTTGGCCACCACCACGCCATCGTCCGCCTGGGCCGTCACGCCCTGTTTGGGCAGCCACGGTGAAGCGATGCCACAGAACGGGTCGAGCAGTTCGCGCATGCTGCCCGCATCCAGCAAGGCCTTGGCCCGGCTGCGCGCGCCTCGTTCGATGAAGCTGTCACGCTCAAGTAATTGCTGCAATGTGCTCATGCCGCCCTCCCCGCTTGCAATTCTTCGTACGCTTGTTCGATGCGCATGCGCACCACGCCCGGTGTGGCGCCGCAATCGTTGATGACGATGCGCGCCGCCGGCAGCGGCTCGCCGCCGAATACGCGCTGCAACAGCGCATCCCACACGGCGCCCTTGCCATCGACCGAGGTGTTGACGACGATGCGGGTCACGCCATCGCTGCCTGGCTGCAGCAGCACTTCCAGGTCGCCCGAGCCGACGACGCCGGCCAGCGCGCGCCCCGCCGCCGGCTGCCCGGCCGGGAATGTATAGTCACGCGTTTCCATGCGCTTCTCCTTGCGTCAATCGGTCGAGGAACAAGGTGGCCGCCAGCAGATCGGCCGCGCCGCCCGGCGACACGCCGCGTGCCAGCGCCACGGCTTCCAGAGCCAATAGCGCCTGCGAACCGGCGGCCGTGGCCGCACCTCCCGCAGCGAGTACCTGCGCCGCCCCAGCCTGCAACGCCAGCAAGGCCGTCTCGCCGCCGCGCGACAGCACGCAGGTGTCATCGAGCTGGCTGACTATCGCCAGCAAAGCGTTCAGGCGCGCCGTCGTTTCGTTGTCGCCGCGCGCCCGCGAAGCGTGCAAGGCAGGCAATCCGGCACCTGTCACCAGGGGAAAGCCGGCGCGGGCCTGGCCACGCGCGCCATCGACCTGATACTGGCGACACGCCAGCTCGCCCTTGTTGCCAGTGGCGCCAGGCGCGCCGCGGTCGTGCAAACGGGCCAGCGCGCCGGCCCGCGCCGCCACGGCTGTTGGTACCAGCGATGCGCCGCGCGCGCCCTGCTGCGCCGCCGCCGTCACCAAGAGGCCCAGTGCCCAGATGGCGCCACGGTGCGTGTTCACGCCGCCCGTGGCTGCCAGCATCAGCGCTTCGCCATCGCGGCCGATGGCGCCGATGCGCTGGCGCAGCAGGTCGTCGTCTTCACTCCGCGCGCCAGCGTCGGCCATGGCGGCAAACACGGGCTCCAGCACGTAGGCCGAATGGCACATCAGGGCCCAGTTCAAGTCCGTGTGCGCGCCACGGCTGCGCAAGTCGACCAGGCCCGGTTTCGGCGTCAAGGTCACTTCATCGAGCAGCGCCTGCAGCACTTGCCGTCCCAGCGCGGCAGAACGTATCTGCACTGGCCTTATCATCATTGTGCTCATTGCAATCATTACCAGCTCCTGAATTTGGCGGGTGGTTGATACAGGCCGTCCGACCATTCGACCAGGTCGGCGATGCTTTTCGCGGCCAGCAGCGAGCGGTTCGCGGCGCCGCGCTGCACGCCGATATCCTCGGGCAGCGCGATCAGGCCGTCGGCGCGCAATTTGGCCGTCGTCTTCGGGTCGTGGCGCAGGCCGATGGGCGTCACGCCGGCGACAGCCGCCAGCATGGCCTTGCGTTCGTCGAGCGAACCGGCCTTGTACAGGTAGGCGATGCCCTCTTCCGTCAGCACGTGGGTGACGTCGTCGCCATAGATCATCACGGGCGCCAGCGGCATGCCGCTGGCCTGGCCCACGGCGACGGCATCGAGCGATTCGACGATCGTCGGCTGGCCGCCATCCTGGAACGTTTCGACCATCTGCACCACCAGCTTCTTGCCGCGCGCGAGCGGATCATCGGTCTCGATCAGGTCCAGCCAGGCCGGTGTCGGGTGGCGCCGGCCGTGCGGATCGTGGCCCATGTTCGGCGCGCCGCCAAAGCCGGCCAGCCGGCCATTCGTCACGGTCGACGAATTGCCCAGGCCATCCATCTGCAAGGTGGCGCCGATGAACAGGTCGACCGCGTACTGGCCAGCCAGCTGGCACAGGGCTCGGTTCGAGCGCATGGAGCCGTCGCGGCCCGTAAAGAACACGTCGGGCCGCGCGGCCGCATAGCCTTCCATGCCCAGTTCCGCGCCGAAGCAGTGCACGCTCTCGATCCAGCCCGTCTCGATGGCAGGGATCAAGGTCGGATGGGGATTGAGCACCCAGTTGCGGCAGATCTTGCCTTTCAGGCCCAGCTGCTCGCCATACGTGGGCAAAATCAGCTCGATGGCGGCCGTATTGAAACCGATGCCGTGATTGAGCGACTGCACCTGGTGTTTTTCATACACGCCGCGGATCGCCATCATGGCCATCAGCACGTGCACGGGCTTGATCACGCGCGGGTCGCGGGTAAACAGCGGCTCGATGAAGAACGGTTTATCGGACTGCACGACGAAATCGATCCACGAGCCGGGCACGTCGACCCTGGGTAAATCGCTGACGTCGTCGACGATCTGATTGACCTGGGCGATGACGATGCCGTCGCGGAAGGCGGCCGATTCCACCAGGGTCGGCGTGTCCTCCGTGCTGGGGCCCGTGTACAGATTGCCCTGGCGGTCGGCCATGTAGCCGGCCACCATGACGACGTTGGGCGTGAGGTCGACGAACAGGCGCGCATACAGTTCGATGTAGGTGTGGATGGCGCCAACTTCCAGCAAGCCATCTTGCAGGAACTGGGCGATGCGCAGGCTTTGCGTACCGGCAAACGAGAAATCGAGCTTGCGGGCGATACCCCGTTCGAACAGGTCGAGGTGCTCGGGCAGGCTGACGCTGGGCATGATCAGGTGCAGATGGTGGATCTTGTCGGGGTTGACCTGGGTCAGCATGCGGGCGAGGAAGTCGGCCTGCTTCTGGTTATTGCCTTCGAGGACGACGCGGTCGCCCGGCGCCAGTAAGGCTTCGAGCACGGCGACCATGTCGCCCTGTTGCAGCACGGGGCCGCTCGCGTAATGGCGCACGGCGTCCAGGCGGCGGCGCTTCTCGGTGCGACGCGTGTCCCATTGTTTTTGCCGCTGCGCTGGCGCTGCTGTGGCGGTTGACATCTTGCCTCCGAATTAAGCTATCGAACCCTGACGATAGAGTGAAAACGGAGGCACGACAATCAACCTGCTACCATGTTCATTACCCTGAAGTTAATGAACTCACGATAATCACGGTGATCATGGCCATCAACGAAGAAATCACGCTGAAAAAGCTCGAGGTTTTTCTCAGCTTTATGGAATTGAACAACCTGGCGCGGGTGGCCGACGCGCTGGGCCAGAGCACGGTCAGCGTGCACCGCGCCCTGCACTCGCTGGAAGACGGCTTGCGCTGTCCCCTGTTCAAGCGCGAGGGCCGCAGCCTGATACCGCTGCATGCGGCCTACACCTTTGCCGAATCGGCGCGGCGCGCGCTGGCCGAGTGCGAGGAAGGCGTGCGCAAGGTGCGCGAAATGTCGGGCATCAACCCCGTGCGCCTGAAGATCGGTTCGCTGTATTCATTGACCCTGCACTGCATCCCGCAGCTGGTGATCGCCCTGAAGCTGCGCCGGCCCGGTCTCGACATCGACCTGACCCTGGGCTCGAACCGCGAACTGCTGCAAAGCCTGGCCGATGGACGCCTGGATGCCATCATCGTCGGCGTGCAGGAGGAAGAACAGCACCCGGGATTGGTCGCCGTGCCCCTGTTCCAGGACGACGTCTACCTGGCCGCCCCGCTCGGTTCACCCTATGCGGGCGCCGCCTCGGTGGACTTGCAGCAGCTGCGCAACGACAAATTCGTCACCCTGAACGAAGGTTTCGTCACCTCGCAAAGCTTCAACCACGCGTTCGACCTGGCGGGATTCGTGCCCGACACGACCATGCGCGTGGGCGACATCTTCTCGCTGATCAACCTCGTCAGCGGCGGCATCGGCTACAGCCTGCTGCCGGGCCGCGTGCGCGCCTTCAGCTCGCGCATCGAACTGCTGCCGCTGGACGCGCGCTACGGCTCGCACCAGCAAATCACCCTGCTGATGCTGAGCAGCCGCGAGCGCGACCCGAATTTGCTGGCGCTGGCGGCGGAGTGCAGGCTGTATGGACGTGGTGGTGGCAGCACAGCCAACTAAAAAAACAGATGCCAATCAGTTCGCCCGTCACCAATGATCAACTCTGACTTCTGAAGTCTATGGTTGAAGTCGAATCAACGTCGGAGCGATCCTCCTAGCAATTTCAATTGGAATAGTTTCAAAAAACAAAAATACAGCAAAAGAAAAAATTACAATTTCAACAACGACGATAAACATCGCCTGCTGAAAATTCAGTGGAACCCCATTTAAAACCGCCGACATTATCGCAATGAAGAAAAGCAGCATCAATGAAAACATGAAGTAATTAAACACGTTATCAAATTTGGCTGACCCGGTAATTTTTACAAATATTTTCCCGTTTTTCATTTCCAAATATTTGGACGTTTTTGCGATCGAACTATAACTAATATCTCCATCGAAAATTGTAACAAGATTTTTTATAACTGCACGATACTGCGCATCGGCAGAAATTTTTGCAACTTTCAAAAAAATATGATGATTGATTTGCTCTTTTAGAAACTCCTTATTGCCTACATCGGTTTCCGCATACAACAAAGAATCCTTGATAAACTTCACCTTTCCAGTGACTATTCTGTCATGAAAATCCTCAATAGCTTTGTACTTCCATATGATGATGGCAAAAATAATACCAATGACAACTGCCCAATTCCCTTTCAGGTATTCCGTAACTAACATCTCGAGCCACTTATCCATAAAACCCTTTGCAAAAAATTTTTTTCAGAAATAATACTTCACACAATTTCCACAAGAAAACAGCAAGCTTAATATTTATGATCAAAAAAACAATCAATTTTAAAAAAATTAATTACAATTTAACATAACTTACTATCATTGAGTTGCTTTCTTTTCTGGGCCGGCAACAATCGCCACAGTTGAATGGACCCGACACTTTCCCGGCACAATGGTTTTTACAACAGCATGAAATAAAAATGCCGTTCAGGTTTAACTGAACGGCATTAATACCACAGCGAATTTCGGCAACAAAGAAAATTAATAAAGTGAAAATTCTCCGATTTTCTAAACCGCACTATCCCAAGGCGCCGACAGCCGCACCGCGCAGTTGATGAGGCCCACCATCGAATACGTCTGCGGGAAATTGCCCCACATCTCTCCCGTCACCGGGTGCGTATCTTCCGACAGCAAGCCCAGGTGATTACGCGCCATCAACATTGTTTCGAAGATCTTGCGCGCTTCGTCCTTCCTGCCGATGCGGGCCAGGGCGTCGATGCGCCAGAAGGTGCAGATGTTGAAGGCCGTTTCCGGTTTGCCGAAGTCGTCGGGCGCTTCGTAGCGGCGCATGTAGGGGCCGTCGCACAGCGATGCTTCGAGCGCGTCGACGGTGGCGATGAAACGGGGGTCCATGGGGTCGATGAAGTTGACTTCCGCCATCAGCAGCACGGATGCATCGAGGTCGCGCCCGCCCAGGCTTTCCGCGAAGGCCTGGCGTTCCTCGCTCCACGCTTCGCGCAGAAGACGTTCGCGGATCAGCACGGCGCGGCTGTTCCAGTGGTCGGCGCGGTCCGGCAAGCCCAGTGTATGGGCGACCTTGGCCAGGCGGTCGCAGGCGGCCCAGCTCATCAGCATGGACGAGGTGTGGACCCTGGCCCGCGTGCGCAGCTCCCACATGCCGGCGTCCGGTTCCGCGTGCAGTTTGAAGGCCTGGTCGCCCACGGCTTCCAGTGCGGCGAACTCGGCTTTTCCGCCCCGGTGGAACAAGCGGTGGTCGAGGAAAGCCTGCGCCGCGCCCAGGACGATGTTGCCATAGACGTCGTGCTGAAAGTGTTCCTGCGCCTGGTTGCCGACGCGCACGGGGCCATTGCCGCGGTAGCCAGGCAAGTGGTCGAGGGTGGATTCGGGCAACTGCTCTTCCAGGCCGATGCCGTACAGGGGCTGGATGTGGCCGCCTTTCGAGCGGGCGACGATATTCGTCAGCCAGCGCAAATACTCTTCCATCGTCCCAACTTCCGACAGGCTGTTCAATGCCCGCACGACGAAGAAGGCGTCGCGCAGCCAGCAGTAACGGTAATCCCAGTTGCGGCTGCTGCCCGGCGCTTCCGGAATGCTCGTCGTCATGGCGGCGATGATGGCGCCCGTGTCCTCATATAAAGACAGTTTTAATGTGATGGCCGCGCGGATGACCACGTCCTGCCATTCCAGCGGCACGGCCAGGCGCCGCGTGTAGGTGCGCCAATAGTTAATCGTTTCCTTTTCGAAGATGCGCGCCGTCTCGTCGATGCCGCCGGCCAAGGTTTCATCGGGGCCCAGCAGGAAGTTGGCGGTGCCGCCCAGCACGAAATACGTTTCGCTCAGCACATAGTTGAGCGACACATCGGTGTTCAGGCGCAAGGTCTGATCCGGCCCCACGTAGCGGATGTGGTGGCTGCCCTGCGTGACCTGCGGCGCCAGCTTGCCCCAGTCATAGCGGGGCCGCAGGCGCACACGGATGCGCACGGCGTGATCAAGCGGACGGACCCGGCGGATCAGCATCAGCGGGCGGAACATACGGTCGCGGCTGAGGAAGCGGGGCGCGAAATCCGTGATTTCCACGCCGCGCCCATCCGTGTCGTACAGCCGCGTGCGCAGTACGGCCGTGTTCGGCTCGTAGAATTGTTCGCTGCGGGCAAAATTCTCGATGTCGATGGCCCACACGCTGCCATTTTCCGTGTCGTCCAGCAAGGTATTGAAGACGGGGTCGCCATCGAAACGGGGCAGGCAGGACCAGACGACTTGCCCCGCCTGGTCGATCAGGGCGCTGAAGGCGCAATTGCCCACCACGCCGCAGTTGAGGGACGCTTGCGCCGGCGGCGCAGTGGCGGCGGACGCATGGGCGCCGCTGGGGGTGTCATAGGATGTCGTCATTGGCTACTCCTTGAACGGGGATACTGACGCGGCCAGCAATACGGTGCGCAAGACGTCCGGGCTGGCCAGGCGCAGGCTGGCGGCGCTGGGACCGCTGCCCACTTTCACGCCCTGCCCCCCAATTTGTTGAACATAGGCAAAGCCTGCCTCGTCGGTGGTATCGTCGCCCGCGAACACGGGCCGGCGTCCCTTGAACGGCGCCTCGGCCATGAAGGCGGCGATGGCGCCGCCCTTGTCCGTGGCGGCAGGCTTGGCTTCCAGAACCATTTTGCCATGCAACAGCAAAAGACCGGGGCACGCTTGCACGGCCGCCGTCATTTCCTGCAGGCACAGCTGTTCCAGTTCCGGCGCCAGCCGGTAATGCAGGGCCACGGCGCCGCGCTTGTGTTCCACCAGCAAGCCCGGATGGCGGTCCGCCAAGGCCCGGGCATGCGCCAGCACGGACGACACGTCGGGCGTGGCCGCCACATGCCGTGTGCCGTCGGCGCCGCGCCGCTCCACGCCGTGCACGCCGGCCACGGGCAGGATCAGGGGCGCCAGCATGGCGTCGATCTGCGCCACGGGGCGGCCGGAAACGAGGGCCAGCGCGCCGCCATGCCAGCGCGCCAGCAGCATCAGCGCGTCGACCACGCCCGCTTCCAGGCGCACGCCGTCGGGCGTGGGCGCCAGGTCGACCAGGGTGCCGTCGAAGTCGAAGAAGATGGCGCTGCCGGGCGCACTCAGCAGTTGCAGCAAGGCTGCGCTATCGTCAGGGATCTCCGCCATCAGATCCCCTTGCGCCGCTTGATGCGGCTGTGGGCATCGATCTTGGTCATGACCTTGTCGCGCTGGCGCAAACGGGCCGCATCGAGCAGCATGCGCCCGGCCCAGCGGTAGACATTGAAATGTTTTACACGGGCCCGCATGCTCTTCATGCGCTCGCGCTGTTCCACGGGTGGCATCACGAGGGCGCGGTACAGGGCTTCGGCGCCCTGCTCGATATGGTAAGGGTTGATGATCAGCGCTTCGTGCAGCTCGCGCGCGGCGCCCGTGAACTGGCTCAGCACCAGCACGCCCAGCTCGTCGTCGCGCGCGGCGATGAATTCCTTGGCCACCAGATTCATGCCATCGTGCAAGCTTGTCACCATGCACACTTCCGAGGCGCGGAAATAGCGCTGCAAATCGTCCTGGCCATGGTGTTCGGCTTTCAGCAGGATGGGCACATAGTCTCCGCTGCCGAAGCGACGGTTGATGCGTTCGACCATCTTGCGCACCCGGGCGTCAAAACTCTGGTATTCATCGAGCGACGCGCGGCTCGGGGCGGCGATTTGCACGAAGGTAAAATGACCGACCATGCCGGGCTGCTGTTCCAGCATGCGTTCGACGGCCTGGAATCGCTCGACGATGCCTTTCGTGTAGTCGAGGCGGTCCACGCCGATGCCCAGCAAGTGGTCGGGCGCCACGCCCAGTTCGCTGCGAATCTGTGCGCGGCACGTGGCCACGTCGGGCTGGTCCGGGTTGTCTTCCGGCCAGGCGATGGAAATCGGATAATCCTCGACCTGCGTCATCTCGCCGCCATAGGAAATGGTCGACGCTTCTGGTTCGATACGGGTTTCCAGGTAGCGGTCCACCGTTTCGAGGAAATTCTTGCGGTGGAATGGCGTGTGGAAGCCGAGAATCGTGCTGCCCAGCAAGCCGTCGAGGATTTCTTCGCGCCATGGGCAAATGCCGAACGATTCCGAGTTCGGCCACGGGATATGCCAGAAAGTGATAATCGTCGCCTTCGGCAAGGCTTCGCGCACCATGCGCGGCAGCAAGGCAAAGTGGTAATCCTGCACCAGTACGACGGGGTTGTCCGCCTTCGCCTCGGCGATCACGGCGTCGGCAAAGCGGCGGTTGACCTTCACATACTGCTCCCAGTCGGACGAGCGGAACACGGGGCGCACATGGGCGATATGGCACAGCGGCCACATGCCCTCATTGGCGAAGCCATAATAATAGCCCTGCTCTTCCTCTTGCGTCAGCCACACGCGGCGCAAGGTATAGCTGGGATTATCGGGTGGCACGGGCACGTGGTCGAGCTTGTCGACCGTCTCGCGGTCGGCGGAACCGGCGCCATGCGCGATCCACGTGCCGGAGCAGGCGCGCATCACGGCTTCCACGGCCGTCACCAGGCCGCTGGCGGGACGCTGCACCGCAACACCGGTTTCCGTTTTGGTGTGGATATACGGTTCGCGGTTCGACACCACGAGCACCTGGTCGCCCGACAGGTCCGCTTCCAGCAAGGCGCGCAGCTTGTCCGGCGTCCAGTCGGACGACCAGCCGTTATCGCCCTGGCGTTCCAGATGGTATTCCTGCAGCAATTCGCGCAAGTCGCCGATCAGCGGCTGCATTTCCGGCGGCGGCGCGGGCGCGGCGGCCGGTGCGGCGGCGGCAACGGCGGGATTGTTCTTCGACAGCAATTCGCCGCGCAGGATGTCCTTGACGGCCGCCAGCCAGCCGCGCCAGCTCAGGTGCGCCACGAACACGGTCATCAGGGAAATCAGCACGGCCAGCACGGCCAGGAAGGCAAAGATAAAACGTTTGGTATCGGTATTGCGGCGCTCGACAAAGCTCATGTCCTGCACCAGCACCAAACGGCCCAGCTGGGACGCATCCTGCATCACGGGCGTTTCGCTGATATGGACTTGCCCTTGCGGCAATTGCGCCAGGGATTTGTACAGGCCGCCCGTGGAAGGCGTGCTCCAGCAGCCGATGGAAGCGGGGTATTGCGCGGACTGGTACAGCAAATGGCCCGCATTGTCGCAAAAGCCGATGGCGATCAGGCGCTCGTCGCGCGTGGCGCCCTGGAACAGTTCGCTGATGCGGGTGGTGTCCTGCGCGGGCAGGTATTCGGTGAGCGAAGGCCGGAGGGTTCCGGCGAGCAGTTCTGCCCGGCTGTCGAGATCGCGCACATACCAGCGCAGGGTGATGTTGTCGAGCAGGGGTACCACAATATAGGCAAACAGTCCCAGCACCAAGGCCAGTGGCAGGATGAAGCGCAAGGACATTCGGAGTGATCGTACTATCATCGTTTTCCTTTGCAAAAACAAAAAGCATGGCAAGTATGACTATGTTTCCACTGCGGCGACGCCCGTTTGCTTTCCGTATTGAAACGTCAACGTGACATGGCGCAGCGCAGCAATTTCTGCAAGTATCCACGTTGACGCAAGTCTTATCCGTACGGCAACGCACGCCCCCGTTACGCCATCTGCCCGTAAAATACCGCTTCCGACATCCATTTCATTTAAGAACAAGGAGTTTTCGCCTATGGATCTCAGCACGTTCCACTCGCTGATGGGAGGCCCGCTGCGCTCGGCGCTGACCGTGCTCGTTTCCGCCCTGCTCGTCACCCTGGTTGCCATCGGCGTGCACCGGGCCGGCATCGGCCTGCTGAAAAGACTGGCCAATGGCCACCCGCTTGCCAGCAACGTCGCGCGCGTGGCCTTCCGCGCCAGCCAGCTGTGCCTGATCGTCTTCGGCTTGCGCATGGTGCTGGCCAGCGCGCCCGACGACACGCCGGGCCTGGTCGCCATGTCGCACCTGGCCAGCGTGGCGCTGATCATCGCGCTGACCTGGCTGGCCATGCAATGCATCGAATCGCTCAGCATCACGATTTCCCAGATCAATCCCGTCGACGCGGCCGACAACCTGCGCGCGCGGCGCCGGATCACCCAGGCCCGCGTGCTCACACGCAGCGCGCACGCCATCGTGGTCCTCCTGGGCCTGTCCTTCGTGCTGCTGACCTTGCCCGGCGCGCGGCAGATCGGCGCCAGCCTGCTGGCGTCGGCCGGCGTGGCGGGCCTGGTGGCCGGTATCGCCGCCCGGCCCGTGCTCGGCAATTTCATCGCAGGCCTGCAAATTGCGTTCTCTCAACCGATCCGCATCGACGACGTGCTGATCGTCAACGGAGAATGGGGCACGGTCGAGGAAATCAAGGGCACGTATGTGGTCGTGCGCGTATGGGACGAGCGCCGTTTGATCGTGCCGCTGCAGTGGTTCATTGAAAATCCGTTCGAGAACTGGACGCATACCTCCTCGGAGATCCTGGGCACGGTGTTCCTGTGGCTCGATTTCAGCATCCCGATCGAGCCGCTGCGCGCGGAACTGACGCGCATCTGCGAAGGTGCCAAGCAATGGGATGGCCGGGTCTGCACCGTGCAGGCGACGGATTCGAACGAGCGGGCCGTGCGTGTGCGTTTCCTCATCAGCGCTGTCGATTCAGGCACGGCGTTCGAATTGCGCTGCATGGTACGCGAGCAGATGCTGGCCTTCATCACCACCCACTATCCGCACGGCCTGCCCCGCTTGCGCTCGACGCACGACCCCATCGAGCTACATGGCATGCAGGCGCAGAACGACAGCGTGTCGCTGCACAAAGCATAAAAAAACCGTGCGGCGCGCTGCCCTTGCCCGCGCGCCGCTACAATGGTTTGCATGAGCACCACCGCCTGGTTCATCCTGATCGGTTGCCTGATGCTGGCGCGTGGCCTGGGCGCCGATGGCATCGCGCGCCTGCCATTGACCTCGGCCATGGCATACCTGGGCGTGGGCCTGCTGCTGGGGCCCATGTTCCTCGGCCTGTTTTCATTCGACCTGGTGCAGCAAGCGCCACTGCTGGAAACCCTGACGGAAATCGCCGTCCTCATCTCCCTGTTTTCCGCCGGCGTCAAGATGCCCGTGCCTTTCAGCCTGGCGCGCTGGCTGCCGTCGCTGCGCCTGGCGTGGCTGTCGATGGCCATCTCCGTGGCCCTGGTGGCGGCCTTTTCCTGCCTGGTGCTGGGCCTGCCCCTGGGCGCGGGCATACTGCTGGGCGCCATCCTCGCACCCACCGACCCCGTGCTGGCCACCGACGTGCAGCTGCGCCATGCGGGCGACCGCGAACAATTGCGCTTCATGTTGACCAGCGAAGCGGGCATGAACGATGGCAGCGGCTTTCCCTTTGTCATGCTGGGCCTGGGCTTGCTGGGCCTGCATGAGCTGGGGCCGCACGGCGCCACCTGGCTGTGGCGCGATCTGGTCTGGGCCAGCGCGGGCGCCATCGCCCTGGGCGCGGCCGGCGGCGCGCTGCTGGCCTGGCTGGGCTGGCAGGTGCGCGCGAAGGAGCCGAAACACGCGATGCTGGACGACCTGGCGGCCCTGGGCTTGATCGCCCTCGTGTATGGGGTGTCCACGTGGCTGCACGCGTGGGGCTTTTTGGCCGTGTTCTTTGCCGGCGTGGCCTTGCGCCAGACGGAACTGCGGCTGGCGGGCGCGCCGAAAGACCGGCACGGCTTGCTGCAAGCCGAGGAAACCCATGCCGTGTCCGCCGCCAAGCCGCACGACAGCGACGTGACGCTGACCGTCAGCGGCGAATCCCTCGTCTTCAAGGAACACCTGGAACGCCTGTCCGAACTGACCCTGGTGCTGCTGCTGGGCGGCGCCGTCACGGCCGCCGCCTGGAGCTGGCAGGCGTGGAGCGTGGCGCTGTTCCTGCTGCTGGTGGCGCGCCCGGCCAGCGTGATGCTCGGTCTGCTGGCCTCGGGCACCAGCGTGCGCCTGCGCGGGCTGGCCGCCTGGTTCGGCGTGCGCGGCATCGGCTCGCTGTACTACCTCAGCTATGCCATCGCGCATGGCCTGGCGGACGGCCTGGCGCGCGAACTGGCCGACATCACCCTCGTCGTCGTCATCCTCTCCATCGTCGCCCACGGCCTGACGGTCAAACCGCTGCTGGAACGCTACTGGCGCAAATAAGCGCCGGCGGCACCTATTTATCACTGCTTCAAAGCAATGTTTTGTCAATTGCGCCTATGACGGGCGGAAATATTGTTAAGATAATTAAAAATGGCAAAAGAGAGAAGCAATGAAACGAAGAAGCGTGCTGGGACTGGGCGTCTCGATGGCCCTGCTGCAAACGGGCTGCGCCACCGATCCGGCCAGGCTGGCGTGGGAAACGGCATTTGACGGCTTCATGCGCGATGGCCTGGCCCGCACGGAAACGCCGGGCATGAGCGTGGCCGTGGTGCGCGGCGAGCAAACGATTTTCGCGCGCGGCTATGGCTGGGCCGACATCCAGGCCGGCAAGAAGGCCGACGCCAGCACGGTGTTCCATGTCGCCTCCGTCAGCAAGCTCGTCACGGCCACAGCCGTCATGATGCTGCTGGAACAGGGCGCCTTCCAGCTCGACGACAAGGTGGCGGCCTACCTGGACTTCCCGCTCATGCATCCGAAGTTTCCCGACGTGCCTATCACCTTTCGCCACTTGCTCAGCCACACCTCGGGCATTTCCGACGCCGTGTACGAAAAGACGACGACGTTTGCCGTGCAGGGCGACCCGCGATTACCGCTGCGCGACTTCGTCAAGGGTTACCTGTCGCGCGGCGGCGCCTGGTATGACGCGGACGTGTCGTTTGCGGCCCGGCCCGGCACGGAATGGCGCTACAGCAATGTCGGCATCGCCCTGCTCGGCTATCTGGTGGGCCGTTTGAACCCCGATGGCCTCGACGCCTTTACCCACGAGCACCTGTTCGAACCACTGGGCATGGACAGCACGGCGTGGAATCTGGCCGGCTTGCCGCGGCGCACCGTCGTTGCCCAGCCGTATGCGCACAAGGAACCGGGCCTGCAAGCGCTGCCGCCCGTCGGCTATCCGGACTGGCCGGCCGGCCTGCTGCGCAGCTCGGCGCATGACTTTGCCCGCTTCCTGGCCATCTTCAGCAATGGCGGCCGGGTCGATGGCCACCGCTACCTGCAAGACTCCACCCTGCAATTGTTTTTCGCGCCTCAAGCAGCCCCCGTCGTGCCCGCCGACTCGTCCGTGCGGCAAGCCCTCGTGTGGCTGCTGCGCGACGTCGACGGCAGGCCGCTGGCCACGCACAGCGGCGGCGACCCGGGCGCCGCGTCCGTCGTCTGCGTCGACCGCGCCAGCAAGACGGCCGTGCTGGCCTTCGCCAACGTCAGCGCCGACAAGGAGTTTCGTTCATTTCAGAAAGAAGTCGTGCTGCGCCTGCTGGCCCATGGCGGCAGCGGCGCGCAAGCGCGGTAGGCATGCCGCTTGTGTGAGCGGGCGCACGGTGGCGCACGGGCAAGAACGTATGCTGTGCTGGTCAGATTTGACGCTCAACAAGGAGACCGGCATGACGAACCGCATCGGCAACAAGGACGTGGCGCAGCAGCGCAGCAAGAGTGAAAAAGCCCGCATCAAGGCGCAGAACATCGCCAACGAGGCGGTCAAGAAGGCCGAGGCCAGGGCCAAGTACCGCAACGCCGTCAAGGGCCAGCCGGGCCAGCCCGCTCCGGCAAGCTAGGCGCCGAACCAGCCGCGCAGTTTCTCGGCGGCCCGTTCCTTGACCTCGGCCGTGATGTAGGTGGCGACCGTGGCGACAGCCGCCGCCAGCACGGCTAGGTCATCCGCATAGCCGACCACGGGCGTGATATCGGGAATCGCATCGATGGGCGAAATAAAATAGCCAAGCGCGCCGTAGATGGCCGTCTTGGCCCACAGCGGCGTATTCGGCTGCTGCGCCGCGTAATACAGCCACAGGGCTTTCTCGATGACTTCGCGTCCCGCCGTCTTGGCGAACTTGACAACCTTGTCCCAGAAGCTGTCATCCGTGTATTTCTTTTCATACTGCTTGTCGGCCTGGGGGGCGTGGTCTTCTTCCAGATTCTTTTTTCTGCCAAACATCTGCTGCTCCTGTCTGCCGCGCACGGCGTTACGAATGCGCACCTTAGCATAACGGCGCGGCAGGTGCGCGGCGTACAAGGTACGCTATATCCATGGAAATATCCGCCACCACCACGGCCCGCGCCGCCGGCCTGCGCTACACGGGCGACCATCAGAGCGGCATCGCCCGATCGGGCAAGCCCGGCAAGTTCCGTTACCGCGACGCGGATGGCAAAGTCCTGCGCGATGCCGCCACCCTGGCGCGTATCAAGGCGCTGGCCATTCCGCCGGCCTGGACGGACGTGTGGATCTGCCCGCACGCGAATGGCCATTTGCAGGCGACGGGGCGCGATGCGCGGGGCCGCAAGCAATACCGCTACCATGCGCGCTGGCGCCAGGTGCGCGATGAAGTGAAATACGAGCGCATGCTCAGCTTTGGCCGCGCCCTGCCCGCCATCCGCGCCGCCGTCGCGCGCGGCATGCAGCTGCCGGGCTTGCCCCGGGAAAAAGTGCTGGCCACCATCGTCCACCTGCTGGAATTGACGATGATGCGCATCGGCAACGAAGAATATGCGCGCACGAACAAATCGTTCGGCCTGACCACCCTGCGCACGCGCCACGTGCAGGTCGACGGCAGCGCCGTGGCCTTCCACTTCAAGGGCAAGAGCGGCGTGCGCCACGATATCCGCCTGAGCGACCGGCGCCTGGCCAGGGTGCTGCAGCGCATGCGCGAACTGCCGGGGCAGGAACTGTTTCAATATGTCGATGAGGATGGTGCGCGCCACGGCATCGGTTCGGGCGACGTCAACGATTACCTGCGCGAAGTGACGGGCGAAGACTACACGGCCAAGGATTTCCGCACCTGGTCCGGCACCCTGCTGGCCGCGCTGGCCCTGCAGACGTTCGAACAGGTCGATTCCGATGCGCAAGCGAAGAAAAACATCGTGCAGGCGATCGAGTCCGTGGCCAAGAAGCTGGGCAACACGCCGACGATCTGCCGCAAGTGCTATGTGCACCCGGCCGTGCTGGAATCGTATCTCGATGGCAGTTTATTGGAAGGCATGCGGGCGCGGGCGCGGCAGCAGATGCAGGACGATTTGCAGGCGCTGGCGCCGGAGGAAGCGGCCGTGCTGGCCTTGCTGCAGCAGCGGCTGCAGGGTGCCGCTACGGTCAAGCCCGGCGTTCCGGCTGGCAATGTGCCGACAGCGTGAGCGCATCGCTGCTGCAGACAGGCAAGGCGCCATGGCCGGCATCGCGCGCCACGGGTGCCGGCGCGGCATCGTCCGGCTGGGCCTCGCCAGTATTCATCAAGGTGGCCGCCAGGGTCGAGAACGTAAACAGGCAGATCAGCAGAAAGGGCTTGTTCACGTGGATGGACTGGTCTGGCTTTTGCATCGCGTACTCCGTCGGACTGGTTGGCTGTTGCAGCATGGACACGATCATCGCGTGTTTCCGCAAGGCATACAATCAGACAGTTTCGACAAGACGGGTAGGACAGCGCTGACAGGCTCAGCCATGACGTCCCGTGTCGGAAAATTTGACACCTGCTCCGTCCCATTGCCGCCAAGCCCTTGTTTTTAAAGCACAATCGATGCAGGAACGCTTCCTGCTTGACCTCCTGCCTGGGCACGCTTGGCGCCAGTCTACGGGGGGAACGATCATGAGTTTTATCAAACAGGCTCTGCTGGCGCTGCTGCTGTGCGCAATGTCCGCCGCGCACGCCGCCAGCATCGGCTACACGGCAACATCGCTGGGCGGCACGCAGTGGCGCTACGACTATACGGTCAGCAATACCACCCTGGCCGTGCCCATCGAGGAATTCACCTTGTTCTTCAGCGTGGGCCAGTACGCCAACCTGCACAGCGCCTCCACGCTACCAGGCTGGGACGTGCTGCTGGTGCAGCCCGATCCCGCCATTCCCGCCAGCGGCTACCTCGACGCGCTGGCGCTGGCCGGCGGCATCGCGCCCGGCGCCACGGCCACGGGCTTTTCCGTCACCTTCGATTATCTGGGCGCGGGCAGCCCTGGCGCCCAGCCGTTTTCCATCCTCGACCCCGTCTCCTTCATCGAGCTCGAGGAAGGTATCACGCTGCCGGCCGCCGTCGCCCTGCCCTCCACGCCATGGCTGCTGCTGGCCGGCGTACTGGCCATGGCCTGCCTGCGGCGCCGGCAGCTGGCGGGCGCCGCCCTGGCCACGGGGCTGGCACTGAGCCTGTGTGCCTGCGGCGGCCCGAACGATCCCACGCAGGCGCCCGCGCCGAAGATCATGCTTGCCGGCGCGACCACCGCCCAGGCCGCCGGAGACCTGGAAGTCACCTTGCTCGAAAAAGTGGCCGAGCAGCGCGTCAACCGCACTGCCTGGGACTACACCTACCGCGTACACATCCGCAACAATGGCAGCGAAGCGGCCGTCAACGTGCAAGCCGTGCTGGCCAGCGCGCCGGCCGGCAGCACCATCATCGATGGCAACGTGCTGGCCGGCAGCATCGGCGCGGGCGCCACCGTCACGCCCGCCGACACCATCACCGTGCGCATCGAGCGCAGCATCGCCTTCCAGAGCTCCGGCCTGACATGGACCTTCAGCACCGGCGACGGCATCGTCCTCGACCCCGTACGGCCCGCGCAAGTGGTCGTGCTGCCGCTGGCCGAGCTGGGCTTTCCCGATGGCGCCGACAGCGTCAAGGCCAGCGGGGCCGTGACGGACGTGCTGCTGCAGGACGGCAGCCTGCGCTTTTCCACGCCCGGCGACACGGGCGTGGACCAGCACGCGCAATTTGCCCTCAGCAAGGGCGGCAAGGTCACCACCCTGGACCTGCTGATCCAGACGCAACTGCCCACGGCTGTGGAAACCTATGTGGAGCCGGACGATGACGGCAGCGTACCGACCACGGCGCCCGTGCTGGCCATCACGGGACTGGGGCCGAACAACCGCCTGCAGCCGGGCGGCCTCGCGTTCCGCCTCGTGGATGCGGCCCCCATGGCCCTGCAGGATGACAGCGACGGCCTGCTGTCCGGCCCGAATGACGTGGCCATCAGCCTCAAGACCTACTGGACGTTCGATGCGGCCAGCGGCACCTTCAGCATCGGCGCCACGGCCATGCAACAACTGCTCGCATCCTTGCCCAACGGCAGCTACGACCTGAACCTCAATTTCGTCTCGCAGGATGGCGAGTTCACGGCCAGCTATGCCTTGATCGTCATCAAATCCGGCATCGTGCTGCAAGGACAGTTGCGCACGCCGGCGGGCGGCAATGCCACGGAGCTGGCCGGCAAGAAGATGTTATTGGCCGGCTACAACAACCACCAGCGCCAGGTGGCCGTGGTCGACGCCACGGGCGCCTTCCATTTCGACGGCGTACTGCCCGATACCTACCAGCTGACCTTGAACGACCTGGTCCACCCGAACGTGGTCAGCGTCAGCGCCGTCGTTTTTGAGAACAGCAGCAACGTCAATGTCGACATCGTCTATCCGTATGGGACTAACCTGGCCCTGCGCGCCGGGGCGCAGACCTATGCGGCCGGCAGCGTCACGCAGGATGGCGCCGGCCCGCCTGCGCGCGACCTGCCCGCCAGCCCCCGCGCTGCGGGCGACGCCATGCCGCAGGCTGACGAGGGCAGCAAGACCTTCACGGCCATTGCAGCCGCGCAAAACCAGACCATCACCTCGCCCATCGCCTTCACGGTGCCCAAGGACACGAAAAACGTGGGCGTGAAAATCACCGTCAGCACGGCCGAGTATCCCACCTACACGACGGCGCAAAGCCAGTACAACGATACCTGGTCGTACGCCGTGACCGGCTTGCCCGGCGTCAGCCTGGCCGCCACGGGCGCCGTCAACCAGTCGCACTTCACGCAAGGCACCATCGTCAGGACTGAGTGCGTCGACGTCAGCAAGCAAACCAGCAATGGCGCGCTGAACCTGGGCGGCAACGTCAGCGCCACGAATATCGGCGACAGCGCCCTGGCCACCGTGACGACGGTGGAACTGAGTCTCGCGTGCAAGGGTTTGAAGGTGACGCAGGCGAAGTTCAGCTCGCCGAACCAGGCCGCCCTCCCCGTGCTACAGCCGATCAAGCTGACGGGTAACTTGGCGGGGCCGTATGTTTCCGTCTCGCAGGGAACGGCCACGGCCACGCACACCTTGCCGCTGGAATTGCACTACACGCCGGCGACGGCAAAGATTACGGAAATCAACATCGGCATATCGTCGGGCGGCGGCAATCCCGCCTTCAGCACGGAGAATTTATTGTCCCAGACCAATACCAAGACCGCCGGCACCGTAAAATTTCCCGGCCTTGTGCTGCCTGCCTTTGCAGGTGCCAAGCTCGACAAGAAGGCCGTCGTCACGGTGCGCCTGAAGGGCAGCATCGACAATGTCGATGCCAGCTCCGACCCGGCCGAAGGCGGGCAAGTGGAGTTCAAGGGCGACACGGCCTACATTCCCCTGTACCTGGCCAACAACGAGGCGGCGCTGGCGGGGCGGCGCTACGGCACGCGCGACCCTGGCGGCGATTCGTGGGCCACGCGCCTGGCCATCGCCTGGCTGGCGGGCAAGGCTTACCGTTTCGACGACATCAGCGGCCAGCACGTGACCCAGACGGCGACGGGCCGCTCCATCCTCGGCCACAGCGGCCACAGCGACGGCCAGCAGATCGACTTGCGCTACGCGGACGGTGCGGGCGGCTACACGGACGCGCTGGGCGGCCAGAACGATGGCGCCGCCATTCAAAATCTGATCAATGCCGCCAAGGCGGAAGTGGTGGCCAACCCCGCGCAAAAGCCGAAACTGGCAGCCCTGGTGGCGTGGATTGCGGCAAACCGCGCCATGCTGGCCCTGGAAGCGGCGCAGGCCAGCACGCGCGTGATCTACATCGGCCCCCGCTTCATCAAGCTGGCCCTCGTCGACGGGCGTTTTTCCGCCGCCACTACCGACCATATCCCCGGCGCTGGCGCCTGGACCAAGCCGGCAAAAGTGCACATCGAGACGGGACACCTGAGCCACTGGCACATCAGCATCACGGCCCATCCGTAAGCAAGGTCAGGCGGGCAGATCGGACAGTTCCAGCTCCGAAAACCCCGCCCGCCGCCGCGCCTCCAGGTTGAACGGGCCGCGCAGGGTCGGCGCTTCGTAGCGCAGCGCCAGCTCGGCATAAGTAGCGCGTAATTCCAGGCCCCTTTGATCGCACAGGTAGCCATACCAGCGGTTGCCGATTTCCACGTGTCCCACTTCATCGCGCAGGATGATGTCGAGGATGGCGGCAGCGGCCATGTCGCCCGCCTGCGCCAGCTTGGCGCGCAGCGGCGGAATCGCATCGAGCCCCCGCGCTTCCAGGGTGCGCGGCACGAGCGCCATGCGCGCCAGCACGTCGCCGCGCGTCTTGTCGACCATTTCCCACAGGCTGTCGTGGCCTGGGAAGTCGCCATATGTGTGCCCCAGCACCTGCAGGTGCGCTTGCAGCATGGCAAAGTGCGTGGCCTCCTCCTTCGCCACGCGCAGCCAGTCCGTGTAGTAATCAAAGGGCAAATCGGGGAAGCGCCACAGCGCGTCGAGCGCCAGATTCATCGCATTGAATTCGATATGCGCGAGCGCATGCACGAGCATGGCGCGCCCTTCCGGCGTGATCATCGACCGCCGCCCCACGAGGCGCGGCGGCACCAGTTCCGGACGTTCGGGACGGCCCGGCACGGGGCCGGTCGGCGCCAAAGGCGCATGCGCATCGAGAGATAGCTGCGCTTCGGCCATGGCCGCCACCATCGCCACCTTCGTTGCCGGGTCCGGTTCGAGCAGGCAGGCGAGCGCAGTTGTGCGCAATTCCTGTGGCGGCGTGGAGGTCAGTGGGGATGATGCGTGCATGGTGCTTCCTTCGTGCGCTTTCTTGAACAAGGCGCGCAGTGTATCAAATTGCCTGCCCCACCAGCCAATCGAACAAGGCCTGCACTCTTGCCGGCAGCGCGGCGCGCCCGCTGTGCACGAGATAATACGCCTGCGGGCTGGCCAAGGAAAAGCCGCCAAACGGCAGGATCAGTTGGCCGCTATCTAACCACGGCTGCACCAGCTGGCGCCGGCCCATGGCCACGCCCGCGTGGTGGATGGCCGCCTGCGCGCACAGGTCGGCGCGGTCGAAACGCAGGCTGCGCGCGGGCAAGTTCACGCCGGGCGCCTGCCCGTCCAGCCACAGCCGCCACTCGGCATCGGGCGCGCAGGCGGGCCAGGCCAGGGTGTCGTGCAGTACCGTCGCGCCTTGAAGCTGATGCGACGCATCGAGCAAACCGTGTTCGCGCGCATAATCCGGGCTGCACACGGGCGCCAGCCATTCGTCCATCAGCTTGCGCGATGCCAGGCCGGGAAAGTTGCCGTCGCCGTAATGCAAGGCCAGGTCGACCTGGCCCGCGCGAAAGTCGACGGCGTCGTTCCCCACGCGCAAATCGATCGACACGTCCGCATACTGCGCCGTAAAGCCTGCCAGGCGCGGCACGAGCCAGCATTGAGCAATGGAGGGGCGCGCATGCACGGTGATGCTGCCCGTGAGCGCATCGCCGCCGGCCAGCGCCGCATGCAAGCCATCCCAGCCGATTTGCAGCGCGGCGAAGATGCGCTCGCCATCCTGCGTCAGCTTTACTTGCCGCGTCAGGCGCTCGAACAAGCGCAGACCCAGGCCCGCTTCCAGCCGCGCGATGCGGTGGCTGACGGCGCTGGGCGTGAGCGCCAGTTCCTGCGCGGCCAAGGCAAAACTGGCATGGCGCGCCGCCACGAGAAACGTGTGCAGGTTGGCAAACTGGCTGGCCGTCAACGTCGCCATGCGCGGTGCGCCGGCCGGCATCAAGCGGCGCCGGCCGCCAGCAAGGCGTGGCCGCGCGCCACGTAAGCGGCCATTTCGTGCTCCGGCACCATGCTGCCGCCCGTGCCCCACACCAGGTGCGTGGCCGTTTCCAGGTGCTGCTGGTATTGCGGCGCGGCCAGCACGGCAGGAATGCCCGCGAATCCGGCCACGGCCGACGGTTCCAGGCGCAAGCCTTGCGTTTGTTCCAAGGTCGCCAGCAAGCGGTACAGTTCTTCATCGCTGACGGTGGCGTAGCCGTCGATCAGCCTTTGCATGGCGCGCCCGACAAAGCCGGACGGGCGTCCCACGGCCAGGCCATCGGCGGCCGTCAGGTTGTCGATGCCGATTTCCTGCACGCTGATGCCATCATGCAAGCCCGTGTACACGCCCAGCAGCATGCACGGTGAATGGGTCGGCTCGACGAAGATGCAGTGGACATGATCGCCAAAGGCCAGCTTCAAGCCAAAGGCCACCCCGCCGGGGCCGCCACCCACGCCGCACGGCAGATACACGAACAAGGGGTGCTGCGCATCGACCGTGACGTTCTTTGCGGCGAACTGGGTTTTCAGGCGTTCGCCCGCCACCGCATAGCCGAGAAACAGATCGTGCGAATTTTCATCGTCGACGAAGTGGCAGGTGGGATCGCTCTCCGCCTGTTTGCGCCCCGCTTCCACGGCCACGCTGTAGTCGGTCGCGTACTCGACGACGGTGACGCCGTGGCTGCGCAATTTATCTTTTTTCCACTGCCGCGCGTCAGCCGACATGTGCACGGTAGCGCGAAAGCCCAGGCGCGCGCTCATGATGCCGATCGACAAACCCAGATTGCCCGTGGAGCCGACGGCGATCGCATACTGGCCAAAGAAGGCGCGTACGGCGTCGCTGGCCAGCAAGCTGTAATCATCGCCCTCTTTCAGCAAGCCGGCGTCCAGCGCCAGCGTTTCCGCATGTTTCAGCACTTCATAGATGCCGCCGCGCGCCTTGATCGAGCCGGAAATGGGCAAATGGCTATCCTGCTTGAGCCACAGCTGACCGCTTGTCATGTCTAATGCCCCCTGCATGGCGGGCAGCGGCACGACGGGCGACTCGATGACGCCGCCACTGGCCTGCGTTTCCGGGAAAGCCTTGGCCAGATACGGCGCAAAACGGGCCAGACGCGCACTGGCCTGCGCCACGTCATCCGCCGTCAAGCCCACGTCTTTCAGGCCCTCGGCCGCCGGCGCAATGCCGGGGTTGAACCAGCTCAAGGGCTCCAAGGCCATCAGTTCTGTAATCAGGGGAAATTTTTCGCGCAGCGCGACGATGGCGGAAGTGGGCAGCATGGCAAGCTCGTAAAGGAACAAACCATGATTAGACCGTATGCGGGCGCCGCTGGCAAACGATGGTTGATCAGGCAATGGGTGACGGGAAGTCATCTATGCCTTATTTATCGTCCGCACGGAATGCCAGAACGCGTGGACGATATCGCATGCCGAAGCCGCGCATGACCGGGTCCTGAACTTGAACGATAGATAAATTTAATTCCTCAATGCACTATCGATTAAAGAAAAATTTCCACAAAGTCACAAAAATAAGTTATCTTAAAGGCAAATAAAAGGAGACATTTTTCTCTTTTCTACCGAGGCAAAAATGCGCTCCAAGAACGACAAGGTCACTGCTACGAATATGGATATCCTCGACTGCGCAAGGCAGGACGATTTGACGGCCCAAAAGGTCGAGGTCGGCATTATTTTCCAGGAAATGCTCGACACGGCCACGGCCGCCGCCTACCTCGCCAAGAACAAGGTGCCGATCGCCACCGCGCTGCGCGTGCTGACGGGGTCACGGCGGAAAAAGAACGGAGGCGGAAATTGATGGCGCTGTGCCGGGTACCCTGGGATATCCGGCTTGAACACGTCAGGGTTTCAATGGAAGTAAAGTCACTTCGTACCAAACCCGTAAGCCTCGCTCAATCTGGGTGATCGCCATCCAGCCCCTGGTTTCCGTGATGGTTTCAATGGAGACAGGACGAATGCCGTTTTTTACCAGCCATTCATTGGCCATTACCAGCGATCTGTCCATGCCGTCAGAGAGAGGACTGCCCGAGGTGGTCGAACGAAAATCTTTAAACGCGATCATGTACACCTTTTCATCAAGTCGGCATCATTTCAGCAGTCAAGGGCGGAAGCCTCTGCTATCGCACCCATGTGCGCCAAACGCCTGAAACAGGCGCCACAGAGCATAACAAATTACCGACAAGAAACATGCACACATTGTCACGAGCAACTGGCGCTCGCCGATGCGGCAATGCCAGCAGGCACCTTCCTTCCGCATCGGCGCAGGAAGGCGCCTGCTGATTTCAGCCTTAGAACTTCAGCTGCAGCCCCAGATCAATCGACCGGCCCTCGGCCGGCAACGCTTGCAGCGCGCCGCCGTTCGACTTCAAGCCGGACAAATACACGCCGCCCAGCGGATCCGCATACGCTCGGTTGAACAGGTTGCTCACTCCCGCGCTGAGGTTGGCCATCTTGCTCAGCGCTACGCTGCTGCGCAGGTTGACGAGCGCGTAGCCGCCCGTTTCCGGTTCGACACGGCGCGCGTCGACCTTGTCCTTGCGGGTCACGATCTTCGTTTCGATGCGGTTGCTCCAGGCGCCCAGCTTGTGCTCGACGGCCAGCAAGGCGTTGAACGGCATCATGCGGTACAGGTCGCCGCCATCGCTGCGCTTGCCCCGCGTGTATGCGGCATTACCCGTGGCCATGAAACTGCCCCAGCGGGCGCTACTGGCCAGCGGCAGCTGCCACGCCAGATTGGCGCCGTACAGCTTGGCGTCGTGGTTGGCAAAGCGCAACAAATTGCCGTTCGCACCCATTTTCATGTACGGGTGGAAAGATGACAGCACATCGACGTCGATGTAATTGTCGACCTTGCTGTAATACGGGTTGAGGCGCACGAACCAGCCCTCCTCGCCGCCGCCATGCCAGTCGGCCGTGAAGGCCGCCGTGTAAGCGGTTTCGGGCTTGAGGTCGATATCGCCCACATAGCCGTTGCCATCGCCAAACCAGTTGGTCATGGTCATCGCCATCGAACCCCGGCCCCACGAGTAGCGCTCGTACAGGTTGGGCGAGCGCACCTTGCGCGCCAGCGCGAATTCATAGCTGCTGGCCGCGTCTGGCGTGAACGTGGCTTGCGCCGAAGCATCGATATTCGTGTCGCGCTGGCTGCGGCTGCGCGCATTGAAGGCCCTGGCGGCCATCACGTCGGGCATGTTCATCATGTTGGTGCCGTACGATTGCACGTCGCCCGTATCCATGCGCACGGATTCGCCGCGCACGCCCAGCACGCTCGTCCAGCGCGCATCGTGGCGCGTTTCCAGTTCGCCGAACAGCACGGTTCGGTCGCGCTTGCCGTCGTTGATGTTCAGGTAGGTGCGCGGCCCCATCATCATGGAACCGGGCACGGCCGGCCAGTAATCGTCAAGGCGGAAGCCGTGCCACTCCTGGCCCAGGCGCAACTCGCCCGCGCTCATGGGCAAGCTGGCCATCAGCGCATAGCCCGTGTTGCGCCCGTGCGTGATCATCGGCATCGTTCCCGTGCGCTCGGGTGTGAAAAAGCCCATTTCATGGTCCGTCTGCTGCCAGTAGGCGCGCGCGTCAAACACGCCCCAGCCGAACTCGCCCTTGTAAGCGAGGTTGGCGAACTGGCCATGGTTGTCCGTCATGTCCATGTACTGGTTGGGAAAACCCTGGTACGGGATGTGCTGCACGCCGGCGCGCAGGGTCAGCTGCTGGCCATCGCGCTTGGCCGCCAGCACGATGGACTGGTTGATGCTTTCAAACATGCTGGCCAGCACTTTGTTGCCGTGGCCATCTTCATAGCTGTGTCCGCGGGTGTAGGCACCGCTGTAGCCGACGCTGAGCACGTCGCTGCCGGCCGACGCGTTCACGCTGGTCGCCACGCTGTTGTTGACGCTGCGTCCCGACACGGCAAAGCTGCCTTGCGTGAGCAAGGCCGCGCCGGGCTGGGCGAACACGGGCGCGTTCGACTGCACTTCGATGGTGCCGCCGATGCTGTCGCCGCCCGCGCTGACGGGTGTCACGCCCGCGATCAGGCGGATGCGCTGCACCTGCTGCGGATCGATATACGACAGCGGCGCATTCATGTGGTTGGCGCAGGCCGACGTCAGTTCCATGCCGTCGATGCGTATTTTCAGCCGGTCATCGGCAAAGCCATTGACCACCGGCAAGCCGGACACGCCGCCGCCGGCCGCCACGCTGTAGCCGGGCGTGCTCGATAACATGAGCGCCGTGTCGGCGGCGGGACGGTAGCCGTCGCCTATGGCCGTGACGATGACTTTCATCTCGGGCAGGACCTGTTCAGTGCGCGTTTGCGCCACGGCGGGCATGGCGATGGCGAGGAAAATCAATAAGGGGAAATGTTTCATGGTGCTGCTTTCAGATTCTGTATGGGCAAGACGAACAGACGCAAGCGCACGATACGCGCGGCGCAAGGCAGTTCAGGGAAAGGGACAGATCAGAAAGCGGCAGGCGGCCCGCGAGGCTGGACAGGTGTCCAGGCGAACAGCGGCGTGGCGGATTGGTAAAACAGCAGGGGCAGCAAGCCCGTGATGAGCTCGCCGGAAGCAAGCACGAGGGTCGTCGGTGGCACGTCCAAGGTGGCCGCATGCATGCTGCAGCACGGGCAATCGCCCATGCGCATGCCGCTCTTGGAGGTATCGGGCGCGTCCGTGGAGAATGTTGCGGGCAGCATGTTCATGCCGCCCGCCACCGAGCATATTTCCAGGCTGGGCACGGCCAGGCCGCTGGCGACCGTCAGCGCGCGCGACACCGTAGGGGCGAGCGTAGCCAGGAAGATGGCGATACACGCGATCCACAGGACGATGCTGGCCTTGCCTTTGCTGATGAACATGGCAACATTGTATCAGCGCAGGTCACCCGTGGACAGCGCGCAAGTCAAGCCTTATAGATCCACCTTCATCGACAACTTGATCGCGCGCGGCGCGCCCGATGCCAGGCGCGTGCCGGCACCAGCCCAGTAGCGCTTGTCGGCCGCATTTTCCACGTTCAACTGCCACACGACGGCCTTGTCCATCACGCGGCTCGCATAGCGGGCGCCCGCGCTGAACAGGCTGACGCCACCGAGGAAGGCCTGGTTCAAATCGTTGACGGGACGGGCGCTGTAGTAATACGCGCCGCCGTTGACGGACAGGCCCGGCATGGCGTCAAACGCGTAAGCGAGGAAGGCGCTAGCCGTGCGTTTCGACGCGTTTTCCGGCGCCTTACCGTTGTAGTCGGCGTTGATGTGCGCAAAGCTTGGATCGAGGAACTGGGCCGACGTCTGCCACGACAACTGGCGCGTCAGCTTGCCCTGGGTCGACAGTTCAAGGCCGCGGTAGCGTTGTTCGCCGTCCGACGTGAATACATTGCTGGCATTCGTGTAATAGCCGGGGCGCGTGATGTCGAACAGCGCGGCAGACAGCAAGGTGCCGCCAGGGGTCAGCCAGCGCGCGCCCAGTTCCTTTTGTTTACTCACGCCAGGCGCCATCTTGACGCCCTGGTTGACCGTGCCCGTCGGGCCCGTTTCGCCCTCTTCCAGCCCCCGCGCCGTGGAGGCATAGAACGACAGCTCGCGCATGGCCTTGTAGATCAATGAGGCCATCGGCGTCGTCTTGCTGACGTCGTAGTGGCTGGCGCCCTGGTCGCTTTGATAGCTGCTGCGGCGCACGCCGATGACGCTTTGCCATTGCGGGCTGAAAACCATGCGGTCGAGCGCATACAAGCCCGTGTCGCGCGTGTCGAGCCCGGCCGTCGTCGGCGCCGTGGGCTTGGGGCCTAACACGACAGTCGTAACGGGCACTGGGTTGTACAGGTTTTGCGAAGCGATCGTGTAATTGCTCTGGTAAATCGGATCTTGCGATTTGTCCGTGCGCGACGCGCCCAGGGTCAGTTCGTGGGCGATGGAACCCGTGTTGACATTGCCGGCCAGTTCCGCGCGCAGCAAGTCCGACGTCATCACGCTGTGCTGGATATTGCCCGTGATGCGGCCCGCGCCCGTGGCCAGCGCGGCCGCGTTGTTCAGGCGGAAGATCGCCAGGCGGCGGTCGCGCGCCGTTTCCGCGTGGCCCGCCTCCACCGTCAAGGCCCAGCCATCGGTGATGGCGTAATCGGCGCGCAATTGCGCATTTTTGGTTTGCGCTTCGAAATTCGACCAGTCGGGGCCGATCAGCTTGCGCGGATCGACGGCGCGCGGCAAGCTGATCACGCCTTTCACGGCCGTGGGCAAGGCCACGCCCGCCTGCTCCGTCACCCTGCGGCGCTCGTACTCGAGGTCGGCCTTGAGCAGCAATTTGTTCGTCACTCTCCAGTCGAGCGCCGTGGAAAGGAAGCGGCGGTTACCATTGCCGACATCATCCAGGTAGGAACCGAGGGTGCCGCCAGCGGCATTGATGCGCGCGCCGAATTCCTGCTGCGCGCCAAAACGGCGCGCCACGTCGACATTCGCCACGGCACTGCCACGGTCATCGAGGCTCAAGCCCATGCTGGTGACGGGCTGGCTGCCGGCACGTTTGGTAACGAAGTTGACGACGCCGGCCGGCGACGTAAAGCCGTAGTACAGGGCCGAAGCGCCCTTCAGCACTTCCACCCGCTCCTTGTTTTCCATGGGCACTTGCGAGAAGTTCATGATGGGCAGGGAGCCGTTGAGGCGGTAATTCGTGCGGTTTTCCACGGCAATGCCGCGTATCACCAGCTGATCCCACGTCTCGCCCCCATTTTGCTGGCGCGTCACGCCGGCCGTATTGCGCACGGCGTCGTACAGGCCGGACACGGCTTGCTGCTCCAGTAATTCGCGCGTAATCACGTTGACGGTCGACGGCACGTCCATGATGCTGGCGCCACGGAAACTGCCCGCCTCCGTGGTCAGCGGCACCAGTCCTTGCGCGCGGGCGCCCGTCACCTGCACGGCTTGCATGACTTTCTCATCGCCAGCCGTCGGCTCGTCCTGGCCGCTGGCCGCATTGGCCGCCAGCGCGGCGTGGGAAGCGAAGGCCAGCGACAGGGCTGCGACCACTGGAAGTAAACGGGTGCGGGGAGTGACAACAGGCATGGCGTCAGGCTTTCAATTGGGAAATGGGGGGCAAGCGGAAACTTACGGTTAGCGCACATGATACCGATAATGAGAATCATTATCAAGAAAAGGTGAGTTTGTGTGAGTTTTACAGAAGAAACTAGTTCCCTTAGGCGCCTGTTATCACTTGAACACGTTTGGATTTTGCAGACGAGCCCGCAAAGAGGCATACTGACAGTCACGGCGCGCAACACTGCGGCCCAACAAGATCAAAAGGTAAGTTCGTGAACACAATCGACAACAAAAGCGTGCAGACGAAAACATTTCGCTGGAAACGCTGGCAGCGCTGGGCCCTGGGCACGGGCTGCGCCCTGGCCGCCTACAGCGCGGCCGGTTTCTGGCTGGTGCCCTACGTCATCAAAAACCAGTTGCCCAAATTTGCAGAAAAAGAACTCGCGCGCCAAGCCAGCATCGCTGACGTGCGCTTTAACCCGTTTACCCTGCGCCTGGAAGCGGACAAGATCGCTTTCACGGAAGCGGCCAGCGCAAACAATGCACCGCTACTGTCCATCGGCGCCCTGGCCGTGCAGCTGGAATGGAAATCCATCGTGCGCCGCGCCTGGAGCCTGGCGGAAATCCGCATCACGGCGCCGCAAGCACAACTGACGATCACGCCGGACGGCAAGTTCAACCTGGCCGAAGTGCTGGCCACCTGGCAACGCAATCACCCGGAAAAGAGCGAAGGCGGCATGCCGCGCCTCGTCATCGCCCACTTTGCGCTGGAGCAAGGCAAAGTCGACTGGCAAGACCAGAAGGCCGGCTATGCGGACAACTTCACGCCGATCAACTTCACGCTCGATAATATTTCCACCCTGCCCGACGCCAACGGCAGCTACAGCCTCAGCGCCGATGCGGTGCGCGGCGGCAAGCTGCACTGGCGCGGCACCGCTTCGCTCAGCCCCATCCGTGGCGAAGGCGAACTGATACTGAACGACGCTTCCCTGCCGGGCCTGGCCGCGTATTTGAAAGCCTATACGCGCGCGACTGTCGCCAGCGGCAAGCTGTCGGCGCGCCTGCCCTACGCCTTTTCCTATGCGGACGGCAAGCTGGAAGCGACCGTCAAAGGCGCGGGCCTGGCCTTGCGCGACCTGGCGCTGGTGCAAAGTGGCAAGAGCGACGCCTTCACGTCGCTGAACACCCTCGGCATCGCCGGCGTGAACGTGGACCTGGCGCGCCAGAACGTCACGATCGACAAGGTCAACCTGGTCGGCGGCAAGGTGGCCGTGCGCCGCGACAGCAAGGGCGAGATCGATGTGGCGAGCCTGATGCTGCCGGGTAATCCCGCACCTGCCGCATCGGCCACCGCCACGCCAGCAGCGCCAGCCACGCCCGGCAAGTGGAAAGTGGATTTGAAACAGCTGGCGCTGGCCAATGTGGACGTGTCCGCCATCGATGAAACCGTCTCGCCGGCTTTGCAGCTGAGCGCCAAGCAGCTGCAGCTGAACTTGCAGCTGGGCTTGCAGCAAGGTCCATCGGGCATGGCCACCGTCATCGACGGCGCACAGTTCGGCCTGGCCGACCTCACCATGCAACGGGGAGCGCAAACGCCGTTCAAGCTGGCCCAACTGGGCTTTACAGAAGGCAAGATCGACCTGGCGGCGCATACCGTGCACCTGGGCGCCGTGACAGCCAGCGGCGCGCAGATCGACCTGGCGCGCAACCGCCAGGGGGAATTTGCGATTGCGCAAAAGCTGCCCGTGTTTGCCTCCAGCAAGGCCGACACTGCCAAGGATGCGCCATCCGCGCCATGGTCCACCAAGGTAGACAAGGTAGAACTGAGCAAGTTCGGCGCCCGTTTCGATGACGCGGGCACTGGCATCAAGGTCACGCTGCAAGATGCCCGTTTGTCGCTGCAAGACGTCAGCAACGATATGAAACAGGCGCTGCCGTTCGAGCTGGGCGTAGGCCTGCGCGAAGGCGGACTGTTGACGGCCAATGGCAAGTTCGTGCCGGGCACGGGCGCCGTCGATGCGCAGCTGAATTTGAAGCAGCTGACCCTGGCGCCCGTGCAACCGTTGCTGGCGCAGCATATCAAACTGAAACTGGCAAGCGGGTCGCTCTCCGGCAGCGGCCGCCTGACGACAGGCGGCGGCGCGCCGAAAGCGCCCAAGGTCCGCTATGTGGGCGGCGTCGATATTGCCGGCCTCGTGCTCAATGAAACGGATGGCAAACGCTTTGCCTCATGGAAAAGCGTGCGCGCCGACAAGATGACGGCCAGCGTGGGGCCCGACTTCGTCGACATCCCCGAACTGCGTGTGGTGGAACCGAACGCCCAGCTGATCATCGAAAACGACCGCAGCCTCAATGCCCAGCGCCTGCTGGTCAAGGCGCCCGAGCCTGCCACGGCCACCGCACCTGCGCCGGCTCCCGTTGCCGCCACCACGCCGGCGGCCGACGCCGTCTTCCCCGTGCGTGTGCGCCGCGTGCGCCTGCAAAACGCCAAGCTGGACTTTGCCGACCTCAGCTTGCGGCCCCAGTTCGCCGCCAAGATTTATGAACTCAATGGCGTCGTCACGGGCCTGTCGACGAAACGTGATGCGCGCAGCCAGATCGAACTCGATGGCCGCATCGACGAATTCGGCCTCGCCCGCGTGCGTGGCCAATTAAATCCCTTCGCCCCAACCGACAACACGGACTTGAACGTCGTCTTCAAAAATGTCGACATGGTGTCCGCCTCGCCGTACACGATGAAGTTCGCCGGCTACAAGGTGGCAGAAGGCAAGATTTCGCTGGACTTGCAATACAAGGTACGCAACCGCCAGCTCGACGGCACAAACCAGATCGTTCTCGACAAGCTGACCCTGGGCGAGCGCATCGACAGCCCGGACGCCTTGAAGCTGCCGCTGGAACTGGCGCTGGCCATTCTCAAGGACTCGGACGGGCGCATCGACCTGGGCTTGCCCGTGTCGGGCGACATGAACGACCCGCAATTCAGCTATGGCGCCCTGATCTGGAAAGCCGTGGGCAATGTGCTGACGAAAATCGTCACGGCCCCATTTCGCGCGCTGGGCAACTTGCTCGGCATCAGCGCCGACAAGCTCGAATCGATCGACTTCGATGCGGGCAGCGCCGTGCTGCTGCCGCCCGAGCGGGAAAAGCTCAAGCAGGTGGCGCAAATCCTCGCCAAGCGCGAACAGCTGAAGCTGGCCGTGCCAGGCCAGTACAGCGATACGGACGCGGCCGCCCTGCGCGCCCAGGCCGTGCGCCGCGCCGTCGCCGCCAAGGCCGGCATCAAGCTGGAAGCGGGCGAAGAGCCGGGACCGTTGAACCTGGGCGAACGCAAGATACGGGGCGCCCTGCGCGACCTGTACGCGGAACGCTTCGGCAAGGCCGAGCTGGACAAGCAGAAAAAGGCGGCGGAATCGGCCGTCCCAGCCACAGCGGCGGCAGAGGCGGCATCAGCAGCCGCATCGGCTCCGGCAAAAATCCCCGTATTCCAACGTCTGGGCAAGCTGATCGAAGGCGAGCCGCAAGTGGCCGACACGGGCGCCTTCTACAAGGGCTTGCGCGAGCAGCTGGAAGCCAAGCAGCCCCTGGCGGCCGACGCCTTGAGCAAGCTGGGCACCCAGCGCAGCGCGGCGATTCTGGCCGCCCTGCAGCAGGATGGAACGCAGGCGGCCAGGGTCAGCGCCGGTGCGCCGGAAAAAACGGAGGCCGCGCCGGGCAAGCTGGTGGGACTGAAACTGGGATTGGCGGCGCAATAAAAAAAGCGTTGTCCGCAATAAGCTCGTGGACAACGCCTTTTTATCAGGAAGCGACTTTATTTGAATTTATTTCTTGGGCAGGAATTTTTGCAGATCGAATGCACTGACATCAAATTCAAATACAGGCGAACCTTCCTGATACATTTCTGCGGCAATGCGCAGCCTTTTCGCCTTTTTTAATTCCTGGAAAAATTTATCCCCATCACGGAAGTGGATCGTTGTCGTACTTTGATCGGAGGCGCCAACGGCCTTGTAATAACCAGGCGGACTATCGTCAAATCTCACCTGCACCAGGCAATCTTGATAGGATTGGCACAATATCTGGCCCTTCTTAATCGAGAACATCGCACTCTTCTTAGGCCGGCTATCACTCATCAGCGTCACACTGGCATTCTGTTCTCCGTTATACGGAAAAGCAAAATCAACCGTATTACTGCTATGCAGGTTCGCAAAGTAGACCGTATCGCCGCTCATTTTATCTTCGCTGGCGAAGTAATGCCATGCATCGACCGGCTTGACTGCCTCAATGACGGCAGCTGGGCTGCTATTTGTCGCGGCCTGCGTTGTAGCATCAGGCGCTTTGGGAGAACAGGCGATCAAGGAAAGGAGAATTGCTGTTATTGCGGAAATTTTTATCTTTATCATTACAATCATTCACATATTATTTGAATTGAAACACCGCTTTGAAGTCTAACAAACGGCGTTCCCACAAGCAACATGCAAATTTGAAAACTCGCCAGACCGACAGCGAATGCCGCCGCGGTGCCGCCAGCAATGCCGGCACCGCGGCGTGTCTAACTATTTCGTCTTCGCCCCCTCCTTCACCGCCTCATCCGGCAACGCAAACGCCACCAGGCTATCGCCCATCTTCGTGCCGAGCGAACCATGGCCGCCGGCCATGACGACGACATATTGCTTGCCCGTCTTGTCGGAGATATAGCTCATCGGCGTGGCCTGGCCGCCGGCCGGCAGGCGGGCTTTCCATACGGTCTTGCCATTGCGCACGTCGTAGCCGCGGATGTAGTAGTCGAGCGTGCTGCTGAGGAAGGCCACGCCGCCGCCCGTGGTGCTGATGCCGCCCAGGCTGGGCACGCCCAGCGGCAAGGCGATGGGCACGGGGGCGCTGTCGCGCGTGGTGCCGTTCTTGTGCATCCACACTTTTTTCATGGTGCGCAAGTCGACGGCGGCGATATAGCCCCATGGCGGCGCCTGGCATGGGAAGCCCAGCGGCGAAAGAAAAGGCTTGATTTCCACGGCAAACGGCACGCCCGTCTGCGGCTGCAAGCCCATTTCGGATCCCGTACCGCCCTTCGCGTTCGCTTGCGCACGCGGCACCAGACGCTCCAGAAAGCCCATGTAGTCGGGGTTCACCAGCAGCAATTGCCGGCCCGGATCGACGGCCGCCCCGCCCCACTCGAAGATACCGAGCGGGCCGGGCGAGATGATGGCGCCCTTGATCTTGCCTTCGGCCACCGTTTGCGGCGTGAACGGCCCTTCGTAGCGGTGCTGGCGGAAGATGATGCGGCACGCCAGCTGGTCGAATGGCGTCGTGCCCCACATATCCGTTTCGCTGATGTTTTTCTCGGGCAAGAAAGTGAGGCCCGAAAACGGCTGCGTGGGCGACAGGCGGTCGCCGGGAGCCGGGTTGTTCGTCGGCACGGGTTTTTCCGGCGCCGGCACGACCAGGCTGCCGTCGCGCCGGTCGATCACGTAGATGTCGCCGCGTTTCGTCGTGGCCACGACGGACGGCACTTTGCCTTTCGGCGTGTCGATGTCGACCAGGGTGGGCTGACCGCCGATATCCATGTCCCAGATATCGTGGTGCACGGTCTGGTAGACCCAGCGCACCTTGCCCGTCGCCAGGTCCAGCGCGACGATGGCGCTATTGTATTTCTCGCCATGGGGATTGCGGTTGCCACCCCACGTGTCCGGCGTTTCATTGCCCATCGGGATGTACACCATACCCAGTTTTTCATCGATGCTGGACACGCCCCAGGAATTGGGCGAGTTGTTCGTGTACGTTTTTCCATCGGCAATCGGCGCCGTGTCGTCCGGGTTCGACGCATCCCAGTTCCACATCAGCTTGCCCGTGACGGGATCGTAGCCGCGGATCACGCCCGACGGCTCTTCCGTGGAAAAGTTATCGGTGACGCTGGCGGCCATCACCACCACGTTTTGCGCCACGGCCGGCGGCGACGTCGGCATCAGGAATCCCCGCTTCTTCATGCCCATGCCATGGTACAGGCCGATCACGCCATTTTCGCCAAAGCTTTTGCAGGCTACCCCCGTATCGGCGTTGACGGCGATCAGGGTGGCATCCATGGTGGGCGCGAGGATGCGGCGCGGGCATTCCATGCCGGCCGCCTCGGGTGCCGGGTCGCCCTTGGCGCGGCCCGCGTTGACGTCCCAGTAGGCCACGCCGCGGCAGATCATGTGCTGGTAGGTCGATGCGTCGCGGTTGATCTTCGGATCGTGGCGCCAGATCTCCTTGCCCGTGTCCGGATCGAGCGCAATGACGATGTTATGCGGCGTGCACAGGTACAGCATGCCGTTCACTTTCAGCGGCGTGACTTCGTTGGCGATCTCGCCCGGATCGTTCGGACCCTTGAAGTCGCCCGTGTTGTACACCCATGCCTGTTTCAGCTGCGACGCGTTGGCCGGCGTGATCTGCGCGGCCGGCGCATAGCGGTCGCCATAGCCGGAACGGCCATACGCGGCCCAGTCGTTGGGCGCCACGCCCGGCGCGAAATCGCCTTGCGGCGCGGCTGCCATGTTCTCGGCCGGCACTTCGCCATGCAAGGTGTAGTAGTCCTGAAATAGCGAGAACACGCCCACGGCGGCCGTCAGTACCACGGCGGCGGCCAGCGCGCTCTTGCCCGCGTCGCGCGGTTTCGCTCCGGCCGTCAATGGCGGATCGAGGCGGCGGTCGACGAACGGCAGCAGCAGCCAGACGGCGGCGGCGAACCAGATATCGAGGCGCGGCAGCAATTGCCACCAGTCGAACTTCACTTCGATCACGGACCAGATCAGGGTGGCGAACAGCAGCAGCGCGAGAAACAGCTGGGCGCTGCGCCGCCCCTTCCACACGAGCGCGCCCGCGACGAGCATGCCGATACCGGCCACGACGTAATACCAGGAACCGCCCAGGCTGACGAGCCAGGCGCCGCCGCCGGCAAGTGCCAGGCCCAGCAAGATGAAGATGACTGCGGTGATGACAAGCAAGGGTCCAGGCCGGGCAGAGGCAGTCATGATGCTCCTTTACAAGAGTCAGTCGGCGGCACGCGCCTGCGCACCGTATTTGATGGCGATCAAGGAATTCCATTTTTTCACTAATCGCCAAAGCGTGCCACACGCCAGAAGGCCAGGTACACGCCGTGTGGCTTTTTATACACGGTCTTACCGTCCAGCCCGCTATAAGCATATGTTTTCAATGAAAATCATTGAATAAAATAATTCAACAACAAATTTCTCGAATAAAACGAATTTTTATCGTAAAATGGAAAAAAACCTCCCAAGCCAAACATTTTTCTTGAATTTCACTTCATTGGAGCGGCGCCCAAAATGACCATCGCTAAACGGCTGTACGCCTTGATCCTCTCCGTCGTCCTCGGGCTGGCCGCCCTCGCGGGCTTTGGCATCTACCAGATGGACCGCGTGTACACGGCGGCCAGCTATGCCACTGTCAACACGGTACCCAGTCTGCTCACCTTGAACGACGCTTTTGTACCGTTCGCGCAGATGCGCACGGCCGTCTGGCAGCACATGGCCAGCAAGGATGCGGCCGGACGCGCCAAGCTGGAAGCGGGCATCAGGGAAGCGCGCGCGGCGGTCGGCAAGGCGCTCGACCAGTATGAAAAAGAAGATATCACCGATGAACAGGACCGCGCGCTGCTGGCCGCCGACCGCGCCGTGCTGCTGCGCTACGATGAAGTGCGCGACAAGGTGCTGGCGCTGTCGAAGGCCGGTGAACTGGACGCGGCGCGCGACTTGCTGGCGCAAAACCAGCCCATCATCAAGGAACTGGTCGACGCCCTCGCCGCCCACCACCGCTACAACGCAAACCTGGCGGCCAAAGGTGCGGCCGATGGCGCCGCAGCCGCTGCCAGCGCGCGCTGGATTGCCATCGCCCTGTCCCTGGCCGTGACGGCCCTGGTGGCCAGCATGGGCCTGCTGCTGGCGCGGCGCATCGCCGCCTCGCTGGCCGGCGCCATCGGCGTGGCCCGCACCATCGCGGACGGCGACCTCAGCGTGCAGGTCCGCGCCACCTCGAACGACGAGGTGGGCCAGCTGATGCAGGCCATGGCGGACATGAGCGCGAGCCTGGTGCGCATCGTGGCCGAAGTGCGTTCCGGCACGGACAGCATCAGCACGGCCTCGGGCGAAATCGCGTCCGGTAACCTGGACCTGTCGGCGCGCACGGAACAGCAAGCGGGCTCGCTGGAAGAAACCGCCTCGGCCATGGAAGAACTGACGGCCACCGTGCGGCAAAACGCGGACAATGCCCGCCAGGCCCAGCAAATGGCCATCAGCGCCTCGGACAAGGCGCAGCGGGGCGGACAAGTGATGGGCGACGTGATACGCACGATGGAAGCGATCGACAGCTCGTCGAACAAGATCGCCGACATCATCGGCGTCATCGACGGCATCGCCTTCCAGACCAATATCCTGGCCCTGAATGCGGCCGTGGAAGCGGCGCGCGCCGGAGAACAGGGGCGCGGCTTTGCCGTCGTGGCCACCGAAGTACGCAACCTGGCGCACCGTTCGGCCGCGGCCGCCAAGGAAATCAAGGTACTCATCAGCGACTCCGTGGAACAGGTGGGCCAAGGCGGCAAGCTGGTCCAGCAGGCCGGCGCGGCCATGACGGAAGTGGTCGACACGGTACGCGGCGTTACCGACATCGTCAGCGAAATCTCGGCCGCCAGCGTGGAGCAAAGCACGGGCATCGAGGAAATCAACCGCGCCATCACGCAGATGGATGAAGTCACGCAGCAGAACGCGGCCCTGGTCGAAGAAGCGGCGGCGGCATCGCAATCGCTGCAGGAGCAGGCAGCCAGGCTGGCCGGCGTGGTGGGCGCCTTCAAGCTGGCGCAGGGACAGGCCGGCGCGGCGCCGCGCGCGCCTGCCGCGCCGCGGCCCGCGCCGCACAAGGCGACGCTCAAGCTGGTCGCCACGCGCCCCGCAGGCCAGGCCAGGAAAGCGGCGCCGGCCGCCGCCGATTCGGGCGACTGGGACGTATTTTAGGTCCGCCATCACGCAGGATCACTCGCATAGAACGCACTGGAGCACTGCCATGAACTCCTTTCTCGCCATTCACCCCTTCCTTCGCTGCGAAGACCTCTCGCTGATGCGCCCGGCGCTGGCGCTGGCAGGCCTGCTGTTGCTGCTGGCCGCGCTGCTCTGGCGCCGCACCCGCTGGCAGCAGGCCGACCGCACGCAGGCCGCCGGCGCGGCGCCGGCCGATCTGCACGCACTGCTGCAAATGCGCAAAGCGGTCCCACCGGCCAAGGCGGCTGACAGCGCACCACCGTCTACAGCGCCCAAGGCACCGGACACGCCGCCATTCGACGCGGCCCGCCTGGACGCCATGTTCGGCCACGACCGGCGCCTGCAGGGCGAGATTCTGGCCCTGTTCGTGGCCGAGACACGCGACCGCCTCGCCGGCATCGCCCATGCGCTGCGCTGCGAGCGGGCCGCCCCGGCAAGAGTGCTGGCACAGGAAATTCTCGATGGCAGCCAGTCCATGGGCCTGCTCCCATTGCAGGCCCTGTCGCGCCAGGCTGTGCATGCGGGCTTTTCCAACGATATCGGCGCCCTGCACCGCCTGCATGCGGAACTGCTGATGGCGCTCGATGCGCTGTCGCAAGCCGTGACGGCCCTGCAGACGGCGGGCACGGCGCAGGCCGATGACTGCAACGGCGTAGGAAGCCGGCCATGAGCGCGCACATCGACCTGGCGTTCCTGCCCGGCGGCGCCATCCTGCCTTCGCCCGCCTGGCGGCGCCACTGGCTGGCCACCTTGTGCCAGCAGCAGGTGGCGCTCGATGAACTGGCGGAACAGCTGGGCTGCGATCCGGCCATGACCGGCAAGCTCATCGGCCTGGCGAATGCGGGCGTGCCGCCGGGCGGGCGCAGGCATGCGGCCGTCAGCGCCGCGATGCTGGCGGCCATCGGCCTGCCCGCCCTGCGCCAGGCGTGCGCCACTCCGGCCCCGCCAGCGCCCACGTGCGCGCACTTCGACGCGCAGCGCTACTGGTCGCACTCGCTGGCCATGGCGTGCGCCGCCCGCGTGGCAGGCGACGCGCTGCAGCTGGCGCCGGCCGATGAGCTGTACAGTTGCGGCTTGCTGGCCAACTGCGGCCAGCTGGCCCTGGCCACCGTGCATCCGCAGGAATATGGAGAACTGCTGGGCCAGTACGGCAATGGCGTCACGGCCCGGCTGCTGTGCGAAGAATCGCAGCGCTTCGGCCACCACCAGCTGGCCCTGTCGGCCATCCTCATGCGGGGCTGGGGCATGGCGGACATCCTGTGCGACGCCGTGCTCTGCCATGCCGCGCCGCCCGGCTTCGGACGGGCCGGGCGCATGACGGACCTGGCCTGGCTGCTGAAGCTGGCCAGCAGCTTCGCCGACCTGATACTGCGCAACGGCGCGGGGCCGCGCGAGCCCGCCCTGGCCACGGCGCGGGTACTGGGCCTGGACGCAGGCCACATGGAAACCCTACTACGCCACAGCAATGCGGAGTGGAGCGAATGGCGCGATATCCTGGAACCGCACACCCATCCCGCCCCCTGCCGTACGCGCACGCGGGTCCGGCCAGCCGCACGCCAGGTTTTCAGTGAATTCATCTAATTCGTTGAAATTGATTTTTTGAGCCCGATTGCGTATCATTCCCATCAACTTCATCGCGACCATAAAGCCCATCATGCACACTGCAGACGTCTGCACCACCCAAAAGGCCGCCGAAATCCTCGGCATCTCGGTCACCTCAGTGCAGCAACTGGTCGAGGCCGGCGTGATCGAAGCGTGGAAGACCAAGGGCGGCCACCGGCGCATTCCCCTCGCGGCCGTCGAAGCCTACAAGGGCAATCCCGGCCAGCCGGGACAGGATCAGCGCGCGTCACGGGCCAGCCGCCCTGTCCCATCGGGCCGCCCGCCGTCCATCTTGGTCATCGAAGACAATCCGATCGAGCGCGCGCTGTATGAAAAACAGATCGGTTCATGGGGCTTGCAGGCGGACTTGCGCTTTTGCGAGAACGGCTACCAGGCGCTGATGGAAATCGCCCGCGACCAGCCCGACATCCTGCTGGCCGACATCGTCATGGAAGGCATCGACGGCTACGAAGTGATCCGCACCATCCTGGCCGACCCGCTGCTGGCGGACATGCACATCGCCATGCTGTCGAGCCTGACGCAGGAAGAGCTGCAGGAACGGGGCGGCGTGCCGCCAGGCGTCGTGTTCTTTGCCAAACCCGTCAATTACGACGAGCTGCGCGGCTATCTGCGTGCCTGCTGCGCCGGCCATGCGCGGCGCAACAGCCTGGCCGCCTGAGCCGCCACCGCTTTCCCTTCGCCACGGAGCCGCCATGCCAGCCTATCGCCACATCGATCCTGCCGTGCTGTTCCACGCCACCGGCCACGACCTCGAGATGTTCCGCGCCCTGTCGCAGACCTACCTCGACACGTCGCCGGCCATGTTTGCGCGCGTCGAGCAGGCCGTGCGCGGCGGTGCGGCGCAAGCCATCGTGCATAGCTGCCATACCTTGCGCGGCACCGTGGCCCTGCTGGGCGCCAGCGCCCTCGTGGCGCGCCTGGCGGCACTCGAGCAGCTGGTGCGCCATCAGGGCGTGGCGGCACCGGACTGGCTGGCCGAAACGGCGGCGCTGATCGGCGCAGTGGAGCAGGAAGTACGCCGCAGCATGCTCGAATACACGGGCGCGCAGGCATGAACGCGCGCCAGGCCGTCCTGCGCCTGGTGCACCACTATCGGCCGCGCACCACGGTGGCCATCGTCGGCCTGGTGCTGGTGGGCCTGCTGGCGCTGCGCATCGTCGTCTCCGGCGTGGTGCTGCACCGCGAAGCCGTCGATGACTGGAAACAGGACCTGTCCAATCTGTCGCTGCTGCTGGCGGAAAACACGGCGCAGAGCATGACGGCGGCCAGCCTGGTGCTCGACAGCGTCAGCAGCGAGATCGAGGCCGCCGCCCCTGCGGACGCGCAGGCGCTGGCCGCCGCCGTCGGCACCCCGGCCATGCACCAGATGCTGCGGCACAAGATCGGCGGCGTACCGCAAGTGGACGTGGTATCCATCGTCGGCAGCGATGCCGGCGTGCTGGCCTTCAGCCGCGCGTTTCCCGCGCCACCCATCCGCCTCGGCGAGCGCGACTACTTCGAGTATCACCGGCGCCACCCGCACGGCGGCATGCATGTGAGCGCGCCCGTGCAAAACAAGGGCAATGGCGCCTGGACCTTCTATATCAGCCGGCGCATCAGCGGCCCGGACGGCCGTTTCCTGGGCGTGGTCCTGGTCGGCCTGTCGTGCGATTTCTTCAGCAAATTCTTCCAGAGCACCAGCATCGGCGAACACACGGCCTTTTCCCTGTACCGCAGCGACTACACGCTGCTGGCCCGCTGGCCGGCCGTGCCCGCCATGATGGGCAAACGCAACCTGACGGGCAGCACCTACCGCCTGCTGGAACAGGGCAAGACCGATGGCGTGCTGCAGGTGGACTCGCCGCGCGCAGCCGAGCAGGGACGCCCGGTCGACCGCCTGGCCGGCATACGGCTGGTGCGCGACTATCCGCTGGCCGTCAACGTCACCGTCACGGACGAGGTCTACCTGGCGGGCTGGCGGCGCATGCTGCGCACCATGGGCGGTGCGGCCGTCGTCAGCCTGCTCGTGCTGGCCGGGGCCATCGCGCTGATCATGTCCCTGCTGCGGCGCCAAGAACACGAGGCGGCTCTGCCCGTGGCGCTGGCGCCGCGGACGCCGGCCGCCACATCGCCGGAGCCGGAGACAGCAGCGCCATCCGAATCCACACCCGCGCCTGCACCAGCGCCGGAGCCGGGCGCGCGCATCCTGCTGGTCGAGGACACGGCGCTGAACCGCCAGCTCGTGTGTCTGCAGCTGGGATCCCGCGGCTACAGCATCGACACGGCGGAGAACGGCGCGCTGGGCCTGCAGGCGCTGGCCGAACGGCAGTACGACCTGGTGCTGATGGATTGCATGATGCCCGTCATGGACGGCTACCAGGCGTGCGAGGCCCTGCGCGCCCGCGAAGCGGCCAGCGGCGCGGCGCGCCTGCCCGTCATCGCCCTGACGGCCGGTGTCACCGAAGACGACCGGCAGCGCTGCGTGGCGGCTGGCATGGACGATTACCTGTCCAAGCCGTTTACGGCCAGCCAGCTGCGCGACATGGTCGAGCGCTGGCTGACGCGCCAGGCGGCGACGCGCTAGCCGCCAGGGCCAGCGCTCAATACAACACTTCCCGCATAAAAATCATTTTATTCGATAAATTCAATTATATTCACTATAATTGATAAATCGCGCACAGAATGACAATCCTCGCGGAGGCAGCATGCAACAGCACAGATACCGGAAGGCCATGGCCTGGCAGCGTTGGGAGCGCTGGGATGCGCGCACCCTGCTGTCGCTCTTCATGGCCGTGCTGCTGGCGGGGCTGTGGAGCATCACCGTGCTGCAACTGCGGCACGCCTACGACAGTGCCATCGCCGGCGCCGGACGCGATGCGCGCAGCATGGCGCGCGTCTTCGACGAGCATGCGATCCGCACGATCGAGGCGGCGGACCAGGCGGCCACGTATTTGCGCAGCCGCTACCAGGTGCTGGGTAGCGGCCTCGACATCGTGACGGACCTGCGGCAAGGCCTCAGGCCCGGCCCCCTGTACAACCTGTTTACCATCGTCGACGAACAAGGCGACATGGTGCTGTCAAGCCGCCCCTTCCAGCCGACCAACCTGGCCGACCGCGAGCACATCCGCGTACACATGCAGCGCGACAGCGGCGAACTGTATATCAGCAAGCCCGTGCTGGGCCGCGTGTCGAAAAAATGGTCGATCCAGCTGACGCGCCGCATCAACCATGCCGATGGGCGCTTCAAGGGCGTGGTGGTGGTCTCGATGGACCCGTATTACTTTACCCGCCTGTACGACGAAGTCGACCTCGGCGACAACAGCTCCACCGAGCTTGTCGGCAGCGACGGCGTGGTGCGCGCGCGCCGGGTCGGCGCCGCCGACACCATCGGCCAGGATATCGGCGCCAGCAAGGTATTTTCCTTGATGCAAGGTAAAACGCGGGGCGGCTTCACCGAACGCAGTCCCGTCGACGGTATCCTGCGCTTTTACGCATTTGAAAAACTGGCTGGCTACCCGCTGTACATGCTGGTCGGACTGGACCGCGACACGGTATTGGCCGACTACGTCTCGCGCCGCAACCAGGCCCTGCTGATGGCGGCCATCACGAGCGCGCTGATCGTGCTGTCCTGGGCCGCGCTGGTGCTGCTGATCGGCCGCCTGGTCGACAGCCGCGCCAGGGCCATCGCCGCCAGCGAAGCCAAGTCGCGCTTCCTGTCGAACATGTCGCATGAATTGCGCACGCCCCTCAACGGCATCCTCGGCTTCTCCGAGCTGCTGCAAGAGCAGCTGCGCGAGCCGGAACAGGCCGCCTACGCGCAAACGATACAGGACAGCGGCCGCCAGTTGCTGTCCATGGTCGAAGCGGCGATGGAATTGAGCGCGCTCGAGCACGACCAGGTCCGGCTGGAGTCCGCCGCCGCGCCATTGGACCAGTTGCTGGAACTGGCGCTGGCGCCGCACCGGCCGCGCGCGGCGCACAAGGGCTTGCAGCTGGCCGCGCAAGTGGCGCCCGCCACGCCGCCCAGCATCGATTGCGACCGCATCCGCTTCGTGCGCGTGCTCGACATCCTGCTCGATAACGCCATCCGCTACACGGCCGCCGGGCGGGTCGACGTGCACGTCACGCACAGCGGCGCGGACCTGCAGATCGAGGTGCGCGATACGGGCATCGGCATCGCGCAGGCGCAGCAAGGCGTGATCTTCGACAAATTCTCGCAGGCCGACGACTCGCCGAGCCGCGCCCACGATGGCGCCGGCATGGGCCTGGCCATCGCGCGCCAGCTCGTCGCGCTGATGGGCGGCAGCATCGGCGTCGCATCCGCGCCGGGCCAGGGCGCCGTCTTCCGCCTGCGGCTGCCGCTGGGCGGCAAATTGACCACACTATCACATGCATAGTTGCGCCAGTTGTGCGCAAAAGTTGTTCTCCATCCCTATCGGGTATAGCATCGCCACATGAGCTATCACACAGAGGCGGCGGCGTTGCGCAGACGATGGATCGAGTGGCTGTTCCTGCTTCTCGGGCTGCTGATCGTCGCTGCCGCCCTCGCCTATGCGCACCTGGCCGAAGCGACGCGGCATGACGAGGCCGAGCGCGAGCGCCTGAGCGTGCTGACGGCGCTGCTGGCAAAAAACATCGAAGTCGACCTGGCGGCGACCAACCTGGTGCTGGGCGGCGTGATCCGCGACTATCTGGCCGCCGGCCCCGTACCGGACGCCGGGCAAGCGCTGCCGCGGCGCCTGGCCGCGCTGGTCGACGCCATGCCGGGCGTGCGCACCATGCTCGTCATCGATGCGCAAGGCAAGGCGGTCGCCACCAACATCGCGGAACTGGCAAACCAGGATTTTTCGCGCCGCGGCTACTTCCAGACGGCGCGCGATGCCCCCGATGCACGCATGCTGTACATCTCGGCGCCCTTCCATTCCTTCAAGGGCGACCTGGTCATCACGGCATCGCGCATGGTGCAGGACAAACAGGGCCGCTTTGCCGGCGTGGTGGTGGCCACCTTCGCCCCCGAATACTTCACGGCCAAGTTCCGCACCGCCATGTACGCCCCCGACGTGTGGGCCGTGGTGCTGCATGGCGACGGCCAGCAGTTCCTCAACTACCCGGCCAGGACTGCCAATGGCGGCAATATGGACGTCCCCGGCAGCTTCCTGCGGCGCTTTCGCGACAGCGGCTACCAGGCGGGTGTCCTGAGCGGCGTCGAAATTGCCGGCGCCGGCGCCCACACCGCCCCCCGCATCATGGCCATGGCGACCATCGCCCCCACCGCCCTGCACATGGACCGCGCCCTGATCATCGGCCTGAGCCGCGAAGAAGCGGCCATCGCCGCCCCGCTGCGGCGCCAGGCGCTCGGCTACGTCCTCTCCTTTGCCGTGCTGGCGCTGGCCGCGGCCAGCCTGCTGTTCTGGAGCCAGCGGCGGCGCCGGCAGCAGGCCGCCTGGCATGCGGAACAGGAAAGCGAGCGCCAGGCCATGCAAGCCGTGTCCGATAGCGAAACGCGCTTTCGCACCCTGATCGAAGATGCGCCCGTGGCCATCGCCATCCTGCGCCACGGCCGCTTCATCTATTCGAATCCCCGCTACCGCAGGCTGCACGGCTACACGATGGAAGACAATCTGAACGGCCTGCCCTGGTCCGCCATGATTTCCCCGCCATCGCTGGCGGCGCTGGCCGCCAACGAAGCGCTGATCGAAGCCGATTCGCCCAGTGAACAGGTGTTCGAGGCCGTCGGCCTGGGCAAGCAGGGCCTGCCCGTGCCCATGTTCAAGACCACCACGCGCGTGCTGCTCAAGGATGGACCGGCCACCCTGATCTTTGCCCAGGATATCTGCGCGCAAAAACAGGCCGAAGAGGCCATGCTGCTGGCGCGCGACGCGGCCGAAGCGGCCAACCGCAGCAAGGCGGAATTCCTCGCCAACATGAGCCATGAAATCCGCTCGCCGCTCAACGCCATCCTCGGCATGGCCTGGCTGCTGGAGCGCGACGGCCTCGATGGCGAAGCGCTGCAGATGGCGCGCAAGATCCGCGCCGCCGGCCAGTCGCTGCTGGGCATCATCAACGACGTGCTCGACGTGTCGAAAATCGAGGCGGGCCACATGACCATCGAACAGGCGCCGTTCCGCCTGGCCGACGTGATCGAGAAGATCGCCGCCAGCATGGGCGTTGCCGCGCATGACAAGCCGATCGAGGTGCGCATCGGGCCGCTGCCCGACGGCGTCGACCAGGTGATGGGCGACGCGCTGCGGCTGGAACAGGTGCTGGTCAACCTGACCAGCAATGCCATCAAGTTCACCACGCAGGGCACGGTCGAGCTGACGAGCGCACTGGAAAGCCGCGACGGCGACGCCGCGGTGCTGTGTTTCAGCGTGCGCGACACGGGCATCGGTATCGCGCCTGAAGTGCAGGAAGCGATCTTTTCCGCCTTCGCCCAGGCCGACACGTCCACCACGCGCCGCTTCGGCGGCACGGGCCTGGGCCTGACCATCTGCCGCCAGCTGGTGCGCCTGATGGGCGGCTCCATGCGCTTGACCAGCGTCACGGGCCAAGGCAGCACCTTCAGCTTCACGGTGCCGCTGCAGCTGATGGCCGCCAGCGTCCCGTCCTCGCCCGACATGCAGGGTTTGCGCGTCTTGCTGGCCGATGGCAAGGCCGACGCGCGCGGCGCCGTGGCCGCCGTGGCGCAGGGCCTGGGCTGGAGCGTGCATGCCGTCTCCGGCGGCCAGGCGGCGCTCGAGCATGCGCTGGCCTGTGCCGACGACGCGCGGCCCGGCGTCATCGTGCTGGCCGCGCGCATGCCCGACATGGACGGCGAAACCACGGCGCGCGCCCTGCGCGAGCACCTGCCGCCGCAGGATTGCCCCATCGTCATCCTGGCGGCCAGCGGCGCGCCGGCGACAGCGCCCGCGCGCCGCCGTACGGACCCGGCCAATCCGGCCGATGCCATCCTCAATGAACCGGTGACGGCTTCCAGCCTGTACAACGCGACGATGGAAGCGCGCCAGCGGCGCGCCGAAGCGGCCGGCCTGGACGTCGGCCTGGACGTCGGCCATGGAGCGCTGGGCGAGCGCGTGCTGGCCGGCGTGCGCGTGCTGGTGGTCGACGACAGCGACATCAACCGCGACGTGGTCAACCATATCCTGTGCGACCAGGGCGCCCTGCCCTCGTTCGCCTGCGACGGCCAGCAGGCGCTGGACTGGCTGCTGGCCCACCCGGCCGACGTCGACATCGTGCTGATGGATGTGCAGATGCCCGTCATGGACGGATTGCAGGCGACGCGCGCGCTACGCCAGCTGCCGCAGTTCCAGGACCTGCCCGTGGTGGCGCTGACGGCCGGGGCATTCCAGACGCAGCGCGCGGCGGCGCTGGAAGCGGGCGTGAACCATTTCATCAGCAAACCGTTCGACGTACCGCAGACCATCGCCCTGATCGCGCGCGCGCACCGGCGCCACGCGCAAGGGCTGCCGGCCCTGCCGCCCGTCGTGGCCGAAGCGGCGATGCCCGTGCGGGCGGGCGGCGCGGCGCCCGTGATCGACCTGGTGCAAGGCATGGAGCAGTGGCTCGATGAAGCACCCTACCGCCAGCACCTGTCGCACTTCGGCAGCACCTACCGCAACACGGTGGGCGCCATGCGCGCGCTGCTGGCGGCCGATGCACGCGCCGACGCCGCCGCGCTGGCGCACAAGCTGGCCGGCGTGGCCGGCAGCCTGGCACTGCCCGCCACCGTGCACGCGGCCCAGCAAGCCGAACAGCTGCTGCACGCGGGCGACGATGCGTCGGCCGCCCTTGATGCACTGGAACAGGCGCTGGCGCAGGCCATCGAGGCCGCAGCCGCATTCACGGCACAGACGCGGCCCGGCCAGGCGGCCGTGCCAATGACAAACTTGCCAGCCTAGCCTTCGCGGCCATCCACCCTGGCGCGCCACAGATACGGCGCATACACGCATGCATACAGGCCAAAGGCCAGCGACCAGCAGGCGCCCGCCGCCAGCAGCAGCGGCATCGACAGCGCGGCGGGACCGACGGCGGCCAGCAGGCGCGCCAGCGCACCCAGCTGGATCAGCCAGTACATCGCCGCTTCCGCCTTCCCGCCCTTGAGCGGCCGCCCCGTGTGGCCCAGGGTGGTGCGCGTCATCATGCCGATGATCAGGCCCGCCATCGAGCCCACCGTCAGCGCGTGCAAGGCGGCGCTGGCCGGCAGCAGGCCCAGGCTGGCGGCCGCCAGCAGCGCAAAGCCGATGCCGATCCACGCATACGACAGGTGCAAAATCCACAGCAGCGGCACGCGCACCGTACGCTGCGGCTGCCAGGCCAGCAGGTTGGCAAGCGACACGCCGGCGGCGCAGAAGGCCAGCGGCGCCGTCAGCCAGGCTGGCGCGCCGGCCAGCCACGCGATCGCGGCGGCCGCCATGCAGGCCACGGCCGCCAGCGCGCGTTTCGGACTGGCCACGGGCGTGCTGCCCGGTGCGCCATTGCGCGTAAACATGGGGATCACGCGCGCGCCGATCACCGATTCGATCAGCACGATGATGAAAATGGCCGCCTGCACGGGCACAAACAGCGACAGCGGAAGCCAGCCCAGCACGGCCGCGTGGAACAGGCCATTGGCCAGCGCCAGCAGGGCCAGCAAGCCGACGAGGAACAGGTTGCGCGTATTGCCCGAGCGGCGCAGCACCAGGTACAAAGGCCAGGCGGCCAGCGGCAGGAACAGCCAGTCGACCAGCGCCGCCAGGAATCCGGGGCCGCACAGCATGGCCACGCGCCCGGCCAGCCACAACGCCACCAGCGCCATCAGCTGGGCGCCGTGCGGCGTCGGCAAGCCAGTCCAGTTGCGCCCCGCCGTATAGAGGAAGCCAACGACGACGGCCAGCGCGAAACCGAACACCATTTCATGCATGTGCCAGCCCAGCCCCACCTGCAGGCCGCCCGTCAGCCAGCCCGCATAACTGGCCAGCCACAGGGGAATGCCGATGGCCGCAAACACGGCCGCCAGCAGGTAGAACGGGCGGAAACCCAGTTGCCAGACGGCGTGGCCGGCATGCCAGGGCGCGGCGCTGGCGGCGGCGGCGGGAGGAGAAGATGGTTCGCTGATCGGGGTGATGGCCATGATGGGCTCTCTTTTAAAGATATATTCAATATACTACTTTAAAAGTGCGATGGCGGCCATCGGCAAAAAGGACTAGAAGAATGACTGGCAGCGGCCATGGGGCCGGCCCGGCGGGCCTGACCCCAACTACGCGGCTACTTGCCTTGCCGGTGCTCGACCGCGTACACGGCCGCCTGCACGCGGCTGGTGAGGTTGAGTTTTTTCAGCACGTTCTGCACGTGGATCTTGACCGTGCTTTCGGCCAGGTCGAGGGTGCGCGCGATGCCCTTGTTGCTCTCGCCGCGCGACAGGCAATCGATGATTTCCTTTTCACGGGGCGTGAGCTTGTCCAGTTCCGACACGGGTTCCTCGCGCCGCGTGCCCGCCTGCAGCTGCGCCACCAGCTTGCCCGTCATCGCTTCGGCGATGACGACTTCGCCGGCAGCCGCGCGGCGGATGGCGCGCACCAGGTAATCGGCGTCGATGTTCTTGATCAGATAGCCGCAGGCGCCCGCGCGCAGGGCCGTGGCCAGGTCTTCCGCGTCTTCCGACACGGTCAGCATGACGATGGCCGTATCGGGGCAATCGTGCTGCATCAGCTGCAGCGCTTCCACGCCGGACATGCCGGCCATGTTCAGGTCCAGCAGCACCACGTCGGGCTGCAGCTGGATGGCGCGCTTGATGCCTTCCACGCCATCGGCCGCCTCGCCCACGACGGCAAAATCCGTATGCCGCTGCAGCAGCGAGCGTATGCCGCTGCGGAACAGCGCGTGGTCGTCGACCAGCATGACGGTGATCGGTTTATCGGGTGTCTCCATTTTTTATACTTTCAGGTAGTTACTCAGGCGGCGCGGCGCTGCTCGCGCGACAGATGCAGTTCGACCGTGGTGCCGCCGCCCTGGCAGGCATGCACGTCAAACGTGGCGTCGATGCGCTGCGCGCGCTCGCGCATGATATGGATGCCGACATGGCTGTCGCCCTTTTCCAGCACGGCGGCAGCGTCGAAGCCGACGCCATTATCGCTGATCGTCAGGGTAAAGTCCTGGTGATCGGCGAGGCGCACTTCGACGTGGCTGGCCTGGGCGTGCTTGCGGATATTCGACAGCGCTTCCTGCACGATGAATAATAACTGCAATTGCTGCTCGCGGGGGAACGGCGCGCCGTCCACATCGGCCAGCAGTTCGGCGTCGATGCCCGTCTGGCGGCGGAATTTGTCCACGGCCGCGCGCAGGGAGCCGATCAGATCGTCCTCCATCAGGCGGCTGCGGAAGTTGGCCAGCAGTTCGCGCACGTCCTCGTAGCTTTCCTTCACGCCCGCATGCAGGGCCGGCACGATGCCCGCCACCTCGTCGAAACGCGCGTTGCGCACGGAGTCGTCGAGCATCTGCACCTGCAGGTTGAGGAAATTGAGGCTTTGCGCGATGCTGTCGTGCAGGCCTTGCGCCACCAGGTTGCGCTCTTCGGAAATGGCCATTTCGCGTTCGCGCGCGGCCAGGCGCAGGTTTTCCAGCGCGATGCCCAGCAGCTGGCCCAGGGTTTCCAGCAAGGCCAGCTCGCGCGCGGAAAACACGCGCGCATGGCGGAAATGCAGGTTGAAGAAGCCGAGGTGCTGTTCGTGCGCATGGATATGGAAGACGGAGACGGTGGCAAAGCCTTCGCGGTGGCAGCGCAGCTCGTGCGCCTTGTCGATGCGGCGCATGTCGTGCACCTTCGCCACCTTCATCTCGACGGCCGTGCCGCACAGGCAGTCGCCCACCTTCAGGCAATGCTCGGACGCCACCAGTTCCTCGGACAGGCCCGTATGCACGACCATGTGCAGGTTGCCCCGCTCGGCGTCGAGCACGCGCACGGTGGAGCCGTCCGCTTCGAAATAATCGACGATGCGCTGCATGAAGCCGCCGCAGATGTCTTCCAGCGGCTGCGGGCGCTGCAGGAAAGCGGCGCTTTCGTACAGCAGCGCCAGTTCGCGGTTGCGGTATTCGAGGGTGGCCGTCTTGCTGCGCACGCCCTCTTCCAGGTTGCCGTACAGCGCCTGCAGGCGGTCGGCCATCTGGTTGAAGCCACTGGCCAGCTGGCCGAATTCGTCATTGCTTTCCACTGCCAGGCGCACGCTGAAATCGCGTTCCTTCATGCGCTGCATGCCCAGGCGCAGCCGCGTGACCGGTTCGATGATCAGCATGAACATCAGGTAAATCATGCTGACCGTGCCGATGACGGCCATGCCGACGAGGATCAGCTGTGAGGCACGCAGCCAGAAGGTGCGCTGTTCGCTATCATGCTCGATCAGGCGCACCAGTTGATCGACCTGCCCCACGAAGGTATCGGCGTCATGCTCGAACTGGCGCGCGCGCGCGGTGGAATCGGCGGCCAGCGCTGCCGGGCGCAAGGCGCCGCGCCAGGCCGTGCCGATGCGTTCGAATTCGGACTTGATGGCCGTGCTGGGGGGCAGGAACAGGGGGCGCTGCGGGTCCCCGTGGCCGATCTTGGCCAGGGTTTCGTCGATCAGCAGCACTTGCTGGCGCGCCTGTTCGCGCGCATCGCTGGCAAGCAGCAGGGTCAGGCGGTAGGTCTGCATGCGCAGCCGGCCCGTCTCGTTGATGGCGGCCGAACTGCCTTCGAGCTGCCAGGACAGGAACAGGGTGCAGCCGATCGCACTCAAGGCCAGCACCAGCATGAGCAGCAGCGCGCCGACGATCTTGGTCGACAGCTTCTGCCAGGAGGAAAACATCGCCTTGAATTTCATACCGCCCTTGAATGTAAATGCAAACTGCCTCAGCCGCCCGTCTGCGCCATGAACCGGATAATTTTATCGGGCTGCGTATTGAAATCATGCTGCTGCGGCTTCAGTTCGATGGCGGCGCGGATCGCCGCTTCGATCTCCGCATCCGTGGCCCCGCCGCGCAGCATGGGGCCGAGGGCAAATTTCTCTTCCTGGCCCAGGCACAGGTACAGGGTACCATCGACGGACAGGCGCACGCGGTTGCAGGTGGCGCAAAAATGCTGCGACATGGGCGTAATGAAGCCGATGCTCGAGCGGCCATCGGCTGTCGCCATGTAGCGCGCCGGCCCGCCGCCGAGCTCCGTTGCCTGCGGCACCAGGCCAAAACGGGCCGCCAGGCGCTCGCGCACAGGACCGAGCGGCATATAACTGGCATTGCGGCCCGTGCTGCCCATCGGCATGGCTTCAATCAGGCGCAGGATGAACTGCTGCTCGATGCAAAACGCCGCCATGGCCTCGATCTGGCCGTCATTGATGCCGCGCATGGCCACCATATTGATCTTGATCGGGTCGAAACCGGCCGCCTTGCCCGCCATCAGCCCATCGAGAATCGGCTGCAGGCTGTCGCGCCCCGTGATCTGCTGCATGCAGGCGCGGTCGAGCGAATCGAGGCTGACGTTAATGCGGTCCACGCCCGCCGCGCGCAAAGCCACGGCGTGCTTGCCCAACTGGGTGGCGTTGGTCGACAGCGACAAGTCCTGCAAACCAGGCAATGCCGTCAGCCGCTGCGCCAGTTCCGGCAGGTTGCGCCGCAACAGCGGTTCGCCGCCCGTCAGGCGCACGCGGCGCGTGCCGAGGCGAACGAAGATGCCCAGCAGGCGTTCGATCTCGTCGAACGTCAGCCAGTCCTTCGGCTCCTCGAAGCCGCGAAAGCCCTTGGGCATGCAGTAACTGCAGCGCAAGTCGCAGCGGTCGGTGACGGACAGCCGCACATAATCGATCGAACGGCCAAAACGGTCCTGCAACTTGACGCTACCCATGACGCTACTCCTGTTTCTTACTTGATTGTAAAGGCTGGGGCACGATCTGGCTGTGCCCCAGAAGGCCTAGCGGCCTACGCCTTTCGGCCTACGCATTTCTACCTACTGAACCAGCGGGCTGGCCGTGCCTTCAAGCTCGATGCCTGCGATCTCGGCGCGTCCCACCAGCAAATGCAGATACTGGTGCACGGCGCGCTGCCACGCAGCGCGCGACAGGCGGTCGGCGATCTGCGCCTGCACGGCCTCGTAGGCGATGGGCTGGCCCTCGACCCGGCGCAGCACTTGCACGATGTGGTAGCCGAAGCGCGTTTCCAGCAAATGGCCGGCCAGCGCGCCCGCTTCCAGGCGGAACAGCAGCGCATCGAATTCCGGCACGCTCTGGCCCGGCGACAGCTGGCCCAGGTTGCCCCCCAGGGCGCCCGACGGGCAGTTCGAATACTGCGCCGCCAGTTCGCCGAAGCGTTCGGGCGCCAGTTTCAAGGCGTCGAGCACGGCTTGCGCCGTCGTGCGCAGCAGCTCCAGGGGCGCCTCGGGCGTCACCTGGAACAGGATGTGGCGCGCCTCGACCAGCTCCCCGCTGCTAAACAGCTGCGGGCGCTGCGCATAAAAGGTGCGGCAAGCCGCATCGTCGGCGGGCGGCACGCGCACTTCCTGCGCAAACAGCGCTTCGATGCGGTCATCAATACTGCCGCCCTGCACGCCGAGGCGCTCGGCCTCGTCCAGCAGCAGCCGACGCAGCACCAGTTCATGCACGGCCTGCTTCAAAGGGTTGCCGGCGCCGTCGTGATGCGGCAGTTCCTGCGCGATGTCGGCATCGTCGATATCGATGCCATTGACGGAGATTCCCATGATGTGACTCCTTTCTTAACGGCGGCGAACCAGCTGGTAAGCGCGGCCCAGATATCCGATGGCGCCGAAGCCGCTCCACACGTGCACCAGACGGGTGAACGGGAAGATGACGAACAGCGACATGCCCATGAACAGGTGCAGCTTGAACACCAGCGGCGCATCGACAATGAAGCTGGCGGCGTCGCCGCGGAAGGTCACGATGTGCTGCGCCCAGTTCATCAGCAAGACCATCATGTGGCCATCCATGTGCGAAGCCGAGACGAAGATCGAGGACAGGCCCAGCAGCAAGGTCAGCAGGATCCACACCATCACCAGCTTGTCGCCGGCCGTGGTGACGGCGCGCAGCCGGTCGTTACTGAAGCGGCGCACCAGCAGGATCAGGATGCCGACCAGGCACAGGCCGCCCATCACGCCGCCTGCCGCCATGGCCACGCCCTGCTTCAGGCTGTGCGACACGCCCAGGGTATCCCACACCCAGACGGGGGTGAGCAAGCCGGCCGCATGGCCGAACAGCAGGCCGATGATGCCGATGTGGAACAGGATATTGCCCAGGCGCAGGCTGCCGCGGTGCAGCAGCTGGCTGGAATCGGACTTCCACGTGTATTGCTCGCGGTCGAAACGGATCAGGCTACCGAGGAAAAAGATGGCCAGCGCGATGTATGGATAAATGCCATACACAAATTGATGCAAGTAATTACTCATGATGTACTCTCCTCATGCGGACGCGCTTCAAGCGGCGCGCCGCGGCTGCGGGTGAAAATGCACGGGATGGACGCCGCCCGGAACCTGGGCCGGACCTTGGCGCAGCAGCGGTTCGACGCCGTCCGCACCGGGACCGAAGGTTTCCAGCGCTTCATCCATGTCGCGCACCGGCGGTTCGGCCAGCATTTCCGCCGCCACGGGGCTCAGGCGTTCGAGCAAGGTGAAGACGGGCGCGTACGGGCTGCCGTTGGCCGTCAGCTTGCGGCCGATGTGCGCCAGCACGTGGACGGCGTCGCCCAGCAGCGGCGCCGAGACTTCCTCGTCGAGCTGCGCGAGGAACTCCAGGAACAGCGGCACGAAGTCGGGCAAGTCGTCGCCCACCATTTGCAGGCCGTGGCGCTTGTATTCCTCCATCAGGTCGACCATGGCCTGGCCCCGGTCGCGCGATTCGCCGTGGATATGCTCGAACAGATGCAGCGAGTGCGACGGGTTGCGGTCGAACGTGGCCACGTACTGCTGCTGCAGGTCGATCAGGCTGCTGCTTTCCAGGTGCGCCAGCAGGGGCCGCAACAGCGCTTGCTGTTCCGGCACGGCCGCCAGCGCGGCGTCCAGCTGCGGCAGGTGAGCGATCAGCTCGGGCTCCGGATACAGCAGCAGGCGCGAAAGGACTTGGTAGTGATGCATAGCGTGTTCCATATCAGCTCCTTAAGCGCCTGGCGCCGTTTTGCGCGACTTCGGCATCTGCATGAAGATGGCCGAACCGTGTTTTTTCTTGCCGAACAAGGTCGGTTCGCTGGTGCCGTCCGAGCAGCCGTTGCCGAAGCTGAAGCCGCACGAACCCTTCTCGTTGAAGCTGTCCTCGGCCATTTCCTTGTGGCTGCTGGGGATGACGAAGCGGTCTTCGTAATTGGCGATGGCCATGATGTGGTACATGTCCTCCACCTGCGCCTTGCTCAAGCCCACCTGTTTCAGGACCGTGAGGTTTTCCACCTTTTCCACCGTCTTGCTGCGCATGTAGGCACGCATGGCCAGCATGCGGTCCAGCGCCGTGACGATGGGCGGCTGGTCGCCGGCCGTCAGCAGATTGGCCAGGTACTGCACGGGAATGCGCAGGCTTTGGGTGTCCGGCAGCATGCCGTTCACGCCCAGCTTGCCCGATTCGGCGGCCGCCTGGATCGGCGACAGCGGCGGCACGTACCACACCATCGGCAAAGTGCGGTATTCGGGATGCAGCGGGAACGCCACTTTCCACTCGACGGCCATCTTGTAGACGGGCGACTTGACGGCCGCTTCCAGCCAAAGGTCGGGGATGCCCTGACGGCGCGCCTCGGCGATGATGGCCGGGTCGTGCGGATCGAGGAACAGGTCGAGCTGCGCCTGGTACAGGTCCTGCTCCTGCGGCACGGAGGCGGCGGCTTCGATCTTGTCGGCGTCGTACAGCAGCACGCCCAGGTAGCGGATGCGGCCCACGCACGTTTCCGAGCACACGGTAGGCTGGCCAGCTTCGATGCGGGGGAAGCAGAACGTGCACTTCTCCGCCTTGCCCGACGACCAATTGTAGTAAATCTTCTTGTACGGGCAACCGGAGATGCACATGCGCCAGCCGCGGCACTTGTCCTGGTCGATCAGCACGATGCCGTCGTCTTCGCGCTTGTACACGGAGCCGGACGGGCAAGACGCCACGCACGTCGGGTTGAGGCAATGCTCGCACAGGCGCGGCAAGTACATCATGAAGGTGTTTTCGAACGTGCCGTACATCTCCTTCTGCATGTTGTCGAACAGTTTGTCCTTGCTGCGCTGGGCAAACTCGCCGCCCAGGTCATCTTCCCAGTTCGGACCCCACTCGATTTTTTCCATCTTTTTCCCCGTCAGCACGGAGATCGGACGGGCCGTCGGCGGCGTCTGCGACAGCGGCGCGCTTTGCAGGTGCTCGTAGTCGTAGGTGAACGGCTCGTAGTACTCGTCGATGGCGGGCAGGTTCGGGTTGGCGAAGATATTCGCCAGGATCTTCAAACGGCTGCCCTGGCGCGGCTCGATCTTGCCCGCATCCGTGCGGCGCCAGCCGCCGTTCCACTTGTCCTGGTTTTCCCACTGCTTCGGATAGCCGATGCCGGGCTTGGTTTCCACGTTGTTGAACCATGCGTACTCGACGCCGTCGCGGCTGGTCCATACGTTCTTGCAGGTGACGGAACAGGTGTGGCAGCCGATGCACTTGTCCAGGTTCAGCACCATGCCGATTTGCGCTCTGATTTTCATACTATGCTCCTTGTTCCTGCAACGGGCCTTCGAGCCAGTCGACCTTGTTCATCTTGCGCACCAATACGAATTCATCGCGGTTGGAGCCCACCGTGCCGTAGTAATTGAAGCCGTATGCCAGCTGGGCGTAGCCGCCGATCATGTGCGTCGGCTTGGGCACGGCCCGCGTCACCGAGTTATGGATGCCGCCCCGCTTGCCCGTCATCTCCGCGCCAGGCACGTTGATGATCTTTTCCTGGGCGTGGTACATCATCGTCATGCCGGCCGGGATGCGCTGGCTGACGATGGCGCGCGCCGTCAGGCTGCCATTGACGTTGAAGACTTCGATCCAGTCGTTATCGACGATGCCGGCAGCTTGCGCGTCCGTCTCCGACAGCCACACGTGCGGTCCGCCGCGCGACAATGTCAGCATGCGTAGGTTGTCCGAATACGTGGAGTGGATGCCCCACTTCTGGTGCGGCGTCAAAAAGTTCAGCGCCAGTTCCTTGTTGCCGTTCGGCTTGGTGCCCAGCAGCGCTTCCGTCGTCTTCGTGTTAATGGCCGGCTTGTACACGCACAGTCCCTCGCCGAAATCGCGCATCCACAGGTGATCCTGGTAGAACTGCTGGCGGCCAGTCAGGGTGCGCCAAGGGATCAGTTCATGCACGTTGGTATAGCCGGCCGTGTAGCTGACTTCTTCGCTTTCCAGGCCCGACCAGGTGGGCGAGGAAATGATCTTGCGCGGCTGCGCCTGCACGTCGCGGAAGCGGATGCTGTCATGCTCGCGCGGCAATGCCAGATGCGTATGGTCGCGTCCCGTGATGGAGGACAGCGCGGCCCAGGCTTTCACGGCCACGTGGCCATTCGTTTCCGGCGCCAGCGACAAAATCATCTCGGCCGCATCGATGGCCGTATCGAGGCGCGGCTGGCCCTGCGACACGCCCTCGTCCAGCACCGTGCGGTTGATGCCGCGCAGGACGTCGACTTCATGCCCCGTTTTCCAGGAAATGCCCTTGCCGCCGTTGCCGATGGTTTCCAGCAGCGGGCCGATCGAGGTAAACTTCTTGTAGACGTCGCGGTAATTGCGCTCGACCACCGTCATGTTCGGCATCGTTTTGCCGGGAATCGCTTCGCATTCGCCCGCGCGCCAATCCTTGGGATCGAAAGGCTGGCCCAGTTCGCCCGGCGTGTCGTGCATCAGCGGCGTGAGGATGATGTCTTGCTGGGTACCCAGCAGCTCGCCGCCGATTTCAGAGAATTTCTCGGCGATGCCCTTGTAGATTTCCCAGTCCGACTTCGATTGCCACAGCGGCTGCACGGCTTCCGACAGCGGGTGGATGAACGGATGCATGTCCGACGTATTCAGATCGTCTTTTTCATACCAGGTGGCCGTCGGCAGCACCACGTCACCATACAGGCAGGTGGTCGACATGCGGAAGTCCAGCACCACGAGCAGATCGAGCTTGCCTTCGGCGGCCGGGCGCACTTTCACCTGTTTCGGCGTGAGGCAGTCTTCTTCATCGCTGAGCAAGCCGTTTTGCGTGCCGAGCAGGTATTTCAGGAAGTACTCGTGGCCCTTGCCCGAGCTGCCGAGGATATTCGAGCGCCACACGAACATATTGCGCGGGAAGTTGGCCGGGTTGTCCGGGTCATCGCACGAGAACTGCAGCTGGCCCGCCTTGATCTGGTCGAGCGCATACGCGGCCGGCTTCTGGCCTGCGGCGGCAGCGGCCTTGGCTACTTCCAGCGGATTCGTTTGCAGCTGCGGCGCCGATGGCAGCCAGCCCATGCGTTCAGCCTTGGCGTTGTAGTCGAGCAGGGTGAGGTCGCCCGTGCCGCCGGCCGCCGATGGCGAAGCGATGTCGCCCGTTTCCAGCTTTTCGTGGCGCCACTGGCTTGTGTGGGCATAGAAGAATGAGGTGCCGTTCATCTGGCGCATCGGACGCACCCAGTCCTGGGCGAAGGCCAATGGCGTCCAGCCCGTTTGCGGACGCAGTTTTTCCTGGCCCACGTAATGGGCCCAGCCGCCGCCCGACTGGCCGATACAGCCGCACATCATCAGCATGTTGATGATGCCGCGGTAGGTCATGTCCATGTGGTACCAGTGATTCAGTCCGGCGCCCACGATGACCATGCTCTTGCCGCGCGTCTGGTCCGCGTTTTCCGCAAACTGGCGCGCCACGGTGATGACGTCGGCGCGTTTCACGCCCGTGTGCTTTTCCTGCCATGCGGGAGTGTACGGCACGTCGTCGTCATAGCTTTCCGCCACGTTTTCGCCACCGAGGCCGCGGTCGATGCCGTAGTTGGCCAGGGTCAGGTCGAACACGGTGGTCACCAGGCCCGTCGTGCCATCGGCCAGGCGGATGGTTTTCACCGGCACCTTGCGCAGCAACATGTCGGACGCATCCTTGCCGCCGAAGTAGGCAAAGCCCACTTCCGTGACGGCGTCGCTGTCGTTGATCATGGAGAGCATCGGCACGATGGGCGCGCCGCTGCCGCCTGCCTTCTGTTCCAGGTTCCACTTGCCCGACTCGCCCCAGCGGAAGCCGATGGAGCCGGCCGGCGCCGTGATGGCACCCGTGGTCTCGTCGATGACGAGGGTTTTCCATTCGGGGTTATTCGTTTCGTCGAGGTTGTTGTCCAGGTGCGAAGCGCGCAGGAAGTAGTCGGGCACGAGGGTGCCGTTATGTTCCTTGAGCAGCACCAGCATGGGGAAATCCGTGTACTGGCGCGCATAGTCGCGGAAGTAGGCACTCTGCCCTTCCGAGTGGAATTCCTTGAGGATGACGTGGCCCATGGCCAGCGCCAGCGCGGCGTCCGTGCCCTGCTTCGGCGCCAGCCAGATGTCGCCGAACTTCACCATTTCGCCGTAGTCGGACGAGATGGCGACGGTTTTCGTGCCCTTGTAGCGCACTTCCGTGTAGAAGTGGGCGTCCGGCGTGCGCGTCATCGGCACGTTCGAGCCCCACACCATCAGATAGGTCGAGTTGTACCAGTCGGCCGATTCCGGCACGTCCGTCTGCTCGCCCCACACTTGCGGACTGGCTGGCGGCAAGTCGCAGTACCAGTCGTAGAAACTCAGGGCCACGCCGCCGATCAGCGACAGGTAGCGCGTGCCGGAAGCATAGCTGACCATGGACATGGCGGGAATCGGCGAGAAGCCGACGATGCGGTCCGGGCCGTATTTCTTGATCGTCAGCGCATTCGCGGCGGCGATGATTTCATTCGATTCTTCCCACGTGGCGCGCACGAAGCCGCCCAGGCCGCGGATGGATTTGTACTGCTGCGAGCGTACGGGGTCCTGGCTGATCCAGTCCCAGGCCGTGACGGGGTCCATGGTCTTGCGCGCTTCGCGCCACATTTCCATCAGGCGGCCGCGCACCATCGGATACTTCACGCGCTGCGCCGAATACACGTACCAGGAATAGCTGGCGCCGCGCGGGCAGCCGCGCGGTTCGTGGTTGGGCAGGTCGGGCCGCGTGCGCGGGTAATCGGTTTGCTGCGTTTCCCAGGTGATCAGGCCATTCTTGACATACACCTTCCAGCTGCACGAGCCGGTACAGTTCACGCCATGCGTGGAGCGCACGATCTTGTCGTGCTGCCAGCGCTGGCGGTAGGCGTTTTCCCAGGTACGGTCTTCATCGACCACGGTGCCGTGGCCGTTTGAAAACGGCTCGGCGGGCTTGCTAAAAAATTTCAGGCGGTCCAGAAAGTGACTCATGCTACCTCCACATTGCGCCGCCGACAGCGGCGCCAGGTCTTAAAAAACGCTGCAAGCACGATGGCTCAAGCGTCGATACAAACAGTCTATCGATGCGCCGTGCCCGGCGGTATTGGCAAGAAGTCGGTTTCCGGCACCAGGAATGCATAGGCGCGTAGTCACCCGGATAGTCACTATTGCCTATGGGCGGCGCGGCGGAGCTGCGGTATACCTGTCGTCATCGTTCAACACAGAGAAAGAGCATCATGCCGATTACCGATTACGCCAGCCTGCTGAGCAGCGCCCGCAACCAGGAGCAGCCGCAACGCCTGCTGTTCACCTTTACCCAGGCGCAGGCCCAGCCTGGCGGCCAGGGCAAGTCCCTCACGCCCGTGATGTGCGCCGACAAGCTGCCCGAGGAACTGGACAGCTTCGAGACATTGAAGGAGGAGTCGAAACAGATGCAGACGCACTGGGATGTGGTCTTCGTGGCGGGACTGGCGGGCACGGACGGCCAGCCGCCCGCCGCGCAGGAATGCGAGGCGCCCCTGCGCGCCATGGTGACGGCCATCGAGCAAGGCCGCATCGACAGCCTGCTGGCGTTTGACCGCAGCGGGGATTTGTTACGTTTTAGTTGACGGAACTTGTCGGATTACGCCCTGCGGGCTAATCCGACCTACCTGACGAGGCAACTGTGGAGCGACGTAGGTCGGATTAGCGTAGCGTAATCCGACACCTTGTTGGCCGCACGTTTCGGATTATCTGCCCGCATCCGGCCAAGGGCGCTCATGCAAATGGCGCGCCCTTTCTATCGGACAGACCAGCGGCAAAAACTGCTGCTGGCGCGCCGAATACGCCATCAGCGCCCCGCTGTCGATGTCGAAATACCATCCATGCAATTTCAATACGCCCTGCTCCACCCTGCGCTTGAGCCACGGGTAGGTGAGCAGGTTGTCCAGCGACTGCAATATGCTGGCCAGCTCGCACGCGTGGTGCTGTTCCGCCGACGAACGGTGCGCCAGTTCGCGCCGTACTCTTTGCGCCACCGGTTCGGCGATGCGCATCCACTGGCCAACGAAGTCCGTTTCCTGCCCTTCCGCGCGCGGCTGCGGTTCCAGCAGCGCGCGGATGCCGCCGCAGCGCGCATGACCAAGCACGATAACCCTGGCCACTTCGAGCTTGCAGACGGCGAACTCGATGGCCGAACTGACGCCGGGCGGCGCGTCCGGCGTACACGGTGGCACGAGGTTGGCGATATTGCGCACGACGAACATGTCGCCGGGGTCGCTGCCCGTCAGCAGCATGGGGTCGACCCTCGAATCGCAGCAGCCGATCAGCAGAGTCGAGGGCCGCTGCCCGTCGCGCAGGCTGTCGTACAGGGTTTGCGGCTCGCTGAAGTACTGCTGCTGAAACAGGCTGAAGCCGTTGACGAATTTTTCCAGTTCTTCCATGACTACCTCTTACTGTGTTCAACGCCAGGCGAGCAGGACTCGCCCGGCGTTCTGACGCTAACTAGCAAGGCATCGGCGCATTCTTGCGCGCATAGCACCACCAGGTGATCGCGATGCAGCTGACATAAAAGCCGATGAAGCACCACAGGGCCGCGTCGGGGCTGCCCGTCAGCGCGATCGAGGTGCCATAGCTTTTCGGGATGAAGAAGGCGCCGTAGGCGGCCACGGCCGAGGTGAAGCCCAGGACGGCCGCGCCTTCCTTGTTGGCGTCGACGATGGCTTGCTCCTGCGCCGCCTTGCCCTTGCCGGCCGCCGCGCGCTGGTGTTCCGTCAGGAAGATCACGGGGATCATGCGAAAGGTCGACGCGTTGCCGATGCCCGTGCCGGCGAACAGCAGCATGAACATCCAGAAGAAGCCATTGAAACTGCCACCCACGCCCGCTTGCGGCATGAAGTACAGCACGCCCAGCACGGCGCCGATCATCAGCAGGAAGGACCACAGGGTGACTCTGGCGCCGCCCAGTTTGTCGGAAATCACGCCGCCGGCCACGCGCGCCAGCGCACCGACGAGGGGGCCGAGGAAGGCGTAATCGAGCGGGTTCACGTCGGGGAACTGGATCTTGATCAGCAGCGGAAACGCGGCCGAATAACCGATAAAGGAGCCAAAGGTGCCCGTGTACAGCCAGCACATGAGCCAGTTGTGCTTGCGCTTGAAGATCACGGCCTGTTCGGAAAACGACGCTTTCGCCGACGCCAGGTCATTCATGCCGAACCAGGCCAGCAAGGTCGACAGCGCGATGAACGGCACCCAGATGAAGCCCGCGTTTTGCAGCCACATGTCCTTGCTCACGCCATTCTTGACCCAGGTGAGCGAATCGCCGCCCCAGGCGCCGAAGACGGCAAACGTGATCACCAGCGGCACGACGAACTGCACCACCGACACGCCCAAGTTGCCCAGGCCCGCATTCATGCCCAGCGCGAAGCCCTTGCTCGCCTTAGGATAGAAAAAGCTGATGTTGGCCATCGAGGAGGCGAAATTGCCGCCGCCGAAGCCGCACAGCAGGGCCAGGATCAGCATGGTCGGATAACCGGTGTTCACATCCTGCACGGCCAGGCCGATGCCGATGGCGGGAATCAGCAAGGAACCCGTGGAAATGGCCGTCCAGCGGCGCCCGCCGAAGATCGGCACCATGAACGAATAGAAGATGCGCAAGGTGGCGCCGGACAAACCCGGCAAGGCCGTCAGCCAGAACAGCTGGTTGTTACTGTAGGTGAAGCCGATGTTGGGCAGGTTGACCACCACCACGCTCCACACCATCCACACGGCGAATGCCAGCAGCAGCGCGGGGATCGAGATCCACAGATTGCGCGCGGCCGTGGCCTTGCCCGTGTTTTGCCAGAAGCTCGGGGTTTCCGGCTCCCAGGTATTGATCATATATCTGCTCATGCTTTTGCTCCTGCAGGTTGATTGGTAGGTGCCGCGCGCAGCGGCTTGAACGAGAAATACATCCAGACGAGGGAGACGCAGACAGTGCCGTAGAGGAGCATGAAGGAGCTCGAACGCACGCCCGTGAAGTCCACCAGGGCGCCGAACATCACGGGCAGGATGAAGCCACCCAAGCCGCCGGCCAGGCCGACCACGCCCGAGACGGCGCCGATGTTGTCGGAAAAATCATCGCCGATGAACTTGAAGACGGACGCCTTGCCCACGGCCATGGCGATACCGACGATGAACAGCAGCACGGTGAACCACAGCGGCGACAGGCCGATATGGAAGGCCAGCGGACCGGTGACGGTTTCCACGACCATCTGTGTTTGCGGATACGACAGCAGGAAGAAGCACACCCAGCACACCCACATCACGGCCCAGGTGACTTTCGCCGCGCCGTATTTGTCGGAGATCCAGCCGCCCACGGCGCGCAGCACGCCGCCCGGCAGCGAGAAGCAGGCGGCCAGCAGCGCCGCGTGTTTCAGGTCGAAACCGTATTCGGCCACGTAGTACTTCGTCATCCACAGCGCCAGCGCCACGTAGCCGCCGAACACCACCGAGTAGTACTGGCAGTAGCGCCACACGCGCGGGTCCTTCAGCACCTTCATCTGTGCGCTGAAGCTTTCGCCCGATGGCGCCAGGTGCGATTTGTCCGTGTATGAGAACAGCCAGAAGATGATGGCCGTGGCCAGCATGGCTACCGCATACACCTTGGGCAGCATCTGCCAGCCGAAGGCGGCGACGATGCCGGGCGCGACGAACTTGGTCAGCGCGGAACCGGAGTTGCCGGCGCCGAAGATGCCCATCGCCAGGCCGCGGCGCTCCTTTTCATACCAGCGTGCCACGTAGGGCGTGCCGACGGAAAACGAGCCGCCCGCCAGGCCCACGAACATGCCCAGCACGAGGAAGTGCCAATAGGCGGTGGCGTAGGAGATCAGGTAGATCGGCACCACGCTGGCCAGCATCAGCCAGAAGAAGACGCGGCGTCCGCCGTATTTGTCCGTCCAGATGCCCAGGGGCACGCGCACGAGGGAGCCCGTCAGCACGGGCATGGCGGCCAGCAGGCCGAATTGTGTTTCAGTCAATCCCAGGCTGGTCTTGATGGGGATGCCCAGCACGGCAAACATCATCCAGACTGCAAAGCAGATGGTAAAGGCGAAGGTGCTGCTGATCAGCACGGACGCCTGCTTGCGCCGCATGCCGGGTTCGACTGCCTTGTTACTACTGTTGTTCTTAGTGCCATCTAGGGTAGCCACGATGTTTCTCCATGAATGCACTGGCCGTCTGGCCAGCCGTCCCGACCAGCTTACGTGGCAGAGTCGAAAGGCACTATCGGCCACAGGGTGATTCTGGAAAGGCAATCTGGATAGCCGCATCGGCAAAAGTGACTAGATGTCGGGGTATGAACCTAGCCTGGATGGCGGGTGTTTTACAAACGGACGCATTTTTGGCACACTCGGCGCCTGGAGAAAAAGAACGCCATGCAGAACAGAGACGAAACAGACGGGATCATCACGCGCGCGGCGCTGCCGGCCGATGTGGACGCCATGCTGGCCTGCGATGCCTATGCGCAGGCGCACGCCAGCCGGGGCGATGCCGTGCGCGCCGCCGTCGGCCAGGGGCACTGCCAGGTGGCCATCCAGGCGGGCCAGGTGGCAGGCTATGTCCTCACGCGCGACGATTTCTTCGATTACGGTTTTGTCTCGCTGGTGGTGGTCTCGCCCGCCTACCAGCGGCGCGGTGTGGGCGTGGGCCTGCTGGCCGCCGCCGAAGCCGCGTGCACGACGGCGAAGCTATTCACCTCGACGAACCAGTCCAATTTGGCCGCGCAACGGCTGTTCGCCAGCGCGGGTTTCGTGCGCAGCGGACAGATCGACCATCTCGACGAGGGAGACCCGGAGCTCGTGTACATGAAATGGTGCCGCTGATTGCGCGTCCCTCCGACGGCGTATGGCGCGGCGCGCCAAAGGCGGCTATGCTGGCGCTACTTTGAATAACGACCGCATGGACATATGGACTATCTGAGCCTCAAGCATTTCCACATGGCTTGCGCCGCCGCCAGCGGCCTGCTTTTCCTCTTGCGCGGCGCATGGATGCTGCGCGCCTCGCCCGCCTTGCAGCAGCGCTGGGTAAAAATCCTGCCGCACCTGGTCGACACGGCCTTGCTGGCCAGCGCAATCACCCTGGCCGTGTGGAGCGGCCAGTCGCCGGGCAGCCAGCCCTGGCTGGCCGCCAAACTGTGCGCGCTGGTGGCCTACATCGTGCTGGGCACCATCGCCCTGAAACGGGGCAAGACGCCAGCCGTGCGCGGCGCAGCCTTCGCGGGCGCCGTGCTGGTATTTGCCTACATCGTCGCCGTGGCCGTCACCAAGCAGGCCTGGCCGCTCTGAGCGATTGCGGCGCGCGCCAGTTCTGCCGGGCGCGCGCAAGTGGAAGGCAATGATAGTATTTGCAACTTCATCGACAAGCGGGCTACCGTGGCCCCGCATCCACTCCTGAAAGGCAAACATGCTGCTATCCGAACTGCTGACCAAGCTGACCTGCGGCGACCTGGAAGGCGACGAACTCGACGACGCCGTCGCCGCCATCACCGAAGCCCCCTCCGCGCCGCGCGAGGAATGGGTCGACAGCGATGCGCAAGCCTACGCGCTGGAAATGCTCTCGCAGCTGGCCGGCTACATGGCGTCGAGCGACAAGATCGATGAACTGCACGAACAGATACAGGACATGTTCGACGAATTTCCCGACTTCCCGTACGCACTGCTCAAGGAAAGCGGCGGCAGCGTGCTGCCCTATTTCGAGTGGCTGGATACGGAACTGGCGCAGCGCGCCGTGGAAGAAGGCGGCTATGACCTGATCCAGATCGACGGCAACGGCTCAGACGAAATGGATGCGCTGATCGTGTACCGGCGCGACACGGACGACATCATCCAGGCCGCGGCATTGATGGGCGTGACGATAGGCCGGCCACTCACCTACTACCGCGGCATCGACGCGATGGTGGGCAAGCAACCGGGCTAAGGATCAACGCCTATTGCATCGGCAAGGCGCTCACATCGACGGCCGGCGCCTGGCCCGTCGCGGGCCGCGTAAAGTTCTGGCTGGTTTTCACGTAGTCGGCGAAGAAGCCGCCGTTATGCAGGTAGAACTTGCCGTTTTCCAGCCCGCCCGCATAATCCATGCGCTGCGCATTCGTGGCCGTGGCGTCGCCGGTGAACCTTCCCGCCGTCACTTCCGACCACGTGCCCGATGCATTCCGAGCCCACTGGTTGCCGAACTGGACGCGGCGCTCCGTGTAGCCCAGGGTATCGATAAAGTTCTCGAGGAAGGAATGCACGCCCGTCAGATACGTGGAGATCGCCGGCCGCTTCCAGGTGGCGATGTAGCGCCACTTGCCCGTCTCGGGCGCGAAGAACCAGGCCGAATAATCGCTGCCGCCATTGCCGTCGGGCCGCGCACGCGTGATGAAGCGGTACGTCGTGCCAGCCGCCCAGTTATACGACAGATAGGTCTGGCCGCCCGTGCCCTCGCCGCCAAACGCATTGTCGACCACGCCGGCGCCCTTGCTGACCAGGGTGGTCTTGGCGCCATTGTCGGCGTCCCACACGGAGAACAATATCCAGCGCTCGCTCGGCGATTTCACCTGGATGCCCATGTAGCCCTGGCCAAAGCCGTTGGCCATGAAATAGGAGCCGATGGCGTCCTGGCCCTGGGGAATCGTCATCTCGTTATAGAAATACTCGGTATTGGCCGGCACCGTATAACCCATGTGCACGGACGGGCCGCGCCGCGACCAGTAGTAGTTGGCGGGGTCATTCGCATAGGTGAGCGCCGTATTCGACGTCACCTTCAGCGCCGCGACATCGCCGAACGTGCCCTTCACGCGCTTGAGGCCCTGCATGTCGACCTTTACATAGCCGGCCGCCGGCACATTGACCGTGCCGACGGCATAGGTCTTGCGCTCCTTGCCGGCCAGCTTGACGTCGAACGGCGTGCCATTGATCTTCACGCGGATGGTGCTGTTGCCGCCATCGGCCAGGCTGGCGTCGAGCGCCACCTGCACGGAGCCCGCCCCGGCCACGCGGAAATACGTGCTGGCGACGGCATCGGGATTGCTCCAGCCGGCCAGGCCGCGTTCGTTGATGACGGCGCCTGCGTCCCCGCTGGTGATGAAGGCGTTACCGGCCAGTTCCACGGTCGCCGTCGTGGCGGGCGCCGCCACGCTGGCCGCCAGCAAGGCCGTATTGCCGTTGCCCGTGGCGGTGGCGCCGCCGCAGGCCGCCAGCAGCAAGGGCATGGCGGGAAGGATGGCATAGAGTAATGAACTTCTGTGTTTCATCAACGTCTCCTGGTGGTACAGCTTTGCGGCGGGCGAACACGGGCCTGCGCACCTGCGCCGCGGTTGAAAAACTGGGTGGATAGAAAAAACCCGCTACGGCAGCTGGTGCGGTAGCGGGTTCTGTCGGCTTAGTACTTGCCGTCGAGGGCGAAGATCGGCTTGCGCGATTTCCACTGCCCGCCCGTAAAGTCCGGGAAGTCCAGGGTCTGGAAGTTGGCGGCGATCGATTGCTCGGACAGCGGCGTGATGGCGCTCCACGTCACGGCATCGTAGATATCGATCGGCATCGGCGCGTTGGCTTTCAGCGCTTCGACAAAGGCGTGGATGACGAAGAAGTCCATGCCGCCGTGGCCCGCGCCTTCGGCTTGCGCCGCGTACTTGCGCCACACCGGATGCTCATACTTGTCCTGGTAAGCCTTGAAGTCGTCCCACTGGTGCGGCTTGCTGACGCCTTCGATATGTATCGAATTGTTCAAATCCATCCACAGGCCGTCCGTGCCTTGCACGCGGAAGCCCAGCGAGTATGGACGCGGCAAGCTCGTATCGTGCTGCAGGATGATGGTTTCGCCGTTCTCGCACGCCAGGGTCGTGGTGACCACGTCGCCCAGCTTGAATTTGACCTTGGCGTTCGCATGCTGGGCGCCGCCTGGCTGCTTGACGATGTAATCGTGCAAGCCGCGCGCCTTGGTGGCGAAGGCGTTGATGCGCGTAAAACGGTTGCCGCGGTTGATGTTCGTGTACATGGCACACGGGCCGATGCCGTGGCTCGGATACAGCTCGCCATTGCGCTCGACCGAATGCTGCGTGCGCCAATGGGCTTCCGACCAGCCCTTCTCGCCGAATTCCACGCCGCCGCCATATGGCTTGGCCGGATTGCCGCTGTTGAATTTCACGGCGCGCAAATCGTGCTGGTAGCCGCCCTGCAGGTGCAGCAGTTCGCCGAACAGGCCCGCGCGCACCATTTGCAGCGCGGCCATCACATCGCGGCGGTAGCACACGTTTTCCAGCAACATGTACGGCGTGCCCGTTTTCAGCTGGGTGTTCAGGACATCCCAGTGGTCTTGCAGGGTAATGCCGGCCACCACTTCGCAGCCGACGGCGATCTTCGCCTGCATGGCGGCGATCGCCATCGGCGCATGGAATTCCCACGGCGTGGCGATGATCACGCCATCGAGGCCGCCCGCGTCGAGCATGCGCTTGTAGGCTTTCTGGTCGCGGTCTTCGCCATACGTGCGCGGACGCGGCTTGCCGGCCTTGGCCACCTGGCCCAGCGCATGTTTCAGCATGATCGGTTCGATATCGCACAGGGCCACCACTTCCACGTCGTCGCGGCGCACCAGTTCAGCCAGCAGCACCTGGCCCCGCATGCCCGTGCCGATCAGGCCCAGGCGGACCTTGTCGCGGCCGGCGGCGGGTGCGGCGTTGGCCTCGCCAGGCAGCAGTGCGCTGCCGGCCATGGCGCCACCGGCCAGCGCGGCGCTGGCGGACAGGAAATTGCGTCGATTGATTTGTGTCGTCATTGGTCTCTTCTCGCTTCCATTGGTAATGATCGTCGCCGGCCCGCCGCACGGCAGGCCGGCTGCAGTTTAATAGGTGTATTCCGCCGTGAAGCGCACGGAACGCGGCGCCGTGCGGCCGGCCACCTGCAGATAGTTGCGGGCGATGGCGCCATGGTCTTCGCGCGTCTCGTTGTAGCGGGTCACGGTCTGGCTGTTGAACACATTGAACACGTCCACTTTCAGACTCAGGCCCTTGACGGCGCTGGGAGTATAGGCCAGATTCATGTCCAGCTGGGCTTGCCAAGGCAGGCGGCCCTGGCTGCCGCGCGGCGCCGCTTTGCCATCGCAATAGAAGTAGGAATCGCCGTAGTCGTTCTCGAACTTCAGGTTGTCGGGCAGCGCGCCGATGCAGTTGCGCGGCGCGCCCGACGTCAGCGACAGGTTGGCGCCGACCGTCACGTCCGGGATGACCTGCATGAAGCCGTAGGCCTTGAAGGCGTGGCGGTGGTCGCCCGGCAGATAGCCATACGCGTTGTACATCAATTCCTTGTGGTCGTCGCTGACCGTCAGGCCCACGTCGCCCCCGCCGATGCTGTCCGTCTGGCCTTCCATATTGCCCTTCAGGCCGGACAAGGTGTAGGTCAGCTTGCCGTACCAGCCATTCGTGTACGGGTGCTCGATGAACATGTTCAAAGCGCGGTAGGTGCGTGCCGGTTTCGGATTGCCCCACTCCGCCGCCGAAATATCCACGCGGCGCAAGCCCTTGCCATCGTCGAAGTCGACCATCAGGCTGTTGTCGCGGCCCGGGTTGATGATGGCGCACTGGAAGCCGCCCCAATTGCTCGTGTCGACGCTGTTGCGCGTGGCCCAGGCTTGCAGCGGACGCGCGTCGCAGGTGTCGTCGTTGGTGTCGTTCAGCTTGCGGTACAGGACGCTGGCGCCCACCACCAGCTTCTTGCTCAGGGCACGTTCGAAGCCCAGCGAGAATTCATCCTGCGACAGCGGCTTCAGGCCGACGGCCGTCACCTCGCGCGCATCGCGGCTCTGGCCATACGCATTGTTTGCCGAATACGGCTTGCTGATCGCGTGCAGGCCCGTCGGCGCGCCCGTGACGGGATCGATGCCCGTGTACGTGTACATCTCGCTGGTGGCCAGGAAGGGGCTGGCCATGTTGCTCGACAAATTCGATGGCACGGGCAGGTGGTAGCGGCCGCCGTTGGCGAAGAATTTCAGCGTGCCGTCGCCCAGGTAATCCCAGGTGGCACCCACGCGCGGGGCGATCATGTTGCGCTGCGAAATGAAGGCCACGCCATCGGTGCTGTAGTTGGTGAACTGTTCGCGACGCAGGCCCAGGTCCAGCAGCACCCGTTCCGTGACCTGGTAATGGTCCTGGATGTATTGCGCCGATTGCACGCTGGTCGGACGCGCCAGGTTGGCGTTCAAGTCCTTGCTGACGTAATAGCCCTGCGCACCGTAGCCGCCGCCCTGGGCCGGCGTCTCAAAGGCACCGTTGATGGCCCGGTTCGGATCGGTCGCGCGCTGATAGCTCCAGCGGTGGCCGCCGGCCAGGCTCAGGCCCACTTTCGATTCCACGTCGATGCGGTCGATGCCGCCGCGCAGCGAGTGCTTGCCCAGCTTGTATTCGAGATCGAGGCGCTTGGCTTTCTGGCGGTCTTCCGACGACGGGTCGACCAAGGTGCCCGTCACCGTTTGCGGATTGGCGTACGTCAGGCCAGGCACCTGCGTCGAGGTATTCGACGACGTTTGCGCCAGCAGCGGGTTGTAGCCGTTCGGCGTGCGGGTGTGCGAGGTGCGCGACTCGCCCATCATGGCCGTCACGGTCAGGTTGTCCGTCAGGTAGCCCGTATACTTGAAGATGTCGATGTTGGCGCCCGGCGCGGCCGACGAACCGCAGCAGTTGACCGTCGTCTCGCCCTTGCCTGCCTGGACGCCATTGCTCGCATGCGTGGCGTAGCTGTAGCCATACGCCTGGCTGTCTGTTTTCGTGCGGTCATACAGCTTGGTGTATTCGAAGTGATGGTCGTCCGTCAGATTGTAATCGAGCTTGGCCATCATGCGGTCCACCTTGCTCTGGCTCGTGCTCCAGCCGCGCGCCAGGGCCGTGCCCGAGTCGGCGGCGGCGGCAACGGACTGGCTGTCCGTGCGCGTCTGTTCCAGCGCCACGAAGGCAAACAGCTTGTTCTTGATCAGCGGGCCGCTGCCGTACAGGCCCACCACCTTGCTGGTGCTGCCATTGTCGCGGTTCCAGTACAGCAGATTGCCATCCGTCTTGGGATTGGCGCCCGTGTTCGGGTAATAGGTGTTTTCCGGCTCGCCTTTGAGCGAACGGGGGATGATGGAGACCTTGCCGCCGAATTCGACCTTGTTGCCGCCGCTCTTGGTGGTGATGTTGATCACGCCGCCCGTGGAGCGGCCGAATTCCGAACCGTAGCCGCCCGACAGTACCTGCAGGTTGGAGATCGCGCCAAATGGCAGCTCCGACGCGCCCACCTGCGTCAGGATGTTCGTGATGGGGAAACCGTTGACGTAGAACGCGTTTTCCGACTGGCCCGAGCCGCCGATCGATGGCGCATTGCCATACACGCTGTTGGTGCCGCGCGAGACGCCCGGCGTCAGCTGCACGATGGACGCCACATCATTGCCGACCGGCAACGCCTTCAATTCCTTGGCCGTGAAGATCACGCCATTGTTCGTGTTCGACACGTCGATCGGATTGCGCGACGCCTTCACCACGACGGTCTGCTCCTGGCCCACGGTGCCTGCCGCGCTGGCCGGGCCGAAGTTGGCCTCCGCGCCCGCGCCGATCAGGGCTTCGACTTCCTGCGATGCTTCCACCGAACCGGCACGCAGCACGCGCACCGCATAGCGGCCTGGCGGCATGGAGTTGGCCACGTAGCGGCCCGACGTATCGGGCGTCAAGGTGCGCTGCACGCCCGTCGCCAGGTTTTCCAGCACCACGGTGGCGCCGGCCGGCGCGCTCACTTCGCCGAAAATGGTGCTGGTGGCGTTCGACTGTGCCCAGGCCTGGCCTGGCACGCCGGCCGCCAGGGCGATCACGATCGCGGCGGCGCGGCTGATGTCGCGCAATTTGAGTCCGGTGGTATGCATGGTGTGTCTCCGTCTATATCGAGGGTTATGCGCGCCCTCCCCGCTCCAGGGCGAAGCCGGGGGGATGCAATTTTTATGGTGGTCGTCGGAAGGTAGCTCCAGGCAGTTGCACCTTCCGGGAAATCAGTCCGTATCGGCTGATTTTCGTTTTCTTGGGATTACTTTAAAAAGAAAAATAAGTATCGTCAACAAAAAGAAAGTTATAACGGCAATTTATCGAGAAATTCGGCGAATAAAGGCATTTTATCTTTCGATTCAATCTGCGATGCGTCCTATAACTTTCGTTATCGTGGTATGACAGATACACGCGACTGCAGCGAGGTAAGCAGAAATCGTGAATCGGCGCAAAAAAGCGGGGAGAAAAACACGAAAGCAGCCATGGCACTCTGCTTTCACTTACGTTTATCTTTCGTATTGTGCATTTCGGAATATTGTCTTTTCTTTTCCATGCCAATACCCCGGCCCGCATAGACGGGCCGGGGCAGCGTCACGCTTTAAAAGAACTTGTAGCTGGCCGACAGGGCGAACTGTCGGCCGAACAGGTCCTGGCTATGGTTGTAGCCTTCCCAGCCGTTCGGGTCGTAGTACGGCTTCTTGTTGAACGCGTTTTTCACGTTCAGGCCCACGTCCAGGTTCTTCACCGGCTTCCAGCTGAAGGCCAGGTTGACCGTCGTGTATGACGGCGCGCCCTTGCACTGGCCGGCCGGCAGCGCTACCGAGGCGGCGGTGCAGTTTTCCGGCGTGTTGTCCTTGTCCCAGGGACCGTAGGCCCAGCGCGTCTTGCCCGAGTAGTTGATGAAGACGCTGCTGACGAAGTTGCGGTAGCTCCAGTCGGCGTTGACCGTGGCGCGGTAGCGCGGCGAATCGTAGTAGCCGACGGTATTGCCCTTGATGTCGCTGCCGTCTTCGCTGTCGTGGGTATCGCGCTTGCGGATGGTGGCCGCGATGCCGGTACTCAGCTTGCCCCAGTCACCGAGCCCAAAGCGCGTGCGCGCATCGATGTCCACGCCATCCATCAGGGTGCGGCCGCGGTTCGAATACGAGTTGATCAAGCCGCCCAGGTTGCCCACCGAGTAGCCGGGCACGCCGCCCGCGCACACGCCCGCGTTGGCGGGATTGGCGCACATGGCCGCCACCGCCGCCACGTTGCCCCGGTCCGTATCCGTCAGGTCGTTGCGGATGGCGCTGGACGTGCCGGCCAGGGTCGGGCCGTACTTGTCCACCAGTTCCGTAAACAGCTCATTGAAGTCCTGGCGCACGATTTCGTCGCGGCGGTTGATGAACCAGTAATCGATGGAAATGCTCACGTCCTTGGCCGGCTGCAGCACCAGGCCCACCGTGGAAATCTTCGCCTTTTCCGGGCGCAGGTTCTGGTTCGGCGGCGTCAGGCCGCCCACCGTCGTCGAGCAGTTCGAATTGAGCAAACTCTTGCCCAGGTCTGCATCCGTCGCCACCTTGGACTTCATCAGTGCACGCGCCATGGCATTCGTTTCATCGCAGCGCACCGTGTCGCGGATGCCACCCACCTGCGCAAAGACGCCGCCCGTGCCCGATTCGGCCAGGTTGGGCGCGCGGAAGCCTTCCGAATACGTCCCGCGCAGCATCAGGTCGGGCCGCGCGCGCCAGATCACGCCCAGCTTGGGCGCCAGGTTGGCCGAGAAATGCGGATATTTGTCCAGCCGCGCGGCCGCGTTGACTTCCAGGGTGTCGCTGAGCGGTACCACCACTTCGCCAAACACGGCCGCGATGGTGCGCCGGCCATCGAACCAGGAACCGCCCTGCTGCGTGATCAGGCCATTGGCCGCATCCGCGTTGCCGGGCGTGAGGAAACTCTCGCGCATCACGTTGGTGCCCACGGCGGCGCGCACTTCGCGCTCGCCCAGCTTGAACAGGGTGCCTTCCACCTTCGCATCCCACGTCATCAGCTTGGTCCACGATTCGATGGCGAAGGTCGGATAGGCGCTGCGCACCAGCGCCGCATTCGCCTCGCTGATTTCGCCGAACTTGTAGGCGGGATTGTCGGAGATATACGTGCGGCCGCTGACGGGGTCTTTCGTGAACGGCCCGAATGCCTGCTCGAAGCCCTTGATGTTGATGTTCGCCGTCTGGAATAGGGTCGAATGGCTGCCCGCCACGCTGAGCGCCGTCTCGAAATCCCAGCCGCCGCCGATGCTGCCGCGCAGGCCGACGAGCGCGCGGTAGTTTTCATCGACGTTCTTCTGACCGAAGTGGCCTTGTGCATCCTGCAGCAGGTAATTCAAGCCGGCCGCGCCGCCCATCTTGGCCACCATGTCGGCATCGAGCTTGCCTTTCAGGTAGGCGTTGTTGGGGCTCAGGAAAGGCGTGGCAAACGTGTTCAGGGTATTGCCCGTGTTGCGCGCGAACCAGTTGTTCGTGCTGCCGCTATTGAAGCTGGACGGGCCATTCTCGCCGCGCATCTTGATGTGGGTGAAAGCGCCTTCCGCGAACGCTTCCATGTCGCCACCGAGTTTCAGCCGGCCGCTCACGTAGGCCGTGGCGCGCTCCGAGGTGGGGCCCGTGTCGAGCTGGTTGGGCAGCGCATTCCACACACAGCGCGTGCCCGACGCTTCGGTGATGCTGTTGTTGCAGCCATTGACGGCGCGCTGGGTGCGCGCATTGTTCTTCGCCTTGTCGAAGACAAAGAAGGTCCCGGGATTCATCACGCCCGGTTCGCTGCCCACGCCCACGCGCATGTTCGGGATGAAATTGGGATTGTTCACATAAAAATACGAGGGGCGCTTGCGCCAGGTATCGGCCAGCGCGATGCGGTCGCGCTGGTAGACGTTCACGGAACCGTAGATGTTGTAGCCATCGCTGGCCAGGTCGCCCAGGCCATACAGCACGCTGGCCTGGCGCTCGCCATACGATTTCACGCTCGGTGAAAACTCGCCATTGGCGCGCGCTTCCAGGCCCTGGTACGACTTCTTGGTGATCACGTTGATCACGCCGGCCACGGCGTCGGAGCCATACACGGCCGACGCGCCGTCAGTGAGGATTTCCATGCGCTCGATGGCGGCGGCGGGAATGGCGTCGATATTGACGAACATGGTCTGGAAGCCGGCCGGCGCGCCATAGAACGACAGGCGGCGGCCATTGAGCAGCACCAGGGTGCCCTGCGCGCCCATGCCGCGCAAGTTCGCTTGCGAACCGCCATCGGAACCCGTAAACATCGAGCGGAAATCCTGCTGCGCCGGACGGGCCGCGGGCAGGTTGTCGAGCACTTGCAGCAAGGTGAGCGCGCCCATGTTCTCGATCTGCTTGGCGTTGATCACCTGCACGGGCGACGCCGTTTCCGCGTTGATGCGCTTCAGGCTGGAGCCCGTCACTTCGACACGCTGCAGTTTCTCCTCCTCCGCCGCCAGCGCCGTCGACGCCAGCCCCACCGCCACCATCGCGGCCATCAGTTTTTTCAAGTGCATACTCAACTCCCTTTTTATAAGTGATTTGTTTTCGTCAGGTTGCAAGAGCCCCTCCCCGGTCCGCAGAGGGGCTCTTTTTAGTGAAATGATTGAAGTAGTTAGCGCGGCTTGACTGTCGCGCCTTCCGTGCCGGTGAGTACGGCATTGGCCCAGTTGCCGCAGACCTGGGCCGGGTGGGCGCCGCGCGCGCCCAGGGTGCGCAAACTGAGCTGGCTCAGGCCGCGCACGTCGATTTCGGGTTTGACCACCCCGGGAGCCGTGACCAGGCCGCTGTCATACAGCAGCCGCTCACCGCTCCATACCTGGAATTGCAAGCCGCCCGCGCTGCGGCAGCTATCGTCCACGCCCAGGTCGGCGCGCAGCAGATTCCAGTTGCCCGCCAGCTGCAAGTCGATGCGGCTGGCGGGTCCCACGCCGAGGCCCTTGCGGAACCACAGCCCGTTCATGCGCATCTCGGCCGCCTTGCCGGCCGGCCGGTCTTTCGCGATAGTCTTCGGCAGCGCCAGGTCCGACAGGTAGCGCTGCACTTCCTCGCCTTCGGCCACTCTGTGCTCGAGCACGCGGAATGCGGACAAGGTGACAGGCGCCACGTCGGTCGCCAGCGCCGCGTCGAACGCGCGCGCCACCGGCGCACTTTGCGCCGCCGTCACCATCGGGTCCAGGGACGCCGCGCCATCGCCTTCCGGATTTTGCGTGCTCATGACGCGGAAGCGCAGCAAGCGCCCGGCCGTGGCGGGGAAATTGATCGTCTGCGTGCCTTCCTGCAGCTTCAAGGTGCCCCGCTGCAGTGGCGCGCCCCACTCGCCGTTGTTGTCGCCGATGTAGATTTCGTAATCGCGCACCTGGCCATGCTTCCAGTGCTGGTCGTTGCGCGGCGCCAGTTCGATGCCGTCCACCAGGCGCCGTTCCGTAAAGCCGATCACCCATTCATGCGGGCCGCTTTTCACGGACGGGCTGCGCACGGTGCGGAACCACGTCTCCGGCTTGCCATCGAAGGCGTTTTCCAGCGGATAGCCGCTTTCCTCGGCAGGACGCGCCACCACCTGCATGGCGTCGGCCGGCAAGGCGCGGCCCGGCACGGGAGCGGCCGGGAAGGCCGCATCGACTCTGGCCACGGCCAGCGCGCCGGCGACCTGCAGCATCAAGGGCTGGCGAATATCCTGCGCCGCCACTTTCACGTGCAAGGTGCCTTGCCTGTCCGCCGCATCAAAATACCAGCCCTCTGCCGCCTTGTCATAGGCAGCATGGCCGGCGGCTGCCGCGATCAGGCGTTCGCCGGCGCGCACGGCGGCCGGTGCCTGGCCCGCCAGCATGCGCAGCGCATAAGCGCGGCGCGCTTCCTGGCCCTGGTACCGGCCATCGACGGCGCCGATGTCGACCTGCACGTCGGCGCCCGTCTGGCGCATACGGATGACTTGCTGGCTGAAGGCGCCGCCCTGGTACTGGCGCGTGTTGCCGTCGTCTTCATACAGGGTGTAGTCGGAATCGCCGTGCGGGTAGATATCGAGGGTCAGCTGGTCCTTCGGCTTCTGGCCGTCGTACAGCATTTCCGGATACATGGGCAGGATGGCGCCGGCGCGCACGAACACGGGCAGTTTATCGAGCGCCACCTGCAGATCGAGGTCGCGTCCCTTGGCGTCGGCCGTGGCCTGGCGGCCATCCCAGTAGTCGTACCACGTGCCTTGCGGCAGGTGGATGCCCTTGCGCCAGCCGCCGCTGACGGCCTGGCTGCGGTAGACGGGCGCCACCAGCACGTCGCGGCCCAGCAGGAACTGGTATTTATACGCTTCCGTGTAGGCGGCCGGGTCTTGCGGATAATCCCACATCAGACCGCGCACCAGCGGCGCGCCCGATTGTTCCGCTTCGCGCACCAGGGTATACATATACGGCGTGAGGCGCATCTTGAGCTTCAGATAGCGGCGGTTGATGTCGCGGTACGGCTCATCGAACCACCACGGGTGCTTGCGTTCGGCCGCAGCCCAGCCGGACATGCCCATCAGGACGGGCGTAAAGCTTTTCCACTGCAGGTCGCGCAGATAGGTTTCCGGGCTGCCGCCGAAGATGGCGTCCACGTCGCCCGATGCATAGGCCTGGCCGGACAGGCCCGAGCCGATCAGGGTCGGGATATGCCAGCGGATGTAGTCCCAACTGGCGCTCTGGTCGCCCGTCCACGCCACGGCGTAGCGCTGGATGCCGGCCCAGCCCATCACCGTCCACAGGAAGGGGCGGCTGTCCGAGTTGTTCAGGATGCCGTCATAGGCCGACTTGTTCGCATCCATGGCGAACTGGTAGCCCTTGCCCGTCCACGCCACGTCGAGCTTTTGCACGCGGCTGCCCGCTTGGCCCACTTCCCAGGCGATCTTGTCGACGCCGTTTTCCGTCCACAGGCCCGTGCGAAAGCCATAGCCGGCCAGGCCCTTCACCGTTTCCGGCAAGTTCGTGTAACCGCAGCCGTAGCCGTCGTTGGGCAGTATCCAGCCGCCCGGCATGTCGTGTTCGCGGTACTGGCGCGCCACCGTTTCCACCACGTCCGGCGTCTTGCCCGTGGGGCCGTCCGTCCAGTTCTTCGGCACGGAACCGGGCTTTTTCACGTTGTCGCCATCGTTGTAGCAATCGGCGTCGCCGTATTCCAGCGCCCAGCGGGGCAGCATGCGCGCGCGGCCCGTCAGGTCCGTGTAGCGGGCGACGACGTCGGGCAAGTCCTTGCCGACGAAGAAATACGCATCGAAGCGGCCTTCCGCGTGCTGCAGCGAGATCTGCTCCTTGTCGCGCAGATCGTAGTTCCCGTCGGACCAGGTATTGCGCAGCATGCCCCAGCCGCGTGAACTCATGAGAAATGGCGCGGGATTCGGCCGGTCGCCCTCTTCCCAGCCGCCCGAATACGACACGGGCACCTGCTTGCCCTTGAATTCGAAGCGGCCATTTTGCTGGCCGCCGCCAAAGTACCGCTCGCCCGGCAAGCTCGATAGCACCTGCACGCCCTGCTTGTCGTCGAGCGACAGCGGCTGCACCTCGCGCCACAAGGGCACCGCATCACCGTTGCGGAAAAGGGAAAAGCGCAGCGGTTTGCGATCGATGCGCAGGCTCAGGGCATCCGTGTTGATCAGGATATGGTCGGGCTGCTCCTTGATCTGGTACACCACCTGTGCGGCAGGCTGGCCCACGACAATGGGCGCTGCCTTGTCGCCGGGCCCCGTCAAGCCTGCCTTGCCGCCGGCCTCGATGCGCAGCACGTCCACCTGCGGCAGGCTGATACGCAGTTGCATGCCCGTGTCGCTGCGCAGGTCCCAGCCCAGCGCCTCGCCCTTGGCAACGTCGGCCGCGTGCACGGCGCTCAAGCTGGCCAGATTACCGATAGGCGCGGCATGCAGGCCCGGTGCGGCAAGGGTGGCAAGGGCGGCCAGGACGCAGGCGGCAATGGCGCGGCGGGGAAGCGGGAGAGGTTTCATCTGCTGGCTTTCAGAAAATCGAAGTGATGGAAATACTTTAAGAAGAAAAATAAATATCGTCAATCAAAAGAAAGTTAAAGCGGCAATTTATTAATAAAATGCCCAGAATTGGCGCATTTCTCTTACGTTTCACCAAAATGTCACAAAACATACTTTCGTTATCGTGGCATTTCAGCGACAGGCCGCGCCGCCACGGGCTTTTGCGCTGCACCGCAGCATGCTTCAGGGCCATTAAAACGACATTATTTCGCAAGCCGCCAAACTATTTACTTTCGTTTTACTTTCGTATTTGACTTTTCGAAATTTAGTATTTATGCTTTCTCCAACAAACACTTTACTGACCTCTCATGACTACCCTTCTTCAGCGTGACATTCAAACCTGGCGCGACATCGGCGGCCTGCACACGGCCGAGGAAATCGCCCACCAGCCAGCCATCTGGCGCGCGCTGGCCGGCATCTTGCGCAAGGAGCAAGCGACACTGGCCGCCTTCCTCGGGGACGCGCTGTCGAACCCCCAACAACGCGTCATCCTGACGGGCGCCGGCAGCTCGGCCTATGTGGGCGAAATCGTCGTCGATACCCTGAATGCGGCCTGGCCCGCGCAGATCCGCGCCATCGCCACCACGACTTTGCTGACCCACCACGAGCTGTACCTGGAAGCGGATGCGCCCACCCTGCTCGTCTCGTTTGCCCGCAGCGGCGACAGCCCGGAAAGCCTGGCGGCCGTGGAACTGCTGCGCCAGGTCGTGCCCGGCGCGCGCTTTTTGAACATCACCTGCAACGCCGATGGCAAGCTGGCACGCCAGGGTGCGAACGATGCCAACACCTACAACCTGCTGATGCCGGAAGGCAGCTGCGACCGCGGCTTCGCCATGACCAGCAGTTTCAGCAGCATGCTGCTGGCGGCCCTGTCGGTACTGGGCAAGGACACGGATCTGTCTCGCCTGGACACCCTGGCACAGCTGGGCGAGCAAGCCTTGCGCGACTGGTCTGCCCCCGTGGCGGACCTGGGTTCGACACCGGTGCGGCGCGTCGTCTACCTGGGCAGCGGCCCGCTGGAGGCGCTGGCCAAGGAAGCCGCATTGAAGATCCTGGAATTGACGGGCGGGCGCGTGATGGCGATGGCAAATACGCCGCTGGGCTTCCGCCACGGCCCGAAATCGGCCGTCACCACGGAGTCGCTGGTAATCCTGCTGCGCAGCAGCAAGCCGCTGGCGCGCCAGTACGAAGACGACCTATTGAAAGAACTGCAGCGCGACAGCGTGGCGCAGACGTGCCTGACTGTCGGTATCGGCGGTGACTTATCTGCCGATGCGCCGGCCTGGCCCGACGCCTGGCTGGCCCCGCTGTGGCTGCTGATGGCCCAGCAATATGCGCTGCACCAGTCCGCACTGCTGCAACTGCGCCCCGACAATCCATTCGCCGGCGGCATCGTCAACCGTGTCGTGCAAGGCGTCACCATCTATGGCCATGACCAATTCTAATCCTACAGCCGGCTACCACGGCATCGACATCGGCGGCAGCAAGATAGAGCTGGTCGCCTTTGCGGACCGCGATGGCGCGCTGGAAGAAGTGTTCCGCGAACGGGTCGCCACGCCCGGCGACGATTTCAACGCTTTCGTGCAAGCCATCACCGGCCTGGTGGAACGCGGCGACGCGGCGCTGGGCACGACGGCGCCCGTCGGCATCGGCTTGCCCGGCGTGATCGACAGCGCCAGCGGACGCCAGCTCAGTTCCAACGTGCCGGCCCTGAACGGCCGCCTCGTGGCGCAAACCCTGCAGCAGGCCTTAAAACGCCCTGTCGCCATCGGCAACGATTGCCAGTGCTTCGCCCTGTCGGAAGCGCAGGGCGGCGCGGCCGACAATGCCGCCAGCATGTTCGGCGCCATCCTCGGCACGGGCGCCGGCGGCGGCTATTGCGTGGGCGGCCAGCTGCTGCGCGGCTTTAACGGCGTGGCAGGCGAATGGGGCCACTGGAGCCTGCCCGCCACCCTGCTGGCGCAGCACGGCCTGGCCGGTTACGACTGCCCGTGCGGCAAGGCGGGCTGCCTCGAGCGCTATGTCTCCGGCCCCGCCATGCGCAAACTCCACGCCCACTTTGGCGGCGACGGCGCCGAGCCGCTGGCCATCGTCGCCCGCGCCAACATGGGCGACGCCGTGGCCCAGCGCACGGTGGCCGTGCACCTCGACGTGCTGGGCCACGCGCTGGCCGGCCTCGTGCTGGCCTACGACCCGCACGTCATCGTGCTCGGCGGCGGCTTGTCCAAGCTGCCGCATTTGTACGACAAGCTGCCGGCCGCCGTGAAGCGCCATCTGTTCCCCGGCGTGCACGTGCCGCCGATCCTGCCGCCCCGCTTTGGCGACGCCGGCGGCGCGCGCGGCGCGGCCCTTTTGATACGACAACATACAAAGGCGTAAACATGATGAAGCAAGCGGAAAACCCGACTTTTACCCTGTCCCCGATCCAGCAAGTGATCAAGGCGCACCGCCGCGGCGAGCGCGTGGGACTGTACGCCGTCTGCTGCAGCCACCCGAGCGTGCTACGCGCCGCCATGCGCGTGGCCAGCGAGTACGACACGGTGCTGCTGGTCGAGGCGACGTCGAACCAGGTCGACCAGTTCGGCGGCTACACGGGCATGACACCGGCCGTTTTCCGCGACACCATACTGGCACTGGCCCGCGAACAGGGTTTCCCCGCCAGCCGCCTCGTGCTGGGCGGCGACCATTTGGGCCCGAACGCCTGGCAGCACCTCGATGCGGCCACCGCGATGAACCACGCCGAAACCCTGATCGCCGCATATGCGTCGGCCGGCTTCCATAAGATCCACCTCGATTGCAGCATGCGCTGTGCCGACGACCCCTTGCAGCTCGACGACGAAACCGTGGCCGCCCGTTCGGCGCGCCTGTGCATCGTCGCCGAGGAAGCGGCGGCGGCCGCCGGCTTCGCGCCGCCCGTCTACGTGATCGGCACGGAAGTACCGGTTCCCGGCGGCGAAGCGTCGCTGGCGCAGGCCGGCGCCGTCACCAGCCCGCAGGCCGCGCGCCGTACGCTCGACGTGCACCGTCGCGCCTTCCTCGACAAGGAATTGCATGGCGCCTGGCGCCGTGTCATCGCCATGGTGGTGCAGCCGGGTGTCGATTTCGACCAGAGCAGCATCCAGCACTACGATGCCGATGCCGCCGCCGAACTGTCTGCCTTTGTCGCCGAGCAGCCGGGCCTCGTGTTCGAAGCCCATTCCACCGACTACCAGCGCGAAACGGCGCTGCACGCCATGGTGCGCGACCATTTCGCCATCCTGAAAGTGGGCCCGGCCGCCACCTTCGCGCTGCGCGAGGCGCTGTTCGCCCTGTGCCAGATCGAGGAGGAACTGCTGCCGGCGCACGCCACCTCGCAGCTGATGCAGGTGCTCGACGACGTGATGGTGGCCAAGCCGAAGAACTGGATCAAGCATTACCTGGGCACGCCGGACGAGCAGCGCCTGATGCGCCGCTACGGCTTGAGCGACCGTTGCCGCTATTACTGGGGCGAGCCGGAAGTGGCGGCCGCCGTCGGCAAGCTGCTGGCCAACCTGGATACGGTGGCCATTCCGCTGCCGCTCCTGAGCCAGCATTTGCCGGAACAGTATCTGGCCGTGGTGCAGGGCAGTTTGCCGGCACAGGCGCCGGCCCTGATCGAGCACAAGATCGGCAGCTTGCTGGCGCAATATGCGCGCGCCTGCAACCACAATGCGGCAGTCCCCGTCATTGCCGAAGCGGCAATCTGTTAAGCTCGGTATTTTCACTTTTTACCGAGCCCGCCACCATGCGAAATACCAGCCAACGCCGTGAATCCATCCTCCAAATGCTTGCCCAGCAGGGCTCGGTGCAAGTGACCGACTTGGTGGAAAAGCTCGGCGTGTCCGCGGTCACCATCCGCAGCGACTTGAATGCGCTGGAAGCGCAAGGCATGGCCACGCGCAGCCACGGCGGCGCGACCCTGACGCGCACGCCCCCGCTTGAACACACGATACGCCAGAAGGACGCCATCAACCACGAGCAGAAGGAGCGCATCGGCGCCTATGCGGCGCGGCTGGTGGAACCGGGTGACAACATCATCATCGACTCGGGCACCACCACCATCTCGCTGGCGCGCCATCTGCGCGATGCGACGGGCGTGACGGTGGCGACGAATGGCCTGAACATCGCGTGGGAACTGGCCGACGCGCCCGGCGTGGACCTGATCCTGACGGGCGGCCTGCTGCGCAAGCAGTCGCTGTCGATCCAGGGCAGCCAGGCGGAAACCTGTCTGCAGGCCTACAGCTTCGACAAGCTGTTTCTGGGCGTCGACGGTTTCGACCTGCAGTTTGGCGTGACCACCCACCACGAAGCGGAAGCAAGCCTGAACCACAAGATGGTGGAACGGGCCAAGCAAATCATCGTCCTCACGGACGCCTCGAAGTTCGGCCGCGTCAGCCTGCACCGCATCGTGCAGCTGGACCGGGTCGATACCGTCATCACCGATGCCAGCATCAGCCAGGAGTACCGCGAAGGGCTGCAAAAGCTGGGCATCGAACTTTTTATAGCGGAATAGCACATGCTGAGCGGCAGAATCCTTACCCCATCTGGCTGGATCACGGGCACCATCACCTTTGACCAGCGCATCGTCCAGATACAAGAAGACCCTGCCGCCGACAGCGCGCTGACCATCCTGCCCGGCTTCATCGACCTGCACGTGCATGGCGCGGCCGGCGTCGACATCATGGAAGGCGGGAACGCGGGCGCCACCGTGGCGCAGGTGCACGCACGCCACGGCACCACGGCCCTGCTGGGCACGACCCTGACGGCGAAAGAACCGTCGATCCTGCGCGCCCTGCAAGGCCTGGCCGGCGTCATCGCCGAGCGCCCCGCCAACGGCGCGCGCATGCTGGGCGTGCACCTGGAAGGACCGTTTTTGAATTTGCACCGCCTGGGCGCGCAGCCGCCCGACGTCGTGCAGGCCAGCCTGGCGCTGGTGCAGCGCTTCCACGCCATCGCCCCCATCAAGGTCTTGACCATGGCGCCGGAAATCCCCGGCCATCTGGAACTGATCCCGCAGCTGGCGGCGATGGGTATCCGCGTGCAGATCGGCCACAGCGCCGGCACGTATGACGAAGGCGTGGCCGCGTTGAACGCCGGTGTGTCCGGCTTTACCCACCTGTACAACGGCATGACGGGCATGACACATTACGACCCGGGCATGGTCGGCGCGGCGCTGGCGCACGCCGAATACGCGGAAATCATCCCCGACCTGCAGCACGTGGCCAAGGGCGCCCTGCGCGCGGCCCTGCGCGCCATCCCGCGCCTGTACGGCGTGACGGATGCCACCTCGGCCACCGGCATGCCCGATGGCGAGTACGGCCTGGGCACGCAGCGCGTCTACAAATGCCTGGGCTGCGTGCGCCTGGCCACGGGTTCCCTGGCCGGCAGCGTGCTGACCATGGACCAGGCCCTGCGCAATTTCGTCGACCTGGGCCTGGACCTGGCCGACGCCTCGAACCGCTTGTCGCTGTACCCGGCCGACTACCTGGGCGAATCCGAACGGGGCCGATTGGCGCCGGGCGCCTGGGCCGATATCGTCGTCCTCGATTCCCAATTACAGCCAGTGTCCGTCTTCGTCGAAGGCACGGCCATCGATCTTTCCACCCGCTAGACCATCCACAACCTCAACCCCGTCCCGGAGTTACCATGCACGACACGTCACACAAGGCCCCCGTGTGGGCCATGCGCTACCTGCTATTTATTGCCGGCATGGGGGGATTGCTGTACGGCATAGACATCGGCATCATCGCCGGCGCCCTGCCCTACCTGGAATCGACGGCCTCCGTGGCCTGGAAACTGACGGCCCAGCAGCTGAGCTTTATCGTCGCCGCCGTGCTGCTGGGTTCCGTGCTGTCGTCGCTGTTCGCTGGCGCCCTGGCCGACCTCTTGGGCCGGCGCTGGGTGATGTTCCTGGCCGGCGCCCTGTTCAGCGCCAGCATCCCGCTGATCGCGCTGGCCGACGGCTACACGCCGCTGCTGCTGGGCCGTCTGCTGCAAGGCATCAGCGGCGGCTTGATCGGCGTCGTCGTGCCTTTGTACCTGGCCGAATGCCTGCCCGCGCAGCAGCGTGGACGCGGCGCCGCCCTGTTCCAGCTGCTGCTGACCATCGGCCTGGTGGCCGCCGCCCTGATCGGCCTGATGCAGGCGCAGACGGTGGAAACGGCCACGCAGGCCGCGCAAGCGTTGCCGGAAGCGGGCCGCGTCGCCGCCATCTTCACGGCCAAGGACCAGGCCTGGCGCAGCATCTTCTGGGTCTGTTTGACGCCGGGCCTCGTGTTTACCGTCGGCGCCCTGCTGCTGGCCGAGTCGCCGCGCTGGCTGGCGCAACGGGGCCGCATCGAGCAGGCGCGCCAGTCGCTGCTGCGCACGCGTTTGCCCGCCGCCGCCGACATCGAGCTGCGCGAGATGCAAGATACGCCCGAGAATACGGCCAAGGCCAGCGGCAAGGCAAAAGACCCGCTGCTGAGCCGCCGCTACGTGCTGCCCTTCCTGCTCGCTTGTTTGATCCTCGCCTGCACGCAGGCGACGGGCATCAATTCCATCCTCGCCTATGTCGTCAATATCCTGAACCAGGCCGGCCTGTCGGGCGCCTCGGCCAATATGGCGGACGTCTTGCTGAAAGTACTCAATGCCGTGATGACGGTGGTGGCCGTGCTGCTGGTCGACCGCAAGGGCCGCAAGTTCCTGCTGATGCTGGGCACGGGCGGCATCGTCGTCTCGCTGCTGGCGGCCGGCCTGCTGTTCCGCGGCGCCGAAGCGCATCTGGCCGACGTGCGCCCCGCCATCGCCGCGCAAGTGCAGGCCGATGGCCTGACCCTGAACCTCGATGCGGCCGCCTTGACGGCTCTGGGCGCGGCGGCCGACGGCACGCCGCAGCAGCTGACCATCGCCTACGCCTACGGCCCGTTCACCAACGTGAAAAGCTTGCGCAGCGACGACCCCGTGCTGCGCCAGGTGACGATCGCCCGCGACGACGCCGTGCAGCCTGACAGCGTGATCGGCGTGTTCTTCCGCAAGCTGCACCTGAATCCGTTCGCCGACCCGGCCGCCGGACGCGAAGCGCCGCTGCGCATTGAAAAGGCCAGCCTGGGCCCCGTGCCCTCGTCGACGCACGGCTGGCTGGTGGCCATTGCCATCTGCGTGTTCGTGTCCAGCTTTGCCGTGGGACCGGGCGTGTGCGTGTGGCTGGCCCTGTCCGAGCTGATGCCGACGCGCATCCGCTCGAACGGCATGAGCATCGCGCTGCTGGTCAACCAGTTCGTCTCGACGGTGATCGCCGCCATCTTCCTGCCGACCGTGGGCTTGCACGGCTATTCGACCCTGTTCTTCTTTGGCGCCGGCTGCACGGTGCTGTATTTCCTGACGGCAGCGTTTTTGCTCCCCGAAACCAAGGGCAAGACCTTGGAAGAGATCGAAGCGCACTTTGCCAAGTAAGCCAGAGTAACCAACTGTAGCAGTCTCCTTTCCAGCCCCGGGCCACCATCCGGGGCTGTTTTTTTGCCTGCCGGACAAGTTTGCGGGGCTGGCGCGCACGGCACCGTACGGTTTTCCTTCTGGAATCAAGGGCGCGTGGGCTAGAATCTGGCTGCGTCGTGCTACTCACGAGGCGGCAATGGCGCCATGACAAAAACCACCAGGAGACACAGTGAGCTTATTTAGAACCAAGAATTTGGATGACATGATCGCCCACAGCAAGAAACCGGGAGGTCTGGCGAAAGTGCTGGGACCCTTCGACCTTGTCCTCATGGGCATAGGCGCCATCGTCGGCACGGGAATTTTCGTGCTGACCGGCACGGGCGCCCTGACGGCCGGCCCCGCCCTGTCGCTGTCGTTCGTCGTGGCGGCCGTCGCCTGCTGCTTCGCCGCCCTGTGCTACGCGGAATTCGCTTCCACCGTGCCCGTGGCCGGTTCCATCTACACCTACAGCTATGCCACTTTGGGCGAGCTGGCCGCCTGGATGATAGGCTGGGACTTGCTGCTCGAGTACGGCCTGGCCGCGGCCGCCGTCTCCGTCGGCTGGTCCGGCTACTTCCAGTCGCTGCTGTCAGGCTTTGGCATCGCCTTGCCCGTCGCCCTGACGGCAGCGCCCGGTGCCCTGCCTGGCGTGACCACCTTCATCAACCTGCCGGCCCTCGTCATCATGCTGCTGCTGACGGCCATGCTGGGCTGGGGCGTGCGCGAATCGGCGCGCCTGAACAACATCATGGTGGCCATCAAGGTAGGCGTGGTCCTGCTGTTCATCATCTTCGGCGCGCGCCACGTGCAGCCCGCCAACTGGCAGCCCTACATGCCGTTCGGCTACCACGGCATGCTGAGCGCCGCCGCCCTCGTCTTCTTCGCCTTCATCGGCTTCGACGCCGTCACTTCGGCCGCCGAGGAAGTCAAAAAACCGTCGCGCGACCTGCCGATCGGCATCATAGGATCCTTGGCCGTGTGCGCCGTGCTGTACGTCGTGGTGTCGGCCATCATGACGGGCATCGTGCCATATCAAAAATTCCTCGGCGTCGACCATCCCGTCTCGCTGGCCCTGCAGTATGCGGGTGAAAACTGGATCGCCGGCTTCGTCGACCTGGGCGCCATCCTCGGCATGACCACCGTGATCCTCGTGATGGCCTTCGGCCAGACGCGCATCATCTTCGCCATGTCGCGCGACGGCTTGCTGCCCAAGCGCCTGTCGACCGTGCACCCGCGCTTCCACACGCCGTTCTTCGCCACCTGGCTCGTCGGCATCGTCTTCGGCCTGATCGCCGCCGTGATCCCGCTCAACATCCTCGCTGAGCTGATCAACATCGGCACCTTGGCCGCCTTCACGATGGTCTCCGTCGCCGTCGTGGTGCTGCGCAAGAAGCGCCCGGACTTGCCGCGCGCCTTCCGCTGCCCTGGCGTGCCGTACGTGCCGGCGCTGGCCGTGATCCTGTGCGTGGGCCTGATGACCTTCCTCAGCTGGGTCACCTGGGTGGCCTTTACCATCTGGCTCGTGATCGGCCTGGTCATCTACTTCGGCTACGCGCGCCGCCGTTCGCTGCTGCATCCGCAACAGTAATCCCTCCACTGCGCCATCGCAGTAAGATGGCGGTCTCGCAACCCCGCAGACCGCCATCGATGCAACGCTCCCCCGACCTCATCAAACAGCTGGACCACAGCACGGACCAGCTCAAGCGCGCGCGCCTGCGCAGCATGCAGTGGCTGGCCGTTGGCTTGCTGCTGCTCGCCGCGCTGGTGTTTGCCGTGGCCCGCTCGCAACGCGGCGGCCACCCGGCCTGGGGCTATGTGGAAGCGTTTGCCGAAGCGTCCATGGTGGGCGCGATCGCCGACTGGTTCGCCGTCGTCGCCCTGTTCCGCCACCCGCTCGGCATCCCTCTGTGGCATACGGCCATCATCCCGAACAGCAAGGCCGACATCGGGCGCAGCCTGGGCGCCTTCGTGGAAAACCATTTCATTACCGAGCAAGGCATCGCCGAGCGCATCGCGCAAGCCGACCCCGCCGCGCGCCTGGGCGCCTGGCTGGCCGACGAGGCCCACGCGCGGCAGCTGGGCATGGCCAGCGCCGGCGTGGCGAAACAGCTGCTGGCCCTGGCCGACCACGACAAACTGGGCCACCTGCTGCGCCAGCAGGCCAGCGGCTACCTCGGCCAATTGAACCTGTCGGACGTGGCGGCCGACTGCATCGATGCGCTGATCGCCGACGGCAAGCCGCAAGAATTGCTGGACTTCCTGCTCGACCGCGGCGCCGCCTACCTCGACGACGAGGCGCACCACGCGGCCATCGGCGACTTCGTGCTGGGCGCCTTCCAGATCGAGAACGCGCTGGTCAAAAAAGCCGTGAAAGCATATGAGCCGCGCATGATCGCCTCGCTGCAAAAGTTCGCCATCGCCGTGCGCCTCGATCCCGATCATCCGCTGCGCCAGCGCATCGCCGGCTGGATCGCCGACAGCGCGCTGCACCTGAAGGCCGATCCGCAGTGGCAGGACACGGTGCGCCGCTACCAGCTGCAACTGGTCGCCAGCGACACGGTGCAAGCCATGCTCGGTGACGTGTGGAAGCACATCAGCACGCGCGTGCTGGCCGACCTGCACGCCGACCAGCCCGTGCTGGCGCAAGCGATCGCCAGCCTGGCGCGCAACACGGGCCGGGTGCTGGGCACGGACGACCATGCGCGGGCATGGCTGAACGGCGCCATCGTCGCCGGCAGCGGATCGTTGGTGCGCCGCTACCGTGGAGAAGTGGGCGCCTTCATCGCCGCCCGCCTGGACCTGTGGAGCAAGGAAGAAATGAGCGAGCGCATCGAACTGGCCATCGGGCGCGACCTGCAATTCATCCGCATCAACGGCACCATCGTGGGCGGCCTGGCCGGCTTGCTCATTTACGCCGCCAGCCAGGCGTTCTAGCCATACTTACCAGCGCGGCACGGCGCTGGCCGGCGCCGCATGCGACGGAAAATGCGGCAGCACTTCCTGCGCCAGTTCCTGCAGCACCTCGGCGGCCGGACGCTGGCCATGCTGGATGCCCAGTGCCGCATGGTTGACACCCGCTTCCTGCCATTCCCCCAGCAGATCGATCAAGCCCTTGCGCCCCGTGCGCAGCACATAGCCGCTGCGCAAGGGCGTGCGCGGATAGTCGGGGTCGTCCACCAGGTCCAGCCACTCATTGCACATGTGCGGGCGGAAGCCGCCATCCGGGATGCACTGGCGCCAGGCGCGGATCTTTTCCGCCAGCCGGCGCGGCCCGTCCGGCGTATCGGTCGCTTCCGGATACGTCAGCCAGCCATCGGCATGGCGCCCTATCCACTCAAGCGGCTGGCCCGAGGAACTGGTGACGATCAGGGGAATGGCGCCCGCCACGGGCTTGGGCAGCAGTTCGAGGCCCTCGATCCTGCCCAGCGGGCTGCTGACATGCGCGGGGCCAGGGCGCAGCAACTGGCGGAACAGGTGCACGGCCTGCGCATAGCGTTCGCCGCGCGTATCGTACGGCACGCCATACGCGGGAAATTCGCTGGCGCGGTCGCCCGAGGCCGTGCCCAGCACCAGGCGCCCGCCCGACAACTGGTCGATGCTGGCGGCCGCCTTGGCCAGGTCGATGGGATGGCGCAGGGTAAAAATGGCGCTGCCCGTGGCCAGGGCCAGCGAGTCCGTGCGCGCCGCCAGGTAGGCGAGATAGGTCCACGGGTCGAACAGCTGGCCCGCATCGCCGAAGCGCGGGTCAAACAGGGGAATATCGCGCACCCAGGCGGCGGCGAAGCCTTGCCTGTCCATGGCGGCGACCAGGTCGGCCTGGCCGGCCAGCGCCTGCATGTCGCCCTGGTAAAAACGCAGCGGCGTGTAAATGCCGAGGGTAAGCGCGCCGGGCGCGAACATGCGGCGGTAGCCGCGGTGCTGCGTGAAGGCCTGCGACGAGGCGCCTTCCGTGATGTCATTGCTCATGCTGTTCCTCGATAAAAATCAGGCGCCCGTGGCGGGCGCGGGGATAGTGACGCCCAGCTGCACGGCCGGGCGGGCCGCCACGCGGGCGTACCAGCTGCTGACGTGGGGCCAGGCGGATAAATCGAAGCCGACGATGCGGGCGATGTGCAGCCAGCCGAAGCTGGCGATGTCGGCGATGGAATAGCCGTCGCCAGCCAGGTAGGCGTTGCCCGCCAGACGGCCATCCATGGTGGCCAGCGCCGCGCCGCAAAGCTGGCGAAAGTGTGCCGTGGCGGCCGCATTCGCGCCTCTCTCCTCGACCTCGAAATGCACGCGCTGGCCCAGCACCGGCCCCATGCTGGCCGCATGAAATTGCAGCCAGGTGATGGCGGACCAGCGTTGCGCGGGCGCCGCAGGCAACAGCCTCCCCGTCTTCTCGGCCAGGTACAGCAGGATGGCGGCCGATTCGAACACGGTAATGCCTGTCTCGTGGTCGACCAGCACGGGAATGCGCCCGTGCGGATTGAGGGTCAGGAAAGCGGGCAGCCGGTGTTCGCCCTGTTCGATACGCACATGGCGCAATTGATACGGCAAGCCCAGTTCGGCCAGTGCGATGGTGGCCTTGAAACCGTTGGGCGAGCTGTCGGTGTAGAGTTCAAGCGAACCCGCCGGGGATGTGATGCTGTGCATGGAGTATCCTGTCGATATAGTTTTACTGAAGTAAAATAAGCGTTGCAAACACCGCCATCCTCGCTCTTATTTTCGGAGAATGGAAACGATGATTTTTGCTGTCTTACTATAGAAAAACTATATCGATGAAGCATCCTTTACCGCTCCAGGCACTGCGCGCCTTTGTCGAAGTGGGCCAGCGCGGCAGCATCAAGGCCGCCGCCGAAGCGCTGCACGTGACGTCGGGCGCCGTCAGCCAGCAAATCCGCCTGCTGGAAGAACGGGTCGGCATGCCCCTGTTTACGCGCGAACGCCAGGGCTTGCGCCTGACCGAAGCGGGCGCCATGGTCCACCCCACCCTGCTGGGTGCCTTCGCGCAGATCGCCGGCGCCAGCCAGGCGCTGGAAGACATGGCTGGGCGCCAGACGCTCACCGTCAGCACGGTCGCCACCTTTGCCGCCGCGTGGCTGGTGCCGCGCCTGGGCCGCTTCAACCAGCGCCACCCGCAAATCGAGGTGCGCGTGGAAGCCACGTCGGCGCTGGTCGACCTGCGCCGCGACAGGGTCGACGTGGCCTTGCGCCACGGCCTGGGAGAGTATCCGGGCTTGCAGGTGACGCGGTTAATGGCACCCGTGCTGGTGCCCGTCGCCAGCCCCGCCCTCATGGCAGGCCAGCCGCCCATCACCACGCCCGGCGATTGTCTGCGCTACCCGCTGCTGCACGATACGGACCGCGCCGACTGGCCCTTGTGGCTGGCCGCGCATGGCACCCAGGACGGCAGCGCGGATGCGGCGCGGGCGCGGCGCGGCTCGGCCTTCGAAGATGATTTTCTGTTGATACGCGCGGCCGAGGCGGGACAGGGACTGGCCCTGGTGCCGCAGCTGTACGCGCAGGAGGAAATCGCCGCGGGACGCCTGGTGCAAGTGCTGGACTTGCCCTGGCCCGCGCGCTTTGCCTACTACCTGGTGACGCGGCCCGACGCGGCCACGCGCCCTGCCGTCCAGGCATTCATGGCATGGATACGCGAGGAGGCGCAGGCCGCGCGCTAGAGTCCATGCTCGCCTGCCGCGCACGACACCACGCCGCACATGGCGCTGAACGGCGCCGGCATGCCGGCGCGTCCCGTGGCGATGCAGGCCGCGGCCGGCACCACGGCCAGCAGCAGGGCCAGGTAAGCGATCGCCTTCAGGCGCTGCATCGATGCATGGCGCACCTGCGCCCCGTGTGGATAGCCCTTGCCCGCCTCTACGCTGCCTCTTGCCGACATCTTCGTATGCATGTCCGTCTCCTCTATCCACAGTGAATGGTGTTGCTTCACTGAATTTTGCTACATAAATTTACCGAATACAATAAATAATTTCACGAAAAAATCATTTTCTCTTTCCGTGAGCAAACGAAACGAAGAAGAAAACTTTGCTCACCATAGGAAGAAATGGCCCAGCATCAGCTGTTTACGCCATGTGCCCCCGAACTTAGCTGTGTCGAAAATCCAAATAAAATCATGGAAATCACAATATTCGTTGAAATCATTTTTATTTGATGTATGATGAGTGCAAAGGAGCGCCCAGGGCGATTCGGCAGACCTCTTTGCCTCGACCGCCCGGTATCTCCACCTTCTTTGTAGGGGACAAGCAGATGAACAGAATCCTGGCCTTGCGCCTGCTCGACGCCGCCGATGACGCCGCCGTCATCATCGATGCGGGCTCGCGCATCCGCTATGCGAACGATGCCATGTATGCGCTGAGCGGCTATGCCGCGGGCAGCTTGCCGGGCCAGCCGATCGAGGCGCTGTTGCCCGACGCCGTGCGCGAGCAGCATGGCGCGCAGATCGGCGCGTATCTGGCCGGCTACAAGAAGTCCAGGGTGCTGGGCCACAAGCGCCATTTCGCCATTCGCCACCGCGATGGCACGATGCTGCCCATCGTGCTCAAGGCCATGGACCTGGGCACCCTCGACGATGAAAACTTCATGGGCGCCTTTTTCATCGACCAGCGCCGCGAACTGGCCATCGAACAGCAGAACGCGGCCCGCTGGCAGCAGTTGCAGCGCATCGCCCTCAGCGATCCCCTGACCCAGCTGCCCAACCGCCGCGCCTTCGAAATCGCCGCCGTGCGCACGGCGGCGCGCTCGAAGCGCTCGGGCCACCCGATGACCATCGGCATCGCCGACATCGATTTCTTCAAGCATGTCAATGACCAGCATGGCCATGCGGCCGGCGACGCCGTGCTGCAAGCCATCGCGGCCATCATCCTGGCCCAGGCACGGGCCGCCGATGTCGTCGCCCGCGTGGGCGGCGAGGAATTCGGCTTGCTGTTCCCCCACACGGACCTGGCCAGGGCGCGCCAGGTGGCCGAGCGCATCCGCCTTGCCGTGGCCGCGGCGCAGGTCGATGTCGAGCACGCGCCCATCGCCGCGACGATCAGCATCGGCCTGGCGCCGCTGCCTGCGGACGGCGACTGGAAAGCGGGCTTCACGCAGGCCGATGCCGCCCTGTACCAGGCCAAGAAAAATGGCCGCAACCGCGTCGAGCAGGCTTGAACCCCGCCCGGCGATCCTCGCAGTCCCATGCAGTACGCAGCACCTGACAGGAGCAAGCACATGGAAACGACGACGACACATGCCGCCGCAGCGGGCCAACGGGCGCAAGCGGGCGCACGGGAATTGCTGGTCTTCGGACTCGGCAAGGAGGAATACGCGATCGACATCGGCCTGGTGCAGGAAATCCGCGGCTACGGCGCCGTCACCCGCATCGCCAACGCGCCCGCCTTCCTCAAGGGCTTCATCCACCTGCGCGGCAGCATCGTGCCGCTGGCCGACCTGCGCATCGCGCTGGGCCAGGCCGAGCCCGCGTACGATGCCTCGACGGTGGTGATCATCCTCGTCTTCGCGCATGGCGCCACCGGCATCGTGGTCGACCGCGTGGCCGATGTGGTGCCGCTGGCGCCGGGGCAGATCAAGCCGCCGCCGCAGCTGCACGGTTCGGCCATGGCCGGCCACGTGACGGCCATCGGCGCCCTCGACGAGCGCATGCTGATCGTGCTCGACATGGACAGCCTGCTGGCGGGCCTGGGCATGCACGCCACGGGCGAGCTGGCGGCCTGAACCAGCCGCCGCCGTCCGTCCGCCACCTGACCGCCATCCGCCGGAGACACCATGAGCATCCTGATCGTCGATGACAACGACACCAACCTGAGCCTGCTATCGACCCTGGCGTCCAAGGCCAGCAGCATCGAGACGGTCTGCATGAGCGATCCCGTCGATGCGCTGTACTGGTGCGAATCGCACGTGCCGGACCTGGTCTTGCTCGACTACCGGATGCCCAGCCTGTCGGGCAACGAGTTCCTCAGCATTTTCCGCAAGATGGGCGGCATGGCAGACATCCCCATCATCATGGTGACCACGGAAAACGACCGCTCCGTGCGCAAGCAGGCCTTTTCGCTGGGCGTCACCGAGTTTCTCACCAAGCCCGTCGACACCATCGAATTCAGCCTGCGCGTGCGCAACCTGCTGGCCCTGCGCACGGCGCAAACCATGCTGGCCGACCGCGCCAAGCTGCTCGAACACGAAGTGGCCCAGGCCATCGCCAACGTCACGGCCAGGGAGATGGAACTGGTCACGCGCCTGGCGCGGGCGGCCGAATTCCGCGACCCGGAAACGGGCGCCCACATCATGCGCATGGCGCGCTACTCGGCGCTGATCGCCAGGAACCTGGGCATGGATGCGCAATGGCAGGACCTGCTGCTCAAGGCAGCGCCCATGCACGACGTGGGCAAGCTGGCCACGCCCGACCATATCCTGCTCAAGCCGGGGCGGCTCGATCCCGATGAAATGGCCATCATGCGACTGCATGCGAAGATCGGCGGCCATATCCTGGCCGGCAGCGACTCGCCGCTGATCCGCCTGGCCGAGGAAATCGCCTGCGGCCACCACGAAAAATATGACGGCAGCGGCTATCCGGACGGCCTGGCGGGCGAGCAGATACCGCTATCGGCGCGCATCGTCGCCGTGGCCGACGTCTTCGACGCGCTCAGCTCGGAGCGCCCGTACAAGCCGGCCTGGCCTCTGGCGCAGGCGCGCCAGTACCTCGAGGAAAACCGGGGCAGCCATTTCTGCCCGCTGTGCCTCGACGCCTTCCTGGACGCCTGGGGCGAGGTGCTCGCCATCCGCGACAGCCTGCCCGACCCCGTCCAGCCACACGCCCACCCACTGTAAGCGAGGAGCCTGCCATGCGCGTGCAACAACTGATCCTGAACAGCCATGCCGACTTCGATGCGGCCCTGGCGCCGCTGGCCGCCATGGCCCCCGACCTGGTGCTGGTCTTCGGCGCCTGCCCCTACTTTGCCACGCCAGGATTGAGCGCGGCGCTGCGCCGGCAGCTGCCCGGCGCCGTCATCGCCGGCTGCTCCACGGCGGGCGAGATCGCCGGCAAGCGCGTCCACGACGACAGCTGCGTCATCACGGCCATCCGCTTCGCCCACACCACGGTGGCGATTGCCGACGCCATCATCTGCGACATGGCAGATTCGCACGACGCGGGCGAGCGCCTGGCGCAGGCCCTGCCGCACGATGGCCTGACGGCCGTCTTCATGCTGGGCACGGGCGTGGCCATCAACGGCAGCGCCCTGATCGCCGGCCTGCAGGCGAACCTGCCGCCTGGCGTGACGGTGTCGGGCGGGCTGGCGGCGGACGGCGGCGCCTTCCTCCAGACGTGGACCCTGGGCCCGCGCGGCGCGGCCGACAATACCATCGTCGCCGTCGGCCTGTACGGCGAACGCATCCGCCTCGGCTACGGCAGCCATGCGGGCTGGGAAGCGTTCGGCCCCGCGCGCAAGGTGACGCGCTGCGTCGACAACGTGCTGTATGGCCTCGACGGCGCGCGGGCGCTCGACATCTACAAGCTGTACCTGGGCGACCATGCGCGCGACCTGCCCGCTTCAGGCCTGCTGTTCCCGTTTGAAATGCTCACGGCCGCGCATGAAAAAAGCAATGTCTTTCGCACCATCCTCGCCGTCGATGAAGAGCAAGGTTCGCTGACCCTGGCCGGCGACATCCTCGCCGACGGCTACTTGAGACTGATGCATTCCAGTACCAACCGGCTGATCGACGGGGCCGAGACGGCCGCGCGCGGCGTCGCCCCCCACGCCGATGCGCAGGGCGACCAGCTGGCCCTGCTGGTCAGCTGCGTGGGACGCAAGCTGGTGATGGGCGACCGGGCCGAGGAAGAGGTCGAAGCCGTGGCAGACCTGCTGGGCGGCGCGGCCTGCATCGCCGGCTTTTACTCGAACGGCGAAATCGGCATCGCCCAGCCGCATGGCGCATGCCAGCTGCATAACCAGACGATGACCGTGACTGTATTGAGCGAAGCATGAACCGCACCCTGGCACGCCAGTTGAACCGCGTCTGCGATATCGACTCGGACGCCGCCTGCGCCGCCCTGCTGGAACAGGCGCAGACACTGTGCGGGCGGGCGGACACGCCGCCCGAACTGGCCGGTTTTCTGGCCGGCTTGCCAGCCCTGCTGCAGCGCATCGACGGCGCCTACGAACAGTCCGAACGCGATCTGGACCTGCGCTCGCGCAGCCTGGAACTGAGTTCGAATGAACTGAGCATGACGAATGACCTGCTGCGCACGGAACTGGCCAGCCGCAACCGCGTGATCCAGTCGCTGCGCGTGGCGGCCGTGCGCCTGCTCGACAACAACGATTCCGGCCTGCGCCTGCCGCAGGAAGACGATATCGAAGGCCTGTCGGTGCTGCTGGCCGAGCTGGTGTCGCAGCAGGAACTGCGCCGCATCGAATTGCAGAACCAGCGCTTCGCGATGGACCAGCATGCCATCGTCAGCGTCACGGACACGGCCGGCGTCATCATCTACGTCAACGACAAGTTCTGCGCCATCAGCGGCTTCGCGCGCGAAGAGCTGGTCGGCAAGACGCACCGCCTGATCAATTCGCGCGCGCATCCGGACGCCTTCTTTGCGCAGATGTGGCAAACCATTACGGCCGGCCACGTGTGGCACGGCGAAATCTGCAACCATGCCAAGGATGGCGGGCAATACTGGGTCGACGCCACCATCGTGCCCTTCCTCGACGCGGCCGGAAAACCCTATCAGTACATCGCCATCCGCACGGAAATCAGCGACAGCAAGCGCATGGCCGAGACCATCGCGAAAAGCGAGCGCGAATACCGCAACGTCGTCAACAGCCTCAATGAAGTGGTCTTCCGCACGGACCTGCACGGCGCCTGGACCTTCCTGAACCCCGCCTGGCACACCATCACGGGCTTTGGCGCTGCCGGCAGCCTGGGCAAGAGCGTGCTGCAATTCGTCGATCCGCGCGACCGCGAGCGCGCCGCAGCCGGCCTGTCCCATCTGCTGAGCGGCCAGGTGGACAGCATGCGCCATGAAGCGCGCTACGTGACCCGCGATGGCGACGTGCGCTGGATCGACGTGTGCGCGCGCGCCGAACGCGATGGCCTGGGGCGGCTGGCCGGTATCACGGGCAGCTTGACGGACATCACGGAGCGGCGCCAGGCGGCGCGCGAGCTGCGCCACAACCTCAACTTCGTCGACGCGCTGATCGAAACCATCCCTATCCCCTTGTACCTGAAGGATGTGCAGGGCCGCTACCTGCGCGCCAACCGCGCCTTCTGCGCCTTCTTCCACCTCGACCAGGCGCGCATCCCGGGCCTGACGGTGGCCGACATCCTGCCGCAGCAGCAGGCGCAGCAAGCGCTGCAGCACGACCTGGCACTGCTGCAGGACCGGGGCAACCAGTCGTATGAGGACCGGCTGACCGTCGGCACGCGGCAGGTCGATGTCCTGTGCAGCAAGGCGGCCCTGCTGAAGTCCGACGGCAGCCTGCACGGCCTGGTGGGCACCATCGTCGACATTTCCAGCCAAAAGGCGGCCGAGCGCGCGCTGCTGCTGGCCAAGGAAGTGGCCGAATCGGCCAGCCGCTCGAAGAGCGAATTCCTGGCCAACATGAGCCACGAGATCCGCACGCCGATGAACGGCATCCTCGGCATGACGGACCTGGTGCTCGATTCCGAGCTCGATGCCCACCAGCGCAAATACCTGGAAATCGTCAAGGCCTCGGCCGATGCTCTGCTGTGCATCATCAACGACATCCTCGATTTCTCGAAGATCGAGGCGGGCATGCTGACCCTGGAAAGCATCCCCTTCGACCTGCGCCAGCTGCTGCAGGAAACCATGCGCGCGCACGCCATGCGGGCGCAGGCCAGCGGCCTGGAACTGGTGCTCGACGTCGATCCCGCGCTGCCGCACACCCTGCTCGGCGACCCGGGCCGGCTGCGCCAGGTGCTGACCAACCTGGCGGGCAACGCCATCAAGTTCACGCCGCAGGGCGAGGTGGTCGTCAGCGCCCGGCTGCGCGCCAGCGGCGATGGCGTGGCCTGCCTGCGCCTGAGCGTGCGCGACACGGGCATCGGCATCGCCGCCGACATGCAGGAGGCCGTTTTCGACGCCTTCCAGCAGGAAGACGGGTCGACCACGCGGCGCTTCGGCGGCACGGGACTGGGCCTGTCGATCACGCGCCGCCTGGTGACGATGATGGATGGCGGCATCGGCCTGACGAGCGAACTGGGCAAGGGCAGCTGTTTCACCGTGGACCTGGCACTGCCCATCGGCGAGCAGCAGCCCCTGGCGCCGCCGCCCGGCGCCTCGCTGGCCGCACGCAACATCCTGCTGGTCGACGACAATCCCAGCAGCCTGACCATCCTGCGCCGGATCTTCGAGCACAGCGGCGCCACGGTCACCGCCTGCGAGTCGGGCGAGGCGGCGCTGGCGCACTGCCACGGCGCCTTGCCGGCGGACTGCATCATCATGGATTTCGCCATGCCCGGCATGAACGGCTTCGACACAGCATCGGCGCTGGCCGCCCTGCCCCACTGGAGCCAGGCGCCCATCGTCATGCTGTCGTCCTGCGGCAGCCTGGGCGACGCGGCGCGCTGCCGCGAACTAGGCATTGGCGGCTACCTGCTCAAGCCTGCCAGCCCCGAGGAATTGCTGACCGTCGCCATGAGCGTGCTGGGCACCCGCCGCGGCATGCCCAGCGCCGCGCCCGTGGCGACACGCCAGGCCGTACGCGAAAGCATGCCCGGCCTGGACATCCTGCTCGTCGAGGACAACGCCATGAACCGCGAACTGGCCACCGTGCTGCTGTCGAATGCGGGCCACCGCGTCACGCACGCGGCAAACGGCCGCATCGCCCTCGATTGCCAGGCCGCCGGCCATTTCGACATGATCCTGATGGACTTGCAAATGCCGGAGATGGGCGGTTTCGAAGCCACCGCGCAGATCCGCGCGCGCGAAGCGCAAGGCATGCCGCGAAGCGTCATCATCGCCATGACGGCCAACGCCCTCGAAGGCGACCGCGAACGCTGCATCGCCGGCGGCATGGACGACTACCTGTCCAAGCCGTTCCGCACGGCCGCCTTCCACAGCCTGATCGAGCAGCATGTGTTGCAGATAAACAAACAGACGCCGCGCTTCGGCTACGGCGCCGCGCTGGCCCAGGCCGACGCCGACGTGATCGGCATCATCGGCGCATCGTTCCTGACCGGCTTGCCGGCGCAGCTGGAGGCCCTGCGCGCGGCCCTTCGGGCGGGCGACCGGGGCACCGTCAGCCGGCAGGCGCACACCCTGGCCGGCTTGCTGGCCAATTTCCGCGCCGCACCGGCCGTCGCCATCGCCGCCGCCATCGAGCGCGAAGCGGCAAAGGCGCCGCAGGGTGCGTTGCTGGCGCGGCTCGATGCGCTGGACGAGCAACTGCGGCTGTTTGTGCAGGAAACGGACACGGCCATCCAGGCGGCAAGCCACATGCTGCACGCATCCGGCCAAACTTGATGTAGATCATAATTTTTTAAACAAGCTCTTGCTATCCTGTAAAAAAATGACAGGAGCCCTGGATGAGCAAGACGCAGCCGAGCGAAGCGGCGCACGACGTTGAACATGAGCGCCTGGGCAGCGCCTGGCAAGGCGTGCCGGCGCCCGACTATCCGGAAAGCGCGCCGGAAGGCGCCACCCTGGACTTGCTGCTGAACGCCTGGCTGGGCAAGTTCACGGGCGGCATTTCGCCGGCCGCGCTGGGCAACGCCTATGCCGACTGGCTCGGCCACCTGGCGCTGGCGCCGTCGAAGCAGCAAACCCTGCTGCAGGAAGCGTGGAGGAAGATCGGCCGCTGGCAGCAATATGCCTTGCAATCGGCCATGGCCGGCGGCGCCTTCGAGCCGCCATGCATCGCGCCGCTGCCGCAGGACCGGCGCTTCGACGATCCGGCCTGGCGGCGCTGGCCGTACAACCTCGTCTACCAGGGTTTCCTGCTGCAGCAGCAATGGTGGCACCGCGCCACCACGGGCGTGCGCGGGGTCACGCCGCACCACGAGGATGTCGTCACGTTTACCGTGCGCCAGTGGCTCGACATGCTGGCACCGTCGAACTTCATGCTGACCAATCCCGTGGTCCAGCAAGCGGCCCTCGAGAGTGGCGGCGCCAGCCTGGCGCGCGGCGCGCAGCACCTGGCCGAAGACTGGCAGCGCGCCGCCATGGGACCGTATGCGTCCGACACGCGCCGCTACAAGGTGGGCGGGAACGTGGCCGTCACGCCGGGCAAGGTGGTCTACCGCAACGACTTGATCGAATTGATACAGTACGCGCCCACGACCGCCACGGTGCATGCGACGCCCCTGCTGTTCGTGCCCGCGTGGATCATGAAGTTCTATATTCTCGACCTGTCGCCGCACAATTCGCTGGTGCGCTATCTGGTGGGCCAGGGCCACACGGTGTTCATGATTTCCTGGAAAAACCCCACGGAAGAAGACCGCGAGCTGTCGCTGGAAGACTACCGCCAGCTGGGCGTGATGGAGGCGCTCGACGCCGTTGTCCGCATCACGGGCGCGCCGCAGGTGCACGCGGCCGGCTACTGCCTGGGCGGCACCCTGCTGGCGATCGCCGCCGCCACGATGGCGCGCGACGGCGATGCGCGCCTGGCCAGCCTCACCATGCTGGCCTCGCAGGTGGATTTCAAGGAGCCGGGCGAACTGTCACTATTCATCGACGAGAGCCAGGTCAGCTTCCTGGAAGCGGCCATGTGGAAACAGGGCTACCTCGATACGAAGCAGATGGCGGGCGCTTTCCAGCTGCTGCGCTCGAACGACCTGGTCTGGTCGCGCCAGCTGCGCCATTATCTGCTCGTACAAGACGAGCAGGACAGCGACCTGATGGCCTGGAATGCGGACGCCACGCGCATGCCCTGCCGCATGCACTCGGAATACCTGCGCCGTCTGTTCCTGCACAACGACCTGGCCGAAGGCCGCTACCGCACTTCGGGCCGCCACATCGCCTTGCCCGACATCGATGCGCCGATCTTTGCCGTCGGCACCCTGACGGACCACGTGGCGCCGTGGCGCTCCGCATACAAGCTGCAACTGCTGACCGACACGGACGTCACCTTTTTGCTCACCTCGGGCGGCCACAATGCGGGCGTCGTCTCGCCGCCGGGCCAGCCACGCCGCAGCTACCAGCTGGCCACGCACGGCCACGACGCACCCTACATCGACGCGGACAGCTGGCAGCACGACGTGCCGCACCACGAGGGTTCGTGGTGGCCCGCCTGGCAGGCGTGGCTGGCGCAGCGCTCCGAGGCGCAAGTGGCGCCGCCAGCCATGGGGCCCGGCCTGGGCGACGCGCCGGGCCGCTACGTGCTGCAAACCTGACCACCGACAACCGAGCGACAACCGAGGAAAACGCCATGCCCTACACCACCCTGCTGGTCCACGTCGACAATTCCCGCCACTGCGCCCAGCGCATCCGCCTGGCCGTGCGCCTGGCCGTTGCCGAAGGCGCGCACCTGATCGGCTCGGCCATGAGCGGCATCTCGCGCTACGCGTATGGCGGCGGCGTCAACGCGCTGCAATTTGCGCCGGCGCAGATGCAGGCGCTGCGCTCCCAGGCCAGCGAGGCCTTGCACGACTTCGAGCGCATCGCCCGCGAAGAAGGCCTGGGAACCTACGAAACGCGCTTCGTCGACGACGACGCGCAAGGCGCGCTGCTGCTGCAGGCACGCTATTGCGACTTGCTGATCCTGGGCCAGACGGATGCGCAGGATACGCCGTCGCGCGTCATCGCCGGCACGCCCGAATACCTGATGCTCCATTGCGGCCGGCCCGTGCTGATGGTGCCGCACACGCCGTCCGCCGCGCCAGCGGGCATCGCGCAGCATCCGCTGCTGGCCTGGAACGGCAGCGCCGAAGCGCTGCGCGCCATCACCGATGCGCTGCCGCTGCTGCAAGGGGCGCGGCAGGTGACGCTGGCCGTCGTCAATTCGCACGCCCAGCCGGCCGCGCATGGCGAGCAGCCAGGCGCCGACCTGGCCCTGTACCTGGCGCGCCACGGCGTCAACGTCGAGGTGCTGCAGCACGACACGCCGCCGGGCCAGGACGTGGGCACGGCCCTGCTGGCCATGGCGGCCCAGCGCCACTGCGACCTGCTCGTGATGGGCTGCTACAGCCACATGCGCCTGCGCGAAGCGCTGCTGGGCGGCGTCACGCGCACGGTGCTGCAACAGATGACGTTACCGGTGCTGGTGTCGCACTAGCGCGGCCGTGCGGTCATGTCGGCATGCCGTGCGGTGTCATCGTTTTTGTAAAATCACGCCGCTCATGTATTGATTCAGATCGCGGAAATCCTTCACGCTCCAGGCGTGCGGCGCAATCTTGACGCCATTCTCTTTCAGGGTTTTCGGAATCAGGTCGCCATTCGGACGAAGGATGACCGACGAGACGATCACGCCCGGATAATCATTGAGCCGTTTCTTGAAAGCGGCGGTGGTCAGATCGGGGGTACGGGGGTTGCTTTTATTTGCCAGCGGCCCTGTCCCCTTGATCTCCGCTCCGTGGCACACGGCGCATCGCTGCATGTAGAGATTTTTTCCATTGATATTCTCCGCGAAGGAGGACGATGTGTGAAGCAAAGATAAAAGGCCCAGCGTAGCGGTTAATACTAATTTCATTGTCATGTAGTTTGTTATTGATATCAACGGAGCTGGCTCAGGGCAAACCCCGTCAATGCCGCTGCAACGCTCCAGATCATATTTTAACCGGGATTGCTCATTCACCAAGTGACGCCTGCAGCCAGGGAACGGCCTACAATAGCCAGGCTGGACACTGCCCTGCCGCCTGCTGACGGGCCGCGCGGCCTGCGTCGCCCCTGTCAGCGCCACCGCCACAAGGAGTATTCGCATGAGCAAGCAAGCCACCATCGTCCTCGTCCACGGTTTCTGGGGCGGCGCCGCCCACTGGAGCCGCGTCATTGCCGAATTGCGGCGCCACGGCCACACGGCCATCCGCGCCGTCGAACTGCCGTTGACGTCGCTGGCCGACGATGCCGAGCGCACGCGCAAGATGGTGACGCAGGTCGATGGCCCGGTATTGCTGGTGGGACACTCCTACGGCGGCGCCGTCATCAGCGTGGCCGGCAATGCGCCGAATGTCGCGGGCCTCGTCTACATCGCCGCCTTCGCGCCCGACGCGGGCGAAAGCCCGGGCAGCATCACGCAGGAACACCCGCCCATCGGCGCGGCCAGCCTCGAGGGCGACAGCGACGGCTATCTGTGGGTCAAGCCCGAGCAATACCATGACAGCTTTTGCCAGGACCTCGACGCGGAAGAAGGCGCCGTGCTGGGGGTGGTGCAGAAAGCGCCGCTGGCCAGCACCTTCGGCGACACCGTCAACGACCCGGCCTGGAAGCACAAACCCAGCTGGTACCAGATTTCCAGCGCCGACCGCATGATTTCCCCCGTCAACCAGGAGCGCATGGCGGCGCGGCTGGGCGCCAGGAAGGTCATCACGCTCAACGCCAGCCACGCGTCGCTGGCTTCGCGCCCCGTGGAAGTGGCGGCGCTGATACTCGAAGCGGCAGGCGCGGTGGTCGGCGGGTAAGCGTGCTCCGCTACAGCCACCCTTCGCGCTTCAGCCGCCGGTGCAACCAGAAGCAGCCGGCGATGATGATGGCGATCACGGCCGGATAGCTGCCGCGCCACTTCAGTTCCGGCATGAATTCGAAGTTCATGCCGTACAGGCTGAAGACCATGGTGGGCACGGCCAGGATGGCGGCCCAGGCGGCCAGGCGCTTGACCACCTCGTTCTGGCGGATCGAGATCTGCCCCAGCGCCACCTGCATGGCCGAATTGACCAGCTCGCGCATCTGCCCCGCCGTGTGCGTGACCCGTTTGACGTGGTCGAGAATGTCGCGGTAATAGATGCGGTTTTCCTTGGGCACGATGTCGCCATGAAAGCGGATGAGCTGGGTGCAGATGTCGTGCAGGGGGTTGACGGCCGCATCAAGCTTGAGCAGCTCCGTCTTGAGCTGGTAGAAATCCTGCAGCTTGTCTTCGCTCAAACTGGGCTTGAACAGCTGCAGTTCGTAGTGCTGGAAGCGGGCCTGCAAATGGTCGATGCAGGGCTGGTACTGGTCAACGATGAAATCGATGATCGAATACAGCACGTAGCCGGGGCCGCTGGCCAGTTTCTCGGGCACGCTTTCCTTGCGCTCGCGCAGCTTCGCATAGCCGGCCGAGGGGCCATGGCGCACCGTGATGATGAAGCGTGGGCCGAGAAAGACGTGGGTTTCGCCATAGACGATGGCCTCGCCATCGAGGGTGGCCGTGTGCATCACCATGAACAGGGTGTCGCCGTACTCTTCCAGCTTGGGCCGCTCGTGCGCGCCCTGCGCATCCTCGACGGCCAGTTCGTGCAAGCCGAACGCCGATTGCAGCGCCTGCATGGCCGTGGCGTCGGGGCTGGCCATGCCGATCCAGACGAAACAATCGGGGTCGCCGAGAAAGTCGCCCACCTTGTCGATGTCGAAGTGGGCGATCTTCTTGCCGTCGCGATACGCTTCGCAATTGACGACGGCGGCGTGGGTACTCAGGTCCATGTGATTTTCGGGCTACGATGTCGGGCCGTCAGTATAGCGGAATGACACTGTCACTCTGTTAAGTTGGCCACCGTCGCCCGCAACGAAGCTTAGAACAGGCCGAACAGCGATTTTTTCGGCGCCGCGCAGGCGGCGGTGACGGGCGCCTCGATTTCCTGCCTGGCCGCCGGATCCGTCACATCGAGCAGCACCTGCTTGCACTTGTTTTCACCCAGGAAACGGAATTCCACCTGATATGTCTTGCCCGCTTCCGGCGTCAGCTGCAAGGTCAGCGGGCCGCAGGAACCGGCGCGCAAGCCGTGTTCGGCCGGCCAGTCGGCGTAAGCCTGCACCCAGACCGGTACGCCCGCCGTCAGCGTCTTCTCCACTTGCGGCAGCACGCCCGTCATGCGCCGCGAACGCTCGACCATCTTCGAGATAAACGGCAACAATTTTTCGCGCAAGGTCGTGGCGTCGTACACCTTGCCCGCCGGCGTGAAGTCCTTGCACTCCTCCTTGCTGCCACTGGTGCCGTAGTCCACCACCATCTGCTCGCCCGAGGATACCAGGCTCAGTTTCGCAACCGCGGGCACGGCGGCCGCTTCCGCAGCAACAGGCTGCGCCACCGGCGTTTCCACCGCCGGCTTTGCCACGACTTCGTCACCCGCCTGGGCCGCCCAGGCACTCACGCTGGCCGCAGCCAGCAAGACACTCAATACACCACGCACACTATCTTTACGCACAAGAAATCCAGATTCAAAGTAGGTTTCATCGAAACATTAGTTAATTCAACATAACCAATATTGCCATAAAAGATAATATATTAAATATTTCCATATGGCAATTTTATAATGTGCGGTTTGCCTGCGCGTCGCGTCTCATCACGTCTCAATAGCGGTAGTTCAGGCTCAGCATCGCATTGCGCGGGTCGCCGTAACTGACCCTGCGGCCCGTGCTGATGCCGTAGTAGCTGCGGTCGGCCAGGTTGTTGAGGTTGAGCGACAGGGCCAGGCGATCGGAGACCTGGTAGCGCGCCATGGCGTCGAACACGGCGTACGAGCCCTGGTGCACGGTGGTGGTGCCGCCGCGCACGGCCCGGGTTTGCTGCCAGGTATGCGATTGCCAGCGGGCGCCGCCACCCAGCGTCAGGCGCGGCATCGGCTGCCAGGTGCTGTACAGGCTGAGCTGGTCTTCGGGCGCCAGCGTGTTGACCTTGCCGGCCGCGTCGCGCGCGATCTTGTGCGTGTAGCCAGCCTGCAATTGCCAGCCCGGCATCAGCTGGCCCGACACTTCCAGCTCCACGCCGCGCGAGCGCACGCCGTCGATGGCGCGGTAGGCGTCCATGCCCGTCACCTTGTTCACGGCGTCGACAGACTCGGCAAAATTATCCTGGCGAACCTCGAACGCGGCCGCGCTGGCGTTCAGGCGGCCGTTGAGGAATACGCCCTTCACGCCCGCCTCGATATTCTTGCCCAGCACGGGGTCCAGGGTCTTGTTGTCGACGTCGCGGCTGTTTTGCGGACTGAAGATGTCGCTGTAGCTGGCAAACGCCGTCAGGTTTGGCGCGAAGTCCCACGTCAGGCCCGCATACGGCGTGAAGATCGACGCTTCATCGATCTCGGCCGTTGGGTTGACGTAGGACGACAGGCGCCCGCCCATGATCACGTGCACGCCCTGCGGCAGCGAAAAGCGGCCCGTCGCATACACGGCCTTCTGGCGGATGACTTCGCGGGCCGTGTCCAGTTCCCACTTCGGCTCAGCGACTATGCCCCGGTAAGTATAGATATTATCGACCTTGATGAAGGAATACGGGCTGAAAACGTCGTCCGACTGTTTGCGGTAGGCGTTCGCGCCCACCACCAGTTCATGCGTGCGGCCCAGCAAGGTAAACGGCCCCTTGGCGTACACGTCGAGGCCATTGCTGGTGGCGTCGCTGTTGTACTGGCGCGCCGTGACGGACGTGCCGCTGCCGTCCGCCTTCGGGAAACCGTCCAGGTAGGCGACGGGCGCGTACAGGGCGTTGGCCTGGTGGATCAGGCGCAGATTGGCCAGCCAGCCATTGTCGAACGTGTGCTCGAGCGAGGCGAAGACGGATTTGGCTTGCGTCTGCTGCGTGCTCCAGGTGGGCGCGCCGGTGAACGAGCGGGGCATGGTGAAACGGTTGCCGTCCGCGTCGAACAGGGGCGCGCCGCCCCAGTCGCTATTGCGCGGCACCGTATGCTGGTAGTCGGCGCCCACGGTCAGCAAGGTGCGCGGCGACAGGTCCGCCTCCAGCGTGCCATAGGCCAGTTCGGAGCGGCGCTGGTAGCGGTCGACGAACGAGTGCTTGTCCTGGTACGAGGCCACGGCGCGCGCACGCACGCTGCCGCTGTCGTTCAGGGGGCCGCCCACATCCGCCATGCCGCGGTAATTGCTCCACGATCCGGCCGACAGGTCGGCCAGCGCGCGCAATTCGCGCGTGGGCTTCTTGCGGATCAGGTTGACCGTGGCGCCCGGCGTGCCGGCTCCGCTCATCAGCGCATTCGCGCCTTTCAGCACCTCGACCCGGTCGTACAGGTCCATATTGGCCAGGGACTCGCCCAGGTTCAGCGAAGCGTCGCGCGTCCACGGCAAGCCGTCGTAACTGAAATTGTCCAGCGAAAAACCGCGCGCATAGTAAATCGTGCGTTCGCTGTCGATGTGCTGCACGTACACGCCCGGCGTGTGGTTCAGCACTTCGCTGAGCTGCACCAGGCCGAAATCGTCCATCTGCTGGCGCGTGACGACGCTGACCGCGTGCGGCGTCTCGCGCGGCGACAGCACCAGGCGGTTCGCCGTGCTGACGGCGCCCGTCGTATAGGAACCCGTGTCTTCCGTCACCTGGCCCAGGTAATTGGTGGTGATGACCACTTCCGGCATCGTTGCCTCGGGATGGGCGGCGGCCTGTGGCGCCGCCGCTTGCACGGTATAGACGCCGCTATCGGTCTTGAGCAGGACCAACTGCGTGCCCTGCAAGGCGTGCCGCAAGGCCTGCTCCGCCGTGAAATCGCCGTGCACGGCCGCGCCGCTGGCGCCGCGCGCCAGGTCCGCATCGATGGAAATGCGCACGCCGCCACGGCTGGCAATCGCGATCAGGCTGGCGTTCAAGGGCTGGGCCGGCACGTCATAGCGCACGGTGGCTGGCGCCATTTGCGCCGCTGGCGTTTGCGCCAGGACGGTGGGCGCGGCGCAGGAAAGTAACATTACAGCCAGGGGAATCTGGCGCATCAACAATGGTGGCATGCTGGGACTCTATCTTGTGGTGAAGGAAAAGTGGGGCTACACCAGGTATGAGTCGCGGCGCGCCAAAAGTGACAGTGCCGGCGCAAAAAAAAATGTCAGCCTGCCTTCAGGTCGATGCCCGTCCACCAGCCGCCGGGCCCCTGGCGCAAGGTGACAGGCAGGGTTTCGGCCAGCGCCAGCAAGGTGGCGCCGCTGTCGTCGAGCGAGTAATTGCCGGACACGCGCAGCGCCGCCGCCTGCGCCGTGATGTCGATGTAGCCGTGGCGGTACGGCCGCAAGGCGGCCACCACTTCGCCCAGCGGCTGGTCGACGGCCACCAGCATGCCCTGCTCCCACGCCATCGCCTGCCCTGGCGCCATGCCGGGCAGCAGGGTCAGCCGGTCCGCGTCGAAGCGCGCCGCCTGGCCCTGGCGCAGCACGCGTGCCAGCCCTTTACCGGCCGGACGCACGTCGATATCGCCCCGCAGGGCCAGCGCCACGGTGCCCTGCGCTTCGCGCCGCAGCATCAGCTCGCCACCCGGCGCCGTCACCGTGCCGTGCGCGCTGCGCAACAGGAATGGCGCGTTTGCCGCATGCGCCACCCTGGCCAGCAGCTGGCCCTGGCGCAAGGTGACGTGGCGATGCTCATGCGTGAGGTCCGTATCGGCCGAGGAACGGGCATCCAAAGTCAGCACGCTGCCGTCGGCCAGCGTGTAGCTGCCCCGCTTGGCCGTGGCCGTATGCAGGTCCGCGCTCCAGTCCGGCAAGAACGGGCTGCCGCGCAGCAGCCAGGCGCCGCCGAGGGCCGCGCCCGCCAGACACAGGGCGCCCTGCAGCCACTGGCGCCGCTGCTCATCGTGCCGGGCGGCGCGCGCCAGGGTTTGCCCGACGGTCCCCGCCCCGCCCGCCGCCTGCAGCGGGCCGACGCTGTGCTCGACGGCCTGCCCCAGGGTGTGCCACGCGGCCGCATGGCGCGCATCGGCGGCCAGCCAGCGAGCGAAGGCCTGATGCTGGGCCGCGTCCGCCTCGCCCGAACTGAGTTCGACCAGCCAGCCGATGGCGGCGTCCTGTACCGCAGGGGACATGCTCATGCCGGCTCCGCGGCGGCCAGGCAGCAGCGCAAGCCTTGCGCCATATACTGGCGCACCATGCTGGCCGATACGCCCAATTGCGCCGCGATCTGCGCATACGTAAGGCCATCGAGCTGGCTCATGAGAAAGGCGCTGCGCGCCTTGACGGACAAGGTATCGAGCGCGCGCGACAGCCGCTCCAGCGCTTCGAGCAGCACGGCGCGTTCCTCGGGCGATGGCTGGACGGCGTCCGGCAGCAGCGCCAGGGTGTCGAGATAGGCCTGCTCGATATCGCGCCGCCGCCACTGCTGCAGCAAGATGCTTTTCGCTACCGTCGTGAGATAGGCGCGCGGCTCGCGGATGGCGGCCAGCCGCCCCGCATGCAACACGCGCACAAAGGTTTCCGAAGTAACATCTTCCGCCTCCGCCCGGTTGCGCAGGCGTAACAGCAAGCGCTGCAACAGCCAGCCATGGTGGCCCGTAAACAGGCTGGCGGCCAGGGTGGCGTCATTCGAGGGAAAAGGCAAGGCAGACAAGAGCGGATCCGGCGGCTTTAATGATAATGATTCTCATTATATTGCAGAGACTGGAGCCTGTCCCGCAATTTTGCCATTGTTGTCAGGCGCCGACAACGCAGCAGCAGTCTTGAAGGACGAGGGATGCCGCAGCAGGCTAAGCCGTCGAGATAACCGCATTCAGGGCACGCCGCAGTTCCTTCAGCCGGGGCGGCTTGCCCAGCACGCAGTTGACGTGTTCGGGATAGTCGCTGTCGGCCGCCAGGCGCTGGCCCCAGCCCGTGAGCATGATGATGGGCGTGGCCGGCGAACACTGGCGCACGGCGCTGGCCACCTTGCGCCCGTCCACGTGGGGCATGCCCAGGTCCGTGATGACTACCTCGAAATCTTCGTGCCGGTCGCGCGCGGCCAGGAAGCTGTCGATGCCGGCCTGGCCCCCATCGGCGGACACCACGTCGTGGCCATCGATTTCCAGGATGTCGCGCAGGGACTTGAGCACCATCGGGTCGTCGTCGACGACGAGGATGCGCAGGCGCGGCGGCACGGCGTGGGCCGCGTCGGGCGCCGGCTCCCCCGCGTCCGCCGCGCAAGCGGGAAACGCCAGGCGCACCGCCGTGCCCTGCCCCGGCGCCGTGACGATGTCGATGCTGGCGCCATGGCGCTCCATCATGCCGTACACCATGGCCAGGCCCAGGCCCGTGCCCCGCTCGCCCTTGGTGGTGAAAAACGGTTCCAGGCAGCGGCGGCGCGTGTTCTCGTCCATGCCGAGGCCCGTGTCGGCCACTTCGATCAGCACCTGGCCGGGCGCGCCCACGCCGGCCGTGCGCACGGTCAGCGTGCCGCCATCGGGCATGGCGTCGACGGCGTTGAAGACGAGGTTGGTCAGCGCTTCGCGCAATTCGCCCACGCTGCCGGGCAGCATGGGCAGTGCGTCGGCCAGCTCCGTGCGCAGGGCGATGACGATGCCGCGCTGCTGCGGCATGTCGCTCCAGCGCGCGCGCGTCAGGTCCAGCACCTGCTGCACCACCAGGTTCGCGTCGATGGGCGAGAGCGCCAGTTGCGGTTCGCGCTGGCGGTAGAATTCGCGCATGCGCGCCACGGTGGCGGCCACGTCGTCGATGGCCCGTTCGATCACTTCCAGGCAATGCCGGCCCTGCGGACTGAGACTGGTTTCCGTCTCCAGCAGCGATTCCGTGTACAGGGCCACGGGGGAAATGGCGTTATTGATGTCGTGCGCGATGCCGCTGGCCATCTGCCCCAGCGCGCGCAAACGTTCCTGCTGCATCACAGACTGCTGCGTCTGGCGTAAATCGTCATACGCGCGCTGCAGTGCACCGTAGAGCTGCGCCTGGTTGGCGGCCAGCGCCACGTGCTCGCTCAGCTGGCTGAGGAATTCGCACTCGCCGCTGGTAAAGCTGTTTGCGGCGCGGCGCGCCACGATCAGGATGCCGAACACCGTGTTTTCGGCCAGCAGCGGCGCCATGACGAGGGCGCGCAGTCCCCCTTGCGCCAGGCGCTGCGGAAACGGAAACGCCACCCCGGCGATGTCGGCTTCATACACAAGCTTGCCGCGCACGCAGCTCGACAGGCCATTCTCGTCGATGGGAATGTGCGCGTGTTCGCTCATCATGAACGACTGCGCCAGCGCCTCGCTGCGCACGCCCACGCACGTCACCTGCAGCGCGTGCTGCGACGGTTCGTACAGGCAGATGCAGCTGAAATCGATGGGCAGCTGCTCTTCCAGGCTGCGCACCACCACCTGAAAGATGCTGCGCAAGTCCTGCCGCTCGCCGATCGAGCGCGTGATCTGCTGCAGCAGGTTCAGGCGTTCGAGCTGTTCATGCACCTTGCGCTCGGCCAGCTGGCGTTCGGCGATCTGCGTTTCCAGCGCGGCATTCGTGTGCGCCAGCTCGTCGCGCGAGACGGTGGTGCGGCGCAGCTTTTCCGTCATGCCGTCGAAGGCGCGCGCCAGGTCGCCGATTTCATTTTTGGTGTGCACGCCGAGCGAGAAGTCCAGCTTGCCGGCGCCGACGATCAGGGTACCCTGGCGCAGTTTTTCCAGCGGTCCCGTGACGCTGGTGATGGTGAAGTAAATCAGGCCGGCCACCAGCGCGATGATCATCCCGCCAAACAGCATCACGGCCACGTTGGCCCGCTGCTGCGCCTCCAGCACGCCTTGCCGGCTCAATTCGGACAGCCGCATCGCCTCCGAAATCATGCCCTGCACCTTGCCCATGATCTGGCCGGACAGGCGCGACTCCAGCTCGTCCAGCACTTCGCGCCGCTGCGGGTCCTGCCCCAGTTCGCGGTGGTTCGCGACAAACAGGTGGAACAGGCCGCCCACGCCGGCCAGGTCGCCCTGCAATTTCAGCAGCAGCGCGCGCTCCTCGTCCGTGCTGAAGGCGGGCGTGGCCAGCAGGCCCGAAGACAGCGATTCGCTGCGCAGCTGCCATTGGGCCCGCGTGCGCTCGCCACGGTGCAGCGCATATTCGATCGACAGGTAGCGCAGCGACGTGACGGCTTGCAGGATATCGGCCGCCGCCTTGTTCTTCGCCAGTTCGCGCTGCATCGCCATGGTGGTGGAAAACAGCATGGCGACGATGATGGCCACGAGCACCACGCAAAACAGTTCGGCCAGCTTGAAACGCGTTACGATTTTCACGGTGGCCTTCTCAATGAATGACCGTCACGGCCGATGGCGCCACGGCTTCGAGGCCGTCCAGGTAAACGGCGTCGAGGAAGTTCGGCATGTCGCCGTGCTCGGCCAGCCGGTTCCTGATGGCCCAGCGCGCCTCGTCTTCCAGCGCCAGCAGCAAGCCTTGGTCGAGCACGACACCGAAGCGGTAACCGTGCCAGGCTGCCTGCAGGCGCGCCGTCTCGCTGGCCGATGCCTTGGCAAACAGGGCGCGCGCGGCGTCGGGCTCGTCCTGGCAAAAACGGGCGCCGGCGATCAGCGCGCGCAGCACCTTGCGCACCGTGGCCGGGTGGCTGCGCACATAGCCGTCCGTGCCGGCCACGTTGAACAGGCCCGCATAGACATCCTCGCCATAGAAGATGGCCGCCTTGCCGGCGATGGCATGCGTCATGCCCGTCAGGAACGGTTCCCAGCCAGCCGCCGCATCGATCTCGCCCCGCGCCAGCGCTCCGGCCAGCTGCTCGGGCGCGTAGTTGCGCAAGGTGACTTCGGCGGGCAGCAGCTTCTGGCGGTTCAAAAAGGCGTCCAGCGTAAACTGGCCGGAGGTGCCCAGGGTCACGCCGATGCGCTTGCCCTTCAGGCTGGCGGGCGTGGATACGCCGCGGTCCAGGCGCCCCACGATACCGTGGTCGCGCTCGGCCTCGAAGATGCTGGCAATGATGACGACGGACTGGTTCCGCAGGCTGGCCAGCACGACGGGAATATCCGAAACCGTGCCCAGGTCGGCCTTGCCCTGCAACACGGCTTCCATCGAGGCCTTGCCCGACGAATACGGCTGCAGCCGCGCATCGATGCCTTCGCGCGCGAAATGCCCCTGCCCGTGCGCGGCCAGGACGGGGCAGCTGCCCACGTATTCCGCATTCACGGCCAGGCGCAGCACTTCCACGGGGCCGCGCGGCGCGGCGGGACGGGCATGGAACTGCCAGATGGCCACGGCAACCAGCGCCAGCAACAGCACGATGGCTGCCAGCCTGGCCATCCACCGCCGCGGCGCCCGGCCGCTCATGCGCTGCACTGCGCCGTGGCCGACTCCAGCGCGCTGTTGATGGCCTCGGAAAACGCCGTTACGTCGATCGGCTTGGTGAGATAGCGGTAAAAGCCCGCCGCCAGCCCCTGGCGGATATCGCCGGGCCCGGCCACGGCCGTCAGGGCGATGACGGGGATATGCGCAGTGCGGGCATCGGCACGCAGCAGCTGCATGACTTGCGTTCCGCTGATGTCGGGCAGGTCGCTATCCATCAGTATCAGCTGCGGCAGGTGGCGGCGCGCCATGTCCAGGCCCGTCTGGCCGTCGCCGGCCGACAGCAGGTCGAGATCGGGACGGAAATGGATCAAACCCGCCACCAGGGTCACATTCAGGGGATTGTCTTCCACATACAGCAGCGTCTTGCGGTCCGGCAGCCGTACCGCTTCGGCGGGCCGGGCAATGACGGACAGGCGCGCACTTTCCTGCGGCGGCTGGCGCGCCGGGCAACTGGCGATATCGAGCCAGAAGGTGCTGCCGCGCCCGGGTGTGCTGGCCACGCCCAGCCTGGCCTGCATGGCTTCGGCCAGGCGCTTGCTGACCACCAGCCCCAGTCCCGTACCCTCCTCGTCGCGCGCATCGCGTCCCAGGCGGTTGAAGGGCTGGAACAGCGCCTCCAGCTGCGCCGCGCTCATGCCGCCGCCCGTGTCGCGCACGGACAGGCGCAGCTGGCGCGCGTCGACGGGCTGGCAATCGACGTGGATCTCGCCCTGTTCGCGGTTGTACTTGACGGCATTCGACAGCAGGTTGATCAGCACCTGCTTGAGGCGCGTGCGGTCGGCCAGCACATGCACGCCGCCCGCTTCGACGAACGTCAGGGTGATGCCGCGCTTGTGCGCCAGCGGTTCCATCATTTGCCAGCATTCGTGGTAGATGTCGGCCAGGCTTACGGGTTCCATCGACAGCGACATATTGCCCGACTCGATCTTGGCGATGTCGAGGATGTCGTTGATCAGGGTCAGCAAATGCCGGCCGGCGCCGAAGATGTGCGAGGCAAAGGTTTTCTTTTCCTGCCCCGTCGAGGGGATGGAATCGGACATCAGCATCTGCGAAAATCCCATGATGGCGTTGAGCGGCGTGCGCAGCTCGTGGCTCATGCTGGACAGAAAATTGGTCTTTTCCTGGTTTGCCCGCTCGGCCACTTCGCGGGCCAGCTGCAAATCCTTGTTCATGGCGTCGAGTTCGGCCGTATGCTGGCGCAGCAGCAGTTCCAGGCGCGCATTGGCGATGCGCAGCTGGCGCGTCTCCAGCGCCCGCGCCAGTATCAGCAGGATTCCCGACACCTTGAACGGCTTGACGACGTAATCGAGCGCCCCCGCCTTCATGGCCTGCACGGCCGAGGCGATCGTGCCTTCGCCCGTCATGACGATGCAGGCCAGGTCGGGATCGATCTTGCGCGCCGCTTCCACCACGGCGATGCCGTTCATGCCCGGCATCATCAGGTCGACCAGCAGCAGGTCGAACGATTCGACGGCCAGCAGGGACAGCGCCGCCTCGCCCGAAGCGAGCCCCGTCGTGTCATACGCCTGGCCGCGCAAGGTGTCGCACAGCGCGCGCACATGCGCCAGTTCGTCATCGACGATCAGTATCCGCGGCGGCATTGATGAGCTGTTCATGCATTCTCCTGGCGGCATGGCCTTGCGGGCCGGAAATTTTCCCCGCAACATGCGTTCCGAGCATAGCACTTGAAAATTACCAAAAATACACGCATTGTCACGCGCGCAAGGACGCCAGGCAGATGTCAGCTCATCACGGGCAGCCCCCGCAGCAGCTTGTCTAGCGTCAGCGGATAGTCGCGCACGCGCACCCCCGTCGCGTTGTAGACGGCATTGGCGATGGCGGCCGCCACGCCGCAGATGCCCAGCTCGCCCACGCCCTTGGCTTTCATGGGCGAGGACGTGGGGTCCGTTTCATCGAGGAAGATGACGTCCTGGTGCGGGATGTCGGCGTGCACGGGCACTTCGTAGCTGGCCAGGTCATGGTTGACGAAGAAGCCGCGGCGCTGATCGACCACCAGTTCTTCCATCAGGGCCGCGCCCACGCCCATGGTCATGGCGCCGATCACCTGGCTGCGCGCCGCTTTCGGGTTCAAAATGCGCCCGGCCGCGCACACGGCCAGCATGCGGCGCACGCGCACTTCGCCCGTGTCGCCGTCCACGCCCACTTCGACGAAATGGGCGCCGAACGTCGATTGCTGGAATTTTTTATCGAGGTCGCCGTATTCCATATGGTCTTCCGCGACGACGTCGCCATGGTAGGCGGCGGCAGCGAGCGGCACGCTGCGCTCGCCCTGGCTGACCTGGCCGTCGGAAAAGCGCGCCTCTTTCTCATCGAAGCCCAGCTTGCCGGCGATGGCCTGGCGCAGGCGCACGCAGGCCGCGTACACGCCAGCCGTGGAACTGTTGCCGCCCCACTGCCCGCCCGAGCCGGCCGAGACGGGAAAATCCGAGTCGCCCAGGCGCACGACCACCTTGTTCAAGGTCACGCCCAGCATTTCCGCCGCCGTCTGCGCGATGATGGTGTAACTGCCCGTGCCGATATCCGTCATGTCCGTTTCCACGGTCACGATACCGTTGCCGTCAAGACGCACGCGGGCGGCGGACTGCATGACGAGGTTGTTGCGGAAGGCGGCCGCCACGCCCATGCCCACGAGCCAGCGGCCATCGCGCCGCATGCCCGGCTGCGCCGATCGCTCTTTCCAGCCGAATTCCACGGCGCCCGTGCGCAGGCAATCGATCAAACGGCGCTGGGAGAATGGACGGCTCGGCTTTTCCGGATCCACTTTCGTATCGTTCAGGATACGGAAGACGATGGGGTCCATTTTCAGCTTGTCCGCCATCTCGTCCATGGCGATTTCCAGCGCCATCATCCCAGGCGCCTCGCCCGGCGCGCGCATGGCATTGCCTTCCGGCAAGTCAAGCACGGCCAGGCGCATGGCCGTCATGCGGTTCGGTCCCGCATACAGCAGCCGCGTCTGCATCACGGCCGTTTCCGGTTGCCCCCCTTTCAAGTCGCCGGACCACGATTCATGGCCAATGGCCGTGATCTTGCCGTCGCGCGTGGCGCCGATGCGCAGGCGCTGGATGGTGGCGGGCCGGTGCGTCGTGTTGTTGATCATCAGGGGCCGCGCCAGGGCGACCTTGACGGGACGCTGGGCCGCGCGCGCCCCCAGAGCCGCCAGCAAGGCTTCCGCGCGCACGAACAGCTTGCCGCCGAAGCCGCCACCGATATATGGCGAAACGATGCGCACCTTGTCTTTCGGTATCCCCAAAGTGCGGGCCAGGTCGCCGCGGCCCCAGTCCACCATCTGGTTCGCCGTCCACACCGTCACCTTGTCGCCTTCCCAGGCGGCAATCGAGGCGTGCGGCTCCATCATGGCGTGCGACTGGTCCGGCGTCGTGTAGCTGGCATCCAGGCGCACGGGAGCATGGGCATAGGCGCCGGCGAAGTTGCCCGTCTTGCTGTCGGGCTTGCCCTCCTTCGGCTTGGTGGCGCCGCCCTTGGCCCTGGCCAGGTCGAACACGCCCTGTTGCTCGACATACTTGACATCAAGCAACTGTGCGGCCGAGCGGGCTTGCTCGAAGGTTTCCGCCACCACCAGCGCGATGGCCTGGTGGTAATGTTCAATGTCCGGCCCGCCCAGCAGCTTTGCCGTGTTCATCTTGCCTTTGCCCAGCTTGCCAGCCGACTCGGCCGTCACCACTGCCAGCACGCCCGGCGCGCGCCGCGCGGCGCTCGTGTCGATCGAGGCGATACGCCCCTTGGCGATGGCCGCGCCGACGACATGGCCGTAGGCCGCATGCGGCGCGGCCTTGTTCTGTTCATATGCATACGGCGCCGTGCCCGTGGTTTTCAGGGGGCCGTCGATGCGGTCCGTGGGGCGGCCCACGATTTTCAGCTGGTCGATGGGATTGGTGGTCGCAGGTGTCGAAAATTTCATGGCCCTAGCCTTTCTTCGCTTGTGCTTGCGCCAGCACCGAGGCAATCGTGCGCTGCGCCAGGGTCACCTTGAAGCCGTTGTCGTCAGTGGGATGGGCGCCGGCCAGCAGGCGTTCGCTCACGGCGGCGGCGCCATCGGGCATGGCCTGCTCTGCGGCGGACACGCGCCACGGCTGCGGCGCGACGCCGCCCAAGGCCAGCCTGCCCGTGCCGTTGGGCAAGATGATGGCCGCCACGGACACGAGCGCGAACGCGTATGAAGCTCGGTCGCGCACCTTGCGGTAGACGTGCGTGCCGCCAACGGGCGGGGGCAAGGTGACGCTGGTGATCAGTTCGCCGGGCTGCAGCACGGTTTCCACGTGCGGAGTGTTGCCCGGCAAGCGGTAAAAGTCGGCGATGGGGATGCTGCGCGTGCTGCCATCGGCCCGCACCGTGTCGATGCCGGCATCGAGCACGCGCATGGCCACGGCCATGTCGCTCGGGTGCGTGGCGATGCAGGCATAGCTGCCGCCCAGAATCGCCAGCGGCCGGCTGAAACCGCCGATGGCCGAGCAGCCGCTGCCCGGCACGCGCTTGTTGCAGGCCTGGTTCGTGTCATAGAAATACGGGCAGCGCGTGCGCTGCAAGAGGTTGCCCGCCGTCGTCGCCTTGTTGCGCAATTGCGCCGAGGCGCCGGCCAGCAAGGCGCGCGACAACACGCCATAATCGCGCCGCACGGCGGCGTGCGCGGCCAGCGCCGTGTTGCGCACGAGGGCGCCGATGCGCAAGCCGCCATCCTTTGTTGCTTCCACCGTATCCAGCGCGAGGCCATTGACGTCGATCAAGTGTGCCGGCGTTTCGATTTCCAGCTTCATCAGGTCGAGCAGATTCGTCCCGCCCGCGATGAAGCGAGCGCCCGGCGTGTTCACGGCGGCCGCCGCCGCTTCGGCCGGTGAAGTGGCCTTCTGGTAGCTGAACACTCTCATGCCGGCCTCCCCGCCACCTCGGTGATGGCCTCGATGATGTTGGAGTAGGCGCCGCAGCGGCAGATGTTGCCGCTCATGCGTTCGCGCAGCTCTTCCGGCGTTGCCTGCGGGACCGCGTTCAAGTCCGTGCTGACGTGACTGGGGATGCCCTGGCGTATCTCTCCCAGCGCGGCGACGGCCGAGCAGATCTGCCCCGGCGTGCAATAGCCGCATTGATAACCGTCGTGGGCGATGAAGGCGGCCTGCATCGGGTGCAGCTTCTCGGGTGTGCCCAGCCCCTCGATGGTGGTGACCTTGGCGCCGTCATGCATCACGGCAAGAGTTAAACAGGCATTGATGCGCTGGCCGTCGAGCATGACGGTGCAGGCGCCGCACTGGCCGTGGTCGCAGCCCTTCTTGGTGCCCGTCAGCTGCAAATGTTCGCGCAAGGCGTCGAGCAAGGTGGTGCGCGTGTCGAGTTCCAAGCTGTGGCGCCGGCCGTTGACATCGAGGCTGACTTTCATCAGGACTGGTGGCGCCTGGCCGGTCGTGCTGACGGCCTGCGCCGCTCCCGCGACGCCGGGCACGGCCGCCGCCGTGGCCGACAGCGCGCCGGCAATCAGCAAGCCGCGCCTGCCGGCATTGATGTGATGGGACTCTGTCATCTCGCGCTTCCTCCTGGCTGTGGACTGGCTGGGTGGGCGCATGCAGGCCCGAAGCACCAGTCTGACGGCCCGATTCCTACGCGTCTGTACGCAAACGAACGTTCAGCCTGAGGCCGCGCCGGGTCGTGCCGACGCCGCCCTGCGCCGCGTAGCCCGTGTGGCGGGCGCAATGGTCGAGCGCCTGGCGCAAGGCCGTATCGACATTACGCAAGGACATGCCGTGCCGTTCAGCCACTTCCTGGCGGGTCAGCTCGTCCACGCGCAGCGCTTCGAGCACTTGCCGGTGGCGCCGCGGCAGCAAATCGACGGCCTGCGCCAGCCGGCGCACGTCGGCCTGCAGCTCGGCCAGGCGTTCCGGCCCGGCCGCCGTATCGGCAAGGAAATCGACGAGGCCGGCGCCGCCCCCATCACCGTCGTCCGCATACAGCCAGGCGCGGTTGCGGCGCAGGCTGTCCATGGCCGCATTGCACGCGACGCGGAACACATAGGCGACGGGGCTGTGCGCCAGCGCAGCTCCGTCCGCGTCCCCGGCCGCCAGCGCGCCCAGGCGCAGCCAGGCGTCGTGCAGGCTGTCGCTGGCCAGTTCGGCGCAGCCCAGGTGGCGCGCCAGGCGCCGGTGCAGGGCCGCGTAATTACCCTCCAGCACCGCCTGCAGCTGGCTGCCCTGTCCTGGCGCCACGTCGTTCGCCGCCTGCTGCCGGGGGCGGATGGCCGGGCGGTACCAAGCCATGCCCGTCATGCGCAAGGGCAAGGCAGCCGTCATATTCACCAGGCCGGCCATCATGGCGACAACCTGCTGCGCTCTTGCGCCGTCAGCTGGCGCGTGGCCGATTCCGGCAGCGGGCCCAGGCCCAGCACGCGCACGGCGCTGCGCGGGTTGTAGTCGGCCGCCTCGATGCGCGCGCCATCCTGCGGCGCCGCTTGCGCGCTGTCCGGCGGCGCGTCATTGCCAAAACCCAGCACGCGCACCGTGAACACCGATGGCTGCGCCGAACGGGTGGCGGCGCGCTCGCGCTGCACCACGTCCTGGGCGGCGGCCGTGGCCTGCGTGGCGGCCGCGCTGGCGTTCGTCATGGCGGCCACGTTGACGGACGCCACCGTGGGCATGCCCTTGGACTCTCCCTTGACCTGGATGTTCGCCGCGTTCATCACCGTCAGCGCGGCCAGGTTGACGTTGCCCGACACGCGGATGCCCGCCTCGCCCGCGTCGATGGTGCCCAGCGGGGCCAGCAAGTCCACGTCGCCGGCCGGCACTTCCGCGATCGGCGCCAGGGTGGCGATGCCGGCGCCCGTGCTCGGCACGTCGGACGACAGGGTCACGTTGCCCCAGCTGTCATACACGCGCTTGGGCGGCGTGTAGACGATGGTCGACTTCGAGCCGCGCCCCGCGTTGATGTCGCCTTGCGACGACCAGCCGAGGATGTCGCCGCCGAACGTCGTCATGATGCGGCTCTGGCCCAGCAGGATGCTGCCGTGCGAGAACAGGCCGATATTGCCGCCGCCCTTGGTGATCACGCCCGAGGTCGACGGCGGCGCCTCGCCTTCGATGCCCAGCACCTGCTTGCCGCCCGGCGTCAGCATCTGGATGTCGCCGCCGAAGTTCGTATGCACGTAGCCGCTGCGGGGGAAGTAATCCCAGCGCTGCTCGCCGTCGTTGCGCTTGGCGTACAGGCCGCGGTACATGATGATGTCGCCCGCATAGGCAATCGTCTTGCCATTCGCGGCCGTGGCCGGCGCCAGGCCCGCGATGGCGTTGCGGCTGCGCAGGAAGCTGCCGATGCGCGCGCTGTCCGCATCGTTGAACTCGCGCCCGCCCGCCTTCAGTTCCGCGAAATACACGTTGCGGGCAAACACGCGCTGCTGCGGCTCGGGCAAGGCCAGGAAGTAGGCCAGCGCTTCGGCGGTCGTGCCCTTGAAGCCGTAGCGCTCGCCGAGCCAGCTCGCCAGTTCGCCGTCGTACGCTTTCACCACCTTGCCGGCCTGGTCGGCCAGCGGCACGCCCGTCTTCGCCACGTTCGCCGGGTCCAGATAGGGCTTGACGAAGCGCAGGTAATCGAGGCCGGCCGCGCCCACACCAGCCTGCATGGCGATGCCGGCGCCCGGGCGCTTGTCTCCCGCGACGACGGGGCCGAGGCTGACGACGCTGCCCTTGTCCTGCATCAATATATTGCGCCCGGCGCTGATGTCGAGCGTGCCGGGGCCGGCCACGTTGAAGGAACTGCTGAGGATATCGCGTCCGGCCGACACCACCGACACGTCGAACGCGTTGTTGTGCACGAACAGGTTGCTGTAATTGCGGAACATCATGTCGCCACCGCCCGTGCCGTCGATGGCTTCCAGCAGCGCCGTGCCGCTGCCGACGATATCGCGGCCCGCCCTCATCCAGACCGGTTGCGCCCCTTCGTACCAAGTGATGCCCGCGTGCTTGGCGTCGTAGAACGCGACCATGCGGCCGCTATTGACGCCGATCAGATCGCCCTTCACGGCATAGATGCGCGCCACTTGCGTGCCGCTGTTGGCCGGACCGGCGGCGGAATCGGGCCCGAAGGCGAACAGCGGAAAGTTCCACTGCGACGACGGCACGCCCGAGCCCGAAACATTGCCGCCCGCCGACGTCAGGCTGCCAGGCCTGAGATTCCACGCTTCGAAGGCAGGCTTGAACGGCGTGGCCATGCTGTCGGCGGCCGCGCCGGACTGGCTGACGGCATAGCCGCCCGCATAGATGGAATCGCCGGCCAGCCACTCCAGCTGGGCGTAGCCCGACGGCGCCAGCAGCAAAGGATCGGCATACGCGGTCGCACCACCCCAGTCCGAGATGGTCTTGCCGTAGTACAAGCTGCCGTTCGCGGCCGCGGCCCGCACGATGGACGGATAGACGACGGCCAGGTCGGTGGCCGTGCCGACCGGCGCCGTCAGCGGCGTCATGTTGCCGCCGGCGGAGAACAGGTCGAGCGCCGTGCGCGGCGTCCACAGGCTGAACCAGCTGTAGCCGGCGCCCGGCTCGCCCGACGCGCTGATGAACGACGCGGCGTTGAACATCGGCACGCGGCCGGGGTCGGCCACGTCCTGCAGCACCTGGTCGCCCAGGGTTGCCACGCTGACAGTGGCGTCGCCGGGCACCAGGGTCATGCCGCCCTGCGGCGTGGCGCGCGTGGCGTGGAACGCGTCGAAGGCGCGCGTTTCCAGCGGCACGTGGTCGGTCGAGCGCGTGCCGTACTGCAGCGCGACCTTGCCCAGCTGGGCAGCGGCCACGTCCACGTGGCCGCGCAAATCGACCAGCGCGCCATTCAAGTGGCCGCCACCGGATTGGCTGGCAGGATTGAGGGCGCCGCCCACGCGCAGGTCCAGGTCGCCGCCGCCCGTCAGTTGCAGGCTGCCATCGGCCAGCACCCGGCCCGTGCTGCCCACGGCCAGCAGCAAGCCCTGCGAGCGCGGATTGATGTTGATGTCATACACGGTGGCAACCTTGGGCGCCAGCACGCCCGCATCGCCCGCCACATCGGCGCGCACATTGCCGCCGCCCAGGGTGCCGAAGCCCGTAAAGCCCAGCACGGTATCGGCCAGGGTATCGCGGCCCACGTAGCTGCCAAAATTGATCCACCACGCCGTCGGCTGGGCCGGACCGCCCGTGGCCACGCCACCGCTGCCCTGGCGCCACAGCCAGTTGCCCACCGCCACCGAATCGCCCGGACCATCCTTGCTGACGGGGCGCCCGTTGGTGGCGGCGGACGCGCCGACCAGCGAACCGCTCAGGTCGCCCGCCACCCGCAGCAGCAGATTGCCACCCTGGTCCGGATACCATGCCCGGTAAATGCTGTCGGCGCCGCCATCGACCAGGCGTTCATGCGCACCATCGGGGTTGGCCAGCACCTTGCCGTCCAGATTGCGCGCGCGCGCCAGGTTGTACGGGTCGCCGGCCGTGGTCGCCATGGACGACATGCCGGCCGTGTACACGCCGTACAGGCTGTCCACGCGCAAGTCGCCGCCGCTGACGAGGTCCAGGTCGCCCGTGCCCGTGCGCAGCACGCTGTGGCGCAGGGTGGACGCCTTGTTGTCGAAGGTAGGGTTGGAGGTGCCGCACCAGGTGGGGTTTTCCTCGCACATGGTGGGCCAGCCCAGGCCGGCCAGGTCGACCACGTCGCCCGCCTTCACGCTCGGGTCGGCGAATTCTTCGGCGCCGGCCTTGGTCCACACATAGGCCAGCTTCAGCACGCACATGCTGGCGTCGCCAGCGCAAAACTCCGCCACGGTCTGGCCGAACTGGCTGATGAATTCCTCGGTGATCGGTTCGCCCGCCACGATGCCGACGATGCCCTCGCGCTCGCCCAGCTCCTGCGCCGCCTGCGTCCAGTGCTGCACGCCCTTCGGCGGGATCATGACGCCATACATGCCGTAATGGCTGTCGGCCAGGCGCAGGGTGCCGTGGGCCGGATGCGCCTGCACGCTGCGCGTGTCGGCCGCGTCCAGGTCGGCGCCGGCCGCCAGGCGCATGCCCCACGATTGCGAACCTTCGGCCAGCATGGGCGCGATGGCCCACAGCGCGCCCTGGCGCCCCGCCACTTCCGGACGCAGTTCGATGGCATCCACGCCGGGCAGCAGCTTGACGTCGGTGCCGTTCGGGATCAGTGCGCCGACGGGCAGCACCACTTTGCCACTAAGCGTGACCACGTTGAGCTCGCCCAGCAAGCCCGGCAAGGCGACGCCTTTCGGCCAGGTCATGGCGCGCACCTTGACCATTTGCGCGACCACGTTGCCCGCGTCGAGCCGCATGCCGGCAGTAAAGGTCTGTTCCGTGGCCAGCAAGGTACCCGCCGCGTGGACGATATTGCCGGCGCTGTCGCGCACGGCAGCGGCCAGTACCGTACCGGCCGGCACGGTGAGCTTCTGGTTCAGGACCACATCCACGGGCAGGCGCGTGTTGGCGCGGAAACTCAGGGCCTTGACGGGCACGTCGTAATTGAGCGTGACGCCGCCCGGGAAGATGGTGCCGTCGGCCAGGGTCACGCCCTTGCCCGGCACGATGACGTCGCTGCCGTTGATGTCTCGCCCCGGCAGCAACAACCAGCCCTTGTCGTCCTGCGTGGACGGCGGCGGCGCGAAGCCGTCATTGATGCTGCCATAGATATTCAAATCGCCGCCAGCGCGCAGCAGCAGGCTGCCCACCTCGCCCGAGCCGCGCGCATTCGTCACTTGAAAACGCGGATTGAGGCTGGCGTAGCGCATGCCGGACAAATCCAGGTCGCCCTGCACCACCAGGTCGCCGTCCGCCGTCTTGCTGACGATATCGACGCCGGGACGCAAGTGCAGCGCCTCGGCATACGCGGCCGTGTTCAAGCCCGCCAGTTTGCCATTGCGCAAGTTCGTGTTGGCCAGCGCCGCATCGATAAAGGCCGTGCTGTCCGCATGCTTGCTGTCGAGGTATGCCTGGTTGACCACCTGATATGGGCGGCCGGTGGCCGACAGGTCCACGGCATAAGCCGCATCGTCATAGCGCTGCATGGCGTTGACGGCGATCGATTTCGCGCCGCGGATGGTGAGACCGCCGCCAGCCGTAATGGCGATGTCGCCAAAGGTGGCCGCGTCAGCGTCCGTGCGCGCGCCGCCGCTGCCCAGGCGTGGCGCGCTCAATTCCACCGTGCCGCGCGCAACGCCGTCGTTTTCGCCCTTGCCCTTCCCAAGCACGGCCGCCGTGCCGTGGCGCACGTCGATCTGCGCGCCGCCGGCCAGGTCCAGCACGCCTTCGCCCCCGTTCAGTTCCACCATGGCCCGGTTCGGGCTGTCGATGATCTTGCCATAGCTGTCAACGCGCAGGACGGTGCCATGCGCGTCGAGCACGGCGTTGTTGGCCAGGGTGATGCCATGCTTGCCGGCCAGGCGGATACTGCCCACGCGCTCGCCGCTGGCATCGATCACGCCGGCCACCGTCAGGCGGCCATTGTCGACGGCCACCTGCACCTCGCCCGCCTTGAGTTCATTGCCGATGGTCAGGTCGCCCTGTTTCAGCTGGAAGCTGCGCGCGCCCGTCACGCCGCCTTCGTTCAGGCGCGTGTTGAGCGCGGCGAACTGGCCGTCCACGGTCCCGCCCGCGCCCAGGGTGTGCGCGCGCACGTCCACGCTGCCCTTCTTGTATGGCACCATGGTGCCGCCCGCGTCGTAGCTGCCGCTGGCGCCGCCCAATATCTTGCCTTGCAGCTCCACCATGCCGGCCGCGCCATCGAGGGCCACGGCTTTCAGGCTGCCGGCGCGGTTGTTCTCGGCCGACAGGTCGATCACGCTGCCGCCAGCTGCGCGGATGTCGCCGGCGCGGCTGTCCAGGCTCACGTCGCCGCCCCAGCTGTATTTGTCCACGTCGAAGAAGGTGCTCTTGCGGCCCGCCATGTCGATGCGCGCAGCATCGGCCACGCTGATGTCGTGCTGCGCGTTGACCGTGAGCTTGCCGCTCGGCAACACCACGGCTGTCGCCACCGTCACGCTGTCGCCGTTCAAGGCCAGCTGGGCGCCCAGCGCGGCGTTAGTTTTGGCGAAAGGGGCTGGCGCGCCGGCCGGCGCCGTCACGGCCAGCGCGCCGCCCGCCGTGTAGCTATGCGATGAACCGGCCTCGCCCGTCAGCAGCGGCGTGCTGATGTTCAGGTTGCCGCCGCTGTACCGGAAGCCCTTGCCCGTTTCATACGCGCCCTGCGCCTCGTAGACGGACAGGCTGCCCTTGTGGTTGGCCGTGACCTGGCCCGACGCTTTCAGGTTAACGGTGCCAAAACCCAGCGCCAGGCGGTCGAAGGTGGCGACGCCGGCCGGCTGCGTGAACGGGCCGAAACCGAAATCGATGCGTTCCGCTTCCAGATTCAGGATGCCGCTGCCCGTGCCGGCGCCATGCGCGATCACATTGCCGGGCGCCGACAGGGCGCCGCCCCAGATCAGGTTGGCCGTGCGGATGGTAGCCACCGTGCCGGCATCGCCCTGGCCATACATGGCCGGCGTGGTCAGCACCAGGCGCTCCAGGTTCGATTTTCCGCTCGTCTTGTCATAGGTATCGAGCACCACGTCGCCATAGAAATTGACGCTGTCGGCCGCGTTCAGCATCAGCGCCTGCAGCGCTGGCGCGCCCGTGCTGATGTCGCCGCGCAGCAATCGGTCCAGCAGGCCCTGGTTCAGGGTCAGTCCGGTGGGGCGCGTGCCGCCGGCCTGGGCCGCCGCCAGCGCCTCGTTCGAACCGATATTGATGGCGCCCACGGCCAGGCTCAGGTTGCGCGTGCCGTAGCGGGCCGTGTCGTCCAGCTGGAAGCTGCCGCTGGTCGCCAGCAGCAAGGTGCCTTCCGAATATAGGCTGGCCGTGCCGACGCAAGCGGCGGCGCACATGCCGATGCGGATGCCGCCGCGCGTCGTGCCGCTGACGGGCGCCACATTGAGCAAGCCGTTCGACGCGGCCAGCACGTGCACGTCCGGACGGCTCTTGTAGATAAAGCCATCGTTGGCGTCGTACGCGGCCTTGCCGCGGCCCAGGGTGTTGATGCCGGCGCCGGCCGCGATATCGATCACGCCATTGCCCAATTGCGCGTTGCTCGGGTCCTGGGCGACGAGGAACACTTCGGGCGCCGACAGGACGGCGCCGGCGCGCAGGTAGATGGCACGCGCCGACTGGACGCCGAAGTTCACGTAATTGCCGCCCTGGCCATATTCCACCGTGGGCGCATTGCCCACCACGATGCGGGCCGCGCCGATATTGTTTAGGCTGGAAGCACGTATGCTGACCGGTTTTGCGCCGCCGCTGGCCGGCGCGCCGTCGGCGAGAATTTCAATTTCGCCAGTCGAGCTATCGTTCGACATCAGCACCACGGTGCCGCCATAGCCGCCCTCGGCCGCCGCGAACTTGCCGGCACCCTGGAACTGGAACGTCTCGAGGCCGCCGCCGGGCGCCATGGTCAGCTTGAGCGTTTTCGCATCGGACGGCAGCATTGCGCGGGGAATGCCGCGCGTTTGCGCATCGGCCAGGGCAAACGCGGCATAGCCCATTTCGTTGTACTGGGAATACGTGCGCAAGACCTTGGCCGGCGTGATGATCAGCTGGCTGGCCAGCGGCGCGCGGATGTCCGTGCCGGCGATAGACAGGGTGCCGGACGCGGCCCAGGAACCGTTGCGCAGCTGCTGCGCCAGCGAGCCGGCGCCGCCCTGGCCTGCCAGGCCGTTCAGTTCCACGCGGAAGGCGCCCGGCAGCAAGGCGTAGGTCGACGGCATCAGGGTATAGGTGCCGGCCGCCAGGCCCGGCACGCCGCTGCCTATCGTCACTTGCCGGCCAACGACCGCATCGGCGGCGCCCGAAGGCGCTTGCGGTGCCTGCACACCGGGCACGATGGCGTACACGGGATTCGTCGCCAGGCCCGGCAAGACAAAACCGCCGTTCGCCCCCACCTGCACCAGCGGGTGAGTGCGCGCATCGGTGGAACCGCCGCGGCCCGCGATGAAGCCGGCACCCGCCAGTTCGCCGCCGCCGGACAGGTCGAGCAGCGCGCCCGGCTGCACGTTCACCGCCACGCCGGCCATTTCCACGCCGACGCGCAAGCCGCCCTGCGCATTGAAGCCGCCCACGCCCATGAAGGTAGCCGCCTTGCCGTCCACGTTCCAGCTCTGGCCATCGACCGTGCCGCCATACGGCATGACCAGGCCGGCGCCGCTGACGGAGCTGATGCTGTTGGCCAGCAGATTGACAGTCAAGCTCTTGTCATTGTCATAGCGGGCCGCGCCGATCGCCAGGCGGCCCAGCGGTGCGCGCACCACGCCGCCCTGCTCGATGTGCGCAGCCTCCAGTTCCAGCGAGCCGAAGGCGGAATACGGCATGGCCGGCACGCCATCGGTCGTGCGAGCGATGCGCAGGCTGCGCGCCGGGTCGTAGCCGAACTTTCCATCGGTGCGGCCGTAGCCGACGCGTACGGCGGCGCCGGCGCCCGTGTCCGGGTACAGCTGGGCCGCGCTGAGGGTCATGTCGCCCGGCGAGGACAGCACCGTCGTCGCCTCCGCGCCACCCCAGCCCAGCGGGGACAGCAGGAAGCGCAAGTCGCCGCGGCTGCTCAGGCGCACGTCGTCGGCAACGATATTGACCAGGCCGCGCACGTCGATCAGGTCGCCCGTCATGCTGACCTGGCCGGCGACCGGCGACTCGCCCGCCGTGCCTGGCGTGACATAGAAATCGCGTCCGACCGGCTTGACGCTGGCCAGGCGCACATAGGGCGCCGCGATGCCGACCTTCGCGCCGGGCTTGCTGCCTGGTGTCAGCACGGGCGCGCCGTACAGCTGGAAGCTTTGCTGCAGATGCAGCGACACGTCGCCATCGAAGGAGGCGGCCCCCAGCAGGGCCAGGCTGCCGAAGCCGCCCGCTTCCACCTGCTCCACGGAAAAACGGCCGTGGCCGTACTGCAGCGTTGCCGCCGCGTCCCGTGCGCGCACGTTTTCGGCCAGGTCGCTGGCGCCCTGGCGCTGCGTCACGGCCAGTTGCCGCCCCTGCAGCACCTTGTCCGTGGCCAGCACTTTCAGGTATTCGGGCGAACCCGTGGCCACGGACAGGCTGCCGCCTGCCGCGCCCGCGCCACCGGCCCTGGCCAGCAGCTGGCCATCGAGATACAAGCCGTTGTTCGACGCCAGCGCGATGCTGCCGCCCGCGCTGGCGACGTCGACGGCCGCGCCGTTCACGTCGAGCACGGCATGCGCGCCCGAAGCGTCGAGCACGGCGCCATCGCGCACGACAACAAACAGGCTGGCCGCCGACGTGCTGCCCTGCGCATTGTCGATCTCGCCGCCGACGACGATGCTGCCGCCATCGACCACCTTGCCGTAGCGCCGGCTCTGCGCATCCACAGCCGTGACGGCGCGCGAGGCGACGTCGAGCACGGCATTCTCGCCTATCCACAGGGAACGGCCATGGCCGGCCGCTTCCACGGCTTCGGACACACTCACGCCGACGCCCACGCCGCCGAGGCTGATCTTGCCGCCCCAGGCGTTCAAGCGGCCGTCCACCGTCAGCTGGCCCACGCTGGACAGCTTGATCGACTGGCCCGCATCAACGCTCACCACGGCACCCTTGCCCACAAGCAGTTCGGCGCTGGCCATGCCGGCCGCATCGGACTCGATATCGCCCACCTGCAAGGCCAGGCTGGCGCCCTTGCGCTGCGTCAAGGTGCCCTTGAGCGCGTTTTCCGTGTACTGCTCCGGCGTCCATACAGCCAGTTTCTCGTTGTCCACCACGCGCAGCACGGGCATGCGCACGTCGACCTGCGTGCCCTCCGCCACCGCCACGCCCTGCTTGCCGACCAGGCTGTAGCTGGAAAACCCCTGGTCGAAGAAGTCGCCGTCCAGTTGCAGGGCGCCTTTCTGTTCCGTCTCGGCCTGGCCGATCACTATCTTGTTCGCCTGCAATTCCAGCTTGCCGCCGCCCGCCACGCCATGGCCGCGCACTTGCGCGCCCTCGCCCAGCACCATGTCGGCCTTCGGCCCATAGCTGGCCAGGCTCACGTTGCCGCCCTTGCCGCCCTGCTGTTTCGCCTGCGACAGAATGGCCGCGCCCGAGCTCACGTTGATCAGGCTGCCATTGCCGATGCGCACGTCGCCGCTCGCCCGCAACGAGACATTGCCGCCATTCATGTAGGGCAAGCCAGCGGCGGCCAGCGGGTCGCGCAGCACATTGCTGAGCAAACCGCTGGTGTCGAGGCTCACGCCATCAGCCAGTACCAGCTTGCCCGCGGACCCGCCCGGGATGACGACGGTGTCGCTCATGCCCAGCGCGCCGATCTGGTTCAGCACATTGCCGGCCATGATGCTGCCGCCATGGCTGCGCAGGTTGGCGTTGATGGCCACGTCATTGCCGAACAAGGTGATGTTGCCGCCATCGGCCACCTGCAGCGCGCTGTCGACGGTGACCGCGCCCTTGGCCGCGATGCGGATGGCGCCCAGCTGCTGGCTGTTCAGCAAGGTGGTGTCGAGCAGCAGCTTGCCCTGGCGCTCAGCGTCCAGCATGCCTGTCACGTCGAGGCCGGCGGCGATGCCATCCTGCACACGCGTCAGGCGCACCTCGTCCATGACGGCCGACAAGGCATGCTGCAGCACGCCCGTGCGCTTGTCGAACATGGGCTGATACTGGCCAACGATCAATTGTCCCCGCTGCGCGGCCGCGAACTGCGACTGCTGGTAGCCGTCAAGCAACGCTTGCGGCGCCTGTACCTGGCGCTCGCCCTGGAAAACGTCGCCGGCGATGCCGCCTTCCAGCACGGCCGACCCCGTGGCGACCACCAGCTTGCCCGCGTCGCGGCCTGCCGTGTAGCCGTTTTCCAGACGCAGTTGCGCGGCGATCAGGGGATTGGCGTAGAAGGCGCTGGCATCCTTGCCCCAGCGCGCGTGTTCCTCCTCGTAGCCCTTGTAGACGCCCAGATACTGCAAGTCGCCGGGCGCGCTGCCCGCCTCGTGCAGCTTGCCGTCCGCGCCTTTGAGCCAGGTCTGGCGCACGGCGCCCGTCTGCACGTCCAAAGTGCCGCCGGACAGATTGATGCTGGAGCCAAGCTGCGTGACGACGTCCTTGCCGCCAAAACTCACCGTGCCGCCCTGCGCCATCCATTCGCTGACGGAATGGCCTTGCGTGCCCAAATAACCGGCCACTTCCAGCAAGCCGCCGGCCGTGTACCAGCGGTCGCTGTCGTAGCCGTTCGTGCCTTTCGGTACGAACACGAGCTTGCGGCGATCCACCCAGATACTGCTGTTGATCAGGGCCTTGCCATCGCGGTTGACGGGCGCATCGCGCTGCTCGTTGCCCTGCACGTTGATCTCGACATTGTTCGCCTCCATCGCCACCTTGACGCCCACGGCGCCGGAGACGTCGAGCTGCGCCCCATCGCGCACGAGGCTGCGGCTGCCGGCGTTGACGGCGAGCTGTCCGCCCGTAGCCAGGGTCAGCGAGTCGCCCATGAATTCCACCGTGCCAGCGCTGCCGATCTCGATGCGCGACTGGTCGCGGCGGTCGTTGACGAGCGAGATATTCTGCTCCGTCGTCACGGCCGGGCCGCGCATGGCATCGCGCTGGCTGTCGAGCGCCATCGTCTTGCCGTCGTCCTCGACGACGATGGCCGTGGTGGCGCCGCGTCCCAGAGTCACGGCAGCATCGCTGCCCAGGGCGTTGAGGTGGATGGTGCCTCGCGTGGCCGCCGTGGTGGACGCGAGCAGCACGCCATCCTGCCGCACGTCGCGCCCGGCAAGAGTGATGTCGCCTTCGCGCGCCTGGATCAGGCCCGTGTTGACGACCTTGCCCGCAGTGCTGGCGGCCGCGAATTGCGGCGTGACTTCGCTGCCGCGCGTGGTCGACAGCGGGTTGCCATCCGTGCCCACGCCCTTCTTGATGGTAAAACTGTCGCCGGCGGCCAGCAGGGCCTGGCCTTTCGGCGTGCTGATCTCGCCCCCGTTGTGCACCTCTTTGCCCAGCAGCATCACGTAACCGCCGCCCTCCGTGCTGCCCTTCGGCAGGTTGCTGGCAATGCGCGCACCGGCCTGCACCTGCACCTTGCCGTCCGCATCGGTAAACGTCGTGGCGCCGGCCGTGCCGGGGCTGTAGATGCCATTCTTCTGGAATTGCGCATCGCTGATGCGGGCAGCGGCCGCCACCAGGCTGCGCGTGTCGACCTGGCTCGTGCCGGTAAACACAATGCCGTTGCGGTTAGCAATCAGCACCGTGCCGTCGGCCTTGATCTGGCCCTGGATCTGGCTGGGCCGCGCTTGCGGATCATTGACCCGGTTCAGCACGGCCCAGTCCTTCTGCTGCTGGAAAGTCAGGGTCGTGTCCTTGCCCACATTGAAGGTTTCCCAGTTCAGGATGGCCTTGTCCGCCGTCTGCTGCACCACCACGGCCGTCTTGCCTGCCGCTACCGTCTGCACGGGCGCCTGGGCGTTGAGCCAGCCGGCCGTCAGGCTGTTGGTGTCGACCTGCAAGCCGCCCTGCGCCAGGCCGTTCGGCAAGCTGACACCGCCACCAGCTGCCTGGCGCGCCTGCGCCTGGGCCGCTTGCTGCGCGGCGATGGCACGCGCGGCCAGGTTCAGGTTGTTGAGCGAGCGCTGCAACTGCTGGTTCGCCTGCTGTTGCTGGCCCTCTGGGCGGCTGCCCAGCGGCAGCGGCTGGCCATTCGGCAGGCGGCCCGACGTGGCCGCCGTATTTTGTGCCGCGCCCTTGGCCGCGAACCAGCCGCCGCTGAACGCCTGCTGCGCGCGGGCCGGCGTGCTGAAGGCGCCCGCCATCAGCATGGTGGTCAATGCGTAAGCGAGCGGCGTGAGCCGCAAGCGGCTGCCCAGCGTGGACGTGGGGACTGGGCGCTGGGCAGTGTAAAGCTTGGTCATGGCAATGGTTTCCTGGCTAGAGAGAAGGGAACGGAGCCTGGCGTTAGCGCAAGCGTCCATGCCTCCATGACGTAGCTGGGCGGCGGAAGGGATAATACTTTTGTAAAATATTTTTTGCGGCGCACCCTGGCACGCGCCGCACTTCAGCTGAGCAGCACGATGCCGCCTGGCAGGCTCGTCATTTGCGCCCCCGTCAAGTCGCGTATCATCGCCAGCGCGCCATCCATCTGGGTGATGGAAAAGCGCATGCGCACGAGGCGCCGGCCCAGCTCGGCATTGCGCAGTACGACCCTGCCCGGACGGTAGCGGTTGATTTCATCGACCACGCGGGACAGCGGCTGGCCGGCAAACGACAGCGCGCCCGTGCGCCATGCGCTGGCCTCCCCCGCCGGCGCGGCCGTGGCCGCCTGCACGCCCCGCTCGTCGTAGACCAGTTGCTGCCCCGCGTCGAGGGTCTGGCGGCGCTGCTGCCACACTACGTCCACGGCACCCGCCAGGCAGGTGACGCACACGGCGTCGTCCGTGTGGCGCACATTGAAGCGGGCCGACTGCGCCAATAAACGCCCCGCGCCCGCCACCACCGATACGGGCTGGCGCGCGCCGCTGGCAACGATTTCCGCTTCGCCGCCCAGCAGTTCGATCGCTTCCGGCGCCCGCACATTGATGCGCGTCTGTGTATTCATCTGCACCGTCATCTGCTGCGACAGGGCCACTTTCCGCTGCTCGCCCGTGCCCGTGCGGTAGTCGGCGCTCAGCTCCTGCAGCGACGGCCAGGCGCCCAGCGGTGGACGCAAGGCCAGCACTGCCACGCCGGCCGCCAGCGCGCCACCGAGAAAAGCACGGCGTCCGGGCCGCGCCGGGAACGCCAGCACTGCCGCCTGTTGCGGTGCGGCGGCGCGGGTCAAGGCGGAGTCGAGCGCCTGCCACACTTGCTTGAGCTCGCGCCAGGCGCGCGCATGATCGGGGCTAAGCGCGCACCAGGCGCGCAAGGCGTCGGCGTCGGCTTGCGTAAAATCGTCGGCACGCAGCCGCGCCCACCAGGCAGCGGCTTCCCGGCCAATGGCCGTGTCGGCATGAACTAAAGGGGCGCGTGGATCGCGGTCGGGAGCAGTCATGGGATTCATCAATATTTACGCCGGCCCGACACATCGCTGCGCTGGGCCGCATCGGCGTCGGCCATGCACGTTTTACAGTGTTGCAGGGCGGCCTGCAATTCTTTCTTCACCATCGCCACAGAAATGCCGAAGCGTTCGGCAATGTCCGCATTGAGCATGCCGTCGATGCGCGCCGCCGTCAGGATGGCGCGGCGGCGCGGCGACAGGGCCGCCAGGGCCGCGTCGAGCGCCTGCACGTCGAGCCGCGCCGAGACGATGCGGGCCGGGTCGCTGATGTCGTCGCCCGGTTCGTCGGCCATGTGCATCAGTTCTTCGCGTTCGCGCTCGGTGACGATGATGCGGTCGCGGCGGTAGGCATCGGTGGCGATATTGGCCGCCATGCGCAGCAGATAGGCGTCGGGATTGTGGACGGGAGCGGCGGCCGGCCCCGGCGCCACCATCGCTTCGAGGCGCAGCCAGGTTTCCTGCAGCGCATCGGCCGCATGGTGCTTGCAGCCGACGACGCGCTCAAGGCGCCAGCGCAGCACGGCGTAGCGCGAACTGAGGTGGCGTTTGAGCTTGGTGCGCAGGTCAGGCATGCTCATGGCGCGGCCATGGTCTTGGGGGCGCAATCGACTTCGCTGCCCGGCCCTTGCGGCAGCAGCAGGATGGAAACGGGCTGCGGCATCGAGGGCAGCGGCGCGGCGCCCACGCGCATGCCCAGCACGACGCGCGCAATGGCCGTGTCGCGCGCGCGCAAGCCCGTGCTGTCGAGCAGGTGCACGCGGTCCACCACGCCGGCACGGTTCAGATACAGTTGCAGCGCGAGACGGTAGCCGCCGGGACGCGTCTGCGCCGCGCGGCACAGCAGTCCCAACAGCACATGCTGCAAGCGGCTGACATAGGCCGCATGGTCGCCGCCGCCCTGCGTGGCGCCCGGGATGTCGGCGGCGGCCACGACGGCGGCCTGCGGCAAGTCCGCTGCCGTTGCTGAAGCGCCGGCCGGGGCATACACGATGACGGCTTGCGCGTCGGACAGGCGCGATAGCAGGCCCGTGCCTTCCAGCAAGGCTTGCAGGGCCGCACCCGCCGCATACGGGCCGCGCACGGCGGCCGACTGGCGCTGCGCGTAGCGCTGGTCCATCAGCACGGCGACGCCCGTGCGGCGGCTGTACATATCGAGCGCGTCGCCCAGGTTTTGCGCGGCGATATCGAACTGCAACACGGCGCCATCGGCCGGCTGCGCCCGCACCGGTCCCACCGCGGCCAGAAAACCCAGCAAAACCAGGTATCCCGCCAGCGCTAGCACATGGACGGATGCCGGGCTGCCTGTCATATCGCTATCGAGTCGCTATCGTGTGAGGGGAAACTGCGTGGCAACAAGGCATTGCCAAGTAACAATTCTTGCATCAACTGCAATAGCCTACACACAAAAAATGACGGCTTCGTGACATCAGCGGCGTGCGCAAATTTCGCCATGCGGGACGTCGGGCGCGGCTGTGATTTCGGCTACACTGGCTGCTACTTTCCCTTTCAGACGCCTGATGATCGAAAAGAATCTGCCCGAGCTGGTCATGCTGAAGCGCCTCATCGACGAGGGCGGCAGCCACCTGGAAGTGGCCGCGCCCTGCAGCATCGCCATGGATGGGCGCGAATTTCCCGTGTACTCGATCGCCATGGGCAATCCCAGCCCCGACGTGCCCGTGCTGGGCTTTTTCGGCGGCATCCACGGCCTCGAACGCATCGGCACGCAAGTGCTGCTGTCGTTCCTGGAAAGCCTGATCGCGCGCCTGCGCTGGGACGCCACCCTGCACCAGCAGCTGGAAACCATGCGCCTCGTGTTCATGCCGCTGGTCAATCCAGGCGGCATGTGGCAAGCCACGCGCAGCAATCCTCACGGCGTGGACCTGATGCGCAACGCGCCCTTGAGCGCGCGCGAAAAAGTGCCGTTCATGCTCGGTGGACAGCGCTACAGCGCCCGCCTGCCCTGGTACCGCGGTGCGGCGGATGGCCCGATGGAGCTGGAAAGCCAGGCCGTGTGCAACCTTGTCGAGCGCGAACTGCTGTCGCGCCAGTTCAGCATCGCCCTCGATTGCCATTCCGGTTTCGGCTTGCGCGACCGCATCTGGTTTCCTCACGCGCATACCAAGGTACCGATAGCCCACCTGGCCGAGATCGGCGCGCTGGAAGAACTGTTCAGCCAGAGCTACCCCAACCACAACTATGTGTTCGAGCCGCAAAGCCGGCAATACCGCACGCATGGCGACCTGTGGGACTATCTGTACCTGAACGGCACCAGCTACAGCGGGCGCGTGTTCCTGCCGCTGACCCTGGAAATGGGCTCGTGGCGCTGGGTCAAGAAAAACCCGCGCCAGCTGTTCAACCGGGTCAGCATCTTCAACCCCACGGCCGCGCACCGCCTGCAGCGCGTGCTGCGCCGGCATCTGGTGTGGTTCGATTTCCTCATGCGCGCCGCCAGCAGCCACGGCCGCTGGATGCCCGAAGGCTTGCTGCGCAAGGCCCAGCGCCGGCGCGCCCTGGCGCAATGGTACGAATCATGAGCGGATCGCCCACCTGGGTCCTGCTGCGCGGCCTGATGCGCGAACAGCGCCACTGGGGCAGCTTCCCCGCTACCCTGGCGCGTGCCCTGCCCGGCGCCCATATCGTCACGCCCGACTTGCCCGGCAATGGCACGCGCCACGCACAGGACAGCGCCACCCGCGTGGCCGCCATGGTGGAAGACTGCCGCCAGGAGCTGCTGGCGCGCGGCATCCCCGCGCCCTACCACTTGCTGGCCCTGTCGCTGGGTGGCATGGTGGCCGTCGAATGGGGTCACCGCTATCCGCAAGAAATCGCCCGCTGCGTGCTGATCAACACCAGCATGCGGCCGTTCAGTCCCTTTCATCAACGCCTGCGCTGGCAGAACTATGGCGCCCTGCTGCGCCAGCTGCTGCTGGGCGACGGGCGCAGCCAGGAAAGCCTGATCCTGCGCCTGACCAGCCGCAGGCATGCCCATGGCAACCCCGCGCTGCTGGCCGACTGGTGTACATATCAGCAGGAATACCCGGTCAGCCGCCGCAACGCGCTGCGCCAGTTGCTGTCGGCCGCCCGCTACCGCGCCCCGGCAATCCGCCCGCCCATGCCCGTGCTGGTGATGGCCGGCGCGCTGGACCGACTGGTCGACCACCGCTGCTCGCAGCGCCTGGCCCGCGCCTGGCAGGCCGATTGCCTGATCCACGGCGACGCGGGCCACGACTTGCCGCTCGACGAGGGACAGTGGGTGGCGCAATCGGTGGCGAGGTGGCTGGGCGTGGCAGCGACAGACGATCACAAGATAAACACGGCACAATCATCATGCCAATAGCAAACCCCACAGACCAACTGACAGCGCTGGTGGAAGCCGGCGTCCGCGAACAGATTTTCCCAGGCGCGGCCTGGGCCGTGGGCACCATCGACCACCACGCAATGGGCGCGGCCGGGCGGCTCACGCCCGATCCTTCCAGTGCCGCGATGCAGGTCGACACCCTGTTCGACATCGCCTCGCTGACCAAGATCATCAGCGTCTGGTCGCTGGTCGGCCAACTGGTGAAGCAGAAGCGCCTCGCTCTGGACAGCCGGCTGGCCGACGTCTTGCCCGGCACGGCCGGCCATGCACTGGCACCGATCACGATTTTCCAGCTGCTCACGCACACGGCCGGCCTGCCGCTGCGCGCCCGCCTGCGCGCCAGCTATGGCGACGTGTACGACGATATCGTGCGCGGCGTGCTGCGCGAGCCGCTGGAAGGCATACCAGGTCAAGCTGTCGAATACACGGACCGCGCGGCCCTGATCCTCGGCCTGGTCATCGAGCGGCTGCTGGGCCTGCCGCTCGACGTGGCCCTTGCCGAGCACGTGCTGCAGCCGCTGGGCATGACCGCCACGGGCTACGGTCCGGTGGCGCCACGGCACGGCCAGCTGGTCGCGCCGACCGAGTATTGCGAGCAGGCGGGCGCCCACCTTGCCGGCGTGGTGCATGATTTTTCGGCCCGGCTGCTGGGCGGCGTGTGCGGCATCTCCGGCCTGTTTTCCAACGTGCCCGACCTGCAGCGCTTCCTGCAGGCGATGTTGGCGCCGCGCCAGCACAGCGGCGTGTTTGACGCCGATTGGCTGAAGGAATCGCTGACGGTGCGGACGGGCGCGCTGCAGCCGTCGCGCGGCCTGTTCTGGCACCCGGCGGCAGGCACGGGGCCAGATGACGACGTCTGGTGCCATCTGGGCTTCACCGGCACGGCGATGTGGCTCAGCCCTCGGCGCGGCCGCTATGCGGTGCTGCTGACAAACAAGCTGTATTACACGCGCGACTCCGCCAGGATCAACGAACTGCGGCGCGAATTCATACGTTGCGCATTCGGTCTCTGAATCCGGCCGCTTTTCAGAACAGTCCGATTTTCCGCGGATGCCGAAGTTCCTATACTTCCCCCATCTTAAACTGTCGGGAAAATCGCCATGAGCGCTGCCGTCTATGCCCTTCCATCCATCACGATGAGGCAGCGCCTGCCGGCGCTCCCCTTCGCCATGCCCAGCAACGGGCCGCAGGAACGCAAAAAATCCGCGCAAGCGCTCAAGCTCAGTCCAGCTGCCCAGCCCAGCGACGCGGACGTCATCCATGCCATACATTCGGGTGAGGGGCTGCGCGTCGTCTACCAGCCCCAGTATGACTTGCACAGTCGGCGCATTGTCAGCGCGGAAGCACTGCTACGCTGGCACCATCCACGTCATGGCAACGTACCGCCGGCGGTACTCATTCCCATGATTAACCGGCTCGGCCTGCATCTGCCGCTGTTCCGACTGGTTGTGCGGGAAGTGATCGACGTGCTGCATTACCTGCGCAAAAAAGGCACGGAAGTGCCGCTGGCAGTCAACGCCTCGATCGATACCGTGTGCGAGCCGGGCGTGGCCGAGCTACTCGCCACCCAAATGTGGGATGCCTGCCTGCCGCCCCGGTTGCTGAAAGTCGAAGTCACCGAGGAGTTGCCGGTACTCGATGAGCTACGCCTCTCCGCATGCCTCAACACGCTGAAGGCGAAGGGATTTCCCCTGTCGCTCGACGATTTCGGCGCTGGTTCGGCCACCTTCAACGTCCTGTCCAAGATGCCTTTCGATGAAGTCAAGATCGACGGCGCCTTTATTCGCGACATGGAAACCAATACCCATTCGCACGCCATCGTCGCCACCCTCATTTCACTGGCACAAAGACTCAACCTCAAACTGGTGGCTGAAGGCATTGAGAATGAATCGCAGCTGGCAGCCTTGCTGGGCATCGGCTGCCATATCGGCCAGGGCTATGCGCTGGCACATCCGATGGAGCGCGAGGACTTTATCCAACATCAACGTGCAAGACTGCCTGCAATGGCAATGAAGGCAACGTACCAATGACTGATATGACCGAATTATTACCGCATGTCTTGACCACCGATGCTATGGGTGCCGAGGAAGCCGTCTACACGCATGATGGCGCGGCATTGGTCGAACGCCTGCTCGCCTACATGGGGCTGCGCAATGACGCCTGCCTGGCACGCGAACTGGGCGTGCCGCCCTTCGCGATCAGCAAGCTGAGAAGAGGCTGCGCCGCGCTCAATACCGACATGCTGATACGCATGCACGAAGCATCGGGCCTGTCCATTGGCGTACTGCGGGCACTCACGGGTTCCCGCCCGTGATCGCTGACGGGCGGCATGACCGCTCCCCACGCAAAAACGGCGCGCCATCACTGGCGCGCCATTTTACATTTGACCTCGCTGTGCTATTGATAAGTCAGTGTATAGATGGCCACCGCCTTTGCCGGCCCCGCCGTCACCTTGCCCGCCGTCGTTTGCAGGTAGCGCACCCCCAGGGGGATCTCGAGCGAGCGGGTACCGGCATCTAGCGGGATGTTCAACTTGACATTTTGCGATAGGGGCAAAGGTGCGCCTGCGCTGTCGAGCAATTGCACCCCCACTCCCGTCGCCGACACGGTACCAGCCGTCAAGCCAAGCACGCCATTGGCGGCGTCGATAACCCCGCCCGCTGGATCAACCCGGATGCTGACGGTATTTTTCGTCAACACCCCGGCGGAAACCGCGGCGTTTTGCGACGATGTAGGCAAAACAGTTTGAGAGTAGCTACCATAATAACCGGGAAACCCGGAACAACCCGTCAAGGCAATTGTAAACGGCACTGTCGGCGAAACCGCATCTTTTCTTGTCAAGGTTCTCACATGATGTTTACCTAAAGACACGTTGAGGTCAGGCGTAGAACAGGTAATGTCGACGACACGGATACTGCCGGTCAAACCGAGCGAAGCGATTTTCATCGGGATGGAGCTGGGACCGAGCTTCAGAACCAAGTTCATCCGGCCCAGGGTGCTGGCATCGATAGTGCCCGTTCCCACTGGCCCAATCTTGATCAATGAGACGAGCATACGCGTGCCTATAAAAGCTCTTCGGGATGTACGGCAGCTGCCATTGGGCGCGCCTAAGCCAGTCCCGCAAAAATTAGTGATATTGCCACCTACCGGATCTACGCCAACTGCCTCCACACCCACCTCTCCGCTCCACCAACCGATACCGATGCCAGGGATGTTCGTTGCATAAGTTTTTCCAGCATATACTCCCACGCTATTGCTTGTTATCGCTCCCAGTCCGCTGACATCGTAAGAATTGAACCCCGCTAGAGAGGACGCGTTGCATTCAATTACGACGCCCGTGCCATCCTGGCGAAATGCCTGCGTATAGAGCGCGCTGCCGATCGGTGCATCGCGGGGTATATTCAGAGTGTTGATCTGCAGTGCCATGGTGCCGAAAAAGGCCGCCGTGCCATTGACATAATTGCAGCTAAGCTGCGCCTGTGCCGATTGCGCGGCGGCGTACAACACCAGGCCCGTCATGGAGACACGAATTATTTTACCGATTTTCATTTTTTTTCCTTTGTCATGGTACGCATCGCGCATCCGGCCTGTCCATCGGCGAACTCAGGGCACTCACGGATCGCCGGCACGGATCGCTGACGGACGGCATGACCGCTCCCCACGTAAAAACGGCGCGCCATTTTACATTTGACCTCGCTGTGCTATTGATAAGTCAGTGTATAGATGGCCACCGCCTTTGCCGGCCCCGCCGTCACCTTGCCCGCCGTCGTTTGCAGGTAGCGCACCCCCAGGGGGATCTCGAGCGAGCGGGTACCGGCATCTAGCGGGATGTTCAACTTGACATTTTGCGATAGGGGCAAAGGTGCGCCTGCGCTGTCGAGCAATTGCACCCCCACTCCCGTCGCCGACACGGTACCAGCCGTCAAGCCAAGCACGCCATTGGCGGCGTCGATAACCCCGCCCGCTGGATCAACCCGGATGCTGACGGTATTTTTCGTCAACACCCCGGCGGAAACCACGGCGTTTTGCGACGATGTAGGCAAAGCAGTTTGAGAGTAGCTACCATAATAACCGGGAAACCCGGAACAACCCGTCAAGGCAATTGTAAACGGCACTGTCGGCGAAACCGCATCTTTTCTTGTCAAGGTTCTCACATGATGTTTACCTAAAGACACGTTGAGGTCAGGCGTAGAACAGGTGATGTCGACGACACGAATACTACCGGTCAAACCGAGCGAAGCGATTTTCATCGGGGTGGAATTGGAACCGAGCTTCAGAACCAAGTTCATCCGGCCCAGGGTGCTGGCATCGATAGTGCCCGTTCCCACTGGCCCAATCTTGATCAATGCGAAGAGCATATACGACTCCACAAAAGCACGTCGAACTGTGACGCAGTTGCCATTGGATGCGCCATCCCCCCCGCAAACATTAGAGGTACTGCTAGTTACCGGATCTACGCCAACTGCCCTCACACCTGTCTCTCCGCTCCACCAACCAACACCGATGCCAGGGATACTCGTTGCATAAGTTTTTCCAGCAAATGCTCCCACGTTATTGCTTGTTATCGCTCCCATTCCGCTGACCTCGTAAGAATTGAACCCCTGTAGAGAGGGCACGTTGCATCCAATTACGACGCCCGGGCCATCCTGGCGCAAGGCCTGCGAATAGAGCACGCTGCCGATCGGTGCATCGCGGGGTATGCTCAGAGTGCTGATCTGCAGTGCCATGGTGCCGAAAAAGGCCGCCGTGCCATTGACATAATTGCAGCTAAGCTGCGCCTGTGCCGATTGCGCAGCGGCGTACAACACCAGGCCCGTCATGGAGACACGAATTATTTTACCGATTTTCATTTTTTTCCTTTGTCATGGCACGCATCGCGCACCAGATATATTGCGCATGAGCGCTAATGCATAGTCTGGCGCCCAAGGCAAGCCTGATGCAGCCATACGGCCCATCAGCGACGTTTGCCTGCGGCGCCCGGCTTGACGGCCGCGTCGGCCTGTTACACACCCTGATCAGATGCGCGCACCACTTGATGATCATGCGGCACCCGCAGGTCGAGGCGCCGCGCGGCATTGCCATAAGTCCAGTGGACACCGGAAATCGATGGCGGCACGGCCTGGCAAGACTGCAGCAGTTACTCCCTGGACAGCTGTATTCCGTAGGCGTACAGATGGGCACTTGCCGCCTGCCACCGGCATGAACGCCACCTCGCGACGTTCCATGCGCTGTCCCTTAGTCGGCCTGATAGGTGCGTGCCATCGCCATCGTCTTGTCCGGCACGCATACTGCCTCCGCTTGCCGCAGATTGCCGCCCTCGCCCTGCATCAACGAGACGGGCACCGGCAGCAAGCAGCGCTCATGCGCCTTGCCGCCCCATGCAATCGATAGCTGCCGGATGTTTTCCTGCAAGCGCACGTACAGTTGGCCATCCTGGCCGACCATGCCCACGGACTGCCCTTGCTCATCCTTGACCGTGGCGCCAAACGGCAGCACGCCGCCGCCGGCCAGGCGCACCTGGAACAGGATCGCGCGGCCCGTGCTGGTGCCATACTTGAGGAAGACGATGGCGCCGTCACGCGGCGCCACCTGCTGGCTCGTTTCGCGCAGCTCCACGTCCATCGACGAACCTGCGGGATCGATCGCCACTTCGTTCAGTTCATACGGACGCAAGTACGGCACGACCGCATTGCCGCTGGCATCGAGCCTGAGACCGGGATAACCGGCCACCCTGGCGCCAGCGGCGCCGGGCGCATGCACCACGGCCATGGTTTCGCCACGGTGCGGCGACAGGGTCACGCCACCCGGATGGGCCACCACACTGCCGCTCATATTGAACGACGCGCTGGTATAGTCCTGTCCGCGCCCGATGGAGGCGCCCATAAATGCCCGCGCTCCCGTGTACTGGCCATTCAAGGTGCCGCTGCTGGTGCCGCTGGCGCCATCACGGCTGAGCGACGCACCATAGCCGAACTGGCGTTCTTCGCCGGCCGTGCCGCTGACGGTGGCTAGCTGGCTGTAGCGGCCATCGGCGTTGCGCGACAGTTGGGCCGACATTTGCGGCACGTCCGCGCTGGCGCTGCTACCCAGCGGCAAGTTCAGAGACAGCAGCAGGCGGTTTTCCATGCCGCCGGACGACATCCGGCCGCGATTGGCGCTGATGCCGTAGCTGATTCTCCCCACCCGCTTGTTATAGCTGAACTGGTATTGCAAATCTTGCCCAGTCCGGTTCCAATAGTTTTGCGTATAACCGCTGATGCTGAGGTTGCCCCACTCGCCGAGGCTCTGGTCGGCCGTCAGCGACAGCCGGTTGCGGGGCCGGTCCAGCATGCTGGTGGCATAGCCCTGCCGCTCGGCGTCAAGCGCCTGCATGGCGTTGGCGAAATCCAGGTAGCCGCTGGTGGAAAAGCGGTAGGCCGCCATCGAAAAATTGCTGCCGGTACTCAGGATATTCTTGCTGTACGACACGCGCATACTCTGGCCCCGGGCCTTCTCGGCGTCCAGGGCAGTCTGCGCATGGCTCAGATCGACGGACATGGCGCCGATCGGCGTGGCAAACGCCATGCCGCCCAGCAGCGAAAAATAATCGGCGCTGGCTTGCACGCCGCCGTAGCCCGTCAGGCTGTTGTTCAAGCCATATTGCACGGTGCCTTGCATGAAACCTGCCTGCTGGCTCAGGTAATTATTGCGCGTCACGCCGGCCGTGGCGCCGAAACGCAGCGTTCCCGGACGCAGCAGCTGCGTCACGGCGGCATACGGCACCACAAAGCGCTGTTCGCTGCCGTCCGCTTCGGACACGGTCACGTTCAGGTCGCCGCCGTAGCCGGTGGCGTACAGGTCGTCGATGACGAAGGCACCCGGCGCCACCGTCGTTTCCAGCAAAATATTGCCTGCCTGGCGTATTGTCACGCGGGCGCTGGTGCGGGCGATGCCGCGCACCACTGGCGCGTAGCCGCGCAGCGAGTTCGGCAGCATGCGGTCATCGCTGGCTAGTTGCACGCCGCGGAAGGACTGGGTGTCGAAAATCTCGCCGCTGGTATTTGCGTCGCCCAGGGTCAGCTGGCTTTTCAGCGAGGTAATGTCGCGCCGGAGATAGGTATCGAGCACCTGATAATGGCTGCCGCCGGCTTGCTGCCAACTCAGCGCTCCCTTGTGGCGCAGGCGCCAGGCGCCGAGATTGACGCCGCCATCGAGGCCCAGGTAGGCTGAATTGAAGGTGGTGTCGCCACTCTTGCTGTGATTGCTGTTGAAACTGTAGCCCAGCGTGCCGGACGTGACGCCGCGGTCCCACAGTTCCGGGCTGACATAGCCGCGCGCATCGCGCCGCAGCGAAATCTGTGGAATGCTGATGTCGACTTGCTGGCTCTCCGGCACGAACTTGGCCGTTGCATTCTCGATCAGTTTGCCCAATTCGGCACAGTTGCCCGCTTCCAGCAAGACTATCGCTTCCGGCGACAGACGCGCCATGTCGACGCCAAGCAGTTCCAGCAGCTTGCGCGACACACACACCACGGGATAGCTGCCATCGTCATTGGCATGAATCTGGATATCCTGGCGGTTTTTCAACTGGCCATTGAGGGCGATGTCGGCACGGTAAGTGCCTGGCAAGACGGGGTTACCCTTCTGATACGCGGCCAGATCCAGGCTGCGCGAGCCTTCCGGCAGGAACGCGCCATTGAACTCGACCTCTCCGGCGTGCGTGGCCGGCAAGGCCAGGACACAGGAGCCCAGCGCGACCGCCTTGAGCATCGCCTGCGCGATGGAGGCGGCCAGGCGATGACGCGGCGGCCGATGATGGCGGATCTGGAAGCGGCTATGCATGATATGGCATCTCAAGGCGCAAGCCTGGCGCCGGGGGCAGACAGCGCGCGGCGGGTCGGCACCTGGGTACCATAATCATTGATCGCGCTAAATTCCACCTGCGCGCCGGCTGCCGGCACGGCCTTCAAGGTCGGCAGGGCAAACTGCTTCTTTTCGCCCGGCGCGACCATGCCGTCTTCGCTGTCGTTACGCTCGGCGCCGGCGACCAGGGTCAGGGCCACCAGGGAAACGTGAAAAGCGGATGGGTTGTAGGCTTCCAGGGCGTAACCCCGGCCATTGCTGGCGGACACGACACGCCATTGCAATTGCTCGATCGCCTCGTCAGGGGAGCCAGGCAACCCCTCGTTGCGATAAAAAACCTTGATGCGCGAACGGAACGCCATCTGCAGGGTATTCTCATCGGATTCCTTCACCTTGGGCGGAATTTCCAGCACATTCAGCCAGAACACGGATTCCTTATTCGATGGCAAGGGTGGGCCGATAAACATCAGGCGCAAGCTCTGGCCCTTGCCCGGATCGATGCGTGCCAGCGGCGGCGTCAGCACGAATGGGGCTTTGGCCGTGGCAGGTGTCGATGCGGCATCGCCGCTATCGACCCACGCCTGCACCAGCGCAGCCTGGCCACCGTCGTTATTGAGCTTGACGGTAATCTCTTTCTGCTTGGCCGAATAGACTTGGCGCGTACCGGTAATCACCACGCTGGCCATGGAAGAAGAATAAAACAGCAAGGCCAGACTGAACAAGAACGGACGTTGTAATGAGTAGTGACGGGACATGCGCAGACTCTCCGATAGTTATCGCAAGCTCGCCCCAACCTTGCAGCCGGAACGTGCTTGCGTGGCGATTAATTACTGATAATTGATCGAGTACGTCACGGTGCCGGACACGGTGCCGGCGGTAGCGATACCGGTGGAAATATATTGCACGGCATACGGCAAAACCGTGTTACCGCCGGCGTTTTTTTCCACGCGGGTGGTGGCAGAGTCTTGGCTAATATTGCCAGCCTTGATTTCGCTGCCGTTTGCGCCATCGAGCAATTGCAGCTGTACATTTTTGGCGGTCCCGATGCTTTTCACGTTGCTGGTCAAGGCATCGACGCCAGGACCCGCTTCGAAGAATGCGGCCGCCTTGGTCGTGGCGCCCACGCAGCCGCTCAACTCGATATTGAAACCGGTCTGGCCGGCAACACTTTTAGCCGTTTTCAGCACGGCGGCCGACAGCTTCGGCAAGTTAACGGCGACGGGACCCCCAGCACCCTGGCCATTGACGGCAATGGCGCAAGTCGAGTCAAGCAGCTCGCCGGAAAAATTGATCGTGCCATCGCCGGCGAAAGCAGATTGTGTTGCCGCGACTGCCAGCAGAACGGTGAAGATACGGGCTTGGGATTTCATTGAGACTACTCCTGAAAGATAAAGGTAAATGCGCACCAGTTAATCTAGGAACGCGGCTGTTGATGCAGGTTCGTACTTTACCGAGCCGCGATATTTTTCGATATAAGAATGGTCTTAAAAATTCTTGCCGCGGACAGGACGCGCTCTTGTGCTAACTAGCAAGAACACACACCGATGCCAGAGCGCCTGGCAATCTGACGTTGGGGAATGGCATACTTGAATGGGAGGGAGTGGGGGGGTATGGCGCCCCCGCACGGCCGGGGCCAGGGCCACGCGGGTGCGCTAGCGCCTGCGCGGCGGCGCACGCAGGCGAGATGATGGTTGCAGGTCTATCAAGCGGGCAGCGTCTCCTTATCGTCAGGCGTCAATATTCTCTGCGCCAGCCAGACCAGAACGGTCGCCAACATCACGGGACACACAAGCTGCAAAAAAGCAGCCAGCGTCAAACCAAACATATCCTTCAGCTGAGCGGCAGCGACACCCGCGACAAGTAGACCCAAGGAGTTGGCGGCGTAAAACAAGCCCAGTATACGCAGGCTCTGCATCGGCGCCACCGTTCGTACCAGCGCCGCCACCAGATTGACATAAAACATCGCACTCAGCCCGACGCTCATCAAGGACGCCAGCAACACAAGCAGGCTCAAGGGCATATGCCATCCTGTGAATATCAGGCCACCAATCGCAGCCGTGATGGGGAGAGCAAGCGACAGCGTTTTCAGGGCGCCATAACGATCTCCCAGCCAGCCTCCCAGCGGCGCCAGCAAGGTACAAATCACAAACAAACTCGACGCCATCTGCGCAGACCGCATGGGAAATCCCAGTACCTCGCGCAAGTAAACTTCATAAATATCTACAATGTAAGTTGCGCTCGATGGCTGGCATATGGCTGCCAGAGACAGCAGCAACGGACCGCAAGACCAAATAGATCCTATCGGGGTCCTCGCTTCATGGCGTATGAAGCGGCGTTCGTCGGCGGCGTTAATTTGCTGAAAAAGGTGCCAGATCAGGATATACAGCAGCACCAAGAGGAGCAAGCCGGCCAAGGCCGGTAGCAGGGGCAGTTTTTCCTGTTCACTGGCCGCATGTCGAATGGCAATCAGTGTGGCCCAGATAATACTGCTGGCCACAACGATGCAGTACATGAAGCCCACAATGAGCCCGCAATGGCGCGGAAAATACGTGGTTCCAATACTGATCCAGGCAGCTAGAGTCAGTGTAAGTCCTATACCGCCCAGAAAGGTACAGCAGCATAATTCAAATGGCGAGCGAGAAAAGATGGCCATGAACGCTGCTACCGCAAGCAGCAGGAATCCACTCCACAAGGTTTTCTTGCGCGACATGGTTGCTGGCAGGAGTGCCAGCATCAGGCCAGTTCCTGCCTTGCCAAGGATAAAGATCACCCCGGCTATCGGCGCATTGCCGAGCATCTCAGGCAGGCCGAACGGCAAGGGCTGGGATGCCAGCGGCAACAGCGCTGGATCCACGTTTTGCAATACTCCGTACAGCAAGGTGGTCGGCAACATCAACGCCAGCATCCCCATGGCCTCTTTTCTATTCTTGTTCATCCTGCGCAACATGATGCTCCTTTCGATTGAAATCAATGCTGACCGCGGCTACGCCAGGTTGCCACGACGTCCTGCAGAAGCCGGCTGCAGCGCGCGTCGGTCAGCGCTGCCACACCGCGCAACAGGCTCTCCAGCTGCCCTGCCGGCTGCGCCATCTCCGTCCATTGCATGGCCAGGGCCGCGCCATGCAGACGATGCGCGGCGCGCAAGGCGGCATCCCGCTCGTGCATGGCCATGGCCTGCAGCAACTCTCCCATATCGTTGGCGAACGCTGCGCGCACTTGCGGCATATCAAATATCGCCAGGGTCTCCATCGGCGGCGCATGCAGCACCAAGGTCACGTCGCACCAGAGTTCGACGATATCCTGCAGTTTCGCCAACCGGATCGGCTTGCTCAATATGCCATCCATGCCGGCTTCAAAGCAGCGTTCGGCATGATCCTCGCCCGTCGAGGCGGAAATCGCGATGACCGGGCAGCGCGCCTGTTCCAGGTCCGCTTCGCGCTTGCGCCATTCGACCGTCAGGCTGTAGCCGTCGATGTCGGGCAAGTCGCAATCCATCAGCACCAGGTCATATTCGCGCAGGCTGAAGCAGGCCAGGGCCCTGGCGCCATTCTCGGCAATGTCCGCATCGCAGCCGAGACTGGCGAGCTGGGCCCGCAATACGGCCTGGTTGGCCGGCACATCCTCGATGACCAGGATCGACAGGCGCTGCGCCGCCGCGCCGCCCACCGGAGCGGGCCGGGTAACGACCACGTCGGCCGCAGTAGCGGAGCCGGGCGCCAGATCCGCAGGCAAGGAAATCAGCATGCGCGTGCCCCTACCCATCTCGCTGTCGATGGTGATCGTGCCCCGCATCAGTTTCACCAATTCACGGCAAATGCCCAGGCCCAGGCCGGTGCCGCCCGAGCGTTTGTAGGTGCCCTCCACTTGCACATACGGGCGAAACAGGGTTGCCTGCATGGCGGCGGCTATGCCGATGCCCGTATCGGCAACGGCAATTTCCAGGCGCGCCTGGCCCTGCCCGTCTTCCAGCATGGCAATCTGTATCTCGACGCCGCCGCTTGCCGTAAATTTGATGGCGTTCGAGACCAGGTTGTGCAGCACCTGCAACAGCCTGGCCTCGTCCAGCAACAGCAGCGGTACTGCCACGTGCAGCGCGACATCGACCGTGATGCCCTTCTCCCGCGCCCGCAGCTGCTGCAGGGCCGCCACGTCGTTGGCCAGGGCTGCGACATCGACCGCATCGAGGCTCAGCGTCAGCTGTCCCGCTTCCAGCTTGGAAACGTCGAGCACGTCGTCAAGCAAACGCAGCAGGATATTCCCGCCGTTGCTGGCCAGGTCGACAAAGTGGCGCTGCTCCGCATTGATGGAGGTAAAACGCAGCAATTCCACGGCGGCCAGCACGGCATTCATGGGCGAGCGGATTTCATGGCTCATCACGGCCAGGAACATGGCTGCCCTGCGTTCGTTGCGCAAGGCGCGCCGGTGTGCGCTGTATCCCTGGTATGCCAGGCCCGCCAGGATCAGCAGCAAGGCGGCAGCCAGGGCTGCATCCTCGCCAAAGTGTTCCCCCGCGAACAGCATGCCCGAATGATCATCGCCCGGCGCCCCCAGCCAATCCTGGCGTACCAGCCGGATTTGGTCCGGGCTCATCGAAGCGAGCGACTTGTTCACGATCGATACCAACAAGGGATCGCTATCGCGCAGCGCCATGCGCACATCGGACGTCATCGCCACGGGAAGATCCATAAAATGCAGGTGTGCGCCTTCCTCGCGCATTAATTTTGGCAATAGCTGTGCCTTGCTGCCGACGGCAACGTCAGCCCCGCCCTGTGACAGCAGCGCCAGCGCCTGCCGCATGGTGGGACTGACAATAATGCGCACGCCGTCGTGGCGCTCGCGCAGGAAGGTACCAAGCAGGTCCGCTTCCGCGGCCGGCAGCACCACGGTCTTGCCATCGAATGCGGAGTCATCGCTAATGGGTTCATCCCGTTCACGCGTGGCGGCGATAGCCGTGGTCGAGAGGTAGGGCAAGCTGTAGCTGATGCCGGGCACCTGCGGCGGCGTGCCGATGCTGCGCACTGCGGGCAGACAATCGACCCTTCCTTCGCGCAGTGCGGTCAGGCCGTCGTCCGTGTCGGCCAAAGTCACGATGTCAAAGTCCAGGCCGCTATGCCGTTGAATGACTTTCATGTAATCGGGGCCTATGCCAACCCCGACCGCTCCGCGCTGGATGGATTCGAACGGTGGACGGTGCTGCACCATGCCCAGTTTCAACACAGGATGCGCGCGCACCCAGGCTTGCTCCGCGGCGCTGAGCGCATACGCCCTTTCCTGCCCCTGCGCCGCCATGCAGCAGGCGGCCAGCAGGAAAGCGGCGATGCCGGCTCGCCAGCGCCTCATGCTTCGCCTATGGTATGCCTGATCTTGAACAGTTCATTATTCGACGTTACACCGAGCTTGCGAAAGGCGGTGGTCTTTTGCGAGCTGATGGTCTTGATGCTGCGTTTGAATTTTTCCGCGATTTCCGTCACCGTCATCCCGGCCAGATAACAGCGGATCACCTCGCGCTCGCGCGCCGACAGCGCAGCTCCCAGCAACAGCGCGTCAGCGCCGTCCTCGCCCTCTCGCGCATCGAAGGTGGTGCTCGCCTCTGCCACCCGATAGGACATTTCGGCGCTCAGGTACACGGCACCGGTGACCACCTTGCGCAACGCCTTGACCAGCTCCGCCATTTCCTCTCCTTTGCCGACAAAACCGCGGGCGCCGACGCGCAAGGCCAGCGCCACCGTGGCTGGCTCATGATGCGTGGACAACACCAGGATGGGAACATCGGGAAACTTCGCCCTCAGGGCGCGGATCAGCGACACGCCATCGAGTTCGTCCGGGCCCAGCGTATAGTCGAGCAACAGGACGTCGGCCGGCGCCGCGAGCAAGCCCGCGATCAGATCGCGGCTGGTACTGTACGCACCCACAACGTCGATATCCTGTTCCGCCGTGAGGCGAGCCACAAGGCCATGCCGCACTACAGCGTGATCGTCGAGCAAGGCAATACGTAAGCGTTTCATTGGCATGGGCAAGGACCAACTACTTCAAGGGTGAAGTTTCTTTTGATGAGATTACTCCTATTTATGCCAGCATGGCAATTCACGATACCACCAATCAACAAAAAAACAGTCCGCCGACCATGCATTTACTGGCTGCTGACACTGTCAAAAAAGTCGCGCAACTCCATGGGCCGGGCCAAGGCATAGCCCTGGCCTATCGGACAGCCAAGATCGAGCAATACATTGATGCACGATGCCTCTTCGATACCTTCTGCCACCACTTTCAGATTCATCAGCCGTGCCAAATTCACGGTTGCGGCAATAACGGCCTGCGCGGAAGCACTGGTTTTCATGTCGCGCACAAACGCGCCATCGATCTTGACCTCGTCAAAGGTCATCTTGGCCAGCAGATTCAGGGTCGATGCCCCTTGCCCAAAATCATCGAGCGAAACGGGAAATCCTTTCGCCCGCAGCGTATTGAGCGAGGCGGACAGCAGCAGCTCATCGTCGACCGGCAGATCGCCAGTCAATTCAATTTTCAGCAATTGCGGCGGCACGCCTGCCCGCTGCATTTTTTCAGCCAGCCGCTGCGCGAGACCTGGCGTACATACGGTTTCGGCGGAAGCATTCAGGGCGATGGGCAAGCTCACCTGGCGGCTCTTGAGCACCAGCAGGACGTCGATCACGCGCGTTTCGATAAAGCTGAACAACAGCAGGTGCAGGCCAAGGCGATTGACCATCGGAATCAGCACCGATGGCGGCACTTCACCAACGCCGGGATGATGCCAGCGCAGCAGCGCCTCGGCGCCGATGATGCGCCTGGTACGCAAATCGTACTGCGGCTGCAGCATCACGCGCAGGTTCTTGCCTATCGTCAAGGCCTCGATCACATCGGCTTCCGTCGGGCCATCGGGTGGCGCAAAACAGCCTACCTGCCGCTTGATCGACGGCACCAGCAACAAGGCACGCAAGGCCTCGGCAAACGCGGCATTGCCGCCGCCGTAGACCATGCCGACATTGATGCCAACCCGATGCGCCAGGCGGGCATGCGCCAATAGTGCCGTCACGGACAAGCCGCCGATGCGTGGAACGGCCGGTTTTTCCAGCATCGCCGCGGCTTGCCCATGCAGCAAATTGAGCAGCGTCGGCTGGCCTACCCACAGCACATGCGGAAAACGCGCCAGCGGGCTGGCCGCATCGAGCGTCTTGAGCAAGGTCGGCACCATCAGGCCACCGTGTTCGACATCCGCGACGATCACGTCAACATTCCCTTCGCGCAAGAGCGAGGGAATCAAGCTCAAGGAATTGATACTTTTCACATTGGCAACGCCAATGGCGTTCAGCATCGTGCCCAGCCATCGCGCCCCCCCCTTGTCTGAATCAGGCGACAAGGTCAGCACGCGCAGGGAGTGGAATTCGCTAGGCACAGGGGAGCTGATGGTTTTCACGGAAGTTTTCCTTGGATTAATACGCATGGGTGAACAAAGAGTGGGGACGCCAGAAAATGACGGGCGGCAAACATCTTGCTAGTGACCCTCATCATCGGGCAAACCGAAATGCGTGCGATGATCGCCCATGCATGCCCGCAGCTCATGAATACTCAGCCGGCTTACCTCGTGCATGCGTATGAGGATGGCGGCGCTGACTGGCAGCGAACCATGTCTGATTTTGGAAAGGATGGGGGCCGATACCTGCAATTCGCGCCCCAGGGCCGCATCGTTTTTCAAGCCCAGGAAATCGATGAGCACGTCGAGCAGGTCGGCGCTGCAAAAGCCGTTGGCGCCGCTCAGGGGGAGTCGATTCCGTAATCCCGTCACGCGGGGAGAATACTGTTGTATTTGCTTTGTCATAGCCGCTACTTTCAATAAGGAAGATCAGGACCCGGCCACGCCATGCGCATGGCGGCTGGCGCGAACCGGTGAAGTATTGAAGTGTAGCGAAAGACTTTCTTGACCGAAATCAGAACAGTCCTAAAAATTCCCAATGAGAATTTAAAGCGACGTCCTACAGCCGCAGGCTAACGAAAATCGCCAGCAACAGCGCGCCAGCGGCGGCCAGCAAGGCGCTGTTGAAGCTGTGCGACTGCGCATACAGGCTGCCAGCCAGCACGGGGCCGATGATCTGGCCGATGCCATACACCACCGTCATGATGGCCATCATGTTCGAGCCAAACTTAGCTGCCTTGACGGCGGCCCGCTGCGCGGCCGGCATGGCGATGGTCACCGTGCCGACAAACGTGCCGCCGACGAGGACGGCGCTGAACAGGTAGCCGGCGGCCGTGGGCGCCAGCACGGGAAGCGCCACGCCCAGCGCCTGCAGCAGCAAATTGAGCCTCAGCGCCTGGCGCGTCCCAAGTCTCTCGTGCAGCCGGTGCCACAGGAAACACGACGGCGCCGCACCAAGGCCGAACACGGCCCACACGTGGGCGGAGTTCAGCCCGGGCAAAGCCGCGCCGACCAGCACGGGCAAATACGTGGCTGTGACGATATAACCAAATCCCGCCAGCCCGTAGATCAGCACGAGCGGCCACGGCGCCACGGGTGCCAGGGCCGATGCGGCCGCTTGCGCTGGTGCAGCCAGGGTTGCCTGGCCGCTGGCGGCAATGGCGGGCGCTGCCGCCAGCCCCGCCAGCGCGGTGACGCCGGCCAGCAGCAGCCACATGCCTGCGCTGTGCCAGCCCAGCTGCGAGGCCAGCACCAGCAATTCGGCCGAGACGGCGATGCCCGCGCCCACGCCCGCATACAGCAGCGGCGCGCCGCGACCATGGCCGCGCTGGACCAGCAGCCAAAGCGAGGCCGCCACCATGGCCAGGGCGCTGAAGACGCCCGCTACGCCGCGCACCGTCACGATGAGCCAGACGGGCATAGTCAAGGCCAGCATGCCCAGGCACAGCGCCGTGCCAGCCACCGACCACAGGCACAGCCGGTGCGCGCTGTGGGCCCGCGCGCGCATGGCCAGGATGGCGCCCAGCAAGTAACCGGCATAGTTGGCCGAGGCGGCCAGGCTGCCGTCGCGCAAGCTCAAGACGCCTTCCCTGACCATGTGCGGATAGATGGCCGTGAAGGCAAAGCGGCCAAAGCCCATGCCGATGGCGAGGATGACGGCCGCCGCGATCGCCGCGCGCAGCCTGGCGACCGCGTTCATGACGCCGCCTCGTTCACTTGCGCCAGCAAATGCTGGAAGGCGGGCACGTCGAATCCCGCGCGCCACACCAGCACGGTGTCAATCTCCCCTGCGGGCAGCGTTGTCAAGGTAGCTGGCGCGTCCGACAGCGCCAGCACGCTGGCCGGCAGCAAGGTCACGCAGGCGCCGGCCGCCACGCAAGCGATCATGGTGTGATACGAACTCATTTCCTGCACCTGCCACTGCGTGCTGCCGGCCACGCCCAGCAGCTCTTCCGCGATGCCGCGGTAGGTGCAGCCCTGCGGGAAGGCCGCAAGCGAGCGCGTGCGCACGTCCATGGCGCTGCGCGCCTGCCCTTCGCTGGCCGGCAGCAGCAGACACAGTTCCTCGCGCCACACGGCCATCGATGCCAGGCCCAGCTCGTCCAATGCGGCGGTGCCGCCGAACGAGGGCGGCAAGGCGACAAAAGCGCAGTCGAGCAAGCCCGTGCGCACTTCCTCGATCAGGGGCCGCGACGGCCCCGTGCTCAGCGCGAGGCGCGTCGCCGGATAGCGGGCGTGATACGCGGCCAGCAGCGCCGGCAAGCGGCTGGCCGCCGTGCTTTCCATGCTGCCGACGCGCAAGGTGCCGCCGTCGCGCCCGCCCGTGACGACGTGCCGCGCTTCTTCCGCCAGCGCCAGCAAACGCTGCGCATACTCGAGAAAGCGCTCACCGGCCGCCGTCAGCGCCATGCGTTTATTCGTGCGCACGAACAGTTCCGCGCCGATATCGGCTTCCAGCTGCTGGATGCGCGTGGTGACGCTGGACGGCGCGCGCCCCAGCCTGGCTGCGGCCTGGGTGACGCTCAGTTCACTGGCCACGGCGCAAAAAATCGTCAGGGATTCCATGTCCATCGTATTCTCTATTTGAAAATGATTGTGCTATTATATTCTTCAAATGCGAACATTGCACAATGTCCTCAACTTTGCGAAGGAAACATCATGAGCTCGTTCCAGCCCCTCCTCGACCGCCTCGGCTTGCAGTTGCCCATCATCCAGGCGCCGATGGCCGGTATCTCCACGCCGCACATGGCCGCCGCCGTCTCGAACGCGGGCGGCCTCGGTTCGCTGGCCATCGGCTCTGGCACCGTGGCGCAGGCGCGCCAGATGATCATGGACACGCGCGCGATGACGGACCGTCCCTTCAATGTGAATGTGTTTTGCCATGCGCCGGCGGTCAGGGATGCGCAGCGCGAAGCGGCCTGGCTGGCCCACCTGGCGCCCATGTTTGCGGAACTGGGCGCGGCCGCGCCAGTGGCGCTCGACGAAATCTACGAAACGTTCATCGGCAATGACACGGCATTCGACCTGTTGCTGGAACTGCGTCCCGCCGTCGTGAGCTTCCATTTCGGCTTGCCAACGCATCAGCAGATTGCCGCCCTGCGCCAGGCCGGCATCTACACCATGGCCACGGCCACGAATGTGCGCGAAGCGGCGCTGATCGAACAGGCGGGGGTCGACGCCATCGTGGCGCAAGGCGTGGAAGCGGGCGGCCATCGCGGGGTTTTCGACCCGCAAGCGCCGGACGAGCGCCACAGCACCAGCGTCCTGCTGCGCCTGCTGGCAGGCAGCACCGCCCTGCCCCTGATCGCCGCCGGCGGCATCATGGATGGACAAGGCATCCGCGCCGCGCTGGACCTGGGCGCCGCAGCCGCCCAGCTGGGCACGGCGTTCGTGCTGTGTCCGGAATCGTCGGCCAATGCAGGCTACCGCGCCAACCTGAAAAGCGAACGTGCCGCAAGCACGCGCCTGACCAGCGTGCTATCGGGCCGCCTGGCGCGCGGCATGGTGAACCGTCTGATCGAACACGGCGAAGCGCCAGGCAGCCCGCCGCCAGCCGACTACCCGGTCGCCTACGATGCCGCCAAACAATTAAACGCGCTGGCCAGCCAGCACGGCAACAGCGAATTCGCCGCACAGTGGGCTGGTCAGGGCGCGCCGCTGGCGCGGGAGATGGGGACGGAGGAACTGGTGGCCACCCTCGCACAGGAAATGGCGCGCTGATTTCAGGCTGCCGCTGACACGCGTGCAGCCAGGACAATGAAAGCCTTCTTGGCCGCATGCCACCTCGACGCTGCGACCGCATAGTAGTGTCCGCTTTCGCCCGAGGCTGTGTGAAAACGCAGAAAAATTCGGCCCCGCAAAAAAACGGTCTCTTAAAACGCCCGCTACGCGATTTTTTCGGCGTGGGGAATGGTCACCCTACCCATGAAAATTTCGTGTTTTTGCGTTTTCACACAGCCTGGCCCCGAAGCGGCCTTTGGAATTTCTCAACGCTTGAGATGGAAGTGCCTTCGATCCAGGACTTACCCAACCGTCGAAGCCGCGTTTGCAGGACAATGACAAAAATGCGAATCTCAACCTGCAAACCTATTTAGCTTCCTGCTCCGCAGTTGGAAACTTTAGACGTGAAGCGTCAACGATGAGCTCGTACTGGACAGGACACACTGGTTTGGGCTCTGCTTGCACCAACATCATCGGTGGAAAGTCAGGCAAGGTCGCATCAATACAGCCGACTAACATCGTTTCCGCGAATTCAACTAAGGCCATCACGATAATCGGCATCTCCTCAGCAATGGAAGTGGGCCTTTGTCCGTCCAAATACCACAAAGGCACATGCACTTCATTGGTCGGTAGTAGCTCAAAATTCTTAATTACGAGCTTTGCGCCCTTAGTTGTGGCCCCATGTTCTTGCCCGTTTCGAAACGCGATAATCCTTCTGATTATATCGGCTCTCTCTTTGAACCAGACGACCATTCGGTGTTCGTTGCCAAGGCGGGGTATCAATTCCTTGTCGAGAAGATAGTCTAGTGAACTATGAGCTTGCTTCGTATCCCAAAAGTGAACAGGAATTTGGCAAACCTCAGTAATGATTCGCCGAGCGGAGATAAGGAAATTCGTTACCGTTGATTCGATGTCGGGAACGACAGGGAAGTTTGCGTACACTCGGGTGCCGCCTCCTTGAACTGTATTCGCAAACACCTCAGCTTGCTCTTTCTCAGCTTCAATGTAAGTGGCCGAGGAGTGGCTGCATTGCAGAAGATTGTTCTTGATCTTATGCATTAGCAGAAGTACGTTTTTTATCTTCTCATCATCGCTTAACGGAATACGGCTTCTCAGCATGTCATATGCCATGATAAGTGTCCGTGCTACTATGGGAGAAGACGATCCAACATCTGCAATCTTTGCCGTAACCCACATTGCATGCGGATTTGCCCTTGCGGGATCTACTGATTCGGGACTCTGAACTTTAAACGTCTCTTCCTCAGTGAACATCTCAGCAAACTCCCCAAGTGAAATCATTCGCTGAATCGTCCCTTCTTTTTTAGAGGGCAATTTAAATGAGGCGGCGCCATCCCGTGGATACATTGGAACTCGGTTCTTGGTCATATAGACAATTCGAAATTAACGCAAAGTTATCTTGACATAATCGCTAGCGATTATGCCATGCTGGCACGCTTATCAATTGGTATCGAATACCCGATGAAGAAGAGTACGGTGAACGACCGCTTTTGGCCGGTTGCCGTCATCGGCAGCTTCCGCCCCTTTTCGGACGGCCGCAGTTCTACAATGTGCTCGTTCGATATGGAACTAACCGGCACTGCACCGTTTCATCGCGCACCGTCCAGTGACCGTAGCGAACGAGGTTAAGCGCCATGTTAGATTGCTACCGGACTAATGGTGCGCAGCCTACCATTTCCATCAAGAATTACATTTTCGGCCTCGTATATTTTTTCTGATTCGAGCATTGTCGGTAAGAAAAATATCACTCCGTCGCTGATTCCAGATGAAAGCATCAATTGTTCTACTTGGTTGAGAAGGTGTTTGTAAGTCAGGATGTTTAACCTGTTTTTTATTTCAACTATCACTCTTTCATTGCCGCACTCAATCAACAGATCGGCAGTTATATGAAGGCTCTCTCTTCCCAGCGGTGCATCGATCGTAATTGCTACGTCTGGAATGATCGCAGCCAAAAAGCCACTAACAGACCCGAGCCATTGAGCAGCTGTACCACTCTTGATATGCTCATAAGTGCGTCGCAAGAAATAGACTTTTAGGGCCTCTACAGTTCTCGTAAGGAGATCACCATTGCTAACGTTAACTTCTTGCCTTACTTTGCCTGCAATTTCTTGTACTGCAACCACCTCCCTATCGTACGCAAGCTGTCGGGCTATTTCATCTAGAAGGAGACAAGAAAATGCAGTAACAGAGACTATCGCCAGAAATGCTTCGCTCTCGTTAAAATCCAACTTGTAGTCATGTGTTGATGGATTTCTCCATTCCTTCCTGTAGTTAGTGAATTGATCCAGAACGCGCTGCCTGAATGTTACAGATTTTGAGAAATGCAACTCAATCTCATACGGGCGGACATTCTCAGGGTTTTTCTTTGTAAGAACACGATATGCTTCCTTTATGCCCCCCTCGAACGCTTGATTCGTTCTGTAAACAGCATCGGTAAATGCAGTTTGATCTTCATCTTTTTGACCGCGCATTAGGTGACGGAATGCAATCTCAATGTGGGAAAGCGTCGCCTTAAGCCCAGCCGAGTGTCCCCCAGAATCAAGTAAGGAAATCTTCTTTTGTAAGATGGCGATAATGTCCATGCTGGATCAATCAACGTTGTGTTAACTGGCGGCGGAGGCGCATAGCGCTATCGCCGTCCGGTTGAGCGAATAGTTTTACATTGTTGACTCTTCGCAGATAGTCGAGGTACTCAACGGCCGCTATTGGCCGGTTGGAGTCACTCTGCTGATGTCATTGGGGCTTCGCGGAGTATGAACCTGCTCGCCATCTGGTTCCAGCTAGCAGCCCGCCCTTGAAGAAATAACAGCTGCCCATACTCATCCATATTTGAATCTCGGTGAGTCAAGCGTAGCCATTTCTCATAAAATACGTCAAAGTCTTCCTGATTCATTTGAGGTAAAAACTTATCGGAATAATCAAAGAGCGCAAGGAACTCAGTGTTAGGCCGCAACGATATTGAGCGCAATGGTTCAATGCCGAGCAAACCCATCAGCAACTCCAATTCTTCGTCACTGGCGAGCGTAACCGAGAAAAGCTCGGCACGGGCCGCCGCCATTAAGGCTTCAATAGACAAAGACGCTGTTGCACTTGGTTCGTTTGACGATGCGAATAGATAGCTTTGAATTCTCGCCTCCACTACAGTTGAGATGATATCGACGTCCAGTAGTCCGTCTGCTTCTGGCCGGCTGCCGTCCTTGCCAGGTTCCGCCCCAAAGCGGAAGTTCGAAATTAATACTCATCACACAATCGCGCCCGAGCTTCTGACAGCGCTTGACCATATTCCATATTAAATGGAGCTACTGATTTCTTCTCAAGAATGCAGCACAGATTCCAGAGCGCCCTTTGTTCTACTTGGTCTATTATATTCAACTGGTCTGAATCAGAGTAGCGGCTCAAAAGCTCAAATAACATAAGGGCTTCGTCAGCGGTAAGTGTTATGTGAACTTCAGAATTTATATGCTGTTCATATGATGTAAATTCTCGCTTTATCTTCGTCTGTTCTTCGTCTGTAAATGGCCCAATCCGGGCGACGGCGTTCAGGATAGCGGTTTGCCCATCTGTAAAACGCGCTGATTGTCACTCTAGGCTGGTGCCGCCCTGAAGCGAAAGGGCGGCATTTCCGTGCACGCTTGGCCGTTTCGCAGCGGGGAATCAGTACAATTGAAAAATTGCAATTATTGAAATTCCCTCTCTTCTTCTACGGTGTCACGAGCTGCGCAGAAGCGCTGCCTTCGGGGATAATCAGGGCAAAATCGTAGCCGTTGATCAGGTTGAACATTTCAATGTCGCCCCCCGCCAGTTTGCGCGAGCCTGGCCGCAGTGACCGCAGATCAAATAGAGACCAACTGCCGTCGGTGGCGCCTGCACTGGCCAGCAGTTTGAAGGCCGAGCTGTCAAGTTTGATTGGTGCCGGCTGATATGGCTTGCCCGCTCCCGCAAATCTCAGTTGCGTCCCCTTCGCCGCCATCACGATCAGGTGCAGCGTGGTATGGCCCTGGCCTTCGGCGCGTTCAGCCAGAAAGTTGCCAATGTCACGATTGTTGAGTGGATTAATGCCCTTGTATGCGTGATTTGCGCCGACCTTGACCACCAGCTTTTGCTCTTGCATGCCGAGCCGGGTTTCCAGGGTCCGCTTTAACAGCGTCAAACGTAAGCGGTTGGATAGGTCGCGATCGCCGGGCACTTGAGAAGCGCTTTTCTGATAGATGGCGCGTGTGGCCAGCAATGCATCGAGCAGGCCTAGCGCGGTTTGCTCTTTGGGGCCGGCAAGTAGCGGGCGCAACGAGGTCAGTTCCTCGGTTGAGGCCGACAGCATAAAGTACTCTAAGGGATTGCCGGTGGCTACCGCCTTTTGAGACGCGGCAGCTTCCATTTGACGCAAGGCTTCCAGCTTCGTGCGGGCGGCCGGATTAACCGGCTGGGCCAGCATCAGCGTGATCAGGTATTTGGCCGCACCCACGAATTCCTGATCGATGCCCCAGTGCTGGAAGCGCGGTCCTGCGGCCAGGGCAAAGCTGGCGAGCATCTCTGCTTCCTGGCGCATGGTGTAGAAAGCAACGGAGTCCGGATAGATGGCGTCGAATCTGGCGATAGCAGCAACCGCGTCGGCACCCTTGAGTATCCCTTCGAGCGCACTCGTCACGGCTGGACCATTTTCGGTGACCAAGGTCGTGAAGCCGGCAGGGGGCAAGGCATTGAAGTAGGCGGATGAGAACTGGGCGATCTCGGCGACACCATGATCCTCGCCGAGGAGGACGTACTGCGCCTGGCGCGAAGCCTGCAGCAGCAGTGCCGCACCGGGTCCCGATAACGTGCCTTTGTCAACAGTGATAGCGAGCCGGCTAGCTGTGAGTTTTTCAAGGACGGCGGTATCGGCGACAGCCGAATCGGCGAAGCCGAGCGTCAGGGTGGCGGCAAGGAAGGCGAGACGGAAGAACATAGTGGTGTGGGCCGATCAGGGCGGTCAGTGAATGAGTCAACAGTTTAAACTGTCGCTAGGAAGGCCGGCTTCTGGCCAATCTCAGCCATACAGTGTACGGCAACTGTCGCCCCCAGGTGGGAGAAAGCGCTACATGTTTAATCGTGCAACACAATCTGAACTTCGATGCTTCGCGTTGTCGCAAGCGCGCGGGGAAAAGTGCGGAGCATTCGAATCTCATCTCCAATCGCGGCACTGGCACTTGGCAGGCCACAGACTAACAGCCGCGCAGGTAATGCAAACTCGCTGGAATGGCCGCTTGCCGTCGTTGCCAAGTATCGCCCCGAAGCGGACATGCGAGGATCAAGTGATCGGCGATTCTGTCGACCGCCGTCACTTTGCCCGCGGGGCGATATATCGTGAAGGTCTCCGAATGCTGGTTCGCTGACCGTATTCGCGCTGCTGAGCTCGGAAGTTATCGGCCGGCACGACAGAGAGCGCCGGTGCAGTGCATGGAATTGTAGTCAAGCATCCTGGAATGACCCAGTTTACCCGTGGGAACTGGCACTCCCTTCGGCACAATAAAAGTCGCCAAGTGTGCACCGTATAAGCCGGCTGGTAGCTCAAACCCTTTCAACACAACGTAACCGTTATGAATTTCGCGCGTTGCGAGCAAGTTTCCGCCCGCGACTGGTGGAGTGTCGGCAGATGCCGCTTTCCTGGTGGCCGCGTCCCAGGCACGGACATCGGCTGCCGTCGCCACCCGCAGGATGCCTTTGCGGACTGCATCCGCCAGTCCGGCAGGTCCAGCCAAAACTGCCTTTTGATCGCGAAACGAATCCGGTGTCACATCGGCCGATGTAAGCAGCTCAGTTTGATCATCAAAGGGCTCGCCGATCACGACTTTGCCCTTTCTCGACAAATATACCTTGTCGACAGCCCGCCCGAACACACGTCGGGCCAGTGGATTGAGCCCGTCCAATTGATCGGCTTTTATATAAAAATGACCGCATGGACCCCGGTTGTCGTAGGTGCTGTTGATGATTGGTGTGCCCTTGGGCAGACCAGCCACCGCTTGCCGGTGGTAGCCGCTCACGAGAACGCCGGCAATTTCGGTCCCACGGGTCCACCCGATGTTCCATACGGTAGGCTCGTATGCCCCCAACATCAGAATGACGGGCTTGTTGCTCGAGTTGACCAAGGCATCAATTCGTGTGGCTTCGTGCCCGGACTGATCGATCTGGAAATCGGTAGGGCGACCGCCGTATTCGCCAGCAGCGAGAACAGCAAAGTCGGCCGGGAGTGGCGACGTGAACGCGCACGTCGCCGATGCCATGTCGCTTGTCGAAAACTCGAACCGTTTGAGGTTTTGGGCCGTTGCTCCTGCCACGGCACTCGCCAACGCGATCGCCATCCCGAACCGTGCCAGTGTGACCATATTTGGCTTCAACACAGAAAACTCCTCATCTTGCATCTACAAATGGACTATGCTCGGTTTTTTCGATTGGTCCAAGGTCAAGTCTTGGCCGACCTCGACCGTCCGGCACAGTATAGTAGATTGCTCGGCGGCAAAATTCACGAACGGTCACAAAGGGCCGATCCCGCCCCACTCCGGACATTCGAAATTCAGGTCTAAGTGTTGCTTTGAGCTGCTTCGATCGCTACATTAAGCAGTCGCACTAGCTCTTTGGCCCCTTCCGCACCTAAGCGGCTACCTCAAACGCAACAAGGCCGTGTATTACCGTTTGCTGTCGGCAACCCGTACTGGCGGCGACTGGGAAGCATGGGTCAGCTTTCTCCTAGCTGGCGTTGCGGAAGCGGTGGTCGAAGCCGATGCCAACATCGTTGAAGTGGCCACGCTCGTGACCGCCGATCGGCGCCGCCTCCTGGAAGCGCCAAAAACCACGTCAGCCGCCTATCGCCTGTTCGAAATGTTGCCAATGGTGCCGTGCTTCATGATGGAGCGAGTCCGCCAACAGTTGGCAACCAGCTTTCCGACTGCAAACGCCGCCGTCAATATTCTAGAAGAACTTTAGCATCATCGCGGAAATGACGGGACAGCGGAAGAATCGGACCTTAGCTACCAGGCGTGTAATAGGCTGCTGTCGCGCTCCGAGTAAGCAGTGCCCAGCCTAGGGCGCCCACCATCCCTGTGTTTACTTTGTCCCAAGCAGTGCTTGGTACTGAGCTGGCAGAATTTTCGCAAACGACATCCTGTCGGCCATTCCTTGCGCGTCCGTTTCGAGGAACAAGCAAGCACCCTTGATATCGGTATTTTTAACCTCTGCAAACCTATCAAGCTCCCTACGCGCGGCCGGACTGGCCAGTGCCATTGCGTGATCTCGCACACCAGGAGTGTCCATTGTCACCCTCGTCACATCCATCACCTCTTGATTCGCAGCAGAGAAAGCTTTTGGAAAGTTGACCATCGAAACTCCATGTTCCAAACATACACTGGGGACGCCATGGGTATTTTTCATGTAGTAGCCGAGAAACAGTATCGTTGCGGCCAGTTTAGGATTTCCTGTCTGTTTATCGACATAGCTGGCCAGTTCCATGTTAATCACCGCGTTCTGCGCAGTGTGGTCATTTGGATGGGCTACACGTGCTTTCGCCTTGATGCGCTCTAACACCTCATTGTTATTAATTGTTTGGGCGCTTAGCTTTGCTGACTGAATGCTCTTGTCCCAAGCTCTCCACTCATCAGGAAGGTAGCAGGTTTCGAACATGTATCGACGCAGCTTATACTCATCCTCGTTGTCGGTAACTTGGTAGACTAGGGGGACAAAACGGTCGATAATGGGGTCAGAATAGATGGACTTTGAGCTGTTGCTAAAGCGCTTTCTTATGCGAACATCAGCTTCACCCTCCGGGCGCCCCTGCTCCCGATCGATGGCCAAGTAAAACAGAATGTCCTGCCGCGCGAGGCAGAACGTGGCAGCCTGCCAATCCTCTTTGATTGGCAGGCCCGCCAGTTTGGAACATTGGAAAAGCTTCTTTGCCGCGAAACGGACATGGTCGTTCGAACCAGTGCGCGCGATTTCCTCATCGACCTCACTGGTGGTAGCTCTCTGGAACTCCGCGGTCGATTTGACATCTAGCATCGATTGCTTGGAATCCTTCAGGTGCATCGCGTTCCGAGCAATGCTCAATGCCGTCATGGTCTGAGCTTCACATTCTCTGAAATCTTGGCGTTCCAGCAGCAATTCCTCTGAATTTGCTGATGAGAAGGGAGCCAGAAATATCAGAAGGGAGATTAATTTGAGTAGTTGCATAATTGATTTTTTGACATGTGGATGACCGGTGTAGCCCGTCTATCGTGGTCTGAATGAAGGTTCCACTCCCTCTACCAACGACCGCAAGCTGATCATGTTTCGCCGGCCGAAAACGAAAGCATAATTTGCACACGCGGAGTAACAAACAGCTCGAACATGCAGTCTATTTACGGCCGCTCAATTTTTCACCTTCGTGTGCAAATACAGTTAGCAACCTTTTAATTGCGCGCCTAACTGTTCCGTTGATTCGAATTTCTGTTATCCCTTGGCCGAAACCCGAAACCATTCTTCAGCGACCGCTATTAGCCGAACCAGGCTGTTCAGCTCAGCATAGCAGGTCGTCAGTACGAAAATCCAGCGCGTCCCTCGACAGGCTGGATTCGTCCCAAAGCCGCCGGCCAAATGAAATGATAGCAGGCAAAGCTCAGTGCTTACGACGCCAGTCAAGGTATTCAAACTCGCTGTCGTCCCTGTCCAATTCAACGCGGTAGTAGGAACGCTTCGCCATCTCGCTAGGGGTATCGTGCCAGTAAAGTTCAGCAATCTTCTCAACTGTTAGACGTGCAAGTAACCGGTTGTAATAAGAGCCTGTAATCTCTCGAGCGCGCTGACTCGGCACCCCAAACCGGTTCTTTACCTCATCGATAGTTTGCTCTAGCAGATGCGGCATCGTGTATTCTATCGGTGCGTCCGAGTCACGAAAAGTGGTGACTAGTTGTTTTAATGCCGAGTCCAGAATGTATCTTGCTACGCTAGAACCAGAGTTGGTTGTGAGAACGAGTTCCCCCTCTTGCTCCAGCTCGACGAGAGACCGCAAAATCTTTTCTACGAGCTGCTCGTCGTCCATATAGAACTCCCGATAATTATGAATTTGCCGTCGGCCCGAAGCTGCCAGTCGGCGAAGGTCCGCTTTTGGCCGATTACGGAAGGTGAGCATAGCAGACCAACCGCCCGTTTAAGGCCAGACCGGTGCAGTTTTTGCACAGACACCTGTCCTCAGAAAATCCACGGTGTGCTAGCAGTTCAAGGAACTCTCTCTGCGCTGCTACGCTAGGTGAATTCCAAGTTAAGTCACCCGCAGCATCTTTCATGGCAAACACAGCCCAAGTTGTTTGTTCAGGTGCGCATTCTACATACCATTTTTGTGAGCAAATCTTGCACTCATAATTTGAAATTTCATAATCGAGTGGGGGTGAAAAAGTCTCTGAATCCAAATCTTGAAAATAAGTAGAAAACTCCTCCGCTCCTTTGTATTCAAAGCGTTTTTGCCAGTACGTGAGGTCAGCAATCGCCAGCGGGACTTCTTTACACTTGCACATAAACTTCACACCTTGATTGTCCGATGCTCTGTTGTGGAACGTCTGGTATTGGCCGGTTGCCGTGATCGGCAGGTTCCGTCCCAAAGCGAACCTTTCAGCCGGGGGTACGCAGTTGCCACGAAGTAGCCTTAGAGGCAGCCCCAAAGATAAATGGACTGCCCCGTGGAGATGGCTTGCCGTGCGAGCGATTGCAAATCCTTCAAGAGCGGCCGCAAATCTGCTGCATTACAGTCGATCTCTTCAGTTTTTGCCCATTGCTCCGATGCGCTCTCCAACCCGTCCGCATTTGAATTTGCGAGAAGGCTCGTCAGCCCGTCCGGAAAACGGTGAAGCCAGGACTCGCCATCCTCCTCAACGTAGATGTCTTCAGGCATGTGTTTTTCGATATCCCACTCGCTGCGTTCCAAAATGGCCCAAAGAGTACCGATTTCCAGGTCTGTGATGCCATTGAATTGGACCGGATTCAACAAAAGCGCAATTTCCTCGCCCTCGTCAGGCTCTTCAATTCGATTTGCATATCGGATGGCCTCGGCTGGATCAGCGATAAAGAAGTCTGCAATTACTCCCAATGTAGTTCTCCCAGTTTTTTGCACAAGATTGATTGGATATTCAACGACTGCGTCCGGCCGGTTGCCGTCGTTTCACTAACGGGCTAGACCGATCCGGTGGGATTCCCTCAGGACGTTTTCTGCACGAGCTGTTCGGCAAGCCCGATGAGGATTCCTTCCGGACCACGAATATAGCAGAGCCGATACATGTTTTCGTACTGGACTACTTCGCCGACCAGCTTCGCGCCGTGTTTGACGAGCCGGACGAGCGTGTCGTCGATATCCTCGACGGTAAACATGACACGCAGATAACCGAGAACGTTCACCGGGGCGTTGCGGTGATCGGCCACCACGGGCGGTGCGAGGAAGCGGGATAATTCGAGACGGCTGTGACCGTCCGGCGTACGCATCATGGCAATCTCGACGCGCATACCGTGCAGTCCGGTGACGCCATCTGCCCAGTCTCCTTCAATTGGGGCGCGTCCTTCGAGTACGAGACCAAGTTCGGTGAAAAACGCAATGGCGGCATCGATGTCTGCTACCACGATGCCAACGTTGTCCATGCGCTTGACTGTCATGTTGCCTCCTGGGTATCTAACGTATCCTTCAATCAGGGAGAAGGAGCGCCCCGTTACGGCAACCGGTGCCGGAACGTCGGCTCGATATTACGCGCATGCAGCCAGCGCACGATGTCTTCCAGGCTGGCGTCCTGCAGCAGCAGGCCTGGCTGCGTCGGTGACTGGGTCACCACCGTTGGCAATGGAGCGGCGACGGGAGCCGGCACGGCATCAGCCAGCCCCGCATGTCCCTGCAACTTGGCCAGCGCCTGCGCGAATTGTCCCGGGTTGATGCTGCGCAAGCTTTCCAGGAAGCCCAGCTGGGCGGCCGGGGGTGGCGGCATGTCCAGGCCCGGCTCGTCGACAAAGGCCGCGCCCATGCTGGGGTGGATGAAGGCGGCCCACTTGCCCGATGGCTGCAGACATGGCGGCAACGCTACCTGCTCCACGTCGGCGGGCGGCGCGGTGGCGAGGATGTCGGTCGAGGCAGGTAAAAAGGTGGAACGCAGCAGCTGCACGAACTGGCGCGCCTGGGCGACGGGCACGGGCGTGGCCAGGGACAGCCATAACTGGAACGCCGTGCCCGAGATGCTGACGGCGGGCGCCGGCAAGTCCAGCTCGTGCTGCACGGCGTTGGCGATCGTGCACAGCGCGCTCCAGTGCGCTTCGCCGCCGCCCTTGCCGCCAAACACCAGCACCAGCGCGCGCGTCAGGCCGCCCTCGGTCACGAGTTGCACGGCCACCGTCTGTTCGCCCGACAGATGGCGCGCCAGCACGGCCGGCGTCAGCGGCTGCGCGCTGCCATCCGCATCGACGTATTGCTGTTGCTCGTCGAACAGATACAGGCGGGTGAGTTCGGAAATCAGTTTATGCATGGGCGGCCTCGTAATAACGTTGAGCAAGACTTGTCAACGTGCCCAGATTATAGCCTCCTGGCTATTCCCTCACTGGCAGCCCGGCTGCATGCCGCGTCCGTCCGGCGCCAAACACCAGCCAGCTGGCCACGGCGAACAGGCAGGCGGCCACGCCGCCATACAGCATCACGGCGCCAAATCCCTGCGCCAGCGCCAGCTTCGCCACGCCGGCCGGCAGTGCGCCGGCGCCCTTGCCTACCGACAAGCCTTCCGCCATGGCGCGCAAGGTGGCCGCGTCCAGTCCGCCGGGCAACTGCATCCGCAAGGCGGACTGGATGGCTGCGACGAGAATACAGCCCATCAGCGCGATATTCACCGACAGGCTGATCATGCGCGCGCTGATGTCGATGCTGGAAGCCATGCCGGCCCGTTCGCCCGGTACGGCGCCCGTCGTCGTATTGGTGACGGGCGTGTTGGTCAGGCCCAGGCCCGTGCCCGCCAGCAGGCAGCCGGGCAGGATCGTCAGCCAGCTGGCGGCATCCACACGGCTGCCCCACAGCATCAGCAAAAAGCCCAGGCCGATGACCAGCAAGCCGGCAGGAATGACGGCATCGGCCCGGTAGCGCAGCGCCAGGCGCTCGGCCAGCGGCGGCACGAGCAAGGTGGGCAAGGTGTAGGCCAGCAAGGTCAGGCCCGTGTCCAGGCTGCTGTAGCCGAGGCCATACTGCACGTACAGGGGCAGATAGATCATGAACGGCCAGAAACTGCAGTTCATGCCCGCCGAACCGAGCAGCGCTCCCGAGAAACGGCGGATGCGGAACACGGCAAAGTCGATCATCGGTTCGGCCTGGCGCCGTTCGATCATGACAAACAGCATCAGACTGATCAGCGCCACGGCCAGGCTGGCCACGCTGCGCGGATCACTGAACCCCAGCGCCGGCCCCTGCGTCAGGCACCAGGCCAGGCTGAACACGCCCAGCGACAGGGTGGCGATGCCGGCCCCGTCCAGCTTGCGCCGCTGCGGGTCGCGCGATTCGCTCACTCCCAGCGCCACCAGCAGCAACGCCGCCAGCGCCAAAGGTCCGTGCACGAGAAATACCCACTGCCAGTTTGACAGCGCGACGATGGCCGCGCCGATGATGGGACCGAAGCCCAGGCCCAGGCCAAACACGATGCCCCAGGCGCCAAACGCCCGGCCCCGCGCGGCGCCGTCCGGAAACTGCTGCGACAGCACGGCCACCTGGCAAATCAGCATGGCGCCGCCAGCCATGCCCTGCAGCGCGCGCGCGGCGATCAGCACGCCCGTGCTGCCGGCCCAGCCGCATGCCAGCGAACTGAGGCCGAACAGGATCAGGCTGGCGAGCAGCAAGCGCTTACGGCCATAGCGGTCGGCCAGGGTGCCCGTGGCCATCAGCACGGTGGTGCAGGCTAAGGTGTAGGCGTTCATGATCCATTGCAAGTCCTTGAAGTCGCCATGCAGCACGGTTTCCAGGGTGGGCAGGATCACGGGCACGCTGGAAATTTCCAGGCCAAACATGAGCGAGGCCAGGCAGACGGCGGCCAGGGTGAGTACGTTTTGTTGCGAAGTAGTCAGGTGCATCGAAGCTTTGCTTTCGGTAGTCATGGAGGGATGCGTGGTGCCGGGGCACTGCAAGCGGCCATTCTAGAAAAGCTCGACTCATGAGGGAAATGATAAAATTTTGTACAATTCATTCATTTTCATCATGAATCGCAGGAGCGTCACCCATGGACTTCGATACCGCCCTGCTGCGCGCCTTTGTGGCGGTGCAGGACACGGGCGGCTTTACGCGCGCCGCCGAACGGTTGCACCTGAGCCAGTCCGCCATCAGCCACCAGATCCGCCGCCTGGAAGAGCAAGCGGGCAGCGCGCTGCTGGTGCGCACGACGCGCAGCCTGCGCCTGACGGAAGACGGCGAGGATTTTTTGCGCCACGCGCGGCAGATCCTGGCTGCCCAGGATGCGCTGGCGCGGCGCTTTCAGCGCTCCTCGATTGCCGGCGCCGTGCGCTTTGGCGTGCCGGAAAATTTCATGGGCGCGCGCCTGCCTGCCCTGCTGGCGCAGTTCGCGCACCTGTTTCCCGCCGTGCGCCTGGATGTCACGGTAGGCACCTATCTTGACTTGCAGAAACTGGTCGCTGCCGATGCGCTGGACCTGGCCGTCGTCATGGCCCTGGCCGGCGGCCAGGATGAGGCAGCCGTGCTGCGCCGCACGCGCTTCGTCTGGGCTGCGGCGCAGGATTTCCGGCACGACAGCGCGCTGCCGCTGCCGCTGGCGTTTTCGCCCGCACCCTGCCTGCACCGGCAAGTCGGCGTCGACGCCCTCGATGGCGCCGGAATGGACTGGCGCGTGGCGTTCACCTCGCCCAGCCAGCAGGGCTTGCGCGCCGCCGTGCTGGCGGGTCTGGCAATCACGGCCCTGCCGCAAGGCGACTTGGAAGCGGGCATGGTGGTCATCGATGGCCAGCATGGCTTGCCCGCCCTGCCCGCCGCCCAGTTCCAGCTCGTCTGGCGCGCCACCAGCACCACGGCGGCGGCTGAAGCGTTCGGACAATTGCTGCGCGAATGGTCAGCCGCCGCAGCGGCATGACAGCAACGCCAGGCCACGATACATGCGATCGTACGCGCCGCCATCCAGGTGACCCAGCAGTTCATGGAGGTGATGAAGCGGCACCGATAGGGCCGGATCGTGAATATTTGCAGCCGCACCATCCACGGCACCGTGAACCGCACCGCCTAGTCAGGGTGTAGGCGCTTTGCACCCAGGCCATACCTTTATCCGTAAAGCCCAGTTCCTGGTGGACTTTAGGAAAGCTGCACCATGGACATGTCGAGCACGATCATCCCCTGGCTGACGAAGATGATGGCAAGAAATGCCAAAGTCCGCATGAACTTATTAGCCAAACTAATGATTGAGTGGAGCCAGTATCAACGGGCCAGCCGAACCACCAGCACTGCCGCCCCGGTAGCAAAGCATAGCCAGCAGGCAAGGAAAATATCGGCCGCATACGGCGTGCGGTCCCAATAGCTGTCGCCGGGCGGCAGCTGCAAGACCAGACCGCCCCACAGCAACATGGCACCCCATGCGATGACGCTGGCAATGACAAAACCCAGTAGCGAATAAAGAAAAGTTTTCATCACGCGATAGTCCGACAAGATTGCTTGCAGAATAACAGCAAAACGCAGCGCGATGACCTGCGCCTGCAAGTGCACAGCACGCGCAGCGTCTCGCTGACGCAAGCGGGCGAACAGCGGCTGCGCACGGCGGCCCCTCCTACCGCGTTTACCTTGCTGCTCGACACCTTGCGCAATCGTGGGGTTTGAGCCAGCGCAAGGCGACACCGGGCGCCAATGATCACCACACGAACACGCGTTTACCGCGCGGCGGCGCAGGTCTATAGTGGCATCTCCCCACCTTTTCAAGGACAGGATCGCCATGAAACTCTTTTACTCTCCGGGTGCCTGCTCGCTGGCACCGCACATCATCCTGCGCGAAACGGGCACGCCGTTCACACTCGTCAAGGTCGACCTGGGCCAGCACAAGACGCCGGAAGGCGGCAGTTACTATGAGCTCAACCCGAAAGGCCAGGTACCGCTGCTGGCGCTCGACGATGGCAGGACCTTGAGCGAAGGCCCCGTCATCGCCCAGTACATCGCCGAGCATGCCGGCAAACACGACCTGCTGCCGCCCGTGGGCAACTTTGCCCGCTACAAGGTGATGGAATGGCAGAATTACATCACGTCCGAGCTGCACAAATCGTTCAGTCCCCTGTTCGATTCGCGCATCGACGCCGCCACCAAGGCCCTGTTCATCGAGGAACTGGGCAAGAAATATGCGTGGATCAACAGCCGCCTGGAAGGCAAAGCCTACCTGACCGGCGACACGATGACCGTGGCCGATCCCTACCTGTTCGCCGTGACAGGCTGGGCGCCGCAGCTGGGTGTGGACCTGTCGCAGCTGGCCAATGTGCAGGCATTCCTGGGCCGCATGACCGAGCGCGACAGCGTCAAGGCGGCACTGGAAGCGGAAGGACTGGCCAAGGCTGCCTGAACGCCGTTGCATGGGGTTTCCCCGGGCTGGCGGCGCGCGACAATCCCGTGCTAAGATCGTGGCGTCGAAAAAGGTGGACCGGCGTGGTGAGCCCCGGTCAGCCGTCCGCCTGCGGACGGTCATATTCCAGCCCTGGGGGCCGCGGACCACGACGAAAAGCGGACGTGCGCCGTTTTTTCGTCGGCGTGCGTTCCGTCACCCTGCTGCCTGAACGGCGTTCCGCCTGCCGCGAAAAATCACCACGTCCTTGACCGAGTGTGCTCTGCACAACATCCAGGACGACATCATGAAACCAGCTTCAATCCACACCCCTGTACTCATCATCGGCGGCAGCCTCGTCGGACTTTCAGCCTCGCTCTTCCTTGCATGGCGGGGCATGCCGCATATCCTCGTTGAAAAACACCACGGCAGCGCCGCCCATCCCCGCGCCACGGGCTTTACGGAACATACATTGGAATTTTTCCGCGCCGCCGGCATCGCCGAACGCATCCCCCAGGTGCCGCCCGGCGCCACCGTGCGCCGCGCCCGCGTGGAAAGCCTGGCGGGTCAGCACTACGAGGAATTGCCGTGGACACCAGGCCAGCCGGAGGAGCGCGACGGCAAGGCCTCGCCCATGGCCGGTGCCGCCATCGCCCAGGACTTGCTGGAACCGATACTGCGCGAGGCCGCGCGCGCACGGGGCGCCGACCTGCGCACAGGCGTGGAACTGCTGTCCGTGCAGCAGGATGCGCAGCGCGTCACGGCCCAGCTGCGCCAGCGCGACACGGGCGCATGCTATGCCGTCACGGCCGATTACCTGATCGCCGCCGATGGCGCGGCCAGCCCCATCCGCGAACAGCTGGGCATCGCGCGCCAGGGTGCCGGTCCCCTGCGCGTGCTGCGCAGCGTGCTGTTCAGCTGCGCGGAGGCGGACGCCTTTCTGGAACGGGGCATCCGCCAGTTCGACATCGACCAGCCAGGCTTCAAGGGTTTCCTGGGCACGTATTCGGACGGGCGCTGGTTCCTCATGTTTGAAGAACAAAGCGAGAGCACCGACGCGCAATTGCGGGCGCTGGTCCGCCAGGCCCTGGGCAAGGACATGGCGTTCGAACTGATCACCACGGGACGCTGGGAGCTGGCCGGCCTGATCGCGGACAGGTTCAGCGAGGGGCGCATTTTCCTGGCCGGCGATTCTGCCCATCAATTGCCGCCCACGCGCGGCGGCTACGGCGCCAACACGGGCATCGACGACGTCTACAACCTGGCATGGAAGCTGCAAAGGGTGGTGCGGCAACAATCGCGCCCTGCCCTGCTCGACACCTATACGGATGAGCGCCGGCCCATCGCCTGGCTGCGGCACCAGCAAACCTTCGCCCGGCCAGACTACGCGAAATGGGTCGGCGAAGGCTACCAGGACGCGCCACTGTATGGCAATCTGGCGATGGAACTGGGCCAGCTGACACGCTCCAGCGCCATCCTCGGCGCGGACGCGGCACTGCCGCCGGCCGCCCACCCGCGCGACTGGAACGGCCAGCCAGGCACGCGCGCTCCCCACGTATGGGTACGGCATCGTGGCAACAGCGTCTCCAGCATCGACCTGCTGACCGAGGATTTCGTGCTGCTGACAGCCGATCCCCGCTGGTCCGCCGCCGCCGCGCACCTATCGTTGAAGACCTTGCTGGCCGGCGCCGACGTGGTTTTCCCCGCCGACCAGGCCTTCGTCGACACTTTCGGCACAGGCGATGACGGCGCCGTGATCGTCCGGCCGGACGGCATCATCGCCTGGCGCTCGGCCCCGGCGGCAATACCGGATGCCATGCTGCTGCGCGCGGTGATGGAAAAAATCGCCTTGCCGCACAGCTGACGGCAACGGCGCCGCCGCGCTGTGCGAAAATGCCCGCCTTCACCATTGCCGGACATTGCCCATGCCGCACGCTGCCATTGCTACCCTTTCCGAACGCGACGCGCACCGCATCGCCCGCCACGCCCAGGCGGCCGATGCGGCCCGCTTCCTGCATCCGGTGCAGCAAGCCTTGCTGCACCGGCGCGGCTGGCTGACGATGCTGGCGCCGCGCAGCGCGGGCGGCGCAGAGCTGCCCTTGCCGCAAGTGGTGCGTCTGGAAGAAGCCGTGGCCGCCGTCGATGGCAGCATGGGCTGGGTGCTGACCCTGTGCGCAGGCGCGGGCTGGTTTGCGGGCTTTCTGGCGCCCGGCATGGCGCAGTCCATCATCGGCACGCCGCGCGTCTGCCTGGGCGGCAGCGGCGCGGCCACCGGCTACGCGGAGGAGGAAGGCGACGGCTACCGCATCACGGGCAGCTGGGACTACGCCAGCGGCGCACCCATGGCCACCCACTTCACCCTGAACGCCCTGCTGCGGCGCGATGGCCAGCCCCTGCTCGATGGCGAAGGAAAGCCACGCATCCGCGCCTTCCTCGTCCCCGCCGCGCTGGTGCGGCTGGTGCCTTCGTGGAACAGCGTCGGCATGCGCGCCAGCGCCTCGCACAGTTACCGGATCGACGGACAGTGGCTCGGCAAGGATCATGGCTTCACGATCAGTCCCGACACCGCGACGGCCGGCGGCCCCCTGTACCGCTATCCGTTCTACTCGCTGGCCTACGTGACCCTGGCCGCCAACGTGGCCGGCATGGCCGCGCATTTCATGCAGTTGGCCGAGGAATGCATGCGCCACCGCCGCCATGCGCGCGCCGGCTTGCCCCTGCTAGACGTACCGGAAGTGGCCGCCATGCTGCAAGCCAAGAAAGATGCTAGCACGACCGCCCGCGCCCGCTTTTACGCCGTGCTGGACGACAGCTGGGCCCAGGTGGCGGACGGCGCGGCGCTCGACGCGGAAGGCATGCAAGCCGTGCAGGAACGTTCGCTGGAGCTGGTCGCCGTGTGCCGCGCCGCCGTCGATGGCCTGTATCCATACTGCGGCCTGTACGCGGCCCGCGAAGACAGCACCATCAACCGGGTCTGGCGCGATTTCCACACGGCCAGCCAGCATTCACTGCTGCTGCCCTGACATTGCCAACCGCGGCTTCGCCGCGCGACAACTTGCCCTCCCCTGGCAGCCGCATGACTGAAAAGGCTGGCGGACGCCATGCGGCCCGGATTGCCTGATACTATGAGGCATTGCTACTTTTCGCTCCCCTATCCATGCACGTCAACACGCTCAGCAGCCTTGCCCAACTTTTGGCCAGCGCCGAAACGGAAACCCTGGCCTTCCCCACCAGCATCAATACGGCCCTGCTCCTGCAAAAGGAACTGGCCAACCCCGATTGCCACTCGGCCGACATCAGCCGGCTGCTGCTGTGCGAACCGACCTTGTCGGCGCGCGCCGTGGCGCTGGCCAATTCGGCCCTGTTTGCGCCCGGCCAGGCGCCCGCCATCACCAGCGTGCGCGGCGCCGTCGAGCGGCTGGGCCACCGCAACCTGTATGCGCTGGCGACGGCGGCCGTCATCCGCCAGCTGAACGCGGGCATCCGCGACGAAGCCTTGCGCGCCCGCGCCACCCAGCTGTGGGCGCACACCGTGCACGTGGCGGCGCTGGCGCATGGATTGGCGGGCGCCGTCACGCAGACGGATGCCGATACGGCGCTGTTCGCCGGCATCGTGCATGAAGTGGCCGGCTTTTATCTGCTGGCCCAGGCCGACAAGACCCCTGGCCTGTACGCCCACCTGGAAACGCAGATGGCGTCCGCCCTGGAAGTGATCGGCCGCGCGCTGATGCGCCAGCTGGGCGTGCCGCAGGCGGTGGCCGATGCCGTCAATACCTTGCCCGGTTCGACCATCATGCTGCCACCCGAAGGCTTGCGCGACACCCTGCTGCTGGCCAAGGCGCTGGCGCCCGTGCCCTCGCCGCTGCCGCAGGCCGGCATCACCGTCAGCGCGCCGCTGCAAGCCTACCTGGACAATGATCCCGTGCTGCAGGCGCTGCGCACGCAGCCGTCGGCCGAAGCGAAGGCCCTGATCGAGGTGCTGCTCAGCTGATGGCCGATCTGCTATGATGGCGCAGGCCGGGATGGACCCGGTCCGCTTTCATTCATGTCCACTGGAAAACTGCCTTGACTACCTCCTTACGCATGCTCGGCCTGGCCGCAGCTCTGACCATGGCGTGCAACGCCAACGCCGACAGCTTCGTTTCCTCGGCCTCCAGCGCCGGCTCCCAATCGAGCGGCAGCATTTCCGATTCGCTCAACGGTTCGAGCAACAGCTCCTCGCGCGACAACAAGGTGGCCAATGGCCCCTACCGCATCATCGACGTGGCCGCCGTGCCGGGCCGCGACGGCATGACGCGCCTGACCATGCAGGCCGACGCCACGGCCACGCCGCTGGTGCTGGACTTGCCGCAAGCGGCGCTCGACAAGCAGCAACTGGCGCAGGGCGACGTGGTGCATGCGCAAAACCGCGCCTACGGCATCGAATTCTCGCGCAACGACACGCGCGCCGCCTTCTTCCTCGTGCTGGCCGACGACTGGTACGGCGAAATGGCCACGCGTCCCGTCAGCCTTTGATTCGTTTTCTCCCGCGCCGCCCGGCACTGCTGCTGGGCGTTTGCGCCATCTTCAGCACCGGCGCGACCCAGGCGGGCACCTCGCTCGCCTCGTCGCGCTTTTGCGACCGCGCGCAGGAACTCACGGCCACGGAACAGGACCGGCTGCTGCGCTTTGCCGCCGTCGTGCGCGAAGAACTGGCCGCCAGCGAAGGCAGCGTGGCCCTGATCAGCCGCTCGGGCCTGGACCTGGCCCGCTTCGGCATCCGCTATTCGCACGCGGCACTGGCCTGGCGCCACGACAACGACAGCGGCTGGTCCGCGCGCCAGCTGTACTACGCCTGCGATGAAGGCCGCCCGCGCATCTTCGACCAGGGCACGGCCGGCTTCGCCATGGGCACGGAAAACCCTGCGCTCGGCTACATCTCGCTCGTGAAACTGCCGGCCGAAACCGTACCGCCCCTGCGCCGCGCCCTGCTCGACCCCGTGCGCGTGCAGCAGTTGCTGGCGGGCCGCTACAGCGCCAACGCGTATGCCTACAGCCTGAAATACCAGAACTGCAATCAGTGGGTGGTGGAATTGCTGGCCGCCGCCTGGGGCGAACTGGCCGCGGGCGGCGACTTGCGCGCCCGCGCCCAGGACTGGCTGCGCGCCGCGCCCTACGCGCCCGCCCCCGTCGACGTGGGTGCGCGCTGGCTGATGCTCGGTTCCATCTTCGTGCCCCTCGTGCACATGGACGACCACCCGCCGGAAGCCATCGGCACGATGCAGCTGGCAGTGAGCTTGCCAGCCAGCCTGGAAGCATTCGCGCGCCAGCGCCTGCCCGCCAGCGAACGCGTGGAAATCTGCCACGACGGCAAGCAGGTGGTGGTGCACCGGGGCTGGGATGTGATCGCCGACGGCTGTATTCCAGGCGCAAACGACAGGGTCATCGCCCTCGACGATACGCCGCACGACAGTCCCTGACGACAGTCCCTAAGCAGCGGCCAGTGCCGCTTCGACCTGGTCAAGCAGGCGCGATGGTTCGAGCCCCTGCCCCATCCGGCGGGCCACCTCGCCGCACGCCAGCGGGACCCCGGGCGCGGCGAGCAGGCGCGCCAGCTGCCGCTGCATGCGTCCCGCCGACAGGCGCCTGGCCAGCAAGACATCCCCCACGCCGAGCCGTTTGACCCTCCAGCCGTTATCGAACTGGTCGTACGCGAACGGCACGATCAGTTGCGGAATGCCCGCACGGAAAGCATCCGCGCTGGTGCCGATGCCGCCATGGTGCACGACGGCCGCCACGCGCGGCAACAGGGCCGCAAACGGCACGTGCGCCTGCCACATGACGCTGGCCGACAAATCCTGCGGCACTTGCGCCGCATGCGGCGTGAGGAACAGGCCGCGCCGCCCCAGCCGCCGCAACACTTCCATGGCGATGCTGAAATAGCGCTGCGCGTGCTGGTGGCCGGTACCGGGCGTAAACACGATGGGCGCTTCGCCCTCGCCCAGAAAGCGTTCCAGCTCCGGCGGCAGCGCCGCAGCGCCATGCATGGCGGCGCCCATGAAACCGGTTTGCACGAAATGCGGCGGCCAGTCCGCCTGCGGGGCGGCGAACCACGCTGGAAAGAGTCCCAGCGAGGCATCCGGCGCGGTCAGCATGTGCGCAAAAAAATGCGCTTCGGGCGGCAGTCCGTGCTGCGCGCGCGCCCCGTTCAGGCCAGGCAGCAGCACCGGGTCGACCATGCTGCGGTTGATCAGCCGCCACAGGGCCTGGCGCCAGACCAGCGGCACCCAGGCGGGAACGCGCAGCGAGCCGGCCGCCAGGAAATCATGGCTGCTGCACAAATTCGATGGCGCCAGATAGGCCGCGACGATGCGCAGGCCCGGACATATCGAGCGTGCCAGGGCGGCCATCGGCACGAGGAAGGGGTGGCACAGCACCACGCAATCTTCAGCATCCGGCAAGCCTTGCACGATGCCGCGCACGGCGCCCAGGTGCGGCACGAGGCCGCGCCACACCAAGCCCCAGCCCTTGCGTTCATCCCACAGGCCCGGGTCGCCCAGCATGGCCTGGCCCTCTGCCGCACTGCCAAAGGTGTGATACGGCAGCCTTGACGCCTGCGCTGCCGCTTCCTGCCAGCCCGGCACGAGCAGCAGCACGCGCCGGCCCCGCTGCTGCAAGCCCTGCGCCAGCGCGATAAACGGTTGGATGTCGCCGCCCGTGCCGCTGCTGGCGACGATGACGAGCGGCATGGCGACGGCCTGGCCGGCCAGCGCTTCAGCCCGGGGCGGCATCGAGCGCCTGGCCGATCGCATAGAAGCGCCCGCCGGCGATGTAGTGCAGGCTGCGCCAGGATGGATCGGCGTCTTCGAAATGCCAGTGCCCGTCATGGAACACGCGCGTGTCGGCCCAGGCGCCCACCACTTCGCCGATGAACAGGTCATATGCGGTCTGGTTGTGCGGCTCGGGGATCAAACGGCAGGCCAGCCAGGCCGAACATCCGGCCACGAACGGCAAATCAAAGCCGTCCATGTGAAACAGCCGCACGCCAGCGCGCGCCAGTTTGTCGGGCTGCGCATCGAGGCTGTGCGTGCCGACGGCGTGAGTCAGCTGCAGCTGCGCCGCCGTCGGCACCTGGATGACGAACGTGCCGCTGCCTTCGACCAGCGCGCGCGTGCGCGTTGCCTTGTCCAGCACCACGGTCAGTTTGGGCGGCGCGAAATCGAGGGCGCAAGCCCAGGCGGCGGCCATCACGTTATCGACGCCGCCATGGCGGGCCGAGACGAGGATGGACGGGCCGTGATTGAGCAAACGATAGGCTTTTTCCAGCGGCACGGCAGCGATATGGTACCGTTCATTTAGCGACAGCAGCATGTCCCACTGGTCGATGCCGGGCCCGAAGCCGTCCGGCGTCACCTTGACTGTCTCAAAGCCGAAGCGCGCATAAAAAGCCTGTGTGTGCTGGCTGGTGTTCATGCTCACCTCGGCCACGCCCGGCGCGGCGCGGATGGCGTCCAGGCGTGCCTGCGTCAGCGCGCGGCCCAGTCCCTGGCCGTGCAGATCCTGCGCCACCATGCCCCAGCACAGGCTGGCCACCGTGCCGCCTGCATCGAGCGCATGGCCGCCGCAGGCGACGATGCGTCCGTCGCGTTCGATGACCAGATACGGATGTGTCGAATTTTCCAGCCAGGCGGCAAAGTCCGCGCGCTCGGACGGGTCGAAAAAGCGCGGCGTATTGCCGTCGAAAAGAGCCAGGCAGGCATCGCGGTCGCCGGCCCGGTAAGGACGCACTGTTTGCATTTTTTGTACTTAAAAAAACATGAATGGCAATTATAAGGGGCGCGCGGTCAAGCCAGCTGTTCCGGGCCGACGACGTGCACGCCCGGCGCGCTAGCCAGCGCCGCTTCCAGCAAGGCGCTGGCGATGCGCGGCGCGGGATTGATGCGCCAGCGGCGCGGCAGCACGGGACCGAGCACGCGCAAGATGCGCAGGGCAGCGCCCTCGCCCGCCCGCGCCTCCTCGCGTTCGCCGCCGATCAGTCCCGGCCGCACGTGGGTGAGCGACGCAAAGCCCAGCGCTTCCAGGTCGCGTTCCAAGTCTCCCTTGACGCGGTTGTAGAAAAAGCGCGAAGCCGCGTTGGCACCAGCGGCGGAATTGAGCGCATACGTGCGCGTGCCGGCCGCCAGAGCCAGGCGCGCCGCGGCCAGCGGATAGTCATGGTCGACTCTGCGGAACGCCTGCCGCGTGCCCGCCACCTTCATGGTCGTGCCCAGGGTGCAGATGACGGCATCCGCCTGCCACCAAGGGGCATCGGCCGGCAAGCGGTCGAAGTCGACGAGCGGCGCGTCCAATTTGGGATGCGCCGGCAAGGGCTTGCGCACGGGCGCGACGATGGCCGTGACGCGCGTGTCACTCAGCGCCAGGCGCAGCACTTCGCGGCCCACCAGGCCCGTGGCGCCTATCAGTATCAGTTTCATTCATTCTCCCCGCATGCTGGACGCCACACGATACAGCATCGGGCGCCCAGGCAGCGCATCAGGCGCCCGCGTGCGTGTGATAGATCTTGCTGACGATGGTCCACTCGCCTTGCACTTTGAGCAGATTGAAAAAGTCGGTGAAGCGGAAGCCCGAGAGTTCGTCCGTGTCGACGCGCGCGCTGGCCGCCGTGCCCACGATATCGATCCGCGCGATGGCCGCCTTTGCCTGCGGCGATGGCCGGAACGCGCTGTCGATGATTTCGAACAGGCCTTCGATGGGACCGCCCGTCAGCTTGTCTTCGCTGTCGACGCCGAAAATGGTGGCCTCGCTGCTGAAGGCGGGGCGCATGATGCTGCTGTCTGCCTGCGCCCCGCCCGCATTGTATTGATTCAGCACGGCGACGATGGCCTGGTAATCCTGCACATAAGTGGTGTTGTTCATATTGCGCTCCTTGGGTGGATGAAAAGAAAAATCAGGACTGGCTGGCGGGCCAGTCGGTGTAGCCGACGGCGCCGCCGCCGTAATACGCCGCGCGCGGCGCCACGGCCAGCGCCACGCCATGGCGCAGGCGCGCCACGAGGTCCGGGTTGGCGATGAAGGGACGACCGAAGGCCACCGCATCGACCTTGCCTTCGGCGCGGCGCGCCAGCGCCAGCGGCAAGTCGTAATGGTTGTTGCCGATGTAGGGACCATCGAACAGCGCCCGCAACGCATCGAGGTCGACGCCATCGGGCACGTCGCGCGAGGTGGCCGTGGCGCCCTCGACGAAGTGCAGATAGGCCAGCCCGTGGCGGTTCAACTGTCCGATCAAATAGCCATAGGTGGCCATCACGTCGCTGTCGACGGGCGTGTTGCCCGCGTCGGGCGTGACGGGCGACAAACGGATGCCTACCCTCGATGCGCCCCAGATGTCCACCACGGCTTGCGTCACTTCCAGGGTCAGCCGCGCGCGGTTGTCGATGCTGCCGCCATAAGCGTCCGTGCGCCGGTTGGTCGAATCGCGCAGGAACTGGTCGAGCAGGTAGCTATTGGCCGAATGCACCTCGACGCCGTCGAAACCGGCGCGCAGCGCGCATGCGGCCGCATGCGCATACTGGGCAACGATGCCGGCGATTTCCTGCGTCTCCAGCGCGCGCGGCATGGACACGGGCTGCATGCCGCTGGCCGTGTAGGTGCTGCCCTCGGCGCGGATGGCGGACGGCGCGACGGGCGCGGCGCCGCCGGGCTGCAAGCGCGTGTGCGAAAAGCGTCCCACATGCCACAGCTGGCAAACGATCTTGCCGCCGGCCGCATGCACGGCATCCGTGACCAGCTTCCAGCCAGCCACCTGCTCGTCCGACCAGATGCCCGGTGTCAGGGCGTAGCCGCGCGCCTGCGGCGAAATATTCGTCGCCTCGCTGATGATCAGGCCGGCGCTGGCGCGCTGGGCGTAATACTGGGCATGCAAGGCGTTCGGCACGCCATCGTCGCCCATACGGCTGCGCGTGAGCGGCGCCATGACGATGCGGTTGGCCAGCGCCAGCGCGCCCAGGTCGACTGGGAAAATAAATCGTTTTCATGCTGCTCGGTCATCATATTGCTTTCATATTGTGCAAGAGGTCGAAAATAACTGACCGGTCGTCTAGTTAATAGTTAAAAAAAACGGCTAGGACAGCAGCCGTTGCGTGGTTAACGTGGCCGCGTCGAACGGCCCGCCGCTCCTGGCCACCTTGACCATCAGGGAAGCGCCCAGCCACAGCTGGTACAGCGATTCGGCCAGCACGCGCGCCGGCGTTGCCGCCGCCACGGAACCGTCGAGGTGGCCCGCCTCCACGCACTGCGTCAGGCGGTCCAGGATGGCGCCCGTGCCCTGCTGCAGCACGGCGCCCATGTCCACGGACAGGTCGCACACTTCAGCGCCCAGCTTGACCACCAGGCATTTGCCTTCCGGCGCGTTGCCGGCCTGGGTCGCGCTCCAGTAGTCAAAATACGCGAGCAGGCGCTCGCGGGCGGTGCCCGGGCCGTACAGCAAGGCGTCGACCGTCTGCAGATAGGTGGTGAAATAGTCGTCGAGCAAGGCTTGGCCAAACTCTTCCTTTGACTTGAAGTAATAGTAGAACGAGCCTTTCGGCACGCCGGCGGCCGCCACCAGTTCGGCCAGGCCCACGGCCGTATAGCCCTTCTCGGCCATCAGGGCCTTGGCGATGTCGATCAGGTGCTGGCGCATGTCAGCGGAGGATTTTTTGCTCATGCGGCCAGTATAGCAAAAAATCTGACCGGTCGTCTAGTAAACTATCCCCTGCTCCGCCATCACCCCAGGCGCAGCGCCAGCGCGGCCAAGGTCACAAGCAGCACGGGCACGGTCAGCACGATGCCGACGCGGAAATAGTAGCCCCAGGAAATGTGGATATTTTTGCTGTCGAGCACGTGCAGCCACAGCAAGGTAGCCAGGCTGCCGATGGGCGTGATCTTCGGTCCCAGGTCGCTGCCGATGACGTTCGCGTAAATCATCGCTTCGCGCACGGCCCCCTGCGCCGTCGTCGGGTCGATGGCCAGCGCGCCCACAAGCACCGTCGGCAAGTTGTTCATCACGGACGACAGCAAGGCCGTCAGCACGCCGGTACCCATGGCCGCGCCCCACACGCCGTACTGGGCAAAGTGGTTCAGCATGCCCGTCAGGTAAGCCGTCAAGCCCGCATTGCGCAAACCGTACACGACCAGATACATGCCCAGCGAAAAGACGACGATCTGCCACGGCGCATGGCGCAGCACGTGGCGCGTGGAAATCACGTGGCCCCTGCCGGCCACCACCAGCAGCAGCGCGGCGCCCACGGCCGCGATCAGGCTGATGGGCACGCCCAAGTGCTCTTGCGAGAAAAAGCCCACCAGCAGCAGCGCCAGCACCAGCCAACCGGCGCGGAAGGTGCCCAGGTCGCGGATGGCGGCGTCCGGGCGTTTCAGCTGCGCGACTTCGTAGTCGCGGGGGATATCCTTGCGGAAAAAGAGCAGCAAGGCGGCCAGGGTGGCCAGTACGGCGACGACGTTGACGGGCACCATCACGGCAGCGTACTCGGCAAAGCCGATCTTGAAGAAATCGGCCGAGACGATATTGACCAGGTTCGACACCACGAGCGGCAGGCTGGCCGTGTCGGCGATGAAGCCGGCCGCCATCACGTAGGCCAGGGTAGCCCTGGCGGAAAACTTCAGCGCCCGCAGCATGGCGATGACGATGGGCGTCAGGATCAGCGCGGCGCCGTCATTGGCGAACACGGCCGAGACGAGCGCGCCCAGCAAGACCAGCAGCACGAACAGTTTTCTGCCGCTGCCCCCGCCCCAACGCGCCACGTGCAGCGCGGCCCACTCGAAGAAGCCGGCCGCATCCAGCAGCAGGCTGATGATGATCACGGCCACGAAGGTGCCGGTGGCGTTCCACACGATATGCCAGACGACGGGAATGTCGCCCCAGTGAATCACGCCGGCCAGCAAGGCGACACAGGCGCCGATGACGGCGCTCCAGCCGATGCCTAGGCTACGCGGCTGCCAGATGACGAGGACCAGGGTTGCAAGGAAGATGAGGAAAGCGGTGAGCATGGGGCGAGGTTCCGGGTATGCGGCATCGCGGGCACTATGCGCCGCAGCCATTGAATATCATCAACAATTCTATAATACTGGAATTATTGAATCAAAGCAAAGCTGCGGCGTACTTCCTTACTTCAGCGCGATGGCGATATCGACCAGCCCCACCGCCCCATTGCCGATGGCGGAAGCGGCCGGCGTGGCCGCACCGCCGCTCAGCACGGCCCCGCCCGTCGCCAGGTCGATGCGGTACAGCGAGCTCGGTCCCGTGGCCGAGGTGCGCAAGGCCGCCAGGGCCAGGCCGTTGGCGCCGCCCGCGATATCGAAGCCCACGTCGCCCGCCACCGCCACGCCAAGCGCGCCGACATTCACCAAAGTGCCGTCGTTTGGCGGATTTTGCAGGGCGAGCGCCGCGCTGGCCGTGTCGATATCGAACAGCATGGTCGCCGTGGTGCCGGCAAAGCTGTTGGTATACGCGGCGGCTGTCACGCTAGGCGCGGCGCCCGCGCGGTTGACGGTACCGTCGGTGGTGGTGGCGCCCGTGTCGACATTGATGCGCAGGCTTTGCCCCGTGTTGCCGATCACGCGCAGGCGGTCGGCGACGGGATTGAAGTCGACGCCAAAGGCCGTGCCCGCGATGGCCGTGTACGGCGCGGTGACGTCCAAGGCATCGGCGGCCAGCGCCGCCTTGACGGTGGACACACCCGTGGCCGGGTCGATGGTGACGATACGCCCCGTCGATGATATCCCGTACAGCAAGCCATCCTTGGGACGGATGTCAAAGCCCAGCAGGCGCTCGCCCGCCGCCAGGCCCGTCACGGCCACGTTGGCGTCCAGCGTGTTCGGCGTGGCCGTCTTGAAGGTGACGATGCGGGCGTCGTCCGTCAAGCCGTAGGCGACGGGCGTGGCCGGCGCTTTCAGGGCGATGCCGCGCAGCTCTTCCGTCACGCCGATGGCCGCCACCAGGGTCGCCGGTGCCGTGCTGGCCGCCAGGTTCAGGGTGTACAGGTTGCGCGCGCCGGCTACCGTCATGACGGCGTAGCCCGTATTCGTGCGCGCATCGATGTCGAAGCCGGCCACGCCGGTGGCCGCCACGCCCAGCGGCACGGCGCCGGCCAGGGTGCCGTTGTTCGGCGGATTTTGCGTGTACAGGGTGGCGTTGGCCGCATCGATGACAAATAAGGTGGTGCTGGCCGTGCCGGCAAAGCTGTTGGTATAGGCGGCCGCCGTGATGGCCGTATTCGCTGCACCACCGTTGATATTGCCATCTGTCGTGGTGGCGCCCGTATCGACATTGATGCGCAGGCTCTGCCCCGTGTTGCTGACGATGCGCAGGCGGTCGGCGACCGGATTGAAGTCGACGCCGAACTCCGTACCGGCCAGCGCCGTGTACGGGGCCGTCGCATCACCCGCATCGGCGGCCAGGGTGGCTTTGACGGTGGCGGCGCCCGTCACGCCATTCAGGGTGTAGATGCGACCCGTGCTGCCGACGCCATACAGCTGGCCATCGGCGGGACGGAAATCGATGCCCAGCAGGTTTTCGCCGGCCTGCAGGCCCGTCACTGTCGCCGTGGTGCGTATGGTGGCCGGCGTGGCGCGGTCGAACGACAGCAGCTTGTTGCTGGCGGTGAGCACGAAGACGTCGCCAGCCACCACCACGGGCGGCGGTGGTGTGACGACAACATCGTCGTGGTCGCTGCCGCCGCCGCAAGCGGACAAGGTCATGGCGACGGCGGAAACAAGCAGCAGCTTGGCGTATGGCAAGGTTGGCAGTGGTGACATGGTCGTGGTCCCGATAGAGTGAGTGGAGGTGCCGCTCATGCCGCCGTTGCGGCGAGCGCACCCCTGTACTACTCGCCGTACCCGCGTTTGGATGCAGTGATGCAAAAAAATTTATTTCGGTGCAATTTATGCTTGTGTTTAGGCAACTTAATCGGTGTATAGTCGCAGGCACGATTGAAACTGGGGTCAGGAAAGTGGCGCGCATCTATCAGACCAACAACATGGGCGAAGCCGACCTGCGGGTGGCCATCGTGCAGCGCGGCAGCGCCGACTTGCTGGTGCACCGCGTGGCCAGTTTTGGCCTGGCGCATGGCGACGCCCTGTGGTTCATCACCCGCGAGCGGCAAAGCGCCACGGCCGGCATGTATTTCACCTCGCCAGGCTTTGCGCAGCTAGCCATCTGTTTTGTCGACCACGCCAGCGAAGCGGGCTGGACCCGGCCACATCGGCTCAAGGGCTGCCTGTCGCACGGCGGCAGCTAACATCAAGCGGAGGAGCTCGTCATGGATTTGATTTTGCTGGAACCCGGCAACGGGGAACTCGTGTTCGGCAAGACGCCGGATGGTGGCAATGTCGGCATCGACGCCATCTGGCACGACGCCGCTGCGCTGCAGGGCATGGGACCATGCATCGAGCTGGTCTCGCTGCACCAGGGCATGAAGCAGCAAATAACGACGGACGTCAGCAATTCTGCGCGCACGTCGGGGCGGCCCGTGATCACGGAATTTACCTGTGTCAAATATGTCGACCGGACCTCGGTCAACTTGTACGACCTGTGCCTGCGCGCCAAGCCGCTGGGCACCGGCACGGACCAGACAACCAAACTGTACATCGCCCGCAACTCGGGCGACAAGACGGCCAACATCATGACCATTTGGCTGCGCGACGCCATCATCAGCGAAATCCAGCTGCAAACCCATCCCGATGACATGCCGACCGAGCAGTTCAAGCTGAATTTCACGGAAATCCTCTGGAGCCACAGCGTGCAGCAGGCCGACGGCAAGCCCGGCCCCCAACACACGACAGGCTGGAGCCTGGCGCGCAACCGGCCCATCGGCGCCTTCACGGGCTAAGCAAGGCGCCTACTCCTCCAGCCCTCCCCCCAGCGCCTTGTACAAGGCCACGGCCGACTTGAACTGGTCGCGCCGTGCGTCGAGCAAGGCTTGCTGGGCCGCATACGACTGGCGCTGCGCGTCGAGCAATTCCAGGCGGCTGTCCTGGCCCGCGTCGTAGCGCAGCTGCGACAGGCGCTGGCGCTGCTGCGCCGCCACCACCACGCGCTGTTGGGCATCGATCTGCTGCGCGTACGTGGCGCTGCCGGCCAGGCCGTCGCGCACGTCGCGGAAGGCCGACTGGATCGCCTGTTCGTACTGCAGCACGGCCACGTCCTTGCGCAGGCGCGACAGCTGCAGTTCCGCGCGCAGCTGGCCGCCCTGGAACAGCGGCTGCGTCACTTGCGGCGCGAACGACCAGCTGCGCGCGCTGCCGCGGAACAGGTCACCGAGCTCCGGGCTGGCAAAACCCAGCGACGCCGTCAGGGACAGGCGCGGGAAGAAGGCGGCGCGCGCGGCGCCGATTTCCGCATTCGCCGCCACCAGCGCATATTCCGCCTGCAGGATGTCGGGACGGCGCGCCAGCAAGTCCGACGGCAGGCCGGGCGGCAGCTGCGTCAGCACGGGCTGGCCATCAAGTGCGCGGCCAGCCGGCAAATCGGCGGGCAGCGGTGCGCCGAGCAGCAATTCCAGGTTGTTGCGCGCCAGGGCACTGGCCCGTTCGCGCGCCTGCACGTCCGCTTCCGCCGTCGCGGCCTGCCCTTCCGCCTGCGCCACGTCCAGGCCGCTGCCCTGCTGCGCGCCGTGCAGGCGCTGCGTCAGCACCAGCGCCTGGCGCCAGTCGAGCAGGGTTTGCCGCGCCAGCGCCAGCTGCTCTTCCGCCAGCCGCTGTTCCAGATACGCATCGGCTACGGCGCCGATCAGGGCCATGTGCGCGGCGCGCTGGCCCTGCTGCGTGGCCAGGTAGCGGGCAAACGCGGCGTCCGACAGGGAACGCAGGCGGCCGAACAGATCGATCTCGAACGCGCTCATGGCGATGCCGGCCGTGAACTGGTTTTGCGTCACCGCATCGGCGCCGCGCTGGCGCACGCCGCCAGCATTGGCGCCGATGGCCGGATAGCGGCCCGCATCCTGGATCTGGTACTGGGCCCGCACGGCTTCGACGTTGAGGGCCGCCACGCGCAAATCGCGGTTGTTTTCCAGCGCGATGTCGACCAGACGCTGCAGGCGCGCATCAAGCAGCATCTGGCGCCAGCCCAGGTCCGCCGCAGTGTCCACACTGCCCGGTGCGGAGACCTCGGCATACGCTGCCGGTATCGGCGCCGCCGGCTTGACCAGCGGCGGCGTCAAGGAACACGCCGACAAGGCCAGCGCGGCCAAGGGCGTCATAAAGAATAAACGCATTACAACTCTCCTTCCACCGTCTTGACGGCGATGCGATGACTGCGTTTGTTGAAATAGCTGCTCATCTTGTCGACGGCGCCCAGCACCACGACAAAGAACACGGGCACGAAAAACACGGCCAGCACGGTGGCGGTGATCATGCCGCCGAACACGCCCGTGCCGATCGCGTGCTGCGTCTCGGCGCTGGCGCCCGTGGCCAGCATCAGCGGCACGACGCCCAGCGCGAACGCCAGCGACGTCATCAAAATCGGACGCAAGCGCAAGCGGGCCGCTTCCACCGTCGCTTCGACCAGCCCCTTGCCTTGCGCCTGCAGCTGGCGCGCATATTCGACGATCAAAATCGCATTCTTCGCCGACAGGCCGATGATCGTGATCATGCCCACCTTGAAGAACACATCGTTTGGCATGCCGCGCAACATCACGGCCAGCACGGCGCCCAGCAATCCCAACGGCACGACCAGCATCACGGAGACGGGAATCGACCAGCTTTCATACAGGGCAGCCAGCACGAGGAAGACCACCAGCATCGACAGCGCCATCAGCATGGGCGCCTGCGAGGCCGATTCCTTCTCTTGCAGCGACTGGCCCGTCCACGCCAGCGCAAAGCCCGGTGGCAGCTGTTTCACAAGCCGTTCCATTTCCAGCATGGCGTCTCCGCTCGATACACCAGGTGCCGCGCTGCCCGAAATGCGCGCCGCAGGATAACCCTGGTAGCGCACCAGCTGCAGCGGCGATTCGCTCCACACGGGCCGCACCAGCTCGCCCAGCGCCACCATGCCGCCCGCGTTATTGCGGATGCGCAGGGCCAGCACGTCGTTCAACTGCATGCGCGACGGCGCATCGGCCTGGATGATCACCTGCTGCATGCGGCCGGCATTCGGGAAATCGTTGACATAGGTCGAACCCATGGCCGCCGTCAGCATGTCGGCAATCGCCGTAAATGACACGCCCAGCGCTTCGGCCTTGGTGCGGTCGATGTCGAGGCGCACGCTGGCGCCCGGTGGCAAGCCGTCCGGATACACGCCCGCCACCTTGCCGCTTTGCGCGGCCAGGCCCAGCAACTGGTTCTGCGCCGCCTGCAAGGCAGCGACACCCTGGTTGGCGCGGTCTTGCAGGCGCATGGAAAAGCCCGACGAGTTGCCCAGTTCATCGATGGCGGGCGGCATCAGGCTCATGATCATGCCCTCCTTCGCCTGCGACATGGCGGCCTGCGCCAGCGCCACTTCTTCCTGCGCCGTGGCGCCGTTGCGCTCTTTCCAGTCCTTCAGCATGGTGAACGCCAGGCCCGCATTCGGCCCCGCGCCGGAAAAGCTGAAGCCGAGAATAGACTGGTTCACTTCGATGCCGGGCCGCGTGGCCACGTGCTGCTCGTACAATTTGACGACGTCGAGCGTGCGCTCCATCGTCGCGTCGGACGGCAGCTGGATCGAGGTGATGAAGTATCCCTGGTCTTCCTCCGGCAAGAAGGCCGACGGCAGCTGCATGAAGGCCACGCCCAGCGCCGCGACGATGGCGCCATACAGCACCATCGAGCGGCCCGCGCGTTTCACCATCGCCACCACGCCCTTTTCATAGCGCGCCGTCATGCGCTCAAAACAGCGGTCGAACCACAGGAAGAAGCCCTTCTTGTCATGGTCGTGCGGGCCGATGGGTTTCAACATGGTGGCGCACAGGGCCGGCGTCAGGGTCAGCGCCAGGAATGCCGAGAACAGAATCGACACGGCCATGGCCAGGGTGAACTGGCGATAGATCGCGCCGACGGAGCCGCTGGCCAGCGCCATCGGGATGAACACGGCCGTCAGCACCAGGGTGATGCCCACTACCGCCCCGGTGATTTCACGCATCGCCTTCGACGTCGCTTCCTTCGGCGACAAGCCTTCGGTCGCCATCAGGCGCTCGACGGCTTCCACCACGACGATGGCGTCATCGACGATGATGCCGATGGCCAGCACCATGCCGAACATGGTCAGCACGTTGACGGAATAGCCGGCCATCAGCATGACCGTGAAGGTGCCCATCAGGGCGATCGGCGCGACGATGGCGGGAATCAGCGTGTAGCGTATCTTTTGCAGGAACAGATACATGACGAGGAAGACCAGCACCATCGCTTCCAGCAAGGTGATGACGACCTTCTCGATCGATATCTTCACGAACGGCGCCGTATCGAACGGTACCGAATACTTGATCCCGGCCGGCATGGTGTGCGCCAGTTCGGCCATGCGCGCGCGCACGGCGCTGGCCGTCTGCACGGCGTTGGCGCCGGGCGACAGCATGATGGCGGCGCCCGACGCGGCTTGCCCGTTTTCGCGGATGCTGAAGTTGAAGCTTTGCGCGCCCAGCGACACTTTCGCCACGTCGCCGATCGTCACTTTCGAGCCATCCGCATTCGCGCGCAGGACGATGGCCGCAAATTCGGCCGGCGTCTGCAGCTGGCCCTGCACCGTCAGCGGGATGGTCACGCGCTGGCCGTGCACGGCGGGCGAGTCGCCGAGGCGGCCCGGGGCGATCTGCGCATTTTGCTGCGCGATGGCCGCCGTCAGTTCGCCCATGGCGATGTTGTACGACACCAGCTTGGCCGGATCGACCCAGATGCGCATGGCCCGCTCGGAGCCGAACAGCTGCACCTTGCCCACGCCGGGAATGCGGCGCAGTTCTTCCGTCACGTTGCGCGCCAGGTAGTCGCCCAGCGCCACTTCATCGTGCTGGCCGTTGTCGGAAATCAGGCTGACGATCATCAGGAAGCCGGACGACGCCGATTCCACCGTCAAGCCGTTTTGCCGCACGGCTTGCGGCAGGCGCGGTTCGATGGCTTTCAGGCGGTTCTGCACGTCCACCTGGGCCATTTCCGGATCCGTTCCCGGCTGGAAGGTGACGGTGATCGAGGCCGAACCCGACGTATCGGTGGACGACTCGAAATACAGCAGGTGCTTGACGCCCGACAGTTCGCGTTCGATCAGACCGACCACGGAATCGTTCATGGTTTGCGGCGTGGCGCCAGGGTAGTTGGCGCTGATGCTGACGCTGGGCGGCGCCACCGAGGGGAAGCGCGCAATCGGCAATTGCGGTATGGCGATCAGTCCGAACAGGACGATGAAGACCGCCACCACCCACGCAAAGACGGGGCGGTTGATGAAAAATTGAGGCATGTCGTTAGGCTTTCATGGTATTCAAATGGCGCATCAATGCGCCTTGGCGGCGGTGGCCGTTGCCACGACAGCCGGCTTCCACGGTTGCGGCGCGGCGGTGGCGCCCGGCTGCAGGCGTTCCTGGCCTTCGATGACGACGGTTTCTCCCGCTTTCAGGCCGCCGTTGACCACGTACTGGTGGTCGACGACGTCGCCCACGGCGATCGTCTTCAGGCTCGCTTTGTTCGTGCCATCGAGGACCCAGGCCTGCGCCTGGCCGCCGCTGCTGCGCAAGACGGCTTGCTGCGGCAGCAGCACGCCATTTGCCTGCACGGCGCGGGCGATGCGGGCGCGCACGAACATCCCCGGCAGCAGCTGGCGCTGCGGATTGTCGACCAGCACGCGGACGACGGCGTCGCCCGTGCCCGCATCGACGCTGATGCCCGAGAACAGAATGCGGCCCGTGACGGGATGCGGCTGGCCATCGGCGCCTAAAATGGTCACGGGCAGCTTGTCCGCTCCCCCGTTGCCCGAGGCTTGCAAGGCTGCCAGCGCGGCGGCCGGCTGGCGCACGTCGACGTACACCTTGTCGATCTGCTGAATGCGCGCCATCGGCGTCGCATCGGCCAGGCCCACGAGCGCGCCTTCCGTCACCAGTTCGGAGCCGATGCGCCCGGCAATCGGCGCCTCGATGCTGGCAAAAGCCAGGTCCAGGCGGCGGCGCGCCAGGGCGGCACGCGCCTGCGCCACGGTGGCCACGGCCTGCTCGCGCTGGGCCACGGCGTCGTCATACGCCTGGCGGCTGATGGCGTCCGCCTCGACCAGCGGTTTTAACCTGTCGGCCTGGCTGCTGGCGCGCTTCGCCGTGGCCACCGCATGCTGCAAGGAGGCGGCGGCCGAATCGACGTCCGCCTGGAATGGCGCCGGGTTCAGCTGGAACAGCTTCTGCCCCGCTTTCACTTCGGCGCCCTGCTCGAACTGGCGGCGCAGCACGATGCCGCCCACCTGCGGGCGGATATCGGCCGTGCGGAAGGCGGCCACCCTGCCCGGCAATTCATCGCTGAGGACGACGGGCGCCGCTTGCAGCTTGAGCACAGTGACGGCGGCGGGCGGCGCGGCGCCTTCTTCCGGCGCGGGTTTGGAACAGGCGGCAAGGCTGAGCAGTGCCGCGGCGATCAACATGTTTTTCTTGGTGAGGTGGCTCGGATGCATGGTCTTTCTCTATGGCAGATCCCAACCGGCGGTCCGGTCGACAGATAACAAGAGCATAGAAGGCCTACATGGATGTTCCGTCAAAGAAATGTGGAGATTCGATGGAGACAGCGAAGAATGCTAGACTAATTGCATGAACTATCATCACAGCGCCAGCCAGCCCTCCTTCCTTGCCACCACGCCGCCTTCCGCCCTCGTCCTGATCGCCGAAGATGAACCGCAAATCGCCCGCATCCTCGCCGGCTACCTCGAGCGCGACGGCTACCGCACGGCCTTCGCGCACGATGGCCAGGAAGCGCTGAACCAGCACCTGGCGCTGGCGCCGGACCTGCTGCTGCTCGACGTGCAAATGCCCAGGGTCGATGGCTGGGGCGTGCTGGCCGAAGTGCGCCGGCGCGGCGAAACGCCCGTCATCATGCTGACGGCCCGCGACCAGGATGCCGATAAACTGGCCGCCCTGCGCGTGGGCGCCGACGACTACATCATCAAGCCCTTCAATCCGGCCGAAGTGGTGGCGCGCGTGGCCGCCGTGCTGCGCCGCTCGCGCGTGCGCCATCACCCGGTGGGCGGCCAGCGCCTGCGCTGCGGCCCCATCGAAATCGACCAGGAAACGTATGTGGCCAGCGTGCTGCACGATGGCATGGCCCAGCCTCTCATGCTCAGCCTGACGTTGACGGAGTTCCGCCTGCTGGCGCACCTGGCGCGCACGCCGCGGCGCGTTTGCAGCCGCCTGGAATTGCTCGAGTCGTGCATGCCCGAGAGCAATTCAATGGAACGCACGGTGGACAGCCACGTCAGCAAGCTGCGCAAGAAGCTGGAAGAAGCGGGCGTGATGAACATGCCGGCCAGCCTGCGCGGCGTGGGCTACCGTCTCGAAAGCGAGCTCTGATGCGCTTCACAGGCTTGAACCGGCAGATCATCCTGTCGATGTCCGTGCTGATGGTGTGCAGCATCCTGATCATCTGGATCGGTTCCTGGACCTTCTTCGCCATCGCCTTCAAGATCGATCCCGGCATGCTGTCCGAGCCGGACGACTGGTCGCCCAGCACCGTCGAGTGGCTGTGGATCTTCGCCATCACCATCTTCGGCCTGGGCCTGGCCGCGTTTTTCGCCCTCAAGCTGGCCGCGCGCATTCTCAAACCGATCAATTCCGTGATGGACAGCGTGCGCCGCGTGGCCCATGGCGACCTGTCCGCGCGCGCGTTCGCCGGCGACCGCAGCCTGGGCGAGACAGCCATGCTGGTCGACAACTTCAACAGCATGGCCGAGCGCCTGCAGCGGGGAGCACAGGAAAGCGAAACGTGGAATGCGGCCATCGCGCACGAACTGCGCACGCCCGTGACCATCCTGCGCGGCACCTTGCAAGGCGTCGTCGATGGGGTCTTCAAGCCCGAGGAAGTGCCGTTTTCCAGCCTGCTGGCGCAAGTGGAAGACCTGGGCCGCCTGATCGAGGACTTGCGCACCCTGAGCCTGGCCGACAGCGGCCACATGCAACTGCGCATGGCGTGGACGGACCTGACCTTGGAAATCGAGGAAGTGGGCCGGTTGCTGGCGCAGGAAATGGAAGCGGCCGGTTTTACCTTGCAACTGCACCTGTCCGACCATCCCGTCTGCTGCGACGCGGCGCGCATCCGGCAAATCGTGCTGGCCCTGCTCGACAATGCGCGCCGCTATGCGCATCCGGGCCTGCTGCGCGTGCGCACCCGCGTGCAGGCCGGCCAGTATTACCTGAGCGTCGAGGATGCGGGCCCTGGCATTGCCGAGGAACTGGCGCCGCACGTGTTCGAAGCCTTCCGCCGCGGCGACAGCGCCAGGGTCGACCTGAACGCGGGCAGCGGCCTGGGCCTGGCCGTGGTCGAAGCCATCGCGCGCGCGCATGGCGGCAGCGCCGTCTGCACGCGTGGCAAGGCGGGCGGCAGTCTGTTCACCGTCAAGTGGCCGGTCGAACATGCCGCACCGTCGCCCGCCGGCTGATTGACTACGCCGTCGGCGCGCGCAGCATGTCGACAAAGGCGCGCAAGACGGCCGGCATCTGGCGCCGGCTCGGGTAATACAGGAAGTAACGGGGCGGCGGCGGCAGGCAACTCTCCAGCACGCACGCCAGGCGCCCCGCCGCGATATCGGCGCGCGCATCGGCCTCGTACACATAGGCCAGTCCCGCGCCATCGCGGGCCGCGCGCAGCATCAGTTCATCGTCATCGAACACCAGCGGGCCGCCGACGGCGATGCTGAAGCCCTCGCCTGCCTGCTCGAACTCCCACGCATACTGGCGCCCGCTGGGAAAGCGCCGGCCTATGCAGGCGTGGCTCAGCAGCGCGCGCGGCGTGCTTGGTGCGCCATGCACGGCCAGGTAGGCGGGCGACGCCACCACCACGAACGGCTGCGGCGCGCCGACAGGCACGGCGATCATGTCGGCCGCCACCTGCTCGCCGAAGCGGATGCCCGCGTCAAAACCATCGCGCACGATATCGATCATGCCGTCGTCGGTCACCACTTCCACCTGCACGCGCGGATTACGGGCGACAAAACTGGCCAGCATGGGCGCGAGCAGCAAGCGCGCGGCCGGACGGGGCACGTTCAGGCGCAGCTTGCCTGCCGGCACATCCTGCAAGGTGCTCAGGTCCAGCAAGGCATCATCGATTTCGCGCATGGCCGGCGCCAGCCGCGTCAGCAGCAGCTGCCCCGCCTCCGTCGGCGTGACGCTGCGCGTGGTGCGGTTCAGCAGGCGCACGCCCAGCCGCTCTTCCAGCGCGCGCAGCGCATGGCTGAGGGCGGAGGCGGATACGCCCCGTTCCAGGGCCGCCTTGCGGAAGCTGCGCAGGCGGGCGACAGCGGCAAAGGCCGTCAATTCGTTCAGGTCAGCCATCATTCATGAGTTTCATTCAGTAATACATGCAGGATAAGCTATCTTATCGCATGCTGTGCGCCCGCCCATACTCTGTGTTCCAACTATTAACGAGGAATGCAATGGACAATCACCGAACACTGGGCAACTCCGGCTTGCGCGTCGCCCCCATCGGCCTGGGCTGCATGGGCATGAGCTTTGCCTACGGCGGCGCGGACGAGGCCACCTCGCTGCGCGTGCTGCACCGCGCCGTGGAACTGGGCGTGACCCTGATCGACACGGCGGAAGTCTACGGCCCCTATGCCAACGAGGACTTGGTAGGCCGCGCCCTGAAGGAACTGCGCGGCAAGGTCAGCATCGCCACCAAGTTCGGCTTCAAGATCTTGCCCCACGGCCAGGGCGTGGAACGCATGGCGGGTGTCGACAGCCGCCCCGAGCACATCGTCCAGGCCGTGGAAGCGTCGCTGTCGAGGCTCGGCATCGAGTGCATCGACTTGCTGTACCAGCACCGCGTGGACCCCGCCGTGCCCATCGAAGACGTGGTGGGCGCCATGGCCGGTCTGGTGCAGGCAGGCAAGGTGCGCCACCTGGGCCTGTCGGAAGTGTCGGCCGCCACCCTGCGCCGCGCCCATGCCGTGCACCCGATCGCCGCCGTCCAGTCCGAATATTCGCTGTGGAGCCGCGACGTGGAAGCCGAGGTGCTGCCCGCCTGCCGGGAGCTGGGCATCGGCTTCGTACCCTACAGCCCGCTGGGCCGGGGTTTCCTGACGGGCCAGCTGAACTCCAGCGCCGCGCTGGCGCCAGACGACTACCGCCACAGCCTGCCACGCTTCCAGCCGTCCGCGATGGCGGCCAACGCCCACCACGTTGCCGAGCTGCAGCGCCTGGCCGCCGCACGCGGCGCCACGGCGGCGCAACTGGCGCTGGCCTGGCTGCTGGCGCAAGGTACTGACATCGTACCGATACCGGGCGCCCGCAGCCTGGTGCACCTGGAAGAGAATGTGGCCGCCGGCCAAATCACATTGAGCGAAAGCGAGCTGGCCGCCATCGGCGCCGCCATCGCGCCCGCCAGCGTGCAGGGTGCGCGCTACCCGGACGTGGAGCTTGCCATGGTTGGCCTGTAGACAACCATGCTGGAGTGCGCTAACTTGAGTACGGTAAGCAATTCTTTGCCCCTTTACACTTGAAATGCCCGAATCCGCTATCATTTCCAGTCTGAACTATTCATTATGAAAGGGATTTACATGTCCGATTTGCTCGAAACACTGCAATGGCGCTACGCCACCAAGAAAATGGACCCGACGAAAACGGTGCCGCAAGACAAGGTCGAGCGCATTCTGGAAGCCGTGCGCCTGACGGCCAGCTCCAGCGGACTGCATCCTTACGAAGTCTTCGTCGTGACGAATCCGGCCCTGCGCGAGAAGATCAAGCCGCATGCGTGGAACCAGTCGCAAGTGACGGACGCCTCGCATCTGCTGGTGTTTGCCGCCTGGGATAATTACACGGTCGAGCGCATCAACAAGATGTTTGACCTGGTCAACACCGTGCGCGGCTTCAAGAATGAAGGCTGGGAAGCGTACCGCCAGCAAATCCTGGCCACCTACCCGCAGCGTGATGCCGAGACCAACTACCAGCACGCGGCGCGCCAGGCCTACATCGGCGTGGGCACGGCCCTGATCGCCGCGGCGCAGGAAAAAGTCGATTCGACGCCGATGGAAGGTTTTGATCCGGCCAAGGTCGACGAGATCCTGGGCTTGCGCGAAAAAGACCTGCGTTCCGTCGTCATGCTGCCGCTCGGCTACCGCGCCGACGAAGGCGACTGGCTGGTGGACCTGAAAAAAGTGCGCCCTGCGCGCGAGCAATTCATCACCGAGCTGGCCTAAGCGCTTCGCCCGTAATTGAAAAGCGGATGCCTTCACCGGCATCCGCTTTTTTCATTCAGGCCGCCTGCGGAAAACGCACCGTCACCTGCAGTCCCCGTCCCGCCTCCCCTTCGGCCAGCGCGATATCGGCCTGGTGGTGCTCGGCGATGTGGCGCACGATGGACAGGCCCAGGCCGCAGCCCCAGGCGTCGTTGCCGTCGGGACGGAAGAAGCGGTCGAACAGGCGCGCATGGTGCTGTTGCGGCACGCCGGGGCCGTTGTCGGACACGCGCAGCAGCGGTCTGCCCTCTTCCAGCACCGCCTGCAAATCGACCCTGCCGCCCTGCTGCGTGTAGCGCAAGGCGTTGTCGATCAGGTTATTCAGCAACACTTGCAAGCCGTCGGGATCGGCTTGCACCAGTACTCTTGCCGGCGGGGCTTCCACCACGCCCAGATCGATGTCGCGGCTATCGGCCAGCGCGCTGTGGTCGGCCACGGCCGCTTCCAGCAATTGTCCCAGATCCACTGTGTGCAGCTGGCTGGCCGTCAGCGCCGTTTCATGCCGCGCCAGGCTGAGCAGTTGCCGCACGAGGTGCGTGCTGCGGTCCAGCCGTTCGTGCAGCCGCGCCAGCGCCACGCGGCGTTCGTCCTCGCTGCCGGCCCGCTCGGCCACCTGCAGCTGCAGTTTCAGCGCCGTCAGCGGCGAGCGCAATTCATGCGCGGCATCGGCAACAAAGGTGCGCTGCGCCGTCAGCGCCGCTTCGAACTGCCCCATCAAACTATTCAACGCCAGCGCCACGGGCCGCAGTTCGGGCGGCATGTCGTCGGCCGCCAGCGGCGTCAAGGTATCCGGTGAGCGACCCGCCACGGATTCGGCCAGCCGGTGCAGCGGCGCCAGCGCGCGCCCCACGACGACGACGATCAGCAGCGCCAGGATCAGCGCGAACACCAGCAGCGGTGCGCCGGCGCGCATGGTCATCTGCCAGGCCAACTGGTCGCGCACGGCCTGCGCCTGCGCCACCTGCACGTAGCGGCCGCGTCGCGTTTCGCCGTACAGGCGCCAGTCCTCGCCGTGCAGCACGACATCGGCAAAGCCGGCCAGCGCATAGCGCGGCAATGCCGGCTGGCCCTGCAGGACGGGCAAGGGCTGGCCGTCCTCGTCCCACGCCTGCAGCACGAACGCTTCTTCTGGATCCTGCGCGGCGGCCAGGCCCGCCTGCGGCTCGAACTCGTCGGGCAAGGCCACGGCCAGCTGGCGCAGCTGCAGGTCGGCCAGTTCATTGGTTTCTTCCAGCAGCGAGCGGAACAGCGAAACGCCGGCGCCGAGCACGCACAGCAAGGTGGCGGCCAGCAAGCCGAGCAGCAACTGGCGGCGGATGGTCAGCATGCCGCCACCCGCATCTTGTAGCCCACGCCGCGCACGGTCTGGATGCAGTCCGCGCCGAATTTCTTGCGCAGCTGGTACACGTACACGTCGACGGTATTGCTTTCCACTTCGCAATCCCATCCATACAGTTTTTCGCTCAGCTGGCGCTTCGACACCACCTTGCCCGGATGGTCGAGCAAGGCGCGCAGCACGGAAAACTCGCGCGGCGGCAATTTGATCAGTTCCCCCTCGAACGTGACATCGTGGCTGGCCAAATCGAGTATCAGCGCGCCATGCTCGATGACGGAGCGCGAACGGCTGACCCGGCGCCGCAGCAGCGCGCGGATGCGCGCCAGCAGCTCGTCGAGATCGAAGGGCTTGACCAGGTAATCGTCGGCGCCGCTGTCGAGCCCGTCGACGCGGGCCGGCGTGCCGTCGCGCGCCGTGATGATCAGCACGGGCAACTCAGCGCCCCGCGCACGCATGCTGCGCAGCACGTCCATGCCCTGCTTGCCGGGCAAGCCCAGGTCCAGCAGCATCAAATCGTAGGCGAAACCGGCCAGCGCCAGCTCCGCATCGTGGCCGTCGCGCACCCAGTCCACGGCATAGCACTCGCCGCGCAAGCCCTCAACCAAGCTTTCCCCGATCATCGGATCGTCTTCCACCAGCAACACGCGCACCTGGGCCTCTCGCAGTCTTGAAAATACCGCTATCTTAACGTGGCTGGAAAAAGCTGGCCTGGCCGCCGCCGCAGCATGTGTCCGGCGCCCGTCGCAGGAATTCACGATGCGGTGACTATGTGCGCATTTGGCACGTTTTTTATGCGGTATATTTTCCTTCCCTCCACGCATCTGGAAAGGCACGCCATGTCCAGTTCCACCCAAGATACCGTCATCGTCAAGGCCGCGATTTATCCGCCCATCGGCATTGCCCGCGTGGGCAACAGCCCCAGCGAATATTTTCTGGGACCGGAAGTGCCGGAACCGGCGGCGCGGCCGGCCGGCTACTACCGCGATGCGTCCGGGGCCATCAAGCGCCAGGCGGCAAGCTTTCGCCTCTACGGCCTGAATGCCGCCGGCGTGGCGGTGGCCGAATTGAACGCCGGCAATGCCGACATCTCATGGTCCGTCACCCTGGCCAACACCAAGGCGGCGTGGTACCAGTTCCAGATCGCGCTCGATATTCCGGAAGCGCATGTCACCCAGCCCTCGTTCCTGCGCAACATGGCCGTCACCGACCGCGCGCAATTGTCCATCACGCCGGGCGAGCGCAAGATCAGCGGCAAGGAACAGCCGGCCGTCGCCTTCGACAGCGGCAGCTTCCTGGGCACGCCCGTCTACCTGGGCGAATTGCGCACGGATGCCATGGGACGGCTGATCGTGCTGGGCGGCCATGGCAAGTCGGCCTCGTGGAATGGCGCGCGCGCCATCACCTTCGCCAACAACGAAGGCTGGCATGACGACACGTCCGACGGCCCCGTCTGCGCCACCGTCCACTACCAAGGCCAGGCCTTGCCCGTCGACATGGCCTGGGTGGTCGTCGCGCCGCCCGATTACGCGCCGCAGCAAAAGTCCGTGCGCACGATGTGGGACTTGATGCGCGACTTGTTTGTTTCCGAAGGCAAAATTACCGCACCTGCCGTTCCCTCGTTCCAGGACGATATCCGTCCCATTTTCGAGCGCCTGTCCAATCTGCAATGGGTCAATGCCGGCTTCGCGGCCGCCTTCGGCTGGGACGGCAGCACGCCGTTCAGCCGCGACGAATGGATGGCGCGCCTGGCCAGCCCGTCCGAAAACCGCAGGGAGTGGCGCAACGTCATCTATAACCAGTTCCGCCAGTTCGAGCGCGACGCCTGGGCGCCATCGCCGTGGCCGTGGCTGTATGGCGATGCGATGGCCATCCCGCCGGCAGACACGCCGCGCCAAAACTGTGCGCTGAGCAATCTGCAATTGCGCTTCCTCAAGCAATGGGCCGACGGCAAGTTCACGGACGACTACGCTCCCGGCAAGGTACCGCCGCAAAGCCTGGCCGAGGTGGACGTGGCCCAGCAACCGGACACCCTGCTGCGCGCGGCCATGGAATTCTGCCTGGCCGACGCCTTCCACCCCGGCTGCGAAATGACCTGGCCCATGCGCCAGGCCAGCATGTACAGCGCGCCGTTCCGCCTGGCGCACCGGCCGCCGGGCTGGGTCGAGCCCGATTACGGCGCCGTCCTGACGCCGGACAATATCGGCAGCCCCTGCTCGGCGCAGATCGCCGGCGGCGTGACGCGCTGGATGGCCGTGCCATGGCAGACGGACACGGCCAGCTGCCGCTCCGGCTACCAGTCCGATTACGATCCCTATGTGCCCACGTTCTGGCCCGCGCGCGTGCCGAACCAGGTGATGAGCAAACTGGCCTACGACACGGTAATGAACCGCGAAGTGCCCGTCGACGACCGCCTGGCCGCGTTCGCCCGGCGCGCCGCGTGGATACGTCCGCTGGGCAACATCAGCTATGAAGAGCAGATCAACAACATGATCGCCGACCTGGCGCAAGTGGGCGTGGTCGAGGTGCGCCCCGGCCCCACGGACGTGACCGGCTTCCCCTCATTCTTGCAGGTGGAAAACCTGCCACCGCCGATAGCCGGCAAGCACCAGCTGCGCGCGGCAGCGGCCATACCGGACGAGTTCGTCGACGTCGACCTGGAAGGCACGGAAAAAGCGCGCCATCTGCAGCGACACCGCTTGTGACCGTGCTGCAAGCCGACGTGCTCATCGTCGGCGCCGGTCCTGCCGGCGCCACGGCCGCCCTGAACCTGGCGGGGCGGCACCGGGTCTTGCTGGTCGACCGGCTGGCCGCCCCGCTGGCGCGCATCGGCGAATCGCTGCCGCCGGCCGCCGCGCGCCTGCTGCAGGACATGGGCTTGCTTGACGCCTTCCTGCGGCAGGGCCATGCGCCCTACCACGGCAACCGCGCCTGGTGGAACGGCGCCTGGACGGAACACCATTTCCTCAGCGATCCCGATGGCCACGGCTGGCACCTGGCGCGCGGCACCTTCGACCTGTGGCTGCGCGACGAAGCGCGCCGGCGCGGCGCCGCCCTGCTGGCCTCGGCCACAGTCGCGGGCATCGTGCCCGACGATGGCGGCTGGAAAGTACGGCTGCAAACGCGGCATGGCCCCTGCGACGTGGCCGCGCGCATCGTCATCGACGCCACGGGACGCAGCGCCCGACTGGCCCGCAAAGTCGGGGCGCGGCGCCAGCGCGGCGACCGGTTAGTTTCAGTATGGCAATACGGACATGACAGGACGCCATCGACGCGTGGCTTTGCTCACATCGAGGCTTGCGAATACGGCTGGTGGTACAGCGCGCCCCTGCCCTGCCAGCGCCGCGTGCTGGCCCTGCATACGGATGCGGACTTGCTCGCCAACAACGCCTTGCGCGACGCCGGCTGGCTGGAAGCGGCGGCGCGCAAGCTGCCCGCTACGGGGGAATTGCTGGCGCAGCAAGGCTATGCGGCCGATACGCTCGCCATGGCCACGCCCGCGCATACGGCCAGCCTGGACGCCGGTGCCGGCCCAGGCTGGTTCGCCGTCGGCGACGCGGCCCTGAGCTTCGACCCGCTGTCGTCGCAAGGCATCTTTAACGCCCTGTACACGGGCCTGGCCGCCGCCGAGGCAGCCGACCGTACGCTGCAGGGAGAGCTGCAAGCCTACCGGCACTACAATGGGGAACTGGCCGCCATCGGCGCGGCGTATGAACGCCACCTGGCGTACTGCTACGGCCAGGAAACGCGCTGGCCCACGGCACCGTTCTGGAGCCGGCGCGTCCCGGCGCTCTAGCTGGCGCGAAAGGCGAATCTCCACAAGCAATGATAGAAAAATCGCATTGCCTCCCGCCATGTCCAGGCACGTCCCTGCTTGACTTCCCAGGCACGATTCGCTAACTTGGCAGTAAAAAAGCGTGTCGTCAGCGCCCTATGCCACTGTCCCGCACAGACCTTGCCCGCCGGCCTGCCCCGGCGCCAACTCCACGCTTTTCATATAGACGGGTATCCTGGACATGCCGACACACGATCATTCCCCGTCCCATCCGCTGGCCACGGCGCTGGCCCTGTCGCTGGGCGCCGCCGTGGCCCTGGGCCTGTCGCGCTTTTCCTATGGCTTGCTGCTGCCGCCCATGCGCGACGACCTGGGCTGGTCCTACCTGCTGGCCGGGGCCATGAACACGTTTAATGCGCTCGGCTATTTTCTCGGCGCCCTGGCCACGCCGGCGCTGATGCGCCGCCTGGGCGTGTGGCGCTTGCTCATCATTGGTTCCGTGCTGGCCAGCATCTTCATGCTGATGTCGGGCCTCGTCAGCGATACGACCACCCTGTTCCTGCAGCGCGTGTGCGCGGGCGTGGCAAGCGCCTTCATTTTCATCGCTGGCGGCGTGCTGGCGGCGCGGCTCGGCTCCATGCACAGTCAGCACGCCGGCTTCTACATCGGCCTGTATTACGGCGGCACGGGTTTTGGCATCGCGCTGTCGGCCCTGCTGGTGCCGGCCGCATTGGCCGCCGCGCAAGACCACGGCGCCGCACATGCCTGGCAATGGCCATGGCTGGCCCTGGGCATCGCCTGCCTGGCCGCCACCGCCATCATGGCCGTGCCGGCGAAGGCGATCGGCGAAGCGCCGCGCGCCCTCGACACGCCGCGGCGCTTCGCCTGGCGCGACTTTGCCCCCAGTCTGGCCGGCTACTTCATGTTTGGCGTCGGCTACATCGGCTACATGACCTTCGTTATCGCCCTGCTCAAGCAGCAAGGCATGAGCGCCACCTTGATCACCGTGTTCTACACCTTGTTGGGGCTGGCGGTGGTGGCGTCGTCGCGCATCTGGGCGCGCATGCTCGACCGCTACAGGGGCGGCGAATCGCTGGCGATATTGAACGGCGTGCTGGGCGCAGTTACGATCCTGCCCGCGCTGACGAGCTTTGCGCCCGTCGTGTTCATTTCAGGCCTCGTCTTCGGCGCCGTGTTCCTGTCCGTGGTGGCGTCAACCACGGCCCTCGTGCGGCATAACCTGCCACCGCAATCCTGGACGGCCGGCATCAGTGCCTACACGACGGTATTCGCGCTGGGCCAGATCGTTGGCCCCATCGTCGTCGGCTGGATCGCCGACGGCCCCGCCGGACTGGAGCGGGGATTGATCGCCTCGGCCATCGCCCTCTTTATCGGCGCCGCATTGGCATCGCGGCAAAAGGCGCTGGCGGCGGGCGCGTGAGCGGCTGTCTTCAGCTGCCGCCTTTATTGCGGTTTGGCATACCTTGCGACACCGGTGACATCGAACAGGACACAACGCTGATCTCCAACCACCCAGGCATCATGTCCCGGTGGCATATAGAAGACGTCACCCGGTCCATATTCCATCTCGGCGCCATCATTCATCCGTACCACCATCCGCCCCTCGAGAACCATGCCGGTATGCGCTGCCTGGCACGAATCCGTTCCCGCAATCGGTTTGACATGCAGGCTCCAGCGCCAGCCAGGCTCAAATTCGCCGCGCCCCATGGTCTGTTCGCCTAGCGTAAAGACAGCCATCCGGCCGGCTCCGTCCTTGAATGGACGCACTTCGTCCGGTTTGTCGATGGACTTCTTTTCTAACATTGCACTCATGACTCGTCCCCCCTTTGGAATTTCTGGAAGTATTAAATTTCCGAATCGGAATAACTGAAATGATATAAAAATCACATCATTTTCCAATATAGTTTAATAATGGAAATTTACAAGCGGAGCACCTTGTTGCATTTACCTCAAGTGAGAAGCCGGACTCGTACAATTGACACTTCCCGGCCACTACTTCAATATCCATTTAAACCTTCGCAGAAAGAACACGATGAACACCGATGCACGAAAACTCCCCCCAACGATGGATGCCGAAACCCTGGAATTCATCCAGGGCCTGTTTGCCCTCGTGCGCGAAGGCGACACCCAGCAACTGGGCGCCATGCTTGCCCAAGGCGTGCCGGTCAACTTCCGCAACGAAAAAGGCGACAGCCTGATCATGCTGGCCAGCTACCATGGCCACCTGGAAACGTCGCGCCTGCTGCTCGAAGCGGGCGCCGACGCCAACGTCCCCAACGACCAGGGCCAGACACCGCTGGCCGGCGTGGCCTACAAAGGCTACCAGGACATCGCCGGGCTGCTGCTCAAGCACGGCGCGAATGTGGAGGGCGCCAGCCCGGACGGCAAGACACCATTGATGATGGCCGCCATGTTCAACCGCGTCGCCATCCTCGACCTGCTGCTGCAACACGGCGCCCGCATCGATGCCGTGGACAGCCGGGGCATGACCGCCGTCTCGCTGGCCAAAAGCATGAATGCGCAGGAGACTTTGGCTCGGCTGATCAGCTTGGGGCAGATGGCATAGCCGATGCAGATATCGCCAGTAGTTTGCGACAGCCACTAGGCAAAAAAACCTAATAGCCAGAGCTCAGCTGTTTCATTGACCCGGCATTAGCCTACGGTTCTGGACGGGAGATTATTCCCACTCGATGGTCAACGAGGTGGCTAAGCGATTGATTTTTCAGTGATTTCCAAACCATTCAGTTGCCGATACCCTCACCGGATTTATCTATGGTTGCCGCTTGGTTGCGGCCGGGATGAGCGAAACTAGTCCGCTCGCCCATACCCGTCACCAGATGCTTCTAGGCAATGACGCCTTCGTTTCGGCACATCAACAATCGCAGCGGTAAAATGCATTCAAAGATACGCCAAGGCAGCAGCGCCGCGCTATCAAGCTGTCATTAGCACAATATCAAGCCCGCTATAGCGACAGAGACGAGGCCATGGCACGCGCTTATCTGTCAACCGCTTTTACCATGTCCCACATCGCCGCCGCTTCTCACGTCTCGAGCAGGACAGTCAGTCGAGCCCGATCGGCATTTAATAAAGCGCAACTTGCTGCAGATCGCGACGGCTAGGGCTGAGATCGTGTACGAATAGCGGATCTGACCCCGGCCCTGCTTCTGGGCAAAAGGACTTGCCATTCAAGACGGTATCTGCCCCCGACCCACATTCATTACATTAAAAGAAAAAACACTATTCGCTGCGAAATTTAACGTCGATCTATACGTGTGGGAAGGCATCTTCGAAAAATTTTTTTTGCTCGTGAACTTCACTCAAATCATCTAGCGATCTACTCATTAACACACAACGCAATGTCCCAACTGCACTTAATATCTCACTTCGGCTATCAATCAATCCTGCATCAATAGCTACACATGCAAGCATTGACCGTAAGATATAAGGATGAACCATGTTGGCATTTTCTTCCATGTACTTCACTGCATCAGAAAGAGAAATATCATACAGAATTTCAAATGCATATGCTTGGTAAAAGACATCGCCAACATGAAGTTTCAGGATTTTCAATGCAACATCTTTAGCTCGTGACTTATCAATAGCTTTAATAACTCCCAAAGCCCCCATAGCATCATCGAAATCCTCCACAATTAATGCAGTCCGAGCAAGATCATTAATATCGAAAATCTCTTTATTTTTATCTTCATCCATAATTATCTACTTAATAGGAACCAACATTATTGTATTTAGATAGACTCGATTATCGTCAAGTATCTTCCATGTACTTTTAACTTTCAACGTCCCCTGCGGCCCTTCAAGAACACTTGGCAACCATAATCTATTTTCTGAATTCACTCCGTTCCCGGTATCAAGAAGGTGGTTAATTATTAAATTATTATTTCTATCATTGTCAATCAAACCTATTTTTTCAAGGCTGTTCCCCATATCGTTAGAGCGATCAAAATTTTTCTGCATTTTATTCAATGTATCTAAACGCGTAGCATTTTCAGGGTTTGCATCAAATATTTTTCTAGCGCCCTGTTTGTATTGATTCCATGCATTCAACTCTTCGCCGACGTCTGCCACTTTACCACGAGCGTAAATAGCAACTTTATCAGTAGGGACAATCGCATTTCCGTCAACCGCGACAGTGATATTTTTTCCATTTGGTGCTGTGATTTCCTCCATCTTCAAAGGACGAAATACAGCACTTTCCCCAGCAACGTCAACTATACGCGCTGTAGTACTCGCCTTTGCCGCCAAATCGGTAAAAACAGCAACGCCGCGAACAGCAGTACCAACTACCCCAAGTGCCGCCGTAAAAATTTCGACTTCTTTCGCGGTCTTACGCGCCACAGCTTCATTGTAAGCTTTGGTGCCCACATCCGGTATGGCATTAGCAATAGGGTCGCCATTGGTGCAGCTAACCGCCGGACATGGTACAGCCAGTGGAAAGTAAACCGCACCTTCGACGGTCATGGTTACGCGCTTTGTGCCCTCAGGAGCTGCGGGCAGGGATGAACCCGTTACATAGGTCCGGCCGGGCGTCAATATATAGGGGCTAGCGTTGCCACCAGTATTGGCAGTAATGTAGGTCATCAAGTCATTACTCGGCCGAGTCGGTGCTTTTTCAAGTAAAGTGACTTGATCCCCGGGAACAGATACCAAAGACATAGTATTGTCAGCCGCTAATGTCTCTTGTATCGTCTTTCCTGTCTTAATATCAACATTTTTAACGAAGGTTTCCCGTGTATCTTCGGCCACAATAATATTTCCGGCCTTGTCAAGTAGACCCGCGTAGCGCATGGCTGCCAATATTTCTTCTTCGGTATATTTTCCTTTACTTAACTCGGCTAAAGTCTTTGCCGCCTTGCGATCACCCGGATGCAACATACGGTTATTGACATCGGTATTAAATGCTGTCGCCGCACCAGCCCCTCCTCCGGCAGCAACGCCAATCGACGTGGCTGCCGCCGCACCCAAGGCCTGCTTGACGGGTTCAGGCAGATCCATACCGTCGATCATCTCACCAATCTTGGGCATGGCCGCAGCGCTGGCACCAGCACCAAGCGCACCACCCACGCCACCCGCAAGCGCACCAGCGGCCGTATGCGCGGCAACACGATACGCCCCGCCTTCCTCCCATTTTGCAGCCTCCGCCAGATCGCCCACATCCCTGGCATCTTTCATTTTCTTGTCTGCGTAATCCCCGATCTCCTTCGCGGCCATTGAACCGAACGCCGCTGTGATCGCCATCTGCGCCTGTGTTTCCTTCTCCAGCTTCTTGCCGTCCCACGCCTTGTTCAAGGCACCGCTGCTATCTTTCTCGCTGCTGACATCGCGGTTCAGTTCAGCAAGCATTTCCGTCGCCGTCTTGCCCGTCAGCGCTTGTTGCTTCTCTGCGTCCGTGATCAAGATAGTGCCGCCGCTGATGCCCGAACCCGTCGTGCTGCTCTGGCTGCCCGATACGCTACCGATACCGGCCGAGCCTCCCGGATTGGACTTCATCTTCGCTGCGTCCTTGCTTTCGGTCGTTTTGGCTGTGCTCTGATCGCCCATCTTGCCGCTAACGGATCCGCTCAAGCTGAACCCGCTAGCCGAATGCTCATCCTTGTTTTGCAGTTCGCTCGTCGTCAAGGTGCCCGTGATCAGCGAGTTCTTGCCATCTGTGACCGCTTTGCCGCTGCTGGCAATCACGCCAGCCTGCAGATCGGTGTTGCCAGTAACGTTGATCTGGAAGCCACCGTCGCCCGCCTTGATGCCGCTTTGTTCCGTAACGCTGGCAAAGTCACCTTTGGCCTTGCTCTTCGAGACACTGCCGCCGACACTGCTGGCGCCATAGCAGAACGGAGGAATACACAAGCTCATGTTGAAGCCCGCGCTGCTGCTCTTGCTGGCGTAGGTGCTTGTATCCTGCAAGCTGACAATGTTCAGGTTGCCGCCGATGGCGCCCTTGACCGTGTCTGCCGCCAAAATCGCGCCTTGCAAGGTCGTGTCGCCACCACTGATGATGGTCGCCGTCTTGCCTGCCGTCACATAGGTGTTGGTGTAGTAACTGTCCGTGCCATCGGCCTTGCCGCGTGCCTTGTTTGCGGCAATATCGAGGCTGAAACCGTTTTGCGTGCCGCCAAAGGTATAGCCGACGCCGATGCTGGAACCGCTGCTGCTGTTCTTGCTCGTTTGCGTCGCCGTGTTTTGCGCCGCAAGCAAGTTGATCTTGTCGTCGGCAAACAAAGTGAGATTGCCGCCAGCCCCGATCTTGCTGCCAGCCACTGTCAAATCACTGCCCGCCCCTGCCCCAGTCGCAACGATGCTGACATTACCGGCTGCATTGACCGCGCTGCCAACCACCGTGCTGCTACTCTGGTGCATCTCGCTTTCGCTCTTGCTGCTGCCCAGGCTGACGCTGATCTTGATGCCATTGCTGGTCAATCCCTTCGAAGCCAAGCCAGCCAGATCTGTGGCCTTCGATGCCAAAGTCACCGCAGCCAGGGCCTGCATGCGCGAGTCCTTCGTCTGTTCGGCTGCCTTCGCCAGACTGCCAATGCTTTTCACGGCGTCGACAATCGGCACGTTGACCGTGCCGCCAAGGGCCACCTTGCTGAAGGTCGTGTGCTGCTCGCTGGCATTGCTGTTGTACGCCTCCTTGATCAACACGTTCTTGCCCACGATGCTGATATCGCCAGGCAAGCCGCCATTCGCGCCCGCGCCGGTGGCCAGCACTTCGCTGGCCGTCTGCGTATACGTCTCGCCCGCGCGCAGCGACACATTGCCGCCCAGGCTGGCAATCTGGCTGCCCACTTGCGCCACGCCCGTGTTCTTGCCATCGCTGGTGGTCTTTACCGTACCAAAAGCTGGCTGGTTGATGCTGCCGATAAAGCCAGATTTCTTGCTAAAGCTGCTCGACGTCGTGTCTTTGTCATTCTCGGCACTGACGATGCTCAGGTTGCGCAAGGCGGTCAAGTCAATATTGCCATCGGCCACCACCGTACTGCCCTTGATGGCGACATCGCGTCCACCCACCATCGTCACACTGCCGCCACTGACGGCACTTCCCGCTTGGGTAACGGTGCGGCCATCGTCGGCCTGGCTGGTCAGCGACTTGCTCAGGCCAAAGGTGCCGCTCTTCTTGACTTGCTTGGAGTGAATCTCCTTGCCGTCCAGTCCGACGGACTCGATGCTGATATCGTTTTTCGCCATTAAATTGACGGCCTCGTGCGCAAGTACCGATGAACCCGCTACCTTCAGGTCATGCCCGGCGACGATATCGACTGTATTGCCCGTCAATGAAGTCCCCAGCGCCGTGCTGGTCTGTACGAGATCGCGCGTGGTCGTGGTTTTGCTGGAGAAAGTACCGCTTTTCTTGACCTTGCTTGCCACATCGAGGCTGTCGGTAGCTACACCACTGACCAGACTGATATCATTGCCCGCCACCAGACCCAGGGCTCCGCCCGCCTGCACATCCGCCGCACGCGCCAGTAAGTCGTTGCCCGCCTGCAAATTGACATTGCCGGCGCCCATGATCTGGCTGCCTACTTCGCCCGTCTTGCTCTGCTTGCTGTAATTGTCGGCGTTGCGCACTTCGTCGTGCGTGGAGACCACGGTGACGGTATTGAGGGTCAGGTTATTGCCAGCAATCAAGCTGGTCTGGCCGTTGGCGCCGGCATTGGCGATGACGCCAGCGGTGAGTGTCATATCCCTCCCCGCTTGAGCAATCAAGGTATTGCCTTCGCCCGTGCCGGTGACGTACAGGCCCGCCACCTTGTCGACGACCGTGCTGCTGTCACTGATGGTTTTTCTGTCCCGCAAACGTACGCTGGAATCGCTGGCAGTCGTTGTCACCAGATTGATGTCGCGGCCTGCGCTGGCCAGCAGCTGCGTTTCAGCGACGACGCCACTCGCGCGGATATTGATATCGTTTCCTGCTACCAATGCCAATTTGTCGCTTTGCACGTCGCTGACCATCTCCTTGGCAAAATCCGACCCCACGGCGTTCGTGGCTTTCGCGACGACCGAACCAACACTCAAGTCGCGCCCTGCCGAAATGCTCGTCGCTCCACCAGGCGCGGTATTGCTGACGATTGCGCCCGTGATGCTGACATCGCGGCCTGCAGAAACAATCATATTGCCGCTACCCGTTGCGCCGCCACTGACATAGAGGCCCGCCACGCGGTCGATAACGTGTCCGCCATCGAGCGTGCCAGTGGCAATATTGATGTCCCGTCCGGCGCTGGCCTGCAGCGTACTGTTCGCGGAAATAGTTCCGCTGATGTTGTTGAGGTCATTACGGGCGGCGATGGCAACGGCATCGCCATCGATGCGGCCACCGAGGTTGTTCACGTTCTCCGCATTGAGCAATACCACGTCGCGCCCGGCAATGGTGCCACTGTTGGTCAGGTCGCCGCTGATGTTGATATCGACATTTTTACCAGCCAACAAGGCACCGGTGCCATCGATGTCACCGGCGCGCAGGCGCACATACACTTGCGGCACCAGCGCCTTCTGCGTACTGCCATCGGCCAGCGTGACTTCACGCTCGACCAGCCAGACGATGTCGCTGGTCAATGCCGCCATCTGCTCCGGCGTCAATGCCACGCCGGGGCGCAAGCCATACTGCTGGGCATAGCTGACGCCAGCATCCATCAGGCCGCGGAATTGCTCCTCGTCGTTGCTATAGTCGCCTGTAAAACGGTGGCCCGTCAGGTCGGCGATCTGCTCGCGTACCAATTGCTGCTCGTAGAATCCATCACCCAGTCGCTTTTGCGTGACGGCGGGATCCAGTTGCGTTTTGCTGCTCATGTAGTCCGAACCCGTCCAGGTGCGGTACTCCGCAAAGCGAGGATCCGTTTCAACCAGATACTGGGCCGACGCTGAAGGGCTGATCTTGAACAGGCTGGCATTCGGCAGTTGCAAGGCTTTGGCTCCGGTCCTGACAACTTCCGCCTTGCCGTCCGGATTGGCCAGCGCCACTTGCCGGATCAGCGGCGAACGTGCCTGGCCCGCGCCAGGTCCTGCTGCGACCTTGCCAGCAGCGCCAGCCGCCGTACCGATGGCCGCTTGCTTGCCTGCCCCTACAGCCGCCTGCGTGGCGCCTGCCGCGCCATCGACACTGGACAGGGCATTACCCGCGACGGCGCCAGGCTGCGTCGCCAGACCGGCATTGCCAGTCCGATCACTGCCACTGAGTCCTTTAGCGCCAGCAACGCCGGCCGGGCCAGCTACCGCGCCCACAGCCAAGCCAGCCGTATCGACACCGCCCAAGCTTGGCGCCCCCGTCACTTTCACGTTGCTGCCAGCTACCGTCCCCACACTGCCAGCCTGACCCGCGCTGCCTGTGCGGTCGCTGCCGCCGGGTCCGCTGGCGCCCTGAACGCCTGCCGGTCCACCCTGGGCATCCACCCGCAGACTTCCGGTGCCGGCGATGGCGCCGGTATCGGCGTTGAGCATTGCATTCTGCCCTGCAACGGCACCAATCGTGCCTGCCTGGCCCGCATTGCCGGTGCGGTCGCTACCGCCAGGTCCGGAAACACCCTGGACACCCGCCGGTCCGCCTTGGGCATCCACCACCAGACTTCCGGTACCGGCAGTGGCGCCGTTGCCGGCATTGAGCATCGCATTCTGGCCCGCAACGGCACCGATCGTACCTGCCTGGCCCGCGTTGCCGGTCCGGTCGCTGCCATGCAAGCCTGCTGCGCCGTTTACACTGTTCGGGCCTCCCTGCGCCTGGAATGCCAATTGGCTCGGATCGCCTATGCCGCTGGCCGCCCCCTTGCCTGCCGCCGCGCCCCCCCCTGCCGCTGCCACGGCGGAAATGCTGCCGGCCTGGCCTGCCTGGCCAGCCCGGTCGCTGCCTTGCAAGCCGCCACTACCGCTGGCCACGCCCGCACTGGCCACATCGGTGCCGGTGCCGACGTTGGAGCGCAGGATAGAAGACATATGGATATCGGCGCTGCTGCCGTTGGCTGCGGACACCGTCTGGCCCGCCACCGAAGCGACCCCGCCCGTGCCGCCGATATTGCCCAGTTGGCTATCGCCTGGCCCACTGGCCGCGCCGGCGCTTGCCGCACCCTGGCCTGTACTGGCTGCCACGCCGGCAACGGAACCTGCCGTGTTACCTACCGTATTGAGCCAGACGCTGACATTGGCGGCGCCAGCACCGCTGCTTGCGCCGGCAGAGGAGACATTCGCGCGTGCCCCGACGCCGTTGGAGGGCGCGCCGCCCGAGGACGGCGTGTCCGGTCCGTTGATCGTTCTCGTATTGCCATAAGAGTATGAATGGTGATATACCTCCCAATTCGGAACATTCGCGGGCCTTGCCATGTCAAGATACTCGTACTCAGTCACCAAACCAGTTTCGATAATCAAGGTCTGATTACCCGTAGAGATATTTTCTTCGATGGCACCCTTGACTTTCAGCACCTGGCCCGCCACAAAGCGGCTGTTTTCATTGCGGATCTTATAGGCGTCCACCGTCAGATTGCCACCCGCGCTGATGACAGCAGGATCCGTTTCTGTCACCGTACTGGTACTGGTAGTACGCGTGATGGTGTATTTACGGAATTCGTAATTGCGGGCGGGGCCAGAGGGGCTCACCAGCCGCCGGTTACCATTGGTGTCCAGGACAGTCTTAATACCCGGTGCATTGGCAGAATAACGCGTGCCATCTTGTGTTACATACTCAGTGATATATTCCGTCTGACCCGTGGGAGAAAACTCCACCGCAAAGTGATTGTTCAACAAGGTAATTTCACCTGCCCTCAGCGCCAAATTGCCCATGGCCTGGATGGTGGCGCTGGCATTGGTCAGGCTGGCTACGGCGCCTGCGGCGTAGCGGTTACCATCAAGGCTGCCGCCGATCGCCATGTCGCCTGAGCTGAAGATCAGCGCATGCTCCCGGTTGTTGATGGTGGTGGCGCCGATATCGAGGCTGCCGCGCGACGCTATCGTTGCCGCCACGCCGCCCTCGACATCGTTGTTCAGCGTGCCCGCCCCGATACTGAGCGCAGTGCCGTAGATGCGCCCGCTGCCGAAATTGTTGAGCGTGCCCGCATCAATCTGCGTATTCACGCCATCGATCACGCCCCGGTTAGTCAGGGTCGCTCCTATATTTACCTTGGTGGTGCCAGCATTGATGTCGCCGCTGCTGGTGTTGTCGAGACCGTAGGCATTGAGGGCCAGCATCTGGCCGGCCTGCACCTTGCCCGCGTTGACAAGGCTGCCCCCCACGCTGAGACTGGCGTTACGGTTGGCGATCACCTGCGCGCCGGCCTCGATAATGTAATTGCCGCTCAGATCCAGGTTCAGATCGCCCCTGGACATCACGTTGCCACTACCGCTCAAGCCCGCCGCCTTTACCGCCGTCAATTCGCCGCCGATGATGGTGCCGCCGCCATTGTTGATGGCCAAGCTGCGGCTGCCTCCCTCGTCCTTGACGCTGACGGTATTGTTGGCGCTGATCAACCCGAATGTATTGTTCAAGCTGCCGTTGCTGCTGATGTTCAGATTATTATCTGCACGCAAACCGCCCTGGCTGTTATTGATCGTGCCGGCCGACAGGCTGACGTCACGGCCTTCGATTCCGTTCCCGGCCCCCTGCGTTGCCTGGTTGACGATGGCGCCAGCCCCCAACGTAACGGCGGCGCCACCACGGATCAGTCCGGACGTGTTGTCAATCGTACCGGCACCCGCCTGCAAGCCCAGGTTGCCGACCACTTGCACCTGGCCGCCCTGATTCGCCAGTCCGGCAATGGCCAGCTCCAGGCCGCCGTTGGAGACAATTTTTCCGCCCAGGTTATTGATGTAGCCGCTGCTGCCACTTACCTGCCCAGCAGCGCCCAGAAAGCCAGCCGCGTTATTCCAGGCGCCAGTCGCCAGCGCCAGCGTGCCGCCGCTGCTGATGCCGCCATTGCTGCCGGCATGGCTAGCCGCATACGCCGCGGCATCGCTGTTGTCGAGCGTCTGGCCATGGGTGTTGACGACGATCGCATTGCCTGCTTGCAGCAAACCGCCACGATTGCTCAGCTCCCCCGTTTGCAGATTCAGCACTTGCGTGGCGGCGATGGTTCCCTGGACATTATTCAAGGCTTGTCCCGCCGTATCGATGCTGACGTTGCGGCCCACGATGCTGCCCGCGGCGGCATAGCCAGAAGCCTGCGTATTGCCAAGGCTTGTGCTCTGCAAAACAATGTCCGCACCGGCCTGAATTTGCCCGCTGTCGTTGCGCAGCTGGCCCGTGGTCGCGCGCAGATTGCCCGTGACGCTGGCCAGTTTACCGCCCGTATTGTCGATACTGGCAGCCTGGATGCCGAGATTGCCATTGGCGGCCACCAGGCCGTCCTTATTGTCGAGCGCCTGGTTCAGCGTCAGCGCAAGGCTTCCGCCCATCGTCAGGCTGCCGCCGCGGTTCGACATACTGCCGGCCTGAAGCGTCGCGTCGCCTCCCGCTGCGATCTTGCCGCCGTTGTCATTATTTAATGAAGTACCGGCGCTCAGGTCCAAGGTGGCGCTGCCCGCCGCCTGCACCGTGCCGCCCTGATTGTTGATGACCTGCGCGCTGACGGTGGTATTGCCATTGCTGGCGATCAGGCCACCTTGATTGTCCAGAACTTGCGCGATGCGGATATTGCTGGCGCCCTGCCCCAGCTGTACCAACTCCCCCTGGCGGTTATCGAGGCTACCGCTGTCGATAGTCAACTGCCCCGCCTGCGTACTGGCCTTGCGAAGATCGATGCTGGTAGCGGTGATCTTCAGACTGCCATTGGCGGTGATCTGGCCGCCCTGACCGTTCAAGGCGCCGGCATTGATGGCCAGCTGGCCCAGGCCAGCGTGCTCGATCCGCCCACCGGCATTACCGAGCGTGGCGGCCCCCAGGGTGAGATTGGTGCTATTGACGGCAATCCGGCCATCGGTATTGTCAAGTGCGCCATTTGGCGCGCGCATGACGATGCTCGTATCGCCGCTGCCGCTCTGCACGATGCTACCCTTGTTATTGTTGAGGTTCGCCATCTGCACCACCAGTTGGCCAGCCACGATATCGCCACGGCTGTTATCCCACGTCTGGCCATTGCCCGCTTGCGCGTTCACATTCAGCGTACCTGCCGTGCCGACGTTCGCGCCGGCCGTGCTGACATTGCCCTGCGTCGCCGTCAGCGCGATGTTCGCCGCGCTGTTCACGCTGCCGGCAAGATCGACACCGCTACCCGTCATGCTCATATTGCCTGCGGCCAAGTTCTGCCCTGCCGCGCGTAATTGCTGCGTCGTCGTTACCAGCAGATTCCCGGTGCCTGCCAGCTTGCCATCCGCCTGCATGCCTGCCGCGAGCAGGCCTCCCGCCCCGCTGTCGAGGCTGGCGGCCGTAATGGTGGTATTGGCAAGCGCGGCAATCGTGCCGCTGTTGCGCACCACTCCGCTGACATTCAGCATCTGCGACGCGCCGTACATGCTGCCGGTATTGCTGACGTTGTCCGCATGCGTGACCAATTGTCCGCCGGCAAGGACGCTACCACCGTCATTGTCCAGGCCTTTCACTTGCAGCCGGGCATCGCCGGTAACTGCCTGCAAGGTACCTCGGGTATTGCTAACATCGCCTGCGGTCAAGACCAGCCCGGTAGCGCCAACCAATGTGCCGCCGCTGTTGTCGAGTCCCGCAGTGGCGGTTACATCCAACACGCCGCCAGAAAGCACGCGCCCGCTCTGATTGCGCAAGTCTGCCGTTTGCAACACCAGGCCGCCATTGCTTTCAATCCGGCCGCCGGCGTTGTCAAGACTGGCGCTAGCCGTAAGCGATGTGTTGCCTTTGCCCAGCTGCAACAGTTCGCCCTGGCGATTATCCAGCGTGGAGGTGATAAAACTCAGTTGCTGCGCCACAGTACTGGCGTTGCGATGGTCGACATAGGTGGCGCGCACGTCGAGCGCGCCGTTACCCGTAATCTGGCCGCGTTGCCCATACAGGTTAGCCACGCTGATGCCCAGGGTGCCGCTACCCGCGTGCTCGATCTTGCCATCCACGTTGGTCAAGGTTCCTGCCGTCAACTGGAGATTGCGGCTGTTGACCGCGATACGCCCGGCCGTATTGTCCAGCTGGCCCGCTCCAGCCAGGTTGATGGCGCTATCGCCACTTCCTGTCTGGATGATGCTGCCGCCGGTATTATTGAGGTTAGCCACCTTGACATCAAGCTGCCCGGCGCTTAACTGGCCACCTTGATTGAGCAGCGCCTGGCTATTCTGCGCGCTGGCCGTAATACTCAGCAAACCAGCCGTAGCGAGCACCGCCTTGGCGGTCGTGATGTTGCCGCTGCCAGCATTCAAGGTAATATTGCTGCCACTGGTCTGGCTACCTGCCAGGTCCAGCGATGCCCCACTGAGCGCAACAGTACCGGCCGCGATATTCTTGCCGCCTGCCTGCAGGACGCCATTGCTGCGAACAGTCAAGTCGCCCGCCTGTCCAAGCGCGCCGCTCGTCGTCAAGCCAGCCGCCAGCAAGCCGTTGCCGGACAAGCTGCCCGCCGTCACGCTGGTATTGCCCAGCGCGGCGATGGATCCGGTATTGGTCAGGCTGCCGCCTACGTCCAGAGACTGCTTGACGCCGGCATACAGCAGACCGCTGTTCAGCATGTCGCCAGTGACTGCCGTAGTCAGGTCGGTAGCGGCACTGAGTTCGCCAGCGGCGTTGATCAGACTCGCAGCCTTCACATCCAGGGCACCATGCACGGCTTGCACCACTCCGTGCGTATTATCCAGGGCCAAGGCATGCACCTGCACATTTTCCTTGCCAACAATCGTGCCTTCCTTGTTGTTCAACGCGCCCTGCGACGATACCGTGACATCGCCTTGCGCGGTAATATTACCCTTGGCATTGTCCAGACTACCCGTGTTAACTTGCAGCACACCGTTTGCTGCGATGGAACCGCTGCGATTGTCCAGCTCCTGCGCCACCTGCGCCGTGAGCGCCGTTGTCGACTGCAATTTGCCGCCCTGATTGCTCATCGCATCGGCCGCGATACGCAATTGCTGGGCCGAGGTGGTCGCCATGCTATGGTTGAACGTGCCGGCAACGATGTCAACCAGGCCATTGCCCGTAATCGTGCCACCGGCACCGTTGAAGGCTGGCGTCGTGATCGCCAATTTCCCCGTGCCCGCGTGCTCGATCTTGCCAGCGGCATTCGTGAGTGCGTTCGCTGCGAAGGTCAGATTGCTGCTATTGACGGCAATGCGGCCGCCAGTATTGTCCAGATTCCCCGTTTGAATGACGGTATCGCCCACACCGGTCTGTAACACAGTGCCTTTTGCGTTGTCCAGATTGCCTACGTGCAGGTCGAGCTGGCCCGCCTGCAAGCTGCCTTCCGTGTTGTGCAAAGTGGCGTTGGTCGTGATGTTCAATGTACCCGTTGTCGCGACGATCGCCTTGCTGGTCATGACATCACCCTGCGTTGCCGTCAGGCCGATGTTGCTGGCGCTGGTCTGGCTGCCGCTGATATCGAGCGTGGCGCCGCTCAGCTTGACACTGCCTGCGGCTAAATTTTGACCATGCGCACCCAACGCTTGCGTCGTGTTCACCGTCAGGTCACCAGCCATGCCCAGGCTGCCATCGGCCCGCATGCCGGCGCCAAGCAGGCTCGTTGCGCCGCTGTCGAGGGTTTTCGCCGTCAGGCTGTTGTTGCCTTGTGCCGCGATGACGCCCGTGTTGACGACGGCGCCGCTGGCATTCAGGGTCTGGTTGCCGGCCGCATACAGGCTGCCGGTGTTGTCTAGGCTAGCCAAGGTGGCATTCAGGTTGGCGCCGGCAAACACGTTGCCGGCCGTATTGTTGAATTTGCCGGCATTCAGCGTGGCATCCCCGGCCACTGCCTGCAACTGGCCCCTGGTATTGTCGATATCGCCGCCGGTCAATCCCAGATTGCGGCCTGCTGCCACCGTGCCTTCCGCGTTGTCCAGGCTGCCCAAGTTCAATGTGGAGTCCTGCGCCGCCACGATGCGGCCTGTGCTGTTCAGCAAAGTGTTTACCTTCACCAGCGCATCGCCGTTACCTTCGATCTTGCCGCCCGTATTGTCCAGCTGGCCGGTAGCCGCCACCGTCATCAGGCCGGTACCCGTCTGCGCCAGGCTGCCGCTGCGATTGTCCAGGCTGCCGGCGTTGATGGTCAGCTGATTGGCCACCGTTGTTGCATTGCGGTGGTCGAAGGTGGCTGCCGTAATGTCCAGCTTGCCATTGCCCGTGATCTTGCCGAACTGGTTGTTGAACTGGCCCGCGTTGATGGCCAAGATGCCGGTGCCCGCGTGTTCCAGCTTGCCATTGACGTTCGTCAAGACTGTCGCATTCAGGGCCAGGTTCGCGCTGTTGGCGGCGATGCGGCCCGCCGTGTTGTCGAGTTTTCCCGTGGTGATGACGGTGTCGCCGGTGCCCGTCTGCACGATCTCGCCGCTGGCGTTGTTCAGGTTGGCGAAGTTCAGCTGCAACTGGCCGCCCACCAGCTGGCCTTGGCTGTTCACCAGTGACTGGGCGTTATTCGCATTGGCCGTGATGCCCAGCACATTGCTGGCCGAGATGACGGCTTTGTTCGTCAGCACATCGCCGCTGCGCGCGGTAATGGCGATGTTGCTTGCCCCCGTCTGGCTGCCAGACAGGTCCACACTGGCACCCATCAGTGTGGCTGTACCTGCTGCCAGATTCTGGCCACTGGCCTGCAACACACCATCGGCATTGATGGTCAGATCGCCCGCCGTGCCCAGGCTGCCGTCCGCTTTTACGCCGGCGCCCAGCAGGCCGCTGCTGGTCACTTTGCCCGCAGTAATATGGGTGTTGCCAACGGAGGCGATGGAACCTGTGTTGTTCAGTAAGCCGCCGACCGTCAGTTGCTGGTTGCGGCCCGCGTACAGCAGGCCCGCGTTGTTCAGGTCTCCGCTCACTTTCGCCGTCAGGTCCGTGCCGGCGCTAACCGTGCCCTGCTGGTTCAGCAAGCTGGCCGCATCAATACGCAACATGTCCGCTTGCAACACGCCGCGCATGTTATCGATGTTCACGCCGCCCACATGCAAGTCAGCAGTCGCGGCAATTACGCCATCAGTATTGTTCAGCACCCCCTTGCTGATGATTTCAGCCGCCGCGGCGGAGGTGATGCGGCCCTTGCTGTTGTCCAGTACGCCCGCTTGCAGATTCAAGATGCCCGTACCCGCATGCTCAATCTTGCCGTCCTTGTTCGTGACGCTGACGGCATCGATGTTCAAGTTTGCGCTGTTGACGGCAATGCGGCCCGCTGTATTGTCCAGATTGCCGGTGACGATGCTCGTGTCGCCCGTGCCCGTCTGCAATACCGTACCCTTGGCGTTGTCGAGATTGCCTAAATGTAGATCCAGCTGGCCCGCCTGCACCGTGCCTTCCGTGTTGTGCAAGGTGGAGTTCGTCGTGATGTTGAGCGCGCCTGGCGTCGTGACCACCGCCTTGTTCGTGCTGACGTCACCCGTTGTTGCCGTCAGACCGATGTTCGCCGCGCTGGTCTGGCTGCCGCCGATATCGAGCGTGCCGCCAATCAGTTTGGCATTGCCTGCCGCCAGGTTTTGGCCATGCGCAGCCAGCGTTTGTGTAGTGCTGATCGTCAGGTCGCCAGCCGTGCCCAGCTTGCCATCAGCCTGCATGCCAGCACCGAGCAAGCTACTTGCGCTGCTGTCGAGCGTCTTTGCCGTGATGCTGGTGTTGCCCTGCGCCGCGATGACACCCGTGTTCACAATGGCGCCGCTGGCGGTCAAGGTCTGGTTGCCGGCCGCATACAGACTGCCCGTGTTGCTCAAGGTATCGAGTGCGGTGTTCAGGTTACCGCCGGCAAACACGTTGCCTGCGGTGTTGTTCAGGTTCGCCACATTTAAGGTGGCATTGCCGATCACGGCTTGCAATTGGCCTTTGGTATTGTCGATGTCGCCACCGGACAGTTGCAGATGACGTCCTGCCGCCACCGTGCCTTCCGTGTTGTCCAGGCGATTTACATTCAACGTGGCATCCTGCACCGCCACGATGCGGCCGGTGCTGTTCAGCAAGGTGGCTGCCTTCACCAGCGCATCACCATTGCCCTCGATCTTGCCATCCGTGTTGTCCAGCTGGCCGGTGGCGCTCACCGTCATCAGTCCGGCGCCCGTCTGTGCCAGGCTGCCGGCGCGGTTGTCCAGGCTGCTGGCGTTGATGGTCAGCTGATTGGCCACCGTCGTCGCATTGCGGTGATCCAGGGTGGTAGCTATCATATCCAGCTTGCCATTGCCCGTGATCTTGCCGAACTGGTTGTTAAACTGGCCCGCGTTGATGGCCAGCACACCGGCACCAGCGTGCTCCAGCTTGCCATTAACGTTCGTCAATATCGTGGCGTTCAGGGCAAGATTATTGCTGTTGACGGCGATGCGGCCGGCCGTGTTGTCCAGCTTGCCCGTGGTGATGACGGTGTCACCGACACCCGTCTGCACGATCTCGCCACTGGCGTTGTTCAGGTTGGCGACATTCAGCTGCAGCTGTCCTGCCACCAGCTGACCCTGGGTATTCACCAGCGACTGGGCGTTATTTGCATTCGCCGTGATGGCCAGCACGTTGCTGGCCGAGATGACGACTTTGTTCGTCAGCACATCGCCGCTGCCCGCGGTAATGGCGATGTTGCTTGCCCCCGTCTGGCTGCCAGACAGGTCCACACTGGCACCCGTCAACGTGGCTGTGCCCGCCGCCAGATTCTGGCCACTGGCCTGCAACACACCATCGGCATTGATGATCAGATCGCCAGCCGTCCCCAGGCTGCCGTCCGCTTTCACGCCGGCGCCCAGCAGGCCGCTGCTGGTCACTTTGCCAGCGGTAATCGTCGTGTTATTGACGGACGCGATGGAACCTGTGTTGTTCAGTAAGCCGCCCACTGTCAGCTGCTGGTTGCGGCCTGCGTACAGCAGGCCCGCGTTGTTCAGGTCTCTGCTCACTTTCGCCGTCAAGTCCGTGCCGGCGCTAACCGTGCCCTGCTGGTTCAGCAAGCTGGCCGTATCCAGACGCAAGGTGTCCGCCTGCAACACGCCGCGCGTATTGTCGACATGCACACCACCGACATGCAAGTCGGCAGTCGCGGCAATCACGCCATCGGTATTATTCAGTGTACTTTTGCTGACGATATCGGCCGCCGTGGCGGACGTGATGCGGCCCTTGCTGTTGTCCAGCGCATCTACTTGCAAATTCAAGATGCCCGTGCCCGCATGCTCGATCTTGCCATCCTGGTTCGTGGCCGTGACGGCATCGATGTTCAGGTCCTTGCTGTTGACGGCGATGCGTCCGGCCGTGTTGTCCAGACTGCCGGTCTGGATGACCGTATTACCCGTGCCCGTCTGCAAGACGACGCCTTTGGCGTTATCCAGGTTTGCCACGTGCAGGTCGAGCTGGCCTGCCTGCAATGTCCCTTCCGTATTATGCAAGGTGGCGTTGGTCGCCACACTCAACGTACCCGAGGTCGTCACAACCGCCTTGTTCGTACTGACGTCACCTTGGGTAGCCGTCAGGCCGATGTTTGCACCGCTGGCCTGGCTGCCGCTGATATCGAGCGTAGCGCCGGTCAGATTGGCATTGCCTGCGGCGAGAATCTGGCCATGGGCGGCGAGGTTCTGCTTAGTGCTGATCGTCAAGTCGCCAGACGTACCCAGCTTGCCATCGGCCTGGATGCCCGCACCGATCAAGCTGCTTGCGCTGCTATCGATACTATTGGCCTTGATGCTATTGTTGCCTTGCGCCGCAATCACGCCCGTGTTCACGATGACGCCGCTGGCATTCAAGGTCTGGTTGCCGGCCGCATACAGGCTGCCCGTATTGCTCAAGGTATCGAGCGTGCTGCTCAGGTTAGCGCCAGCAAACACGCTACCTGCCGCATTGTTCAGGTTCGCCATATTCAAAGTGGCATTGCCCGCCACGGCTTGCAACTGGCCCTTGCTATTGTCGATGTCGCCACCACTCAATGCCAAGTGACGCCCTGCCGCTACGGTCCCTTCCGTGTTGTCCAAGGTACCGACGTTCAACTCGGCATCCTGCGCCGCCACGATGCGTCCCGTGTTGTTCAGCAAGGAGTTAGCTTTTATCAGCGCATCGCCGTTGCCTTCGATCTTGCCGCCCGTGTTGTCGAGCTGGCCCGTAGTGCTCACCGTCATCGGTCCGGTACCCGTCTGGGCCAGGCTGCCGCTGCGATTGTCCAGGCTGGCTGCGTTGATGGTCAGCTGATTTGCCACCGTCGTCGCATTGCGGTGATCCAGCGTCGCAGCAGTGATGTCGAGCTTGCCATTGCCCGTGATCTTGCCGAACTGGTTGTTGAACTGGCCCGCGTTGATAGCCAGCACGCCGACTCCGGCGTGCTCCAGCTTGCCATTGACGTTCGTCAACACCGTCGCATTCAGGGCCAGGTTAGCGCTGTTGACGGCGATGCGGCCCGCCGTGTTGTCGAGTTTGCCCGTGGTGATGACGGTGTCGCCCGTGCCCGTCTGCACGATCTCGCCGCTGGCGTTGTTTAGGTTGGACACGTTCAGTTGCAACTGACCGGCTACCAGCTGACCCTGGGTATTCACCAGCGACTGGGCGTTATTTGCATTGGCCGTGATGGCCAGCACGTTGCTGGCCGAGATGACGGCTTTGTTCGTCAGCACATCGCCGCTGTGCGCGGTGATGGCGATGTTGCTTGCCCCCGTCTGGCTGCCAGACAGGTCCACATTGGCGCCCGTCAGCGTGGCTGTGCCCGCCGCCAGATTCTGGCCACTGGCCTGCAAGACACCATCGGCATTGATGGTCAGATCGCCCGCCGTCCCCAGGCTGCCGTCCGCTTTCACGCCGGCGCCCAGCAGACCGCTGCTGGTCACTTTGCCAGCGGTAATATGGGTGTTGCCAACGGAGGCGATGGAACCTGTGTTGTTCAGCAAGCCACCGACCGTCAGTTGCTGGTTGCGGCCCGCGTACAGCAGGCCCGCGTTGTTCAGGTCTCTGCTCACTTTCGCCGTCAGGTCCGTGCCGGCGCTAACCGTGCCCTGCTGGTTCAGCAAGCTGGCCGTATCCAGACGCAAGGTGTCCGCCTGCAATATGCCGCGCGTGTTGTCGATATGCACGCCGCCAACTTGCAGGTCTTTTGTGGCCGCCATCACGCCATCGGTATTGTTCAGCGCCCCCTTGCTGGCAATATCCGCCGAGGCAGCGGACGTGATGCGGCCCTTGCGGTTGTCCAGCACGCCTGCTTGCAGATTCAAGATGCCCGTACCCGCATGCTCGATCTTGCCATCCTGGTTCGTGACGGTGACGGCATCGATGTTCAAGTTCTTGCTGTTGACGGCGATGCGTCCGGCCGTGTTGTCCAGATTGCCGGTAACGATGGTCGTGTCGCCCGTGCCCGTTTGCAGCACGGTGCCTTTGGCGTTGTCCAGGGTTGCCACGTGCAGGTCGAGCTGGCCTGCCTGCAATGTCCCTTCCGTATTATGCAAGGTGGCGTTGCTCGCCACACTCAACGTACCCGAGGTCGTCACGACCGCCTTGTTCGTACTGACGTCACCTTGGGTGGCCGTCAGGCCGATGTTGGCACCGCTGGCCTGGCTGCCGCTGATATCGAGTGCGGCGCCGGTAAGATTGGCATTGCCTGCCGCCAGAACCTGGCCATGCGCGGCCAGCGCTTGCGCGGTATTAATCGTCAATTCACCCGACGTGCCCAGCTTGCCATCGGCCTGGATGCCGGCGCCGATCAAACTGCTTGCGCTGCCGTCAAGGCTATTGGCCGTGACGCTGTTATTGCCCTGCGCTGCAATCACGCCAGTATTCGTAACAGCACCTTTCGCGGTAAGCGATTGGTTCCCGGCCGCATACAGACTGCCGGTGTTGTTCAGGGTATCGAGCGTGGTGTTCAGATTCGCGCCAGCAAAGACGCTGCCTGCCGCATTGTTCAGGTGCGCCACATTCAAGGTGGCGTTGCCCGCCACAGCTTGCAGCTGGCCCTTGGTATTGTCGATATCGCCACCGGAAAGGTTCAGGTGACGGCCCGCCGCCACCGTCCCTTCCGTGTTGTCCAAGCTACCGACGTTCAACTCGGCATCCTGCGCCGCCACAATGCGGCCCGTGTTGTTCAGCAAGGTTGCGGCTTTGACCAGTGCATCGCCATTGCCTTCGATCTTGCCGCCCGTGTTGTCGAGCTGGCCAGTGATGCTCACCGTCATCAGTCCGCTACCCGTCTGGGCCAGGCTACCGGCACGGTTGTCAAGGCTGCCGGCGTTGATGGTCAGCTGATTCGCCACCGTCATCGCATTGCGATGATCGAGAGTGGTTGCCGTGATATCGACCTTGCCATTGCCCGTGATCTTGCCGGACTGGTTGTTGAACTGGCCCGCGTTGATGGCCAGCACACCGGCACCAGCATGTTCCAGCTTGCCATTGATGTTCGTCAAGACCGTCGCGTTCAGGGCAAGATTATTGCTGTTGGCGGCGATGCGGCCTGCCGTGTTATCCAGCTTGCCCGTGGTGATAACGGTGTCGCCCGTGCCCGTCTGCACGATCTCGCCGCTGGCGTTGTTCAGCTTGGCTACGTTCAGCTGCAGCTGTCCTGCCACCAGCTGACCCTGGGTATTCACCAGTGACTGGCCGTTGTTTGCATTGGCCGTGATGGCCAGCACGTTGCTGGCCGAGATGACGGCTTTATTCGTCAGCACATCGCCGCTGCGCGCGGTGATGGCGATGTTGCTTGCCCCCGTCTGGCTGCCCGACAGGTCCACATTGGCCCCCGTCAGCGTGGCTGTGCCCGCCGCCAGATTCTGGCCACTGGCCTGCAATACGCCATCGGCATTGATGGTCAGATCGCCCGCCGTGCCCAGACTGCCGTCGGCCTTCACACCGGCGCCCAGCAGACCGCTGCTGGTCACTTTGCCAGCGGTAATCGTCGTGTTATTGACGGAAGCGATGGAACCTGTGTTGTTGAGCAAGCCGCCCACCGTCAGCTGCTGGTTGCGGCCCGCATACAGCAGGCCAGCATTGTTCAACGTATCACTGATGCGCGCCGTCAGGTCCGTGCCGGCGCTGAGCGTGCCCTGCTGGTTCAGCAAAGTTGCCGCATCAATGCGCAACATGTCCGCCTGCAACACGCCGCGCGTGTTGTCCAGCGCAGTACTACCCACCTGCAGGCCAGTAGTCGCGGCGATCACGCCATCGGTATTATTCAGCCCATCTTTGCTGACGACAGAAGCAGCTGCCGCCGAGGTGATACGGCCCTTGCTGTTGTCCACCACGCCAGCCTGCACCGACAAAATGCCCGTACCCGCATGTTCGATCTTGCCATCGCGGTTCGTCAGCATGGCCGCATCGATGTTCAAGTCTTTGCTGTTGACGGCGATGCGCCCAGCCGTATTGTCCAGATTGCCGGTGACAATGTTCGTGTCACCCGTGCCCGTCTGCAAGATGGTACCTTTTGCGTTGTCCAGATTGGCCACATGCAAGTCGAGCTGGCCTGCCTGCAAGGTACCGTCCGTGTTGTGCAACGCGGCGCTGCTCGTCACATTCAATGTGCCTGGCGTCGTCACCACCGCCTTGTTTGTGCCGACGTCACCCTGGGTTGCCGTCAGGCCGATGTTGGCCGCGCTGGTCTGGCTACCGCCGATATCGATGCTGGCACCTGTCAGATTGGCGCTGCCCGCCGCCAGGTTTTGGCCATGCGCGGCCAACGTTTGTGTTGTGCTGATCGTCAGGTCACCAATTGTGCCCAGCTTGCCATCAGCTTGCATGCCGGCACCGATCAGGCTGCTCGCGCTGCTGTCGAGCATCTTTGCCGTGATGCTGTTGTTGCCCTGTGCGGCGATCACGCCCGTGTTGACGATGGCGCCACTGGCGGTCAAGGTCTGGTTGCCGGCAGCATACAAGCTGCCCGTGTTGGTCAGGCTAGCCAGTGTCGCGTTCAGGTTTGCTCCGGCAAACACACTGCCCGCCGCATTGTTCAGATTCGCCACATTCAAGATGGCGTTGCCCGCCACGGCCTGCAGCTGACCCTTGGTATTATCGATATCGCCACCGGAAAGGTTCAGGTGACGGCCCGCCGCCACCGTACCTTCCGTGTTGTCCAGGTTGCCAAACTGTAGTTCGGCATCCTGCGCCGCCACGACGCGGCCCGTGTTGTTCAGCAAGGAGTTAGCTTTTATCAGCGCATTGCCATTGCCTTCGATCTTGCCGCCCGTGTTGTCCAGCTGGCCGGTAGCGCTCACCGTCATCAGTCCGGTACCCGTCTGGGCCAGGCTGCCGCTGCGGTTGTCCAGGCTGGCTGCGTTGATGGTCAGCTGATTTGCCACCGTCGTCGCATTGCGATGATCCAGCGTCGCAGCAGTGATGTCGAGCTTGCCATTGCCCGTGATCTTGCCGAACTGGTTGTTGAACTGGCCCGCGTTGATAGCCAGGATGCCGGCACCAGCATGTTCCAGCTTGCCATTGATGTTCGTTAACACCGTGGCGTTCAGGGCAAGATTATTGCTGTTGACGGCGATACGGCCGGCCGTGTTGTCCAGCTTGCCCGTGGTGATGACGGTATCGCTGCTACCCGTCTGCACGATTTCGCCGCTGGCATTGTTCAGGTTGGCGACATTCAGCTGCAGCTGTCCTGCCACCAGCTGACCCTGGGTATTCACCAGCGACTGGGCGTTATTTGCATTGGCCGTGATGGCCAGCACATTGCTCGCCGAGATGACGGCTTTATTCGTCAGCACATCGCCGCTGCGCGCGGTAATGGCGATGTTGCTTGCCCCCGTCTGGCTGCCAGACAGGTCCACACTGGCACCCATCAGTGTGGCTGTACCTGCTGCCAGATTCTGGCCACTGGCCTGCAACACACCATCGGCATTGATGGTCAGATCGCCCGCCGTGCCCAAGCTGCCGTCCGCTTTCACGCCGGCGCCCAGCAGACCGCTGCTAGTCACTTTGCCAGCGGTAATCGTCGCGTTGTTGACGGAAGCGATAGAACCAGTGTTGTTGAGCAAGCCGCCCACCGTCAGCTGCTGGTTGCGGCCCGCATACAGCAGGCCAGCATTGTTCAACGTATCACTGATGCGCGCCGTCAGGTCCGTGCCGGCGCTGAGCGTGCCCTGCTGGTTCAGCAAAGTTGCCGCATCAATGCGCAACATGTCCGCCTGCAACACGCCGCGCGTGTTGTCGATATGCACGCCGCCAACTTGCAGGTCTTTTGTGGCCGCCATCACGCCATCGGTATTGTTCAGCGCCCCCTTGCTGGCAATATCCGCCGAGGCAGCGGATGTAATGCGGCCCTTGCTGTTGTCCAGCACGCCGGCCTGCACTTGCAGGCCGCCATTGCTGGCGATGTTGCCACGCGTATTGTCCAGGGTCTGCGCCACGTCCACGCGCATCTGTCCCGGTCCCGTCTGCTGCAGGGTGCCGTCGCTATTGTCCAGCTGGCCGGCCTGCACTGTTACGTTCTGCCCGGAGGTGATGGCATGGCGGTGATCGATCGTTTCCGCCTGGATATCAACTAAACCATTGCCCGTCACCTTGCCGCGTTCGTCATCGAAGCGCGCCGCCTCAATACTCAGGCGGCCCGTGCCCGCATGTTCGATGCTGCCGTCACGGTTAAGCACCGTGTCGGCATGCAGTCCCAGCTTGGCGCTGTTGACGGCGATGCGTCCGCCCGTGTTGTCCAGGGTGCTGCCTTGCAGGGTGGTGTCGCCGTTGCCCGTCTGAATCAGGGTGCCGCTGCGGTTGTCGAGCGATCCCGTTTGGATATCCAACTGGCCCGCGCTCAAGGTGCCGCGCACGTTCGACAGAGCTTGTCCGCTGCCGGCCGCCGTCACGGACAGCAGGCCGGTGGTCGTCACCAGCGCGTTATCGGTGACGACATTGCCTGCAGTAGCGTTCAAGGTAATCGCCGCGCCGCCCGTCTGGCTGCCGCTCAGGTCGATGGCGGCAGCATGCAGGCTGGTCTTGCCGGCGGCCAGATTCTGGCCATGGGCCGCGATCGCTTGCGTGGCCGTCAGCTGCAACTGGCCGCCGCCGGCCAAGTTGCCGTCGGCGCGGACCCCGGCGCCCAGCAAGCTGCCGGTAGTGCTGTCGATGCGGCTGGCGTCGATGCGGTTGTCGCCCTGCGCAGCGATCACGCCGCTGTTGCTGACGGCGCCACTCACCTGCAGCGTCTGATTGCCAGCCGCATACACATTGCCGCTGTTGAGTACTTCGCCGGCCTGGGTATTCAGGTTGCCACCGGCAAACACGCTGCCGGCCGTATTGTTCAGTTTTGCGACCGTCAAGGCCGCATCGCCCGCCAGCGCCTGTATCTGGCCGCGCGTATTGTCGACGTCGCCACTATCGAGGCGCAGCTTGCCGCCCGCCGCCAGGGTCGCCTCCGTATTGTCCAGCGCGCCTGTCGACAGTGCCAGGTCGCCGCTGGCCACGATGCGGCCCTTCTGGTTTTGCACGCCGGCCGCCTGTACCGTCATCGTGCCATTGCTTTCCAGTGCACCGCCGCGGTTGTCCAGCCCGCCACGCACCTGCACGCCGGTCACGCCCTGGCCGCTCTGCGCCAGGCTGCCGCCCCGGTTGTCCAGGGTGCCGGCGTTGATGCTGAGCTGCCCCGCCACCGTGCGCGCATCGCGGTGGTCAACCTGCTCTCCCGTCAGCGCCATGGCGCCGTTACTGATGATGCTGCCGCGCTGCAAGTTGATTTGGCCCGCGCCGATCTCCAGCGCACCCGTGCCCGCATGCTGGATCGTTCCGTCCTGGTTGCTCAGGCTGCTTGCCTGCAGGCGCAAGGCCTGGCTATTCGTGGCGATGACGCCGCGCGTGTTGTCCAGGCTCCCCGGCAATTGAAGTGAAAGATCGCCCGTGCCCAGTTGCGTGATCTGGCCGCCCACGTTCGACAAGTCGTGCGCATTCAGCCCCAACTGCTGGCCCGTCAGCTGCGCTGCATCGCTGCGCACGGTGCGTGCCGCGTCCAGCTGCAGGCGTTCGCGGGCACTGACCTGGGCGCGGCTGGCGTCGAGGTCGCCGGCGCTGGCGCCCAGGCTGACGTTCGCGCCCGAAACCTGCGCCCCAGCAAGGTCCAGCTGGCGCGCCGCCAGGCTGCTGTCGCCGCCCGCCACGGCCGTGCCGTGCACGGCAATGGTGTCGCCAGCGGAAACGTTCAGCTTGCCGCTGACGGTCAATGTATTGTCCAGATTCAAGCCGGCCGCCAGCACCGAGCCAGCCGTGGCATCGATGCGCGATCCGGCGCCCGTGGCTTGCACGCCGACATTGTTCTGCGCGCCGATCACGCCGCTGTTCGCAATATTGCCCTGCGCCTGCACCTGGCTGTCGCCGCCCGCATACACGGTACCGCTGTTGGCCACGTCGCCCGTGACGGCGATGCTGGTCTGGCTGCCGCTGCCGGCGGACTGGATGTTGCCGCTGTTGCTCAGCCAGCCGTTCGATTGCAGCACTAGGTTGCCCGCCGTCGCCGCCAGCACGCCCGCGTTGCGTACGCCCAGGCCCGCTTCCGTGCCGATCAAGGTAATCTTGCCCGCATACATGCCGCCCAGCTGCGCCACGTCCAGCGCGTAGGCTGGTGCAGGACCTACGCCAGACGCTGCGCCCGCCACGCCATGCGCCGCATCGATCTGATTCGTTCCTGTCACCACTTTCAGTTCCTGCGCCCAGATACCGCCATTGATTTGCGCGGCGCGCGCCAGGATGGCCGTATAGTCGCTCAGCGACGTATCGAGGCCGCGACCATTGATCGTGACCACGCCGCGCTGCACCATGTAGCCGTCCAGGCTGCCATCGTTGAGGATCGGCGTACCTGTCGTCAGCACGACCCGGCTGGCATTGATAAAACCGCCGCCATCGATGGCCACGCCGGCCGGGTTGGCGATGACGACCTCTGCCCGCTGGCCCGCCACTTCCACATAGCCGCGCAACTGGCTCGGGTTGGCCGAGTTGACCTCGTTGAGGATGACGCGCGCACTGCCGCCCGCCAGCCATGGATTGCCCTGCACCCAGCCGCCCGTCTGCGTCTGCACATTGCCGCGGCTGTTGTTGAGGATGGCGCCATTTGCCGTCACGTCGAACTGGCTGTAGGTATTGCGCGACACCCCTGCTGCGCTCGGCGTCTGGATATTGACCTGGGTCACGCCATTGGCGCTTTGCACCACCGTTGGACGCTGGCGGCCCGGCGCGTTCGGGTCGGCCACAATCTGCCCCATGGCCGGACCGGCTACAAAGGCCACCATGCCCAGCGCGCCAAATATCGCCAAGGCCAGCGGCCGCAAGCGTCCGTTGATCCCTCCACCGCCATCGCCCTCAAATACGCCGCTATCCAGGCCGCCTTCGCCCTTGGCCGCCTTGCCTTGCGACGAAGCATTTTCGGCGACGACCATCAGTTGGCCACGGCGTTTATTGAAGATGATGCGGTACAGGTTCTTGTTCATGAAATGTCCTAATGACAATTAAATGATGCGATAAAGGGAGATGACAACTGATCGATGGCGGCGTCTTAGTAACTGGCGTTCAGGCTGAAGCCGGCCGTATGGCTGGCCGTGCGGAACAGCTCGGGTTTGCGCACGGGCCAGCCGACAAAGGCGTCGTACTGCACGCCCAGCCACTGGCCGCGCAAACCGACGAAGCCGCCCGTCAGGCGCCGCGCAATCAGCCATTCGGCGGATGGCCCCGACACTTCGCCGTGGTCCAGCCCGGCATACGCTTCCTGGCCGCTGCTGCCCAGCGGCACGCCGAGCTCATTGCGCAGCAGCCAGCCGCGCTCGGCGGACAAGCTGCTTTCGCCGTCGTAGCCACGTACCGTGTAGCGCCCGCCGATGGCAAAGCGATCTTGCGGCACCAGCGGCGTGCGGTTGTGCTGCATGCGCCAGCTGCCCGCGTAGCGCAGCGGCTGGCCAGCCAGCTTGAACGGCGCCGACAGGGCCGCGTCGGCCAGGACGAGTTTGAAACGCGACGTGCCCTCGCCAAATGCTTCCTCGGGCGCCGCCATCGCATGCATCGCGCCCGTGCCGCGCCGGTATTGCAGGTTCAAGTCCAAGGTGGCCTGTCCCATGAATTCGCGATGACCGATACCCAGTTCCCAGCCCGCCATGCGGCGGCGCTGCACTTCCACTTCCGTGTCGTCGATGAAATTCTGCGCGGCGCGTTGCCAGCCACGCAAGGACACCGTCGTCTTGCGCGACGCATCGCGGTACACCAGGCGCGAGAGTTTCACTTCCTTGTTCTGGCTGGCGCCGCTGTAGTTGTAGTCTTGACTGATGCCGGCCACGGACTGGTGGTAATGGCTGTCGCTGGCCGTGAAGGCCAACAGCCAGTAGGCGTAGGGAATCGAATAGTGGGCCACCATGCCGCCCGTGCCGCGCGGGCCGTTGCGGTCGCCGTCGACGTTCTGGTTCAGGCTCAGGTAAAACAGGTCGTTCAGGGTCAGCCAGTGGTCGTACGACAGGGTCACGCTGCCCTGCAGCTTGCCTGTCGAGCGCGAACCGCCATCATCGAGGCCCAGCGCCAGCCGAAACGGCAAGCCCTGCTTCCACTGGATCTGCAGGTCGCTCTCGCCCGGCTTGGCGTTGCCGCCCTCGGCCGGCATGATCTGGATATCGGCCTCGGCCGTCGGCACGCGCTTGAAGTTCTCCAGCGCCTGCTCCGTATCGCGCACGTTGAGCAAGTCGCCGGGCCGCGCCGGCACGGCATTCCACCAGGTGGCCCGGGGATTCGTGCCGGGCGCAAAACCGATCTGGCGGATACGCCCCGGTATCACGCTCAAGGCCAAACTACCCTTGCTCAAGTCCTGCGGCTCGGCCAGCACGCGCGTGGTGACGTAGCCGCGCGCGATGATGGCGTTCTGCATGCGGCCCATCAGTACATTGATGGCCTGCGTGCCCAGGCAACGGCCCAGCGGAGAATCCGGCGCGCCCAGGTCGTCGCGGTTGGTGGCGTTCAATGCCCACTGGAACTGCGCCGCATCCTCGCCGCGCAACACAAGATGGTCAATCGTAAAACACGGCGATTCGCCCGTCGGCAAGCGGTTTGCTGACACCGCGGCAGGCGCCTCGAGCAGGCGCACGTCGGGATTGCGTTCCTGCTGCTGGCGCAGGACGCGCTCGCGCTCTTGCTGGCGTATCAATTCTTGGCTGGCATCGTCGCGCTGGCTGCTGCCAGGCGTGGTGGGAAGGGGCGGCGCGATTTCGGGACGGGTCTGCGCGGACACGGCGGCACACAGGGTGCCGCTAAACAAAAATACACCGCACCATGGCGTCAAGCGCAGGTGCATATGTTGCCTTAAATAATTATTTACGTAAGGAAATTATAAATTAATTATTTCTACCGGGCAACTTTATTTATTTCTTGAGAACTTTACCTCTTTGGTAACTACTTTTCATCTATCCAATTACCACTAGTAATCAAAGATATCGTCTTGAGCACCCCACGATCATGCTGAAGCCTGCGACAAGATCTCCGTCACTTGTCGCTGCCTGTACGCTGGAACAGCACCTAGCGTGCCTGCAGCAGCCTGGACGATCACTGCCAAGCTAGATATTTTCTGAACGGGAAATTTATTTTTGAAATTATCAAGCAGACTGAATTTTGTATTTCGACCTATGCTTCTTCAATGCCAATTCACAACTATACCCAATAAAACCATAGCTGTGATCCTTGAATAAAGTAACGCCTTCGCGCATATCAAAGTCATTTGGCCTTGGAAAACCATGGACAGCGAAAATTTCTGTCGCATAGACCGCATAGTCACGCATGGTTCTAAAGCTCCAATACTCAAAAGGAAAACAAAAAATTAGCGGCATCAGAAATATGATGCCAAACATCGTAATTAAATGCTCTTTTTTTTCTAACGATACATCGATAGAAAAAAGAAGCATAAGTGAAAGAATTATCCAAACAGCGAATGTCATGTTCCTTGCAAATTTCATGCAACTCCAGAAAAAAGCACGCTCTCCGCAATAAGCATTCAATGGCATCATAAAAAAGCTATCGTCGATGCGCAGCAAACTGTGTACGTACAGCACATCCTCTTTCTGTGTCACCACCAATTTTACGATATCGCCATCCTTGATCTTGTCAGCGTCTCTAAAAACGCCACACACTACTTTTCCATTGACCATTCCGGCAAAATTGTACATATCTTCGCCATCGTAAAAACTCAGCATGGCGGCATTTGTCAAGGCTCCTGGCATGCCGTTGATCACGGCTGCAACGCCACCAGCCAGATTTTTTTCCACAAAGCTGCTTTCGATTTCATCAAGTAAATTCACATTTGTTGCAGCCATATGGAATTCCGTGAGCTTTCCCTCCACTGTAAAAAAATCCCCTTCGGAAGATGTATTTTCAATATTCTCTTCGGCCATGATTCGCTTCCTAACAATTATGCTTGAACCGCCTTTAATGCCTTATGCAGCTCCATCAATTTTTTCACCAGAATCAAACAGCTATTCGCTAGCTCCCACTTCTTTTCCTCAAGTCGCATATTTATCAGGCAGATGGAATCTTGTGCTTCAACCTGTGTTTTTTCAGAGCCAGCTCACAATTCGTTGCAAAAAATACATTTCCATTATTTTCGAAAAAAGTAATCCCTTTGCGAGCATCAAATACATCTGACTTTGGGAAACCATAAGCGAGGAAAATTTTCTCAGCGCATACAGAATAATCACGTATGCTCTTATATGTCCAGCATTAGAAAGGAAAACAAAACAGCGGAGGCATCAACAATATCGCGCCAAATGCTGTAATTAAATTTTCTTTTTTCCATTGATACCAATAATATATTTCCAATAACCCATCAATTCCGCGCAGGGAGTAACTGAGATCGAACTTCAAAATTAAAAAAAATTATCAGGAAGATTGAATATTATATTTCAACCGGTGTTTCTTCAAAGCCAACTCACAACTATATCCAATAAAGCCATGGCTTTGATTTTTAAATAAAGTAGCACCCATTCGCATATCAAAGTCACTAGGTCTTGGAAAACCATGGGCAGCGAAAATTTCTGTCGCACATATCGAATAATCACGCATGGTTCTGAAGCTCCAATATTCGAAAGGAAACCAAAAAACTAAAGGAGCCAGGAATATAATTCCACATGCCACAATTAAATATTCTTTTTTTTCAACTGATATATCAACATATGAAAAAAAGGCAGCAAAAGCCATAATCCACATAAACAGTATCATATTCCGCGCAAACTTCATGCAACTCCAGAAAAAAGCTCGCTTTCCGCAATAGGTATTCAATGGCATCAGCAACAAACTATCGTCAATACGGAGCAAACTGTGCACGTACAGCACGTCATTTCTCTGTGTCACCACCAATTTTACGATATCGCCATCCTTGATTTTATCAGCGTCTCTAAAAACACCACACACTAATTTTCCGCTGACCATTCCGGCAAAATTGTACATATCTTCGCCATCGTAAAAACTCAGCATGGCGGCATTTGCCAATGCCCCTGGCATGCCGTTGATGAGGGCGGCAACGCCACCTGCCAAATTTTTTTCCACAAAGCTGCTTTCGATTTCATCAAGTAAATTCACATTTGTTGCAGCCATATGGAATTCCGTGAGCTTTCCTTCCACTGTAAAAAAATCCCCTTCGGAAGATGTTTTTTCAATATTCTCTTCGGCCATGATGCGCTTCCTAACAGTTCTGCTTGAGCCACCTTTAATGCTTTATGTAACTCCATCGTTTTTTTCACCAGAATCAAACAACTATTCGCTAGCCCCCTCTTCTTTTCATAAAGTTACATATTTATCAAGCAGGTGGAATCTTGTGCTTCAACCTGTGTTTTTTCAGAGCAAGCTCACAATTCGTCGCAAAAAATCCATTTCCATTATTTTCGAAAAAAGTAATCCCTCTGCGAGCATCAAATACATCTGGCTTTGGGAAACCATAAGCGAGGAAAATTTTCTCAGCGTAGACTGAATAACCACGCATACTCTTATATGTCCAGTATTCGAAAGGAAAACAAAACAACGGAGGTATCAACAATATTGCGCCAAATGCTGTAATTAAATTTTCTTTCTTTTCCATTGATACATCGATCAATAAAAAAAATCCAGAAAATAAAACAACCCAAACAAATAACGTCATGTTTCTTGCAAATCTCATGCAATTCCATAAAAAAGCGCGTTCTCCGCAATAAGCATTCAGAGGCATCAATAAGAGGCTATCCTCTATACGAAGAAGGCTGTGTACGTGCAGGACATCACCCCTTCTTGCCACGACCAATTTGACGACATCGCCATCCCTGATCTTGTCCGCATCATCAAAAACACCACAGACTACTTCGCCATTGACCAGCCCGGCAAAAGTATGCATATCTTCGCCATCGTAAAAACTTAGCATGGCTGACGTTGCCAATGTTCCAGGCATGCCATTGATGGCCGCTGCGACGCCACCTGCAAGGTTTTTCTCCTCAATATTTTTTTCTATTTTCCTGAGTAAGTTTATAGTTGTTGCAGCAGTCTGAAAATCTGTGATTTTTCCTTCCAGTGTAAAGAAAACCTCATTTGAAAACATGTCTTCATTTTTCTCTTCTGTCACACTAACCTCAAAATTTATGATTGTATTGCCTTCAAAGCTTTCTGCAACTCCATTAGCTCCTGTTCAACAGTAGCAAATGGTTTCTCAGAAAACCATCCTCTTTCCTTTCTAAAGCTACACGCTTGAAACCAATTTTCCAATTCATCGTCCATGATCCATACTCGATATCCGACTTCGACAACAGTTATCCCTAAACCAATCAGATTAAACCGAGCCAACCTTATCAATAAAATAGTTCTGCCACCTACCAGGCTTTGTGCCAATCCACCAAAATAATTTATTGTCTTCAAAGAAAAACTGAAATTTTTCGCCAATTGGGATCCTGCCAATCGCGCCAATAAAGGAGCGCCGTAGGATAATGCAGCGGCCAAGCCCAAACCCATGTTTATTGCACCAAAAACAGCTCGGCTAGTGTAAATTCCCACCAAAACCCCATTAGATCGTTCCTTCTTTATTTCATCATAAGCCGAAAGAATATCCAAACAAACTACAATGAAACCCGAAATAGCCCCCAGTACCCCCGCAGCCATTTTGAATCCGCCGCGAATAATATCTGCCGCCTTATTTATCCCGTTAATTTTACTATAAGGTAAAATTTCCCGTATAGATTTTGTCACAGCATAGATCAGGTCAAACGTTATACTACTCAGTGAAAATATTGAGGCTGCCACCTCAGCCTTTAGTCTGGGAGAATCCTGAAAATGAGGCAATTTTGTTGCCAGGGAAAGGCTTTCAATTGACATTAAAAGGACACCCATGCGGGCATGGCGAAAGTTATTGGTCTCGGGCCTTTTACCCACATCTAATTCGTCCAGTGCAATCTTGACCTTGTTTTTTACCTTTGCCTGTTCATCTTCTATCAGTTTTTCTATGCTCCCTTCCACTTTTGCCGCATCTGCCTGAGCAATTCTGGTGGCCTCTTTTCGCGCTAGACGCTCAGCTTTATTTTCTATGCTTTGCTCTAATTTATTTTTTTTACTTTCCGTTTTCAGCGTTTCAGCGTATTTCTTGGATTTTTCTCTTAATTCATCAATATTTTTTTGCTTTAGAGGAACCATCAATTCTTCGAAAGTTATCTTTTCAGCAAGATCGGCTAACTTAGAGTACAGCAATACACCGACGACGCCGGAAATTGCCTTGTCCAGCTTCCCGCTTTTAGTGGACAGTGCCTGAGTCCACTCCGATATTTTTGCAAATGCCATCCCCTCCGCAGTTCGATGATATTTTGATAAATTTACTATCGGCTTTTTTGTACTGGCCGATGGGTCCTTGTTGTGAATTTTCAGGACCCCGCTATCGCGCAACCATTCATCCCATGCGGAATCAATTTTTTTAAAGGAATCAATCAGGCCTTTGCAGGCCTTTAACCACGGCGCCGCCTGTACTTTTGAAATATCTCCGGCAGCCTCGACCTGGTCTTTAGCTTCCTTGAAAGCTTTTTCCGCTGCATCGTATAAAGATTTATGATTGTAAAAATTTGAACGCATGTACAAATTTTTTCTTTCAATTGAATTTACATCCATCCAACTTTTAAGAACAGGCGCATTTTCCGTACTCGCGAACATGCCAAACACACACCGGGAATATTCAAAATTAAAGCAAAAACCGCTGCTGATATTTTCTTCATCATAACTATCAAATGCGTCAACCAGTTCCGTGGATATCACCCACCTGGCATGATCGGCGGTTCTCTTCTTCGATTTTGCCTCAGCTTCTCGCGACAGTTTATCCAGGGTTTTCCGAAGCAAATCAATTTCCGAGACAGAGATGAGCGATTCATATTTTTTCTCGAATTTTTCGCGCGCATCCTGTTCACTGCCCGCAAGAATCTGCTCGCGCCTTTTCTCTCTCGCTTCAGAAGTTTTTCTTATTCTCTCTTCGATTATTTCAGCTTCTTTTACCCGATTTAATTTCCTGAGCAATTCAGCGTTATTTTTATTGATGTCCGGAAGTGCCCTCAAATCCATGTCATCAAGATTTTTCTTTCTGATTTCTACGCCATATTTGACGACACAGTCCTTGATATCATCAATACCGACCATGACGTCCATCTTCCGCCGGTTGCTGACTTTTTCCTTGTCAACCTGCCCAAGAAAATCCTCAAGCGGTTGTAGGGCGGCATTACGAAAATCGTTCAATTCCTGCGTGATGCCGATCGGGTCAAACACAGCAAAGGCTGCCGCCTTGGTCGCCACCATTTTCTCTTCCAGCTTCCCGATCCGCCCGCCCGGCGTCGCTAGCGGAAGATTTGCCATGCCTTCATAAGCATCGCAACTTGCCATGTAGAGCTGCTGCATGAGGGTTTTCCCCAAGGGGCTCTTGCAGGCATTCTGATATTGCCGGGCGAGTACGGCCTCGGGCACGTATTTGCCCAGCTCTTCTGGCTTCAGGCTGTGCGGCTGTTCGGTACTGCCTGCCGCCCATTCCTTCGGCAGGAATACCTGCATCTGTCCAGTTCCAACCCTGGCGTCGGCATTGGCCGCATAGGCGTCCAGCCGATCTGTCGTCATGGCAGTCGGCGTAAACAGCAGATAAATTTTTTCGACAAACTCGATCTTGTCGATCGCGATCAGGCTGGCATTGATGCCGCAGGTGGTGCGGTCGCAGGAGAAAGTCATGGCCGCCGAGGGCGGTGTATCGACGGGGAATTTCGACAGAAAGGCGTCGTCGTCGGCAAAATAGCCCTCCCAATACAGCAATCCCGACCGCTTGATCAGCACGTACAGGAAGCCGGAGCGCAGCAGGCGCGGCGCATAGCTGGCGTTTTCCAGTTTGATGTGCTTGACCTTGTCGCCCAGCTTGCCTGGCAGCGCGGGCACGCTGCCGGCCGCCCCCTCGCCCACCACTGCCGCATAGCGCAAGGGCAAGATGAACAAGCCGTTTTTATCGCAGAATTTACAGTCTTTCATCGCTCTTCCTGTTAGGTGTGCGGCACGCGGCCATCCTGCTGGGCATCAGTCCAGGGAATGCAGACGGGCTTTCAATACTATGTCCAGCGGCAAGCCTTGCGTCGCTGCCATCCGCATCAGTTCCCCGAGGGCGGGGTGCAAGGTGAAGGCCTGGCCGTATTCAACGGCGCGCCAAGCATAGGCGATCTGATCGTCAGCCTGCTCCAGGCCCGCACTTGCGCTGTGGACAAGATGGTGGTCGATTTGCGCATCGATGCCAGGCCCGATTGCCGTTTGCCTTGCGCGCAGGATGCGCACCACCAGGTTGATCTGCTCGATGCGCTCCATCGCCTGCATGGTCGGCTCATCGATACGCAGGGGAATGTCTTGTAGCGCCGACACCGGCTGCGCATGGCCATGCTGGATCAGCTGCCCATCGCGGTCGAGCTGGCACCATTTTTCAACAGGACCGAGCAGATCGGAAAAACTGCTGCCCCCCCCTGGGCCTGCCACGCTAGACGGGGGCAACACTCTTGCCAGATGCGGCATGACGCGCGGGTCAAAATAGCGCAGGTAGACAGCGTCGCCGGACGGATAGCGCACATTCAGGCGCGCCAGCATGGCGCTGCGCAAGCGCTCCAGGGTCGCCTGGCCAAACAGCCAGGCACAGATCCGGGGTACCGCGCCCGCTTCGGCTTGCTGCTCCAGCGCCAGCTTCAGGCTCTGTTCGACCAGCGCGTAGTGCTCGGGCCGGCGGTTTGACAGTTCGAGCAGCATCGGCGCGCGTTGCAAGTCATCCTCGAAGATCGGGTCATCGAGCAGCACGCTGGCCGCGGGCGGCGACAGGGCTTCGATCGCCTCGCGCAGGGGATTGTCGATGAACTGGTCGATCAGGACGACGGTCCTGTCATAGTCGCGGGCCACGTTGTACAGCACTTCATCGGCGCGCACCGCCGATACGGTTGGCGACGGTGAATTATCGTTTGACACCGGCCGCTCCCGCCATCGTGGCATCGAGAAGTTTCAGCGCACAGCCTTTCAATTGTCCCATTGGCAAGGCCAGGGGTACAGGGCTGGCACTGGCCGGCCCCGTGAACTCCTTCATGCCGGCCTTGAATTCCATCTTGCCGGGTCCATGGATTTCGATATTGCCACCCTCGAGCTTGATATAGGCGCCCTGCACTGTCATCAGCACATGCTGCTTGCCGCTGATATTGACGCTTTTGCTGACACTGGCCACGGTCACGGCCTTGTCTGCGGTTAATTTTGTTTCATCGGACTGGCTCTGGCTGCTGACCTTGCCGCTGGCGGCGTGCAGGCGGATGCCGGTTTCCTGGTTGGGTTTATCGGCTTTGCTGGCCTTGCCATAGGTGAACAGGCTGATGCCGGAACTGATCGCATGAAAATGGTTGCCTTGCGCGCCGAAATTGATGTCCTGCCCTGCCGCGATGCTGCTCGTATTGCCGGCGGCGAAAAGCGCATTGAGCGGCGTGGTGGCGGCGATGCCGGCCGGACTGGACAATTGCAACTGGGGCGCCCCGTAGGCCGTTGCCTGGCCGTCGCCTGTGCCCGTCGTGCCCTTGAGCATGTCGATGCTGTTCGCCAATTGTTTCAGTGCAGGCAAGGTATCGGGCGCCGTTTCGGCCTGGCCTTGCCCACCGCCGAACACAGCCTTGTGCTTTTGCGCCGTCTCGGCAAGCGAAGTCAGCAAGGCCAGGCTCTGTTCGATCTGGGCCGTGGCTTCCTTCGTATCCATCTGCGTGCCGCTGGCGTTGGTACGCCCGTCGGTCGACAGCAGCAGCCCCTGCCCCGCACGCAGCGCGGCGCTGTGCTCGGTTTTCAGTTCGGCGCCGAAGCCGGCGGCGGCCAGCCGCTGGTTGTCCGTCTGATGGCGCAAGTGCCCGAGATTCAGCTCGGCAGTACCCTGGTGCGCGCCGGCATGGCGCTGCAGGGCCACGCGCGGCTGACCCGGACTGTCGTCGAACACGAGCTGGCTGTACGCCGCGCCGCCCTGCTGGCTGGCCTGCATGGCCTGGCTCTTGATGCCGGACAACGCGGCCGGGTGAGCATGCGCGCCCGCCTCACCGGGAAACCAGGCCGGTGCATTGCCGGTGGCGGGCCCGGCGCCATGGGACACGCGATTATTCTGGGCATCGGCCGTGCCCTGGCCGTTGTAGACGGCACCGATCACGAGCGGCCGGTCGATATTGCCTTCCAGGAAATCAATCAATACTTCCTGGCCGATGCGCGGCAAGGCATGGCCACCCCAGTTGGCGCCCGCCACCGGCGCCATGGTGGAGGCCACGCGCACCCAGGTGCCGGCACTGTCGTCGCCAGGCGCACCAGTATGCTTGCCGCCTTGCGGATGGTCGAGGCGGCTGTGACTCGTGACGCCGCGCTGCCAGTGAAATTGCACCTTGATGCGGTGGTCGCGGTCGGTGTGAATCGCGGCGCCAGCCGGGCCCACCACGACGGCCGTCTGCTGGCCATGCACGGTCGGGCGCGGATGCAGCAGCCGGCCATGCTGGTCCTTGCCGCTGGCGCGATAAGGAATGTTGCTGCGGATGGCATCGATGCGGTTGCGGTACAGGGGCCGCTCGGCAATGGCGCCCAGCAGCGCGGGCATGCGGTGCAGGCTGCCCGCTTGCTCCTTGCGGATGGCCGCATCGAGCAAGCCCGTCTTGAGCGTTTGCACAACAGACGATTGCAGATCCGCGCTCAGGTTGTTGTGCATCAGGTGCACCGTGCGCACGACCAGGAAGTTGCGTGCGTCGTCGCTACCCTGGTCGAACACCGGCTGTCCCTGCAAGCTGAACGTGGTGCCCGGCGACAAGGTACGCACGGTACCGGCCGCCACATGGACTTCCTTGCCCGCTTCAAGCGCCTGCAACTGGTTGCGCGCGATACGCTGGCCCTGCTCACGCGAGGCGTAGGCATAGGCCCCGGGCGCGTCGCGGCTGAGCAGCTCCACCTGCTGCGCCGCACCCGTCGCGCTGGCGACACGCTGGTCGAGCGAGCGGTAATCCCAGCTGCCGATGGCGATGGCATTGGTCTGCTGGCGCAATTCGGTGCGCCAGCGGTCGATGCTGTCGACCTTCATCACGGCACCCGGCTGCGTGAAATCGATGCTGCTCTGGGCATTCGGCTTGAACGCGCCGTTATGGTCCGCGATCACCAGGCAGTGGCTGCCCAGGCTGGGGCTGCCCGGATCGCCGCTATGCTCATAGTAATAAAACAGGCCTTCCTCGTGCATCAGGCGCTGCGCGTAGGCCCAGTCGCTTTCCTGGTATTGGGTGCTCAGGCTGCGTTTCGGGTATGCCGCTCGGTCGAGAATATCGAAACGCCAGGCCGGCGCCAGCTTGCCTTGCGCCTGATAAGCGGCAAACAGCGCGTCGAGGATGTCGAATACCGTCATGTCCTGGAACACGCGGCTGTCGCGGCCGTGGGCAAGAAACGTGCTCCACGGTTCCAATGTCAACTGATAGCGCGCCATGCCGCCGTTCGCGCCAACCAGCTCGACGGCGGTGATGTGGCCGTGGAACGGGCGCAGCGCGTCGGCGCTGGTCGCGGTCAGCAATTGCAGCAGGGCCGGCTGGCCGATCAAGGTACGCAAGGAAATGGCGGCGTCCGTCGACAGGGCCGCGATCTGGAACACGAAGCCCGTGCTCAAGCCCTCCTCGCCGCGCACGCATTCGGCCAGCAGGCGGTCAGCGCCGAGGGGCGTGGTCAGCTGTAACAATCTGCTGGCTTGCGTGAAACTGGCGGGCAAGGACATGGACATCCGGAACTCCATCACGCGGCTTACCGCATAAAATTAGTAAATAAGCACTTTTATCAAAGCCATTACACCCTAGAAATTTCGTTATAGCAAGAGTGTTTCGATTGAAATCCGGACTGCGGCAATCATTGCGAGCCGTTAAGGCCGCGCAGTTCCGGCATGGCCGGTTCCGTGGGCCGCAAATGTGTACTCTTCAACAAGGTTTCCAGGCGCGTGTAGCTGGTCTTGAACGGCGGCGGATTCTGCTTCAGTTCCGGCGCCTGCTCCATGCTGCGGCTGTTAAGTTCGATCAGGATGTAGGGCAGCACTGCCGTACCCAGCCATCCCGCGTAACCGGTAAATACCGTATAGGTTTCAAACGGCATGCTGCCGGGCCGGCTCACTTTCAGCGCCACGCCGCCCTGCTGCGCCGTCAGTGCGCCGATGCGGGCGCTACGGGGCGCGATGCGTTCGACAATGAAAGGCTGGGCTTCCTGCTCGCCGCGGCTGCCGTACTTGCCGATGCCGCCGGTGGCGGCCGCCTGGACCAGCGGCACTTTCAAGGCGCGCGGATCGACATTGCCGGTGCTGATCGTATACAACACGCCGGGCGCGTCGGGCCAGCGCAAGGACTGCTTGATGGCGCTGACCGTCTTACCATCGTCAGCGATAAAGCCATGCGGAATGCACAGGCCCAAGTCTTTCGGCACTTCATTGGCGGCGCGCGGGCGGAAGCTTTTCAGGAAGCGGATGAACTGCTGGCCATGCGCTGCCTCGCTATCCTTGTCGCGTATTTCTTGCGTGGATTCAAACACGTAGACATAATCGCCGCGCTTCAGGTGGCTGCGATAGATGGAGTAGCGCATGGGGTTGACCGTTCCCGACCCTTCGCTGCTGCGGTAGCCTTCACTGCCGGGCAGGCCGGAATCAAATGCCTGGTAGTTGCTCTGCAGTTCCTTGATCTGCGCCTGCCTGCCGATGACCGACTTCTGCGCCAGATAACTCGCCTGGCGGGTCCTGGCGTTGGCAGGCTGGCCTTTCAATTGGGCCAGTTCCGCCTCATCGTCCTTGAGCAGCGCCTGCAGCCTGTCGATCCTCGCTTGCGGCATGGCTTCCCGCAAGGCGGCCAGGTCTTCCTTGCCTAGCGGCCCCAGCACGCCGATGCGGACATTTCCAACCTGTATCTCATCACCTTGGTGAAATACTTCCTCGCTGAAAGACCGGTAAAAGATACCCGTGTCGGAAGCGTCCTTGTAGCGGGTCGGCCATTGCACCGGCGCATGCACGTCGAACACCAGCCGCCCCAGGCATTCGCGCGCCGTGCCGGCCGGCGTCACGTAACCGGATGCGGTCGCTTGCATCAGTTCCTGCGCCGTCGGCTTGCGCGACGGCGCCGCCGGATCGGCCTGCTCAGCGCCCATGCCGTCGCCATGCGCGCCTGCAAACAGCAGGAGAGCGGCGAGATGGCGTACGGCACTACGCGGAAAACGAACTATCATCATGGGTAGCAATCAAAAAATACACTATTCTTCAGGCCGCGCTTTCGCTCTGGCCGGTTGGCGGGCGTTTGCCTGATTCAACGTGGGCGTAGGTTTCTTGCGGCAATGGATGGTCGACATCGTGCAGCCGTTTCTTCTCCTGATGGGCCAGCAGGGTCAGATTCATGCCAGATATATTGTTTTCGCCTGCCGTCCAGGTGACCGGCAAGGCCACGATAAAACCCTGCACGCCCACGGGAGCCGATTCGGGCGCGCGCGTTTGCGCCTCCCAGGAATGCGATTTGTCGCGCAAGATATCGGCATCGCGCCAGAAGCGCTCGTGGAACGGCATGTGGTGTTCCAGACTGCGCGTCCTGGCATTCCAGGTGGGCCAGATCGAGCTGGGCTTGCCGCTTGGCCGCGCCAGGAAAGCGAAGGCCTTGGCATACGCTTCCGCATTGGCAAGCGCCACTTTTTGAATCGCCTCCCAAGTGTCCGGGGCCGCCGGACGCAACAGGTGCTTGATCAGGTCCTTGGCCGGGGTGGCGCCATCGGTCAGGCCGAACAGTTTTTTCCACAGGCGCACCCGCAAGTCATGCACGTTGACGCTGACCTTGTCGCTATCGACACCATCGAGCTCGACATCGGTCTGGTTGTCATCCCTGACGACGACCGCCAGTTCCGAATCGCGCCCGCCCAGCTGGCTGCGGTCGTTGATATTGGCGCTGCCCAGGATCGCCACCCGGTCGTCGGCGATCAGCAATTTGGAGTGCACATAAATCTGCTCCGTCACGTGACGCTTGTCCAAGGTTTCCCATGAACGCAGGTTGAGCAAGGTCAGGTAGCTGGTCCACTTGTCGCCGGCCAGTTCGGCCAGCCGGTCCGGCGCGTAGCCGGCAACGGTTTTCCTGGCCTCTTCCGCTCCGAGTTTTTTGCTCTTGCGCAGATCCCGCACGAGGATGGCGCGCCGGATCCGGTTAACCAGACTATCCTTGCCAAACACCAGCGACTGCATCGTCAAATGCAGCTGCGTCATGATATTGAGGGTGTCGAGCGTGCCTTCCGGATGTACCGGCAGCACCATGTAGACATGGAAGGGCAAGCCATCGTTGATGGCGCGCTCGATGCGCTGCGACAATGCCAGGCCGATCGGGTTGAGGATGCCCGGCTCTTCCTTGCCCATCATGCGCGTCGAGGTGATATCGGCATAGTTGCTCATCACATTGAACAGATCGGCCATGAAATCGCTGCCACCACCGGTAATGTCGGCCCTGACATCGTCGATCTGCGACCAGATCAGCTTGTCGATCATCTCCGCCGGCGGCACGCCGTACACGCCGAGCTGCCGCGCGTACTTTTCATAGGCCGGCGACTTGCTGATATCGAGCAGCGCCGCCATGGGACCGGACAGCGGCCTGGTCTTGCTCGCATCGTCGCCATATTCCGATTGGAAAAACTGGCCCTCGATATAGATGAATTTCTGCGCCCCATTAATCGCCGTCAACATCGCCTTGAGGCAATTGTTCTGCGGCCACTCCGGACTGGCCGAACGTTTACTACCGCGCGCATGCGCGGCCCGCTCGTCATTGAGCAGCTTCATCGGCGCGCTGCGCAACACTTGCACCCAGGCGTCGCCCGGCTGCGCATGCGTATTCGGCGGCGGCGCGGCGGCGATGCGCTGCAATATCAATCTGGGCGTGCCGGACATGCCCAGTGCCTGGAACATCTTGATCAGCGCAGGCGGCATGCTGGCCTGGTACGATTTTTCATAGCGCTGGGCAATGCCATTCCAGCGCTCGATGAAATTGCGGCTCAAGTCGCTTACCGACGGCCCGACAATGGCCGCATGCACGTCGTGCCATGGCATGCGCGGCTGCGTGGCGGCGAAGGTCTTGGCCCCGGTCGGCATGATCTTGCGCAGTTTTTTCAGGTTTTCATAGCGCGTGGGACGCGCGTCGGCCAAGGTCGACAGATAAGTGAGGACGCCGATCACGAAGGTCTCGAGCAGCTTGACCGTGCCGCTGCGCAATTCGGGCGGCAGCTTGTTCAGCGAGCCGGCGTTCAGCCACGACATCAGCGCCGTGCCGCCGTCGATCACATGCGCGCTGCCCGTGGTGCGCACGCCATCGACCTTGTCGCGCAAACCTTTGTCGAGCTGGCCGTAAGCCCAGCGCGATATATCCTGTGCGACATCGATCGGTATGTCCTGCAGCTTGCCGATAAAGTCGGGCATCAGGTCGATCGCCTGCCATTTTGCGGACATATTCTTCGATATCCGCGCGATGCCGTTCTTGGCGTCCTGCACCACGTCAAGCACGACGGCGACCGGCGTGGCCATGGCCGAGGTGGCGAACGTGGCCGCGCCACCGACTTTTCCGCCGATGCAGCCGGCCAGCAGTTCGGCGCGCGTCAGGTAGGCCGTTTGCGCTTCGTTATTCATCTGGTCGATGGCCGGGATGCAAGTGTTGTACACCTCGTTGCCCTTGCGCGTGCCATGGCTGAGGGCAAACTTGCCATTGTCGCGGCGGCCATAGGCAAGGTCGATGCCGCCGACAAACGCGCGCTCATCGTCGATCACCACCAGTTTCTGGTGATGGGAAAAGCCGATGCCCAGCATGCCTTCCATGTCGCTCTGGGCGATCGCCGGCAAGGCGAACGCCTTGGCGGGGCCGTCGACGCCGGCATTGAGCTGGAAGATCGCCAGCACGGTTTCGAAGTCGCCCGTGTCGACGCCGACCTTGGGCGAAAGCCACGGCATCACGTACACTTTCGGCGCGGCGGGGCTGGCGATGGCCGTTTCCAGGCATTCGAACAAGGTCTTCGTCGCCGTCAGTTCGACATCGAAATTGACTTGCCAACCGGTGATGAAAATCGATTTTTTTGCCCCTTCGATGGCCTTGGCCACGGCCGTGAAATACTCTTCGCCGGTGACATAGAACTCGACGCGGTTACCCTTTTGCTGTTCGGAAAAGATGCTGCCCCACTTATGCTTGGGGAAATTCGGCAGTTCCTCGCCATCGTGCACGAAACAGCCGGGCGCCGACGTGGCCGGCGCGCTCGGCGTACCGTCCTCGGCCGTCAGTTGGGAGATATTTTTATTTGTCATGACACATGTCGCAGTCTGTTGCCGACGTGGCGTAGTGGGAAAGAAAGCGTCGCCATCAGACTTTCACCTTCGGCAGGATGTTTTTCAGGGTCAGCGAAGCCAGCGCTTCTTTCGCATAGCGCGCCTGCGGTGCCGCCGCCGCCTCGAAGATGGTGCCGTAGCGTCCGGCGCTGAAGTCCGCCGCCTGCATCGCATGGAACAGCTTGTCCTTGTCGCTCCAGTCGGGCGATTCGGTTTCCACGTTCAGCCGCACGCTGTGGCCCGGATACACGATCCATGTATGGTCCGGATTGCTCGCATAGACAGCGGCAAGTTTTTCTTCCTCTGCATCGCTGAGCTTGATATTCCCCGATGCATCGGTCTTACCCTGCGCCACCAGCTTGTCGTCGTCGATGAAATCCATGCCGTCGGGTTGCGCGCCATGGGTGATCTTCCACGGTGTGTGCGCCAGCGCATGGCCTTTCAGCCCCGGCGTATCGGCCAGGCGCAGCAAGAATTTCAAGGGCCGCAGCGCCAGCTCGGAGCGCGGCAGGCGCGGCAGCGGATAACCGAGTCCTGCCGGCCCCAGAAAACTCTTCTTGCCCGCAAAAACGGTGATCTTGCCCGGGCACTGGATCGTGATGTTGCCGCCCTCGATCGTGATGTTGGCGCCGCCCGCCGTCGACAGGCGGATGCTTTTCGCCGCCGCCCAGTCGACGTGCGCGTTGGCGCTGGCGACATTGATTTCTTCGCGCGCCTGCACCTTGATCTCGTCGGACTGGGCCTGCACCTCGATGGGCTGGCTGGCCGCCACCAGTTGGACGCCCAGCTCGCCCTCGCCCGGTTTGACGACGCCGCCCAGCATGCCGATCGCCTGGCCCGTGTGCAGTCGCCATTGGCCGCCGCTGGCGAACTGCGTATCGAGCCCGCTCATCAGTGTTGCCGTTTCGCCATTCGACAATTGCATATCCTGGCCGGCCACCACGCCCAGGCCCGCCTTGGCCGCCACCGCGATGATGGCGTCGCTGCTGTGCGGCAGCTTGTCGTCGGCCGGCGCCGTGGGTTTGCCGGCCGCGTCGGTCCTGGCGGCGTCCACGCTGTCGCGGCTCAGCATGCCGGAGGCACTGGTCAAGAATGCCGGCAACGGCGCGGCCTTGGCATCGAGCACACTGCTGCCGGGCGCCGTCGCCCCCAGGTGCGCCGCATAGGCCACCCCCTGGTGCGTGACGGCCGCCTCGCTGAAGGTCTCGCCCAGCTTGGCCGCCTGCTTGAGCAGCGCCATGCCGGGCGCATTGTCGCCGGCCGGATCGCGCGCCCGCGCGTCGTGGTTGACGAGGTAGCTGGAAATCAGGAGCCCGGCGCCCGCCCGCACCGCGCCATACGCATCGGTGCGCAACTCGGCGCCCGCGCCGCGCAGGCTGCCCCGGTAATTGTCGGCCGCGTGGATCAGGTGGCCAAGAGTGAGTTCGCTGGCCGCATGGCTGCTTTTCAGCTGCACCCGGCCCTGGCTGTCGGTGTCGTCGAACAGCAGCTGGTTGTAGCCCGCCGCTCCTCCCGCCTTGCCGAACTCCTTGCTGCGGATACCCCATTGCGCGCTGGCATTGCGGTGCGCCGCGCTGGCGCCAGCGGCGCCATGCCACAAGGGACTGTTGCCGCCCGCCACATTGCCCTGGCCCGCTACCGCGTGATCGTGGGCCGGCTGGAACACGCCAGCGTCGCCAGGCTCGCCGCCAACACCGCCCGGGGTCGGCTTGGTACCGCCCTCGCCCTGGCCGTTGTACAGGGCGCCGACGATGACGGGCCGGTCGATATCGTTTTCCAGAAATTGCACCAGCACTTCCTGGCCGATGCGCGGCAGGAACTGGCTACCCATGCCGCCGCCGGCCGCGCGCTGCGCCACACGCACCCAGCAGGTGGCATGTGTTTCCTGTTGCCAGTGAAAGCGGATGCGCACCCGGCCCAGCCTGTCGCAATAGATTTCAT
>NZ_JCAQAW010000005.1:0-443318 GCF_059617945.1 Janthinobacterium sp. BCJ23 | reverse complement strand
TTCGCCACTCGCCACCAGAGCAAGCTCCGTGCTGCCGTTCGACTTGCATGTGTAAGGCATGCCGCCAGCGTTCAATCTGAGCCAGGATCAAACTCTTCAGTTTAATCTCTGTTACTTTGCCGTTTTACCGGCACCATCATTGCTGATGGGTCGCTCACTCAAAAAACTGACAGGCCACTACTTTCGTAGCGCCTATTTCATTATTTCTTGTGAACATTTGATATTTTAAGTTTTACGACAATCCGAAGATCATCGCTGCACTTACATCAAATGCCCACACTTATCGACTGTTAATTGTTAAAGAACTGTATTCGGTACTGCTTTCGCGCTATCGACAAAGCGTTGTGTTTGTCAGCTGCGAAGAAGGAAGAGTATGAAGCATTTCGCTAAATCCGTCAACTCCTTCTTTTTACTGCATCGCCGTTTCCGGTGATCCTCAACTGCCGCATTTGATTGCGTCTCATTGGGGAGGCGAACTATAGCAAAGGGCCCCGGGAGTAGCAAGGCTTTTCCCGGGTATTTGCGGCCAACTGCTACAATTTCGCCCCCTCAGCGCAAATTCGCGTCCCACATAGAAGATTCACCATGAAACAACAAGCTCAAGGATCAGGCCTGACCCTGAAACGGGCTGGCTTTACCACTGGCTTCGGCGTACTCGCCGCCACCCTCGGTTCCGCAGTCGGTCTCGGCAACATCTGGAAGTTCCCCTATCTGACAGGCGCCAATGGCGGCGCCGGCTTCCTGCTCATCTATCTGCTCGCTACCTTATTAGTGGGACTGCCTGTGATGATCGCGGAAATCACTCTCGGACGTCGGGCCAAGGTCAATCCCATCTCGACCATGGAGCAGCTGGCACCGAAGGGCAAGCCCTGGTGGCTGGTCGGCGTCATCGGCATGATCGCCGCCTTCCTGATCGTCGCGTTCTATTCGGAAGTGGTGGGCTGGGTGTTCGCCTATATTGCCAAGGCCATCGATGGCTCCATTCTCAGCAGCGACAAACTGGTGACGGAAGCGGCCTTCGCCTCCCTGATCAGCAATCCCCTCCAATCGCTGTTGTGGCAATGGGGCGTGCTGCTGTTTATCGGCGGCATATTGATGCTGGGCGTAACCAAGGGTATCGAGGCGATCGCCAAGAAACTCATGCCGCTGCTGTTCCTGTTACTCCTCCTGCTCTGCGCGGTCAGCCTGTCGCTCGATAAGGCGGGCGAAGGCCTGGCATTCCTGTTCCGTCCTGATTTTTCCAAGCTGACAGCTTCCGTCGTGCTGACAGCCATGGGCCTGGCCTTCTTTAAATTGTCTGTCGGCATGGGCACGATGATGACCTACGGCAGCTATTTCCGCGACGACCAGAATATCCCCGTCACGACCTTGCGCGTGATGGCGGCCGACCTCGGTGTATCGATGCTGGCCGGCATCGCCATCTTCCCCGCCGTGTTCACATTTGGCTTCGCACCCAGTGCGGGACCGTCGCTGGTATTCATCACCATTCCCGCCGTGTTTTCGCAGATTCCCATGGGGCAAGTCCTGATGGTGGTGTTCTTCATCCTGGCCGCCGTCGCCGCCACGGGGGCGATGCTGTCGCTGATGGAAGTGCCCGTGGTGATTTTCCATGAACGCTTTGGCTGGACACGCACCAAGGCCACCATCGTGACCATGCTGCTGCTGGCCGTGCTCGGTTCCGTGTGCGCGCTGAGTAACAGCACTCTGGCGGACTTCAAGCTGTTTGATTTGAATATGTTTGATCTGTTCGACTTCGTCTCATCGAATATCTTCCTGCCCGTAGGCGGCATCGCGATTGCCTTGTTTACAGGCTGGGCCTGGGGCAAGCAGCATTTCATCGATGCGATCAGCAATCACGGCCAGTTGCAGAACAGGCAACTGGCACATGTGCTGCTGTTCCTGCTGCGCTTTATCTCGCCCGTCTTGATCCTGATCGTGATGCTGAAGGGTTTGAAAGTCTTTTAATCAGAGTACCCGGGTGTAGGTCTGGCGCACCAGCACCCGGTCGCCGCAATCGAAATGCCACCATTCGCTGTTGATGCCAAAGAAGCCCGCCTGGAACATGGCGTCGCGCAACAATCGGCGATTGTCCACTTGCTGCTCCGTAATTTCTCCCCTTTCCCGCATCACCAGTTCCAGTGCCGGATGCGAGCGCTCACTCAGGTCATCAAAACCCGTGCCCATGTCCAGTTCCTGCCCATCCGGGCCGACGATGGTGATGTCGAGCGCCATGCCGAACGAGTGGATCGAGCCACGCGATGGCTCGGCGATGTAGCCGAGCAACTCCGTTCCCTGCAGCGCATCCCATAGTTGCTGCTGCACCCGCTGCGGGCGCAGGGCGTCGAGCACCAGCAGATGATGATCGGGCCGCCGCTCGGCCAGCCACGCCACGGCTTTCTCCAGCGCCACTGCCGCATCGCGATGCAGCCAGGCGCAATCGATGGGGCTGTATAAGTCGCGGCCGACAAAATTGTCGGGCGTGGCATAGCGCAAGTCGACGGCGATGCCGGCGATGCTGCTCAGGTGGCGAAATTGCGGATCATTACTCACCGCTTCCAATTGCAGACTTGCAACAGACATCAGACTCCTCTTTCCAGGCAATTGCGCGCCGCCACGCCGATGCTGTCGGCCAGGCGCCGCGCGCCATGCGACAGCGGCGAATGGCTCGCCGTCAATAAATACAGTTGGATCGGTATCGTGGGCGCCCAGGGACGGCGCTGCAGCCGCTCGGGCGAGCCGGACGCGGCCGTAAACGGATCGACCACGGCCATGCCGGCGCCCGCTTCCACCAGCGAACGGGCGATTTGATAAGTTTGCACTACGGTGGAAAACACGGGGTGGATATCCTGCGCCTCGCAGGCGGCGATCACCAATTCGCCTAGCGGATCGTTGTCCGTATGGCCGATCAGCTCGCCGTTCAGGCCATGCGCCGTCAACGGGGTGCCGCAATCGGCCGCGCGCCAGGTGCCGGCCGGCGCGATCACCGTCATGACGCCCTGCGCGATCGGTTCGGCCACGATGCCCGGATGGCGCGGGTCTTGCAGCGACACGGCCAGGTCCGCTTCACCGAGGCGCAAGGTATTGACGATCTCTCCCGTGTGATGTGTGGCCAGCTGGCAACGCGTGTGGGGAAAGTCGCGCCGCCATTCCGTCATGGCGAACGGCAAGACGCTGATGGCAATCGTCGGCGTGGAGACCAGGCGGATGGTTTCCACCGCATGGCCCTTCAGGCTGGCCGCCAGGCGGCGGATGCCCAATAAATCGCGATTAAGCTTTTCTGTTTCTACAAACAAACGGTGCGCCTCGGGTTTCGGGTACAGCTTGCCCCGCACGCGCTCGAACAGCGGCATGCCCAGTTGCAATTCGCAATGCTGCAAGACCTTGGTCACGGCCGGCTGCGAGATATGCAGCACCTGGGCGGCGCCGCTGATGGTGCCAACTTGCATGATGGCGTGAAACACTTCGATATGACGCAGCCGCATGAGCTATTCCTTTACCTTGCCGTGGCCGCCTGGGCCGTCAACGTTCAGCATATAAGAAAAAGTCATGGGCTGGAACGGCTATGCTACTTTGCAACAACAGCTGGCACCGGCGTCGTCAATACTTCCAGCAGGGCCGCCGTTTCGCCGTCGGGTGTGCCGTCAAACAAGGTGTTGCGATATTTCATCTGGAAGGCGATCAGCACATTGCGCGTCGCCTCATCGAACACGCCCGTATTCGGCGTGGCATAGCCGTGCTGGGCCAGCTTTTTCTGGAACCAGACGGCGTCCGGTACTTGCTGCTCAAAAATGAGGCGCTGCGCAGCGACACGGTTCGCATCGGGCCAGACGATCAGGCCCGCATCGGCCAGCTGGCGCCATGGAAACAGCGGACCCGGGTCCTGCTTGCGCTGCGGCGCGATCTCGTTATGGCCGAGGATATTTTCCGGCGCGATGTTGTAGCGGGCCTGGATATCTTTCAACAGTGGAATCAACTCATCGATCTGTGCCTGGGGAAACGGATACCAGAGGCGGCCTTCCGGCGTGTCTTTGTAGCCGGGGTTGACGATTTCGATACCGATCGAGCTGACATTCAACTGTGTATAAGTCTTCCAGTTACTCACACCCGCGTGATTGGCCTGGCGCGATTCGTCGACCAGCACGTAAAACTTCGGCTTGTCCGTGTCCGTCAGCAAATAATGGCTGCTGACCACTTGTTCCGTCAGGATCTTGATCGAACGGGGCAGGTCGCTGACCGTGTAATGGATGACGATGAATTTCACGCGCGGGCTCTGGCTGCGCGCATTCAAACTATGGTCGAGGTGCGGCGCGGGCGTGGTACAGGCGGAAAGCAGGGCCACCAGCAGGGCGAGGGCGATTTTTTTCATGAAAGATCCGTGTTCGGGTTAATAAAATGTTCAGTATTGGCCTGTGTATTGACCGCCGCCTTGACGGCTATCCTGGCCGCCGCGTCATGTGGACGGGCAACTTTCTGTTCCATCGTCAACGATACAGGCAAAGCGGCGCGCATGGCTGACGCGATGGCCGGGTGCAACTGCGCCGCGCGGCCGGCCAGCACCACGGGACGCGGACCATGGCGCGATACCAGCGCCAGGGCCAGGCGCGCCAGTTCCTGTCCCGCGCGCTGCAAGATGTCCAGCGCCAACGGGTCGGCATCGGCACTGGCGGCCACGGCCAGCGCCAGCCGGCCGATGGCGCCCCGGTCCTGGCCATACATGAAGGCGCGCGACAATGACCAGTCGCTGCCGCCCAGTTGCGCAAACACGGCCTCGGCCATGGGCGACGCTTGCCAGCTGCCGGGCGCCTCGTCTTCGCGGCGCCAGATGTGGCGCAAAGCTTCGCGCGCGATCCAGTAACCGCCGCCGCCATCGTCGAGCAGCACGCCGCGACCGCCCGCGCGGTGAAACACGCCATCCGCATCGATCCAGGCCGCAATCGAGCCCGTGCCAGCGTAGACCAGATAGCCTTCGCCGGGTTCAAAACTGTCGCGATAGGCGATGTCGATATCATTGCCCAAGCGGACGTCGACGGCGTCCAGCGCCAGCAACTCCGCCAGCATGTGCGCCAGCGTCACATCGTCGCCGCCAAAGCCCGTCAAGCCAGCCACCACGGCGCGCGGCTGGCCAATGGCCAGCACAGCCTGAGACAATTTCGCAAACGTGGCGTGCACAGCTGCGCGGCCCGCATCGCTGCTCATTTGCAAGGCAGACAAGCCTTCCACGGCCCCGTCCGCCACGATGGCGCCATCCGCGCCGGCCAAAGCCCAGCGTGTTTGCGTGCCGCCCGCGTCGATGCCCAGCCCGAGTACGGCCATGTCAGTATTGATTGCAGGGAAGGAAATCATGGCATGAGTGTAAAGCCAAGCGGAGCTTGCAGGCATGAAAGCTTGCGCATGTTTCATGCCTGCAGGTTATGGATTGCCGGTAAACCGGCAAAATTACTTGGCGACGACCGTAAACGGTGCGCGCACGGTGACGCGGGGGCTTTCATTGCCGAGGCGGTCCACGGCGCTGACCACCACCGCATTGACTTTACCAATGGCATCGTCGACCAGGGTCAGTTCGCCTTGCACGCCCGTGACCACGGTAAAGCGCCAGTCTTCGCCGTAGCGGGCCCAGACCGCGTACTGCGCCACGGGTTTGCCGCCGCCCGCCGTCAATTTGATGTTCAGGCTGGTGGAATCGCGGCGCAGAGCCAGCACGGGCGTACCCGGTGCTTCCTTGCCCAGCCATGGCGTGGCGGGAATCAGGGCAGGGCTTTGATACACGCTCGCCTTGAGTTGCTCGCTGACACCCTTGCGGTTCTGCATCAGGGGCACCATGCTGAAATGCACTTGTCCATTCGCGCCGGGGCGCGTGCGCGTCACTTCGATCTGCTTGATGATCTCTTGCGGCGTGAAGGACTTGGCGGAATTGTCGATACGGCTCGTGTACAGGCCAGGCCAAACATGGCGGCCATACGGGTTTTGCGCCAGCCAGTAGTCGAGCAATACGCCAAACGCTTGCGGCGCCTGCGCCACGGGCCAGTACAGCTGCGGCGACAGATAATCGAGCCAGCCCTTGGCCAGCCACAATTCCGCATCCGCATACAATTTATCGTACTGGCTGAAGCCGACGATGCCGGCAGGGCGGCGGTCCGGGCGGCCGATGCCGAACGGGCTGATGCCGAAGCGCACCCAGCTCTTTTCACGGTGGATGCCTGTATATAAAGCTTCGATCAGCTGGTTGACGTTCTGGCGGCGCCAGGAAGGGCGGTCCAGCTGGCCGCCGGCCAGCAGATATTGCTGCCAGGAAGGCTCATCGGGAAACGGCAGTTCGCGCTTGGCGCCGCCATTGCCCGCGTCCAGCGCGGCTGTTTCGGCCCCCGCACCGGCGCCAGGCGCGTCGATCGGGTACGGATAAAAGTAATCGTCGATGTGCACGCCATCGATATCGTAGCGGCGCACCACGTCGAGCACCACGTCCGTCGTGTGCTTGGAGGCGGCGGCGTCGCCCGGATCCATCCACAGGTAGCGGCCGTATTGCTTGACGGATGCCGGGTTGGTGGAAGCGAAACTGTCGCGCGCCAGCGGCGACTTGGCCGTCGCGTGACGGGCCCGGTAGGGATTGAACCAGGCATGCAATTCCAGGCCGCGCGCATGCGCCTGGGCCACCCAGAAGGCCAGCGGGTCATACAGGGGCAATGGCGGCTGGCCTTGCTTGCCGGTCAGGTATTCCGACCACGGCTCCAGCTGCGACGGGTAAATCGTGTCGGCACTAGGGCGCACTTGCAGCACAATCGCGTTCAGATTCAGGGACTTGGCACGGTCGAGAATGGCCAGCGCTTCCGCTTGCTGCTTGGCGACCGGTAAATTGCTGCGGCTGGGCCAGTCGATATTGGCAACCGTCGAGACCCAGGCGGCGCGGAATTCGCGCGGCGCCGGCGGCGGCACTTCACCCGTGATGTGCTGCACGGGCGGCACGGCCGGCAAACCCGCTTCGCCCGGCGTCGCTGCGGAGGGGATCCTGGTGCTGGTACAGCTGCTGAGCAATGTGGCGGTGGCCAGCGCGGCCAATACGCCGGCGCTGGCGCTCAGGCGTTTTTTAAAAGTAGACAACAAAACAATTCCTTGCAGTGGTGAAGCGCAGGTCTATCGGTGCGGGCATTTTACTGTGCGCCCGCCATCCATGCGGGCGCACGGTTCAAAAGAATCAGGCCTCGGCCTTCTTGCCGAATTCGGGATCGATCTTGACCAGCGCAGCCATGATGAAAGCAGGAATGGTGGCGATGCAGACCCAGATAAAGAAGTGCTGGTAGCCGAGCATTTGCTGGATCCAGCCGCTGGCCATGCCCGGCAACATCATGCCCAGGGCCATGAAACCCGTGCAGATCGCGTAATGGGCCGTTTTATGCGCGCCATCGGAGACCATGATCATGTACAACATATAGGATGCGAAACCGAAGCCATAGCCAAATTGCTCTAACGCAATGCCACCGGCGATCACATAGATACTGCTGGGCAAGGCGCTGGCCAAGTAGACGAAGACCAAGTCGGGCAGGTGGACGGACAGCACCATGATCCACAAACAGCGTTTCAAGCCGAAGCGGGAAATGATGAATCCGCCCAGCAAACCGCCCAAGGTCAGGGCGATCACGCCGATGGTGCCATAGACGAGGCCCACCTGTTCCGTGCTGAGGCCCAGGCCGCCCTTGGCGACGGGGTCGAGCAGGAAAGGCGCGGCCAATTTGAGCAGTTGCGCTTCGCCGAGGCGGAACAGCAGCAAAAAGCCGAGGATGACGACAATGTCCTTTTTCTTGAAGAAGGAAGCAAAGGTGGCGACGAATTCTTGCAACGGGGAAACACCGGCGCCCTGGATGCTGGGGCGGTCATCTTTCGGTTTCGGCAAGACAAAATAGTGGTACAGGAAGAGGGCGATGAACAGGCCCGCCAGAATGGCGAACACGACGGACCAGGCCAGCTGCACATTGCCCGTCGCATGCGTCAGATAGCCGGCCAGATACACGAGGCCGCCCTGGCCAGCGATCATCGCCAGGCGGTAAAACGTGCTGCGCACGCCGACAAAGGCCGCCTGCTGGTGCTCTTCCAGGCCCAGCATATAAAAGCCATCAGCGGCGATGTCATGCGTGGCGGAACTGAAAGCCATCAGCCAGAAGATGGCCAGGCTGATCTGGAAGAAGTGCGGCAAGGAGGTCGTCAGGGCCACCAGCGCCAGCGCGGCGCCGATCACCAGCTGCAAGCCGACGATCCAGAAGCGCTTGGTGCGGTACATATCGATGAAGGGCGACCACAGCGGCTTGATGACCCACGGCAAGTACAACCAACTCGTATACAGCGCGATATCGGTATTACTGAAACCGTAGTTCTTGTACATGATCACGGACAAGGTCATGACCACTACATAGGGGATGCCCTGGCCGAAATACAGGGAAGGGATCCACAGCCACGGCTTATTTGCGCGCGCCGCGGCGGTTTGTTTCACTAGCTCCATACATCCTTCGTTGTCTCCCAGACAGAAGAATGCCGCGCCATCGGATCACGCCGCCAGTGCCGCCCGCACACTGCCGTTCGCGCCGGCCAACAATGCCTGTGCCTGGTTTGTGTTGATTTTTTTGATCAAGGCAACAATCGCCACCTTGACGTGATAGTGGCATTGCTCCAGCACGGTTCTGGCCTGCACTTCGCTGGCGCCGGTGGCGTGCATGGTCAGACGCACCGCCCGCCAGATCAGTTTGGCGTTGGTCGGCTTCAAGTCTACCATCAAGTTTCCGTAAGTTTTATGCAAACCGACCATCAGGGCGCTGGAAATCGTGTTCAGGGTGATTTTTTGCGCCGTGCCCGCTTTCAGGCGCGTGCTGCCGGATATGACTTCCGTACCCGTGTCGAGCACGATGCCGCATTGCGCCTCGTGCGCCACGGGGGCGTCCACATTATTGGCGATGCCTATCGTCAAGGCGCCCGCCTGGCGCGCGGCCAGCAAGGCGCCCAGCACATACGGCGTGGCGCCGGAAGCGGCCAGCAAGATCACCACGTCGTTGACGTGCGGCTGCAAGGCCAGTAAATCCGCCTCGCCTTGCTGCAAATCGTCTTCCGCGCCTTCCACAGCCGTAAACATGGCGCCCGCGCCGCCGGCCAGGATGGCGACGGCCCGCTCGGGCGGCCAGGAAAACGTGGGATTCAATTCAACGCTGTCGAGCACGCCCAGGCGTCCCGACGTGCCCGCACCCACGTACAGCAGCCGTCCACCGGCCGCGATGCGGGGCAGGGCGGCCGTGATGGCGGCGGCGATGTCGGGCGACGCCAGCCGTACGGCCTCGACGGCCCAGAACTGATCATCGACCAGCGCCGCCACCAGCTGCTCCACCGGATACAGGTCCAGATCCGGATGCCGCCGGCTCGGGGTTTCAGTTTTCAACATGATTTTAGAACATGGTTGAAGGTGAAACCAGTTTAATACCAACGAGCAATATCAGCCATGAAAGGTTGGCGGGCGGGCATAACGGGAGTTTATGGCTGGTGCAGGAACGGCGGGTACTACTTGTACTTCGATACGGTTCCGTTTGTGTCTATACTTGGGTTCGACGCCAACATCAACGACATCCCCATGATCGCTCGCCAATTGCTGTTCCTGTTTAGCGCCCTTGGCGCCATCAACGGCATTTTTCTGGCCGTCTATTTTTTCAGCCGCCGGCCTCGCTGCCTCGCCGGCTGCCTGCTCGGTGCATTGCTGCTGGCCGTCGGGGTGCGCACCGCCAAATCCGCCTTCCTCTTCTTCAACCCGGCGATCGCACTCGAATTCCGCCAACTGGGTCTGTCGGCCTGCCTGCTGATCGGTCCCTTGACCTATCTGTATGTGCGCGCTTTTCTGGCCGGGCTCGGACAATTGCCTGCTGGACAACAATGGCGATGGCATCTCGGCTTGTCCTGCCTGCTCATTGGCATTGGCGTTGCCTTTCCGTATGCCGCTTATCGTTCTGTGTGGAACCTGTCGAGTCATGCCATTCATGTGTTCTGGCTATGCTACCTACTGGCGGCCGCCCGGCTGCTCTGGCAAAGCCGCCGCGCATGGTGGAACGACGGACAGCGGATGGCGACCAGCAACGTGCTCCTGCTGAGCGTCTTTGCAGGCAGCTGTGTCATGCTGGCGGCGTACGCGAGCACGCCGTTCACGTCCTATATCGTCGGTGCCTTGTCGTTCACCTTCTCGCTGCATGTCGCGGTCATGGTTTTTCTGCTGAGAAAAGAAACCTCGACGCCTGCCGAGCCAAAACAGAAGTACCAGCATAGCCGCCTGACGCACGACGATGCGCTTGCCGTGCTCGCTGCGCTGGAACAACAGATGAGCGGGCAGAAATCCTATCTGAATCCGAATCTGACCCTGGCCCAACTGGCCAAGCGGGCCGGATGCACGCAGGCGCAGGTGTCGCAGGTACTCAATGACAAGCTGGGCAAGAGCTTCACTACCTACGTCAACGAATACCGTATCGCCGAGGCGAAACAGGTATTGACGGGCGAGCCACAACTGAACATGGATACCGTTGCCGAGCGCTGCGGGTTCAATTCCAGTTCCACCTTCTACTCGACCTTCAAGAAAGTGGCTGGGCAGACTCCCGCCAGCTTCCGGGCTCAATCCAGCCAGGCGGTCCCGGCCATTTCCGCATGAAACCGCTCCGGAATCGCCATTCCGGAGTCTGACATCCTGTTTGGCGACATCAAGTCCCCTGCGCTTCGATAAATTATCGACCACCAGCGATCTGAAATAGTCGTTGCTCCGATAAACGAAATTCTTCATGCAGGGTAAAACCATGATCCAGTTTTTAGTACGAACCGTACTCGCCTGTTGCCTGCTTGGCATCACCGCCGTCAGCACCGCCGCCACCGCGGACCAGGACGAACATGCCATCCAGGAAACCGTGCACTTGTATCTGCATGGCACCAGCTTCAATGTGCAGGGCGAGATCAACCAGGCCTTCCATGCCAGCGCCCGCCTTTACCTGGACGGCAAAGACGATACGGAATGGGAGTTGAGCGGTCCGGAATACGCCAAACTCTTTAGCGATGAGAAAAAAGGGCAATTCAATGGGCGCCACGGGCGGCTGATCAATGTAGAGGTGAACGGCAAGGTGGCCACGGCCAAGGCCGAGATCCACATTCCCCGACAAGGGGTCCGCTATGTGGATGTATTCCTTTTGAAAAAGATCGCCGGCAACTGGAAGATCGTCAGCAAGTCGGCCGATCGCGAGCCAGCCGCGCGGCACGCACGCAAGGTGTTGCTGGTCGTGTCGAATGTGCATCAATATCCCGGCACAAAAGTTAACGCAGGCAATAATTTCCCCGAGCTTGCCTATACCTATGATGCATTTCGCAAAGCAGGGTACGCGGTCGACTTCGTCAGTCCCGAGGGTGGCGCCGTTCCGTTGGAAATGATCGTCACGTCGGACGAGTTGCTCAAGAAGCATCTGTACGACAGTGATTTCATGTGGGCACTGGCCCATACCAAACCCGTCGCCGAGGTCAAGGCAGACGAGTATGCGGGCATGGCTTTCGTCGGCGGCGGCGCGGCCATCGTCGGCATCCCGGACAACAAGCCGCTGCAGGACATCGCCTTGCGTATCTACGAACAGCAAGGCGGGGTGATCGCGGCCATCTGCCATGGCACCGAGGGCATCAAGAACCTGAAGCTCAGCGACGGTACTTTCCTCATCCAGGGCAAGGTGCTCACCTCGTTCCCCGATGCGTTTCTCAACAAGGAATCGCCGATCTACAAGGCCTATCCCTTTTCGGCGGAAGGCAGCATCAAGCGCCAGGGCGGCATTTTCAGGCACGGCGCCAACGGACAGAGCCACGTCGAGGTCGATGGCCGGCTGGTGACCGGCATGAGCTGGGAGTCGTCCGTCGGCGTAGCGGAATCCATGATCCGCCTGATCGAGCAGTAAGTTTATGGGGCTCGGCGCATTTCCGCCACAAAGTCGTAATGGTCGCTGCGGCAATACGAATGCGTGAGTTCCACCGCTTCGCCCGTCTCCAGGTAGGCGATGCGCGTGATGAACAGCACGGCCTGGCCATCGGGGATGCCCAGTTGCTTGGCCAGCACGTCCGTCGCATTCATGGCGCGGATGTGCTGCAAGGCGCGCACGGGGGCCTTCTTGATGCTGCTCAAGTATTCATACAGCGAGTCGCCCATGGCGTCCGGGTCCGGCACCACGCTGAAGGGCAGCACGCTCACTTCATACGCCATCACCACATCGTCGGCCAGGCGCAAGCGCTCGAGGCGCGCCACTTTCGTGTTCTGCGCCAGGCCCAGGCTCAGCTGTTCATCGCTGCTGGCGATGACGACTTCGCGCTTGAGCCAGCGCGAGCCGGGGCGGTAGCCGCGCTGCTGCAGCTGCTCGGAAAAGCTCGACAGGTTCGACAGCGGCTGCTCGATGCGCGGAGCAATATAGTTGCCCGAACCACGGCGGCGCACGACGAGGCCTTGCTCGACGAGCTGGTCGATGGCCTTGCGGGCAGTCACGCGCGATACGTCGAGCAGTTCGGACAGGGTACGTTCGGATGGCAGGGCCTGGTCTACCTGGTAGCGGCCGTTGCGTACGTCATCGCTCAGCTTGCGGGCGATCTGCATATATAAAGGCGAATTGTCATTTAAATCGACCTTGAGTTCTACGCTGGTCTGGCTCATACAGTTCTCCTTGTCCTCCTAGTGTAATAGCGATGGCGCTTGTGCGTAGCCCGTCCACCCATGAATAAATGGAAAATGGCCATAAATAACGGTTATACACTTAAAAAAACAATGTTTTACCGTACGTATAGCTTTGCATTATAGATAAATAAGCAATTTTCATTGGCGTCGTGAAGCATCCCGCCCTATGCTGGCGATGCCTCCACTACGCCGTGAACAGGGAAACATGCACAATAAAATGACGGGTTTGCTGGGCTTGCTGCTGCTGGGCACGACCTGGAGCGCACTGGCCGCCCCGCCCGGTGGCGGCAACGACCAGCAGCGCGCGCTCGATGCCACGCTATCGGCCATCGTCGATGATCCGCTCCACCCGCTGGCCAGCCTGTCCGTGCTGGCCATACGCCACGGCAAGGTGTCGTATGAGCAACAATTTGGCTACCGGCACATCGGCGCCACGCCGGCGGACAGCTTGCCCGTGACGCCGGCCACCCTGTTCCGCATCGCCTCGGTTTCGAAGATGATGACCACCTTGGGCCTGATGCGGCTGGTCGAGCAGGGCAAGCTGAGCCTGGACCAGGATGTCGGCATCTATCTGGGCTTTTCCCTGCGCAACCCGCATTTCCCCCAACAAGCGTTGACCTTGCGCAGCCTGCTCAGCCATACCTCCTCGCTGCGCGACGCGGGCGGCTATGCCTGGGGGCCGGAACGCAGCCTGCGCGACGTGTTTACGGCCGGCGGCGACAGCATGTGGGACAAACAAACGGCGCCGGGCCGCTATTTCACGTACGCCAACCTGAACTGGGGCGTGATCGGCACCGTGATGGAAAAAGTCACGGGCGAGCGCTTCGACTTGCTGATGCGGCGCTTGCTGCTCGATCCCCTCGATGTGCGCGGCGGCTATCATCCGGCGGCATTTTCTACGGCAGACGTGGCGAACACGGCCACCCTGTACCGCAAGCGCACCTTGGACACGGAAACCTGGCAGCCGCAAGGGCCGTGGATCGCGCAAGCCGACGATTTTCATGCACGCCCGCCGTCTGGCCTGGCCAATTATGTGATCGGCAGCAATGCCACCGTCTTCAGTCCCACGGGCGGCTTGCGCATTTCCGCCGCGGGACTGGGCAAGGTCATGCAGATGCTGCTCGACGGTGGACGCTATCAACATCAGCAACTGTTGCAGCCGGCCAGCATCGCCCTGATGTTTGGCCGCCAATGGCAGCTGGCGCCCGATGGCGGCAATGGCGACAGCGAACGGGGGCTGTACCGCGCCTGGGGCCTGGGCAACCAGCAGTTCGATGCGGTGGCGGGGCAGGGCAACCATCTGGTCGAGGGCGCCAGCTTCATGGCCGTGGGCCATTTGGGCGACGCGTATGGGCTCGTCTCCGCCTTCGTGCTCGATTTCCAGAACAAAAACGGCATGGTGATGCTGGTGGGCGGCACGGGCAGCGATCCCGAACAGTACCCTGGCACGTATTCCGCCATGGGGCGCAGCGAGGAACGGATACTCACCACCCTATACCGTGGTGCGATGGACAACAATCAATCCTTGCATTGAAATGGTGCATTCCTGAAAGTTATGGCTGCACCATGATGTTTCATTGGCTGCGTCGGCGGCCAGCCTCTAAGCTCTTCCCGAATGCTCCCGCACCATGGGAGCGCAACGCAGCGAGGCAACATGCAGCAACAAGTCATCATCATCGGCGGCGGCGTCGTCGGTCTGACATCGGCCTGGTGGCTGGCCGAGGCCGGCTACAAGGTCACTTTACTGGAACGCAATGAACAGGTGGCGATCGCCGCCAGCTACCGCAACGGCGGCCAGCTCAGCTATCGTTATGTGGCACCGCTGGCGGACGCGGGCGTGCCTTTCAAGGCCCTGCAATGGCTGCTGCAGAAAGATGGCCCGCTGCGCTTCCGTCCCGAGGCCGACTGGCGCCAATGGCGCTGGATGGCCAGTTTCCTGCGCAATTGCAACAGCGCCAGCAACGCCCGCACGACGGCCAAACTGCTGCAACTGGGAGAATGGAGCCGCGCCGGCATGGCGCAACTGGAATTGACCGTGCCGCCGGAAGCGTATGCGCGCCGCGATGCGGGTAAACTCATCGTCTACCGCTCGCCCGCCATCTTCCAGCGTGCCGTGGCGCGGCCCGAATCGGAAGAGGCGCGTGTCGTCTTGTCGCCGCTGGAAGCCGTGCAGCGCGAACCGGCGCTGGCCGCCTTGCGGGGTTCCCTGGCGGGCGGCATCTTTACACAGGGCGAAGCGGTGGCCGATTGCCACGCCTTTTGCCTGGCGCTGGAAGCGCGCCTGCTGCAGCACCCGAATTGTTCGCTCTTGTTAAAAGGCGAGGCGCGCCGCCTCGTCACGCACAAGGGCAGGATCACGGGCGTCGACACCAGCCTGGGCCTGTTGCAAGCGGACCATTACGTGCTGGCGGCCGGCATCCAGAGCCGCGACCTGGCCGCCACGGCAGGCATTTACCTGCCCCTGTACCCGCTGAAGGGCTACAGCCTGACGGCGCCCATCCGCGCCCAGCACCGTGCGCCCGAGATCAGCATCACGGATTTCGAGCGCAAGGTACTGTATGCGCGCATTGGTGGCGACCTGCGCGTGGCCGCCATGGTCGACATGGTGGGCGCCGACAACAGTATCGACTGGGGCCGCATCGCCGGCCTGACGCGGCTGGCGCGCGAAGCCATGCCGCACGGCGCCGACTACGACCAAGCCACGGCCTGGGCCGGCCTGCGCCCCGCCACGCCGAACAGCGCGCCGCTGGTGGGCGCCAGCAAAGTGGCAAACTTGTGGCTGAACGTGGGCCATGGCCCGCTGGGCTTTACCTTTGCCGCCGGCACGGCGCGCATCCTGGCCGACCTGATGGCCGGCAAGGCGCCGCCGTTCGCGCTGGACTTCCTCGCGCCTCAAAAATAGGCGGACTGGCGGCAGCGGCGACCGGCGCCGCCGTTATGGCGGATAATTGCGGAACTTTTCCGTTCCCCTATTTGCCAGCGCATGCCCACACTCTCGACATCTGCCGCCTGCCCCTGTGGCGGCGCCTCCTACGCCAGCTGCTGCGGCCCGTATATCGCGGGCGACGCCTTGCCGCCGACGGCCGAAACGCTGATGCGTTCGCGCTACACGGCGTTTACCTTGCGCGACGAGCCGTATCTGCTTGCCACCTGGCATGCCAGCACCCGTCCCACCGACGCTTTATTTGCCGAAGAAGAAAAAGTCCACTGGCTGGGACTTGAGGTAAAATCTGCTTTACGTTTACGTCAACGTAAAGCAGTATCAGCAGATCAAGCCGAAGAGATACACCGCGACAGCGTCGAATTCGTGGCCCGCTACAAGGTCAACGGCCGCGCGCACCGCCTGCATGAAGTGAGCCGCTTCGTGCGCGAGGCGGACAAGAGCGGTGATGGCGCCCTGCGCTGGTTTTATCTCGACGGCAGTTTTCCCGAATAGCGCGACCCGAGAGACCGGGCGATAATAAAAAGGAACCGCAATGCCGCACATCGAAAGCAAACTCAATCCGCGCAGTGAAGATTTCAAGGCCAATGCCGCGGCCATGCAAGCCATCGTCGACGATTTGCGCGACAAGGTGGAAAAGATCGCGGCCGGCGGCGGCGAAGCGGCTGCCGCCAAGCACCTGGCGCGCGGCAAACTGCTGCCGCGCGACAGAGTGCAGATGCTGCTCGATCCCGGCACGCCCTTCCTCGAATTTTCCCAGATGGCGGCCTACGCCATGTACCAGGACGCCAAGGGCGTCGATGCGGCGCCCGCCGCCGGCATCATCACCGGCATCGGCAGGGTCTCGGGCCAGGAATGCGTCATCGTCTGTAACGACGCTACAGTCAAGGGCGGCACGTATTACCCGATGACGGTGAAAAAGCATTTGCGCGCCCAGGAAATCGCCGACCAGAACAACCTGCCGTGCATCTACCTGGTCGACTCGGGCGGCGCCAATCTGCCGAACCAGGACGACGTCTTCCCCGACCGCGACCATTTCGGCCGCATCTTCTACAATCAAGCGAATCTGTCGGCCAAGGGCATCCCGCAGATCGCCGTCGTGATGGGCTCTTGCACGGCCGGCGGCGCCTACGTGCCAGCCATGAGCGATGAATCGATCATCGTCAAGGAGCAGGGCACGATTTTCCTCGGCGGCCCGCCGCTGGTGAAAGCGGCCACCGGTGAAGTGGTGACGGCCGAAGACCTGGGCGGCGGCGACGTGCACACGCGCTTGTCCGGCGTGGTCGACCACCTGGCGCAGAACGATCTGCATGCGCTGTCGCTGGCGCGCACCATCGTCTCAAACCTGAACCGCACCAAGCCGCAGCAGATGGCGCTGCGCGAGTCCATCGAGCCGAAATACCCGACGCAGGAACTGTATGGCGTGATCCCCGTCGATACGCGCAAACCGTTCGACGTGAGGGAGGTGATCGCGCGCATCGTCGACGGCAGCGATTTCGACGAATTCAAGGCCCGCTACGGCACCACGCTGATCTGCGGCTTTGCGCATATCTATGGGGTCAAAGTCGGCATCATCGCCAACAACGGCATCTTGTTCTCGGAATCGGCGCTGAAAGGCACGCATTTCATCGAATTGTGCTGCCAGCGCAAGATCCCGCTGGTGTTTTTGCAAAATATCACGGGCTTCATGGTGGGCCGCAAATACGAAAACGAGGGCATCGCCCGCAACGGCGCCAAGATGGTGACGGCTGTCGCGACGGCCGCCGTGCCGAAATTCACGGTGATCATCGGCGGCAGCTTCGGCGCCGGCAACTACGGCATGTGCGGCCGCGCGTTTTCCCCGCGTTTCATGTGGATGTGGCCCAATGCGCGCATCTCCGTCATGGGCGGCGACCAGGCCGCTTCCGTGCTGGCGACGGTCAAGCGCGACGGCATCGAAGGCAAGGGCGGGCAGTGGAGCGCGGACGAGGAAGCGGCCTTCAAGCAGCCGATCAAGGATCAATACGAACACCAAGGCCACCCCTACTATGCCACCGCGCGCCTGTGGGACGATGGCGTGATCGACCCGGCCGACACCCGCATGGTACTGGGCCTGGGCCTGTCGGCCGCGCTCAACGCCGAGATTCCGGACACGAAGTTCGGCGTATTCCGCATGTAACGGGCAATAAGGAGAGAAGACCATGGAATTTGAAACCTTAAAGCTGGTCATCGAGGGCAATGTCGCCACCGTGACCCTGAACCGTCCCGACGTGCGCAATGCCTTCAACGAGACGACGATCGCCGAACTGGCGCGCGCCTTCGAGGGCCTGGGACGCAGCGACATGGTGCGCGCCATCGTCCTGGCGGCGAATGGCGCGGCCTTTTGCGCCGGTGCGGACCTGAACTGGATGAAGAAGATGGCAGGCTACACGCATGCCGAAAACCAGGCCGACGCGCTGCAGCTGGCGCAGATGCTGCGCACGATTTACCTGTGTCCCAAGCCCGTCGTGGCGAAGATCCAGGGCGACTGTTATGCGGGCGGCATGGGCCTGGTCGCCGCATGCGATATCATTCTGGCTGCGGAAGACGTGCATTTCTGCCTGAGCGAGGTGCGCCTGGGACTGATCCCGGCCACTATTTCACCGTATGTCATCAAGGCCATGGGCGAAAACGCGGCACGCCGCTATTTCCTGACCGCGGAGCGATTCTCCGCGCAAGAGGCGCTGCGCATCGGCTTTGCCCACGAGGTAGTCGAGGCAAGCGCGCTGGACGCGAAAACGGCCGAGGTGCTCAAAGCGCTGACGGGCAACAGCCCGCACGCTGTGGCGCAAGCGAAAACGCTGGTGCGCGAGATCGTCGGCCAGCCGGTCGACGACGCGCTGCTGGCCGACACGGCCGAGCGCATCGCGCAAATCCGCGCCTCGGAGCAGGGACGCGAAGGCGTGCAATCGTTCCTCGACAAGCGCAAGCCGAGTTGGCTCATGGGCTAGTTAATAGTCTAAAGCCCATGGTCTAAGAATATCATTGGAGCAGTTTTGAAAGCAGAAAAACAATCGGGCTGGGTCGAACGCAGTCTGCGCAGCGTGTGGCATCCGTGCACGCAAATGCAGCACCACGAGACTGTACCGCTCATCCCCGTCAGCCATGGCCGCGGCGCCTGGCTGTACGACCACGAAGGCCGACGCTACCTGGACGCCATCAGCTCCTGGTGGGTGAACCTGTTCGGCCATGCGAATCCGCGCATCAATGCGGAACTCAAGGACCAGCTGGACCGCCTCGAACACGCCATGCTGGCCGGCTTCACGCATGAACCGGTGATCGAGCTGTCAGAAAAACTCTCCGCATTAACTGGCGGCGTGCTTGGCCACAGCTTTTACGCGTCCGATGGTGCATCGGCCGTGGAAATCGCCCTGAAAATGAGTTTTCACGCATGGCGCAACAGCGGCAAGAGCGAAAAACAGGAATTCGTCTGCCTGAAAGGCAGCTACCACGGCGAAACCATCGGCGCCCTCGCCGTCACCGATGTCGCCCTGTTCAAGGATGCCTACGGCCCCCTGCTGCGCGCCACGCAGACGGTGATGTCGCCCGACTTTCGCCAGGCAGCCGAGGGCGAGACCGCCGAGGACGTGGCGCGCCGCGCGGCCGCCGAAATCGAGCAGCTGTTCCAGCAAAAAGCGGACAAGATCGCCGCCATCATCATCGAACCGCTGGTGCAGTGCGCGACCGGCATGGCCATGCACGACCCGCTGTACCTGTCCCTGGTGCGCGCCCTGTGCGACCGCCATCAAGTCCATTTGATCCTCGATGAAATCGCGGTCGGCTGCGGCCGCACGGGCACCTTCTTTGCGTGCGAGCAGGCCGGCATCTGGCCCGATTTCGTCTGTCTCTCCAAGGGCATCAGCGGCGGCTATCTGCCGCTGTCCCTCGTGATGACGCGCGAAGATATCTACCAGGCGTTCTACAGCACCGACGTGCGCCGCGGCTTTTTGCATTCGCATTCGTACACGGGCAACCCGCTGGCCTGCCGCGCCGCGCTGGCGACCCTGTCGATTTTCGAGGAAGACGATGTGCTGGCGGCCAACCACGCACGCGCTGAAAAAATCACGCGCGCCCTGGCGCCGCTGGCGCAGCACGAGCGCGTAAAACACTTCCGCCAGCAGGGCATGATCTGGGCCTTCGATGCGGTGGACGCTGCCCCGGATTTTTCGCGCCGCTTCTTCAGCACGGCGCTGGAACACGAACTGCTGATGCGCCCCATCGGTTCCACCGTCTACCTGATGCCGCCGTACATCCTCGACGACGAAGAAATCGCGGGCCTGGGCCAGCAGACGCTGGCCGTCTTCAACCATGTGATCGGGACCTGAGATGGAACTGATCGCGCGATTACAACAGCAGCTGCAAGGGCTGGAAGAGCGTAGCCTGATTCGCCGCCGCCGCACCGTCGACACGCCGTGCGCGCCGCGCCTGACGGTGGATGGGCGCGAGATGCTGGCCTTTTGCAGCAATGACTACCTGGGCCTGGCCGCGCATCCGCGCATCGTCGCCGCGCTGAAAGAGGGCGCCGACCTGTATGGCGCCGGCAGCGGCGCTTCGCACCTGATCAGTGGCCACAGCCGCGCCCACGCGCAGCTGGAAGAACGCCTGGCCGCTTTCGTGGGCGCCAACCTGGAACAAGCGCGTGCCCTGTATTTCTGTACAGGCTACATGGCGAATTTAGCTGTGCTGACGGCCCTGTCGGCCGGCGATCCGGACGCCGAGATTTTTTCGGAAGCGCTGAACCACGCCTCGCTGATTGACGGCACGCGCCTGGCCCGCGTCAAGACGCGCGTGTATCCGCACGCCGACCTCGATGCCCTGGCGGCCCTGCTGGCGGCCAGCACGGCACAGACGAAAATCGTCGTCACCGACAGCGTCTTCAGCATGGATGGCGACCTGGCGCCGCTGCCCGCGCTGCTGGCCCTGTGCGAGCGCTATGGCGCCTGGCTGGTGGTCGACGATGCGCACGGCTTCGGCGCGCTGGGAGCCGCTGGCCGTGGCGCGCTCGAACATTTCAATCTGCATTCGCCCTACCTCGTGTATGTGGGAACATTAGGAAAATCGGCTGGCGTGGGCGGCGCCTTTGTGTGCGCGCACGAAGCCGTGATCGACACCCTGATCCAGAAGGCGCGTCCTTACATCTTCACCACGGCGGCCCCGCCCGCGCTCGCGCATGCGCTGCTGGCCAGCCTGGACATCATCGCCGGGGAAGAAGGAAAACAACGCCGGGCTCACCTGGCGGCGCTGGTGGCGCAATGGAATGACGGCTTGCAGCTGCGGCGCTGGCAAGCCTTGCCATCGCTCTCCGCCATCCAGCCCGTCATCATCGGCGAGAATGCGGACATGCTGGCCGTCGCCGCCCAACTGTACCAGCAGGGACTGTGGGTCGGCGCGATCCGCCCGCCCACCGTGCCAGCTGGCACGGCGCGCCTGCGCGTGACCCTGTCGGCCGGCCACACGGCGCAGGAAGTGGCGCAATTGATCAATGCAGTCAACATCCTGGAAAGGACTCGCCATGAGCCTTGATGATCCTATCGTGGCGGACGTGCTGGCGGATCTGGCGCCGGCCGTGCAGCCTTCGCCGGCGGCCACCGGCCTGCCATCGCGCTTTGCCTGTTTCGTTACCGGCACCGACACGGAAATCGGCAAGACCCTGACCTCGTCGGCCCTGCTGCACGCGCTGGTCGCGCGCGGCGTGCGCGCCTGCGGCATGAAGCCAGTGGCCGCCGGCGCCGAAATGCGCGACGGCGAACTGCATAATGAAGACGCCGACAGCCTGATCGCCGCCGGCAACGTCACCATGCTGCGCAGCCTGACGACACCCTATATGCTGAAGGAACCGGCTGCACCGCACATTGCCGCCGCGCTCGAAGGCGTGAGCATCGAGTCCGTGCCGATCCTGGCCGCCTACCTGGAAATCGCCGCCGCCTCGGACGCTGTCGTGGTCGAAGGCGTGGGCGGTTTCCGCGTGCCGCTGTCCAGCGATTTCGATTCGGCCGACCTGGCGCAGCAGCTCGATTTGCCCGTGATCCTCGTCGTCGGCATGCGCCTGGGCTGCATCAGCCAGGCCTTGCTGACGGTGGAAGCCATCGAAGCGCGCGGCTTGACGGTGATCGGCTGGGTCGCCAACACCCTGGAAGTGGAAATGCGCTTCTTCGACGAAAATATCGATGCGCTGATCGAGCGCATCCCGGCACCGCTGCTGGGCAGGGTGCCGCGCCTGGCGCAGCCGAGCGCGGAAGCGGCGGCCGCATATCTCGATTTCACCGGCTTGCCCAACTGGCCGGCGCAGCAGAATTAAACCGAACACTTAACGTAGCTAAAAAATAGAAGCGAAGGAATCACCATGTCCGTAGTCCAAGAAGCAGCAAAAACCGTCGAACTGCACCGCCCCGCGGCGCGCATCACCCTGCCCGAAGCGGCCACCTGGCCCATCGATGATGTGCTGGCCCTGTTCGACTTGCCTTTCAATGACCTGATGTTCAAGGCCCAGCAAACCCACCGCGTCAACTTCCCCGACGGCGACGTGGAACTGGCGACCCTGTTGTCGATCAAGACGGGCGGCTGCGAGGAAGACTGCGGCTACTGCCCGCAGGCGGCCCGCTACGACACGGGTGTGGAAGCGAAAAAAATCCTCGACATCGACACGGTGCTCGACGCGGCCCGCCAGGCGAAAGCCAATGGCGCCACGCGCTTCTGCATGGGCGCCGCCTGGCGTGGCCCGAAAGACCGTGACATGGACAAAGTCGAAGAGATGGTCAGCAAAGTCAAAGCGCTGGGCCTGGAAACGTGCGCCACCCTGGGCATGCTGGAAGAGGGACAAGCGGACCGCCTGAAGAACGCGGGCCTGGACTTCTACAACCACAACCTCGATACGGCGCCCGAGTTCTACGACAACGTCATCTCCACGCGTGAATACCAGGACCGCCTGGATACCCTGGGCCGCGTGCGCGAAGCAGGCTTGAAAGTATGCTGCGGCGGCATCGTCGGCATGGGCGAGACGCGTCTGCAACGCGCGGGGCTGATCGCCCAGTTGGCCAATCTGAATCCGTATCCGGAATCGGTGCCCGTGAACCACCTGGTGCAGGTCGAAGGCACGCCGTTGTTTGGCCTGGAAGCGCTGGACCCGTTCGAATTCGTGCGCACGATCGCCGTGGCCCGCATCACCATGCCGAAAGCGCGCGTGCGCTTGTCGGCCGGCCGCCGCCAGATGGGCGAAGCCGTGCAAGCGATGTGCTTCCTGGCTGGCGCCAACTCGATCTTCTACGGCGACAAGCTGCTCACCACCGACAACCCGGAAGCGGAAGACGACCGCGTCTTGCTCGGCAAACTGGGCTTGCAGACGCGCGGCGCCATGCTTGAATCGGTACAGAAAGAGAAGTGCGGCTGCTGATGACAGCCTTGTCGGGTGACGCCGTGCCGGCTAACCCGATCTACGAATACCGCCTCACCATGCGTAGGTCGGCTTAGCGCAAAGCGCGTAAGCCGACACGCCAGCACACAACGTCCATAACAAGAGACAGCTGCCCCTTTTTGAGAGAATAGAGAGAGACCATGTTCACTAAAATCCTGATCGCCAACCGCGGCGAAATCGCTTGCCGTGTCGCCGCCACCGCGCGCCGCATGGGCATCCAGACCGTCGCCGTGTATTCGGAAGCGGACGCCAATGCCAAGCACGTCGCCGTGTGCGACGAAGCCGTATTGATCGGCCCCGCGCCGGCCAAGGAAAGCTATCTGTGCGGCGACAAGATCATCGCCGTGGCGCTGGCGACAGGTGCGCAGGCGATCCACCCAGGCTATGGTTTCCTGTCCGAGAACGCCGACTTTGCCGACGCCTGCCACGCTGCGGGCCTCGTCTTCATCGGCCCGCCGGCATCGGCCATGCGCGCCATGGGTTCCAAGTCGGCCGCCAAGTCGCTGATGGAAAAAGCCAATGTACCGCTGGTACCCGGCTACCACGGCGAAGAACAGGATGCGGACTTCCTGCACGGGCAGGCCGACAAGATCGGCTACCCCGTGCTGCTGAAAGCCTCGGCCGGTGGCGGCGGCAAGGGCATGAGAGTCATCGAGCATTCCGATGACTTCAAGGCCGCGCTGGCCTCGTGCAAGCGCGAAGCGATCAGCTCTTTCGGCGACGACAAGGTGCTGGCCGAGAAATACCTGTCGCGCCCGCGGCATATCGAAATCCAGGTGTTCGCCGATACACTCGGTAACTGCATTTATTTGTTCGAGCGCGATTGTTCGGTGCAGCGCCGTCACCAAAAGGTGCTGGAAGAAGCCCCGGCGCCGGGCATGCCAGCCGAACGCCGCGCCGCCATGGGCGAAGCGGCCGTCGCCGCCGCCAAGGCCGTCGGCTACGTCGGTGCGGGCACGGTGGAATTCATCGCCAACCAGGATGGCTCGTTCTACTTCATGGAGATGAACACGCGCCTGCAGGTCGAGCACCCGGTGACAGAAATGATCACCGGCACGGACCTGGTGGAATGGCAGTTGCGCGTCGCCTTTGGCGAACCGCTGCCGAAAAAACAGAGCGAATTGACGATCCACGGCCACGCCATCGAAGCGCGCATCTATGCGGAAAATCCGGAGAAGGGCTTTTTGCCATCGATCGGCACCCTGCGCCACATGCAGTCGCCATCGGCCGTCACGTTCGAACTCGGTGGCACGGTGGTGCCGGCGTCCGTGCGCATCGATTCGGGCGTGCGCGAAGGCGACGCGATCTCGCCATTCTATGATCCGATGATCGCCAAGCTGATCGTCTGGGGCGCGGACCGCCGCGAAGCGCTGGCGCGCATGGCGCAGGCACTGGCCGACTACCAGATCGTGGGCCTGGCCAGCAATATCGCCTTTTTGAAACGCCTCGTTGAAGGCCAGGCATTCAGCTCTGCCGATCTCGACACGGGCCTCATCGAGCGCAATCAGGCATCGCTGTTCCCCGCCTTGCAAGCGGCGCCCGACACGGCCCTGGCGCTGGCGTCCGTCGCCCTGCTGCTGGAAGAAAAAGCGGCGGCCGAAACGCAATCGGCCAACCGCGCCGACCCGTGGGGCAATGCCCTGGGCTGGCGTCTGAACAGCACCCTGGGTCGCAGCCTGTCGTTCGCCGATGAATTCACCTTGGCTGGCGAGGGCAAGGCCTACGCGGCACGCGTTGCCTACAAGACGGATGGCTGGCTGTTCAACGGCCATCCCTTGAGCCTGACGGCGCACACAGGCAACGAACTGCACATCAAGCTCGGCGAGCGTGCCGTGCATGGCACCGTGCTGCGCGACGGCGAACAGTTCCACGTATTTACCAACGGCTTGCACTACACCCTGCACTACAACGATCCGATGGCGCATGCGGGCGAAGTGGAAGCGGAGGGCGGGCGCCTGACGGCGCCGATGCCGGGCAAGGTCGTCGCCGTACTGGTGAACAAGGGCCAGGACGTCAAGAAGGGCGAGCCTCTGGTCATCATGGAAGCGATGAAGATGGAACACACGATCGCCGCGCCGCACGACGGCCTGGTGGAAGACGTGCTGTATGCGGTCGGCGACCAGGTGGCCGATGGCGCACCGCTGCTGGCCTTCAAGGCAGCCGCATAGAGGTAAGCACATGCGCATCCTGTTACAACGTTCGGACGGCAAGGAAGCGGCGTGGATCAGCGACTTCCGCGACTTGCTGCCCGAAGCCGACATTTTCTTCTGGCGCGAAGGCGAAGCGGTTGAACCATGCGACTATGCCGTCGTGTGGCAGCCGCCCGCCGCCATGCTGCCCGAGCTGGCCCACGTCAAAGCCATCTTCAACACGGGCGCCGGCGTCGACGCGCTGTTGAAGTTTGGCGACGCGCTGCCCGCCCACGTTCCACTGGTCCGTCTCGATGACGCGGGCATGGGCGTGCAGATGGCCGAATATGTGAGCCACGCCGTGCTGCGCCACTTCCGCCGTTTCGACGATTACGAGGCGCAGGGCCGCGCCGGCATCTGGCAGCCGCTGCCTGCGTTCGACAAGGCGGACTTTCCTATCGGCGTGCTGGGCATGGGCGTGCTGGGCACGCGCGTGCTCGAAGCGCTGGCGCAGTTCGAGTTCCCGCTGCGTGGATGGAGCCGCAGCCCAAAACATGCCGATGGCGTGGCGTGCTTTGCGGGCGAAGAGGGGCTCGAAGCATTTTTGCGCGGCACGCGCGTGCTCGTGTGCATGCTGCCGCTCACGCCAGAGACGCACAACCTGCTCGACCGCGCACGCCTGTCGATGCTGCTGCCGGGCGCCTACGTCGTCAACGTGGCGCGCGGCGCGCATATCGCCGAACCGGATTTGCTGACGCTGATCCGCTCCGGGCATATCGCGGGCGCGACCCTGGACGTGTTCCGCAACGAGCCGCTGCCGCAGCAGCACCCGTTCTGGCAAGAACCCCGCATCACCATCACGCCGCATATTTCGGCCGCCACCCTGCGCCGCGAAAGCGTGGCGCAGATCGCCGCCAAGATGCGCCGCCTGCAAGCCGGAGACTCTGTCGCCGGCATCGTCAACCGTTTGCAAGGATATTGAGATGAACCCTACTACCAGTCTGCCCAAGCAGGTCAAGATCGTCGAAGTGGGTCCGCGCGACGGCCTGCAAAACGAAAAGGAAACCATCAGCGCCGCCGTCAAGATCGAACTGGTCGACCGCCTGACGCAGGCCGGCTTCGTCAACATCGAGGCGGCGTCCTTCGTCTCGCCGAAATGGGTGCCGCAGATGGCCACCAGCGCGGAAGTGATGGACAAGATCGCGCGCCGCGCCGGCACGATTTATTCGGCGCTGACGCCAAACATGCAAGGCTTTGACGCAGCGCTGGCGGCGAAGGCCGATGAAGTGGTGATCTTCGGTTCCGCGTCCGAAGCGTTCTCGCAAAAGAACATCAATTGCTCGATCGCCGAATCGATCGCCCGCTTCGAAGGCGTGGCGAAAGCGGCCAAGGAACACGGCCTGCGCCTGCGCGGCAGCATCAGCTGCGCCTTCGGCTGCCCCTACCAGGGAGACGTGCCGCTGGACGCCGTGGCCGACGTGGTGGGCCGCATGCGCGACCTCGGTTGCGACGAGATCGACATCGCCGACACCATCGGCGTGGCCACGCCGCGCAAGACGCAGGCGGTGATGGAGCGCGCGATTGCCGCCTTCCATGTGGGCGGGCTGTCCGGCCACTTCCACGACACCTACGGCCAGGCGCTGGCGAATATCTACGCCAGCCTGGAAACGGGCATCGCGATCTATCACTCGTCCGTCTCGGGCCTGGGCGGCTGCCCGTACGCCAAGGGCGCCACCGGCAACGTGGCCACCGAGGATGTGCTGTACATGATGCAGGGGCTGGGCATCGCCACCGGCATCGACCTGGACCTGGTGGTGGACGCTGGGCAGTTCATCTCGCAGCAGCTGGGCCGCAAGGGTTCGAGCCGTGCGGGCAATGCGATCGCGGCGAAGCGCGCAGGCTGAAATTTGGGGTCAGACCCTCAATGCCGCTGGCGTCAAGCTCAGTGCCAACACATCCGGGGGTCTGACCCCGGCAGTGAAGACTCCTGCAGTGTGAATGCAGTGCTCCGTACAGGCGAAAAAAAACCCAAGAGCCTAAACTCTTGGGTTTTTTTCTACAAATTTGGTCGGAGTACAAGGATTCGAACCTTGGACCCCCTGGTCCCAAACCAGGTGCGCTACCGGGCTGCGCCACACTCCGAAGACCAAGATAATACAGGCCGTATCGACTTCGGTCAAGGGTCAGGTGAAACTCTCTGTAAATTATTTACGCGCGGCACTGAGACCCATGTATTTTTCAACATGCCGGAAATATGCGACACTGGCTTGGCAAGTTTTCCCGATCAGACATGAAGGCGACGACGGCAATGGAGTTCAGGATAGAAAGAAGCGGCGGCGGCCAGCCCATGCCGAGCCGCCGCGGCATCGTGCTGGGCATCGCCGTGTCCTTGCTGCTGCATGGCGCATTGATCACTCTGTGGCGCCATGTGCAGCCAGCCGCGCCACCGGACACGGCCCCGCGCGTGGAGTCGATCGCCGTGTGGATACGTCCGCTGGCCGCCAAGCCGCCCCCGCCGCCCGTCGAAGTCGTCAAGCCGAAGCGCGAACCAAAACCCATCAGCAAGCCGAAACTCGCCACGACCCGGGAAACGCCGGCGGCGCCCACGGCGCCAACATCGAGCCCGCAATCCGTCACGGTCGTGCCGGCATCACCGGCCACGCCGGCGGCCAGTCCCGATACCGTCAGGCAAGAAACGCCGGAAACGCCAAAGTTCGACATGGAAGCGGCCAGGAAAACGGCGCGCAAGATGGCCGGCGAGCGCGATCCATCCAAGGTGGGTACGGCCGTGGGGCAAATCCCCGACAAGCCGCTGCAAACGGAAACCCAGCTGGCGCGCGACATTGCGCAGGGCAAGCGCGGCGATTGCCGCACCGCCTATTCAGGCGCAGGCTTGCTGGCCCCCGTGTTGATGTTGTTGGACAAGAAGGATAGCGGCTGCAAGTGGTGAGGGTTGACTTGACTATACCCATATTGGGTACTAACATACCCAATATGGGTATTTATGCAGACACATTGTTTTCCAAGACACAGCAGCGCGTGCTGGCCTTGCTCTTTGGCCAGGCACAACGTTCTTTCTATGCGAATGAAATCATTGCCTTCGCGGCTATCGGCTCCGGCGCCGTGCAACGCGAGCTGGCCAAGCTGGTGAAATCGGCCCTGGTCACGGTGAAAAAAGTAGGCAACCAGAAGCATTACCAGGCAAATCACGATGCGCCGATATTCGATGAGCTGCGCAGCATCGTACTGAAAACCTTCGGCGTGGCAGATGTGCTGCGCGTCGCGCTGCAGCCGCATTGGCAGGAAATCGACTTGGCTTTCGTGTACGGTTCGATGGCCAAGGGCACGGAACAGGCGCACAGCGATATCGACCTGATGCTGATTGGCAGCATGGCGTCGAACGCCCAGTTGCTGGAAGCACTGCAGCCAGCACAGCAGCAGCTGGGGCGCAGCATCAACCCGACCTTGTACACGCCAGAAGAATGGCGGCAAAGAATAGACGAGGGCAAGTTGTTCGTCGTGCGCGTCCTCGAACAGCCCAAGATTTTTGTCAAAGGGGGCGACGATGAATTTATCAAGCTTGCAGGCGCTGGCGAATCTGACGCGCATCGGCCAGCTCAAGGCTGAGCCACCCGACGCACGCGAACGGGCCGGCTTACTGCGCTCGGCCAGCGTGCGCCTGCACGATGCCAGGCAAGTGATACTGTCGCTGGAAAGCCGCTTCGATCTGGCGTATAACGCGGCGCATGCGGCCGCCTTGTCTGCACTGCGTCAACATGGTTATCGCAGCGATAACCGCTATCTGGTCTTTCAAAGCCTGGAACACACGCTGGGGTTCACGCCACAGCAGTGGCTGCTGTTAAACCAGGCGCACAAGAAGCGCAACCTGGCCGAATATGAGGGCGAACTGGATGTCACGGCAGGCTTTGTCGATGAACTGATCGAACATGTGGAACGGTTACTCGCGGCGGCAAAGGTACTGGATGTCCCGCCGCCATTGTAACTTCCTTATTCCTGCCCCTTCAACTGCAACGCCCGCTCATACAGGGCATTCTTCTTGCGGCCCGTGATCTGCGCCGTCAGATTCGCTGCCTGCTTGACGCTGCATTCGGCCAGCAGGATATTGAGGATGCGCTCCGCTTCCACGTCTTCCGCGTCCTGCGCTTGCGTCGCGCCTTCGAGCAGGACGACGAATTCTCCCTTTTCGCGGTGCGCGTCAGCACGTATCCACGCTTCCGCCTCGGACAGGGGGCAGCGGTGGATTTCCTCGAACAGTTTCGTCAGTTCGCGCGCGAACACCACCTGGCGCGTCGGTTCGAACGCTTCCACCAAGGCCGTGGCGCAATCGAGGATGCGGTGCGGCGCCTCATAGAACACCATGGTGGCCGTCACGCCGCGCAGGCTGTGCAGCATGTTTTCGCGCTGCTTGGCTTTCGCGGGCAGGAAGCCGACAAAGTAGAACTGGTCGTTCAACAGGCCGCTGGCGGAAATGGCGGTGATCGCCGCCGACGGGCCGGGCAGGGGCAGCACGCGCAAGCCGGCCGCGCGCACGGCATCGACGATGCGCGCGCCCGGGTCGGACACGGCGGGCGTGCCGGCGTCGGAAACGAGGGCGATGCGCTCGCCGGCGTGCAGGCGGGCGATCAGGGTCTGCGCCACTTCGCGTTCGTTATGTTGATGCGCCGCAATCAGGGGCTTGTTCAAGCCAAAGCGCGTCAGCAGGTGCGCCGTGTTGCGCGTATCTTCACAGGCGACGGCGTCGGCAAGGCTCAGCAGATGCAGCGCGCGAAGGCTGATATCGGTCACATTACCGATCGGCGTGGCCACTATATACAATGTTGCGATAGGATAGACCTGGTGCGCCGCCTCTGTCATGATGGGCAGGCTGGCGATGGAACTGATTTCTTGTACGGTCATTTTGGAGGTTAAATGCTTGCTAATAGTGTGAAGTTACTGCTTGTTTGTGCCGCGACCGGCATGCTGAGCGCTTGCAGCACGCCTTGCGACGCGCCCGGGCAATTGTGCGCGCCTATTGAATCTAACACAAGGGCGCTGCCGCCACCGAAGCCGCTGCCACCGCCCGTGCCGCCCAAGCCGCCCGCGCCCGAACCGGTGACGTTTGCCGTGGCCGTACCCGATATTACCGCCTACGACGGCAATGGCGCGCCGCTGGCGCCCATCAATACCAAGCCGGCGACCGGCACGCCGCAGGACATGCCGGCCGCCACAGCGCCGGCGTCGTCGGACGGCAAGGTCCACCACATCGGCCTGCTGCTACCGCTGCGCTCCGCTTCCCTGGGCCCGGCCGCCGAACTGCTGCGCGCCGGTTTCATGGCCGCGTATGAGCGCGACCGCAGCGGCTTTGAAGTGACGGTGATCGACACGGGCGACGGCAGCAGCGACGTGCTGAACAAGTTTGCGCAAGCACAGGAAGAACAGGACATCGTCGTCGGGCCTTTGTCGCGCTCGGCCGTCACGGCCGTGGCGAACAGCGACCTGGTACGCAAGCCGACGATCGCCCTGAACCACCCCGACAACCGCGGCGAGGCGCGCCTGCCGGCCAAGCTGCTGGTGATGGGCTTGTCGATCGAGGCGGAAGCGCGCCAGGTCGCCGCCTGGGCCGCCAGCGAACAGCCGGGCGCCAGCGCACTGGTCCTGTCGGCCGGCTCGCCCTCGCAGCGCCGCATCAGCGCCGCCTTCAAGCAGGAATGGCTGCGCCAGGGCGGCAAGATCGAGACGATGGACTTGACGGCCACGAATGGCTACCTGAGCGATGCCGAGCTGGTGCAGCTGCGCGCGCGCCTGGCCGCCACGCCGCCGGGCCTGCTGTTTGCCGCGCTCGACGCCGACCAGGCGCGCCAGCTGCGCGTGGCCATCGGCAGCGATCTGCCCCTGTATGGCACCTCGTCCTTGAATCCCGGCGCCGGGCGCGGCGCCAGCGGCCCCGAGCTCGACGGCGCGCGCTTGCTGGACCTGCCATGGCAAGTGCAGCGCGAGCATCCGCAAGTCATGGTGTATCCGCAGCCGCCGCAACCGGCCGACGCCCGCCTGACGGCCGACATGGAACGCCTGTACGCGCTGGGCATCGATGCCTTCCGCGTGGCGCGCGAAGTGGCGCTGCGGCCGAACGCGCCATTTACCCTTGATGGCGTGACGGGCCGCCTGGCCGTGCGCTTCGAGAACGATCAAAGCGTATTCGAACGCACGGAACAGGCCGCCACCTATCAGCAGGGCGTGCTGGGCACCTGGCCACCGGCCGCGCCGGCGCCTGCCGCCGTACCGCCGGCCCAATAAGGACACGCCATGCCACCCCTGCCTTTCCAGAATAAACAGGCACGGGGACGGCAAGGGGAAGACGATGCGCTCGCGTATCTGCTGCTGCAAGGCCTGGTGCTGCTGGAGCGTAACTATCTGTGCAAGGGGGGCGAGCTGGACCTGATCATGCGCGATGGCGCATCGGTCGTCTTCGTCGAAGTGCGGCTACGCAGCAGTGCAGCCTTCGGCGGCGCCCTGGCCAGCATCACGCCAGCCAAGCAGCGGCGCATGACGGTGGCCGCGCAAACCTGGCTGCTGGGGCAAAAGACCGTGCCGCCGTGCCGTTTTGACGCGCTGGCCATCGATGGCGGGCGCATCAGCTGGCTAAAGAACATCCTCGATATGTAAGCATTTTTAACAGTGCTTGTCCGCCATGCCGCGCGCCTGCACTATAATCGGCAGACTATGAATAATCAACGCATCCTCTCGCACTTCCACGAAAGTGCCGAACTCAAGATCCAGGCCGCCACCGTACTGGCGCAACCCATTGCGCAGGCGATCGACCTGATGTTTTATGCATTGTCCAACGGCAACAAGATTCTCGCCTGCGGCAACGGCGGTTCCGCCGCCGACTGCCAGCATTTCGCAGCCGAGCTGGTGGGGCGCTTCGAACGCGAGCGCTTTCCGCTGCCGGCCCTGGCGCTGACGACGGATACGTCGATCCTGACGGCCGTGGCCAACGACTACAGCTACCGCGAGATCTTCTCGAAGCAGGTGCAGGCCTTCGGCCAGGCCGGCGACATCTTGCTGGCCATTTCCACGTCGGGCAATTCGGCCAACGTGATGGCCGCCGTGGAAGCGGCGCTCGAGCGCGAAATGCGCGTCGTGGCGCTGACGGGCAAGGACGGCGGCGCCATCGGCAAGATGCTGACGGACGCCGACGTGCATATCTGCGTGCCGGCCGAGCGCACGGCGCGCATCCAGGAAGTCCACCTGACCACCATACATTGCATCTGCGACGGCATCGACGTCGCGCTATTCGGAGGAGACGTGAATGACTAAATTCGGTACTGGCCCAGGCTGGAAACGCGTACAACGCCCGCTGGCCACCGCACTGCTGTGCGGCGCCATGCTCACCTCGCTCACCGGCTGCATCGAATTGATGGTCGGCGGCGCGGTGATGGGCGGCGTTGCCGCAGCGGACCGCCGCACCCTGGGCGCCCAGACCGAAGACAAGTCGATCGCCGTCAAAGGCGAGTCGCGCATCCCCTCGATCACCGGCGACGTGGGCCATGTGAACGTCACCAGCTTCAACCGCCGCGTCCTGCTGACGGGCGAAGTGCGCGACGAGGCGATGAAAAATGCCGTCGAGCGCGAAGTGCGCAATATCGAAGGCGTGGAATCGGTGGCCAATGAATTGATCATCGCCGGTCCGGCCAGCTACACCTCGCGCTCGAACGACGCGCTGATCACCACCAAGGTCAAGGCCAGCCTGGTCGACATGAAAACCATCTCGGCCGCCTCGTTCAAGGTCGTCACGGAAAACGCCACCGTCTTCCTGATGGGCCGGGTCACCCAGCGCGAAGGCACGGTCGCGGCCGACGTGGCGCGCGGCGTGGGCGGCGTGCAGAAAGTAGTCAAGCTGTTCGACTACATTTCGGAATCGGAACTGAAGCAGTTGCAGCCCGATCCGGCGCCAGCACGCACCACCAGCACTGGCGACACGGCGCAGCAATAAACGCCTCCTCCGTTTGACCTACGGCTTTGATGCGGCGATATGGCTATAATGGCCCATCGCCGCGCTTTTCAAGTAAAAACCATGTCAACTTTGCCATCCGCAAGCAAGTCCTGGGTCAAGCCAGCCCTGATCGCCGTCTTCGTGGCGGGCGTGGCCGCCGCCGCTTATCTGTCGCTCAATGACAAGCAAAGCGCACCGGACGTGACCTTCCACGGCATCCATGGCGAAAAAATCACGTCGGCCAGCCTGCGCGGCAAGGTCGTGATGGTCAATTTCTGGGCCACCTCGTGCACCACCTGCGTGGCGGAAATGCCGGACATGGTCGACACCTACAACAAGTACAAGGGGCAGGGACTGGAATTCGTGGCCGTGGCCATGAAATACGATCCGGCCAACTACGTGCTGAACTTCGCCGAAACGCGCCAGCTGCCGTTCAAGGTGGCGCTCGACGTGACGGGCGAGGCGGCCAAGGCCTATGGCGACGTGGCCCTCACGCCCACCACCTTCGTGCTCGACAAGCAGGGCAAGATCCTCAAGCGCTACGTGGGCAAGCCGGAATTCGCCGAACTGCACAAGCTGCTGGAAACCGCCATCGCCGGTTAAGGCTCGGCACCGCACAAAACCTTGTTGCCAAGTGTTATCAACCTGTTATAACCTTCCCAGGCGTGATCCCACTCCCCTTGTGAAGGCCAGCCGTGCCCCTAGCCGCTCAATCGCTCGACCCGCAGCAACTGAAAACCTGGCTGCTCGCCACCGGCAACAAGGACGCCTCCGCGTTCCGCCAGCTATATAACTCCACCTCATCGAAACTGTTTGGCTTCGCGCTGCGTATATTGCATAAGCAAGAGCTCGCAGAAGAAGCCTTGCAAGAGGGTTTCGTCGCCATCTGGAACAACGCCGCCACATATCAAAGCCATCTGGCGGCGCCGATGACCTGGATGGCCACCATCGTGCGCAACAAGGCGTTCGATGTGCTGCGGCGCAGCGACGATACCGTGGAAATCGATGCCGAACAGTTTGATAGCGAAGTCATGAATGCACTCCGAGACCCCCAGGCCACGCCGATCGAATCACTGCAACTGAGCGGTGACGCCAAGGCGCTGGCGTTTTGCATGTCCGCCTTGGAAGGGCTGCACCGGCAGGTGGTCGCCCTGGCGTTCTATCATGACCTGTCGCACAGCGAAGTGGCGCAGCAGATGTCGCTGCCGATCGGCACCGTGAAGACCTGGATACGCCGCAGCCTGGAACGGCTGCGCACGTGTCTGGCGAAACGGGAGGCATCATGAATATCCGCGGCAATGACACCCTGCGCCAGAAACTGGCGTCCGAATACGTGCTCGGCACCTTGAAAGGCGGCGCGCGGCGGCGCTTCGAAGGCTGGCTGCACAATGACGCCGACTTGCGCAATATCACGGCCGAATGGCGCCAGCGCCTGGAACCGATGGCCGAATTTGCCACGCCCGTGGCGCCGCCCAAGCGCGTGTGGCAGCAGATCGAGCAGCGCCTGCACCTGAAGCAGCAGGGCGGCTGGTCCTTGTTCCGCGATTCCCTGTCGTTCTGGCGTTCGCTGGGCATGGCCTCGAGCGCCATCGCAGCGCTGTTGGTCATCGTCGTGGCCACGCGCGTGATGGACGCGCCGCAAATCAGCTATGTGGCCAGCCTGACGGACGAGAAAGCGCAAACGGCCCTGCTGTTGACGGCCGACAGCCGCCACGGCGCGCTCGAGGTGCGCATGGTGGGCAACGCACCCGTGCCGAGCGATAAGGATCTGGAACTGTGGGCCGTGCCGAAGAGCGGCAACCCGCGCTCCCTGGGTTTGCTGGCCGACAAGGGCAACGTGAAACTGGCCTTGTCCCAGCGCGCCATCGGCAGCGACGTGGCCTTGCTGGCCGTTACCCTGGAGCCGAAAGGCGGTTCGCCGGATCCGAATGGGCCGACGGGACCAATCTTGTACAAGGGTAACTGGGTGAAAATCTAACCCGAAGGCAAAAATCCGGGGTCAGTCCCTTCGGGATCGGAATTTGCCCCATTGGGACAAATTCCCCCGCCGGGTCTGACCCCAGCAGTTGATTTAGGGTGTCGGTTTATTTGGGATATAAAATCATCTGCGTGCAGCGGAACAAGGCAATCGTATTGCCCGTTTCCTTGCTTTTCACCACAGCATCCCACACTTGCGTGTTGCGGCCCTTGTGCTCGACCTTGGCCGTGCAGGTGAGCGTGCCTTCGCGGGCCGTGCCCAGGTGGTTCGATTTCAATTCGATGGTCGTGAAATTGCTGGCGCCTTCAGGCAGGTTGACGATGCAGCCATAGCCGGAAGCCGTGTCAGCCAGGGTCACCACGCTGCCCGCGTGCAGGTAGCCGTTCGGCGCCAGCAAATGCGGCAGCACGGGCAATTCCGCCGTCAACTGGCCGTCGCCCACTTCCGTGATGACGATGCCCAGGTGGCCGGGCAGGCGGCCCGTGCCGCGTTCATTCAACATTGCTACGGTGATCTCGGGATTGCTCATGCTGGTCCTTGTGCGGGTGAGTCGGGGATACGCCGGAAAATACTATGATGATAGCAACTTTCCCGGCAACGGTCTGGCGACCGCTTATTTCCGGCCGCGCCGCCGTTTCCACCACACCAATGTCCCTGTCAGCATGAACAGCAGCGGCATCAGGCCAAAGGCGGTAATAAAACTGCGCCCGGCCACGCCAAACGCCTGGCCCGAGTGCAGGGGGAATTGCCAGCCCAGGAAGACGTCGCCGGCCGGTGCCCGCAAGGGATCGCGTATGCGCAGGGGCAAGCCGCTGCGCGCGTCGAGGGTGATGCGCGTGGCACCGTCGCCCTCGGCGATTTCGCCAGGCTGGCGCACGCGCACGTCATACGGCTGGTCCTTTTTCGCCGGCAGCACGATGCGCGACACGCGTGCCTGCGGATACAGCTGCTGCGCGGCGGCCATGGCCTGGCCCGCATCGAGCAGGTCGCCATCCTGCCGCAGATTTTTCAGTTTGGCCTTGTCCGGCGCCGTCGAGACGAGCTCCACCAGCGGCACGATCAGCTGCGGCAAATTGAAATAGATACCGGAAAAAGCGAGCACGGCCAGTACGGGCGCGGCAAAAAAGCCCGCCGCCTTGTGCAGGGTGTAATTGAAGCGGGGCCAGGAACCGCCATGCGACACCGTCAGCGCGCGCTTGATCGCCGTCCACTGCAGGCGCGGCCACCACAGATAGATGCCGCTCAAGGCCATCAGCAGCAACATCACGCCCGAGATACCCGTAATGGTTTTACCCACTTCGCCCGACAATAAATAACGGTGCAGATGAAACATGCCCGACATCAGCAGCGGGCGCGTGAGGCCGAAACGCCCCCAGTCGCGCTCGCCTTTGACTTGCAGGGTGTAGGGGTCGACCATCACCTGGCGCACGATGGCCTGGCTGAAAGGCGACGGTTTGCCGGCTTGCCGGTACGAGGCCACGTACACGTCGCGCGCATCGGCGGGCGGATTGAGCTGGGCCGGCTTGCCGTAAGCGGGGTCGGCCGCGAGCCCATCGACCACCGCTTGCACCGTGCGCGGCGTCACCTGGAACACCTGGCCGGGCGCGGGCGTGCTCGCCTGCAACAGGGTCGGATTCAGGTATGCGTCGAGCTCCGGCATCCAGGCGATGGCGGAACCCGTCAAGCCCAGCAGGACGAACAGGGCGCCGAACCACAGGCCCACATACAGGTGCAGCTTAGCGAACAACCACTTGATCGGGCGTTTGGACATGGGGAGGCGACTCGGGGAAATTTGGGCTGCAGAACGATAGCATGAAAGCTCCGCACTGAAAATCATGCGCAGGCAGGAAACGGCAAACGCAACAACACGCTCATGGGAACATTGAAATCAGGTGGAAACGAGCGTTTTGGCACCATCATCGAGCGCATCGGCATCGCGGGTAACTGTTGCACGGCATACACTTTCCCCTATACTTCATCGAAAGGAAAACCATGACCACCTCCCGTTTGCTTGCCATCACGCTGGGTCTCGCTGTGCACCTGGGCGCCCACGCCGCCGACTTTACCGTCACCAGCACCGACATCGCGCCGGGCCAGACCCTGGCGCCGGCGCAAGTATTCCAGGGCTTCGGCTGCACGGGCGGCAACCTGTCGCCGCAATTGTCATGGCACGGCGCGCCGGCCGGCACCAAAAGCTACGCCGTCACCCTGTACGACCCGGACGCGCCCACGGGCAGCGGCTGGTGGCACTGGAGCGTGTTCAATGTGCCTGCCAGCACCACTTCCTTGCCGGGCGGCGCCACGGCCAGCACCCTGCCGGCGGGCGCCATGCAAGGACGCAACGATTACGGCGACAGCGCCTACGGCGGCGCCTGCCCGCCACCGGGCGACAAGGCGCACCGTTACCAGATCACCGTGTGGGCATTGAGCGTGGACAAGTTGCCGCTGGACCAGCACGCCAGCGGCGCCATGCTCGGCTACATGCTCAACGCCAACGCGCTGGGCAAGGCGCAGCTGACGGGACTGTATGGCCGATGAGATCGACGCGGTGGCCCTGAGCGAACTGCGCATCGCCCACGGCACCATCGAGGCGCGCCGCGCGCAAACCCTGCGCCGCGTGCCCGTCTTTCAGAGCGCCCTGTGCCGCGTGCGGCAGGGAACGAAGCTGCTGGAATGGGGCGCTCGCCAGGCCCGCGCCGGCACGCACGACGTGGTGCTGATGCCGGCGGGACAGGAATTGGGCGTGGCCAACCTGCCCGGCGCGCAAGGCTACCGGGCCGAAGTGCTGAGTTTTTCACCGGCCCTGATCGCCCGTTTCCGCGCGCGCCATGGCGGCCTCGTCGATACCCAGCTGCGCCAGGCGGCCACGGCCAGCCTGTGCGTGCCGCTCGACGTGCATGCGGCACTGGCCTGGGACCAGCTGATGGCCAGCCTGGCGAGTAGCGCACCGCCCGCGCTGCTGGCGCACCAGGCGGAAGGCTTGCTGCTGGCCCTGGCACTGGGCGGCCATTGCGGGCCGCTGCTGCTGGACCGCCGTGATCCGCTGGCTGCGCGCGTGCAGCAAGTGCTGCTGCTGGACCCGGGCGCCGACTGGAGCGTGGCCAAAGTCGCCAGCCATCTGCACCTGGGCGCGTCCACCCTGCGCCGCCAACTGGCCCTGGAGCAACGCCACTTCCGCGCCATCCTGGAAGACGTACGGCTGGGACTGGCCTTGCAGGAATTGCAATCTGGCATCTTACCCATCGGCGACATCGCGGCCGCCTGCGGCTATGCCTCGCCCTCGCGCTTCGCGGCCCGTTTCCGCCAGCACTACGGCCTGTCGCCGCGCGCACTGCGCGCCACCCTGTAGCTCCCTCTAGCGCAAATCACGCAACAAGCGCTGACAACGGGGCGATTTTCTTGCTACTATGCGCCCATGTCTTCCCGCCAGCCCACCCGCAAGCTTGCTCATCACGGTGCCACCGCCCTCGCGCGCACGCCGTGGCGGCTGTGCGTGGCGCTGTTCAGTGCGCTGGCCCTCGTGTTCCTGCTGTCGACGGCCGCCTCGCACCTGCACAAGACCACCTTTGATGCGGAAGAGTGCGCGCTGTGCGCCACGGCCATCGACAAGGTGGCCGACATCGCCGTGCCGCCGGCCATCACCGAGCCACCCGCCCAGTTACTGCCGTACCGCTTGCTGGCCATCGCGCCCGCCACCCTGGCGCCCGTCGCCGCCCTCATCCTGCCGCCCGTGCGCGGCCCGCCTGCCGCCTCACTGTAGTTCCCACGCTGTTTTTCCTTTTTCAGGCTGCCCCTAGTCGCGCGTTCATGCGCGCCGGGCCGCCTGGCGTTGACTATTTTGAGGTTCATCATGCAACACACACCACGCCTGAGCGCGCTGTCGCTCGCCCTTGCCAGTCTGTTTACCGTTTCCGCCCATGCCGCCGAGCCTGCCGAGGCCAGTGCCGATACCGCACCGCAAGACATGCAAAAGGTGGAAGTCACGTCCGCCCACCTGAAAAGCGCCCGCATCGAGCTGTCACCGAAAGTCGGCACCACCATCTACAGCATCGACAGCCACATGGTCGACATGCTGGGCCAGGGCGACAACACGCCATTCAATGAAGTGCTGCTGCGTCTGCCGGGCGTGTCGCAGGATTCGAAGGGCTCCGGCGCCCTGCACGTGCGCGACGACCATGCCAACGTGCAATACCGCATCAATGGCGTGCAACTGCCGGAAAGCATCACCGGCTTCGGCCAGTCGATCGACACGCGCTTGATCGACAAGACGGATTTCATGACGGGCGCCTTGCCGGCCCAGTTCGGCCTGCGCACGGCGGGCATTGTCGATATTGAAACGAAAGAGGGTGGCATGACACCAGGTGGGCGCATCGGCATCATGGTCGGCAGCCACGACCACGTGGAGCCGAGTGCCGAATTTTTTGGCAGCGTGGGCAAGTTCAATTACTACCTGTCCGGCAGCTACCTCGGTAACTCCCTGGGCGTGGAAAACCCGCAAGACACGCGCAGCGCCCTGCACGACAAGACGCGCCAGAACAAATCGTTCGGCAGCCTGTCGTATTTCCTCGATGACAACACGCGCCTGGGTACCATGTTCGGCACGTATAACGGCCGCTTCCAGATCCCGAACAACCCGAACCAGGCACCGGCCTTCTCGCTCGATGGCCACAGCGATGCGCAGGCGGGCACAGCCACGTTACCGTCGTCGCAACTCAATGAAAACCAGCGCGAAGTGAACCGCTTCCTCGTGTTGTCGCTGCAAAAAAGCCTGGGCGACGTCAATTACCAGGTCTCGGCCTTCCACCAGTATTCGGAGCTGCACTTCACGCCGGACTCCATCGGCGACCTGATCTACAACGGCGTGGCTTCGGACTCGCGCCGCGCGAACAGCGCTTCCGGTGCCCAGTTCGACATCAGCTACAAATTGCACCAGGACCACACTGTGCGCGCGGGCCTGGCCTACACGCGCCAGAAGACGACGAGCGACAACACGGTGGCCGTCTTCCCGGCAATCGACGGCGCGCAAACGTCCACCACACCGATCACGGTGCTGGACAACAGCGGCAAGACGGGCACCCTGGCCAGTTTTTACCTGCAGGATGAATGGCATATCAGCAAGCCTTTGACCCTGAACTATGGCGCCCGTTTCGACAAAGTGTCGGCCTACACGAGCGAACAGCAATGGAGCCCGCGCGTCAACCTGGCGTATCAGCTGGCGCCGGGCACGGCCCTGCACGCCGGCTATTCGCGCTACTTCACGCCGCCGCCGCAGGAACTGGCGGCCCAGGGCAGCATCGACCTGTATGCGAACACGACAAATGCGCCGGAAATCGGCCAGTCGGACAACGTCAAGGCCGAACGCACGCATTACTACGATGTGGGCATCAGCCACCAGGTCAATTCGAAACTGACCGTGACGGCCGATGTGTACTATAAAAAGATCAACAACCTGCTCGACGAAGGCCAGTTCGGCCAGGCATTGATTTTGACGCCGTTCAACTATGCGGACGGCTACGCCAAGGGCCTGGAGTTATCGGCCATCTACAGCGAGAAAAACTGGGGCCTGTTCCTCAACGCCAGCACGCAAAAGGCGCAGGGGCGCAACATCAATTCGGGCCAGGCGCTGTTTGGCGCCGATGAGTTGAACTACATCAGCCAACACTATGTCTACCTCGATCATGACCAGAAATACACCTTGTCGGGTGGTGGACACTATCACTTTGGCGATTCGCAAGTAAGCGCTGACTTCCTCTACGGCAGCGGCCTGCGCATGACCCCGGACGGCGGCGCGCCGAATTCCGGCCATTTGCCAAGTTACTTCACCGTCAACACGGCGCTCACGCACACGTGGAAGAACACGCCGCTCGGCAAGGTGGAAGGACGTTTGGCCCTGATCAACCTGTTCGACAAATCGTATCTGCTGCGCGACGGTTCCGGCGTGGGCGTGGGAGCGCCGCAGTACGGCGCCCGCCGCAGTTTCTACGCAGGCCTCTCAACCAGCTTTTAACCGTTACGCGCGAAGACAGCGGCAGGGAGCAACGCCTGCCGCTGTCGGTTGCCGTACTATTTCATGACTTATCCCCAGATGATGGGCGCCTGGCCATGCACCTGCAAATAGGCGTTGGCCTGGCTGAATGGCTTGCTGCCAAAGAAACCTTTGCTGGCCGACAATGGCGAGGGATGCGGCGCCGCCAGCACCAGGTGTTTGCCGGGATCGATCAGGGTGCGCTTGGCTTGCGCATAGCCGCCCCACAGGATGAACACGAGATGCTCGCGCTCGGCGGACAGGTAGCGGATGGCGCTGTCCGTCAATTTCTCCCACCCTTTGCCCGCGTGCGAACCGGCCGCCCCCGCGCGCACCGTCAGCACGCTGTTGAGCAGGAATACGCCTTGCTCGGCCCAGTCAGACAAATCCGTGCGCGTGCGCGCCACGCCCATGTCGCTGTGCAATTCCTTGAAGATATTTTGCAGGCTAGGCTGCGGCGGCGTGCCATCGGGAATCGAGAAGCACAGCCCCATGGCCGCACCGGGCGTGTGATACGGATCTTGCCCCAGGATCACGACCTTGACTTGCTCGAACGGCGTCAGGTCGAACGCGCGGAAGATCGTTTTACCCGGCGGAAAACACGGCCCCGCCGCATACTCTTGCTTCACGAAGGCGGCCAGGCGTTCCCAGTAAGGCTGGGCAAACTCGCCCTCCAGCCGCACCTTCCACGATGCGTCGATGCGTACGTCCATGCGTCACCTCATAGCTTATCCGTCAACCATGCTTTTTCAGCATGCCAGTATAGGACGCTCAGCCGCATGAGGTGGGCACGATACGAACAGGCAAAAAAAAAACCGCCCGGCTAAAGCGGACGGTTTTTGATACAACTCAAGTGCTTAGAAATTCAGCGCTGATTCCACGCCGGCGCTGTGCGCCTGTTCATCCGCGTGGTACGAGCTGCGCACCATGGCGCCGACGGCGGCGTGGGTGAAGCCCATCTTGTACGCTTCTTCTTCGAACATCTTGAAGACGTCCGGGTGCACGTAGCGGCGCACGGGCAAGTGGCTGTTCGATGGCGCCAGGTACTGGCCGATGGTCAGCATGTCGATGTCGTGCTCGCGCATGTCGCGCATGACTTGCAGGATTTCCTCGTCCGTCTCGCCCAGGCCCACCATGATGCCGGACTTGGTTTTCACGTCCGGATACATGGCCTTGAAGTCTTTCAGCAGCTTCAGCGAGTGCATGTAATCGGAACCGGGACGCGCTTCCTTGTACAGGCGCGGCGCCGTTTCCAGGTTGTGGTTCATGACATCAGGCAAGCCATCCTTGAACAACAGCAACGCTTTTTCCAGGCGGCCGCGGAAGTCCGGCACCAGCACTTCGATGCGGGTGTTCGGCGACAGGGCACGCGTTTGCTGGATGCACTCGACGAAATGGCCGGCGCCGCCGTCGCGCAAGTCATCGCGGTCGACGGAGGTGATGACGACGTAGTTCAAACGCAGCTTGGCGATGGTTTTCGACAAGTTGGCCGGCTCTTCCTTGTCCAGCGGATCCGGACGGCCGTGGCCGACGTCGCAGAACGGGCAGCGGCGCGTGCACTTGTCGCCCATGATCATGAAGGTGGCCGTGCCCTTGCCAAAGCACTCGCCGATGTTCGGGCAGCTGGCTTCCTCGCACACCGTGACGAGTTTGTTTTCGCGCAGGATGTCCTTGATTTCATAGAAACGGGTCGAGGCCGACGCGGCCTTGACGCGGATCCAGTCCGGCTTTTTCAGGCGCTCGACTTGCTCGATCGGAATGATCTTGATCGGGATGCGCGACGTCTTGCTGGCGCCTTTTTGCTTTTCGCTCGGGTTGTAGGCGGGAGCGGCGGGGGCGGTGCTGGAAATGGTCTCAGAAGTCATGGCTGCAAGCCCTTAACGGGCATGTTGGTTTGTTTGCTCAGGCATCCGCTGCCTGAGGCGCGCCTGCGGCGCTGTTTGCTTCGCTTACATCGAGTAATACGGTCAATTCATGGGCCAGGGCCCGCTGCACTTCGGCCAGCGGCGCCACCACGCCCATGCTGCGCATGTCCACCGTCTTCAGTCCGGAATAGCCGCAAGGGTTAATCCAGGAAAACGGCGCCAGGTCCATCGCCACGTTGAGCGATACGCCATGGTAGGTGCAGCCGTTGCCGCGCACTTTCAAGCCCAGCGCGGCGATCTTCGCACCCTTGTCTGGTCCGCCGGCAATATAGATGCCAGGCGCGCCATCGATGCGCTCGCCAGCGAGATTATACGCCGCCAGCACGTTGATGATGGCTTGCTCGATTTTATGCACGAACTGGCGCGCATACAGCTTGCCGCCCGGCTTGTTGCGGCGCAAGTCCATCAGCAGGTAAATCACCACCTGGCCGGGGCCGTGGAACGTCACTTCGCCGCCACGGTCCGTCTGCACCACGGGAATCGCGTCCGCTCCGGCCAGCAGATGGCCGCGGTCGGCCGCCAGGCCCAACGTAAACACGGGCGGATGCTCGACGATCCACAGTTCGTCGCGCGTGTCCGTCGTGCGCGCGTCGGTAAAGGTGCGCATGGCGGCAAAGGTGGGCTCGTAATCGACGCGGCCCAGCTCGCGGATCAGCGCCGTTTCGGTGCGGGTGGTGGTCATGACAGATTCTGTAATCAGCTGCCGGCGCCCTGCGGACGCTGCGGCGAAGCCGTGATTATAAGCCAGGCGGCCGTTTCATTCAGCCGTGGGCTCCGGCAACAGCAGCAATCTGCCCAATTTTTGTGCAGCGTGGCGTACCTGGGCCAGGCTCAAGGCCGTATAACCGAGCAGCACGGCCGGTGCCAGCCTGGCGCCATGGCAAAAGTCGCCGAGCGGCTGCAGCGCCAGCCCTTCCTGCGCGGCGCGCGCGCAAAACACCCGTTCATCGCTGTCTGGCGGCAGCCACAGCACGCAATGGAAACCCGCCTGCTGTCCCGTGATCGTGTAGCGGCTGGGCGCGGTCTGCTCGAGACAGGCCAGCAACAGGTCGCGCCGCTCCTTGTAGGCCAGGCGCGCCTGGCGCAAGTGGCGCACGAAGGCGCCTTCCTCCATCCAGGCGGCCAGCGCCAGCTGTTCCGTCACGCCCACGGAGCGGCCCGTCAACTGCACGATGCGCAGCAGTTGCGGGCGCAAAGCGGGCGGCAGCACCATGAAGCCCACGCGCAGGCCGGCAAACAAGGTTTTATTAAAACTGCCACAGTAAATCACGCGCTGGTACTGGTCCAGCGCCTTCAGGGCCGCCAGCGGCGCGCTGTGGTAATTGAATTCGCTGTCGTAATCGTCTTCCACCACCCAGGCGCCATTGTCGTTCGCCCATTCCAGCAAGGCCAGGCGGCGCGTGACGGACATGGTCACGCCCAGCGGCGACTGGTGCGCCGGCGTCACGTAGGCGAGGCAGGCATCCGCGTGCGCGGCCAGGGCGGCGCAATCGATGCCTTCGGCGTCGACGGCAATGTCCACGGGCACGGCGCCCGCGAGCGCGAACAGGGCGCGCGCGGCCGGGTAGCCCGGATCTTCCAGGCAGACTTTATCGCCGTCGCGCACGATGCCGCGCGCCAGCAAGTCGATCGCGTGGCGGATACCGGTCGTGACGACGATATCTTGCGGGTCGCAGCGGATGCCGCGGTACTTGGCGAGGAAGTCGGCGATCTGCTGGCGTAGCTGGGGCAGGCCGGCCGGCTCGGCGCTGCACAGCTGCTCCGGCGTGACGGCGGCCAGTGCCCGCGTGGCGCATTTGGACCAGGCGGCCATGGGAAACAGGCTGGCGTCGGCGCGCCGCGCAACAAACGGCAAGCCGTCGCGCACGCCCGTGTCCGAAGCGGGAGCCGGCGCCACAGCCAGCGTGGCCGGAGCGGCATCGCCAAAGCCTGCCATCAAGAAACGTTCCGGCACCACGGCGCACACGCGCGTGCCGGAGCCGGGCACACGGGTCACATACGCTTCCGCGTGCAAGCGGTCGAACACGGTTTCGATGGTGCCGCGCGACAACTCCCACCGTTCGGCCAGGGTGCGGCTGGACGGCAAACGGCTGCCCGCCGGCAGCATCTTCGTCAGGATGGCCGAGCGCAGCGCTTCATACGCGCCATCCTGCTTGTTGACGCCCTCCTTGTCGAGCCAGCTGGTCGGGCGAGGCAAGTCCAGGGCGTGCGGTGATTTTCCTCGCGGCATGATAATCGTCCAAGTGGTCCAATGAGTTTTCTGATGAGTGGCACTTCGCATTACACCACAACCATCCTACTCTCACCGTTCCGGTGCGCCAGGGGGGCGCACGCTTGAAGGGATCGTATAAACAATGCAGAAACAAATCGCTGTATGGGCCTGGGGCGGCATCGTGCTGCTGCTGGTCTGCCTGTCGCGCATCAGCATCGACATCTATTTGCCTTCGCTGCCGGCCATGGCCGATGCCCTGCATGCCAGCGATGCGCAGTTGCAATTGACCTTGAGCCTGTTCATGGCCGGCTCGGCCGCCTCGATGCTCGCTTGCGGGCCGCTGGCCGACCGCTACGGACGCCGCCCCGTGCTGCTGGCCGGCACGGGCATTTTTGTACTCGCCAGCATCGTCTGCACGGTGACCACCGACGTCCACGTGCTGATCGCCGCGCGCGTGCTGCAGGCGTTCGGCGGCTGCAGCGGCACCATCATCGGCCGGGTCATGGTGCGCGACCGCTTCGATCCCGCCACGCAGGCGCGCATGCTGGGGAAAATCTCGGTGGTGATGGGCTTGTCGCCTATCCTCGCGCCGCTGGCCGGCAGCGTGCTCGACGCGGCATTCGGCTGGCGCGCCGTGTTTGGCGTGCTGTGCCTGCTGGGGGCGCTGTCGCTGGGGCTGATCGCCGCGTATGTGCCGGAAACCAGGCCGGCCAGCGTCGTACCACAAGGACATACCCTGGCGCTGTACCGCCGCCTGCTGGGCGATGCGTATTTCCTGCGCTATGCGCTGGCCATCGGCTGCGTGTATTGCACGTATTTCCCGTTCATCGCGGAATCGTCCGTGCTGTTGCAAAGAGGCATGCATCTGTCGCCGCACGCATATGCGCTGGTGTTCGCGCTGACGGTCAGCGGCTATATCGCGGGCTCGAGCCTGTTCCGCGCCCTGGGACCGCGCCTGGGCGCCGATTACATGCTGGGCGTGGCGGTGCTGATCAATGTGGCGGGCGCGGCCAGCCTGTTGCTGGCGGGTACGTTGGCACCGCGGCACGTGGCGTCGCTGGTGGCGCCCATGCTGCTGGTGATGGTGTCGGTGGGCATGGCCATTCCCGCCTGCCAGCTGGCCGTGCTGCAGCCGTATGGCGACCAGGCGGGCAGCGCCTCGGGCCTGTTCTTCTTCGTGCAGATGCTCATCACGGCCGCTTGCGGCGCCGTCATCGCCGCCATCACGGACGGCAGCGAAAAGCCGCTGCTGTGGGTGACGGCGGCGGCCAGCGCGGCCTTTGCCCTCGTGTGGCGGCTGACTAAGCCAGTTGCGGCGGCGGCACCTGCGCCAGCCACTGCTGCACGCTAGCGCGCTGCCACTGGGCCAGCGCATAGTCGCGCAGGGCAGGGGGCACGGGCTCGCCGCTCTTGATCAAACGCAACAGCATCAGGGCCAGGTCCGTATCGGCGATGCTCCAGGCGCCAGCCAGGTAGTCACCGTGCACAAGTTCGCCTGCGATCTGCAGCAGCTTGGCGGCCGCGGCCTGCGCCGCCGGCGACAGCGGCGCATGGTCCGCGCGGGGCGGGTGGAACACGACGGTGGAATCGCGCTCGTTGCGCAGCGCCAGCAGATCGCTGCGCAGCCATGCCTGCACTTGCCGCGCCCGCGCCCGCTGGCGTACGTCGCGCGGCAGCACCGATGGATAGTCGGGCGCGGCAAAGACGTCGTCGAGATAGTCGGCGATCGCGTTTGATTCCGTCAGGACAAAGCCGGCATGCTCGATGGCGGGCACGCGCTGCGTCAGGCTCAGAGTGCTGAACGGCGGCTGGCGCGCCGCGCCCGCGTCCAGGTCGACGTCCTGCACGGTGAAGGAAACCCGCTTTTCGCTCAGAGCGACAAAGGCGGACAGGGCGTACGGGCTGATGCGGTTGCGGTCGATATACAAAATGAGGGACATGGCGGATTCCTGTGGATAAGTGAACAGGATTCATCATAAAGCGCCGTGTGAAGCTAACAAAACGAGTTATATTCGTTGTTGTTGTTACTTTTATTCACATCAAACGCCATGTCCAGACTGCCTAATTTTTCAGCATTGCGCGCCTTCGAGGCGGCCGCCCGCCACGGTAATTTTTCGCGCGCGGCCGAGGAGCTGCACCTGACGCATGGCGCCATCAGCCACCAGGTGCGCAAGCTGGAAGAAGAGCTGGGCTTGCCGCTGTTCCTGCGCAACGGCCGCCACGTGACGGTCACGCCGCAGGGACGGCAATTTGCGCTGGTGCTGGGCAAGGCTTTTACGGAGATCGCCACGGCGGCGCAAGCGCTGCGGCCCGCGCCCGCCAATACGCGGCTGACGATCACGGCGATTCCCTCGTTTGCGGCGCGCTGGCTGGCGCCACGCCTCGGGCATTTCATCGAACGCCATCCCGGCATCGAAGTGGTGCTGCAAACGAGCGGCGCCCTGCAGGACCTGGAAGGCGAGGGCATCGACGTGGGGATCCGCTTCGGCCGCGGCCATTATCCGGGCCTGCTGGTGCAGCCGCTGATGGGTGACGTGTATTACCCCGTCTGCAGTCCCCATTACCGGGGCGGCAACTTGCCGGCCACGCCGGGCGAACTGGCGCAGGCGACCTTGCTGCGCTCGCTCGAACCGTGGCGTCCATGGCTGGCGGCGGCCGGCTTGCCATTGGCCGAACCCGTGGGCGGCGTACTGTACGAGGATTTGTCGATGCTGATACGCTCGGCCATCGATGGCGACGGCGTGGCGCTGGTGCGCCATGTGGTGGCGCTGCAGGAGGTGGCGGCGGGGCGGCTGGTGCGCCTGTTCGACATGGCCGTGCCCTGCGCCGACGCGTATTACCTGGTCAGCCCGCCCGCTGCGGCGCAGCGCGAGCCCGTGCGCGCCTTCCGTGCCTGGCTGGGCGAAGAAATCGCCGCCTTCCAGGCACGCGAAGCGCCCACCTTGCTTACATGACGATCTTGACCATCGGGTGGCCCGACAGCGCCGTGTACAGGGCGTCGAGCTGCTCGCGGCTGATGGCGCGCACGGTGACGGTCAGGCCCGTGTAATTGCCCTTGCCCGATGGGCGCTCTTCCATGCGGCCCGCGTGGAAGGTCGGATCGTGGCTGATGACCAGCTCGAGCATGGTCGGCGCGAAATCGACATGCGTCGGGCCCATGATCTTGATGGGAAAATCGCTCGGGTATTCGATCAGCGATTCGCTAGGGGGAATCGTCACTTCGGTCGGTGGGGTCGTTTGCATGGGAAATCCAATCAGTGCCGGTCAGAACAGGCAGCGCTTATCGCGCGGCGGCTGCATAAAAGCGTATTGTAGCCAACTTTGAGGGCGGCTGCGCCAGCCGCCATGGCGCAGACGGCAAGGCAAAAAAAAAGCCAGCTGGGTAAGCTGGCGGAAAACTATTTCGTTTGGACAAAATAGCCGGAAAAGCGATGCTGTCACTTGGAGGATAAGCAGTGGTCGTACTGTAGACAAACGACGGCGGCTTTACCTCCGGTATGTGACGAACTGCGCATTTCGCGGCGTGAATGTCGATACGGGGCGACAGACGGCGCGGCCGTCAGCGCTCCACTTCCTGCATCCGGCCATTGCGGCCGGGACCGCCGCGCTCGTTGTTACGCTCATGGTTGCGCTCACGCGGCGGATTGGCGCGCTCGGCACCGCGCACCTCCTGGGACGGACGGGCGGCCGGGGCAGGCATCGGCGGCGGCGCAGGCCGCGGCTGGGCCACGGGCGGCGGGGCAGGCAAGGACGGCGGCGGCGCCGTCTGCAGCACCTCGCGGCGGGGAGCACGCTCGGCGCGGGGCCGCTCCTCGCCACGCCACCCGGGGCGGGCCACATGATCTTGCACGGGCGGCAAGGCCGGCATCGCCGGCATCAGGGGCTGCGGCGGCACCGGCGGCTGGGCCGGCACGGGCGGCCGGTTCGGCTGCATGGGACGCGGCGCCATGTGCGTCAGTCCATCGTCCGTCTGCAAGCGGCCGGGACGGTTCACCCAGTCGCGCCGGGGCTCCCTCGGCTCGGCGGGACGCTGCCAGTTGCCAGCCGGCGCAGGCGCCGTGCTCAACGGCAAGCTTTGCATGACGGGCGGCGGCATGGTGGTGCGGTTGCGGCGCGGCACGTCGACCGTGCGCGAGCCGCCAAAACGCTCGCCGGGCAGCATCGTCATGCCTTCGCGCCGTTCGCGCTCGCCCGCCATGGGGCGGCGCCCCTCGGCCATCCGGTTGATGCGGCGTTCATAGTCCGCGCTGGCGCGGTAGCCGGGCACGTAGCGCTCGTGCGGCGACAAAGGAAACCAGCCGACGCCGGGGCGCTGGCCATGCTGTGGTCCGTTATGTGGTCCATGATTACCGCCGACCCAGCCCACCAGCGCCGGCGCCCAGGGCACGCGGCCGCGTTCGCGGCCCGGCGCCCAGCCCCAGCGGTGGCCCAGCAGCACCCAGCGGCCGTAGTGCGAGGGCGCATAGCCCCACGGCGCATTGTCGACCCAGGTCCAGCCCCACGGCGCGATCCACGTCCAGCGCCCGTCGCTGTACGGCGCCCAGCCGGCCGGGACCGCGCTGGGCAGCCACAGGGGGCCGTATTGCGCGTCTTCCTGCCAGGCGCCGTAGCGGTCCAACTCTTCATAGCCGGTCGTATCGTCGGTGACATAGCGCAAGGCCGGCGCGGCGGCGGGCAAGGCTTCGGGCCAGTTGTCGAAGGCGATCCGGTGCAAGGCGCCCGTGCGCAATTCCTCGTCCGTCAGCTCGGCGCGCTTGCCTGCGCGCAAGGTCACGCTGCCTGTCGCGCCATCCACGTCGGCCGCGCCGTCGAGCACGCTGACGACGCTGGCGCCGGGCTGGCGGCCCGCCTCGATGCGCACCCAGCCCGGCTGGGTCAGGATCACGCGGGCCTGGGCGGTGGTCAGCTCGAAGCCGCGCAGCGCATCGGGATTGCGCACGCGCACGCTGACCGTGCCATAGCTGAGGTGCAATTTGAAACTGTCGTCATCGAGCTCGCTCACTTCCAGTTCGGAATCGCCATCGAGGCGCACGGCGGCCGCGCCCACGCGAAACTCGGCCAGCGCGCCGCGCATGGTGCTCAAACGGTTATCCGTCGTGACGGGCCAGTTCAGCAGGGCGTTTTGCGCGTCGCCATCGCCGGCGCGCACCAGCACCTGCCCTTCGACGGTGGAAATACGCCCCACGCGGGCGGGCGGATCCTCGGCCAAGGCCAGGGAACACGCCGACGACAGCAGCACGGCGCACACGGTGTTGAGCAGAGGGAAAGACAGGATAGGACGCATGGCAGCGCTCCAGGCAGGACTTACAAGGACAACATGCTCCGATTACATCCGCATCAGGCGGACATCGCAAGCGGGCTTACAAATGTTTGCATATTGACTTCGTTCAGGATGTCGTCTGGCCGCCGCGCTTGACGAAGAACAGGGCCGCGCCGACGGCCATCAGCAAGCCGCCAAAGAAGCGGTTCTGCTTTTTCACGGCCTTGGCGTCGCGGAAAAAGCGCTGCATTGACGAGGCGAGGAAGGCATAGCTGTGCATGACGATCTGGTCGATCGTGCACATGGTGACGGCCAGGATCAGCAGTTGCGGCAGCAAGGGCGCGGTAGGGCTGATGAATTGCGGCAACACCGCCACCATGAAGATGATGCCCTTCGGGTTCGTCACGTTCGTCAAAAAACCCGTCAGCACGCGCCGGCGCCAGGACGGCACCACGGCGTCGGCGTGCAGGTCGCCGGCCACCGCCACCTTGGCGCGCCACTGCGACAGGCCCAGGTAGATCAGGTACAGGGCGCCCACCGTCTTGACGATATTGAACGCCACTTCGGAAGCCAGCAGCAAGGAGCCCACGCCGGCGCCGGCGATACCGAGCACCACCAGCAGCCCCAGTTGCAGGCCGAGAATCGTGGCGCTGGCCTTTTTCACCCCGTACGACAGGCCGTGCGACATCGACAGCACGGCGCCCGAGCCGGGCGAGACGGCGATGATGGAGGCGGCGACGACAAAGGTGATCCAGGTGGCAAATGGCATGCGGTTTCCAAAAAAATGGGAATGAGAGGCAATTTTAACCCGCTCAGTGCGGCCTTGCCGGCCCGCCCTGAGGTAAGATCGCAGTCATGCCTTACCTAGGCCATCCCTTGCCGTACAACCAAGAATAACATCATGAAAAACAACACTTTCCTCGCTCCCCGATTCCCTGTCACCAAAGCGGGAGCGCGCTGAGATGGCCGGCTCCAGCCTGTTGGCCCTGCTCGACGACATCGCCAGCATCCTCGATGACGTTTCCCTGATGACCAAAGTGGCCGCCAAGAAGACGGCCGGCGTGCTCGGTGACGACCTGGCCCTGAACGCACAGCAAGTGGCCGGCGTGCGCGCCGAACGCGAATTGCCCGTCGTCTGGGCCGTCGCCGTCGGTTCGCTGAAGAACAAGGCCATCCTCGTGCCCGCCGCGCTGGCCATCAGCGCGTTTGCGCCATGGGCCATCACGCCGCTCTTGATGGTGGGCGGCGCCTACCTGTGCTTCGAGGGTTTTGAGAAGATCGCGCATAAATACCTGCATCCGGACGACAGCCACAAGGCCGAGCTGGCCCAGGCGCTGCGCGACCCGCAGGTCGACCTCGTCGCGCTGGAAAAAGACAAGATCAAGGGCGCCATCCGCACCGATTTCATCTTATCGGCGGAAATCATCGTCATCGCGCTGGGCACGGTGGCCGCGGCCACCTTCGCCGAGCAGGTGGCTGTCGTCGTCGGCATCGCCCTCATCATGACGGTCGGCGTGTACGGCCTGGTGGCCGGTATCGTCAAGCTCGACGACGCGGGCTTTTACCTGGCGGCGCGCAAGGGCGCGGGCGCGCTGATGGATGGCGTGCGCGGCTTTGGCCGCATGCTCGTGTCGGCGGCGCCGAAACTGATGAAATTTCTCTCCGTCGTGGGCACCCTGGCCATGTTCATGGTCGGCGGCGGCATTCTGACGCACGGCTGGCCGTGGGCCAGCGGCATGCTGCATCACGCGGAAGCAGCCGTCGGCGGCGTGGCCGGCATCGGCCCCGTGCTGGCAGCCGTCACGCCCAGCCTGATCAACGCGGTAGCCGGCCTCATCGCCGGTGGCCTGGTGCTGGCCGGCGTCACGGCCGTGTCGGCTTTGTTGCGCATGGTCAAGCCAAGCAAATAGGCTTTCTGGTCTGATGGGGCGGCAGGCGCATCCGTGCCTGCCGCCCCGGCCATGCCGGCGGCGCCGTCCGTCCATGGAGACCCTATGCAGACTTCCCCCATCCAACGCCCCAGTAGCGCCTTTATCGGCGCCTCCTGGGCGGCATTGCTGATCGGCGTCATCACCTATCTGTCCGGCCTGTGGAACACCAGCATGGCGCTCAACGAGAAGGGCTATTACTTCACGATCCTCATGTACGGCCTGTTCGCCGCCATCTCGCTGCAAAAATCCGTGCGCGACCGCGCCGAAGGCATCGCCGTGACGGGCATCTATTTCGGCCTGTGCTGGATTTCCGTCCTGCTGGCCTTGCTGCTGCTGACGGTCGGCCTGTGGAACGCCACCCTGCAGAACAGCGAGAAGGGTTTCTATGCGATGGCATTCCTGCTCAGCCTGTTTGCCGCCGTGGCCGTGCAAAAGAATGTGCGCGACGTGGCGCGCGCCTCGGCCGCGACGCCCGCCGAGATACCGGGAACTTAAACACCAGCCGCGTATCTATCCTTGTATCCATCTCAGGAGAGGACGATGAGCGACCAGCAAAAACGTTTGCAGATGGCGCTGGAGGCGGCGCACATGGCGATCTGGGATTCGCGCCTCATCGACGGCCAGGTCATCGACGGCACGGTCAGCTGGTCGGCCAAGGGGGCTGCCTTGCTGGGCCTGGAAGAGCGGGCCCTGACACAGCCATTTCGCACCTTTCTCGGCTTCGTCCATGTGGATGACCAGGGCCCGCTGCTCGAGGTGATGCAGGAAGCCGTGCGCCAGCGCGACGGCTACGCCCTGCAATACCGCGTCGTCTGGCCCGATGGCAGCGAACGCTGGCTGGCGGCCAAGGCGCAAGTGTTCACGGATGCGGATGGCCAGCCCGACCGCACCCTGGGCATCATCTGGGATATCACCGAGCACATGCTGCGCGAACTGCTGATCGCCGAGCGCAAGGAACTGGCCGAAGTGACACTCAGCTCCATCGGCGACGGCGTCATCACCACCGATCCGTACGGCAAGACACGCTACCTGAACCGGGTGGCCGAGCAATTGACGGGCTGGAGCAACGAACTGGCACGCGGCATGGATATCAGCCAGACCTTGCCGCTGGTCGACGAACGCACGGGCGAAGCGCTCGAACACGTGGCATACAAATGCCTGCAGCAGCGCCAGGCCATCGGCATTTCAGCGCATTCGCAGCTGGTCACGCGCGATGGACGGCACATCGCCGTGGAAGACTCGGCCGCGCCGATCTGGTCGCGCGACGGCGACATCCTCGGCGCCGTCGTCGTGTTCCGCGACGTCAGCCATGAGCGCAAGCTGAGCCAGCAACTGTCGTGGCACGCCACGCACGATACCCTGACGGGCCTGATCAACCGGCGCGAATTCGAACACCTGGTTGCCGGCGCCCTGCACACGGCCAAGCAGGATGGCCACGTGCATGCGCTGCTGTACCTGGACCTGGACCAGTTCAAGGTCATCAACGATACCTGCGGCCATGGCGCCGGCGACGTGCTGCTGCAGCTGCTGGCGAAAATGCTGCAGGCACAAATGCGCGACAGCGACATCCTCGCGCGCCTGGGCGGCGACGAACTGGGCGTGCTGTTGCCGCACTGTCCGCTCGACCATGCACGCCAGATCGGCGAACAGCTGCGCCAGTCCATCCGCGATTTCCGTTTCGCCTGGGATAGCCGCAGTTTTGAGCTGGGCGTGAGCATCGGCATGGTCGAAATCAGCCAGGACAGCAAGTCCATGAGCGAGCTGCTGAGCGCCGCCGACCAGGCCTGCTACCTGGCCAAGGAGCAGGGCCGCAACCGCATCCATGTCTACCAGGAGTCCGACGTCATGCTGGCCCAGCGGCACGGCGAAATGCTGTGGATTTCGCGCCTGAACGAAGCGTTCGCCCACGATTACTTCCGCCTGTACGCCATGCCCATCGTGCACCTGAACGACAGCCAGGAACACCACGACGAAGTGCTGATCCGCATCCGCAACAGCCAGGGCGACCTGATCTTGCCGGGCGCCTTCATCCCCGCCGCCGAGCGCTACGACATGATGCTGTCCATCGACCGCTGGGTCATCCGTGCCGTCTGCGCGCATATCGAGAGCGTGCGCGACAGCCTGCCGCCGATCGAAGCGATGGCGGAAAGCCGGCGCCGCGCACCGGCCCTGTATTCCGTCAACCTGTCGGGCATGTCGCTGGCCGATGCCGGCTTGCACGACTACATCACCGAGCAGTTCGTGCAATTCGCCATCGCGCCCGAGCAGCTCTGCTTTGAAATCACGGAAACGGCCGTTATCGCCAACCTGCCCAAGGCACAAGTGTTCATGCGCCAGCTCAAGGCCATGGGCTGCCGCTTCTCGCTCGACGACTTCGGCAGCGGCTTTTCCTCGTTCGGCTACCTGAAGGCCCTGCCCGTCGACTATCTGAAGATCGACGGCGTCTTCGTGCGCGACATCGCCAGCAACGCCATCAACCGCGCCATGGTCAAGGCCATCAATGAAGTGGGCCACGTGATGGGCTTGAAAACGGTGGCCGAATACGTGGAAGACGAAGCCACCCTGGCCGTCATCCGCGAGCTGGGCATCGACTACGCGCAAGGCTACGCCGTGGGCAGCCTGCGCCCGCTGACGGCGGGCGTGGATTAGCCACCAACGGCAACCAGTAGCTTTAAAACAATGCCGCATTGCTATCGCTAAATGCGTGCAAGCACGACCAATCTGGAGGATTTTGATCTACATCAATAAATTTGCGCAGGCGACTCCTTACACTGATCTCCATTCTTGCAATCGTGCAAGTCTTACTCACCAATTAGCTATTCAACTGATCAGGAAGCCGCGACCATGCGACAAAATTTGCCAGTGACTAACCGTGAAGTCCTCGTCCTGGACGATCAGGCCATCGTGTCGAAAACGGATATGAACGGCAATATCGTGTATGTGAATCCGTACTTCAGCCAGGTCAGCGGCTTCAGCGAGGCCGAGCTGCTCGGTTCGCCTCAGAACATCGTGCGCCACCCGGACATGCCGGCCGAAGCGTTTGCCGACCTGTGGGCCTCGGTCCAGGCCGGCACGCCGTGGACGGGCCTGGTCAAGAACCGCTGCAAGAACGGCGATTTTTACTGGGTGCGCGCCAACGTCACGCCCATCCGCGAAGCGGGCAAGACCATCGGCTACATGTCCGTGCGCGTGAAAGCGGACAAAGATCAGGTGAAAGCGGCCGAGGAAGCCTACGCGGCCATCCGCAACAAGGAAGGCGGCAACATCATCATCAAGCACGGCCAGATCGTGCGCCCGGGCTTGGCGCACCTGCTGCACAACCTGACGCACATGTCGCTCAACCTGCGCATCTGGGCCGCCACCTCCATCGTCAACTGTCTGCAACTGCTGGTGTGCGTCATCAGCCTGTTCGCCAGCGGCGGCAAGATCACCAATTACGCCATCTTCGGCGCCACCCTGTTCGGCTTCCTGATCAACGTCTTCCTCTGGTACACCTTGCGCATGTCCGTGCTCAAGCCGCTGGGCAAGGCCCTGAACGGCGCGCGGGCGATTGCCGCCGGCGACCTGTCGGGCAGTTTCGAGACGGACAGCACGGATGAAATGGGGCAATTGCTGCGCGCGCTGCAACAGATGAACAGCAACCTGATCGCCACCATCCGCGACGTGCGCATCAACGTGGAAACCATGGCCGTGGCCACCAGGCAAATTGCCGTCGGCAATATGGACCTCTCGGGCCGCACGGAATCGCAGGCGGCCAGCCTGGAAGAGACGGCTTCGAGCATCGAGGAATTCTCGTCGACCGTGAAACAGAACGCGGACAATTCGGTACAGGCAAATGAACTGGCCGTGGCTGCCTCGAAAGTGGCCGTGCAGGGCGGCGAGATCGTCTCCGAAGTGATCACCACCATGGACGACATCAACACCTCGTCGAAGAAAATCGTCGACATCATTGGCTTGATCGAAGGCATCGCCTTCCAGACCAACATCCTGGCCCTGAACGCGGCCGTGGAAGCGGCGCGTGCCGGCGAGCAGGGCAGGGGCTTTGCCGTCGTGGCGGGCGAAGTGCGCAACCTGGCGCAGCGCTCGTCCGTGGCGGCCAAGGACATCAAGCAACTGATTGAAATTTCCGTCGGCAAGGTGGGTGCCGGCATGCTGCAGGTGAACCGCGCCGGCGCCACCATGGAACAGGTGGTCAGCTCCGTCAAGCAGGTGACGGCCATCATGCAGGAAATTTCCATTGCTTCGCGCGAACAGAGCATCGGCGTCGACCAGGTCAACCAGGCCATCGCCCATATGGACCAGGTGACGCAGCAGAACGCGGCCCTCGTGGAAGAAGCCGCCGCGGCCGCCACGCGCCTGGCGGAAGAAGCGGCCAGCCTGTCGCAAGCCGTGAGCCTGTTCAATTTCGGCAAGATGCCGCCACCGCGCCGCGTCGCCACGCCCGGCGGCAAGTCGGGTGCTGCGGGTGCCGCGAATGCCGGCAAACCCGCCATGAAACGCCTGGCCGCCTAAACCTTTCAAGACTTCATACACATCATGCCTACACTACTCAGCAGTGCTTCCGCCGACCTGGACGCCGTCGTCGAATTCGACCCGGTCATCATCGGCAAGATGAGCCAGTCCGGCCCCCGCTACACGTCCTACCCGACCGCCGACCGTTTCCATGCCGACTTTGGCTATGGCAACTTCCTCGAAGCGCTGGCCGCCCTGCGCATGCGCGGCGGCCGCCGTCCGCTGTCGCTGTACGTGCACGTGCCGTTCTGCGACACCCTGTGCTACTACTGCGCCTGCAACAAGATCATCACGAAAGACCGCAGCAAGGCCGCCACCTATCTCAGCTATTTAAAGCAGGAAATCGCCATGCAGGGCAAGCTGTTTGCCGGCATGAACCAGATCGAGCAATTGCACTTCGGCGGCGGCACACCCACCTACCTGAGCGAAAAGCAGATGGACGAACTGATGGCGCACCTGCGCCAGCATTTCGAGTTCGCTTCCGATGAAGACGGCGAGTATTCGATCGAGATCGATCCGCGCACCGTGTCGCGCGAACGCGTGTTTTCGCTGCGCGCGCAAGGTTTCAACCGCATCAGCCTGGGCGTGCAGGATTTCGACGCCGACGTGCAGAAGGCCGTCAACCGCATCCAGCCGGAAGCGGAAACGGTAGCCATCATGCAGGCGGCGCGCGACGCCGGTTTCCGCTCGATCAGCATCGACCTGATCTACGGCTTGCCGAAGCAAAACCTGGAAACGATGACCGAAACCCTGCGCAAGGTGATCAACGCCAGCCCGGACCGCATCGCCCTGTACCACTACGCGCACATGCCGCATCTGTTCAAGCCACAGCGCCGCATCCTCGACGCCGACATGCCCGACAGCGCCACCAAGCTGGCGATGCTGGGCCTGTGCATCGCGCGCCTGACGGCCGCCGGCTATGTCTACATCGGCATGGACCATTTTGCCAAGCCGACGGACGACCTGGCCGTGGCGCAGCGCCAGGGCCGTTTGCACCGCAATTTCCAGGGCTATTCGACGCGCGCGGAAGCGGACCTGATCGCCTGCGGCGTGTCGGCCATCAGTTCCGTCGGCGCCGTCTACAGCCAGAATGAAAAGACGCTCGACGCGTACTATGAAAAGCTCGACGAAGGCGTGCTGCCGATCGCGCGCGGCATCAAGCTCGACACGGACGATTTGTTGCGCCGTATCATCATCCAGATGCTGATGTGCAATTTCGAATTGTCGATCGCCAGTATCGAGCAAGCACACCCCGTGAAATTCCGCAGCTATTTCGCCGCCGAGCTGGACAAGCTGCGCGAACTGGCCCGTGACGGCTTGCTCGTCATCGAGGAAGACTGGCTGACGGTGACGCCGAAAGGGCGCTTGTTGATTCGCAATATCTGCATGGTCTTCGACCGCTACCTGACCCTGGCGCGCGCGAACACGGCGCCCGACGCGGTGCAGCCGCTGCGCTACTCGAAAACGGTGTAGCGCCACGCGATGAACGCCCTCAGCCTCGTGCCCATGTTCCTCGTCGGCCTGGCCGGCAGCGTGCACTGCATCGGCATGTGCGGCGGCATCGTGGGCGCGTTGTCGCTGGGCGGCGGCGCACCGGCCCCAACACGGCCCGTGATCGCCATCGCCGTGGCACGGCCGGCATTGCAGACAACCTTGCAAACGAACGTGCTGCGCGTGCTGGCCTACAACGGCGGGCGCATCGGCAGTTACATGCTGGCCGGCGCCCTGGCCGGCAGCCTGGCGGGCGCGGGCATGCTGCACCTGGCGTCACTGCAAGTGGCCGGCTACTGGCTGGCCAACCTGATGCTCGTTGCCTTGGGCCTGTACCTGATGGATGCCTGGCGCGGCCTGGCCCATCTGGAAGCGGCCGGCAACGTCGTCTGGCGCCGCGTGCGCCCCCTGCTCAAACCGTTGATGCCCATGGATACGCCGTTAAAAGCGCTGGCCGTGGGTGGGCTGTGGGGATGGGTGCCGTGCGGCATGGTCTATAGCGCGCTGCTGACGGCCATGATGCAGGGCTCGGCCCTGAACGGCGCGGCCACGATGGCCGCCTTCGGCCTGGGCACCCTGCCCACTTTGCTGGGCATGGGTTTGCTGGGCACGCGCTTGCGCACGCAGATGCAGCGCCGTCCCGTGCGCATCGCCAGCGGCTTGCTGGTGCTGGGCTTTGGCCTGCTGGGCCTGCTGCGCGCCGCGAATGGCGTCTCGCTGGGCTGGCTCGATGCCCTGTGCGTCACGGGCCATCCATGAAAAGACGCATGAAAACAAACCTATGAATGCTGTTTTACAACCCTCCGCCTGCTTCCATTGCGGCTTGCCCGTGCCAAGCGGCTCGAGCTGGAACGTCACCATCGACGACGTGCCGCGCGCCATGTGCTGCCCCGGCTGCGAAGCGGTGGCGCAAACCATCGTCGACATCGGCCAGAGCGCGTATTACCGCGACCGCGACGAATATGCCGTCAATGCGGCCGATGCGACCATGGTACCGCCCGAACTGCGCCTGTACAGCAATGACGACGCGCAATTCGCGCGCGACGCCAGCAGCTGCGAAGCGACCCTGTCCGTCGAAGGCATCCGCTGCGCCGCCTGCGTCTGGCTGATCGAGCGTCAACTGACGCGCCTGCCCGGCGTGCAGGCGGCCAGCCTGAACGTCGCCACCGAGCGCCTGTACGTGCGCTGGAGCCGCGCCCAGTGCGAGCCGGGCGACATCCTGCAAGCTGTGCGCCAAGTCGGCTACACGGCCTATCCGTATGACGCCGTGCGCCATGGCGAGCGCCTGCAAAAAGCCAGCAAGACCCTGGGCCGCCAGCTGTTCGTGGCCGGCCTGTCGATGATGCAGGTGATGATGTACGTGGCGCCCGCCTACCTGGCCGAGGATGGCACCTTGGACGACAATATGGCCAGCCTGATGCGCTGGGCCAGTTTGCTGCTGACCCTGCCCGCCATCTGTTACTCCGCCATGCCATTCTTCCAGGGCGCCTGGGCCAGCTTGCGCGCGCGCACCCTGGGCATGGACGTGCCCGTCGCACTGGGCATCCTGGCGGCCTTCTTCGGCAGCGTGGTGGCGACCTTTACGGGCCGCGGCGAGGTGTATTACGACTCGGCCACGATGTTCATCTTCCTGCTGCTGTGCAGCCGCTATTTCGAGCTGCAGGCACGCCGCAAGGCCGCTTCCGCGCTCGAACGGTTACAGCACGCCTTGCCTGCCTCCGCGTCCTTGATGGCGGGCTTTCCCGACAACCGCGCCACCACCCTGGTGTCGGCCGGCAGCTTGGCCGTGGGCGACATCATCCTGGTCAAGCCGGGCGAAGCGATCGCCGCTGACAGCGTCATCATCGAGGGGAGCAGTGCGCTGGACCTGTCGCTGCTGACGGGCGAAAGCGCGGCCCAGCGACGCAAGACAGGTGAACAGGTGCCGGGCGGGGCGATCAACGCCAGCGCGGCGCTGATCCTGCGCGTGCTGAAACCGGCACGCGAAAGCACGCTTTCCGATTTATTGAAACTGATCGAGCGGGCCGGCAGCGGCAAGCCGCAGATCGCGCAGTGGGCCGACAAGGTCGCCGCCTGGTTCGTGCTGGGCCTGCTGCTGTTCGCCGTCGCCGTGTTCGCCTTCTGGAGCTGGCACGACCCATCGCAAGCGTGGCCCGTGGCCATTGCCGTGCTGGTTGTCTCGTGCCCGTGCGCGCTGTCGCTGGCCACGCCGACGGCGCTGGCGGCCGCCACCGACAGCCTGCTGCGGCGCGGCGTGCTGATCGTCCAGCCCCACGTCCTGGAAACCCTGCACCGCGCCACCCACGTCGTCTTCGACAAGACGGGCACCTTGACCCTGGGCCGGCCCGTGCTGCGGCAAATCGAGGGGCTCGGCAGCCTGAGCGAGGACGATTGCCTGCAAGTGGCCGCCGCGCTGGAAGCGGGCAGCGCCCATCCGCTGGCGCAGGCGATCCTGGCGGCAGCGGATGGGTTGCCAGGACAGCAACCGCGCGCGCATGCGGAACAGTTGCAGGAAGTGCAAGGCCAGGGCCTGGAAGGCATCGTCGACGGCGTACGCTACCGCCTGGGCAATGCGGCCTTTGTCGCCGCCATCGCCGGGCCGCCGCTGGGCGACACGGCCGTCGGCATGCAGGGCATGACGCCGCTGTACCTGGGCACCCAGGGGCGCTGGCTCACGCGTTTCCTGCTCAGCGACGCGCTGCGCCCGGAAGCGCGCGACGTCGTCGCGTATTTCCACCGGCGCGGCAAGCAGGTCGTGCTGCTCAGCGGCGACCAGGAAGCGCTGACGCAAAGCGTGGCGACGGAACTGGGCATCAATACGGCCTGCGGCGAATGCCTGCCCGATGAAAAGCTCGATTTCGTGCAGCAATTGCAGGCGACGGGCGCCGTCGTGGCGATGGTGGGCGACGGCATCAACGACGCGGCCGTGCTGAGCGGCGCCGACGTCTCCTTCGCCATGGGTTCCGGCGCCGCCCTGGCGCAGGCGCATGCGGACACGGTGCTGCTGTCGAGCCAACTGGTGTCCGTGCTCGACACGGCGAAGACGGCCGCGCGCAGCATGCGCATCATCCGCGAAAACCTGGGTTGGGCTACCCTGTACAATCTGACGGCCATCCCGGCCGCCGCGCTGGGTTTCTTGAACCCCTGGCTGTCCGGCGTCGGCATGGCTGCCAGCTCGGCCGTCGTCATCGCCAACGCCCTGCGCCTGCGGAAAGCCTGAACATGGAAGCACTGTATCTCCTCATCCCCTTGAGCGTCGTGGTCGTCTTCATCGCCCTGTGGGTGTATTTCACGGCCTCGGACGGCGGCCAGTTCGACGACCTCGTCGGACCTGGCCTGCGCGTGCTGCAGGACGACGACACGCCGCCCCAGCCGGCGCCCGGCGAACCGCATCCCTGACCGCACCAGCCCGGCCGGCGCGTCTGCCCCCAATCCGCCCGGATTGCAGGGATCTTGTATGGCTTTTTTGAGCGGAATTTGACCGAAATACCGCTTTATTTCGATGCCAGTTCGCTACGCTTATTTCATCCGGGGAATTTTGATCCACATCAAAGTTTTTTCACGGTCAAACACTTACTCTCTGGCCACCATCATAAATAGTAATTCCAGGGAGAGTCTTTGTGGATCAATCGCTGAACTATAACTACAAGATCGTGAAGCAATTCGCGGTCGCTACTGTGGTATGGGGCATCATCGGCATGCTGGTTGGCGTTATCATCGCCGCTCAGCTGGCCTGGCCTGCCCTGAACCTCGACATACCATGGCTGACATACGGACGCCTGCGTCCGCTGCACACGAATGCGGTGATTTTCGCCTTCGGCATCTGCGGCCTGTTCGCTACTTCGTACTACGTTGTACAACGCACCTGCCAGGTGCGCCTGTTTTCCGACAAACTGGCCGCCTTCACCTTCTGGGGCTGGCAAGCCGTGATCCTGTGCGCCGTCGTTACCCTGCCCATGGGCATGACGCGCGGCAAGGAATACGCGGAACTGGAATGGCCTATCGCCATCCTCATCGCCGTCGTCTGGATCGCCTACGCCATCGTGTTCTTCGGCACGCTGATCAAGCGCAAGGTCAAGCACATCTACGTGGCCAACTGGTTCTTCGGTGCCTACATCCTGGCCGTGACGATTTTGCACGTGGTCAATGGCGCCGTCATGCCAGCCTCGTTCACGAAATCGTATTCCGCCTATGCGGGCGTGCAGGACGCCATGATCCAGTGGTGGTACGGCCATAACGCGGTGGGTTTCATCCTGACCGCCGGCTATCTGGGCATGGTCTACTACTTCATCCCGAAGCAGGCCGAGCGCCCCGTGTACTCGTACCGTCTATCGATCGTCCACTTCTGGGCACTGATCTTCACCTACATGTGGGCGGGCCCGCATCACCTGCACTACACGGCATTGCCTGACTGGACGCAATCGATCGGCATGGTCTTCTCGCTGGTCCTGCTGGCGCCAAGCTGGGGCGGCATGATCAACGGCATCATGACCCTGTCGGGCGCCTGGCACAAGCTGCGCACCGACCCGATCCTGAAATTCATGATCGTCTCGCTGTCGTTCTACGGCATCGCCACCTTCGAAGGTCCGATGATGTCGATCAAGACCATCAACTCGCTGTCGCACTACACCGACTGGACCGTTGCCCACGTGCATGCGGGCGCTCTGGGCTGGGTGGGCTTCATCACCATGGGTTCGATCTACTACCTGCTGCCGCGCCTGGCTGGCCGCACGCAGATGCACAGCACGCGCCTGGTCGACGTGCACTTCTGGGTGGCCACCATCGGCATCGTGCTGTACATCGCCGCCATGTGGATCGCCGGCGTGATGCAGGGCCTGATGTGGCGCGCGGTCAATCCGGACGGCACCCTGACCTACACCTTTGTCGAGAGCGTGAAAGCGACGTATCCGTACTACGTGGTGCGCGTGGCCGGTGGCCTGCTGTACCTGTCGGGTATGTGCATCATGGGCTACAACACCTGGATGACCCTGCGCGGCAGCAAACTCCCCGTCGCCCGCATTCCGGAACTGAACGCGGCGCACGCCTGATAGGAGCGAAAGCAAATGAAATTTTCACATGCATGGATTGAGAAAAACCCCTGGCTGCTGATCGCCCTGGTCACGGTGGTGATCAGCATCGGCGGCGCCGTCGAGATCGTCCCCCTGTTCTTCCAGAAGAGCACGACGGAACCGGTCGCCGGCCTGAAGCCGTATTCGCCGCTGCGCCTGGCGGGCCGCGACATTTACGTGCGCGAAGGCTGCTACAACTGCCACTCGCAGATGGTGCGTCCGCTGCGCGCGGAAACGGAACGCTATGGCCACTATTCGGTCGCCGGCGAGTTCGTCTATGACCGTCCGTTCCAGTGGGGTTCCAAGCGCACGGGGCCCGATCTGGCCCGCGTGGGCGCCCGCTACAGCGACGAATGGCACCGCACGCACTTGAACAACCCGCGCGACGTGGTGCCCGAGTCGAACATGCCGTCCTACCCCTGGCTGGCGAAGACCAAGCTGGTGCCTGACGAGATCGTGCCGAAGATGCGCGCCCTGAAACGCCTGGGCCAGCCGTACAGCGAGGAAGAAATCGCCGCCGGCCCCGCGCAGCTGCAGGACAAGACGGAAGAAGACGCCCTGGTCGCCTATCTGCAAGGCCTCGGTACATTAATCAAAACAAGGAATTAGCATGGCAATCGAAAACCTGTTTGACAGCGCCAGCAGCGTCATGACGGTGGTTTCCTTTACGACGTTCGTGGGCATCCTGTGGTGGACGTTCAGCCGCAGCAACAGCGACTTCGACGCGGCGGCACGCCTGCCGTTCGCCGACGACGCGCTCGACTATCCGGCCGAGGCCGAGATGAACCTGGCGAAGGAGCATAACCATGGCTGACTTTACCAATGGCTTCTGGAATATCTACATCATCGTGCTGTCCCTGCTGGGCATCATCGGCTGCGGCGTGCTGCTGTACTCGCAGTCGAAAGTGAAAGTGGTCGCCGGCGCCCCTGCCGACGGCACCACGGGCCACGTCTGGGACGAGGACTTGAAGGAACTCAATACGCCGATGCCGCGCTGGTGGATGTGGCTGTTCTACATCACCATCGTCTTCGCGCTGGCCTACCTGTTCCTGTATCCGGGCCTGGGCAACTATGCCGGCAGCCTGGGCTGGAAATCGACGGGCCAGTACGAGGAAGAGCTGAAGAAGGCGGAAGCCGACTACGGTCCCCTGTTCAACAAGTACCTGAGCCAGGACTTGAAGACGGTGGCCGCCGACCCGCAGGCGCAAGCCATCGGCCAGCGCCTGTTCCTGACCTACTGCGCGCAATGCCACGGTTCGGATGCGCGCGGCAACAAGGGCTTCCCCAACCTGACGGACAAGGACTGGCTGTATGGCGGCGAACCCGACATCATCAAGACCACCATCCTGCACGGCCGCAATGGGCAGATGCCTCCGATGGGCGCCGCCCTCGGCTCCGAAAAGGATGTCGAGAACGTGGCCCATTATGTGCTGAGCCTGTCGGGTTCGACCTCGGATCCCGTCAAGTCCGTGCTGGGCAAGGCCAAGTTTGGCGCCTGCATGGCCTGTCATGGCGCCGATGCGAAGGGCAACCAGATGCTGGGCGCGCCGAACCTGACGGACAAGGTCTGGCTGTACGGCGGCAGCGCCGATACCATCATGGAAACCGTACGCAAGGGACGCAGCAACACCATGCCGGCCTTCAGCGATTTCCTCGGCGAATCCAAGGTGCACGTGCTGTCGGCGTATGTCTGGAGCCTGTCGAATCCTCAGACGCCCGTGAAATGATGTAATGGAACCTCAAGTCATCAAGATGTATGCGGCCCGCGAGCAGATCTACCCTCGCGAGGCCAAAGGACGCTACGCTACCTGGCGATGGGTATGCGTATGGCTTACCCAGCTCGCGTTCTACGGCTTGCCGTGGTTGACCTGGAATGGCAGGCAAGCCCTGCTGTTCGACTTGACCACGCGCAAGTTCTACATTTTCGGCGTCGTGCTGTGGCCCCAGGATTTCATCTATCTAGCGGCCCTGCTGATCATCTGTGCGTATTTGTTGTTCCTCGTCACGGCCATTGCCGGGCGGGTGTGGTGCGGGTTCTCTTGCCCGCAAACGGTATACACGGAAATTTTCCTGTGGGTCGAACGCCGCATCGAGGGCACGCGCAGCGCGCGCATGGCCCTCGACAAGCAAGGCCCGTCCGTGCGCAAGGCGTTCAAGAAGACGGCCAAGCACCTGGTGTGGGGCGCCATCGCCCTGTGGACGGGCTTTACCTTTGTCGGCTACTTCACGCCGATCAAGGAACTGGCGCGCGAGGTGACCACCCTGAATTTCGGTCCCTGGGAATGGTTCTGGGTCTTGTTCTACAGCCTGGCAACCTACGGCAACGCGGGCTGGCTGCGCGAGCAGGTGTGCAAATACATGTGTCCCTATGCGCGCTTCCAGAGCGCCATGTTCGACCAGGACACCCTGATCATCACCTACGATGCCAAGCGCGGCGAACCACGCGGCGCCATGAGCAAGAAGGCCGGCCACAACGACAAGCTGGGCGATTGCATCGACTGCACCCTGTGCGTGCAGGTGTGTCCGACCGGCATCGATATCCGCAACGGCCTGCAGTATGAATGCATCGGCTGCGCCGCCTGCGTCGATGCCTGCAACAGCGTGATGGACAAGGTCGAGCGGCCGCGTGGCCTGATACGCTACAGCACCGACCATGCGATGGAAAACAACTTCAATTCGAAGCAGATACGCCAGCGCGCCATGCGCCCGCGCGTCTTGATCTACACTTCCATCCTGGCCCTGATCATCATCGCCGTATGTACCTCGCTGGCCCTGCGCACGCCCCTGAAAATGGACGTGATCCGCGACCGCGGTTCGATGGGACGCGAAGTGGAAGACGGCATGATCGAAAACGTCTACCGCCTGCAGATCATGAACACGTCCGAGCAAAGCCAGCATTTCAAGATCAGCGCTTCCGGCTTGCCGGGCCTGACCTTGCTGACGCGCGAAGAAGTGACCTTGCAGCCGACGGAAACGCTGGGCTGGCCGATCCGCCTGCGCGTGCCGCACGGCGTGGGCGAGAAGGGCTCGAACAAGATTGCGATCGAATTGCAATCGCTGGACGACCCGTCGCTGCATGTGCGTGAAAGCGCGGTCTTCATCGTGCCGCGTTAATGCAGGAAGGCCGGTCCCCGCATGGGGGCTGGCCGTTTACACAGGAGAAATACCATGTCCGACAGTCTGAAACTGCAGCCTCCCGTTGCACCGTGGTACAAGCATCGCTGGCCATGGCTGCTGATGATCGGTCCCGGCCTGTCCGTGGTCGTCGGCAGCTTCATGGGCTATATCGCGTTTACGCAGCCCGACGCGCTGGTGGTGGGCGATTATTACAAGCAGGGCAAGGCGATCAACCAGGATTTGAAGCGCGACACGATCGCCAGCGACCTGGCCATGGATACGAGCCTGGCGTACGACGTGGCGTCAGCGCGCCTGACCGGTTCCGTGCACAGCTTCGGCAAGGCCTATCAGGGGCCGTTGCAGCTGCACCTGGCGCATGCGACTTTGCCGGAAAAGGATATCAAGCTGCTGGTGCAGCCCGATGCGGCCGGCAATTTCTCGGTCGCGCTGCCGATGCTCGAGCGCAGCCGCTGGCAGGTGCTGGTGGAAAACGACAAGCGCGAGTGGCGCCTGTCCGGCATCTGGACCTGGCCCGTGCAGCGCAGCATCGCGCTGCATGCGGATGAAGAGCTATAAGCCTTACTTGCAGACGTCGGTACCGGCTGTAATGGCTTTCAGCTTGGCAGGCTGCAGGATCTCGATCTCGCGGTTCGAGACGCGCAGCCAGCCTTCCTTCTTGAATTTCGACAATAAACGGCTGACGCTCTCGATGGTCAGGCCCAGGTAGTTGCCGATTTCCTCGCGCGACATGCGCAGCTGGAATTTGCTGCTCGAATAGCCGCGCGCCTCATAGCGCGACGCCAGGTTGACGATGAAGGCGGCAAAACGCTGCGTCGCCTGCATATTGCCCAGCAACAGCATCACGCTTTGCTCGCGCGTGATTTCCTGGCTCATCATGCGGTGGAAATGCCGCAGCAGGGTCGGCATATTGCCCAGCAATTGTTCCAGGCTGGAAAACGGGATTTCACACACTTCGCTGTCTTCCAGCGCCACCGCATTACAGTGGTGGCGGTCGGCGCTGATGGCGTCCATGCCCAGCAGTTCGCCGGCCATCTGGAAACCCGTCACCTGCTCTTCGCCGCCCGGATTGATCTGGTACGTCTTGAAGTGTCCCAGGCGGATCGCGTACAGGTTCTGGAACGAGTCGCCGATGCGGAACAGCGAGGCGCCGCGCACGATCTTGCGGCGGCGGCCGATGATCTGGTCCAGCCTGTCCATGTCGCCCATATCGAGGCCCATCGGCAGGCACAATTGATGCATGCTGCAGGTCGAGCATCGCGCACGCAACGCTTCCACGGTCACTGTGGGCAAGGTTGGAGTGAGTAGCGCTTCAGTCATGTCGGTACCTTTTAGAAAATGCAACAACAAGTTTACTGCATACAGGGTTGCCGTGTGCCAATTTCACGGCAATTTCGGCGAATAAACGACGTTCCGACTTTAATTATATGGCAACATCGTCAAAAGCCCATGCGGGGAGGGCCATTTGCGCGGCGCCGCTTGCCAACTTGATGTATTGATAGGAAAATTCCTAACAGCATTATCTGCCGCCTGTGCCGCCCGGTACTGAAAAGGAAATCATGAAGCCTCTCGGCATCAAAGCAAAAGTCGCGCTGGCCACCAGCCTGACCTCGATCGCCATGATCGCGCTGGTCACCATGATCCAGGTGCAGCATATGCGCGACGACTTCACGCGAGTACTGCTGAGCCAGCAGTCGTCCCTGATCAGCCGCACCGCTGCCGAGCTCGACGACAAGCTGGGCATGCTGCTGCAGATCGTCACCCTGACGGCCAGGCAGCAGCCGCCGGAACTGATGGCCCAGCCGGCCCAATTGCGCGAATACTATTCGCGCCGCTCGATGCTGGTGCTGTTCGACGACGTGCTGGTGCTCGATGCACATGGCGCCGTCGTGGCCGACATGCCGGAAGTGGCGGGGCGCGCCGGCATCAACGTTGCCGAGCGCGAGTATTTCCAGACCGTGCTGCGCACGCGCCAGCCCATGATCACCGAGCCGATGCTCGGCAAGTCGAGCGGCATGCCCATCGTGCAGATGGTGGCGCCCGTGCTGGCCGCCGATGGCCAGGTGGCCGGCGTGGTGATCGGCGTGCTGCGCCTGTACAAGGACAACCTGCTGGGGCGTCTGCGCTCGGAAAAGATCGGCAAGAGCGGCTATTACTTCATCCTCACGCGCGGCGCCGTGCCGCGCTACGTGCTGCACCCCGATACCAGCCGTTTGCTGCAGCCGCGCCAGCCGAGCGCCAACCTGACGACCACCCAGCTGCTGAAGGAAGATGGCGAAGGCAGCATGGTCAGCACCAACAGCCGCGGCATCACGGCCGTCAACAGCTTCAAGCGTTTGAAATCGGTGAACTGGCTGCTGGCTACCTCGCTGCCCGTCGCGGACGCCTTCGAACCGTTCGATGGCGTGCTGTACCGGCTGGTGCTGTGGAGCATCCTCGCTTCGCTACTGGCCGCATTTGTTCTGGGCTGGGTCACCGTGCGCCTGCTGTCGCCGCTGGTGCGCCTGCGCGACACCCTGCTGGCCCTGCGTACCAGCGGCAGCCGTTTCACCCCCGTGCCGGTGCAGCAGCGCGACGAGATCGGCGAACTGACGGAGGCGTTCAACGGCCTGATGAGCGAGCGCGACCGCCTGCAGCAGGAACTCGAATCGCGCGCGGCGGAACTGGAGCAGGAACGCGACCGGGCCGAGGCCGCCAACCGCGCGAAGAGCGATTTCGTGGCCAACATGAGCCATGAAATCCGCACGCCCCTCAATGCCGTGCTGGGCATGGTGTATTTGCTGGGCAATACCAAGCTCGATACGGAACAGCGCAAGTATCTGACCATGGTGCGCGTGGCGGGCCAGTCGCTGCTGGGCATCCTCAACGACGTGCTCGACTATTCGAAGATCGAGGCGAGGCGCATGGAACTGTCGCCCGTCGAATTCGACCTCGACGAAGTCATGAATACCCTGGCCACGACGATGACGATGAATGCGGGCGAAAAGGAGCTGGAACTGGCCATCGCCGTCGAGCCCGACGTGCCGCGGCGCCTCGTGGGCGACGCCCAGCGCCTGCAGCAAATCCTCGTCAACCTGGCCGGCAACGCCATCAAGTTCACGGAGAACGGCGAAGTGGTGGTGGCCGTCAGCCTGGCCGAGAGCAGGAGCGAGAGCGGCCGCGCCTGGCTGCGCTTCGAAGTGCGCGACACGGGCATCGGCATGACGGAACTGCAGCAACAGCAGCTGTTTGCCGCGTTTTCGCAGGGCGACCAGAGCATCACGCGCCGCTTCGGCGGCACGGGCCTGGGCCTGGCCATCAGCAAGCAGCTGATCCACATGATGGGCGGCGACATCGCCGTCGCCAGCAGCGAAGGCAAGGGCAGCCGCTTCTGGTTCAGCGTGCCGTTCGAGATGCTGGCGCAGCCGGCCGAAACGCGGCGCACGCCGGCACTGGGCCAGCTGCGCCTGCTGGTGGCCGACGATAACCGCACCACGCGCGAACTGATCGTCAAGCTGATCGAGGCGTGGGGCTGGCTGGCCGACGAAGTCGATTCCGGCTTTGCCGCCATCGAACTGTACCGCGAACGCCTGGCGCAGCAGCAACCGTACGACGTGGTGCTGGCCGACTGGCACATGCCCGTCATGGACGGCCTGGCCACGGCCAAGGCCATCCGCCAGGCGGCCAGCGGCCAGCGCCAGCCCATCGTGGTGATGGTCAACGCCTTCGCCCGCAACCACCTCGAGGAAATTTCCAGCGCGGCCGAGGCCGACGTCGTGCTGATGAAACCGATCACGGGATCGAGCCTGTTCGATGCCCTGCACCAGGCACTGATCACCAAGAACGACGGCGGCGAGCAGCGCATCCTGCACCAGCCACTGGGCACGGAACTGGCCGGCGTGCATTTCCTGCTGGTGGAAGACAATCATTTGAACCAGGCCGTGGCGCGCGGCATCCTCGAACACATGGGCGCCACCCTCGACGTGGTGGGCGACGGCTTGCAGGCCGTGGAACGGCTGCGCACGGAAGCGCTGCGCTACGACATCGTGCTGATGGACATGCAGATGCCCGTCATGGACGGTTTCAGCGCCACCCACATCATCCGCACGGAGCTGCGCCTGAGCCTGCCCGTGATCGCCATGACGGCCGGCGTGCTGGCGTCCGAGCGCGAGCGCTGCATGACGGCCGGCATCAGCGACTTCATCGCCAAGCCCGTGGTGGTGGAAGAGATGATGGAAGTCATCCTGCGCCACCTGCCCAAGCGCCCGCCAGTGCAGACGGCCGAGCCCGTACGCGTCGCCGATGAAGAGGTGTTTTCCATGGCGCCGCTGATGCGCGTGATGGGACGTGACGCGAAGGGGCGCGGTGTACTGCGGCGCATGGTCGAAGACGCGCTGAACAAGGGCATGACGCCCGTGCGCGACGCGGAAACGGCATTGCAGGCGGGCCGCCACAGCGACGTGGCGCGCATCCTGCACAGCGTGCGCGGCTCCGTGGGCACCCTGGGCACAAAACGCCTGATCCGCGCCGCGTTCGCCACCGAGGAAGCCATCGACGCGGGTCGCCTGGACGAAGTCCCAGGCCTGCTGGCGCACACGGCGCAGGAGCTGGAACTGGCGCTGGCGGCCGCGGCGGATTGGTTGTCGCGGTTGAAGGATTAAAAGGGTAGGTCGGATTAGCGCTACGCGCGTAATCCGACAGGACGCGCCAACAATGTTGTCGGATTACGCTGCGCTAATCCGACCTACGCACTTATGCGGGTACACCGAGAATCACGCTCGACGCCTTGAACATCGCCGTCACGCTGCCGCCAAGTTCGATACCCAGGTCCGTGCTGCTCTGATTGGTGATGATGGCGGCGATCGTGCCGCCGCGCGGCAAGTCCAGCACCACTTCCGTGTTGACGGCACCTGTCTGCACGCGCGTGACCGTGCCGGCCAGCTGGTTGCGGGCGGAAAAGCGTGCGCCTTCGCTGTCGGCCACGAGGATGATGGACGAAGCCTTGATCAGCGCAAACGCTTCCGCGCCCGGCACCAGGCCCAGGCTTGCGCTGCTGCCCTGCGTGACGATGGCCACGATGTGCTGGCCGCCCGGCAATTCCAGGGTGACTTCGTCGTTGACGGCGCCCTGTTTCAGTTCGGCCACCTTGCCGAGGAATTGATTACGCGCCGTCGTTTTCATGGCCATTCTCCGTATGAGTAAAAGATCGTCGGCGATGCCTTCGGCCTGGCTGCCCAGCTGGCGCAGGTAGCGCGCATGCTCGCGCTCGATGATGCGGAAATTGTCGACCAGCTGGCGTCCCCGTTGCGTGAGCCGCGTGCCGCCGCCGCCCTTGCCGCCCGTCAGGCGCTCGACCAGCGGTTCGCCGGCCAGGTTGTTCATCGCGTCGATGGCATCCCAGGCCGCCTTGTAGCTCATCTTTACCAACTTGGCCGCCTGCGTGATGGAGCCGCATTCGGCGATGGCGCCCAGCAATTCCACCCTGCCGGCGCCGCCCAGGTTTTCTCCACCCACCGTCATCCATACCGAGCCTTCTAGGCCGATTTCCGCTGCCGCTGATTTATCCAATGCGTTCACCCAATGCCATGTGGTCTTCCCTGTTATCGATCTGTCCGTCGCGCAAGTACAGCACGTGCTCGCCCAGGATGCGCGCATCTTCCGGATCGTGCGTGATCAGGATTATGGGCACGTCCAGGCGCTGTTGCCACTGGCTCAGTTCCAGCCGCATTTTGACACGCAGGGCCGGATCGAGGGCGGCAAACGGCTCGTCGAGCAGCAGCGCGGACGGCTCGGCCACGAGCGCCCTCGCCAGCGCCACCCGTTGGCGCTGGCCTCCGGACAACTCGTCGGGGAACTGGTGCGCCAGTTCCTGCAAGTGGAAGGCGTCGAGCCAATGCTCGACCTTCTGTAATTTTTCGCGCGCGCGCGGATTGAACCAGCCGCGGCTCAGGCCAAAGCCCACGTTCTGGCGCACCGTCAGGTGCGGGAACAGCGCGTAATCCTGGAACAGGTAGGCGACATTGCGCTGCTGCGGCGGCAAATTGATGCCGGCGGCCGAGTCGAACAAGGTGCGCCCGTTCAGGCGGATATGGCCTTCGTTCGGCGTGAAGAGTCCGGCAATGGCTTTCAGGGTCATGCTCTTGCCGGCGCCAGACGGGCCATACATGGCGATGCGCTGGCTGCCGGACGTACATTGCACCTGCAGGTCGAAGCGGCGTTTGCCGGAGCGCAAGGTGGCGCGGATGTCGAGGTCGAGTTGCATGGGCGTCATCCTCAGCGTCCTTTGTGCGCGACGCGCCCGGGCGCCAGGCGGCCAGCCGACAGCAGCACCACGATGCAGACCACCGAGATGATCACGACCAGCGTATTGGCCACGTCGTCCTGGCCCGCCTGCACGGCTTCATACACGGCCACCGACAGGGTCTGTGTCTTGCCGGGAATGCTGCCGGCCACCATCAGGGTGGCGCCAAACTCGCCCAGCGCGCGCACGAATCCCAGCAGCACGCCGGCGAGGATGCCGCGCCAGGCCAGCGGTAACGTGACGCGAAAGAAAATCGCCATTTCCGAAATGCCCAGCACGCGGGCCGCCTGCTCGAGCTGGCCGTCGACGGCCTCGAAGGCGGCGCGCGCGGGCTTGAAGACGAGAGGGAAAGCGACCACGGTGGAAGCGATCACGGCACCCTGCCACGTAAAGATGAGGTTGATGCCGAAGTTGTCCTGCAGCCAGATACCCAGGGTGCCGCGCCGGCCCAGCAGCACCAGCAGGTAGTAGCCGAGCACGGTGGGCGGCATCACCATCGGCAGGGTCAACAGGGCGTCGAGCAATTCGCGCCCGGGAAAACGCGTGCGCGCCAGCAGATAGCCCGTACCGATGCCGAGCAACAAGTTGAGCGCCGTGGCCCACGCCGCCACTTTGAGCGACAGGGCCAGCGCGGTCCAGGCGATATCCATGCGCGTTCGTTTGCTTTATGGCTTTTTAAAGCCGTACTTGGCCAGGATGGCTTGCGCCGGCGTCGTCTGCAAATAGCTGACGAAGCGCTTCGCTTCGGCCGCATTGCCGCTGCCCTTGATGGTGGCGATCGGGTACAGCACGGGCGCGTCCAGCGGCACGTCGAGCACCACGTTGACCTTGTCTTTCATGATGGCCGCGTCAGTGGCGTAGACAAAGCCCGCATCGACTTCGCCGCGCGCCACGTAGTCGAGCGACTGGCGCACGTTCTGCGTGCCGATGGCTTTCGGTTGCACGGCGTCCCACAGCTTCGCCTTCTTCAGTGCGCCTTCCGAGTAACGGCCGACGGGCACGCTGGCCGGATTGGCGATGGCCACGCGGGTCACGCCCTTGTGCGTCAGGTCAGCCAGGCTCTTGATGCCCAGCTTGCTATCGTGCGGCACGATCAGCACCAGGCTGTTGCCGACGAAGTCCATGCGCTCGGCCGGCAAGACGAAGCCCTGCTTTTGCGCCGCATCCATGGTTTCCTGGTCGGCCGAGGCAAACACGTCCACGGGCGCGCCCTTGACGATCTGCTGCAGCAGCACGCCCGAGGCGGCGAAGTTCAGGGATACCTTGCTGCCCGGATACTGCGCCTCATAGCCCTGCGCCGCCTCCTTGAACGCATTCGTCAGGCTGGCCGCGGCCGACACGACCACTTCACCGGCAAGGGCGGACGAGGCGGCGGTGGCGAAGAGGGCGGCGCCGAGCAGTGTGGCGAGGGAGGTGAGGCGCATGATCGTATCCTTGATGAGAAGAGAACCTGGTCCGTAATATACACCGATATATAGCGCTCTGCCATCGCACAGGTCAAGCCAGCGCAAGCTGCATTCCCTGATATACTGTATATAAACACAGTATATTGAGGTGAGCCATGGAATTGACGGACAAGCTGGAAATCCTGGCCGACGCGGCCAAGTACGACGCGTCCTGCGCCAGCAGCGGCGCGCCCAGGCGCGATTCCATCGGCAAGGACGGCTTTGGCGCCACCTCGGGCATGGGCATTTGCCACAGCTACACGCCGGACGGACGCTGCGTCTCGCTGCTGAAAGTATTGCTGACGAATTACTGCCTGTACGACTGCCAGTACTGCGTCAACCGCCGCACGTCGAACGTGCCGCGCGCGCGCTTTACCGTGGCCGAAGTGGTGAAACTGACGAGCGACTTTTACCTGCGCAACTACATCGACGGCCTGTTCCTCAGTTCCGGCATCATCCAGTCGGCCGACTACACGATGGAACAACTGGTGCAGGTGGCGCGCGAATTGCGCGAGGTGCATCAGTTCCGCGGCTACATCCATTTGAAAACCATCCCTGACGCCGACCCCGCGCTGATCGCGCAGGCGGGCCGCTATGCCGACCGGCTCAGCGTCAATATCGAACTGCCGACACAGGACAGCGTGCAAAAGCTGGCGCCGGAAAAAAGCGTGCATACGATCAAGCTGGCGATGGGGTCGATACGCCGCAAGCTCGACGAGAAAGCGGAAGAACCGCGCGCACCGCGTTTCGCGCCGGCCGGGCAAAGCACGCAGATGATCGTCGGCGCCGACGCCAGCGACGACCAGCAGATCCTCTCCACGGCCGAGACCCTGTACGGCAGTTATAAACTCAAGCGCGTGTACTACTCGGCCTTCAGCCCGATCCCCGACAGTCCGAAAAGCGTGCCGCTGGCGCCGCCGCCGATGCTGCGCGAACACAGGTTGTACCAGGCCGATTTCCTGCTGCGCAGCTATGGTTTCCAGGCCAGCGAACTGCTGCCCGCCACGGGCGGCAACCTGGCGCTCGATATCGACCCAAAACTGGCGTGGGCGCTGGCCCACCGCGAACATTTTCCGCTGGACTTGAACCGCGCGGCGCAGCACATGATCGCCCGCGTGCCCGGTATCGGCTTGCGCAATGCCCAGCGCATCGTCGACCTGCGGCGGCTGCGGCAGGTGCGCTACGCCGACCTGTCGCGCCTGCGCTGCAGCATGAAGAAAATCGCGCCGTTCATCATCACGGCCGACTACTTTCCCGCGCGCGACACCACCGCCTCCGAACACCTGCGGCGCGCCATGGCGGAAGCGCCGCAGCAGATGAATCTGTGGCCGGAGCTGCAGGCCGCATGAGTACGGCGGTGCGGCTGGCGCAATCGTTCGACGAGTGGCGCGCGGCAGCAAGGGAACTGATCGCGCGTGGCGTGCCACCTGCCGACGTTGCCTGGCAGTGTCAACACGGTGAGGGCGACCTGTTTTCCGCCACGCCGGATGCCACGGATGCCAGCGCGCCACTGCTGCGCCTGCCCCGTCCACTGGTGGAATTGCTGGAAAGCGCCGCCTGTTTCAACGTGCATGACCGCTGGGCCTTCCTGTACCAGGTGCTCTGGCGCTGGCAGCAGGGCCAGCACGACGTGATGTCGCCGGCCGACGCGGACGGCGCGCGCCTGCACGCCATGGTCAAGGCCGTGCACCGCGAAGAGCACGACATGCATGCGTATGTGCGCTTTCGCGAACGCAGCGAAGCGGAAGGGGCACCGCGTTTTGTTGCCTGGTTCGAACCCGTGCACGACGTGCTGCCGCAGGTGGCGCGCCACTTCGCCCGCCGCATGGGAGCTACCAGCTGGATGATCGCCACGCCCGCCGCCAGCATGCTGTGGGATGGCACGACCTTGCACGCGGGACCGGCCCTGCTGCGCGGCGCGGCCGACATCGACGATGCGGGCGAAGCGCTATGGCTGACCTACTACCGCAGCATCTTCAACCCCGCGCGCGTGAATGCGGATTTGCTGCACAGCCATATCCCCTCGCGCTTCTGGAAAAACCTGCCGGAAGGCGCCATCGTGCCCGCCATGCTCAGCGGCGCCGCCAACGGCGAACGCCGCACGGGCCAGACGGCCAGCGTGGGCCAGCGCAGCGGCGCGGCCATGATTCCGATTGTCGCCGAGCGCGCCCAGCCAGTGCGCGAAGTAGCGACAAGCCTGGACCAGTGCCGCCGCTGCGAACTGTGGAAAAGCGCCACGCAAGCCGTGCCCGGCATTGGCCCGGCACAGGCGCGCATCATGCTTGTGGGCGAGCAGCCGGGCGACCAGGAAGACCTGGCCGGCTTGCCGTTCGTAGGCCCGGCCGGGGTGCTGCTCGAGCAAGCCATGCAGGAAGCGGGCATGGCGCGCGACAGCATCTATCTGACCAACGCCGTCAAGCATTTCAAGTGGGAGCCACGCGGCAAGCGCCGCCTGCACAAGACGCCCGCGCAGCGCGAGATCCTCGCCTGTCATGGCTGGCTGGAAGAAGAGATTGAGCGCGTCCAGCCGCAGGTGATCGTCGCGCTGGGCAGCACGGCCTTGAAGTCCATCCTGCAGGATGGCGCGGCAAGCATGACACCGCTGATCGGCACGCTGATCGAGCATGCGGGACGCTCGGTGATTGCCGTGTATCACCCGGCGTACGTGCTGCGCGCGCCCGATGCGGCCAGCAGGCAACAGGCTTACGCGGTCATAGTGGCGGGGCTGAGGCAGGCGCTGCGGCTAGAGCAGGATCGCCATCACAGCGTTGTCGCCGGCACGTCCTGTCCCTCATCGCGCCTTGCATAACGCTGCGCGATCACGGCGCAGATCATCAGCTGAATCTGGTGAAACAGCATCAGCGGCAGGATCACCATGCCCAGCGAACGGGTGGAAAACAGCACCTTGGCCATCGGTACGCCGCTGGCCAGGCTTTTCTTCGAAGCGCAAAAGACGATGGCGATTTCATCTTCCTTGTTAAAACCCAGACGGCGGCTGACGAAGGTGGAGATGCCCAGCACCAGCGCCAGCAGCAAGGTGCTGATCAGGCCCAGGGCGACCAGGGTTTCCACCGAGATCGTATGCCACAGGCCTTCGCTGACGGCTTCGCTGAAGGCCGTGTAGACCACCAGCAAGATCGAACCCTGGTCGACGTATTTCAAGGTGGCTTTATGGCGGTCGACCCAGCGGCCGATCCAGCGGCGCAGGCACTGGCCGGCCAAAAACGGCAGCAGCAGCTGCATGACGATGGACAGCACGGCGTCCACGGACGATTTGCTTTCCGCGCCCTTGGCCACCAGCAAGCCGACGAGGATGGGGGCGAGGAAGATGCCGATGAAATTCGAAGCCGAGGCGCTGCAGATGGCGGCCGGCACGTTGCCGCGCGCCATGGCCGTCATGGCGATCGAGGACTGCACGGTGGACGGCAGCGCGCACAGGAACAAGATGCCCATGTACAGGTCGGGCGTGAGGAAGGTCAGCGCCAGCGGGCGCAGGGCCAGGCCCAAGAGCGGAAACAGGACAAAGGTGCTGGCCAGCACCAGCAAGTGCAAACGCCAGTGCATGGCGCCGGCCACCACGGCTTCGCGCGACAGCTTGGCGCCATGCAGGAAGAACAGGGCGCCGATGGCGACGGTGGTGATGTTGCCGAAGACCACGGCCGTCTGGCCCGTGCAGGGCAGGAAGGTGGCCAGCGCCACGGTGACGAGCAGGGCGATGGTGAAATTATCGGGTTTCAGATTGCGCAGCAGGGCAGTGGGAGAAAAAGAAGACATGCGGTAGCCTGGTAACGGCGCAGCCTTGCAACAGAACGCTGTGCCGGGGATGACAAACGGCGCCGGGAACGGCGCCAGTGCCAGCCATTCTACCTGCTTCCAGGCAGCTTGCCCGGAAGCAGCACGGCTCCCACTCGCTACCCGCCTTACACGATGCCGCTGCTGCTGGCGCCCGCCTTGGGGGGGCGCGCCACGCCGCGCTGCTCCCGATAGCCGCTGCTGCGGTAGCAGGCCACAGGATCGATGGCGGCGCCCGAACGCTGGCGTGCCATGGCCAGGATGGCGCTCACATCAGTGCGGAACGCCTGTTTCAGTGCTTGCGCCGAGGCGTGCACGTCGTTGGCTTCCTGGTAATGGCGCAGGGCGGCGCGGTCGACCAGTGCGGACTGGATGAAAGCGCGCTGCACTTCGACGGCACTGCTCATCAGGCTTTCGATGGGGTCCGTCACATTGTGCGACTGGTCCAGCATGTAGGCAGGGTTGAAGGCGGCGCCCTCGCGCGCGGCCGCATCGGCCAGCTCGTTGAACACGAGGAACAGCTGGAAAGGGTTGATGCTGCCCGAATCGAGGTCGTCGTCGCCGTACTTGCTGTCATTGAAATGGAAGCCGCCCAGTTTGCCGAACTGCGCCAGGCGCGCGACGATCATTTCGATGTTCGTGTTCGGCGCATGGTGGCCCAGGTCGACCAGGCATTTGGCCTTCGGTCCCAGCGCGCTGGCGCAGGCAAAGCTGGTGCCCCAGTCGGCAATCGTGGTGGCATAGAAGGCTGGCTCGAACAGCTTGTGTTCAATGAATAATTGCCAGTCGGCCGGCAGGGCGCCGTAGATGTCGCGCATGCTGTCGAGGTAGCGCTCGAGCGCGCCGCGCAGATTGTGCTGGCCCGGAAAATTCGCGCCATCGCCCACCCATACCGTCAACGCCGTCGAGCCCAGCGTACGCCCCAGTTCGATGCATTCGATATTGTGCTCGACGGCCTGCGCGCGCACGGCCGCGCTGTGCGACGTCAGGCTGCCGTATTTGTACGACTGCGCCTGTCCGGCCTGGTCCTGGAAGGTATTCGAATTGACGGCGTCAAAGCCCAGGCCGTAAGCCTGGGCGGTCTCGCGCAGGGCGGCCGTGTCGCTGACCTTGTCCCATGGAAAATGCAGCGAGACGGCGGGCGTCGCTTGCGTCAGCTGGTTGATGACGGCGCAATCTTCGAGCTTTTCAAACACGTTGCGCGGTTCGCCCAGGCCGGGGAAACGGGCAAAGCGCGTGCCGCCCGTGCCGGTGCCCCAGCTGGGTACGGCCACGGCGAAGGTTTGCGCCAGCGCCGTCAATTGCTCGATATCCTGGCCGCGGCGGGCCAGCACGCCGCCCAGGGCCGCATAGTCGGCGTCCAGGTTCGCTTGCAGCTTGGCATTGTGGTCGGCCACAAGGCCGCTATCGATCATGGTATGCATCTTGTCTCCTTGCGCGCAGCGGCGCCATGGCCGGCTGCGTCGTTTTTTTAGATTAACGTGTAAATGCGGCCGCGTTGCCCGCGTCGACATTGATGATATTGCCCGTGCTCTTGGCAGCCTTGTCGCTGGAAAGGAAATACACGGCTTCGGCAATATCTTCCGGCAGCACGCTACGCTTGAGCATGCTGCGCTGGCGATAGAATTCCTCAATGTCGCCCGTCTCGATCTTGTTCGAGGCGGCCCGCTCTTCCTTCCACTTGCCATCCCAGATGCGCGAACCGCGAATGACGGCATCGGGGTTGACCACGTTGACGCGGATGCCGTGCGGCGCCCCTTCGAGCGCGATGCAGCGGGCCAGATGGATTTCCGCCGCCTTGGCGGTGCAATAGGCCGAGGCACCGGCCGATGCCACTAGGCCATTCTTGCTGGCGACAAACACCATGCTGCCACCGAGCTTCTGCTGCTGCATGATGCGGAAGGCGGCGCGACTGACGAGAAAATAGCCGGTCACCAAAATCGACTGGTTGCGTTCCCACATCTCCAGGGTCGTTTCTTCCAGCGGCGCCGAGGAAGCGATGCCCGCGTTCGACACCAGCAGGTCGATGCCGCCAAAGCGCAGCGCGGCCGCATTCAGGATGGCCTCGACGTCGTTTTCGGCCGTGATGTTCGCCCGCACCGTGGCGATATTGTCGCGTCCCGCCACCTTCAGCAGGCTCTGCTCCGCCTCTTCCAGCGCGGCGCCGTCGATATCGGTGAGCATCACGCAAGCGCCTTCCTGCAGCAGCTGGCGCGCCACGGCCTGGCCGATGCCGCCGCCGCCGCCCGTCACCAGCGCAATGCGTCCGGCCAGGCTTTTGGGTTTGGGCATGCGCTGCAGCTTGGCTTCTTCCAGCAGCCAGTATTCGATATCGAACGCTTCCTGTTCCGGCAAGCCCACATAGGTGTCGACGCCATTGGCGCCGCGCATCACATTGATGGCATTGACATAGAACTCGCCGGCGATGCGCGCCGTGGCCTTATCCTTGGCGAACGACAGCATGCCCACGCCGGGGATCAGATAAATGATGGGGTTGGCGTCGCGCACGGCGGGGCTGTTGTCGTGCTTGCAGCGCGTGTAATAGGCGAGGTAGTCGGCGCGGTAGGCGGCCAGCGCCTCGTCCAGGCCGGCGACCAAACGGTCAAAATCAGGATAGGCCGGATCGAAGTCGATGACGAAGGGGCGGATCTTGGTGCGCAGGAAATGGTCGGGGCACGAGGTACCGAGCGCGGCCAGCGGCAGCAGGTCGGCGCTGCAAACGAACTCGAGCACGTTGGCGCTGTCGTCGAAGTGGCCCAGCTTGTACTCGTCCTGGCTGATCTTGCCGCGCAGCACAGGCATCAAACGCTGCGCCAGGGCCGCGCGCTCGTGCGCCGGCAACGGCGCGGATTTGGCGCCGCCGAACGCCGGCTGCGTCGTGTTGGCGGCCAGCCAGTCTTCCGCGCGCTTGATGATGGCCAAGGTGGTTTCATAGCAGGACTTGGCCGTATCGCCCCACGTAAACAGGCCATGGCCTTCGAGGATGATGCCTTTCAAATGCGGCTGCGACTGCGACAGCGCTTCGAGTTTGAGGCCCAGGTCGTAGCCGGGACGCTGCCACGGCAGCCAGCCCAGTTCGCCTTCGAAAATCTTGTGCGTCAGTGCCTGGCTGTTGGCGCAGGCGGCGATCGCGATCACGGCGTCCGGGTGCATATGGTCGACATGCTTGCGCGCGATATACGCATGCAGGGGCGTGTCTATGCTGGCCGCGCGCGGGTTCAAATTGAAAGTGCAATGGGGCAGGTAGGCGACCATTTCATCTTCCAGCGCCAGGCCACGGTAGCGGCCCTTCAGCGCGCGCAGCTTGTCCATGTACAGGGTGGAAAAGCCGTCGAGCTTGATGCTGCCCAGGTCGCCGCCGGAGCCTTTCACCCACAGCACCTCGACCTCGTCGCCGGTCAGGTGATCCGTCATGCGGATCTTGGCCGAGGTATTGCCGCCGCCGAAATTGGTGATGCGCATGTCGGAACCGAGCAGGTTGGAACGGTACAGCAAAAGCTCCGGTTCGCTCAAGGTCGCGGCGTGCGCATCGTCCCATAGCGAGGCCATGGGTGCAGGTGGTGTGATGTCCATCGTGGCGGTCATACAGTGTCTCCATTCTTGGTTGTGCGTGCGGATCGCCATGGCCGCATCTGTGTGCGGGATGCCATGACGGCAGCACTCAGTAGAAGCCAGCGTGCCAATCATGTCAATCAACAAGCAATCAAAAACGTGAGAGAAACGCAAATAATCACCAGGTTGATTGGAACTCCGATCACGCATTTGCGCGCTATCCAAATAATCACGATGTTGATTGATTGATTGTTGACATGCACTGCTCAACTGCTTAGGCTGGCTCACCGATAAAGAAGTCGTCCCCGGGCAGCTGGTACGGGAGAGGACTCAAAAAGGAGACAACGTGGTTAATCACAAACGCCGCAAAGGCTTGCTGAAACTACTCGCCGAACATAGCGTGGCGAGCGTCGACCAATTGGTCGACTGGCTCAATTCCTCGCCGGCGACGGTGCGGCGCGATATCGCCTGGCTGGCCGAGCGCAGCCTGCTGGTGCGCACCCGCGGCGGCGCCGAGAGCCTGCCGCAAAAAAAACAGCGTACGTTTGCGCTGTCGGGTGAAACCTTTCAAAACAACCTGGACCGCTGCGCCGCGCAAAAGCGCGCCATCGCCCGCCACGCCTGCGGCCTGTGCGCCGATGGCGACACCATCATCATCAATGGCGGTACCACCACCTACCGCATGGTCGAGTTCCTGGTCGACAAGCGGCTGAAAATCCTCACCAATTCCTTCCTGATGGCCGAGCGCCTGCTGATGTCCAGCGAGAATGAAATCATCCTGCCCGGCGGCAAGGTGTATCGCGAGCAAAACGTCATCCTGAGTCCCTTCGACAACGACATCAGCCAGCATCATTACGCGGGAAAAATGTTCATGGGCGTGTACGGCCTGTCGATGCTGGGCTTGATGGAAGCGGATCCCCTGCTGATCCAGGCCGAGAAACGCCTGATCAGCCAGGCCGAGGAGTTGATTGTCCTGGCCGACAGTTCCAAGTTTGCCAGGAAGGCAGGCCTGATCCTGTGCGGCCTGAACCGTGTGTCCTGCGTCATCACGGACACGGGCGCTTCGGACGCGGCCGTGCAGATGCTGGAGCAGTCGGGCGTCAAGGTACTGGCTGTCGTCCCCGAGGCGATGGCGGCGCCGCTGTCGCCGGCGGAGCAGGCGTGGCAAGAGCAATAGGCAATACCTAGTCAGTGGCAAAAACAGAGGGCTGGAGACATGGTGTCTACCGCCCCGGCAGCAACAATAAAAAAGGAGACGCGGCATGAAATTGAACAAAATGATGGTGACGGCATTGAGCATGTGCATGATCGGCTGCCTGGCCGCCAGCGCGCAGGCGGCGGAAAAAATCAAGATCGCCATGGTCGTCAAGAGCCTGGGCAACGGCTTCTTCGACGCCGCCCACGAAGGGGCGAACGAGGCGGCCAAGCAGCTGGGCGACGTGGAAGTCATTTACACGGGGCCCACCACGGCGACGGCGGAAGGGCAGATCGAAATCATCAGCTCGCTGATCAGCCAGAAGGTCAGCGCCATCGTCATTTCCGCCAACGATGCCAATGCGCTCGTGCCGATCACCAAGAAAGCCATGCAGCGCGGCATCAAGGTCATTTCCTTCGACAGCGGCCTGGCCAAGGAGGGGCGTTTGATGCAGCTGAACCCGTCCAGCCCGGCCCTGATCGGCCAGAAACAGATTGAAATGGCGGCCGACGCCATCGGCGGCACGGGCGAGATCGCCATCCTGTCGGCCACGGCGCAGGCGACGAATCAGAACATCTGGATCGGCGAAATGAAAAAAACGCTGGCCCAGCCTGCGTACGCCAAGATCAAGCTGGTGGCCACCGTGTATGGCGACGACCAGTCCGACAAGAGCTACCGCGAAGCGATCGGCCTGCTGCGCAGCAACCCGAACCTGAAAGCCATCATCGCGCCAACCACCGTGGGCATCAATGCGGCCGGCAAGGCCGTGGTCGACGAGAAACTCGTGGGCAAGGTGTATGTGACGGGCCTGGGCTTACCGTCGGAAATGGCCGGCCACGTGAAGAGCGGCGCCGTGAAAAGCTTTGCCATCTGGAACCCGATCGACCTCGGTTACGCCGCCACGTATGCCGCCCATCAATTCGTCACCGGCAAGGCCAGCGGCAAGCCGGGCGAAAGCATCGCCGTCGGCCGCATGGGCAAGCTGACACTCGATGCGGGCGGCGAAGCGGCGCTGGCGCCGCCGTTCACCTACAACAAGGATAACGTCGACAAGTTCTCGAAGATATTCTGATTTGTTTGTGTACCGACGGCCGTGGGTCGGATCAGGCGCGAAGCGCCGTAATCCGATATCACCGGTAAAGCCAACAATGTTGTCGGGTTACGCGCTGGCGCGCTAACCCGACCTGCGAATATCTCTCAAGTGTGAATGGCTATGTCACAGAATCCCCCTATTGCGCAGAACGCGGCGCCGGTGTTGCGCCTGCATGGCATCTGCAAGCACTTCCATGGCGTCACCGCGCTGAAAGACGTGGCGCTGACCGTACGCGCCGGTGAAGTCATGGCGCTGATCGGTGAAAACGGCGCCGGCAAGTCGACCCTGGTCAAGACGTTGACGGGCATTTATCAACCGGATGCGGGCAGCATGGAACTGGGCGGCAAGGCTGTGCTGTTTTCCAATCCGCAAGATGCGATGGATGCCGGCATTACCGCCGTGCACCAGGAAACCATGATGTTCGACGAACTGACGGTGGCCGAAAACATCTATATCGGGCGCCAGCCGCAAACGGGTTTCCCGCCGCGCATAGACTGGCCACGCATGGCGGCCGAGGCCGAGCAGATCTTCGCGCGCCTGGAAGTGCAGTTACCCGTATTGGCCAAGGTCAAGGAATTGAGCGTGGCGCAACGCCACTTCGTGGAAATCGCGCGCGCCCTGTCGCAAGAGGCGCGCGTGGTGATCATGGACGAGCCCACCGCCTCGCTGTCGCAGCGCGAAATCCATGAGCTGTACCGCATCATCGCCCAGCTGCGCGCGGCGGGCACGGCGGTGATTTTCATTTCGCACAAATTCGATGAAATCTTTACCGTCGCCGACACCTATACAGTGCTGCGCGACGGCCATTTCGTCGCCGCCGGCGCAATGGCCGACATCAGCGAACCGCAGCTCGTGTCGCTGATGGTCGGGCGCACCATTCAGCAAGTGTTTCCCAAGGTCGACGTCCCCCTGGGACCAACCTTGCTGGAAGTGTCGCAACTGTGCCATGCGACGGAATTTCACGGCGTCAGTTTCTCCGTGCGGCAAGGCGAGATCGTCGGCTTCTACGGCCTGGTCGGCGCGGGCCGCTCGGAAGTGATGCAAGCGCTGTTCGGCTTGACCGAGGGCGTGCGCGGCACGATCACCATCGCCGGCGAGAAAGTGCGCATCGGCTGCGCCAGCGACGCCATCCGGCACGGCATCGCGTATGTGCCCGAAGACCGCCAGCACCAAGGCGCGCACCTGTCGATGTCCATCGTGCAAAACATCACCTTGCCGATTCTGGACAGCATCGGCTTTTTCCTGCGGCCACGGCGCGCGCAGGAGACGGCCATCGCGCGCCACCTGAGCGAGCAGCTGGAATTGAAGGCCAGCCACTTTACGCAGATGGTGTCGGAACTGTCGGGCGGCAATCAGCAAAAAGTCGTGCTGGCCAAGTGGCTGGCCACCAAGCCCCGCGTGATCATTCTCGATGAACCCACGAAGGGCATCGATATCGGCTCCAAGGCGGCCGTGCACCGCTTCATCAGCGAGCTCGTCACGCAAGGCCTGTCCGTGATCCTCGTCTCGTCCGAGTTGCCGGAAGTGCTGGGCATGGCGGACCGCATCGTGGTCATGCACCAGGGCCATATCCACCGCGTCTTTCCGCGCGCCCAGGCGACCCCGGAAAACGTCGTCGCCGCCGCGTCCGGCAGCGGCCATCCGATCGAGGAATTGACATGCGCTATCTGAAGCAACGTGAAATCCAGCTGGCACTGCTGATCGTGCTGCTGGTGCTGCTGGTGGGCCTGCGCTCGCCCGTTTTCCTGACCCCGGGCAGCCTGGCCAACCTGCTCACCGACAGCACCTTGCTGATCATGCTGGCGCTGACGCAGATGTTCGTCATCATTACGCGCGGCATCGACCTGTCGGTGGCATCCAATTTGGCGCTGTCGGGCATGCTGTCGGCCTTGCTGGCCGTGCAGTATCCGCACTTGCCGCTGCCGCTGGTGGTGCTGGCGGCGCTGGGCATCGGCCTGCTGCTGGGCCTGATCAACGGTTACCTGATCGGCTACCTGGACCTGCCGCCCATCGTCGTGACCCTGGGCACCATGAGCGTGTACCGGGGCCTGGTATTCGTGCTGTCGGGCGGCGCCTGGGTATCGTCGCACCAGATGCCGGCCGCCTTCATCGACTTTCCGCTGGCGCGCCTGCTGGGCGTGACGCACCTCGTGTGGATCGCGCTGGCGGCCATCCTGGCAACCTGTTTCCTGGCCCGCTACACGCGCTTCGGCCGCGACCTGTATGCGATCGGCAACCAGCCGCAGGCGGCCCGCTATGTCGGTATCGCCACGGCGCGCCGGCTGCTGTGGACGTATGGCCTGTCGGGCCTGATGGCCGGCCTGTGCGGCTATCTGTGGGTGGCGCGCTACGCCGTGGCGTATTCGGAAATCGCATATGGCTTTGAATTTACCGTGATCGCCGCCTGCGTGATCGGCGGCATCAGCATCGCCGGCGGCGCCGGCACGGTGGGCGGCGCGGTGCTCGGCTCGCTGTTCCTGGCCGTCATCAACAATGCCTTGCCCATCGTCAAGGTCTCGCCCTTCTGGCAAAGCGCGCTAACAGGGATCGTGATCCTCACGGCCGTGCTGCTCAATGCGCGCGGCACCAGGAACATGGGCCGCCAGATCTTGCCGCTCACGCTACAAGCCCCCTCGACCCGCAGGAGCGCCGCATGAACGCCACTTCACAGACCTTGCATAGCGAAGCGCCGGACAGCGTACCCGTGCGCTCGCGCTACACCATCCTCGACCGCAAGGCACACCGCATCGGCCAGTATTTTGCCCATTGGGAAGCGTTATTGGCGCTGCTGCTGATCGCCGTCTTCGCGGCCAACAGCGTGCTGCTGCCGAATTTCCTCGACGCCTACAATCTGGCCGACAGCACCTTCAACTTCAGCGAGAAGGCGTTGATCGCGCTGCCAATGGCCTTGCTGATCATTTGCCGCGAGATCGACATTTCCGTCTCCGGCATCCTGGCGCTGTCCTCGGTGGCGATGGGGTTTGCGCATCACCACGGCGTGCCGCCGCAAGGCTTGCTGTTCGTCGCGCTGGCCATGGGCGCCCTCTGCGGCTGCCTGAACGGCGTGCTGGTGACGCGCTTCGCCCTGCCGTCGATCGTCGTGACGATCGGCACCGTGGCCCTGTTCCGCGGCCTGGCCAGCGTGATCCTGGGCGACCAGGCCTACACCGGCTATCCGCCACTGCTGATCGACTGGGGGCAAGGCTATTTCTTCGATATCGTGCCGCGCCCCTTCGTTATCTTGCTGGTGTTTTGCGCGCTGTTTGCCGTGCTGCTGCATGCGACCAGCTGGGGCCGGCGCATCTTTGCCATCGGCTGCAATCCGGGCGCGGCGCGCTTTTCCGGTGTGGCCGTGGACCGCTACCGCTTCGCCCTGTTCGTGGCCACCGGCGCCATGGCGGGCCTGGCCGCCTGGCTGCTGACGGGACGCATCGGCAGCACGCGCCCAAACATCGCCATGGGGTGGGAACTCGAAGTGATCACCATGGTCATCCTCGGCGGCGTGAGCATCGCCGGCGGCAAGGGCAGCATCGGCGGCGTGCTGCTGGCCGTGCTGCTGCTGGGCATGGTCACGTATGGCCTGGCGCTGCTCAATATTCCTGGCGTCATCATGACGATCGTCGTCGGCATCTTGCTGCTGATCACGATTGCACTGCCACGCCTGTTGAACCGCAAGCACACACGGAAATAAACCATGCAACAGATCGCTTTCAAGATGCAGTTGAAACCCGGCCATGCCGCCGAATACCAGCGCCGCCACGACGCCATCTGGCCCGAGCTGGCCAGCCTGCTGCACGAGTCCGGCGTGCGCGACTACAGCATCTTTCTCGATGAGGCTACGGGCGCGCTGTTCGCCGTGCTGCGCCGCATGGACGGCCACACGATGGAGGCGCTGCCGCAGCATCCCGTGATGCGCCGCTGGTGGGCACATATGGCCGACCTGATGGAAACGCAGGCCGATGCCTCGCCCGTCGCCGTGCCTTTAACCCCCATGTTTCACCTCGCATAAGGACGGCCGTGACCATCGACGCCACCGTAGTATTCGATATCGGCAAGACGAATGCCAAGCTGACCCTGCTGGACGCCGCCGGCGCCATCCTGGCCGAGCAGCGCCGCCCGAACAGCATCGTGCACGCGGGGCCGTATCCGCACCACGATACGGAAGGGCTGTGGGACTGGCTGCAAACGGGCCTGGCCGCTTTTGCGCGCCTGGCGCACGTCACCGCCATCGTGCCCGTCACGCACGGCGCCACGGCGGCGCTGGTCGACGATGCCGGCCTGGTGCTGCCCATCCTCGATTATGAATCGACCTTGCCGCAATCGCTGGCGGCAGAGTATGCCAGCTTGCGGCCCGCGTTCGGCGACAGCCTGTCGCCGCAATTGCCCTGCGGCCTGAACCTGGGCTTGCAGCTGTTCTGGCTCGCCAAAACCTACCCGCAGGAATTTGCCCGCGCGCGCCATATCCTGACCTATCCGCAATACTGGGCCTGGCGGCTATCGGGCGTGGCCGCCAGCGAAGTGACCTCGCTCGGTTGCCATACGGATTTATGGCGGCCGCAGCAAGGGGCCTATTCGTCGCTGGTGGAGACCATGGATTGGGCGCCGTTGTTTCCCCCACTGCAAGCGGCATGGACGGCGCTGGGACCCGTGCTGCCGCAGTGGCGCGAGAGCAATGGCTTGCTGCCCGATTGCCAGGTGCTGTGCGGCATCCATGACAGCAATGCCTCGCTGCTGCGTTATCTCGATGCGCAGGAGCAAGCCCAGCCGCGCACGGTCTTGTCGACCGGCACCTGGGCCATTGCCGCCGCCTTGGGCGCGCCCCTCGGCCGGCTCGATGAAACGGCCGACATGCTGGCCAACGTGCATGCGCTGGGCCAACCCGTGGCTTGCATGCGCTTCATGGGCGGGCGCGAATTTGCCGTGCTGGCGGGCAGCGAACCTCAAGTGTGCGGCGTGGACGATATCGCCCGCCTGGTCAAGCAGGGTAGCCTGGCGCTGCCCTGTTTTGCCGAGTCCGGCGGCCCCTTCGTCGGGCAGGCGGGGCGCATCGTCGGGCCGGCACCACGTACGGCCCAGGAACGCTATGCGCTGGCCACCCTGTATTGCGCGCTGATGAGCGATTATTGCCTCGATGCCCTCGATGCCCAGGGGACCGTGACGGTGGAAGGCAGTTTCACGGACAACCCGCATTTCGCCGCCCTGCTGGCGGCCTTGCGGCCAGGGCAGGAAGTGAGCGTGTCGCAAGACGCCAGCGGCACGACGTGCGGCGGCTGGATGCTGCACCGCTGGGGCGAGGTGCCGGCGATGGAGGCGACGGTGGAGCCCATGATGGAAGTGGATGGTTTGACCGCGTACCATGCGCAATGGAGGGCGATTTGCAGGCCGGATTAGGTCCGCAGGATCGTCATCGGACAACACCACCAGCGCTGGCCAACAATGTTGTCGGATTACGCGCTGCGCGCTAATCCGACCTACGTAATGTTTTCAACCAGGCAAAAAAATGCCCTGTCCGCAGACAGGGCAACCCGGAGTAAAGTACAGCGCGAGGGGATTAACCGGCGGCTTTGACTTTCAGCTCGTTCTTGATTTCTTTCACGCCGCTCACGGAAGCGACGATCTGCACGACGCGGTCACCCGCTTCGGCGCTCGGCACGTCGCCCGACAGGACGACCACACCTTGCTGGGTTGCTACCTTGACTGGCAGGGCGGCGGCTTGCGCATCGGCGCTCAGGGCGGCCTTGGCCGAGGAAGTGATGGTTTCATCAGGGACGGCTGCGGCAGCGTTGGCGGCCACGACGGTGTCAGCAGGAGCTTGTGCTTTTGGTGCGGAGTCAGCGGCATGCGAAGCGGTGATCGAGGCGCCCGACAGTACGATAGCGGCAACCAGGGTATTGAACAGTTTCGATGTTTGCATGGTAGTTCCTCTCAATGAAGTTAAAAGCTTCTTACTTGGATAAAGCAACACTTTGAAGCGTCACATCTACCCATACAGCAAGCGCCGTGCCAGCTTTTAAATTTCATTCAAAATCAAGGACTTACATTCCATCTCGATTTTTCCGGCCCGTTTCGCGGCGATCTGGCCCGGAAAACGGGGCTTTTTGTCGCCTGACAGCGACAGATTGTGGCAAGACCGTCAATATTTTGCGCCAAGCCCCTGATTTTTAACGCTTTATTTTTGTCGCTATTCAGCGACAGGGTCGCCATCGGCCCGGAACAGGGCCGGCGTCAGCTCGTATTTCTGCAATAAGCGGTAGAACTCCGTGCGGTTGCGGTCGGCCAGGCGGGCGGCATCTGCCACGTTGCCGTCCGTCAAGCGCAGCAACTGAATCAGATAGTCGCGCTCGAAGCGCTGCTTGGCTTCGTTGTAGCTGAGCGCTTCCAGCGACGGCACGCGCAGCGCACGCTGCACCAGCGACAAGGGCACCAGCGGCGCCGTGGCCAGCGCGCACACTTGCTCGACGACATTGACCAGCTGGCGCACATTGCCGGGCCATGGCGCGGCCACCAGGGCAGTCAAGGCATCGGGCGCGAAGCCGTTCAACGGTTTTTGATACTTGGCTGCCAGTTTCTGCAGGAAATGGTTCGCCAGCAGGGCGATGTCTTCGCGGCGCTCGGCCAGCGGCGGCAAGGTCAAGGTCACCACGTTGAGCCGGTAATACAGGTCTTCGCGGAATTGCCCCTCGGCCATCGCCACGTCGAGGTCGCGGTGCGTGGCCGACAGCAAGCGCACGTCCACCGGACGCGTCTGGTCGGCGCCGACGGGGCGCACGGCCCGCTCCTGCAGCACCCTCAGCAGTTTCACCTGCAGCGGCAAGGGCATGTCGCCGATCTCATCCAAAAACAGGGTGCCGCCATCGGCCGCCTGGAACAAGCCTTCGCGGTTGCCGACGGCGCCCGTAAACGATCCCTTCACGTGGCCGAACAGTTCCGATTCCAGCAGCTGCTCGGGAATGGCGCCGCAGTTGACGGCGATAAACGGCGCCTTGGCGCGGCGGCTGGCGTTGTGCAGCGCGCGCGCCAGCAATTCCTTGCCCGTGCCGCTGGGGCCGCGTATCAGGATGCTGGCGTCGGAGCCCGCCACCAGCTTGGCTTCGGCCAGCAGCTCGGCCATCTGCGAACTGCGGCTGATCAGCTCGGCACGCCAGCTCTCGTCGCCGGACGCTTGCGCCGGCATGACGGTGGACAAGTTGATGGCATACGCCACTTTTTCCATCAGCAGCTTGCCGTCGAACGGTTTCGTCAGGTAGGCAAACGCGCCACGCGCCGTCGCGTCGACGGCGTCGGGAATCGTGCCGTGGGCCGTCAGCAGGATGACGGGCAGGGCCGAATGCTGGCGGCGGATTTCATCAAACAGGGCCAGGCCGTCGCGGCCCGGCAATTGCACGTCGGTAATGACCAGGGCCGGCAATTCCACGGCCAGGCGCGCCAGGGCCGCTTCCGCGCTGCCCACGGCCGTCACCCGATAATTGCCCGCCTTGAGGCGGATGGTCAGCAGGCGCAGCAGGTCGGGATCGTCGTCGACCAATAAGATGTGGGCGTGCTCGCTCATTTCGGCGCTCCCGCGGCAGGGCGCACGGACAGGCTGCGCTCGATATTCTTTAACGCTTCGAGTTTTTCATTGAGCAAGTCGATGCGGCGCTGGGCGTCGCGCAACTGCGTGTTGAGCTTGTCGATGCTCTCTTCCTGGCGGCGCAGTTCCGCATACTGGCTGCCCAGCAATTGCGCCAGCGGCGCCAGCAGTTGCGCATCCTTGCCCGTGGCCGTGGCCAGCGGTTCCAGCGAGGCTTGCGCGCGGGCCAGGTCGCCCGGACCGTGCAAGGCCGCTTGCAGCATGGCACGGCGTATGGTGTTGTGCGGCGCATGGTCGGCTTTTGCCAGGTCCAGTTGCGCTTTTACCAGTTCCGACGGCGTCATCAGGCGCAGGGCGCTTTGATACGCGAGCAGTTCGGTCAGCTGGGGATCGGCCACTACCACGACGCGCGGCGGCGTTTGCACGAGCACGGGCGTCTGGACGGGGGGCTTGGCGGCGCAAGCGCCCAACAGCAATACGCAGGCGGCCATGGCGGCCAGGGAAATTCTCGTCATCATAAGGGCAGTTCTATCCGAAAATGCGCGCCGGCGGGGCGCGGTAAAAGAGTGACGCTGCCATCGTGGGCGGCGATATATTCGCGCACGATGGACAGGCCGATGCCATTGCCGTTACGCGCGCCGGCCGCCTGGCGCACTCCCTGGTAAAACGGTTCAAAAATACGCGCGGCATCCTCGGGCGCCACGCCGGCGCCCTCGTCGATGCAGTCGATGCGCACGCGGCCGCCTTTGCAAGACAGGGCAAACCGCACGGTGCCGCCTTCCGGGCTGAAGCGTACGGCATTCGACAGCAAATTGGCCAGGGCCGTCGCCAGCTTGTCGCGGTCGACCTGCACGATCAGGGATACACCCTGCACTTCGACCGTCAAACGGCGCGCCAGCCATTGCAGGCGCTGCCCGGCCACCACATCTTGCAGCAAGACCAGCAAATCGACCTTGCTGTGCGCCAAGTGCTGGGCGTCAAAAGCGGCGGTATTGTAGCGCAGCAAGTCCTCGATTTGCGTTTGCAGGGACGCCGTGTTTTGCTGCAGGATGCCGGCGATTTCGCGCTGGCTATCGCTGAGCTTGCCCGCCACCTCGTCTTCCAGCAAGGCCACGCCTTCGCGCAGGGCCGCCAGCGGGGTCTTCAGTTCATGCGAAATGTGGCGCAGAAAACGTTCCTTGTCGGCATCGAGGTCGGCCAGGCGCTGGCGCAGCCAGTCCAGCTGCTGGCCCAGGCGGCGCGTGTCGGCCGGGCCGCCGACGACGATGGGCTGGTCGTAGCGCTTGTCACCGAGGCGCTCGATGGCCGTCTCGATGCGGCGCAGCGGACGCGACAGCAGGAAGCCGAAGCAGGTGGCCAGCACGGCCGCCAGCAGCACGGCGCCGCCGACCAGCACGCCCAGCAGGCGGCGCTGGCGTTCCAGCTCGGCCAGCAGGGCGTCGTTGCGGCTGCCGATTTCCGTCTTGCTTTCGCGCGCCAGGCTGTCATTGATCTGCGTCATGCGGGCAAACGCGCGGTACACGACGGCGTGGCCATCGCGCTTGCGGCGCTTGCCTGCCTGTAAAACTTCCCAGGCCGATTGCGCCTGCACCGTCCATTCGTCGGCCAGCTGGGGAGCGAACTCGGGCGTGGCACGGTTCAGCACTTGCAGCGCCGCCGTCGCTTCGTCGCGGGCCGCCGCGAAGCGCTCGCGGAACACGGGGTCGTCGAGCACGAGGAATTGGCGCGCGCTGCGCTCCATGGCCAGGGTGCGCTCGGACAGGCGCTGCGACTGTTCCGTCAGGGCAATCGCCTGCGCCGCCGTCTCACGCCCCAGCCGCGCCAGGTGTTCGAGGGTCAGCAGGGCTTGCACGGAGGTGGCCGTCAAAATGCCCGTCGTCAAAATGAAGGCGGCAAATAACAGTTGGCGAAAGGAAAGTCGGGACAAGGTAGGCGCCTTCGGTTCAGTCTGGAATGCAAAAGGCGCATGGTACGCTAAGCCTCCATTGCGGGGCGCCAGCTGTCAAAAATAGCCGATTTGGCAACCTTGTTGCTTTTGCGTCCCACAAGCAAGCGTCGGCGGCGGCGCGCAGATACTCCTAGTACAATAGGGAAAAACTTCATACAGGCATCAAAGTGGCCGCCGGCCCTGGCATTGCGCCACTTTGCCCCCACATGTGATGCAGCCCCACCGACACTCCGAATCACCTACCGCAGAGATCCCATACCGCATGAGCACATTTGAAAAAGTCAGCAGCAACTTCATTCCAGTCTTGCAGGCAACCATCGAGCAATATGTCGAGCCAGCAACGGGCATGCGCCATATCCACATGCATACCGAGCAGGCTGAGATGGTGTTCCTGGTGGCCTTTCCCACTGTGCCGGAAGTGAGCGACGGACGCGCCCACATTCTCGAACACCTGGCCTTGTGCGGCTCGTCGCGCTACCCGGTGCGCGACCCGTTCTTCTCGATGCTGCGCCGCTCGACGGCCACGTTCATGAATGCGATGACCTATGCGGACCGCACCGTGTACCCGTTCGCCAGCACCGACCGCAAGGATTTCTTCAACCTGCTCGACGTCTACCTGGACGCGGCCTTCTTCCCGAACCTCGATTACCTGAATTTCCGGCAGGAAGGCTGGCGCCATGCGTTCGAAGGCGACAAGCTCGTGTACCAGGGCATCGTCTTCAATGAAATGAAGGGCGCTTTCAACAGCCCCATGCGCGCGCTCGACAGCGGCATCGCCAGCGCCTTGCTCAAGGGCACGACGTATGAAGTGGAATCGGGCGGCGACCCGCTCGACATCCCCGAGCTGACACATGACATGCTGAAAGCATTCCACGCCAGCCACTATCATCCGTCGCAAGCCGTGATCATGACCGCCGGCAATATCGAAGCGTCGGCCGTGCAGGAACAAGTCGCCGAGCGCGTGTTGTCCAAGCTCAGCGGTTTCTCCGAACGCCGCCTGCCGCAGCTGGCGCCCGCATGGACGGCGCCACAGGAAAATATCGTCAAGATTCCGTCGCAGGAAGCGCGCGACGATGAGTTCGGCCTGCAATTCGCCTGGCTGATGGGTGAGTCGAGCGACCCCATCGCCTACTACCACGCACATCTGCTGTCGCACGGCTTGCTCGGCGAATCGTCGGCGCCCGTCATGCGGGCCATGGAATCGGCCGGCTATGGCCGCCCATCGGACATGAATGGCCGCGACGCGGGCATCCGCCAGATGGTGTTCCACATCGGCATGGAAGGGTTGACCAAAGAACAGATCGCCGATGCGCACCAGCGCATCTGGACGGCCCTGGAAGAGACGGCGGAAGAGGGCATTCCCGCCGCCGTGCTGCACGCCGCCTTGCGCGACATCAAGTACAGCCAGCGCGAAATCAGCAGCGGCCGCATGCCTTACGGCCTGGGCCGCTTGCTGCACGCCTTGCCGCTGGCCATGTATGGCGGCGACGTGATGGACGCGTTCGACAATGCGGCCATCCTGGAAACCCTGGAACAGCAGATCGAGGATCCGGAATTCTTCAAACAGCTGGTGCGCGAGCTGATCGCCAATCCGACCCGCCTGACGACGCACGTGGTGCCCGACAGCGCCTACTTCACGGACCGCGCCGCCCAGGAAGACGCCAAGCTGGCGGCCCTGCAAGCGACGCTGACGGATGCCGAGCGCGAGCACATCGTGGCCGAGTCCGCCGCGCTGGAAGCACATCAGCAACTGCCATCGAATTCCGAAGTCTTGCCGCGCATCCGCCCTGGCGACGTCAGCGCCTTGCCGCGTCCGGCCTTGCCGATTCCGGCCGCCGTCGACGGCGCCGTGGCGTTCAGCATTGCTTCCAACGGCATCAGCTATGCCAACGTGCTGTACGACGTGTCGAGCCTGCCGGAAGCGTCGTGGCCATGGCTGCGTTTGTACACGGACCTGGCGCCGGAACTGGGCGTGGGCGACATGTCGTTCGACGACGCCAGCGCCTGGCGCCAGAGCATGGTGCCCTCGTTCCACATCGGCCTGGAAGCCATTCCCCGTCCGCAACAAGCGATGCGCGTGGAACTGTCGTTCTCGGCCAGCGGCTTGCGCGAAGAACACGCGGCGATTGCCGCCGTGCTGTCGGCCTGGATCGCCAAGCCCCGCTTCGATGAAGAAGAGCGCCTGGCTTTCCTGATCGAAAGCCTGGTGCAAGACAAACTCTCCAGCCTGGCCGAGTCCGGCAACCGCTACGCCATGCTGGCCTCGGCAGCTCCCCTGTCGCCCACGCGCCGCTTCGACGACATCGTCGGCGGCCCAGCCGCCTTGCCGTTCTACCGCCGTTTGCAGCAGCTGAGCAAAACGTTGGCAGGCTTGCAGGAAATCGCGCGCGAACTCGACACCTTGCACGCGCACATCATCGCCCAGCAGCCAACCGTGCTGTGCGCCGGCCTGGAACAGGATGGCATCACCCTGGCGCGTTTGCTGGAATTGCCGGCAGCGAGCACAGATGCCATCGCACCGGCGGAAACCGTCGCACCTGCCGCTTTGCCGCTGGCCAACACGGCCCTGCATGCGACAAGCCAGATCAACCATTGCTTCGTTTCCTGGGCCGTGCCGGGCGTGCACAATCCGGACGCTTCGGCCCTGGCCGTCGCCGCCGAACTGATGACCAACCAGGTGCTGCATACGGCCCTGCGCGAAAAAGGCGGCGCGTATGGCGGCAGCGCCAGCTATGCGGCCGGCGCCGGCACGTTTACATTGAGTTCCTACCGCGATCCGCGCCTGGCCGGCACGTTCGCCGACTTCGGCACGACGCTCGATCAAATCCTCGACGGCGATTTCTCGCAAGAACAAGTGGAAGAAGCCATCATCTGCGTCATCAAGGGCCTCGACAAGCCGCATTCGCCGTACGCGGAAGCGCTGACGGCGTGGAACATGCAGCAGCGTGGCACGACGGAAGCCGTGCGCCAGCAGTTCCGCACCGGCGTGCTCAATTGCACCCTGGCGCAGATCAAGGAAGTCACGCGCACCTGGCTGAAAAACGGCCAACCGAGCCGCGCCGCGTTTGCGGGCAATACGACGCAAGACCTGGCCGGGCTGGAAGTGGTCGATTTGCTGGCGCTGGCTTCTTAAGCTGGGCAGGCGGATCGTGTCGGATTACGCGGCGTGCCGCCGCTAATCCGACCTACGATGCTATTGGGGGACAGAATTAGGTTCCATATACATCAATTCCCACTGATGCCCATCGGGATCCTGGAAACTATGCCCATACATGAAGCCGAAATCCATCGGCTCCTTGTAGATGCTGCCGCCCGCCTGGACGGCCTTCGCCACCAGCTCATCGACTTCACCGCGGCTCTCTGCCGACAAACACACGAGCACTTCCGTCGCCACCTTGGTGTCGCACAGCTGCTTGGGCGTAAATTGCTTGAATTTTTCGTGCGTCAACAGCATGACGAAAATGTCGTCGGCGACGATCATGCACGTCGCCGTTTCATCCGTGAAATGGGCATTGAAACTGAAGCCCAGCGCCGTGAAAAACGCGACGGAGCGTTCCAGCGACTGGACGGGCAGATTGACAAAGATTTTGCGGGCCATCATGTCTCCTTGTGGGTCGTATGAATATGTGCTGCTCGCCGATTCTACACCGGCTATTCAGCCCTTCGCGCGCGCCACGGTCTTCGGCGCGTAGCCGAAATAGCGGCTGAAGGCGGCGCTGAAATTGGCCGGGTGGCGATAGCCGGTTTGCCAGCCAGCCTGCGCCACCTGGCAACCATTTTCCAGCAGTAATTTTGCCCGCTGCATGCGCAGCGCCAGCAGGGTGCGTTGCGGGCTGTCGTTGTAGCGGTAGCGCCATCCCTGCTTGAGCTTGAACAAGCTCAGCCCCGCTTGCGCGCACAGGTAATCGAGCGTCAGTTCCTGCGCCATCTGTTCCTGCATCAGCGCGTGGACGCGTTCCAGTCTGGCGATATCGGTCTCGGACCAGCGCGGCACGGCAAAGGGCACCGGCCGCAGTGCCCGCAGTTGCTCCGCCAGCAGGCTGAGCACGCCGATATGCACGGCCAGCGGGTCCGTCGCGCGCAGCAGCGAGCGCGCGTGCAGGGCACAGGCTGCCGTCGTGGCCGTATGCGCCAGCTGGCGCGCGCCGCCGTCGGGCGGCAAGGACGCCAGGCCTTCCGGCCAGTAGCGCGCCAGCGCCTCTTCCCCCACCAGCACGCGCAATTGCGCCGCCCGCTGATTCGCCTCGAAACGGCGCTCGCCACTCGTGTGGCGAAACGCCGTCACCGTCGTATGGCCGCCCCGGAAACGCAATGATTCGCCATCGCGCGTGACGTAGGCGGACGCGCCTTCCAGGCCGATGGTGATCACCATGCCGCCCCCGTCGTCATGCTTCGATTGCTCGACGAGCGCCAGCCGCGGGCGGTAATCGGAATGCACGAGCAGCAAGCCCTGGTCGACCTGACGCTGGTCGGCGCGGCATTCGCCCATCCCCGGGTCCAGCTGGCGCCGCGTCCAGCCTGCCGCTTCCCTGTCCTGTTCCCTCATCGCTCCTCCCTGTCCTTGCGCGCCGTCGCGCATACGAAATGCGCCGTGCCGCATACAAACGCAAATGATAATTATTCTCATTGTTGCATAAAATAGCTTCCATGCCCATCTCGCCGAAAGGAAGCGCCATGCCGTTCACGTCGCAACACACTTTGCAACCGTACTGGGACCTGGCCGTCGCGCCCGTGCAGGCGGACGGGCTGGCCGCCGCCCTGGAACTGGGCATTTTCGATGTGCTGGCCACACCGCACACACCGGCGCAGCTGGCCGACACCCTGTCGCTGCATGCGCCGCACACGGCGCTGCTGCTGGAACTGCTCTGGAGCATGCAGGTGCTGGAGCGCGACGGGGCCGACGCAGATGCCCAGCGCTACCGCTGCACGGCCGCCACCTTGCAGTATTTCTGCCGCAACTCCGTGGCCTTTTGCGGCGACGCCTGGCTGTACCGGCTGCATGCGCTGCGCCACTTCGCCACGCAGCTCAGTACGCTGGTGCGCGACGGCGGCAAAGCAGCGCCGTACAGCACGGCCAATGGCATCAACTGGGCCGCCGCCGCGCAGCAGCAAATTGGCCAGGAACAACGCGCCGTCACCATGCGCGCGGCCCTGTCCGTGATGCAGCGCATCGCCCCGTTTGCGGACGACAACACGCCCTTGCGCCTGCTCGACGTGGGCGGCGGGCCGGGCTGGGTTGCCATTGCGCTGGCGCAAGCCCATGCGGGCTTGCACGGTTGCGTTTTCGACTGGCCGGAAACGGTGGCTGTGGCGGCCGCCAACATTGCCCATGCGCAACTATCCAACCGCCTGGAAACGGTCGGTGGCGACCTGGGCTGCGACGATATCGGCAGCGGCTACGACCTGATCTGGTGCTCGTCCGTGCTGCATTTCGTGCCCGACATGGCGGGCGCCCTGCGCAAGATGCAGGCGGCGTTAAAACCCGGTGGCGTACTCGTCTGCGTGCAGGCGGAAATCGCCCCGGCGCCTAGCGATGCGGCGCGCGTGCTGCCGTACTACTTGCCGATGCGCATGCTGGGCCGCACGGTGACACGGCATGGTGAATTGGCGCAGCTGCTGCGCGACACGGGCTGGAAGCAAGTGGAGCAATACGACGCCAGCGATTTTCCTATGGCGCCCGTGCAAGTGCTGATTGCTCGCGCCTAACAATTACCATTTAGTAATTATCTTTTTTATAGCAAAAAAGGATGCAAATGCGCTAAGCTGTGGCAGCATTGATCGATGTCATCCGCAGCACTCCGCTGCCTCCACAGGGAATCCATCATGAGTCTACATATCGCAGGGAAAGTCGTTGTCATCACCGGCGCCAGCAGCGGCCTGGGCGAAGCCACGGCGCGCCATCTGGCTGCGCTGGGCGCTTCTGTCGTGCTCGGTGCGCGCCGCATGGACTTGCTCACCACCATCGCCGAGGAAATCACGGCGGCCGGTGGTCAGGCCGCCATCGCCCAGACCGACGTCACGGTGCCTGCCGACGTCAAGAATCTGATCGACACGGCCCTGGCCGTGTTCGGCAAGGTCGACGTGCTGATCAACAATGCGGGCCTGATGGCCATCGCACCGATGAGCGCCTTGCAAGTCGACGAGTGGAACAACATGATCGATATCAACATCAAAGGCGTGTTGAATGGCATCGCCGCCGTGCTGCCGTATTTCCAGGCGCAAAACAGCGGCCACTTCATCAATATCTCGTCGGTGGCGGGACAAAAAGTCTTCAGTCCGGGCGGCACCGTCTACAGCGGCACCAAGTTTGCCGTCAGCGCCATTTCGGAAGGCTTGCGCCATGAGCTGGCGGCCAGCGGCGGCACCATCCGCACCACCACCATCTTGCCGGGCGCCGTGGACACGCCATTGAGCGAGGGCAGCAGCCACGCCGAGAGCGCCAAGGCCGTCAAGGAGTTCTACGAGATTGCCATCCCCGCCGCTTCGGTGGCGCGCGCCATCGCGTATGCGATCGAGCAGCCGGACGACGTGAGCATCAATGAAATCGTGCTGCGCCCGACGGCGCAGTCGTTCTAAGCCGCGTCTTGCTGCAGCGACTCGATGATCAGGTCCGCCAGCCGCTCGACGGGCGGCCTGCTCACTTGTGACGCACGCAGCAGTTCCAGCGACAGCGGGGGCAGGGCGGGCAAGCCGGCCGCCACGTGATCGAGCGCGCATACGGAAGACGGCAAGCCCAGGCCCGTGCGCACCGTCACGCCCAGCCCCGCTGCTGCGGCCGCCCACAGTCCGGCCAGGCTGGGACTGGTAAACGCCGTGCGCCAGGCGATGCCGGCCCGGTCCAGCGCCTGCGTGGCGCAGCGCTGGAACAGGCATTCGCGGTCGAACGCAATGAGCGGCAAGGGCTCGCCCGACTCGGGCCGCCAGGCCAGGCTGGACGAGGCGATCCAGCGCATGGCCGGTTCGGCGATATGCTGGCGCTGCTGCGGCGGATACTCGGCCACGTCGGCGATGCACGCGCCGCCCCACAGCAGGGCCAGGTCCAGCTGCCCCATGGCAAGCCCTTCCATCAAGGCCGTGTTGCGCGCCACGTGCGCCTCGATCCGCACTTTCGGATGCGCGCGGGCAAAACGTCCCAGCACGTCGGGCAGCAAGGCTTCGCCAAAATCCTCCTGCAAGCCCAGCCTGATCCACCCTTCCAGTTCCGCGCCGCGCAAGGCGACGGCCGCCTCGTCGTTGAGTTCCAGCAGGCGGCGCGCATAACCGAGCAAGACTTCGCCGGCCGGCGTCAACGCCAGTCCCCGTCCATCCTTGCGAAACAGGGGCATGCCCGCCTGCTCCTCGAGTTTTTTCAGCTGCGCGCTGACGGCCGAGGTGGAACGCCCCACCTTGTCCGCCGCGCGGGCAAAGCTGCCCAGCTCGATGCCAGCCACATAGCTGCGCAGAAAGGCGATGTCGAAATTAAGCAAGCTCATGGCATCAATACAATCGTCCGGTTTTATGGGATGGTTTAACGTAAATTATCTGATATTCAGAATGATCGTACTGCGCAACACTGTCAGGGTCAACCACTTTCCTGTCCTTGCCATGAGCACCAATTGCCAAGCTGTTCCTGTTCCTGTCCCCGTCACCACGCCCGCCTTGGGCGATGCACACCGCTGGAAAGTGCTGGCCGTCGGCGTGGCGGCCAATGCCAGCTTTTCCGCCGCCGCCAATGGCATGCCGACCACAGCCATCTGGCTGCGCAGCGGCTATCACCTGAGCAATACGGAACTGGGGGTGGCGCTGGGCGCCATGGGTCTGGGCGTGGCCCTGACCGAATTGCCGTGGGGCATGGCCACCGACCGCTGGGGCGACCGCCCCGTGCTGCTGACCGGCTTGCTGGGCACCATGCTGGCCTTGCTGACCTTGCTGTTGTGGATCACGCCCGCTGACGGCGCCGTGCCGCCCCTGTGGGCGCTGGCGGCCGGGCTGGCGCTGGTGGGCGTGCTGGGCGGCAGCGTGAATGGCGCCAGTGGCCGCGCCGTGATGCGCTGGTTCGGCGCCGGCGAACGGGGTTTCGCCATGAGCATCCGCCAGACGGCCGTGCCGTTCGGCGGCGGCCTCGGCGCCCTCGTCCTGCCCAGCCTGGCTTCACGCTATGGCTTCATGCCCGTGTTTGGCGCCCTGGCCCTCGTATGCGGCCTGTCGGCGTTTTTTACGTGGCGCTGGATGCATGAGCCCGATTTCTCTGCCGAGGCCGCCACGGGGCCGCACAACGCTTCCACGGGGCTGATTGCGGTCCAGCCTGCGCCGCCCCTGCAGAATCGTAAAGTCTGGCGCATGGTGGCCGCCATCGGCTTGCTGTGCGTGCCGCAGTTTGCCGTGCTCAGCTATGCCACCGTGTTCCTGCACGACCATGGCCACCTGGGCCTGGCGGGAATCACGGCCGTGATGGTGGCCTTGCAAGTGGGCGCCATGGTGATGCGCATCTGGAGCGGACGCCACACGGACCGCCACGCGAACCGGCCCGCCTACCTGCGCGGCTCGGCCCTGGTGGCGCTGGCCACGTTCATGCTGCTGGGCATGGCCGCCGCGTGCGATGCGCCGGGCTGGGTCTTGATGAGCGCCGTGGTGCTGGCCGGCATCGCCGTGTCCGCCTGGCATGGCGTGGCCTACACGGAGCTGGCCACGGAAGCGGGCGGCGCCAACGCGGGCACGGCGCTGGGCATGGCAAACACGGCCGTCTACGTGGGCTTGTTCCTCACGCCAATTGCCATCCCGCATTTGCTGGCGGCCAGCAACTGGCCCGTCGTGTGGTGGCTGGCGGGGCTGGTGGCGCTGCTGGCCCGCCCGCTGTTTCCGAAAGCCTAGGGCAGCGCCCGGATCCGGTACACGCAGCGCATGGCATTGGCCAGCACGTGCTGCTCGCGCACGATGCTGGCGTTCGGTCCCACCACTTCCTGGAACAGCTGCAATTCGGAGCGGCAAAAGCCCTGGCAGGTGCGCGCGGCGGCGCAGATGGGGCAGTGGTCTTCGATCAGCAGCCAGTCGTCGCCGTCCGCCTCCACGCGCGCCATATAACCCTCTTCGTCGCGCACGGCCGCCAGTTGCCGCAGCCGCGTGGACAAGTCCGGCGCCGAGCACGCCTGCGCATACGCGCCGCGGCTTTCCTCTTCGCGCTGCGTGATGAGTTTATCCAGGCCCGCCTCGCCGAACAGCTGGCGCACGGAACCGATCAGCTTGATCGTCAACTGCGCATGCGTGTCGGGAAAGCGCGCATTGCCCGCTTCCGTCAAGACCCAGTTCTGGCGCGGCCGGCCGGCGCCCGCTTGCGCTTCCTGCCGTCCTTCAATCAAGCCCGCCGCCACCAGCTTTTGCACTTGCTGGCGCGCCGCCTCGCCCGTCATGTCCAGGGTCTTGGCCAGGATCGCCGTGGAGACGGGTCCCTTGGTCTTGATGAAATACAGGATGCGCTCCGTCGTTTGCGGCGCCTCGCTATTATCCAAACGTTTACTTGTGTAATTCATTTCGCTCAACTATCATGGGGCCAGTTAACCAACTAATTGCTTGCATAATAGGCCGGTAGCTCCCCGCTGTCGAGGAGTTTCCACGTCCGCATGCCAGCAAGACACTCTTTGGACGGGAATCCCATGCAGCTGCAGCACTCGATCTGGCTGTTTCACGCCATCCTCGCTACCGGCCTGGCCACCTGGCTGACCCTGGCCGCCATCAACAACCTGCACGCCTTCCACGGCTCTGTCTGGGCCATCGGCAACACCATGCGCATGGACCCGCTGCGCCAGGACCCGACCATCCAGACGCCGCTGCTGCGCCGTGCGCTCACGTCCTTGACCTTGCACCGGCTGTCGCTGGGCGTGGTGCTGACCTTGCAACTGCTGGCCGCCATCGCCGCCTGGACGGGCGTGGCGCTATTTGCCGGAGGCGGCCTGACCGCTGCCTTGCCCTGGCTGAACCTGGCCCTGTGCGCCATGGCCGCCTTTTTGCTGCTGATGCACCTGGGCGGCCTGTGGTTCGGCTACTGGATCGCACAGGAAGGCTTGCAGACGACGCACCTGGTGCTGCTGCTGTGGACCATCGGCCTGTTCTTTCTTTTCAACGCGCAGCGGACCTGATCAGCCTCCGCTGCGCCTCTTCTTCCCAGTTGTAAAGGACTTCATCATGAATACGAAAATCGTCGGCGCCTGCGCGCTGGCCATCGCCCTGGCCGTCGCGGGCGCCGTACTGTATCCGCGCGCTGAATCACAAGCCGCTGCGCATGCGGCCGATGCCGCCGCCTACCCCGCCACCAAGGTGGCGCTGGTGCCCGTCCTGCTGGGCACGCAGGAGCGCTTTTTTGCGGGCGTGGGTGAACTGGAAGCGGCGCGCCAGGTGCAGGTGGCGGCCGAAACGGGCGGGCGCATCACGCAGATCCGCTTCGCATCGGGGCAAAGCGTGGTGGCCGGCGCCGTGCTGGTCCAGCTCAATGATGCGCCGGAACAGGCGGCCCTGCTGCGCCAGCGCGCGCAGCTGAAGAATGCGGAAAGCAGCCATGCGCGCACCGCGCAGATGGTCAAGGAAAAGGCGGCCACGCAGGAACAGCTCGATAGTGCGCTGGCCGCGCGCGATGCGGCGCTGGGCGACATGCGCCAGACGGAGGCGCTGATCGCGCAAAAGACCATCCGCGCGCCGTTCGCCGGGCAGCTGGGTATCCGCAAGGTCCACGCGGGCCAGTACCTGAACGCGGCCGATACGGTGGCCAGCCTGATCGACACGAAGTCGCTGATGGTGAACTTCGCGCTCGATGAACAGAGCAGCGCGAAGCTGGCGCCGGGCCAGGCCGTGCAAGTGCTGGTGGACGCCTATCCCGGTGACATCTTCACGGCCAAAATCAACGCCATCGATCCGCTGATCGCCCGTTCGCGCATGGTGCAGGTGCAAGCGGCGCTCGCCAATCCGCGCGGCGCGCTCAAGGCGGGAATGTACGCGAACGTGCGCGTGGCGCGCGAGGCGGGCCAGCAGCTGACGGTACCGGAAACGGCCGTGACCTACAGCGCGTATGGCGACACGGTCTTTGTCGCGCAGCAGGAGGGAAAACAGCCGCTCACCGTCAAGCGCGTGGGCGTGAAACTGGGCGAGCGGGCAGGGGGCCGGATCGCCATCCTCGACGGCTTGCGCGAGGGCCAGCGCGTGGTCGCTTCGGGCCAGCTGAAACTGGCCGATGGCATGGCCGTGCAAGCGGTCGCCAATACCCTGGACGAAGTAAAACGCGCCGCGCCCAAAGCCGGCTCGTAAAGGAAAGACATCACCATGAAATTTACCGATTTATTCGTACGCCGCCCCGTGCTGGCGCTGGTGATCAGCACCTTGATACTGATGCTGGGCGTGATCGCCATCCTGCAGCTGCCGATCCGTCAATACCCGATGCTCGAATCGTCGACCATCACGGTGAAAACCACGTATCCGGGCGCTTCGGCGGAACTGATGCAGGGCTTTGTCACGCAGCCGATCGCGCAAGCCGTATCGTCGGTGGAAGGCATCGATTACCTCACTTCGTCGTCGGTGCAGGGCAGCAGCACGGTGACCGTGCGCATGGAACTGAACCGCGATTCCACGCAGGCGTTGACGGAAGTGATGGCCAAGGTCAACCAGGTGCGCTACAAGCTGCCCGAAGGCGCTTTTGACCCCGTCATCGAGCGCTCGGCCGGCGATTCCTCGGCCGTCGCCTATGTCGGCTTTGCCAGCGAGAGCGTGTCCGCGCCCGCGCTGACGGATTACCTGGCGCGCGTCGTGCAACCGATGTTCGCCACCATCGACGGGGTGGCCAAGGTCGACGTGTATGGCGGCCAGCAACTGGCCATGCGTTTGTGGATCGACCCGGCGAAACTGGCGGCGCGCGGATTGACGGCGGCCGACGTGGCCGACGCCGTGCGGCGCAATAACTACCAGGCGGCGCCCGGCAAAGTCAAAGGACAATTCGTCGTCTCGAACATCAGCGTCAACACGGATCTGACCAGCGTGGCGGAGTTCCGCGACATGGTCATACGCAAGGGCGGCGATGACAGCGCGTCGCTCGTGCGTCTGAAAGACGTGGGCACGGTGGAACTGGGCGCGGCGGCCACGGAGACGAGCGGCATCATGGATGGCGTGCCGGCCGTGTACCTGGGCCTGTCGCCCACACCGGGCGGCAACCCTTTGGTGATCGTCGACGGCATCAAAAAACTGCTGCCCGAAATCCAGAAAACCCTGCCACCGGGCGTGAAAGTCGAACTGGCGTTCGAGACGGCGCGCTTCATCCAGTCGTCCATCGACGAGGTGGCGCATACCCTGCTCGAAGCACTGCTGATCGTCGTCATCGTCATCTACCTGTGCATGGGTTCCTTGCGCTCCGTGCTGATACCCGTCGTGACGATCCCGTTGTCGATGCTGGGCGCGGCGGCGCTGATGCTGGCCTTCGGCTTCAGCATCAATTTATTGACCCTGCTGGCCATGGTGCTGGCCGTGGGCCTGGTGGTCGATGATGCCATCGTCGTGGTGGAAAACGTCCATAGGCATATCGAGGAAGGCAAGACGCCCGTGGCGGCCGCCCTCGTCGGCGCGCGCGAAGTGGCCGGCCCCGTGATCGCCATGACGATCACCCTGGCCGCCGTGTATGCGCCGATCGGCATGATGGGGGGACTCACGGGTGCGCTGTTCAAGGAATTCGCGCTCACGCTGGCCGGCGCCGTGGTGGTGTCGGGCGTGGTGGCCTTGACCTTGTCGCCCGTGATGAGCTCCCTGCTGCTGCAGCCCAAACAATCGGAAGGGCGCATGGCACGCGCCGCCGAGCATTTCTTCGAAGGCTTGACCAGCCGCTATGCGCGCCTGCTGGACCGCTCGCTGCACCACCGCTGGCTCAGTGCCGGTTTCGCCGCGCTGGTGATGGTCAGTTTGCCGTTTTTATACCTGCTGCCGCAGCGCGAACTGGCGCCGGCGGAAGACCAGGCCAGCGTACTGACGGCGATCAAGGCGCCGCAACACGCCAACCTCGATTACGTCGAGCGCTTTTCCTACAAGCTCGATGCCATCTACAAAAATATCCCGGAAACGGACTCGCGCTGGATCATCAATGGCGGTGAGGGCCCGGCATCGAGCATCGGCGGCATCAACCTGACGCCGTGGGCCGAACGTTCGCGCAACGCGGCCGTCATCCAGGCCGAATTGCAGCATGCCGTGGGCGACGTGGAAGGCACGAGCATCTTCGCCTTCCAGCTGGCGCCCTTGCCGGGATCGAGCGGCGGCTTGCCCGTGCAGATGGTACTGCGCAGCGCGCAGGATTACGCCACCCTGTTCCACACCATGGAAGACGTCAAGCAGCGCGCGCGCGACAGCGGCCTGTTCGCCGTCGTCGACAGCGACCTCGATTACAACAACCCGGTGGTCAAAGTGCGCGTGGATCGTTCAAAAGCCAACAGCCTGGGCATCCGCATGCAGGATATCGGCGAGTCGCTGGCCGTGCTGGTGGGTGAAAATTACCTGAACCGCTTCGGCATGGATGGCCGCGCGTATGACGTCATCGCGCAAAGCCCGCGCGAACAGCGGCTCACGGCGCAAGCCCTGACGCAGCAGTACGTGCGCGCCGACGATGGCAGCCTGCTGCCCCTGTCCGCCGTTGTCTCGGTGACGGAACAGATCGAGCCGAACATGCTGACGCAATTCAACCAGCAAAATGCGGCCACCTTCCAAGGCGTGCCAGCGCCGGGCGTGACCCTCGGCGACGCCGTCGCCTTCCTCGATGGCGTGGCCAAGACCCTGCCGCCGGGCTTCAGCTACGACTGGCAATCGGACGCGCGCCAGTTCGCCACGGAAGGCAATGCGCTGCTGCTGGCCTTTTTGGCCGCCGTCGTCGTGATCTACCTGGTGCTGGCGGCGCAGTATGAAAGCCTGACGGACCCGTTAATCATTTTGATTACGGTGCCGCTGTCGATCTGCGGCGCGCTGATTCCGCTGGCCCTGGGCTACGCCACCGTCAACATCTACACACAGATCGGTCTCGTGACCCTGATCGGCTTGATCAGCAAACACGGCATCCTGATGGTGGAATTTGCCAACGAATTGCAGGTGCATGAACGGCTCGACCGCATCACGGCCATCCGCAAGGCGGCGCAGATCCGCTTGCGCCCGATTTTGATGACGACGGCCGCCATGGTGGTGGGCCTGGTGCCGCTGCTGTTCGCCTCGGGCGCGGGCGCCAACAGCCGCTTCGGCCTCGGTGTGGTGATCGTCTCGGGCATGTTGATCGGCACCTTCTTTACCCTGTTCGTGCTGCCCACCGTGTACACCTTTCTGGCCCGCCGCCACACGGCCGACCATGCCACGCCGCGTGCGCGCGATTTGTCGCAGGCGCTGAAGGAATCCCCATGAAACATTACCGTTATCTTATCGCCCTTTTCCCCGTGCTGGCCGGCTGCGCCGTCAGCCCCGCCTATGTCACGCCGGGCACGCCCGCCATCCATTTGGCCAGTCCGCAGCAAGCGCTATTCGCACCCGGCGCGAGCGCCGTCAGCGAGGCCGCCTGGTGGACGTTTTTCGACGATGCGCGCCTGTCGCGGCTGATCGCCAGCGCGCTCGAACACAACCTCGATATCGCCCAGGCGCAAGCGAATCTGCTGGCCGCGCGTGCCGTTTTCGACGAACGCCGGCTCGATGAACTGCCCACCGTCACGGGCCAGGCAGGATGGCAGCGCGCAGTCAAGCAGGACACGCCAGACAGCCGCGCCGCCAGCGCCAGCACGCGCATAGGGTTCGACGCGCAATGGGAGATCGACCTGTTCGGCCGCCTCGGGCACATGAGCCGTTCGGCGCAGGCCCGCGCCGACGCGGCGCAGGCGGACTTGCGGCAGGTGCGGCTGACGATCGCCGCCGAAGTGGCCCGCAATTACTATGAGGCGCTGGGCTACCAGCAAAACCTGGCGCTGACGCAGGCGCAGGTGCAAAGCTGGCGCGATACGGTGGCATTGACCGATGCGCGCATCCGCGCCGGCAGCGGCTTGCCGGAAGAGCGCCACAATGCGCTGGCCAACCTGGCGCGCAGCGAAGCGATGCTGCCGCCCTTGCAAGCGGGTTTACTCCAGGCGCAGTACCGGCTCGACGTGTTGAGCGGTCAAACCCCGGGGGCCATCGCGCTGGCCACCACGCCGCGGCAACAGGCGCCGCTGGCGGGCCAGCTGCCGCTCGGCGACGTGAACCGCCTGATCAAGCAGCGTCCCGACGTGGTGCGCGCCGAACGCCTGCTGGCCGCCTCCAGCGAAGACGTGGGGGCCGCCACGGCCGACCTGTATCCGCGCCTGAGCCTGGGCGGTTTCCTCGGCTTTTTTGCGCTGCGCGGCAGCGGTGTATTCGACGGCGGCGCGCGCGCGTTCGAGGTGACGCCATCGGTCAGCTATCCGGCCTTCCGCCTGGGCAGCGTCAAGGCACGCTTGCGCGGCACGCAGGCAGAAGCGCAGGGCGCGCTGGCGCGCTATGAGCAGACGATGTTATTGGCGCAGGAAGACGTGGAAAACGCCGTCACGCAACTGGCGGAAAACCAGACGCGATTGGCGTCCCTGCTGCAGTCGGCGCGCCATGGCAACGCGGCCCTCGGCATCGCCAGCACGCGCTATCACGGTGGTTCCGGCAGCTACCAGGCCGTGCTGGAAAACCAGCGCGCCTTGTACGATATCCGGCGCGAAGCGCTGCTGGCGGAAACGGCGTCCTACATCGATGCGATTGCCCTGTACAAGGCGCTGGGATGGGGGCAAACTATGTAGTATTTTCGATCAAAAGGAGAGACGATGTTCACGCAAGGCAGCTGGCTCAATGCACCGGAAAACTGGTCCGCCGACGGCGCGCAATTGCGCGTGACGACGGACGCCAACACGGATTTCTGGCGCAAGACCTCGTATGGTTTTATCCGCGACAGCGGCCACTTTTTCGGCACCGGCATCGAGGGCGATTTCACGGCGCAGCTGCATGTGTCGGCGCAGTACGCAGCGCTGTACGACCAGGCGGGCCTGATGGTGCGCATCGATGCGGAAAACTGGATCAAGTGCGGCGTCGAATTTTCCGACGGTCAGCTCTTGTTGAGCACCGTGCTGACGGTCGATACATCCGATTGGGCCGTCAGCCTGGCGCCCGCCATGCCGGACGGTTTCTGGCTGCGCGTGACGGTGGAAAAAGGCGCCATCCGCGTGCAGTATTCGACCGATGGCAAGCTGTGGCCGCTGCTGCGCCTGGCGCCGTTTCCCGTGGCATCGCGCTACCTCGTCGGCCCCATGTGCTGCACGCCGGAACGCGCTGGACTTGAAGTCGTGTTTTCGCAGTTTTCCACCGGCCCGGCGCTGCAAAAAGACTTGCACGATCTAAGTTGAGTGGCCGTGTGTGCGTGGTGGATCAGGCGGCGGAATCGAGCCACTGATTCTCGACACACCATTGCCGCACGTCGGCGGTCAATTGTGCTGAAACCGGCTGGAGTCCCGGGAGTTTTTTCTCGTATTTCCGGATGCTGGCTGCAAAAAAAGTGAAGAAAGCGGCGCCGATCAATTTGCGTTGCCCCGGCGTGTCTTTTTTCACCGGCACGAAGTCTTCTTCGTCCATGGCGATATCGAGGCCGAACATATTGTCGCTGGCGTAGTAACGGCAAAATGTTTTTCTCTGCAAGTCTTTCGGCACGCAGCGCAGGCACACAAACAATTCCCAGTCGAGGGCAGGATATTTTTCTTCCATCAAGGGACCAAGCTGCCGCAGTTCATGACCAATGTCAAAGACCTTGGTCCAGCTTGGCGAGTCCGATGTCGTGTCTATGCGCATCTTTGTTTTCTCCGAGTGCAAGAAGCCCATGATACGCACATCGACCTCCCGGCAGCGCACACGCACAGTGCCATCAGCTCAAGGCCGTATCGAGCACCATCATCAGGAGAAAACCGAACACCAGCGCGATACTGGAAAAACCGCCATTGCCGCTGCGCTGCGCCTCGGGAATGGCGTCGTGCACGATGACGAACAGCATGGCGCCGGCGGCGGCCGCCAGTCCCCACGGCAGCAGGGCGGACGAGAGGCCGATCAGGGCCAGGCCCGCCAGCGCCGCCACGGGTTCAACCAGTCCGGAGGCGGCGCCCATGGCCACCGACAGACGCCGGCTGTAGCCCACGCTGCGCAGCGCCAGCGCCACGACCAGGCCTTCGGGCACGTCCTGGATAGCGATGCCGGCCGCCAGCGCATTGGCGCGTTCCAACTCCACGCCGGCATAGCCGACGCCGATCGCCAGTCCCTCGGGCAGGTTGTGCAAGGTGACGGCCAACACAAAAATCCACACTCTTTTCAGGCTGCTGGCGGCGACGGGCGCGCCGTGCTGCACGCGTTCGCGCACCACCAGGTTGAGCGCCACGATCAGCAGCATGCCCAGTCCCATGGCAAAGGCCACCAGCAGGCTGGCGTCCATGGGCGTTGCCACGCGCTGCCTGGCCGCCGCCAGCGCCGGCAGCACCAGTGAAAACGCGGTGGCCGCCAGCATCACGCCGGCTCCAAAACCGAGGAAGCAGTCGTAGTTGCGCTGCGAAAATTTGTGCGACAGCAGCACCGGCACGGTCCCCAACGCCGTGGCGGCTGCCGCCATGCTGCCGCCGATCAGGGCCGGCTCCAGATGGGCATGGCGCAGCGCCAGCTCGGTCGTCAGCGCGTACAGCAACCACAGCGCGCCACCGCCGCACAAGGCAAAGCCCAGTGCCTGGGGCCAGGACCAGTGTCTGGCCAGGGCCTGCAGCGCGCGCGGCGTGTTCACGCTGGCGGTACCCAGCCTGCCGCGCTACAAGGGCATGGACGAGGTGCCGCCATCGCGCCCGTTGGGCCGCATGCCCAGTTCCGCGCCCGTCAGCGGGTCGGCATCGGGATTCGATGCCGTGCGCGCGGCCATCTGCTGCACGGTGGCCAGTTCATCCTGCGGCAATTTCACTTCCGCTTCGCCCGTGCCGCCATCGACGGCCATCTGCTGGCGCGGGTCGGAAATGTACTGCCACTTGCCGCCCTGGTTCCACGGTCCCCGTTCCTCGCCCGGCCCCTGCGACATATTGAAATACACGTCCGCGTACTGCGGGTCGCCCGGCAGTTTGCCCGGCGGGAAATTGGGCTCGATCGAATACAGGGCTTTTTCAAACGACTTCTGGTGCGCCACTTCGCGCGTCATCAGGAAACCCAGCGCTTCCTTCACGCCCGGGTCGTCCGTCAGGTTGATCAGGCGCTCGTAGACGATCTTGGCGCGCGCCTCGGCGGCGATATTCGAGCGCAGGTCGGCCGTCGGTTCGCCGATGGTGTCGATGTAGGCGGCCGACCACGGCACGCCGGCCGAGTTGACCAGCGGTGCGCCGCCGCCGTACAGCACCTGGGTCACGTGGCTGTCGTTGCCCGCGCCCGTGATATTGCGGTACAGCTCCGCCGCCTGGTCGACGCCCTCGGCCAGCCGCCCCTTGGCGCCCTTGTTGAGCATGACGACGATATTGCCGATCACTTCCAGGTGGCTCAGTTCTTCCGTGGCGATATCGAACAGCATGTCCTTGCGGCCCGGATCGTCCTCCGACAAGGCTTGCGTGAAGTAGCGGCAGGCGGCCGCCAATTCGCCCTGCGGGCCGCCGAATTGTTCCAGCATCAGGTTGGCCAGCCCGGGATTGGGCTGCTCCACCCTGACCGTGTATTGCAGTCGCTTGTTGTGTGCAAACATGGGGTTCTCCTCGTTCGCAGCACGCCGGCCTACTCGTGCTGATTCAGTGATCTGTGGATGTCCTTCGACTCGTTGCGGCCCGGCCGGTCGTCAGCCAGCTTGCCCGCTTCGCTTTGCGGCCGCTGCGCCGCGCCCTTGACGTGGGCATTGCCATCGGGCTGCGTCAGGGTGGGCAGGTTTTCCTGCTCCACCGGGTCGGGCCCGCCCTGCGGCGTGATGACGTCATTGGCCCAGTGGCCGCTGTTGGCATTGCCGCTGGCCAGCTTGCCGCCGCCCTGGTTCGCATACGCATCGCCCTTGGCCTTATCGGCATCGGTCTTGTCCATGCGCGTGTTGCGCCCCTGGTCGGCGGGATGCTGCGGGGTGTTGCCGTGTTCGTCCTGCATGCGCTTCTCCTCGGTTGGTGGATGAAGTTCCATGCTACTGGCGCGCAGCGGCCGGCAAGATAGGCGCGCGGCGGGCCGGCGTGTAGGAAAGTGACTCGCGAAACGCCGCGCGCAGCGCCTCAGCGCCGCCGCAGCCACAGCGCGCCGGCGGCCAGGCCGATGCCGAAGGCGCCGTACACCAGCAGCAGCGAGGGCCGCGACAGCCGCATCTCGTAGCCGGGCTGCAAACGGTGCGGCGTCAGCTGGTAATCCGTGAAACAGGCCACGGCCGTGGCGCCAGCCGCCGCCGCGACGGTGGACGCCACGCGGCGCCGGTCGAGGATGCGCGCCGCATAGCGCTCGAACAGCACGCCCCAGAACATGGCGCTGCAATGGTGGATGACATAGCCGACCAGGGTGTGCCTGAGCGAGGCATCGTTGCGGCGCGCCGCCTCGTCGCCCCACAGCCAGTGGCTGACGGCGCTGACGGCAGCGAACACGCTGCCCGTTTCGCGCCGCCCGCACAGGGCCAGGGCGGCGGCGGACAAAAGGGAGGCAAGGCTGCCCGACAGGGCGCCATGACGCAGGGTGGCAGGCAAGGATGGCATGGTGGTCTCCTATGGTGAATGCGGCAATGAACTGAAACGCAAAAGACGAATCCAACTCCCATCAGGAAAGGGCATCGATGCGCATACTGCTGACGGGGGCGAGCGGTTTCATTGGAACGCATGTTTCGACCGCGCTGCTGGCCGAAGGTTTCCAGCTCGCGTGCACGACACGCCACGCGCCGCCCCACGCACGCAGCGGCAAGGAGCCGCGCGTGCGCCTGATCGAGGCCGATTTTGCGCGCGACACGGCCAAGGCCGCTTGGCTGCCGCGCCTGGACGGTATCGATGTCGTCATCAACTGCGTCGGCATCATCGCCGAGCATGGCACGCAGACGTTTGCGGCCCTGCACACGCGGGCGCCGCGCGCCCTGTTCGCCGCCTGCGCCGAGAGCGAGGTGCAGCTGGTGATACAGCTGTCTGCCCTGGGCGCCGACGAAGGCGCCGTCTCGCCCTACCATCTGAGCAAGAAGGCGGCCGACGATTTTCTCGCCAGCCTGCCGCTGCGCGCCGTCATCGTGCAGCCTTCGCTCGTGTATGGCGACGATGGCGAAAGCGCGCGCCTGTTCCGCATGCTGGCCAGCCTGCCCGTGTATCCCCGCTTCGGCCGCGCGCCGCAGCCGGTGCAACCGGTGCACGTGGACGACTTAAGCGACCTGATCGTCGCGCTGGTGCGCGGCGCGGGCGCGCTGGGCGGCCAGAAGACGCGCCGCGTGCCCGTCGTGGGGCCGCAGGCGCTGCCGTTTGCGGCCTACCTGGCGGCCCTGCGCGCGGCCATGGGGCTGGGACGCCTGCGCGTCATGCCGCTGCCCCGGTGGCTGATGCCGCCCGTGCTGCTGCTGGCCAGGCTGCTGGGCTTTGCCATGCCGGACCGCGCCACCCTGGGCATGCTCGAACGGGGCAATACAGCCGATGCGGGGCTCACGCGGCGTTTGCTGGGGCGCGCGCCGCGGCCCGTGGCGCAGTTCATCAGCGACGCGCGCGGCGCGGCCGTGCGCGCCCAGCTGGACTGGCTGCTGCCCGTGCTGCGCCTGTCGATTGCCATCGTATGGATCGCCACGGCCATCGTCTCGTCCGGCATCTATCCAGTCGAAGACAGCTATGACCTGCTCGAACGCAGCGGCGTGCCGCCAGCCTGGGCACCACCGCTGCTGGCCGGCGCCTGCCTGTTCGACCTGCTGCTGGGCATGGCCACCCTGGCGCTGCGCCCGCCGTGGCGGCGCTGGCTATGGCCGCTGCAAGCCGCGCTCATCGTGTTCTATACCGTCTGGATCGCCGTATTCCTGCCGGAATTCCTCTGGCACCCCTACGGTCCCCTGACGAAAAACCTGCCCATGCTGGCGGCCCTGTGGCTGCTGTACCAACTGGAGGAACATCCATGGAATACCTGATCGTCAAATGGCTGCACATCGTCTCGTCGACCCTGCTGTTCGGCACCGGCATCGGCTCGGCCTTCTACCTGCTGTTCACGAGCCTGAGCCGCGACGTGCGCGCCATCGCCGTCGTCAGCCGCCACGTGGTGCGCGCCGACTGGCTGTTTACGGCCACCACGGTGGTGTTCCAGCCCCTGAGCGGCTTTTACCTGGCCCATCTGGCCGGTTATCCCTTGGGCAGCCGCTGGATCGTCTGGTCCGTGGTGCTGTACCTGGTGGCGGGCGGCTGCTGGCTGCCCGTCGTGTGGCTGCAGATGCGCATGCGCGACATGGCGCAGGCCAGCGCGCGCGACGGGCTAGCCTTGCCGGCGCTGTACTGGCGCTACCTGCGCATCTGGACGGCACTGGGCGTGCCCGCCTTCTTCGCCCTCATCGTCGTGTTTTACCTGATGACGGCCAAGCCGGCTTGAACACGCATCACGGGATTTGCGTCAGTGCTTGCGGCCTTGCTTCTTGCCGCCGCCGGCACCCTTGCCGGAACCGGCCTTCGTATGGCTGGCCGCATCCTTGCCGCGCTTGCCAACATCATTGTCGGTGCTGCTTTTGTCTTCCGTGGGGCCGGCCGACTGACGGTTCTGGCCGGCCTGCGATTTTTGCTTGGTCATGAGGCGCTCCTGATGAACGAGGGGACCTTGTCAGCCTAGCCGCCACAGCGCCATTGTCCATCGGCGCGCCTGCCGCCACGCTGTAGGATCAATCCGCCCGCACCGCCCACGTTTCATGCAGGTGGCGCCACAGCAAGGCGCCATCGGGCGTTTTGTCATACACGACGGTGGACCAGCGCTCGGTGTTTTCCGCCCCCGGCAGCGACTGGAATTCGCGGTAGGAGACGGTGGCGCCGGCGGCGCTTTCCTGGATCAGCTGCAAGTCCGTGATGCGCATGGCGAGGCCCGGACGGCTGCCGCCGGCGCCCTGGAAAAACCTGGTCAAGCCAAAGTGATCGAGCCGCATCCCGCCCGGCGCCACCATCGTAAAGCCGGGCGAAAAACGCGCCAGAAATTGCGCGCAGTTTTCCGCTGCCGCCTCGCCGGAAAGCCATGCGCTGATCAGCACATGCGTGGATAAAACGTCGTCAAAATAGGGATTCGTTGCAGTCATTTTTTTGCTACTCCATGGTGTTGTAAAAGGTCGAGAACGGCGCGGTTGTCGATGCGCAGGCACAGTGCCAAAGGCAGTAAGCACGAGGCGGCGGCCAGCGCAAAGCACCAGTGAAACACCTGCGCCGCACGCAGATGCTGGGCGGGGTCGTCAAGGCTACTGATGCCCTGCGCCGCCAGCAAGCCATTGAGCAGTACGCTGAGCAGCGCCACGCCCAGACAAAAGCCCAGCTGGCGGTTGATATTCCACACGGCGCTGGCCTGGCTCAGCTGCGCGTCCGGCGTGCGCAAGAAGGCCGTGCTTTGCGCCGTGCTGCTGCACAAGCCGCCGCCAAAGCCCATCACGGCATACGCACCGGCCAGCCAGAACAGCTGATCGGCCGCAGCCACGCGCAGCAGCATCAGCATGCCCGCCGCCTGCAGCAGGGCGCCCGCGATGAACAGCGGTTGCGGCCCCACGCGGCGGTAGCTTTTGCCGGTCAGCGAAATGGCCGCAAACGAGGCCAGCGCCCACGGCAGCATCAGCGCGCCCGCCTTGGACGCCGGCATGCCCAGCACGCCCTGCAGGTACAGCATGGCCAGCAGGCTCACGCCCATGAAAACACCCGGCACCAGCAGATACATCAGCATGGCAATGCGCAGCAGCGGTTCGGTGGCCAGGCGCAGGTTGAGCAGCGGCGTCGACTTGCGCAGCGCACCGCGCACGTAGCCCCAGGCGCAGGCGGCACCCAGCGCCAGCACGCCGGCGCCGGCCAGCAGCTCGTCCGGCGTGCCCAGCATGGTCAAGCCCAGCAACAGCAGCAAAATCGCCGTGCTGCCCGCCAGCAGGCCGGCCACGTCGAGACGGGGCACGGCCCCGCGCGGCGGGTCGGGACGCAGCCAGCAGGCGGCCAGCAGCAGCGCCAGCGCGGCAAACGGCACGTTCAAATAGAAAATCCAGCGCCACGACAGGCTGTCGACGATGACGCCGCCCAGCGCAGGCGACAGGGCCGGCGCCAGCAAGCCCACGAGCATGATGACGGAGGATAGTCCCGGCCGCTCTGCAGGCTGATACAGCTGGTAGGTCATGCTTTGCCCCAGCGGAATGAGCAAGCCGCCGCCGAGGCCCTGTACGCAGCGCCAGGCGATCAGCGCCTCGATCGATGGCGCCAGGCCGGCGCCGATGCTGGCGACTAAAAAAGTTAGCAACGATGCCATGAACACGGTTTTGCTGCCATAATAGGCAGCCAGCCAGGCGCTGGCAGGGATGACGATGGTCAGGCCGAGGATGTAGGCGGTGCTGATCCAGGCCAGCTGCGCCACCGAAGCGTGCAAGGCATGGCCGATGTCGGGGTAGGCGACGCTGGTGATGAACATGTTGATCAGGTCAACGAAAAATCCCAGCAGATAGATGGCCGCGACCTTTTTGCGATAGTCCATGGTGCTCCAAATGGCAAACGGCCAGCTTAAGCGCCAACCGCCATTTGCGTAACGGGCCAGCCCCGATTACACTGTCAAATCTATTTTGACAAAGCCCTGTAACCCGCCTCTCCTCACTTCAATCCATGATCAGTCTTGACCGTTTGGGTATTTTCATCGCCATCGTCGACGCCGGTTCGCTGACGGCGGCGGCCGCCGTGCTGGGCCAGAGCAAGGCCGTCGTCAGTTTTAATTTGAAACAGCTGGAAGCGGAGCTGGGCGTGTCTCTGCTCACACGCAGCACGCGCAGCCTGGCGCTGACCGACGTGGGGCGGCGCTTTTATGAAGATTGCCAGCGCGTGCTCAGCGAAGCGCAAGGCGCCATCGAAACAGCGCGGCAGGGCCACCAGGGCTTGCGCGGCACCCTGCGCCTGACCACTACCGTCGAATACGGCAGCCGCACGGTGATCCCCGCGCTGATCGCCTTTGCCGCCGCCCACCCGCAGTTGCAGATCCAGCACTCGTCGTCATCCTCGCATGAAGACCTGATCTCGGGCGGCTACGACCTGGCCATCCGCATGGGTTCCCTCAACGATTCAAGCTACCGCGCCGCGCTGATCGAGCCGTACGCGATCTGGCCCGTCGCCTCGCCCGCCTATCTGGCCAGCCTGCCTGCCAAGGGCATCGCCACCTTGGACGACTTGCAGCGCGCGCGCTGGCTGGCGCACAGCCGCCTGGCCGCGCCGCTGCGCTGGGACGTGCAGACACAAGACGGCCCCGCCGCCTTCACGGCGCAGGACGACGCCGCCATCCATTCCGACTCCGCTTCGGCCCTGCTGGGCTTTGCCCTGGGCGGCTGCGGCGTGGCCCTGCTGCCGCAATGGCAGGTGGAGGGGGAAGTGCGCGCGGGACGCCTGCGTCGCCTGCTGCCCGACGTCGCCTTCCCGGAGCAAGGCGTGTATGCCGTGTATCCGAACACCCAGCATATCGCGGAAAAGGTGCGCGCCTTTATCGACTTTTTGCGCGCCTTCGTGGGCACGCCGGACTGAGGTTTCACGTCGTCAATACTTGTTGAATACAACGATTTCCAGGGGGCAAACGAGCGCCACTTTCGTTTTTCCCGGCCTACACTGGAAGGACGTTGTTCACCGATTGGAGACCATCATGGCACATACATTGGCAGCAGTTTTCGCCGTGCGCGATATGGCCGAGCGCGCCCGGCACGACCTGATCACGGCTGGCTTCCCCGGCGCCAGCATCCGCCTGCATGATGCGGGCAGTGACGATTTTTCCGCCACCGAAAACATCCGCCGCGACGACAGCGACAGCCTGCTCGACAGCGTCAAGCATTTCTTCACCGACCTGTTCGGCAGCCACGCCGACCGCCACATCTATGCGGAAGCCGTGCGGCGCGGGCATGTCGTGCTGACCCTGGAAGAGGCCAGCGACGCCGATATCCAGCGCGCCACCGACATCGTCGAACGCTACGCGCCGCTCGACATCGATGCGCACGCCGATCACTGGCGCGCCGGCGGCTGGCAAGGCGCGCCGCAAGACGCCAGCGCGATGCGCCAGGGCGCCAGCATGCAGTCGGATACTTCATCGCAGCAGGGCAGCATGAACGAGGCGCCAGGGTCGCAGCAATTTGCCAGCGACATGGCCCCGCCGCCGTCCAGCGCGGGCGCCAACGTGCGCCGCTATCCCAGCGCCGACAACCTGCCCGGCACCAACTACGACGACGAGCAGTACTACCGCAGTCACTGGAGCGCCACCTATGTCGCCACCGGCGCGCGCTTCGAGGATTACGATCCCGCCTACCGCTATGGCCATTCGATGGCAAGCAGCGACAGCTACCGGGGCCGCCCATGGGACGACGTGGAAGCGGACCTGCGTTCCACGTGGGAGCACACGTATCCGCAATCGGCGTGGGACAAGTTCAAGGCGGCCGTCAAGCATGGCTGGGAACGCGTGACGTCCTGACGCGCGGGGAGGGGGAGTGCCCCCCTCAGCGCCCCTCGTGCGTGAGCTTGAGGAAGTGGTTCAGGATGTGGAAGTGGTCTTCGAAGAATTGCTCTTCCATGGCCGGCAGCGCGGCCACGGGCACCCACTGCGCCAGCGCCGCATCGTCGGCCGCCGTCACGGCCGGCAGCTGGCGCGTCTTCAAATCGAAGTAATGCGCATGCGTGATGGTGCGCCCGCGCTGGCTGCGGTCCGGGTGGTCGAACACGGCCACGCCGACCAAGGCCTCGACGAGGGTGGGCGCCAGCACGCCCAGCTGGGTTTCCTCCGCCAGTTCGCGCAGGGCGCCCTGCAGCAGGCGTTCGCGCGGCTCCAGGAAGCCGCCGGGCAGCGCCCACAAGTCCTTGCCCGGATAGCCGCCGCGGCGCACAAGCAGCACATGGCCGCCCGTCTGCACCAGCGCGTCGACGGTGGTGAAGATGGGCGGATACGGCGCCGCGCGCCAGCGCGCTTTATACGCTTCGATGGCGCGGTATTCCTGCACCAGCGGCGCGTACCACGGCAGCAAGGTCCACGCCTTTACATACTGGCCGATGGCCGCCGGCAGCAGCTGCGCCACGGCGCTCAGCGACACGTCCACGTCTTGCGCCTCGAACAGCACGTTGCGAATGGCCGTCGCGCCGATGGGCGCGCCAGGGTCGATCTCCAGGTTTAGCAGCTGCCAGTGCGGGAAGTGGTGCAGGTAGTAGCTGGTGGCGTCCTTGAAGCAGGCCACCAGCATCACGCGCTGCGCCTTCGGCACGGCGCCCGCCACGGCGTGCCGCACGGCGTCGGCCCACAGGCCATCATCGTAGTAGTCGCGCACAGCTACGTAATGCACGCGCGCGCGCTGCGCCTCGGGCAAGGTCGCGGCAATCATGGCGGCCCGCTCCTGCCATGTAAACGGGTTCTTCGGGCTGCGCGCATGGAAGGCCGAGCCGAGCACCACCACCACTTGCGCGGCCGTCGTCAGGGCCTTTTGCAGCAAGCCCGCATGGCCATTGTGAAAAGGCTGGAAGCGGCCGATCAGGATGGCCGCGTCGGCAGGGTAGGATGGGGTCATGCGTCGTCTCCGGTGGGGTAGTGGGCGGCGATCGGCAATTGACGCCCGCTGCCAAAGGCGCGCGAACGCACGCGGATGATGGGTGCCGCCTGGCGCCGCTTGTATTCATTGCGGGCGACCATGCCGAGGATGCGCGTCACGAGGGCGCGCCCTTCGTCCGTCTCGCGCAGCTGGTCGACCAGGGTCAACGCCTGCGCGCTTTCTTGCGCAGGCAGGCGGCGTCCCTCGATATGCCATTTGAGAATGTCATCGAGCACGGGATACGGCGGCAAGCTGTCCGTGTCGCGCTGGCCCGGCGCCAGTTCCGCCGACGGCGGTTTATCGAGCACGGCGACGGGGATCAGTTCGCGCCCGGCGCTGGCGTTGATGTGGCGCGACAGGGCGAACACCTCCGTTTTATACAGGTCGCCGATCAGGCCCAGTCCCCCATTCGTGTCGCCGTACAGGGTGCAGTAGCCAACCGAGATTTCGCTCTTGTTGCCGGTGGTGAGCAGCAGGGCGCCAAACGCGTTCGAGTATTCCATCAGGATCGTGCCGCGCACGCGCGCCTGCAGGTTTTCCAGCGGCAGTCCCTGCAGCTTGCCGTCGAAGGCTTGCGCATAGCCGGTTTCGTATTGCGCCACGATGTCGCGGATCGGATGCGTGTAGAGGGCGATGCCCAGGTTGGCGCACAGGGCGACGGAATCGGTGACGGAGCCGGTGCTGGAAAACACGGATGGCATGGTGATGCCCACGACGTTGTCGGCGCCCAGCGCTTCGACGGCCAGGGCCAGGGTCAGCGCCGAATCGATGCCGCCCGAGCAGCCGACGACGACTTGCGTAAAGCGGCAGCGGCGCGCGTAGTCGCGTAACCCCAGCACGATCTGGCGCCGCGCAAATTCCACGGCGGGGATGCCGTCCGGGTCGGGCACGGGAAACGCGGCACCGTCGGTACGCGTAAAACGGCCGTCGGCAAAGCGCAGCAATGGAAAATCTTCGACGAAGCGGGCCGCCTCGAATTGCACGCCCTGGCTCGGTGACATGGCGAACGAGGCGCCGTCGAACACGAGCTGGTCCTGGCCGCCCACCTGGTTGACGAACAGCAGGGGCAGATCGACGCGCTTGCAGGCGGCGCCAAACACGGCGTGGCGCTGCGCGCGCTTGCCGATGTCGGACGGGCTGGCGTTGATGCTGACGATCAGGTCGGGCCGCGCCGCGTGCAGGGCGTCGAAGGGGTTGACGGCGTAGGCGCGGCCATCGTCGTTCCAGCCATCCTCGCAAATCATGAAGCCGACCTTGCAGCCGGCGATAGTCAAGGTGCAGGCGCCGGGCGGGCCCGGCTCGAAATGGCGGCCCTCGTCGAAGATGCCGTAGGTGGGCAGCAGCTGCTTGTAGTATTCGGCGACAATGCGCCCGTCGCGCATCGCCAGCAAGGCGTTGTACAGGGGCTTGCCGATGCCGGAATTCGGCCGCGCCGTGCCGATGACGGTGACCAGCTCCGGCCAGCGCGTGGATGCTTGCAGCACGGTGTCGAGCGCCTGCTGCATGCCGCGCAGGAAGGCGGCATCTTCAAACAGGTCGCCCGGGTAATACGCACACAGCGACAGTTCGGGACAGACGAGCAGATCCGCGCCTTCCTCGCTGGCGCGCTGCATGCGCGCGATGATGGCGGCGACATTGGCGTCGAAGTCGCCCACGGTGGGATTCATCTGGGCGAGGGCGATGGTCAGCATGGTGATCCTTCAATCGGTTGCGCTTGAAACCACTATCCTGCCTGAAAAGTTTTCCGAGCGTACTGATGCAATCGTGCAAGCCTGCCGCTGCGGGTGCTACAAGGTCTTGAGCCAGGCCCGCAAGCGCGTGCGCGCGTTCGCATACGGCGACGCCGTGTTGAACTGGATCATGCGTCCCATCGTGTAATGCGTGTACCAGGGCCGGCCATACAATTGCGCGTCATCGTGCGCGTCGATCAGCGCCAGCAACTGGTCTTTCGCCTGTTCCAGGCGCTGCAGCAACTCGTCCATGCTCAGTTCAGCATAGTCGGCATAGAAGCGCTGCGCCAGTTTTCCCAGAGCGTTCCACGTGAAACCTTCGGCGGGAAAGGCGATGTCCTCGATGCGTTTGCCGTCGCGCAGCTGCGCGTGCCAGTGCAAGACCAGCTCGTTCCAGCCGACCAGATAGGCGAGCAGATCGCACACGCTCATGCGCGTGCCGGCCACTTGCCCTTCCAGCACGGGCTCCCGCGATAGCGCCGGCGGCACGCGCGCCAGCTCCTGCGCCAGTTTCGCATACGTGGTGGTAATCGCTTCGATCAGTTCCGACTTGCTGTTGGGGACCGCCATCACGCCGCCTTGACGACAGGCAAGCCGGCCGCCTGCCAGTCGTCGTAGCCGCTGCCGAGACGGCGCGCCTGCAAGCCGTGCTGGCGCAGGGCCGCCACGGCCTGCACGGACAGCACGCAATACGGGCCACGGCAGTAGGCGGCGATCTCTGCGTTCGCAGGCAATTCGTCGAGGCGGCGCTGCAAGTCATCAAAAGGAATATTGACCGCACCGGGCAAGTGGCCGGCAGAAAATTCCTGCGCGGGCCGCACGTCGAGCACGGTGATGCTGGCTTCGCGCATGCGCTCGAGCAGTTCGTCGCCCGTGATCGCTTCCACGTGGTCGCCCCGGCCCAGCGCCTGCAACTCGCTGCGCTGGTGCTGCGCATACACGTCCAGCGCGGCCAGCAGTTGCACGATGGGTCCGCTGCCGAGCCGGTACAGCACGCGCTTGCCGTCGCGCCGCGCCTGCACGAAACCGGCACGCCGCAATTGCTGCAAATGCTGGGAGGTGTTCGCCACGGACAAGCCCGTCAACTCCACCAGCTGCTCCACCGCGTACTCGCCATGCACGATCTGCTCGAGCAGACGCAAACGCGGCGCGCTGCCTAAAATATGGGCAAAAACGGCGGGACTGGCAAGGGTATCGATTTCTGCATTGTTCATTGACACGATGCTAGCACCCTTATAACATTCAAGCAATTCATTGAATGTTAGGGGCGGCAATGCAAATACTTTGGCTCGATGCGCTGGCGATCGGCGTGGGCGCGACGGCGGTGATGGATGTGTGGGCAGTAGCCTTGAAACGCTTCTGGTGCATTCCCTCGCTGAACTTTGCGATGGTGGGACGCTGGCTCGGCCATTTGCCGCGCGGCACCGTGACGCACACCAATATTGCCCAGGCGGCGCCCGTGCGCGATGAAGCCATCCTGGGCTGGACGGCCCATTACATGATCGGCGTGCTGTTTGCGGCCGTGCTGCTGGCGCTGGTGGGACAGGAGTGGGCGCAACAGCCGACGTTCGCGCCGGCGCTGCTGGCGGGCCTCGTGAGCGTGGCCGCGCCATTTTGCATCTTGCAGCCGGGCATGGGTGCCGGCCTGGCAGCCAGCAAGACGCCGCACCCAAACGCCGCCCGCCTGCGCAGCCTGATGGCGCACACGGCGTTCGGCGTCGGCCTGTACCTGGCGGCCCTGCTGTGGTCGACCGTGCGCTGACTTGTGCCGACTAGCTCGTCAGCGGCGGCACCGGTGTGGGCGCCGGCGCAACGGCTGACATGGCCGGCGCCTCGGGCTGCGCCGGCACCGTACTCAGCACCATCGTGCTGGGTTTGGCGATCGCGATGTGCGCCTCGTCCAGGCGCTTGAGCAGTTCGAACAGCAGCGCGCTGCGGATGCCCGACGTCAGGCGCGGCGACGAGGCAAAGCCGGTGGCGTTGAACAACAACAGGCCATTGTCGATGCCGTCCAGCTGCACATTCGGCGCCGGCGTGTCGAGCACGTCGGGATTGTCGACAAAGACGGACAGGATCAGCGCGCGCGCCACCTGCGCATCCGTGCCCAGCGGCAGCGGCAGCTTGACTTGCACCAGGCCCAGCGGATTGGCCAGGGTCACGTTGCGCACCGTCTTGGTGATGAATTCCGAGTTCGGCACGATCACCGTGGAACGGTCGCCCAATTGAATTTCCGTGGCGCGCACATTGATGCGGCGAATGTCGCCCTCTACGCCGCCTAACGACACCCAGTCGCCCACTTTCACGGGGCGCTCGGCCAGCAGGATCAGGCCGGAAACAAAGTTCTGCACCACGGCCTGCAAGCCAAAACCGATACCCACCGACAAGGCCGACGCCACCCACGCGATGCGCTCGAGGCCGATGCCGGCCGCCGACAGGGCCAGCGCCACGGCCAGCACGCCGCCGATGTAGCCGAACAGCGTGATGAACGACACTTGCATGCCCGTATCGAGATTGGTGGTCGGCAAATAACTGTTTTGCAGCCAGCGCTTGAACAGGCCCAGCGCGATAAAGCCGACAACCAGCACCAGCAGCGCCTGGATCATGGCGGCCGGGCGGATCGCCACTTCGCCGATGGCCAGGCCATCCTGCAGCTTGCCGACGCGCTGGAACAGCTCGCCCGGACCTTCGCCAAATGGCGCCAAGAGCAACATCAGAGCCAGCAGCACGACGATGGCGCGGCCGATGCCCGACAGCAGCACGGCCGCCTGGTCGCGCGCCTTGGGCGTGGCCAGCACGGGGTGAGCGGCGTCTGGCGGCGGCGGCGTGGACGCCAGCAGCATGCAGATATCGTCAACCAGCACCGTCAGCAAATAGGTGCTGCACACCACGATGATGACCCAGGCGATTTGCTTGGCGACAAAGCTGCCGAACGCCACATAGCCGACCAGCAAGCTGATGACGCTCGACGCCAGCGCCAGCCACAGCAGCACCGTGACGCAGCGCAGCCACAGCGGCGTGACGAGGGTGGCGGGATCGGCCTCGCGCAACTGGCGCCAGCAGCGCTCGGCCCGCATCAGGCCGTAGGCGATGGTCGTGCTCATCACGAGGGCGACGATGCAATTGACGGCCACGGCCGTCGACAGGCCCGCATTGATGACGATGGTGACCCGTTCCGTCGCCCACACAAGCACGACGATGAAGGAAAACATCGACGGGAAATTGCGCATGCGGTGCGCCAGCGCATCGGGCAGGGGCAGCAAGCGCCACGACACGCGGCGCGGCGACAGCAGCGCGTGGCCCAGCCCTGCCGTAAAGCCGGCAAAACAGATGATGCCGATCAAGCTGCTGAGGAAAGTCGAGGTTTTTTCGGACAGGCCGCCCTCCCAGCGCAAGCCCATGGCCAGCAATTCCGCCACCAGTCCTGGCGTCGCCAGCGCCAGCACCAGCACAGCGAGCGCATGCAGCGAGCGGCGCAAGCGGCCATGCGGCACGCGCGTGGACGTGACCACCAGCAAATAGCGCGAAATCCAGACGCTGGCGCCGATCACGGCCACGATGGCGGCCAGCAAGCCGCCCCAGGCCGACCACGGCGTGGCGCTTGCCGCATTCGCCAATTCAAGCTCCAGCGCCCGCAGGCGTTGCAGGTTCTGCGGCAATTCCGCATGCAGCTGCTTCCAGAACGAGCCGGCGAGTATCGACGCCGTGCGCTCGCCCAGGCGCGCCTGCAACTGCGCGCGGCGCACCGTCGACACCTGCTCCGACGCCTGCGTCGCTTCCACGGCCAGCAGGCGCGCCAGTTTTACTTGCGCATCGAGCGCGCTGCTGGTGCGGTCCAGCTGGCTGCGCTGCGCCGCCACGTCGGGGGCATCTTTGATCCCCGCCGCCGGCTTGCCCAGCTCGGCCAGCCGCGCCTGCACGCTGGTGAGCGTGGGCGCGAGCGCGTCGGCCACCTTGTCCGCCTCGGCGCTGGCCGCCAGCGCATCGGCGCGCATCTGCGACAGGGTCGCGTCATCGAGCTCCGCCTCGCCATCGAGCGCCTTTTGAATACCGGTGATCTGCTTGCGCAAGCCATCGAGTCGCTGGTCGGCCGTGGCGGCATCGTCGACGGGCTGCGACCAGGCGGGCGGCGGGGCCAGCGAGCAGGCCAGCAACAACGCCAGCAGGAAGGGGAAGAAACGGAGACGGAAAGAAGTCATGCGGACCTAAGGCTGAAAATGGAAAAAATTGCCGAATCGGCGGCGACGCCGGTCATGGCCTGCTGCCCGGCGGGTGCCTGCCAATATAGCTGAAAACACGCGCAAGCCGCAGAACAGGCGGAACCGGCGTGCATCCAAGGGGGCGACTAGGTATATTGCCCTATGGAAATATCACCTGAAAAGGTCTAGGATCGTCCTCCGCTTGGCGGCGCGGCCCCCAATCCGCAGCCGCCGACCTTTTGACCATTCCCTCCGTATTGAGACCGCCATGAAGTTTTTATCCAACCTGACCATCGGCACCCGCCTCGCCGTGGGCTTTGGCGCCATCGGCGCCATGCTGATCATCATCTCCTGCCTGGGCATTGCCATGCTGGGCAAGATCAACCAGGGCACCGGCCATATCGTGCATGACAGCATGCCGAAGATTGAGCTCGCCAACAGCGTATCGGCCAACATCAACGACATCGCCATTGCCTTGCGCAACATGATGCTCAGCGCCGATCCGGCCGACCAGCGCAAGCAAACGGACGCCATCCTGGCCGCGCGCCAGGCGGCGGCCGGCAATCTCGGCAAGCTCGCGAACATGCTCGATTCGGAGCGTGAACGCGCGCTGCTGGCCAAGATGAACGATGCCAACACGCGCTACGCGCAGGGGCAGGAGGCCTTGCTGGAACTGATCAGGAGCGGCACGCCGGACGACAGCAGCGCCTACCTGTACGGCCAGCTGCGCCCCGTCTTGCTCGTCTACAAGCAATTGATTGCTGAACAGATCAGCTTGCAAAACACCCTGGCCAACACGGCGGGCGACAATGCCAATGCGACCTATGCCAACACGCGCACCTTGCTAATCGGCATGTCGCTGGCGGCCTTGGCCATCGCAGCGGCCTTGGCGTATGGCATCACGCGCTCGATCACCGGCCCCGTCGCCACGGCGCTGCAAGTGGCCAACACGGTGGCCGCGGGCGATTTGCGCAGCCACATCACAGTGCAGTCGCGCGATGAAATGGGACAGTTGTTGCAGGCGCTCAAGCGCATGAACGACAACCTGGCGCAAACGGTGGGCACGGTGCGTGCCGGCACGGAAACGATCGCCTCGGCCTCGTCCGAAGTAGCGGCGGGCAGCCTGGACCTGTCTGCGCGCACGGAGCAGCAAGCCAGTTCGCTGGAAGAGACGGCGTCATCCATGGAAGAGCTGACCTCGACCGTCAAGCAGAATGCCGACAATGCGCGCCAGGCGCATGTGCTGGCCGACACGGCTTCCGGCGTGGCGCAACGGGGCGGCGCCGTCATCGCGCAAGTGGTGGCGACCATGCGGCAAATCGACGCCTCGTCGAACAAGATCGCGGACATCATCGGCGTCATCGATGGCATCGCCTTCCAGACCAACATTCTGGCCTTGAACGCGGCCGTGGAAGCGGCGCGTGCGGGCGAGCAGGGCCGTGGCTTCGCCGTCGTGGCCACGGAAGTGCGCAGCCTGGCGCACCGCTCGGCTGCCGCGGCCAAGGAAATCAAGACCCTGATCGACGACTCGACCCGGAGCGTGGCGGCCGGCAGCGAGCTCGTGCATCAAGCCGGCAACACCATGACCGATCTGGTCGACAGCGTGCGCCGCGTTACCGACATTATGGAAGAAATCACCTCGGCCAGCGCGGAACAGACGGCCGGCATCGAGCAAATCAACCAGGCCATCAGCGAAATGGACAACGTCACCCAGCAAAACGCGGCCCTGGTGGAAGAGTCGGCGGCAGCAGCAGCGGCCATGCAGGAGCAGGCGGCCACCCTGGCGCAGGTGGTGAGCGCATTTAAACTGGGCGGCGTGCCAGCGGCGACCTTGCCAACGCCTGCCGCGCGGCCAGCGGCCGGCACGGCAATGCGCGTGGCCGTGACAGCGGCGCCGCAACGCGCCTGCGCGCCGGCACAGTGGGAGGAATTCTAGAATAGCGCGACGACGGATCACATGAACATAAGATTGAATTTAATCGTATTAAATTCAGTTTTATGTTCACTTTAAAAATCAACTGCGGCGTTCATACTCTTCCAATTAAAGACCACAATCCGCCGGCCGCCGCGACATCACGCGCGACGCCATGCTGCGCGACGTGGCCCGTTTCGGCTTCGCCAGGTACCAACAGGCGGAAGAGTATGCCGATGCCCTGCTGGCGCGCATCAAGAAAGCTCTTCGCAGGTGGCGCCGCTGCTGAACGCAGCCTTGCGGGCACGGATGGGGGAGCGCTTGCGGGTGATGCTGCTGCGCCTGGCTTAGGCGCAGGCGTAACTTCACCAGCCGGCTAGGAAAGCTCTCCGCGAATGATTGCCGCGCCTGCGCTGAGCGCATTCAACTTGCCTCTTGCTACCCGGCGAGCCAAGGGCGCCATGCCGCAGTTGGTCGAAGGATAGAGTTTGTCGGCATCGACAAAGCGCAGCGCTTTGCGCAAGGTGTTGGCGACTTCCTCCGGCGTTTCAATCGTATTGCTGGCCACGTCGATGGCCCCGACCATCACCTTCTTGCCGCGAATGAGTTCAATCAGGTCGATGGGCACACGCGAGTTGTGGCATTCGAGCGAGATGATGTCGATATTCGATTTCTGCAGCTTCGGGAAAGACTCTTCATATTGACGCCACTCGGACCCCAGCGTATTTTTCCAGTCCGTATTGGCCTTGATGCCGTAGCCGTAGCAAATATGGACGGCCGTTTCGCACTTGAGTCCTTCGATCGCCCTTTCCAGGGTGGCAATCCCCCAGTCATTGACCTCATCAAAGAAGACATTGAATGCGGGTTCGTCAAACTGGATGATGTCGACGCCGGCCGCCTCCAGTTCCCTCGCTTCCTGATTGAGTATCTTGGCAAATTCCCAGGCCAGTTTTTCACGGCTCTTGTAGTGGCTGTCATACAGCGTATCGATCATCGTCATCGGGCCTGGCAGGGCCCATTTGATCGGCTGCTTGGTTTGCTGGCGTAAAAACCTGGCGTCGTCCACGAAAACCGGCTTGGTGCGGCTCACGGCGCCCACGACGGTCGGCACGCTCGCATCGTAGCGGTCACGTATCCTGACGGTCTCGCGTTTGTCAAAATCCACGCCGCTCAGATGCTCGATAAACGTGGTGACGAAATGCTGGCGGGTTTGCTCGCCGTCACTGACGATATCGATGCCTGCCTGCTGCTGTTCCTGCAGTGACAAACGCAGAGCATCCTGTTTGCCCTCGATCAATTCCTCGTCCTGTAATTTCCACGGCGACCACAGCTTTTCAGGCTGTGCCAGCCAGGAAGGTTTGGGCAAGCTGCCGGCAGTGGAAGTAGGCAATAATTTTTTCATGATGAATGCTTTCGTTTATTTTTTTAATCAGAGCGCGTAGTTGGCAGACCATTGTTCAAGAATATTCTTGTATGGCTTGATGAAGTGCTCTTCCGTATATTTGCCCTGCTTGACCGCCAGCTGGCTGCGCTCTTCCCGGTCATAGACAATTTGCGTCAATGAGTAATCCTGGTTCTTCAGGCTGGGCTGATACAACTTCCCCGCCGCGGAATTGGCGTTGTAAATTTCGGGCCGGTAGATCTTTTGGAACGTTTCCATCGTGCTGATGGTGCCGATCAGCTCAAGATTGCTGTAGTCGCCCAGCAGGTCGCCGATAAAATAAAAAGCCAGCGGCGCGGAGCTGTTGGGCGGCATGAAATAGCGCACCTGCATCCCCATCTTTTCGAAATATTCATCGGTCGACGAGAACTCATTTTGTTGGTACTCGACGCCCAGGATGGGGTGCTGGTTTTCAGTGCGCTGATAGGTCTTGCTGCTCGAGGCGCTGATGCAGATAACGGGCGGCTTGCTGAAGTGCGCTTTATAGGTGTCTGACCTGACAAAGTGCTTGAACAGCTTGCCATGGAAATCGCCGAAGTTGTCCGGCGTGCCAAACGTGGATTTATTATTGTTGTGCTCTGGCAGCAGCACGCTGAAGTCGTAATCGCGCACGTAGGAGGAGAAGTTATTCCCGGCAATGCCATCGATGCGCTCATTGGTTTTTTTATCGATGATGTTCGGCTTCAATATCTCGATCAATGGAATATTGTCGCCTTCGGCATCGATATTCAACGCGACGGAAATGATTTCAAGCTCGACGGAGTAGCGGTCTGCCTTCGGGTTGTCCCAATGCGCCAGATTGTTGAAGCGGCTGTCGATCATTTTCAAGGTATTGCGCAAGTTCTCCTGGCGACGCTCTCCCCGGGCCAGATTGGCAAAGTTGGTCGTCAATCGCGTGCTGTCCGATGGGTGATAGTTTTCATCGAAAACAATGCTCTTGATGCTGAATACAAAATCTTTGCTCATGGTGATCTGTCCTGATGTCTGCGAAAAGATGAATATGTTGATTGACCGTGGTGATGCGTATCAGGCCGCGACCAGCTCTTCAGCGGTGGCGGATCTCGCATGGCGCGTCAAGCCGATCAAGGGCAATGCCCGTTGCACCGCCAAGGTGGCGCGCTGGATCAGGGCCTCGTCCTGCAGGCGGTAGTTGGTAAAGTCCTTGTCGGTCGCGTAGACGCCCAGCGGCAATGTGCGTGCCTGGAAAAAGCTGAACAGCGGCCGCAACTGGTGGTCGATCATCAGGGCATGGCGCTCGCTGCCGCCGGTGGCCGCCAGCAAGACGGGCTTGTCGATCAAGGCGTCCTGGTCAATGAAATCGAAGAAGTGCTTGAACAGGCCAGTGTACGAGCCGCGATAGACCGGTGTCGCCACCACCAGGATGTCCGCTTGCTCGACCGCCGCGAGTTCCCGCTCCACCGCCTCGGGCAGATGGGAGCGCCAGGTTGCGCCGGCCAGCTGCGGCGCGAGCTGCCCCAGTTCGACCAGGCGTTGTTCGCACAGCACTTCCTCAGCGATCAGGTCCATCAGGTGCTCGGTCAGGGCTGCTGCCTTGGAAGGGCGTTGCAGCCCGCCGGAAACGGCGACTAAGCGAAGTGGACGTGTCATGTTTGCTTTCAAATGGGTGATGCGGGCGGGCCGACAAATGCCAGCAGCAAGGGTAGGGATGATAACGGCGGGGATCGATGAAGTATAATGGTCTTATTTCATACATCCATGAATATGGCTCATTCCAATGCTTGAACGCATTCACCTCAGCATCGTCCAGCAAGTCGAAAAGCAAGGGTCCTTGACGGCCGCCGCAGGCGTGCTGAACCTGACCCAGTCGGCCTTGAGCCACAGCATGAAGAAGCTGGAGCAGCAACTGGGCACCGACGTCTGGCTGCGCGAAGGGCGCAACCTGCGCCTGACGCAGGCCGGCCAGTATTTGCTGGCGGTGGCGAACCGGGTGCTGCCGCAACTGGACCTGGCCGAAGAGCGCCTGGGCCAGTTCGCGCAGGGCGAGCGCGGCGCGCTGCGCATCGGCATGGAATGCCATCCTTGCTACCAGTGGCTGCTCAAGGTAGTGTCTCCCTATCTGGCCGCATGGCCCGACGTGGATGTGGACGTCAAGCAGAAGTTTCAGTTCGGCGGGATCGGCGCGCTGTTCGGCTACGAGATCGACTTGCTGGTCACGCCCGACCCGCTGTACAAGCCGGGGCTGGCATTCGAGCCCGTGTTCGACTACGAGCAGGTGCTCGTCGTGGCCAAGGGTCATGCCCTGGCGTCGGCAGCCTATGTGAAGCCCCAGCAGCTGACACAGGAAGTGCTGATCAGCTACCCCGTGGACATCGAGCGCCTGGACATCTACAACCAGTTCCTGTTGCCGGCCGGCGTCACGCCCAAGCGCCACAAAGCCATCGAAACGACCGACATCATGTTGCAGATGGTGGCCAGCGGCCGCGGCGTGGCCGCCCTGCCGCGCTGGCTGGTCGAGGAATACGCTACCAAGATGGACGTGGTGCCTGTGCGGCTGGGCCCGCGCGGCATCGCCAAGCAGATCTTCCTGGGGGCACGCGAGACGGACACCGCCATCGACTACGTCAAGGCCTTCATCGCCATGGCGCAAGGAAGCTAAGGTAAAACCCTTGATGCATCACGATATGCGCAAGCCGGTCAGCAACATCACGCACGCCTATTCGATGGAAGCCAGTACGAAGGACATTGCTGCTTTGAGCGCGGCGGCGCCCCGGATATTGCCCGGGTCCACCATTGCCATTCCCTACCTGGCTCGCGAGGATGACGACGCGCGGCTGGCCGCGGCGCGGGCTGTGCGCAGACTCGGCTTTGAGCCCATGCCGCACTTGTCAGCGCGCCGTATCGCTTCGCTCGCCGGCTTGGAGTCCTTCGTGCAGCGCGCGGCCGTTGAAGCAGGCGTCGAGCGCTGCTTCGTCATCGCTGGCGATCCACCCACACCGATGGGGCCGTTTGCCGACAGTGCCGCGCTGATCGACACAGGCGTTTTCGAGCGCGCGGGCATGAAGGTGATCGGCGTGGGTGGCCACCCGGAAGGCCATCCGGTGATGAGCAAGGCTGAACAGTGGGAGGTGCTTGAACGCAAGTGCCACAACATCGAGATGCGCGGCATGACGCCCTTGATCGTCACCCAGTTCGCCTTTGATGCCGACATCGTGTTGACGTGGCTGGAAGCGCTGCGCGCGCATGGCATCAACCATCCCGTGCGCGTGGGCGTACCAGGCCCCGCGAGCATCGCGGTGCTGGCGCGCTATGCCGCAGTATGCGGCGTGGGCGCCTGCGCATCGATGTGGTCCAAATACGGCGTCTCGATCGGCAAGCTGTTCGGCACGGCAGGCCCCGATCTGTTTGTAGATCGCCTGGCCGCCGGCCTGACAGCAGCACATGGCGAGGTCAGCCTGCATTTCTTTCCATTTGGCGGCATCGTACAGTCGGTGAAGTGGATAGAGCAATACCGTGCTCGTACCGACCCAGGCCTTTGAGCATCCTGTGCGACGACCGCCGCTCTGGTGACATTGCGCCACCAGAGCAATACACCATCGGCCCTGCTTACTCCACCGTCACCGACTTGGCCAGATTGCGTGGCTTGTCCACGTCCGTACCGCGTGCCAGCGCCGTGTGATACGCCAGCAATTGCAGCGCCACCACGTGCAGGATCGGCGACAAATCGCCGTAGTGCTCAGGCAGGCGGATGACGTGCAGGCCTTCGCCGGAGCTGATGCGCGAATCGACGTCGGCGAAGACGTACAGTTGGCCGCCGCGGGCGCGCACTTCCTGCATGTTCGATTTCAGCTTTTCGATCAGGGCGTCGTTTGGCGCGATGGTGACGACCGGCATTTCATTTGTCACCAGGGCCAGCGGGCCGTGCTTCAATTCGCCGGCTGGATACGCTTCGGCGTGAATGTACGAGATTTCCTTCAGTTTCAGCGCGCCTTCCAGGGCGATCGGGTAGTGCATGCCGCGACCGAGGAAGAGGGCGTTTTCCTTGCGCGCGAATTCTTCGGACCAGGCGATGATTTGCGGTTCCAGCGCCAGCACGGAAGCAATCGCGACGGGCAGGTGGCGCATGGCTTTCAGGTGCGCCGCTTCCTGCTCTTCGGAGAGGTGGCCATTGACTTGCGCCAAGCACAAGGTCAGCAGGAACAAGCCGGCCAGCTGCGTCGTGAACGCTTTGGTGGATGCCACGCCCACTTCCACGCCAGCGCGCGTGATGTAGGCCAAGGCGCATTCGCGCACCATGGCGCTGGTGGCCACGTTGCATATGGTCAAGGTGTGCAGCATGCCCAGGCTGCGCGCGTGTTTCAGGGCGGCCAGGGTGTCGGCCGTTTCGCCGCTTTGCGAAATGGTCACCACCAGTGTATTCGGATTCGGCACGCTGTCGCGGTAGCGGTATTCGCTGGCCACTTCCACGCTGACGGGTACCTTGGCGATCGACTCGATCCAATATTTCGCCGTCATGCCCGCGTACGAGCTGGTGCCGCAGGCCAGGATCAGCACGCGGTCGATCTGCTTGAAGATTTTATAGGCGCCGTCGCCGAACAGTTCCGGCATGATGCCCGTCACACCTTCCAAGGTGTCGCCGATGGCGCGCGGCTGCTCGAAGATTTCCTTCTGCATGTAGTGGCGGTACGGGCCCAGCTCGGCCGCGCCCGTGTGCGCATGCACGGTTTTCACTTCGCGCTCGACGGGTTTGCCATCGACGTCGACGATCCAGCAGCGCGACAGTTGCAGGTCGACCACGTCGCCTTCTTCCAGGTAAATGATCTGGTCCGTCGTGCCGGCCAGCGCCATGGCGTCGGACGCGACAAAGTTTTCACCATTGCCCAGGCCGACGATCAGGGGCGAACCCTGGCGCGCGGCGACCACGCGGTGTGGTTCGTCGCGGCAGAACACGGCAATCGCATACGCGCCATCAAGGCGTTTCACGGCTTGCTGCACGGTCTCGAACAGGTCGCCGTTATACATGTGCTCGACCAGGTGGGCAATCACTTCCGTGTCCGTCTGGCTCTGGAAGACGTAGCCGAGGGCCGTCAGTTCGGCGCGCAGTTCGTCGTGGTTTTCGATGATACCGTTATGCACCAGCGCCACGCGGGCGTTCTCTTCCGTTGGTGAGAAGTGCGGGTGGGCATTGAAGGAGACAGGGGCGCCGTGCGTGGCCCAGCGCGTATGGGCGATGCCCGTAAAACCGCTCAAGCCTTCTTCGGCGATCTGCTTTTCCAGCTCGGCCACGCGCGAGGTGGAGCGCGAGCGCTGCAAGCGGCCATCCGCATGCAGGGCGATGCCGCAGGAATCGTAGCCGCGGTATTCCAGGCGCTTCAAGCCTTCGACCAGGATGGGAGTGATATTACGTTGCGCTACTGCGCCGACGATGCCGCACATGGAAACCTCTGTCTAAAAATTCATCAATGCATGCATGCTAATGCAGAGCGCGTGAAATATGCTTTCTAAATCCGTGTATATTTGACTGAATATTTCACCTCTATTTTATGATGAAATATTATTTCATTTAAACTCGATATATTATCTAATTCATCAAGACCATGAGCGAAGACAACATTACCCTCGACGAAATCGATCATCGCATCCTGAACGCCTTGCAAATTGATGCATCGCAAACCAACAGTGAACTGGCGCGCTCGGTGCACGTCTCGGCGCCCACGTGTTTGCGGCGGGTCAAGCATTTACGGGAAAGCGGCGTCATCGAGCGGCAAGTGGCCATCGTCGCGCCGCAGCTGGTGGGCGCGCGCTTGACGGCCATCGTGGAAATCACGCTCGACGTACAGGCGGCGGAGCGCATGGCGGAATTCGAGCAGCTGGTGGCGCAGGAAGCGGCCGTGCTGCAATGCTACCGCGTCTCGCCCGGGCCCGACTTCGTGCTGATGGTGCAAGTGGCCGACATGCCCGCCTACCACGCGCTGGCGCACCGCCTGTTTGCCGCGCACGCGAATGTGCGCAACGTGAAAAGCTATTTTTCCACCTTTCGCAGCAAATTCGAGACGCGCATCGCGGTATGAAGCAAGCGGACAGAGAAGTTATCCCTGCTTATCCTTCGCTTTTCACGTGCTTATACACAAGTTTATCCACAGTATAAAAATCGCGGATTTTCACGGCTGCCACATCCGGCCTCGCAGGAGGCCGTTCAATAAATGTGTAGCTACTGCCGTGTAAAAACTTATCCCGGCTTATCCATCGCTTGTCCATGCTTTAAGCACAGGCTTTTGCACAGCTTTACCCACAGCCAGCATTGACGAATAACTCTTGAATATCCTTATAATACAATGACTTATAAGTTATCCATCACTTATCCGCAGATTGCACACAAGCTTATCCACAGTCCAGGCAAGCAAAAAACCAGCGATACTTTTTCAGCCTGCCCGGACTGGCTTGTACGCTGGAACGGCAAGCTGGGCCAGAAAACTTATCCCGTCTTTTCCACAGGTTCTTTACCGTTTATACGCAGCTTATACCGGGCTTATCCATCACTTGTCCGCATGCTTGTTCACATGCTTATCCACACACAACAATACGGAGAAAATACGGGATGGGAAAAATGGTCGGACTTATCCCGGGTTGTCAGCTAACTCTCCACAGGATTATCCACAGGCGTAAAAAAACGCCGTCAGCCCGGACAGGCTGACGGCGTCATGCGTACCGAGGGCGGTGCGCTTACTTCTTGATTTTCACGGGACGCGTCCAGCCGTCAATCGTGACCTGGCGCGCGCGCGAGACGGTCAGCTTGCCCGCTGGCGCATCTTTCGACAAGGTCGTGCCGGCGCCCAAGGTAGCGCCTTTGCCGACGGTGACGGGCGCGATCAGCTGGCTGTCGCTGCCAATGAAGGCGTCGTCTTCAATCACCGTGCGGAACTTGTTCACGCCATCGTAGTTGCAGGTAATCGTGCCGGCGCCGATGTTGACCTTCGAGCCGATGGTGGCGTCGCCGATGTAGGCCAGGTGATTCGCCTTGCTGTGCGCGGCGATCTGGCTGTTTTTCACCTCGACGAAGTTACCGATGTGCACGTCTTCCGCCAGGACCGTGCCCGGGCGCAGGCGCGCGTACGGGCCGATGATGGAAGCGGCGCCGACGATGGCGTCCTCGATATGGCAGAAGGGCTTGATGTGCGCGCCGGGCGCCACCGTGGCGTTGATGAAGACGTTGTTGGCGCCCACGCGCACGCCGTCGCCCAGTTCGACTCTGCCTTCAAATACGCAGCCGACGTCGATGGTGACATCGCGGCCGCAAATGAGTTCGCCGCGCACGTCGATGCGGGCCGGGTCAAACAGGGTCACACCACGCTCGAGCAGCGCTTGCGCGATATTGTTCTGGTGGATGCGTTCCAGCTGGGCCAGCTGCACCTTGCTGTTGACGCCCGCCACTTCCCACACGGCGGCAGGATGCGCCGAGGTGACGGCCACGCCGTCAGCGACTGCCTGGGCAACGATATCGGTCAGATAGTATTCCCCTTGCGCATTGTCATTCGACAAGGCCGACAACCATTGCTTCAGGGCCACGGTGGGCGCGACCATGATGCCGCTGTTGATTTCCTTGATGGCGCGCTCTGCTGGCGTGGCATCTTTTTCCTCGACGATGCGCACGATGGCGCCGTGCTCGCGCACGATGCGGCCCAGGCCGAAAGGATCGTCCTGTTCCACGGTCAAAATGGCCAGCTTATCGTTACCAGCCGCCTGCACCAGCTGCTGCAGGGAAGCGGCGCTGGTCAGCGGCACGTCGCCGTACAGGATCAGGGTCGGCACGCTGTCGTCCAGCAAAGGCAGCGCTTGCTGCACGGCATGGCCTGTGCCCAGCTGCTGCGCCTGCTCAGCGGCATCGATCTGCACGGCATGGTTCACCTTGTAGCCGTCGAGCAACTTCAGCACCGCTGCGCCCCCATGCCCGTAAATCACGCATAATCGGGACGGCGCCAGGCCGCGCGCCGTGTCGATGACGTGCGACAACAATGGCTTGCCCGCCAACGGGTGCAATACCTTGGGCAGTGCCGACTGCATGCGTTTGCCCATACCGGCAGCGAGAATGACAACGTTCATAGACCGTAATTTTATAAGTTAAGAATATGAAAAAGTTTAACACGCAGGCCCCGTTCTCCAGCCGCTTTCGTTACGCCGTGCTGGCCATGCTTTTCATTATCGTCGCAGGCTGCAGCGGCTTACGCCTGGCCTACAACAATGGCGATACCGTGCTGTACTGGTGGCTGAACGCGTATGTCGACCTGGACCGCGACCAGAAGGGCTGGGTGCGCGAGGATATCGACAAGCTGTTCGACTGGCACCGCAAGACGCAACTGAAGGATTACGTGGAAATCCTGCGCACGGGCCAGAAGCAGCTGCAAGGCAATATCACGCAGGCGGACCTGATGGCCGATTACAGCGAGATCAAGCAGCGCACCCAGGCGCTGCTGCTGAAAGCGGCGCCCGAGCTGGCCGACCTGGCGCGCTCGCTCAAGCCCGAGCAGATCGCACAGATGGAAAAGAAGTTCAAGTCGAACAACGATGATTACCGCAAGAAATATCTGAGCGGCGACCAGGAGAAGCGCCAGCAACTGCGCTACAAGAAGGCCATGGAGCAATTCGAACTGTGGTTCGGCAGCTTCAGCAGCGAGCAGGAAGCCATCATCCGCAAGGCGTCCGACGCGCGTCCGCTGAACAATGAGATCTGGCTCGATGAACGCATGCGGCGCCAGCAGAATGTGTTGAACCTGGTCAAGAAGGTCCACCAGGAAAAACTCGGCAAGGACGCCACAATGGGCTTGATCACGACCCTGATCAAGGACAGTTTCGAGCGCCTCGAACATTCGGAGCGCAAGGCCTTCTTCGATGCCTACGAAAGCAGCACGGCGCAGATGGTCTTGACGGTGATCAAGATCGCCACGCCGGCGCAAAAGACCCACGCCGTCAAGCGCATGCAGGGCTGGATCGACGATTTCAATTCCCTGGCCACGCAACCAAAATAGCGAGGCAGCGCCAGCAGGGGGGAGGGGGCCATATGCTATAGTGGCCGCCATCGAATTGAAGAAATCCCCATGCAAAAGAAGATTAAAAAACCCGCCAAAGTCCCCGTCCACCACGCGCCGCCACCGAACCAGGTGCGCATTATCGGCGGCCAGTGGAAACGCTCCGTGCTGCCTGTTTTGCAGGCACTCGGTTTGCGCCCGACACCGGACCGCGTGCGCGAAACCGTATTTAACTGGATCAATCACTTGCGCGACGGCGACTGGGCCAACGCCCAGGTGCTGGACCTGTTCGCCGGCAGCGGCGCGCTGGGCTTTGAAGCGGCCAGCCGCGGCGCCGCGTCCGTCACCATGGTCGACACGCACACGCCCGTGATCCGCCAGCTGGAAGAGAACAAGACGAAATTGCGCGCTGATAATGTCCAGCTGCTGCGCGGCGACGCCCTGCTGACGGCGCAGGGCCTGGCAGCGCGCGGCCAGCGCTTCGACCTGATCTTCCTCGATCCGCCTTACCAGCAGGATTTCCTCGCAAAAGTGCTGCCGCTGTGCGCCAATCTGCTCAAGGAAGGCGGCATGGTGTATGCCGAATCGGGCTTGCCGCTGGTCTTCGATGAAGCGAGCGCACTGGAAAAGCCGGAATGGATGGCGCCGTGGGAAGTCATCCGCGCCGACAAGGCGGGCACCGTTTATTATCATTTGCTAACTTACAACAAAGTGCCGGCAACTGCCTGAATCTGCCTATAAATGAGGCAAAAAGGTTCCCTGGCCCGAGGCGCAGCACCAAGGTGGTCACCAATTTCAGGCATAATGCGCGTCTATATTGGTGCATCGTCAGGGAGCCGCAATGGTTGTAGCCGTTTATCCAGGAACATTCGATCCGCTCACGCGTGGTCATGAAGATTTGGTGCGCCGCGCATCGGGTCTGTTTGACAAGCTGATCGTCGGTGTGGCCGACAGCAAGAACAAGCAACCGTTTTTCTCGCTCGACGAACGCCTGGAAATCGCCAACGAAGTGCTTGGCCACTATCCGAATGTGCAAGTGGAAAGCTTTTCCGGCTTGCTCAAGGATTTCGTGCGCAAGCACGAGGCGCGTGTCATCGTGCGCGGCTTGCGCGCCGTTTCCGACTTCGAATACGAATTCCAGATGGCGGGCATGAACCGCTACCTGTTGCCCGATGTCGAAACCATGTTCCTGACGCCGTCCGACCAGTACCAGTTCATTTCGGGCACCATCGTGCGCGAAATCGCGGCGCTGGGCGGCGACGTCTCCAAGTTTGTCTTCCCCTCGGTGAACCGCTGGCTGCAAAACAAGATTGCCGCCAACGCTGCCTCATCGCAATAAGTAAGAGTGAAATCATGGCATTACTGATCACCGACGAATGCATCAATTGCGACATTTGCGAGCCCGAGTGCCCGAATGACGCGATCTACATGGGCGCGGAAATCTACGAAATCGATCCTAACAAGTGCACCGAATGCGTGGGCCACTTTGACGAGCCGCAATGCCAGCAAGTGTGCCCCGTCAGCTGCATCCCCTTCAATCCCGCCTGGCGCGAAAGCCCGGAACAATTGATGGCCAAGTACGAACGCCTGCAGGCGGAACTGCCTGCCAAACCTTAAGCATTTCCCCCGCGCCACTTCTGGACCACTTCTGCGTGGCGCCAGCTTCTGCCAACTGTTCTACACTGTGTGCTGACTTATCCACAGCCCATGGTTTCCACGGAGGTAGAAGATGCAAATACGCACATCCCGTTTCGGCTGTTCCCTCACTGCCGCCTGCCTGTGCGCCTGCCTGGCACAAACGGCGCTTGCCGTCGAGGTGGGCGGCGTCAAGCTGGACGACACGGTACAGCTGGCCAGCCGCGAGTTGAAACTCAACGGCGCCGGCGTGCGCTACAAGGTCATCTTCAAGGTCTATACGATCGCGCTGTACCTGCCGGAAAAGAAAACCCAGCTGGCCGACATTTTGGCGCTGCCCGGACCGCGCCGCCTGGAAATCGTCATGCTGCGCGACATCACTTCCGACGAGCTGGGGCAAGCCTTCATGCAGGGCTTGAAGCGCAGTTCCGACCAGGCCGACCGCACGCGCCTGCTGAGCCAGACGATGCAGTTCGGCGCCATGTTCGAAATGGTACCGGGCCTGAAAAAGGGCGATATTCTCACCGTGGACTGGCTGCCGGAAGAGGGAACCTTGTGCAAACTGAACGGCAAGCAGGTGGGCGACATGGTGCCGGACCTGGCCTTTTACAATGCGCTGCTGAAAATCTGGATCGGCGCCCATCCGGCCGACACCTTGTTGCGCGCGCATTTGCTGGGCGATATGGCCTGAAGCACAACGCGGGCGTAAAAAAAGCCGGCGTATGCCGGCTTGTCATCTGCAACAGCGAGCTTATGCGCGCGTCGACAGGGCGCGCAATTCGGCGGCGTTGCTTGGCGACACGCCATCCATCTTGCCCAAAGTGCGCTTCAAGGCTTGCGCTTCGCGCATCTGCTGGCGCGCCAGACGCTCTTCGCGGCTCAGCTTGGGACGCACCACCAGCATCATGGCACGGGCGATCCCCACCAGCAAAGGCTTGAACAGCAGGGCGAACGCGCCCACGGCAACGATCACCAGCACGAGTTGCAGGGCGTTCAGCAGAGAAATCTCCAGCACGGGTGCGGATACTGCGTACAGGGCGGAGGCGAAGGTAGACATAGTGTTCCAGTGCATTATAGAATTTGCCAGTACTATAGTGCAGTGCAACATATAAATCTAATTCCATTTCTTGATACCAATTATATGAATCGTGAATGGAAAACTGTAATATTTTTTAACGAGTGAAAATATTCGCGCCCGGCGCGGTTTACACTCCTAAGTAATCAATTTTAAGTAATCAATTCAACTTTTATCTTGGGCTTTCCATGAGTTTTCTGACGCTGGATCTGAACTTGCTGCGTGTTTTCGACGCCGTCATGACGGAACAAAACCTGACGCGCGCAGCCGGCCACCTGGCGATGACGCAGCCGGCGGTATCGAACGCCATCAAACGCCTGCGCGAGAGCCTCGGTGACGAATTGCTGATCCGCACGGCGTATGGCGTGAAACCCACGCCCCGCGCCGAAGCACTGTGGCCATCCGTACGCTCGGCCCTGGCCAGCCTGGAAGCGGCCGTCACGCCGGAAACCTTCGACGTGTCGAAGACCCACGCCACTTTCCGCATGGCGATGGCCGATGCGACGGCCGCGTTCTGGCTGCCCTCGCTGATGCGCTCGATCGAACGGGAAGCACCGGGCGTCAACGTGCGCATGATGCCGCTGACGACGCGCGAACCGCGCCCCATGCTGCTACGCGGCGACATCGACCTGGCCGTGGGCTTCTTTCCCGGCGTGGCAGCGCAATTGTCGAGCGAAACGGGTTCGCCCATCCGCCACGAGCGCCTGTATTCCGGCAAGTATGTATGCGTGATGCGGCGCGGCCATCCGCTGGCCGACAAGGAATTGACTCTGGATAACTACTGCGCGGCCAACCATTTACTGGTCAGCTTTTCCGGCCGCGCACATGGTTTGATCGACGAAGCCCTGTCGCAGATCCACCGCGAACGACGCATCTTGTTGACGGTCAACCAGTTCTTCACGGCCGGGCGAGTGGTCGCCAATTCCGACCTGATCACGGTCTTGCCGCGCCATTTGATCGCCTCGACGGGCATGACGGAGTCCCTGCTGTACAAGGATTTGCCATTGACCTTGCCGGCCGTCCACCTGGACATGCTGTGGCACGAGCGCGACGCCCGCAGCCCCGCCCACAAATGGCTGCGTAATCATCTGGAAAGCATGAACACGCCCACCCTGCGCACGGCTACGGCGGCCGGCGGCGGCGTGGCGCCCAAGCCGCATATCGAGTAAGCGTCACCTGTACAAGAAAAAACGCCTGATGATTTCTCATCAGGCGTTTTGCTATGCATGATTGCTGGATCGGTAACCGATCCGGAAACCGCCCCAGTGCTTACCCTCGACGTGGATGGGCACGGACAAATCGTGCATGACCTCGCCCGTGTCGCGTTTATACGTCTGCAACAGGAAGGCCTTGGTGTTGCTGCCGCAGCGCTTGCCCGTGCGGTCGCTGAAGATGCGCTTGGTGCGGTTATTGACCATATCGGTGGCGTAGTCGCCCGTCAGCGGCTGGGAAAACTTCTTGTTGTGCGTCGGAAAATAGCCATTGTTGTCGACGGCGCCCGCATACGCCAAATGGGGCAGGGCGGCCAGCACGCCTTCCTGCAGGTCGGGCAGCACCTTGTCCGTAAACGCGTCGAACTTCGTGTTGTGCTTGGGCGGATTGGTGTTCGGAATCGGGCGGTAGTGGCGGTCGAACAGGGCTTCGCGCGTGATGCGGCCCGACGCGATCGCTTGCTCGAACAGTTTGCCCACGTCGCGCGCGGCGCGCTGGGCCGCCTCGCGGATCTCGTCGTGCGGCGTGGCCACGCTCGATTCACCGAGGGCGCCGGCGATCACTTCGGCCCGCTCGGCCAGGGCCATGGCCGATTGCGTGGCGCGCGGCAATTCGGCATTCGTCGACAGCATGCTGTCGCGGATTTGCAGGATGGCGTCGGCGATCACTTGCGTCGTATCGACGTGTTCGCGCGAGGCGCGGGCGATTTGCCCGATCTCGTCTTCCGATTCGCCCGACGATTGCTCGATATGGCTCAGCGAGGCATGCACGCTTTCCACGTTGCGCGCCGCTTCCGTCACACCGGCCGCCAGCGAACTCATGCCCCGTGCGGCCTTTTCCGACTGTTCATTGATTTCGCGCACCATCACGCTGATTTCATCGGAAGCTTCCTTGGTGCGCTGCGCCAATTGCCGCACTTCACCGGCCACCACGGCAAAACCGCGGCCATGTTCGCCGGCACGGGCCGCTTCGATGGCGGCGTTCAGCGCCAGCAAGTTGGTACGCGCGGAAATATCGGAAATGGCTTCCGTGAAGCCCGTGATGCGTTTGGATTTTTCCTGCAGGCTCAGCATCGTGCTGGACGCGCCTTGCGCTTCCTCGCGTGCCGTATTGATGCGGCGCAAGCCTTGGTCCACTTCGGCGCGCGCCGCCACGCTTTCCACGCGCACGCCGGCGGCCACCTTGGCGGCCCGCTCCGCATTGGCGGCGATCTTTTCCGTCATCGCGGCATTTTGTACGGAACTGTCGGCAATGTCGCTGGCCGTGCGGACATCAAGTTCCACCTTCTGTTTGACGGAATCGACAAAATACGAGGTTTCCGCCGCACCGATCATGATGGCATCGATGGCATTGCCCACCGTGTCGGCGAACTGGTGCAAGCCCGGTTCGCCGCGCGGACGGCCGGCAAACGCCAGCAGCGCGGCGCCGATAGCGGCGGCCACGCAGGCGATCAAATAAGGATGGTCGCCGCCCGACAGCAGCAGCAGATAGGCCAGGCAACAGGCAACGGCCATGGCCAGGATCGTGAATACAAAGAAACGCACCAGCTGATGCTGCAACTGCTTCATTTGTCCCCCGCTGCGCGAACCCGTCACGTCCCTGGAGGGACGTGCTGTAACCGTATGCGGATGGGCACGATTGCCCACCTTGCACCCTGAACACAACGTCTGCGCGTGTTTTCAGGCCGGCTACCGGATAGCAGAATTGTAGTTCTACCCTACAACATTTGTTCCGATAGCTCAATCAGAAAAACGGGACGGCTACACCAGGGTCACTTAATTGGCAATTTGGTGGTGTTTTTGACCTCTTCCATGACGGCATAAGTGTGGGTTTCCCGCACACCTTTCTGCAGCAAGGTCTTGCCCAGGAATTCGCGGTAGGCGGCCATGTCCTTGACGCGCGCCTTGACCAGGTAATCGAAACCGCCAGCGACCATGTGACATTCCAGTACCTCTGGAATGATTTGTACGCTATGCTTGAAGGCGTCGAACACTTCCGGTGTCGTGCGGTCAAGCACCACTTCGATGAACACCAGCAGCGACACGTCGAGCAGCTGCGGGTTCAACTGGGCCGTATAGCCCATGATGTAACCGGATTCGTGCAGCTTGCGCACGCGCTCCAGGCAGGCGGCAGGCGACAGGTTCACGCGCGCGGCCAGCTCCACATTGCTGATGCGTCCATCGCTCTGCAATTCCATCAGGATTTTCTTACTGATCTTGTCCAGCATTCCCATCACCCCCAAATTAATATTATTTGGTTAAATTGTCGCATCAAAAACTATCTATTGCTAGTCCCCTGTATTACCAGAATTAATCCATAAGAATCCCCTTTACAATCGAATCATCTTAACGTCCGACTTTCTGTATTTTTTTGCACCAAAAAAGAGCAAGAATTACGTCAGTTTTCGTCCCCTTTTTCCTTGTAAAGAGCACTTATGCACCCTGCAGGCCCCTCGGCTTTTACCCCGATTCCTTTTGCTGCGTTCCAGGCAGAAATCCTGCCCGAAGCGACTCCACAACGCGCCGCCATCACCGCCGCCTATAGGCGCGACGAGGTTTCCGCCGTGCAGTGGCTGTTGCAACAAGTGCGCCCCAGCAGCACCGAAACGACGGCCGAAGGGCAAGCGCTGGCGCACCGCCTGGTCTCGAACGTGCGCCAAAAACGCACACGCGCGTCCGGCGTCGATGCACTGATGCACGAGTTCTCGCTATCGTCGGAAGAGGGTGTTGCATTGATGTGTCTGGCTGAAGCGCTGTTGCGTATACCCGACAGTCAGACGGCCGACCGTTTGATCGCCGACAAAATCAGCAAGGGTGACTGGAAAAAACACCTGGGCGAATCGCCGTCGCTGTTCGTCAACGCGGCCACCTGGGGTTTGCTGATTACGGGCAAACTGGTCAGTACCAGCAGCGAATCGGGCCTCGGTTCGGCCATGACCAAGCTCATCGCCAAAGGCGGCGAACCGCTGATCCGCAAAGGCGTCGACCTGGCCATGCGCATGCTGGGCAACCAGTTTGTGACGGGTCAAACCATCGAGGAAGCGCTGAAGAACAGCCGCGAGAATGAAACGCGCGGCTACCGCTACTCGTACGACATGCTGGGCGAGGCGGCCCTGACGCAGCAGGACGCAGCCAACTACTACGCCTCGTATGAAACGGCGATCCACGCCATCGGCAAGGCGTCGAATGGCCGCGGCATCCGCAACGGTCCCGGTATTTCCGTGAAACTGTCGGCCCTGCATGCACGATACAGCCGCGCCCAGCGCGCCCGCGTCATGGAAGAATTGCTGCCGAAAGTCAAAGCGCTGCTATTGCTGGCCAAACAGTACAACATCGGCTTCAACATCGATGCGGAAGAAACGGACCGCCTGGAACTGTCGCTCGACCTGATGGAAGCACTGGCCTTCGATGCGGACCTGGCCGGCTTCGACGGTATCGGCTACGTGGTGCAGGCGTATCAAAAACGCTGCCCGTTCGCCATCGATTTCCTGATCGACCTGGCGCACCGCAGCGGCCGCAAGTTCATGGTGCGCCTGGTCAAGGGCGCGTATTGGGATGCGGAAGTCAAACGCGCGCAAGTCGACGGCCAGGAAGGCTATCCCGTCTACACGCGCAAGGTCTACACGGACGTCTCTTACCTCGTGTGTGCGCAAAAACTGCTGGCCGCGAGCAAGTTGATCTATCCACAATTTGCCACGCACAACGCGCAAACCCTGTCGACCATTTATACCTGGGCGAAACGCGACGGCATCACCGACTATGAATTCCAGTGCCTGCACGGCATGGGCGAGACCCTGTACGACCAGGTCGTCGGCCCCGAGAATCTCGACAAGCCGTGCCGCATCTACGCGCCCGTCGGCTCGCATGAAACCCTGCTGGCCTACCTGGTGCGCCGCCTGCTGGAAAACGGCGCCAACTCGTCGTTCGTCAACCAGATCGTCGACGAAAGCGTGGCCATCGATAGCCTGATCCGCGATCCGCTCGAGCAGGCACGCCTGCAGGGCGGCTTGCCGCATCCGTCGATTCCGCTGCCGCTGGACATGTTTGGCAGCGAACGCAGGAACTCGGCCGGCCTGGACCTGTCGAATGAAGATACTTTGCGCACCTTGGCCACGGGCCTGGCGCAGCAGCAGGCATGGCAGGCCGCGCCGCTGATCGATGGCGCCGTCAGCCTGAATGGCCCCACGCACATGCTGCACAATCCGGCCCAGCACGACGATGTCGTGGGCAAGGTCATGGAAGCCGGCCCGGCCGACGTGGAAACGGCGCTGGCCAGCGCCAGCGCCTACGCCATGGATTGGCAAACCACGGAGCCGTCGATCCGCGCGCAAGCGTTGCTGCGCGCGGCCGACCTGTTCGAAGAACACCACATCGAGCTGATGGCCCTGGCCGTGCGCGAAGCGGGCAAGTCGCTGCCGAACGCGATCGCGGAAATCCGCGAAGCCGTCGACTTCCTGCGCTACTACGCGGCGCAGGTGGAACACGCGCCAAATACCCTGGCGCTCGGTCCCGTCACCTGCATCAGCCCGTGGAACTTCCCGCTGGCCATCTTTACGGGCCAGCTGGCCGCCGCCCTGGCCGCAGGCAATGTGGTGCTGGCCAAACCGGCCGAGCAAACGCCGCTGATCGCCCACCGCGCCGTGCAATTGCTGCATGCGGCGGGCGTGCCGCGCGGCGCGCTGCAATTCTTGCCCGGCAGCGGCGAAGTCGTCGGCGCCGGCCTGTGCAATGACGTGCGTGTGAAAGGCGTGATTTTCACGGGCTCGACGGAAGTGGCGCAATTGATCAACCACAACCTGGCCGCGCGCGCCGTGGCCGAAGGCATCGACATTCCCCTGATCGCCGAAACGGGCGGCCAGAATGTCCTGATCGTCGATTCGTCCGCCTTGCCGGAGCAAGTGGTGCAAGATGTGATGTCGTCCGCCTTTGACAGCGCCGGCCAGCGCTGCTCGGCCTTGCGCGTGCTGTTCCTGCAAACGGAAATCGCCGACAAGACCATCCACATGCTCAAGGGCGCCATGCAGGAATTGCGCGTCGGCAATCCTGACCGCCTGGCCACCGATATCGGTCCCGTCATCGATGCGGAAGCGCAAGGTAACTTGCTGGCACACATCAACAAGATGAAAACCATGGCCATCGACCATTATTCGCTCGATTTGCCGACCGTCAAAGGCACGTTCGTCGCCCCGACCGTGCTGGAAATCAAGTCGCTGGCGCAATTGACGCAGGAAGTCTTCGGCCCCGTGCTGCACGTGATCCGCTACAAGCGCTCCGAGCTGCCGCAACTGGTGCAATCAATCAACGACAGCGGTTACGGCCTGACCCTGGGCATCCATACACGCATCGATGAAACGATCGATTTCATTACCAAGCGCGCGCACGTAGGCAATATTTATGTGAACCGCAACATCGTCGGCGCCGTCGTCGGCGTGCAGCCGTTCGGCGGCGAAGGCAAATCAGGCACCGGCCCCAAGGCGGGCGGCCCCCTGTACCTGAAACGCCTGCAGCGCAATGCGCCGGCCGGCGCGCAGCATCAACGCCAGGCGCCGCCAGCACTCGACGCGCTGACCGTGTGGGCAAAGATGCATGGCCACGACAAGGTAGAGCAACTGGCGCAGGAATACGCACGCACCACCTTGCTGGGCAGCACCACCGTCTTGCCAGGCCCGACAGGCGAGCGGAATACCCTGAGCTTTGCCGCGCGCGGCACGATTCTGTGCGCGGCCGCCACGTCCGGCACGCTGATGAACCAGCTGGCCGCCGTCCTGGCCACCGGTAACGAGGCCCTGGTGCTGGCACAATCGCCGGAACTGATCCCGGGCGACTTGCCGGCCGCGCTGAAGGACCGTATCCAGATCATTACAAGCCTGGAGTCGGTCAAGCATGATTTCCAGATCGCCATGATCGAGCCTAGCCTCGATGGCCAGCTCAAACCGCTGCTGGCGGCACGGGAAGGGGCCTTGGTGGGCACCATCGCCACCACGCAAGAGGGTGCCATCCCCCTGTGGCGCCTGGTTGCTGAGCGGGCGCTGTGCGTGAATACGACGGCGGCCGGAGGGAATGCCAGCCTGATGATGCTCAGTGTCTAACATTTAAGCAGGCAGTCAACGCAAAAGGGCAGAACCAGTGGTTCTGCCCTTTTTTTATGCACGCTGGATGAAAAATCAGCCAGCCAGGCGCTGGCACAATTGCTGGATCACCGTAAACGCATACGGCGAAGCGACGGTTTGCACGAAACGCATGAAGTCGACGGCCGCCTCTTCGTTGGCGTTGTCGGAAATGGTGCGCATGACCGTAAACGGCACGCCCAGTTCAAAACACACTTGCGCCACGGCGGCGCCTTCCATTTCGACGGCCAGCAAGTCGGGGATATCTACTTTGAGCTGGTTCAGATGCGCGGCGCTGCTGATGAACTGGTCGCCGCTGGCGATCAGGCCGCGGTGCACTCGCGCGTGCTGCAAGCCAAATGCCGCGATATCGGCCGCCTTGAGCACGCTGGAAACATCGTCATGCAGGAAATCTTCTGCGGCGCCAGCCAGTTGCGTGCTCAGTTCCAAGTCCGTGGCAAAGCGCTGCAGGCCAGTCAACGGCACTTCGAAGCGGGGAAATAGAGGGCGAGCGTCCATATCGTGCTGCAACAACGATTCGGCCACGACGATATCGCCCACTTTCACGTGTTTATCCCCGCTGCCGGCCACGCCGGTGAAGACGATGTGGGTAACTCCGTACTTTTCCACAAGGATAGAAGCTGTCATGGCAGCGGCAACCTTGCCCAGACGCGACAGGACGCACACAGCGTCGATATTCCACAGGGTTCCCAGGGTGTAGTCGCGCATGCCGTGCGAATGCCTCTGGGGGCCTTGCATGGCTTCTACCAGCCCCTGCTGTTCTTCGTGCAAGGCACTGATGATGCCTAAACGCATTTTTTTATGTGTATGCATGCTGTTTTTACAGGTTTTTGGGATTGCAAAACGGTTTACATGGTGAAAACAGCCGTTTCGGCGACTTTTCCACCGTTCGCGTTTGTCTCTGTGTTTTAAATAAAGATGTATACATAAAAATAGTAGTGATAGTAAACGGCCATTTTTTTGTGGATAAGTCGGTATACCATCGAAAAATCATCGACTTAGCGCACAAAAAAGTAGGCGCACAAGCATTGTATCCACGGAGGACTTGTTTGGGATAAAAATTGGCTTGTGGACAAAGATCGACTTTTCCCACATCTCATCCTGTGGATATGCAGGCACTTATCCATACCAGTACGCAAAATCGCGTTTTTCTTGCTGTAGTGGCATGTTTAACGTGTTTCGTTGGCATAGGCCCATGTCTGCCAATCAACAGTGAGCGGGCGCGAGCGTTGTTCTTTCACCGACGTGAGCGTCCAGTTGATTCCTGGAAGACGGTTTGGTAGTGGGTCGCGATGTTGCCGTTGGCTTTTTTTTTGACGGTTTGACGTACTTTTTGGAAATATCCCCGGACTTCCGCTTTTTTTGTCGGTTTACAATAGCTCTATATATAAAAATAGTAGTAATAGTAAACGCGTTTTTTTCTGTGGATAAGTCGCTTTTTTTCAACAGGATCAATCGTTTACATGCAAAATAAAGCGTGCATAATCGCTGTATCACGCGAGGAGCAAAATTGTATAAAATGCGGGCCTGTGCAAAAGTTCGTGTTTACGCACAAGTCATCCTGTGGATATCAAGTGACTTATCCACAATCGTTTTAAATTTCCCCTTTTTTCGACATCGAACCGCCTGCTGGCACTGTCCTGCTCAGGTCTGTTGACGTTTCCATTTTGAAAAACGGTTTGGCAGTGCTGTGTGCGTGATGCCGGCCGTGCCGGTTTTCGTCGCGCAGTTGTTGGCGCGATTTTTTTTTGTCAGCCAACGCTGCTGCCCGGCTTTTTTTGAAGACAGGCTTGCGGAGGTTCGCTAAGGCGTAGGGCAGGCAAAGCGTGCGTTGTCGGGTTTACCTTAACAAGTTCGTATACAAGAATAGTAATAGTAGTTAACGGCGGCATCTTCTGTGGATAAGTCCCGATTTATCCTTGTAAACAATCGCTTGGCGTGCGGATAAGCGCTGAGTAAGGGTTGTATCTGCCTGGGATGGTTTCTGGACAAAAAAAAACCGCTGAAAAAATTTTTCGTTTACACACATATCGTACCTGTGGATATCCATACGCTTATCCACAGCTTGCCGCAGCTGATTTGATGCTTTTTTACCTTGCCGTGTCGCTTGTTCGTATCCCAGGCAACGATTAATGTCGCCCTGGTTCGGCACTGGTGGTAATCTCAAGGCGGCTCAGCAGCCATGCATGCATGAAGAAAGACAGACTCTGGTAGCGGAACGCGGCGGGGAGACACGCCGCGTGACAGCTTGATGGCATACCGAAAGGAGCTTCATTGGAATCGGCAGGCGAATACGACTACATCATCGTGGGCGGCGGCACGGCAGGTTGCGTGCTGGCCAACCGGCTCACACGCGACAAGGATGCCAACGTTTTGCTCGTGGAAGCGGGCGGCAAGGACGATTACGTGTGGATCCACATCCCCGTCGGCTATCTGCATTGCATCGGCAATCCCCGCACGGACTGGCTGTATTCCACGCAGGCGGACGCGGGACTGGGCGGGCGCAGCCTGATCTATCCACGCGGAAAGGTGCTCGGCGGCAGTTCTTCCATCAACGGCATGATCTATATGCGGGGCCAGGCCGGCGATTACGATCACTGGGCCGACCTGACGGACGACGCTTCCTGGCGCTGGGACAAGGTCTTGCCGCTATTTAAGCAAAGCGAGGATTATTACGGCGGCGCGTCGGAAAACCATGGTGTGGGCGGCGAGTGGCGCGTGGAAAAACAGCGCTTGTCATGGGATATCCTGAACGCATTCCGCGATGCCGCGCAGCAGGTCGGCATCCCGAAAACCAGCGATTTCAATGGCGGCGACAATAGCGGCAGCGCGTATTTCGACGTCAACCAGCGCCGCGGCATCCGCTGGAATACCTCGAAAGCATTTTTGAAACCGGCATCGCGCCGCTCGAATCTGACCATCATGACGGGCTGCCACGTGGAACGCCTGTTGATTGAAGCTTCGGAGTCGGGGCCCCGTTGCACGGGCATCGTGTTTACGGGCGGCGGCACGCAGTGGCAGGCGACGGCCAAGCGGGAAACCTTGCTGACGGCGGGCGCCATCGGTTCGCCGCAATTGCTGCAATTGTCCGGCATCGGCCCGGCCGCCTTGCTGCAGCAGCATGGCATCGCGCCCGTGCTGGACGCTCCTGGCGTGGGCGGCAATTTGCAGGACCATCTGCAGCTGCGCATGGTCTTTAAAGTCCAGGGCGTGAAAACGCTGAACATCATGGCGGGCAATATGCTGGGCAGGATGCAGATCGGCTTGCAATATGCGCTGTTTCAGAGCGGGCCCATGTCGATGGCGCCATCGCAGCTGGGGGCGTTCGCCAAGTCCGATCCGCAGCAAGCCACGCCGAACCTGCAATACCACGTGCAGCCCTTGTCGCTCGACAAATTCGGCGAACCCTTGCACGCGTTTCCCGCGTTTACGGCCAGCGTGTGCAATCTGCGTCCCACGTCGCGTGGTCACGTGCAGATCGCATCGGCCGACAGCTATGCGGCGCCAAAGATTATGCCCAATTACCTCAGTACGGAGCAGGACCGCGCCGTGGCGGCCGATGCCTTGCGCCTGACGCGGACCATCGCCGCCGCACCGGCCCTGAAAAAATTTGCGCCGGAAGAATACAAGCCCGGCGTGCAATTCCAGAGCCAGGAAGAACTGGCGCAGGCGGCCAGCCAGATCGGCACCACCATCTTCCACCCGGTGGGCACTTGCCGCATGGGATTGGCCAGCGATGCCTCGAGCGTGGTCGACAGCCAGTTGCGCGTGATCGGCGTGGCGGGCTTGCGCGTCGTCGATGCCTCGATCATGCCGTACATTACTTCTGGTAACACGAACTCGCCCACGGTGATGATCGCGGAAAAAGCGGCGCAAATGATACACGCGGCCTGGAAATAGCTGGAAATAACTGGGCAAAGGCACGAGTTTGCGCCATTCGGGCCGGCGAAAAATCCCCGTAGTTATACTGTATTGTGCGTTAAATTTAAGTTGTGTATTATAAAAATGACTAAGTAGTACAAAAAGTACAACTAGGAGACACGATGTCAAACGTAATCTTGGAAACAAGAAATTTGACCAAGGAATTCAAGGGTTTCACCGCTGTGAGCGACGTGAACCTGAAGGTAGAGCGCGGCCATATCCACGCCTTGATCGGTCCGAACGGCGCCGGCAAGACCACGTGTTTTAACTTGCTCACCAAATTCCTGGTCCCCACTTCCGGACAGATCCTGTTCAATGGGAAAGATATCACGGCCGCCAAACCGGCCCAGATCGCGCGCATGGGCGTGATCCGTTCCTTCCAGATTTCCGCTGTCTTCCCCCATTTATCCGTGCTGCAGAATGTGCGTATCGGCTTGCAGCGCCAGCTCGGTACCTCGTTCCACTTCTGGCAAAGCGAACGGGCATTGAACCAGCTCAACGACCGTGCCATGGCCTTGCTGGCCGAGGTCGACCTGACGGAGTTTGCCGATACCATCACGGTCGACATGCCGTACGGGCGCAAGCGGGCGCTGGAAATTGCCACCACCCTGGCGATGGAGCCGGAAATGATGCTGCTCGACGAACCGACGCAAGGCATGGGCCACGAAGACGTGCACCGCGTGACGGAACTGATCAAAAAAGTGTCGGCTGGCCGCACGATTTTGATGGTGGAACACAATATGAGCGTGGTCTCTGGCATCTGCGACAAGATTTCCGTCCTGCAGCGTGGCGCCATGCTGGCCGAAGGCAGTTATGCGGAAGTGTCGCGCAATCCGCAAGTGATGGAAGCGTACATGGGCACCACCCACGCGGAACTGGAAGGGGCGCATTGATGGCGACACAAGTGAATGGCGGCGCACCCGCGCTGGAAATTACGCAACTGCACACCTGGTATGGCGAATCGCACATCCTGCACGACGTGAACCTGAAAGTGGCGCAGGGCGAAGTGGTCACTTTGCTGGGCCGCAACGGCGCCGGCCGCACGACCACCTTGCGCGCCATCATGGGGCTGACGGGCGCCCGTACAGGCTCCATCAAAGTCAATGGCGTCGAAGCGATAGGTTTGGCCACGCACAAAATCGCCCACCTGGGCATCGGGTATTGTCCCGAAGAGCGCGGTATTTTTTCTTCGCTGTCGACCGAGGAAAACCTGCTGCTGCCGCCGACCCTGGCCAGCGGCGAGAAGGGCATGTCGGTGGAGGAAATCTACGCCATGTTCCCGAACTTGCAGGAACGCCGGCATAGCCAGGGCACGCGCCTGTCGGGCGGGGAACAGCAGATGCTGGCCGTGGCGCGCATCCTGCGCACGGGCGCGCGCCTGCTGCTGCTCGATGAAATTTCCGAAGGCCTGGCGCCCGTCATCGTGCAAGGGTTGGCGCGCATGATTACCACCCTGAAAGCGAAGGGCTACACCATTGTCATGGTGGAACAGAATTTCCGGTTTGCCGCGCCGCTGGCGGACCGGTTTTATGTGATGGAGCACGGTCAGATTGTCGAGACTTTTGCTGCATCCGAACTGGAGGCCAAGATGCCGGTATTGACCGAGCTGCTTGGCGTGTAGTCCCCTTGTAGTACGCGTATATCTTGTAAGCGTCCATCGTCAGCAATCGACTGAATAGCAAACAATAATCCCAACGGAGACACCATGAAACGTAACGCTATCGCCATTGCCACCGCCACTCTTTGCGCATTGGGCTTTTCCGCTGCCGCGCACGCCCAGGTATCGGGCGACACCATCAAGATCGGTTTTATTTCCGACATGTCGGGCGTGTATTCCGACGTCGACGGCCTCGGCGGCGCGGAAGCCATCAAGATGGCGATCGCCGATGCCGGCGTCGTACTGGCCGGCAAAAAGGTGGAATTCATTTCCGCCGACCATCAAAACAAGGCCGACATCGCCGCTTCGAAAGCGCGCGAATGGTTTGACCAGCAGGGCGTCGACATGCTGATCGGCGGCACCAATTCCGGCGCCAGCCTGGCCATGGCCAAGGTGGCGGCGGAAAAGAAAAAAATCTTCATCGCCATCGGCGCCGGCTCCTCGCGCCTGACGAATGAAGAGTGCACGCCGTACACCGTGCATTACGCCTACGACACGGTGGCGCTGGCGCGCGGTACGGGCGGCACCATCGTCAAGCAGGGCGGCAAGAACTGGTATTTCATGACGGCAGATTATGCGTTTGGCCACTCGCTGGAAAAAGACACGGCCGAGGTCGTCAAGGCGGCCGGCGGCAAGGTGCTGGGCAGCGTCAAGCATCCGCTGGGCGCTTCGGATTTCTCGTCCTTCCTGCTGCAGGCGCAATCGTCCAAGCCGCAAATCCTGGGCCTGGCGAATGCCGGTGGCGACGCCATCAACAGCATCAAGGCGGCCAACGAGTTCGGCTTGACGAAATCGATGAAACTGGCCGGCCTGCTGATCTTCATCAATGACATCCATTCGCTGGGCCTGAACCTGACGCAGGGCATGTACCTGACGGATGGCTGGTACTGGGACTTGAATGCGGACACGCGCGCCTGGTCGAAACGTTATTTCGCCAAGATGAAGAAAGAGCCATCGATGCTGCAGGCGGCCGACTATTCGGCGGCGGCCAACTACCTGAAAGCCGTCAAGGCAATCGGTACGGATGACACCGAGAAGGTCATGGCCTACCTGAAAAAGACCAAGATCAACGACATGTTCACCCAGAATGGCGAAGTGCGTCCCGATGGCCGCATGGTGCACGATATGTACTTGATGGAAGTGAAGAAACCGTCCGAGTCGAAATACCCATGGGATTACTACAAGGTAGTCGCCACCGTGCCCGGCGCGCAAGCATATGTGACCAAGGCCGAGTCGAAGTGTTCGCTGTGGAAGTAACGCTGTAGCAACCTCCACAGAGTGCCCGCCTGCGCGCGGGCGCTCTGTCCTGCATGCTTCGCCCGCAGGGTTCGCCTTGCGCCGCCGCACCCGTTTGCGGCGGCGCGTTTCCCTTGATACCACACCGCTATCCGGCGGTGCTTTTTATACTGTGATGCCATGGAAATTTTCGGCGTTCCAATACAAGCGATGATGAGCCAGCTGCTGCTGGGTCTCGTCAACGGCTCGTTCTATGCCATGTTGTCCCTCGGTCTGGCCGTCATCTTCGGCTTGCTTAACGTTATTAATTTCTCGCACGGCGCCATGTACATGATGGGCGCCTTCCTGGCCTGGATGGGCCTCAGCTATTTCGACATCAATTACTGGGCCATGCTCGTCATCGCCCCGATCCTCGTCGGCCTGGTCGGCATCCTGATCGAAAAGACCATGCTGCGCTGGCTGTATAAACTCGACCACCTGTATGGCTTGCTGCTGACCTTCGGCATCACCCTGATCATGGAAGGCGTGTTTCGCTCGTTTTATGGCGTCTCGGGCCAGCCGTATGCCGTGCCCGAAGCGCTGGCCGGCGCGACGGACCTCGGTTTCATGATCTTGCCGAACTACCGCGCCTGGGTGGTGATCGCATCGCTCTCCGTGTGCCTGGCCACCTGGTTCGTCATCGAGAAAACCAAATTAGGGGCCTACCTGCGGGCCGGCACGGAAAACCCGAAACTGGTGGAAGCGTTCGGCATCAACGTGCCGCTGATGGTGACGTTGACGTTCGGCTTCGGCGTGGCGCTGGCCGGTTTCGCCGGCGTGCTGGCGGCGCCGATCATCCAGGTTTCGCCGCTGATGGGCTCGAACCTGATCATCGTCGTGTTTGCCGTGGTGGTGATTGGCGGCATGGGTTCCATCATGGGCTCCATCCTGACGGGCCTGGGCCTGGGCGTGATCGAGGGCCTGACCCGCGTGTTCTACCCTGAAGGCTCGGCCACCGTGGTGTTCGTGGTGATGGTTATCGTGCTGCTGCTGCGTCCCGCCGGCCTGTTCGGCAAAGAAAAGTAATCCTCATCAGTCATGTATTGGAGCTACCACGATGAATAAGAATGTAGGCTACGCCATTGCCTTGCTGCTGGCGTTGGCGGCCCCGTTTTACGGCTATCCCGTCTTCCTGATGAAGTTGCTGTGCTTTGCCCTGTTTGCCTGCGCGTTCAACTTGCTGATCGGCTATACGGGCTTGCTGTCGTTCGGCCACGCGGCGTTTTTTGGCGGCGCCGGCTATGTCACCGGTTACGCGCTGCGCACCTGGGGCTGGCCAACGGAACTCGGTTTGCTGGCTGGTGTCGCCACGGGCGCCTTGCTGGGCCTGGTGATCGGTGGCCTGGCGATCCGCCGCCAGGGCATCTACTTTACGATGATCACCCTGGCGCTGGCGCAGATGGTGTACTTCCTGGCCTTGCGACTGCCGTTCACGGGTGGCGAGGATGGCTTGCAGGGTGTTCCACGTGGAACCTTGCTCGGCACGATAGACCTGGGCAACGACACCGTCTTGTACTACGTGGTGCTGGCCATCTTTGTCACCGGCTTCGCTTTGATCGTGCGCACCATCCACTCGCCGTTCGGCCAGGTGCTCAAGGCGATCAAGGAAAACGAACCGCGCGCCATCTCGCTCGGCTACGACGTCAACAAGTACAAGCTGATGGCCATCGTGTTGTCCGCTTCCTTGGCAGCACTGGCCGGCGCGACCAAGACCCTGGTGCTGGGCTTTGAAACCCTGACCGATGTCTATTGGGGCATGTCGGGCCTGGTCGTGCTGATGACCCTGGTGGGCGGCATGGGCACCTTGTCCGGCCCCATCCTCGGCGCCGTGCTGATCATTGCGCTGGAAAACAAGCTGGGCGATGTCGGTACCTATTTGGCCACGCACACGGGCATCGAGTGGTTCGGCACCCTGGGCGAATCGGTGGGCATGGTGACGGGCGTGATCTTCGTCATCTGCGTGCTGATGTTCCGGCGCGGTATTGTCGGCGAAGCCATCGCGCGCTTCGGCGGCAGGGCTGCCAAAGCCGCGGTCTGATTTTCAAGCAACGCCGGACGGATCGTCCGGCGTTTTTCATTGTGCGTCCACTGTTACTTCAACGGAGAGTACCACCATGCAAATGACGATCATGCGCGCGGGGAGCAGTCTGTGCACCGTGCTGGCGTTGGCAGCCTGCGGCAGCAACCATGCGCCGGAAGAACTGAACCAGATGCCCGGCTACCTGGGCACCATCACGCGGGCCGACTACGACGGCAAGACGAACGATCTGCTGACGGCTGGCCTCGGCAAGACGGGGCTGGCGGGCGCCGCGCCCGCGTATGCGAACGTGGAACAGCCGACGCCGCTTGAACTGCGTCGCAATGCCATCTACGCCAATTACCGCGCCGTGCTCGACATTGCCGCCAACAGCGGCTACGGCACCCTGTACGGACCGAACGTGGATGCGTCCGGCAACGTGGGTACGGGCGAGGGCCTGGTCGCGGGCAGTGAATACATCGCCTATGCCGATGATGGCACGGGCAAGAAGAATGTTACCTTGATGGTGCAGGTGCCGGCCAGCTTCGACCCCGACCATGCCTGCATCGTCACGGGCACGTCGAGCGGCTCGCGCGGCATCTACGGCGCCATCGGCAGCTCCGGTGAATGGGGCTTGAAAAAAGGCTGCGCCGTGGCGTATGCGGACAAGGGTTCCGGCACGGGCTTGTATGTGTTCGAGGACGACAGCGTCAACCTGCAGAACGGCCTGCGCGCGGGCAGGGTGGCCGCCGGCAAGAATGCGCTCTTCGCGCCGGACCTGAGCGACGCCGAGCGGCTGGCCTGGGCTGGCACCAACCCGAACCGCATCGCCTTCAAGCATGCGCACTCGCAGCAAAATCCGGAGAAGGAGTGGGGCAAGGTCACCTTGCAGGCCGTCGAGATGGCGTATTACGTGTTGAACGAGCGCTATGGCGTGCTGGCCCGCGACGGCAGTTCGCGCATCGTGCGGCTGACGCCGAAGAACATCATCACGATCGCCTCGAGCATTTCCAACGGCGCCGGCTCGGCCTTGCTGGCGGCGGAGCAGGATAGCAAGGGCTTGATCAGCGGCGTGGCGGCCAGCGAGCCGCAAGTCCAGCCGGCGGCATCGAGCGCCTACACCGTGCGCCAGGGCGGGGCGGCGGTGGCCAATCCCGGCCGTGCGCTGTTCGACTACGCCACCTATGCGGCCCTGTATCAGCCGTGCATTGCTTCCGTGGCGGGCAATGCGGGACGCTGCACGGCGCTCGTCGCCAAGGGGCTATTGAACGGCGCCGACCTGGCGGCGCAGCAGGCGGACGCCAAGCAGCGCTTGCGTGCATATGGCTGGCTGGCCGATTCCGATCCCTTGCAGGCAGCGCATGCGGGCACGAACATCCTCGTGGCCGTCACGTATGCGTATGCCTACGGCAAATTCTCCGTGACCGATAAAGTGTGCGGTTTCACGTTTGCGCAGACGGACGGCAGCGGCAATCCGATCGCGTTCACGTCGGTGCAAAAGGCGGCCAGCTTTGCCGCGCAAAACGGCATCCTCGGCAATGTCGTGTACGAGAACAGCGTGGGCGGCGCCAAGGTGTACACAGCTGGCGTGTCGCCGTCAAACAGCCTGGCGGACCAGTCGCTCGACGGCTTCCTGTGCCTGCGCAGCCTGGCGACGGGGCGCGACACCGCCAGCGGCGCCAACTTGCAAGGGACATTGGCCACGCAAAGCGTGCGCGTGCGGGCAGGCATGGCCGAGGTCGCGGCCAGCGGCAAATTGAATGGCAAGCCAGCCATCGTCGTGCACGGGCGCAGCGATACCCTGATACCCGTCAATCACGCGTCGCGCGCCTATCTGGGACTGAACGCCGCCGTGGAGGGGGCGAACAGCCAGTTGCGCTATATCGAGGTAACCAACGCCAACCATTTCGATTCTTTCAGTAGCGCCTTGCCGACCTTGATCGTGCCGCTGCATGTGTACCTGAACCGGGCGCTGGACGCCATGTATGCGCACTTGAATGCCAAGCAAGCCTTGCCGCCATCGCAGGTGGTGCGCACGGTGACGCGCGCCGATGCGTCGACCTTGATCACGAATGTCAACGTACCAGCGATCGCCACGGTGCCAGCGCCCGGCAATGTCATCAGTGTGGCGGGCACTGTCGTCGATATTCCCAACTAGGCTATATCGTATGTAGAAGCTGCGGCCACGTTTCACGTGGCCGTTTTTATTCCCAGGCCGACTCGGCGATGTGACCCAGTCCCTGGAAGACGGGCTTGGAAAACCAATAGCCCTGCATCAGGGAAATGCCGCAGCCGGAAAGAAAATCGCGCTCGGCGCGCGTCTCGATGCCTTCGGCCAGCACGCGGATACCGAGCTCCTGGCACAGGCTGGCGATGGCCCGCACGATGGCCTGGCGCGGCGTGTGCGTATCGATGCCGCGCACCAGGTCCATGTCGATCTTGATGATGTCGGGCTGGTATTCGGCCAGCAAGTTCAAGCCCGCATAGCCGGCGCCGAAATCATCGATGGCTGTCAGGAAACCGAAGCGGCGATAGGCGCGGAAGATCTCGACCAGGTGGGGACGGTCTTGCACCCGTTCGCCTTCCGTCACTTCAAAGATGATTTTATCGGTGGGGAAGTGATGGAGCTTGGCCGCTTCCAGAGTGCTGCGGATGCACACTTCAGGACGGTAGACGGCGTTGGGCAGGAAGTTGATCGACAGAAATCCCTGCATGCCCAGCCGTGCCGCACCGGCCACGGCCTTGACGCGGCAAGCCTGGTCGAAGCGGTAGCGGTTGTCGTCGTTCACTTGCGCCAGCACGCTGGCCGCGCTTTCACCGTTGGGGCCACGCACCAGCGCCTCGTGCGCATAGATGCTGCGCGTGGCCAGGTCGACGATGGGCTGATACGCATACTCGAAGGCGAACGGCAGCGGCGCGCTGTCGTGGCAGCCGGCACAGGCACCGTGTGGAAAGCTGGTGCTGTCAGGATGGATGGGGATGTCGGGAGGCGTCATGGCGGCAGTGTAGCAGGGTGGGTTGGCGGACTCCGTCTGCTGGCTCACAATGCGGCCGCATAGATGGCGCGCGTGTCGGCGCGCGTGACGGGGCGGGGATTGTTGCCTAGCAAGCGCGTCTGCAGCATGGCTTCATCGGCCAGCCGGTCCAGGTCGCCGGCTGCGATGCCCACTTCGCGCAGCGTGCGCGCGATGCCGGTGGCCACGGCAATGTCCTGCATGGCCTCGATCAGGGCCACGGCCCGCGCTTCCTCGCTACCAGTTATGCCGGGCTGCAGGATGGCCGCCAGTTGCGCATACAGCGGGGCCGCATGGGACAAGTTAAAACGCAGCACGTGCGGCAGCACCAGGGCATTCGACAGGCCATGTGGCACGTGGAACAGTCCCCCGATGGGATAGGCGAGCGCATGCACGGCGGCGACGGGCGCGTTGGCAAACGCCTGGCCGGCCAGCATGGCGCCCAGCAGCATGGCTTGGCGCGCCGGCACGTTGGCGCCATCGCGGCAGGCGGTAAGCAGATTGCTGGACAGCAGCGACAGCGCCTGGGTGGCCAGCATGTCGGACAAGGGATTTTTCTGCAGGCGGCTGGTGTACGCTTCGATCGCATGCACCATGGCGTCGATGCCCGTGGCGGCCGTCACGGCGGGCGGCAAACCCAGGGTCAGGCTGGCGTCGAGGATGGCCAGGTCCGCATACAGTTGCGGCGCGACCACGCCCATCTTGCTGGTGGCGCCCGTGGTGACGATGGCGATATGCGTCACTTCCGAGCCCGTGCCGGCCGTGGTCGGCAATTGCACGAGGGGCAGGCGCGGGCCGTGAACATTGCCGATGCCATACAGTTGCGCCAATTCCTGGTGGCCTGGCGCCAGTACGGCGATCAGCTTGGCCACGTCCAGCGAGCTGCCGCCACCGAGGCCGATAATCAGTTCCACGTGAAACATCTGAGCCTGGGCCACACCGGCCAGCACGACGGCTTCGGGCGGATCGGCTTGCACGTCGGAAAAGACGTGGACTTCGATGCCGGCCGACTGCAAGCTGTGCAAGGGAGCATCGGCCAGGCCCGTGCGCAAAAAGCCCGCATCGGTGACGAGCAGGGCGCGGCGCACGCTGGGGAAGTGGTGGGCGATGTGCGTGCCCAGTTGGGCGGCGGCGCCCGGTTCAACGATCAGATGGGGCACGGTGCGAAACTGGAAGGCGGACATGCAGACTCCTGACAGTGAGGACAGAAGCCAAGCTTACTCCGCTTTCCAGCCCCGCGCCTGTTTCACGTGGAACCAGATCCGTCGCTTACTCCCAGTCCAGCGCGCCTTTCTTCCACTCGTAGACTAGTCCGATGGTCAGCACGGCGAGAAAGCCCATGACGGCCCGGAAACCGACCAGGCCCAGTTCGTTGACATTGGCCGCCCACGGCATCAGGAAGATCACCTCGATATCGAACAGGATGAACAGGATGGCGACCAGATAGAAGCGGACGTCGAATTTCATGCGGGCGTCGCCGAATGCCTCGAAGCCGCATTCGTACGGCGACAGTTTTTGTGCATCCGGTTTGTGCGGACCGAGCGCGCGCCCCAGCAGCATGGGCACGATGCCGACGAGGATACCGATCAGAATGAACAGGAGGACGGGAAAATAGTTTTCGAGGAGCATGGGAATTCCTCTCAGTGGCTCGATGACAGTTTCATCAGCACGATGCCGCACACGATGAGGACGGCGGCGCACACGCGCATGGTGTTGACTTGCTCGCCCAGAAAAACGATGCCGATGATAAAGGCGCCGACGGCGCCGATGCCCGTCCAGATCGTATAGGCCGTGCCCAGGGGCAGGGTGCGCATGGCCAGCGACAGCAAGCCGAAGCTGGCGATCATCATGACGATGGTAATGACGGAGGGAGCGAGTTTGGTGAAACCCTCGGAGAGTTTCATCGAATATGCCCACACGACTTCAAACATGCCGGCAATAAGTAACAGTATCCAGGCCATGGCGGCTCCTTATACAGAGCGGGCCGTCCCGGTGTGTTCCCATGATGGGGGAGGCCGTCCTCCTGGATGATCGTCACGATGGCCACAGGCGTGGCCACGGATGCGAACGATGCGGCAATTGTAGCAAACATTGCCGGACGCTGCAGCCCCAGCGCGGGCCCTGTCCTGGCACCGCCGCGTGTTCCACGTGAAACAAAAATCACCGTTGACTTGCCCGTGCTGAGTAAAAATTAAGCAAAAATTGGCCCGTGCAAGGTTGCGCTTGCAAAAAGACTCTATAATCGGAGCTCTCTTCCCGCATTTTTACTTGCACTGTTACCTATTTATCATGTTATTTCCTACAGAATTCGACGTCATCGTTGTCGGCGGTGGTCACGCCGGTACCGAGGCGGCCCTCGCTTCCGCCCGCATGGGGCAGAAGACGCTATTGCTCACGCATAATATTGAGACTCTGGGCCAGATGTCGTGCAACCCCTCCATCGGTGGCATCGGCAAGGGCCATCTGGTCAAGGAAGTCGATGCCATGGGCGGCGCGATGGCGATCGCCACCGACGAATCCGGCATCCAGTTCCGCATCCTGAATTCCTCGAAAGGCCCGGCAGTTCGCGCCACGCGCGCCCAGGCCGACCGTATTTTGTACAAGGCCGCCATCCGCACGCGCCTGGAAAACCAGCCGAATCTGTGGCTGTTCCAGCAAGCCGTCGATGACCTGATCGTCGAAGGCGACCGGGTCGTCGGCGCCGTGACGCAGATTGGCTTGAAGTTTCTTGCGCGCGCCGTCGTGCTGACGGCCGGTACTTTCCTCGACGGCAAGATCCACGTGGGCTTGAATAATTATTCGGCTGGCCGCGCCGGCGACCCGCCCGCCATCTCGCTGTCGGCCCGCCTGAAAGAGCTGAAACTGCCGCAGGGCCGTTTGAAAACGGGGACGCCGCCGCGCATCGATGGCCGTACGATCGACTTTTCCGTCATGCAAGAACAGGCGGGCGACCTCGATCCCGTGCCTGTGTTCTCCGTGATGGGGAACACGGCCATGCACCCGCGCCAGGTGCCGTGCTGGGTCACGCACACGAATAGCCAGACGCATGACATCATCCGCGCCGGCCTGGACCGCAGCCCCATGTACACGGGCGTGATCGAAGGCGTCGGCCCCCGTTATTGCCCCTCGATCGAAGACAAGATCCACCGTTTCTCGGGCAAGGAATCGCACCAGATCTTCCTCGAGCCGGAAGGCTTGACGACGCATGAGTTTTATCCGAACGGTATCTCCACGAGCCTGCCGTTCGACGTGCAGATCGCCCTGGTGCAATCGATGAAGGGCATGGAAAACGCCCATATCCTGCGTCCCGGCTACGCCATCGAATACGATTATTTCGACCCGCGCGGCTTGAAAGCGTCGCTGGAAACGAAGGCCGTCGCCGGCCTGTTCTTCGCAGGCCAGATCAACGGCACCACCGGCTACGAAGAAGCGGCCGCGCAAGGCATGCTGGCGGGCCTGAATGCGGCCTTGCTGACGCAGGACAAGGAAGCCTGGGTACCGGGCCGCTCCGAGGCCTATCTGGGCGTGCTGGTCGACGATCTGATCACCCAGGGCGTGCAGGAACCGTACCGCATGTTCACCAGCCGCGCCGAGTACCGTTTGAGCCTGCGCGAAGACAATGCCGACATGCGGTTGACGGAAATCGGCCGCGCTTTGGGCTGCGTCGGCGACGCCCAATGGCAAGCGTTCGAGACCAAGCGCGAAGCGGTGGCGCTGGAACTGCAGCGCCTGCGTTCCACGTGGGTCAATCCGCGCATCCTGGCGGCCGCCGAATCGGAACGCATCGTGGGCCAGGCCATCGAGCGCGAGTACTCGCTGGCGGACCTGCTGTGCCGCCCGAACGTCGCCTACGATACCCTGATGAGCATGACGGGCATGGAAGGCCAGGCCCTGGCCGGCCCCGGCGTGATGGATCCCGCCGTGCGCGAACAGGTGGAAATCCAGCTCAAATATGCGGGCTACATCGAGCGCCAGAGCAAGGAAATCGAGCGCCACGAACACTATGAAAACCTGGCCTTGCCGGAAGGTTTCAATTATCTCGATATCGGCGCACTGTCGGTCGAAGTGCGGCAAAAACTCGACAAGCAGCGCCCGGAAACCCTGGGCCAGGCATCGCGCATTTCGGGCGTGACGCCGGCGGCCATTTCGCTGCTGCTGGTGCACCTGAAAAAGCGCGGCTTTGGCGCCGCGCACACCACCACTTTAAAGGACGAGGTTGTTGAATGAAGCAGTTTGACCGGGCCGCATTGGCCCCTATTTTGAATGAAGGCATCGCCGCGCTGGGGCTGGACCTGAGCGCGGATCAGACGGAAAAACTGCTCGATTACCTGGCCTTGCTGGCCAAATGGAATAGCGTGTACAACCTGACGTCGGTGCGCGATCCTATGCAGATGCTGACCCTGCACGTGCTCGATTCGCTGGCCGCCGTGCCGGCGTTCGCGGATGCAAAGAATGTGCTCGACGTGGGCGCCGGCGGTGGCTTGCCGGGCATGGTCCTGGCCATCGCGCGGCCCGATATCAAGGTGTCGATGATCGATACCGTGCATAAAAAGACGGCTTTTTTGACGCAAGTGAAGGCCGAACTGGGCTTGAGCAACGTTAGCGTGTACACGAAACGGGTGGAACAGCTGGAAGTGCAGCAGAAATTCGACGTGATCACCTCGCGTGCCTTTGCCGACCTGTCCGACTTCGTCAACTGGTCGAACCACGTACTGGCCGAGGGCGGGCAATACATCGCCTTGAAAGGGGTGGCACCACCAGACGAGAGAGAGCGATTGCCGGCGGACTGGAAAGTGACGGAATTACGAGCAATCCAGGTGCCAGGGCTAAATGCAGAGCGTCATCTGGTCTTTATAGCAAGAATTTAAAAGTCAAAAAATAAATGAGATAAACAGTTTATACGGTATAAATAATATAAACCGTATAAACGATTTATATCGTATAAATGAAATAAACAGTATAAATCGTTTCGGCCGAATGCCGGGGCGCGTGATGAAGTTTGCATCTCTTTACAACTAGAAGATACATGGCCAAAATTTTTTGTGTAGCAAATCAAAAGGGTGGTGTTGGTAAAACCACAACAAGCGTCAACCTCTCCGCCGGTCTGGCCAAGTTGAACCAGCGTGTGCTGCTGGTCGACCTCGACCCGCAGGGCAATGCGACCATGGGTGCCGGCATCAACAAGGCCGGCCTGAAGGCGTCGACCTATGAAGTGATGCTGGGCGAGTCCGATGTCAAGACGGCACGCCAGCGTTCGGAAGCGGGGCGCTTCGATGTCTTGCCGTCGAACCGCGAGCTGGCCGGCGCGGAAGTGGAGATGGTCGAGCTCGACAACCGCGAACGCCGCCTCAAGGATGCGCTGGCCGAAGTGGACGGCGAATACGATTTCATCCTGGTAGATTGCCCACCGGCATTATCGATGCTGACCCTGAACGGCCTGTGCGCCGCGCATGGCGTGATCATCCCGATGCAGTGCGAGTACTACGCGCTGGAAGGCTTGTCCGACCTGGTCAACACCATCAAGAAGGTGCACGCCAATCTGAACCCGGACTTGAAGATCATCGGCCTGCTGCGCGTGATGTTCGATCCACGCATGACATTATCGCAACAAGTGTCGGCCCAGCTGGAACAGCACTTCGGCGACAAGGTGTTCAATACCATCATCCCGCGCAACGTGCGCCTGGCCGAAGCGCCGTCGTACGGTTTGCCCGGCGTGACCTTCGACCCGAGCTCGAAAGGTGCGCAGGCGTATATCGCCTTCGGCGCCGAGATGGTCGAACGCATCAAACATATGTAAACAAGGGGCGAGCGTCTGCACGATACGGTGTGAGCGCTTACTCTGAAAACACGATTAGGACAGTATGGCTACGAAAAAATTAAAAGGACTGGGCCGCGGACTCGACGCCCTGTTGGGCGGCGGCGGTGGCGACTTCGCCAGTCCGGACACGAATCAACCGTCGAACTTGCCCGTGTCGCAAATGCAAGCGGGCAAATACCAGCCGCGCACGCGCATGGACGAGGGGGCCTTGAACGAACTGGCCGCCTCGATCAAGGCGCAAGGGCTGATGCAGCCGATCCTGGTGCGCCCGATCGGGCAAGACACCTTGAGCGGACTTGTCAAATATGAAATCATCGCCGGCGAACGCCGTTTCCGCGCCTCGCAACTGGCCGGCCTGACGGAAGTGCCGGTGCTGGTGCGCGATGTGGACGACCTGGCCGCCGCGGCCATGGCGCTGATCGAGAATATCCAGCGCGAAGACCTCAATCCCCTGGAAGAAGCGCAGGGCATTCACCGCCTGATCGCCGACTTCAGTTTTACGCATGAGCAAGCGGCCACTGCGCTGGGACGCTCGCGCAGCGCCGTGTCGAACCTGTTGCGTTTGATGAACCTGGCCGCTCCCGTGCAAACCATGCTGATGGCCGGCGATATCGACATGGGTCATGCGCGCGCGCTGCTGGCCGTCGATGCGGCCAGCCAGATCACCCTGGCGAACCAGGTCGTGGCCAAGCGCCTGTCCGTGCGCGAGACGGAAAAGCTCGTCACGCGCACGGTCGAGGAAGCGGCCAACCCGGTCGAGCCGCGGCAAAAGGAAAAGTCCGGCGACATCGCGCGCCTGGAAGAAGAGCTGTCCGATGCACTGGCCACGCCCGTGGTGTTCAAGATGGGCAACAAGGGCCGTGGCCAATTGGTGATTGATTTTGCCGATCTTGACGTACTGGATGGTTTGTTGACCCGCTTGCGTGGTTAAATAGCAAGCTGCAAAGACAGGGGCCATGCGGGTGTGGACAATCGGGCCATGCTTTCCGGATGCACCACGTGATTCCTTGATAACACGGCTGGGAGCGGCCAGACAAGCGGCTTTGCCATATAGTGGTGCAAATGGCGGCGAATAGTCGGTAAAGCGTCAGTTTCACGCAGCAATTGCCCTGCTGCGGTGCAGCAACGTTTGACTCTATAGATCAAAGCCAACTATAATCCCGTGTCTTTGCGTGTGTAGATTTTTCTGGGAACTTGGCAATTGAGTGATTCACAACAAAGTATTGCCAAGCCAGTCTACAAAGTAGTTGCCTTGCAGCTAGCAATCGCTATCAGTTTTGCCACGGTCACCCTGTTTTTCGGTGGCAGTGTCAGAGGCTGGTCCGCCGCATACGGCGGCGCTATCGCAGTCATCGGTAGCCTGGTGTATGCCCTGTTGGTGGTTCGCGGTTCTAGCGACGCCAATAAGGCATTCCGGGCGCATTTGCGCGCAGAAGTGGTGAAAATATTTATCACAGCGGTGCTGTTTATATTGGCACTGGTGTTGTTTCAGTCGGCCGCCTGGTTATGGCTGATCTTGGGTTTCGCGGTGGCAACCTTAGCATACTGGTTTTCATTGCTCGCTGTTTAATCATTGGTTTTGGGGCCTGTTGAGCTCTGAAACGACAAATCTAAATTCATTATGACCACAGAACACGCTATTGAAGCGGGCCATGCTGCCCCGGCCAACGCCACAGAATACATCAGTCACCATCTGGCCCACCTGAGAAGTGCCGACGGCATGATCAATCTGGATACGTTCTGGATTTCGGCCATTCTGGGCTTTGTTTTCCTGGCTGTTTTCTATATGGCGTCGCGCCGCGCGACGGCTGGTGTCCCCGGCAAGTTGCAAAACTTCGTCGAAATGGTCATGGAAATCGTCAATGACACTATTAATGGGGCCTTCCACGCGAAAAGCAAGGTCATCGCGCCGCTGGCCATCACAATTTTTGTGTGGGTCTGGTTGCTGAACGCGATGGACTTCCTGCCGGTTGACCTGTTGCCGAAGATTCTGAGCTGGTTTGGCGTGCATAAACTGCGCGCCGTGCCGACCGCCGACGTCAACCACACCTTCGCCATGTCGCTGTCGGTCGTGCTGTGCGTGATCGCCTTCTCGATCAAGGCCAAGGGCCTGGGCGGCTGGATCAAGGAACTGTTCACGGCACCGTTCCACGCGAGCGGCCTGATCGGCACGATCGCCCTGGCACCTGTCAATTTCTTGCTGCAAATGGTTGAGCTGGTTGCAAAACTGATCTCCCTGTCGCTGCGACTGTTCGGCAATATGTATGCCGGCGAACTGATTTTCATCTTGATCGCGTTGTTGCCTTGGTGGGCACAGTGGGCGTTGGGTGGTCCATGGGCAATTTTCCATATCTTGATTGTAACTTTGCAAGCTTTTGTGTTTATGGCGTTGACGGTTGTGTATCTGAGCCTTGCGGTTGAGAAACATTAATCATTAACTTTATATTTTGTTTTTTTAGTATCTTTCGTTTTTAAATTTAGGAGAATTTTATGCAAGCTCTGATCGCACAAGTACAAAGCATGACCGTTCTGGCAGCAGCAATCATCATCGGCCTGGCCGCAATCGGCACCGCTCTGGGCTTCGCTATCTTGGGTGGCAAATTCCTGGAAGCTTCGGCACGTCAACCAGAACTGATGCCACAACTGCAAACCAAACTGTTCGTTATCGCTGGTCTGCTGGATGCTATTTCGATGATCGGCGTTGGTGTTGCTCTGCTGTACACGTTCGCTAACCCGTTCCTGTCCGCTCTGACGGCTGTTGCTCAGTAATTCGCTCCAACCCTAGGAGAAACTTTTAGTTAGGAGCAAAGGTATGGACATCAATATGTCGCTCATCGGCCAGATGATCACCTTCGCGGTGTTGGTCTGGTTCTCGATGAAGTTCGTATTTCCAGCGCTGAACAATGCGCTGGATGAGCGTGCCAAACGAATCGCGGATGGATTGGCTGCGGCCGATCAAGGTCAAGCTTCGATGGCAGTCGCTGAAAAGCGTGCGCAAGAGGCATTGAACAGTGCACGTGAAGAAGCGTCGCAACGCGTTGCGGACGCTGAAAAGCGCGCGCAGCTGGTTGCTGAAGAGATCAAGCAAAATGCACAAGCTGAAGCTGCGCGTATCATTGCGCAAGCCCAGTCGGACGCCGAACAGCAACTGTCGAAAGCACGCGAACAATTGCGCGCTCAGGTGGCTGACCTGGCTGTCAAGGGTGCCGAGCAGATCTTGAAGCGTGAAGTTAACGCTACGGCTCACGCCGAAATGTTGCAGCGTCTTGCTGTCGAGCTGTAATCATGGCAGAACTCGCAACCGTCGCCCGTCCCTACGCGGAAGCTTTGTTCCGCGTAGCCCAAGCTGGTAAGGAGTCAAGCAACCTCGCGGCGTGGTCCGAGCTGGTGTCCGAACTGGCACAGATCGGTAGCCACCCCGAGGTACAGGCGTACGCGCGCAATCCGAAAGTTTCGGAAAGCGACGTCGCCGCCACCATCCTGTCGTTGTTGAAATCGCCGCTCAATGAGGAAGTGAAAAACTTCGTCACGATGTTGATCGAAAATGGCCGCATCAGCCTGCTGCCGGAAATCGGCGCGCAATTCCATGCCTTGAAAAATGGCCTGGAAGGTGCGGCTGACGCCGAGATCACGAGCGCTTTCGATCTGAGCGAAGGCCAAACGGCCGAGCTGGTCGCAACGCTGGAAAAGAAATTCAGTCGTAAGCTCAACCCTGCCGTCACAGTGGATCCATCGCTGCTCGGCGGCGTGCGCGTGGTCGTTGGCGACCAGGTGCTCGATACCTCGGTGCGCGCCAAGTTGCAGCAACTGCACGCTGCACTGGTGTCGTAAGACACGCGCTTCGGCAGGCCAGCTTAGACAGACCCTTACCCCTCGCGCAAGCTGAGAGAAACACTTTTAGGAGTTAGTATGCAACTCAACCCATCTGAAATCAGCGAGTTGATCAAGAGCCGGATCCAAGGTCTTGACGGCGGCGCTGAAGTGCGTAATCAAGGCACGGTTATTTCCGTCGCCGACGGTATCTGCCGCATCCACGGTTTGTCGGACGTGATGCAAGGCGAGATGCTGGAATTCCCAGGCAACACGTTTGGCCTGGCAATGAATCTGGAACGCGACTCCGTCGGTTCCGTGATTCTGGGTGCCTACGAGCACATCTCCGAAGGCGACACGGTGAAATGCACCGGCCGCATTCTGGAAGTGCCAGTCGGTCCTGAGCTGCTCGGCCGCGTTGTCAACGCGCTGGGTCAGCCGATCGACGGCAAAGGCGCCATCGAAACCAAACTGACGGCCGCGATTGAAAAAATCGCACCGGGCGTGATCGCCCGTGAGTCCGTTTCGCAACCGATGCAAACCGGCCTGAAGTCGATCGATGCGATGGTTCCAGTTGGCCGCGGCCAGCGCGAACTGATCATCGGCGACCGTCAAACCGGCAAGTCGGCTGTGGCGATTGATGCGATCATCAATCAAAAAGGCCAGGGCATGAAGTGTATCTACGTCGCGATTGGCCAAAAAGCCTCGTCGATCAAGAACATCGTGCGCTCGCTGGAACAGCACGGCGCGATGGAATACACCATCGTTGTCGCCGCTTCCGCTTCGGAATCGGCCGCCATGCAATACATCTCGCCGTACTCCGGTTGCGCCATGGGCGAATACTTCCGTGACCGCGGTGAAGATGCACTGATCGTCTACGATGATCTGTCCAAACAAGCTGTTGCATACCGTCAAATCTCGCTGCTGCTGCGCCGTCCACCAGGTCGCGAAGCGTACCCAGGCGACGTGTTCTACCTGCACAGCCGTCTGCTGGAACGCGCAGCACGCGTGAACGCCGATTACGTCGAGAAGTTCACCGACGGCGCCGTCAAAGGCAAGACCGGTTCCCTGACGGCACTGCCGATCATTGAAACGCAAGCTGGCGACGTGTCCGCATTCGTTCCAACCAACGTGATTTCGATTACCGACGGTCAGATCTTCCTGGAAACCTCGCTGTTCAACGCCGGTATCCGTCCTGCAATTAACGCCGGTATTTCCGTATCGCGCGTCGGTGGCGCCGCCCAGACCAAGGTCATCAAAAACCTGTCCGGCGGTATCCGTACCGACTTGGCGCAGTACCGTGAACTGGCCGCGTTTGCGCAGTTCGCTTCGGACCTCGATGAATCGACCCGCAAGCAGCTGGACCGTGGTGCCCGCGTAACGGAATTGCTCAAGCAAGCCCAATACTCGCCACTGTCGATCTCGCTGATGGCCGTATCGCTGTTCTCGGTGAACAAAGGCTTCATGGACGACGTGCCAGTCAAGCAAGTGCTGTCGTTCGAAGCTGGTGTCCACGCTTACATGAAGACCAAGCAAGCTGCTCTGCTGGCCAAGATCGAAGAAACCAAGCAACTCGACAAAGACAGCGAAGCAACTCTGTCGGCGGCCATTGCTGATTTCAAGAAATCCGGCGCATATTAAGCGGCCAGGCGGCGCCCACCTCGAGTGAGGCGCCGCCCTACGCGCAGAAGGAGTAAGGACTCATGGCATCAAGCAAAGAGATACGAGGCAAGATCAAGAGCGTAGAGAATACGAAGAAGATCACCAAGGCGATGGAAATGGTCGCCGCGTCCAAAATGCGCAAGGCGCAAGACCGGATGCGGGCCGCTCGTCCCTACAGTGACAAGATTCGGAATATCGCCGCCAATCTGGCGACCGCCAATCCGGAATACACGCACCCGTTCCTGGCAGCTGCCCAGGGTACGCAAGCGAAGGCAGTGGGTTTCATCGTTGTCACGACCGACAAAGGTCTGTGCGGCGGCATGAATACCAACATCCTGCGCCAGGTGACGTCGAAGTCGCGCGAGCTGGAAGCAGCTGGCAACCGGGTTGAAGCAGTTGCCATCGGTAACAAGGGTTTGGGTTTTTTGAATCGCATCGGCGTCAAGATCGTCGCCTCTGCCATTCAGACCGGTGATACGCCCCACCTGGACAAACTGATCGGACCCGTCAAGGTCATGCTCGAAGAGTTCCAGGCAGGCAAGATCGATGCAGTGTACCTGTGCTACACCAAATTCATCAACACGATGAAACAGGAACCAGTCGTGGAGCAATTGCTGCCCCTGACGGCCGACAAGATGGTCGCCGACAAGAGCGCACACTCGTGGGATTACATCTACGAGCCGGATGCACAAAGCATCATCGACGAATTGCTGGAGCGCTATGTAGAAGCGCTGGTGTACCAGGCAGTCGCGGAGAATCTGGCGTCCGAGCAATCGGCACGGATGGTCGCGATGAAAGCTGCAAGCGACAACGCGGGTAGTGTGATCGGCGAATTGAAGCTGATCTACAACAAGACCCGCCAAGCTGCGATTACCAAAGAACTCTCCGAAATCGTCGCCGGTGCGGCTGCGGTTTAAACGAATTTAACTATATTGAAGGAACGAACATGGCTGATGGCAAAATCGTTCAGTGTATCGGCGCTGTGGTGGACGTTGAGTTTCCCCGCAACGCGATGCCTAAGGTATTTGATGCCTTGAAGATGGCAGGCTCGGAACTGACCCTGGAAGTACAACAGCAGTTGGGCGACGGCATTGTCCGTACCATTGCACTCGGCTCGTCCGATGGCCTGCGTCGCGGCATGATGATCCAGAACACCGGCAAACCTATCATGGTGCCAGTCGGTAAAGCAACCCTGGGTCGCATCATGGACGTGCTGGGCAACCCGATCGACGAATGCGGCCCCGTGTCGCACGAGCAGATCGCGTCGATCCACCGCACCGCTCCTGCATACGACGAACTGTCGCCATCGCAAGAACTGCTGGAAACCGGCATCAAGGTGATCGACCTGGTTTGCCCGTTTGCAAAAGGCGGTAAAGTTGGTCTGTTCGGCGGCGCTGGCGTAGGCAAGACCGTGAACATGATGGAACTGATTAACAACATCGCCAAGGCGCACAGCGGCGTGTCCGTGTTCGCCGGTGTTGGTGAGCGTACTCGTGAAGGTAACGACTTCTACCACGAGATGGCTGACGCGAAAGTGGTCGATCTGGAAAACCCGGAGAATTCCAAAGTCGCGATGGTCTACGGTCAGATGAATGAACCGCCAGGTAACCGTCTGCGCGTTGCGCTGACCGGCCTGACGATCGCTGAATCGTTCCGTGATGAAGGCAAAGACGTTCTGTTCTTCGTCGACAACATCTACCGCTTTACGCTGGCTGGTACCGAAGTCTCGGCACTGCTGGGCCGTATGCCGTCGGCTGTGGGTTACCAACCGACCCTGGCTGAAGAAATGGGCCGTCTGCAAGAGCGTATTACGTCGACCAAGACCGGTTCGATCACCTCGATCCAGGCCGTCTACGTTCCAGCCGATGATTACACCGATCCGTCGCCTGCTACCACGTTTGCTCACTTGGATTCGACCGTTGCGCTGTCGCGTGACATCGCTTCCCTGGGTATCTACCCAGCCGTGGACCCACTGGATTCGACCTCGCGTCAGCTGGATCCGTTGATCGTTGGTCAAGAGCACTATGACACCGCGCGTGCCGTGCAAACGACCCTGCAACGCTACAAGGAATTGCGCGACATTATCGCGATTCTGGGTATGGACGAGCTGGCACCGGAAGACAAACTGCTGGTCGCCCGCGCACGTAAGATGCAGCGTTTCCTGTCGCAGCCTTTCCACGTCGCTGAAGTCTTTACCGGCGCACCTGGTAAATACGTTTCGCTCAAAGACACGATCAAGGGCTTCAAAATGATCGCTTCGGGCGAACTCGATCACCTGCCGGAACAAGCGTTCTACATGGTCGGCACGATCGAAGAAGCAATCGAAAAAGCCAAGAAACTTAACTAAGTTAAGTCTGGGCCTAACCCCGCCCCTCAGAAGGCGGGGTTCTTCAACCCGATAGGACACACATGGCACACACAATTCACGTTGACGTGGTTTCCGCTGAAGAACTGATTTTTTCAGGCGAAGCAGAATTCGTCGCGTTGCCGGGTGAACAGGGCGAGCTGGGTATCTACCCACGCCACACGCCTTTGATTACCCGCATCCGTCCGGGCGCGGTCCGCATCAAGGTAGTCGGCCAGGCTGAAGAAGAGTTCGTCTTCGTTGCCGGCGGCCTGCTGGAAGTGCAACCGGATACCGTGACTGTCCTGGCCGATACCGCGATCCGCGGTCACGACCTCGACGAAGCGAAAGCGCTGGAAGCGAAGAAGTTGGCGGAAGAAAATATCCACAACAAGGATTCGGGCATCGACTACGCGCAAGCGCAAGCCGAGCTGGCCAGCGCAATTGCGCAACTGGCAGCGATCCAGAAGCTGCGCAAGATGTAATCACTGCGCCGCGCAAGAAAGGCAGCCTTCGGGCTGCCTTTTTTTTCAGCAAACGAATTTCAGTAAAAATTAGCGGCGTTTGTCCTTGCCCCTTTCCAGTCCCGCCTTCAATACCGTCTTCCACTTGGCGCGCGCGGCGATGCGCTCGAGCGGCGTTTCCTCGCTGCGCCGGGCGTCGCGCAGCAGCTTGTGATAATTGCGCAGGCGGTCCCCATCGACGGCGCCACGCACGGCACAACCGGGTTCGCTCGCATGCCGGCAATCGCGGAACTGGCACGCCGCCGCCAGCGCCGCGATGTCGTCAAAGGTAGCGGCCAGCGTTTCCGCATCGGCATCGGCGCGCCAGCTGCGCAGCCCCGGCGTGTCGATGATGCAGGCCCCGCTGGCACACAGGTGCAGGGAGCGCGCCGTCGTCGTGTGGCGCCCGCGCCCGTCGCCATGGCGCACGCCGTTGGTTACCTGCTCCACCGCGCACAAGGTATTGGTCAGGCTGGACTTGCCGGCACCCGATGAACCGAGCAGCACCAGGGTCTGGCCTGCACCCAACCAGGGTTCCAGGATGGCCACGTCATACGCATGGCGCGTATCGATGGCAAACAGGGGCACGTGTGGCGGCAGACGGTGCTTGAGCTGCGCCAGCTTGCCCGCCACGTCGTCGGCCACGTCGGCCTTGCTCAGCACCACCACGGGCGTTACTTGCGCTGCCAGCACGATGGACAGATAGCGCTCCAGGCGGCGCGGATTGAAATCCTCGTCCAGTCCCATCACCAGCAGGGCCGTATCGACATTGCTGGCAAGCAGTTGGCGCCGGCCGTCATTGCCGCGCCGCGCGATCTGCGTGACTGGGGATAAGTGCGCCGTTATCCACAGCGTGCCGTGACCATCGGCTTCGGCGGCGACGCAGTCGCCCACCGTGAGGATGGTGTCCTGTGCCTGCAGTTCGTGCAGCAGGCGCGGCAGGATCTGCGCCGGCTGTTCCAGGATGCCGTCGTGCACGCCGATGCTGTCGCGGTGCACGGCGCAAACGCGCATCAGCTGCGCGGCGGGGGAAGAGATGTCGAGCTGGGTGGCTGCGCTGGCGATGGCCTGCTGCAGCCCGATAAGGCGTAGTTGTGCAAAATCGAATGCGATCATGGTAGCGTTATTCCAGATTCTGTCGTCCGCGTGCGGACGTGTAGCCTGCGCGTGCAGGCACCGCCAGTCGCGATGACTGGCACGAAAGAAGGGGAACGTCGGCTACGCGATCAGCGTATGGGGAAGTGCGGGCTAAAAATCTTAGCGGGGAAAAACGGTGATCAGGCAGCCGACAGCACGGCAGTATCCGAATGGCGCATGTTGTCTACTCCTGTTGTGTGATGGAAAACACCAGTGTGCCAGCGGCCTGCGCCGCCGTCAACAGAGGGTGTGGCTTAGCTGCACATGCCGTAAGCCTGGCGCTCGGGGAAATAGCGGTACGTAAACGTGCGCACCGGATAGCGCTTGCCGCCGACGAGCATGTCGGGCATCGACAGATCGAAGCGCTGCGGCAGCTGGCGCGGCAGTTGCAATCGCAAGCGCCATTGCGTTTCCTTGCTGTTGCCGACGGCGGAAAACATGATGGGCAGCTGCTCGATGACGTCGACGATCTCCGCCTTCTGGTTCATGCCGCGCTGGTAAATGGTGAGTATCTTGGCTTGCGCGAAGGGCGGCTGTTTCGGTTCTTCCAGCAGGAAGGACAGGCGCGTAAAACTGGCTTGCGTACCGACGGGCAAAGTAAAAATCAGCGCCAGCTCCGTGCCGCCTTCCTTCAGGGTGACGGGCGGCGTGGCGTAGATGCTGATACCGCGCGGCAGCTCGAAACGCGAGCCCTCCGTCCACGTCTTGCACTCGGGCGTGGTGGCCTGGTACAGGCTGGGCGCCGTGTAGTCATCGCAGGCGGAAACCAGCAGCAGCAGGGGCAAGGCAAGGAGGGCGGAACGGCGCATGGGAGTCACGGTTGGGGAATGAGCCGACAGTGTAAGCGATCCCCACGCGATCCACCAGCGACGCTAGGAATGCCCGGGCGGCGCACGGCGTATGGATTGCAGCTGGCAATGCGCGGCCTGCAGCGCATCCTTGATGATGTCGAGCGCCAGCTGCGGCCGCGCCGCACCGCACATGAAGATGTCGACGGCGGCAAAGCCGACCTCGGGCCAGGTATGCAGCGAGATGTGCGATTCGGCCAGCAGCAGCACGCCCGTGACGCCCTGACCCGGGCCAAAGCTGTGGAAATGGCCGTGCAGCACTTGCGCGCCGGCCGCGATGGCGGCGTCGCGCAGCAGGCGCTCGAGCTCGGCGCCGTCGCGCAGAGGCTCCGGCGCGATGCCCGACAGGTCGGCCAGCAGATGGGTGCCCAGGGGCAGATGCGGTGTGGACGCCATGCTTATTTGTGGCTGCCGCCGCTGGAGCCGCCGCCATAGCTGCCGCCGCCGCTGCCCGTGCGCGAACTCCAGCTGCTGCCGCTGCTGCTGCCGGCCACCTTGAACATGCGGACCCAGTTGGCGGCCGTGACACTGAAGGTCACCATCAGGGCATAGATCACGTATTTACTCATGGGGGATTCTTTGCATTCTTGTCGAGAAAAGCGGCAGGCAGGAACAGCGCCAGGCAGCCCAGCAAACTCCACATCAAGGTACTGGAGAATGAGACGAACATCGGGATCGCATTCAGCACCAGCACGATGACGATGAAGACCTTGGCGATGCCGCGGTGGCTCAGCTGGATATTCCGCACCCGGTCGCCGCCATGGAAGGCGGCGCCGAACCAGGCGGCCATCTGGTCGTAGGCGACGGGCACGGAGCGCGACCAGGTCATCTCCTCGCCGGTGATCTCCGCCGCCAGTTTGGTCTGTCCCTGCTCGAATTCATGCACATGCGTGCTGTCGCCGACGGCCACCTTCCAGTTGAAGGCGCCCGCCGCATACACGACCTGCGAGCCGTAGTCATACAGTTTGCGATAGGTGGCGCCATCGAGCGTGCAGGTATCGGCGTCCAGCGATGCCCAGTTGGGCCAGTTCGGCAGCACGTTCGAGCGCGACCAGCCATCGTCCGTCTCCACCAGCCAGAAGAAGCCGGCGCGCGCGTTGTACAGCAGGTATTCGTTCCACTCGCTGCCTTCGTCGTCGGCGCGGCGCATCATGCCAATCACCGTGAAGTCCACATTGCTGATTTTCGCGCTGGCACCCAGTTCCAGGGAGATGTCGGCGTTGTCGTGCACTTGCTTGCCGATGGCCAGCACCTGCGCTTCCGGGCCGCTGGCGTCGAGCTGCGCGTGGCAGGCGGGGCACACCAGCTGCGCCGCCGCACCGGGCACATAGTGGATGCCGCTGCCGCAGGACGGGCAGTCGAGCGCATCGAGCTTGCCGCGGTACTTGCCGGCGCTCTTGGCAATGGCGTCGTCGTCGCGCAGCAGCTGGCACTGCAAGCCATCCAGGGTGACGGCGACGCCCTGGTAGACGACCGGTTGCGGGCCATCCGTGTAGTCGAGCGTGACAAAGCTGGCGTAGTTGCGGAAGTCCGCTACCTGGATGCGCCAGCCGGCGCCCACCTTGAACGGCAATTCGCCCTGGCCGGCGATGCATTCGGCGTTGCGGATCTCGGCCGCCGTGTACGGCTCGCCGCAGATCGTGTAGCGCTTGCCCGGCGCCAGCTCGCCAAAGACGGGTAAGGTATCTTGCGTGCTGCGCTCGCGCGTCAAGGTGTACAGGCCGGACGAATCACCCAGCCATGCCGTGCTTGTATCGTCGAACAGCAGATACCACTCGTTCCACGTGCCGGCGCTGTAGCGCTGCTGGATGCGGCCGACGACGGTGAAGTGCACGCCATCGTGCACGCCGGCCGTGCCGATCTGGATCGGCGTATAGTCTTCCAGGACGGCCGACATCTTGCCCATGTCCCTGACGGAATCGGCGTCCTTGAGGATGGTGCTGTGGCAGTACTCGCACACGGCGAGCACGGAAGCGTGCGAGCGGAAGCGGACTTCCGCGCCGCAGCTGGGACAGGAAACAGTTTGCATGCAGTCGTATTTCGCTAATATTTAGCCGATCAGTTTTTTCAGCAGTTCAGCCTTGGCGCCATCGTAGTCGGCCGGCGAAATGAGACCCTTGTCGAGCAGGCCCTTGAGTTTTTCCAGGCGCGCCTCGATCGGTTCTTCCGCGGGGGCAGGCGGCGCCGCCGGCGCCGGTGCCGGCTGCTGCAGCGCACCGCCCATGCTTTGCGCCATCACCTGGCCGATCGACAGCCCGGCGCCCAGCCCCGCACCGATGCCGGCCATGCCGCCTTCGTTCTGCGCCGCCAGCGGGATCGCGTTGGCCACCTGGAATTTCGTGTAGCCGCTCATCTTGTCGGCGCCCAGGCCGCCCTTCATGCCGGCCGAGATGCGCTCGTCGAGCGCCGCCTGCAATTCCTCGGGCAGGCTGATGCTGGCCACGTTGAATTCATCGAGGCCCACGCCATAGCGGGCAAACGCCTGCGCCAGGCCATCCTTGACTTCCTGCGCCATCAGCGCCTGGTTGGCCGCCATGTCGAGGAAGGGGACGTTCGCGCCGCCCAGCGAGCTGGCCATGCTCGACATCAGAATGCCGCGCAACTGGTCTTCCACCTCGTCGCGCGTATAGACTTCGCGCGTACCGCTGATCTCGGTGAAGAAGGTGCGGGCGTCGGCGATGCGGTACGAGTACATGCCGAAGGCGCGCACGCGGATCATGTCGAAATCCTTGTCGCGGATGGTGATCGGCTGCGGCGTGCCCCACTTGCGGCCAGTCTGCACGCGCGTGCTGAAGTAATACACGTCCGACTTGAATGGCGAGTCGAACAGCTTGTCCCAGTTTTTCAGGTTGGTCAGCAGCGGCAAGGTTTGCGTCGTCAGCTTGTGCGTGCCGGGACCGAAGACGTCGGCGATCTTGCCTTCATTGACGAAGACGGCGACCTGCGATTCGCGCACATTCAGGATGGCGCCGTTCTGGATCTCGAAATCCTGCATGGGGAAGCGCCAGGCCAGCACGCCTTCCGTCTCTTCGTTCCACTGCAGTACGTCGATAAACTGCTTCTTGATAAAGCTGCCGAGGCTCATGATGAATGTCCTTGAAAAAGATAAAGCGGTGTCAGGAAATGCAGGCGGCGTTGATGGCGCCGATCGACAGGGCAATGGCGCCCAGCAGGCCGCCGAAAGCGCTGTTGTTCGATTCGATCTGGTCTTTCGACATGCGCAGCAAACGCGTGGTCACCACATAGGCGAGCAATTGCACCACCATGGCGCCGAAGGCCCAGGCAAAGAATTGCTGGTAGTCGGCCGTGTGCATCAGGGACGAGGCGATGGTGGCGGAAAAGCCCAGCAGCGCGCCGCCCAGCGACAGGGCCGCCGCGTGGTTGCCCTGGCGGATCAGCAGCACTTCGTTATACGGCGTGACGCGCGTGTAGATGATAAAAAAGGCAATCAGCAGCGCGGCGGCCAGTATAAGATGGATCAGATAGTTTAGGATGGCGGGCACGGCTTTCCTCGCAATGAGTATTTGATAACGTCAACGCATATTAGAACAAAAAAAAGTCCAATGAACAAAAAGATTCTGATTTTGTCCGTCTTCGTGGTCGCTTCCTGCGGCCTCGCGTATGAACTGATCGCTGGCGCCATGTCCAGCTACCTGCTCGGCGACTCCATCCTGCAGTTTTCCACCATCATCGGCTGCTACCTGTTTGCCATGGGCGTAGGCGCGCACTTTTCCAAGTACGTGAAGGACGACGACGTGCTCTCGCGCTTCGTCGACATCGAACTGGCCGTGGGCCTGATCGGCGGCCTGTCGGCCGCCATCCTGTTCATGACGTTTTCGTGGATGGCGGCGCCATTTCGCACCTTATTGTATGTGATGGTGTTCCTGATCGGCGCACTGGTCGGCATGGAAGTGCCGCTGGTGATGCGCGCCCTGAACACGCGCCAGACGGAATTTTCCGAACTGGTCAGCCGCGTGCTCACCTTCGATTACCTTGGCGCGCTGGCCGTTTCCCTGCTGTTCCCGCTGGTGCTGTCGCCGTATCTGGGCCTGGTGCGCACGGGCTTTTTGTTCGGCATGCTCAACGTGGGCGTGGGCCTGTGGAGCATCTATGTCTTCCGCGCGGAACTGAAGAACCTCACGGGGCGCTTGCTGCGCGCCTGCGCCGTGATGCTGCTGCTGATCGCCGGCTTTGCCATGTCTGACCGCATGGTGGCCTGGGGAGAACATGGCCTGTTCGGCGACCAGATCGTGTATTCCACCACCACGCCCTACCAGCGCCTGGTGATCACGCGCTGGAAGGACGATACGCGGCTGTACATCAATGGCAATTTGCAGTTTTCCTCGCGCGACGAGTACCGCTACCACGAGGCGCTCGTGCATCCGGTGCTGGAAGCCTTGCCGTGGGCGCGCCGCGTGCTGGTGCTGGGCGGCGGCGATGGCCTGGCCCTGCGTGAAATCCTCCGTTATCCACAGATCGAACACGTCACCGTGGTCGACCTCGACCCCGCCATGACGGCCGCGTTTACCACGCGCCCGGAACTGGCGAAGCTGAATAACAATTCGTTCTCGGACAAGCGCGTCACCGTCGTCAATGCCGATGCCGCCGTCTGGCTGCGCAACAACGGCGACATGTTCGATGCGGCCATCGTCGATTTCCCCGACCCATCCAGCTTCGCGCTCGGCAAACTGTATTCGGTGCCATTTTACGACCTGGTGAAAAAGCACCTGGCCGCCAAGGGCTTGATGGTGGTGCAATCGACGTCGCCGTTCTTTGCGCCGCACGCCTACTGGACCATCAATTCGACCCTGCGCGAAGTGGGCATGCGCACCTGGCCCTACCACGCCTACGTGCCCTCGTTCGGCGAATGGGGTTTTATCCTCGCCTCGCCGCAACTCGACTACACACCGCCGACGAAATACCGCCTGCCCATGCGCTACCTGAATGCGGACACGACGCGCGAGATGTTCATCTTCCCGCCCGACATGCAGCCGCTGCCGATGGCGCCGAACCGCCTGAACACCCAGTCGCTCGTGCATGAATTCGAGCAGGACTGGAACCGGGTGATCCGCTGATGCAGCGCCGTTCCTTCATGCTGTGGGCCGCCGGCGGCACGGCGGCGGCCGCCGCTGGCATCGGCAGCATCGCCGCCTATCTGCGCTGGCAGGAAATCACGTCCAGGGTGCTGTACCCGGGCCGCAGCGAGGGCCACTATTTGCGTGAGCTGCTGCGCGAGCGCAAGGCGCTGCCGCCACCTTCACGCATCTTGCGCACCGACGTGGCCATCCTCGGCTCGGGCATCGCCGGCCTGACGGCCGCCTGGCGGCTGAATAAACTGGGGCACAAGGATTTCCTCATGGTCGATGGCCCGCAGCCGTATGGCAACGCGGCCGGCGGCCACTTCGGCGATCTCGCTTATCCCACGGGGGGCCATTACCTGCCGCTGCCGTCGCCCGAATCGACGCATGTGCGCGAGATATTGTTCGACCTGGGTATCATCGAGCGCGATCCGCAGGCGGAAAAGCCCACTTACGACGAGCGCTACATCCTGCATGCGCCGGAAGAGCGCTTGCTGTTCAACGGCCAGTGGCAGGATGGCTTCATTCCCACCGAAGGCATCTCTGCCGAAGAACTGGCGCAGCACGAGCGCTTCTTTGCCGACGTGCGGCGCCTGCGCCAGGCGCATGGCAACGACGGCAAGCGCGTCTTCGTTTTTCCTACCGTGGAATCGTCGCAAGACCCGGCCTGGCAGGCGCTCGATACCATCACCTTAAAACAGTGGATGGAGCGCGAGGGATACACCTCGCCCACCTTGCACTGGTATCTGAATTACTGCTGCCGCGACGACTACGGCACGCGCTACGACCAGGTCTCGGCCTGGGCCGGCCTGCATTACTATTGCAGCCGCTGGGGTCAGGCGGCCAACGCGGGCAATGGCGCCTGGCTGACCTGGCCGGGCGGCATGCAGCCGGTCGCCACGGCCATGGAGCAGGCCTCAGGTGTCCAACGCCATGCGGGTACGGTGGTTTCCCTCACGACGACGGCCAGCGGCGTGGAGGCGCTGTGCCTGGAGCTGGTCGATGGCCAGCCGCGCACCTACTTGGTCAAGGCGCGCAAGGCCATCTGCGCCATGCCGCTGTATGTCGCGGCGCGCGTGGTGGACAACATCGCCGCCTATGGCTTCGACGCGAAACGCGACACGCCCGCGTATGCGCCGTGGATGGTGGCCAATTTCCTGCTCAAGCGTTTTCCTGACGAACTGCCGCACGCACCGCTGTGCTGGGACAACGTCGTGTACCAGGAGCCTGGCCTCGGCTATGTCGTCTCCACGCACCAGGACATCCGCGTGCGCCCGCCCGAGAAAACCGTTTTCAGCGCCTACGTGGCCTTATCTGACCGCACACCGCAGCAAGCGCGCAAGTGGCTCGATACGGCTAGCCCCGAAGAATTGCTGGCGCTGGCCAGCGTCGATTTGAAGACGGCGTACGGGCGCGATTTCGCCAGCTGCGTCGAACGCGTCGACATCACCGTGCGCGGCCACGCCATGGCCGCACCGTTGCCGGGATTTCGCAGCAATGCGGGGCTCAAAGCCTTGCGCGAACACGATGGGGCGATCCTGTTCGCGCATGCCGATCTGTCGGGCTTTTCCGTATTTGAAGAGGCCGCGTGGTGGGGCGACAGGGCGGCGCAGCTGGCGATCACATAAATGAAAAAGGCCGGCGCAAGCGCCGGCCAGAGCCCCCTAAGGCTCGAACCTGTGCTTCCTTGTTCTTCTCATTTATTTTTATTAATGACGTCGATGAACACGGCCGCCAGCAGCACCAGGCCCTTGATCACCTGCTGGTAGTCGATACCGATGCCCATGATGGACATGCCGTTGTTCATCACGCCCATGATGAAGGCGCCGATGACGGCGCCCATCACCTTGCCCACGCCGCCCGAAGCCGAGGCGCCGCCGATGAAGCAGGCGGCGATCACGTCCAGTTCGAAGCCCGTGCCCGCCTTTGGCGTGGCCGTGTTCAGGCGCGCCGCGAAGATCAGGCCGGCCAGCGCGGCCAGCATGCCCATGTTGACGAAGGTGTAGAAGCTGACCCGTTCCGTCTTGATGCCGGACAGGCGCGCCGCCTTCTCGTTGCCGCCCACGGCATACACGCGGCGGCCCAGCACGGTGCGGTTGGTAATGAAGGTGTAGGCGACGATGAGCAGCGACATCACGGCCAGCACGTTGGGAAAGCCGCGGTACGACGCCAGCAGATAGCTGAAATACACCATCACGGCGGCGAAGACCGCGTTTTTCAGCAGGAAGAAGGCGCGCGGCTCGTTTTCCATGCCGTGCTTCAGTTGCCTGGCGCGGCTGCGCAGCGAGGTGAAGATCAGCGCCGCGGCGGCGATCACGCCCAGCAGCAGTGACAGGCCGCGCAGGTTTTCGCCGCCGAACGGGTCGGGCAGGAAGCCCGAGCTGAGCATCTGGAAGCCTTCAGGGAAGGGACCGACCGACTGGCCTGCCAGCAGCGCCAGGGTCAAGCCTTTGAAGACCAGCATGCCGGCCAGGGTGACGATGAAGGACGGGATCTTGAAGAAGGCGACGAAATAGCCTTGCGCGCCGCCGATGACGGCGCCGGCCAGCAGACAGAGGATGCTGGCGGCGACAAAATTCATGTTGTAGTTGACGATCAGGACGGCCGCCAGCGCGCCGACGAAGCCGACCACCGAGCCGACGGACAAATCGATATGGCCGGCCACGATGACCATCAGCATGCCCAGCGCCATGATGACGATGTAGCTGTTTTGCAGCACCAGGTTGGTCAGGTTCAGCGGCTGCATCAGGGTGCCGTCGGTCATGTACTGGAAAAAGCCCATGATGACGATCAGCGAAAGCAGCATGCCGTAGTCGCGCATATTGTTCTTCAAAAAGCCGGCATAGCTTTTCGCTTGCGGCGCGGCCGCTGGCGCTGCTGCTGCCGGCGCGCCTGCTGTCAGTTTATTGTCCATTGTTTTCTCCGTGTGTAACGATCGCGCGCATGATTCGCTCCTGCGATGCTTCTGCCGCGCTCAATTCTGCCGCAAAGCGGCCTTCGTTCATGACATAGATCCGGTCGCACATGCCCAGCAATTCCGGCATTTCCGACGAGATCATGATGATGCATTTGCCTTCGGCGGCCAGGTCGCTGATGATGCTGTAGATCTCGTATTTGGCGCCCACGTCGATGCCGCGGCTCGGTTCATCGAGGATCAGCACGTCGGGGCGCGAAAACAGCCACTTCGCCAGTACCACTTTCTGCTGGTTGCCGCCGGACAGATTGACCACCTTCTGCGCCACGCTAGAGCAACGTGTCTTGAGCTTGCGGCGGAACTCCTCGGCCACGCTGAATTCACGCTGCTCGTCGATCACCATGTGCTTGGAAATCGCATCGAGGTTGGCCAGGCTGGTGTTCTTCTGGATGTCTTCCTCGAGGATCAGGCCCAGGCCCTTGCGGTCTTCCGTGACATACGCGAGGCCATGTGCGATCGCCTTGCCGATGGTGCTGACGTCGATTTCCTGCCCATTCTTGAGCACCGTGCCGCTGATGCGCTGGCCGTAGGCGCGGCCGAAAATGCTCATCGCCAGTTCCGTGCGCCCGGAGCCCATCAGGCCGGCGATGCCGATGATCTCTCCCTTTTTCGCATGCATGTTGATGCCTTTGATGACGGGGCGGTCGGCATGCTCGGGGTGGAAGACGCGCCAGTCGCGCACTTCGAAAATGGTCTCGCCTATCGTCGGCGTGCGCGGCGGATAGCGGTCGGCCATTTCGCGTCCGACCATTTTTTCGATGATGCGGTCTTCGCTGACGGGTTCGATGCGGCAGTCGAAACTGTCGACCGTGTTCCCGTCGCGCAGCACCGTGATGGCATCGGCGACCCTTGAAATTTCATTGAGCTTGTGCGAGATCAGGATCGAGGCGATGCCCTGGGCTTTCAGGCCCAGCAGCAGGTCGAGCAGTGCCGCGCTGTCGCTTTCGTTCAGGCTGGCCGTCGGCTCGTCGAGGATCAAGAGCTTGACGTCCTTGCATAGCGCCTTGGCGATCTCGATCAGCTGCTGCTTGCCCACGCCCAGGTTGGTGATCAGGGTGTCAGGTGACTCTTTCAAGCCGACTTTGTGCAGCAGTTCGCGCGTCTTGCCTTGCGCGTATTCCCAGTCGATGACGCCCATGCTGGACGGTTCGTTGCCGAGGAAGATATTTTCGGCGATCGACAGCTGGGGCACGAGCGCCAGTTCCTGGTGGATGATGATGATACCGATTTCTTCGCTGTCCTTGATGCCGCGGAAGTGCCGCGTCTGGCCCAGGTAATCGATGTCGCCCGTATAGCTGCCATGGCCGTAGACGCCACTGAGCACTTTCATCAGGGTCGATTTGCCGGCGCCGTTTTCGCCGACGATGGCGTGGATCTCGCCGCTGCGTACCCGCAGGTTGACATTGTCGAGCGCAACGACGCCCGGGAATGTTTTGCGTATCCCGCGCATTTCCAGGATAGTGTTCGTCATATAACCTCTCTGGCACGGCCGCGCTGGTCGGCATCGGTCGTGCTGCAGTCTTGTTCTTGATAGTGCGTGAAGCGAAAGGCCCGGCAGGGCCGGGCCTTCAGTACCTTGGATGCTTATTTCACTTGCGCTTCCGTGTAGTAGCCGCTGCCGGTGACGAGCACCTGCTTCCAGTTCGCCTTGTCGACGGTGACCGGTTTCAACAGGTAGGACGGCACGACTTTCACGCCGTTGTTATAGGTCTTCGTATCATTGACGGTCGGCGTCTTGCCGCTCATCATCGCGTCGACCATGTTGGCCGTGACCTTGGCCAGTTCGCGCGTGTCCTTGAACACGGTCGATGCCTGTTCGCCGCGGATGATCGATTTCACCGACGGGATTTCCGCATCCTGGCCCGTCACGACGGGGAACGGCTGCTTCGGCGTGCCGTAGCCGACGCCCTTGAGCGAGGACAGGATGCCGATGCTCAAGCCGTCATATGGCGACAGCACGGCGTCGACGCGCGCATTGCCGTAGTAGGCGCTGAGCAGGTTGTCCATGCGGGCTTGCGCCACGGCGCCATCCCAGCGCAGGGTGGCGACCTTTTCCATGCCCATCTGCTTCGAGCGCACCACCAGCTTGCCGCTGTCGATGTAGGGTTTGAGCACCGACAGTGCTCCGTTGTAGAAGAAGTGCGCGTTGTTGTCGTCGGCCGAGCCGCCGAACAGTTCGATATTGAACGGGCCCTTGCCTTCCTTGAGTTTCAGCGCCGATTCGATGTAGCCCGCTTGCAGCACGCCGACCTGGAAGTTGTCGAAGGTGGCGTAGTAATCGATGTTTTTCGTGCCGCGGATCAAACGGTCATACGAGATGACCTTGATGCCCTTGTCGGCCGCTTTTTGCAGCACGTTCGACAGGGTGGTGCCGTCGATGGCGGCGATCACCAGCACCTTGGCGCCCTTGGTGATCATGTTTTCCACCTGCGCCAGCTGGTTCGGGATATCGTCGTCGGCAAACTGCAAGTCCGTCTTGTAGCCGCGCTCCTTGAATACCTTGACCATGTTGTCGCCGTCGGCGATCCAGCGCATGGACGATTTGGTTGGCATCGAGATGCCGATTGCGCCCTTGTCTGCGGCGCTTGCCACGGGCATTACCGCCATGCCGGAGATGGCCAGCGCCAGGCTCGCGGTCAGCATTTTCATTGTTGTTTTCATTTCAGGTCTCCACCGTCTTCGATAGTTGAATGTGCCAGGGCCGTCGTCCAGTGGGCGGGCTCCGTGCGAATGGCCGATTGCAGGCCACGGCTGATACTAGTTTGTCCATCCATCCCTCACCAATCACTTTTTTCGCATTGGTGATATCCAAAACGATATCGATGGGTCAATTGATGCAATGCGCCATGGCGCGCCTTCCCGCCTGCGCACAGGGCGGAAACCGGGGCCGCGCGGCGGCTTTTTTTGGTGCACTGCAATACCAATAATCATCATTCAATTTGGTGATTTTCGTAATTGCGGCGACACAGGGCGGCGCGCAGAATCGGTCCGAACTTGAACACCGGCCATCCCGTCACGACCTTTTGAAAGCTTGCCATGCAGCCGATTTCCCCCGCCTCTTTGTTGCCCGCCGACCTGGCGCAGGCCCTCCTTGTCGGCCGCATCTGGCGTGACGGCCCCTGCGTCGTCGCCGTGCGCGGCGGCGAAGTGGTCGACATCACGCAGACGGTGGCGACGGTGGCCGAGCTGTTCGAACGCAGCGATGCGCTCGATATCGTCCGCCATGCGCCCGGCATCGCGCTCGGACCCGTGCAGTCGCTGCTGAAGCAGGCGCTGGCCGCGCCGGCCGGCGAGCCGCTGCTGCTGGCGCCGTGCGATCTGCAGGCCGTCAAGGCATGCGGCGTGACTTTCGCCGTCAGCCTGCTCGAACGGGTCATCGAGGAACAGGCGGGCGGCGACGCGGCGCGCGCGGCGAGCCTGCGCACCGCCCTGCAAATGACATTGGGCGGCGACCTGTCGGCACTGAAGCCTGGCTCGGACGCGGCGCAGCGTTTGAAACAGCAGCTGCAACAGCGCGGCGCCTGGTCGCAATACATGGAAGTGGGCATCGGCCCCGATGCGGAAGTGTTTACCAAGGCGCAGCCGATGTCGTCGGTGGGCTGCGGCGCGCAGGTGGGCTTGCTGCCATCGTCCGCCTGGAACAACCCGGAGCCCGAGATCGTCCTGGCCGTCAACAGCCGTGGCGAGGTGCTGGGGGCGACCTTGGGCAACGACGTCAACCTGCGCGACATCGAAGGGCGCAGCGCCCTCTTGCTGGGCAAGGCCAAGGATAACAACGGCTCCTGCGCCATCGGCCCCTTCATCCGCCTGTTCGACGAGCACTTCACGCTCGACACCGTGCGCGAGGCGGAAGTGTCGCTGCTGATCGAAGGCGCGGACGACGGCTTTGTGCTCGAAGGCGCCAGCTTCATGCGCGAAATCAGCCGCGACCCGCTCGACCTGGTGCGCCAGACGGCAGGCCAGTACCACCAGTATCCGGACGGCTTCATGCTGTTCCTGGGAACCATGTTCTCGCCCGTGAAGGACCGCGGCGCGCAGGGCGGCGGCTTTACGCACCACCTGGGCGACCGGGTGACGATTGCCAGCGCTGCGCTGGGCGCGCTGGTCAACGAAGTGCAGCGCTGCGATGCGATTGCCCCCTGGACGTTCGGCGTGCGCGCGCTGTACCAGAACCTGGCCCAGCGCGGCTTGCTTTGATCCGATTATTTTAAAAAGAGAGACACCATGCAGCATGCAATTTATTCCAGCCTGGCCGGCAAGCGCGTCGTCATCACGGGCGGCGGCACCGGCATCGGCGTGGCCATCGTCGAGGCGTTCGCGCGCCAGGGCGCCCACGTCACCTTTCTCGATATCGCCCGCGAGGCGTCGCTGGCGCTGCAGGACAAGCTGGCCCACCTGCCGCAGCCGCCCGTTTTCCGCTATTGCGACCTGACGGACCTGGGTGCCCTGGCCGCCACCTTCGCCGAGATCGCACACAGCGCGGGCGCCACGGATATCCTCGTCAACAATGCGGCCAATGACGACCGCCACGAACTGCAGGACGTCACGCCCGCCTACTGGGACGAGCGCATGGCCGTCAACCTGCGCCACCAGTATTTCTGCGCCCAGGCCGTGGCGCCCGCCATGCGCGCCAAGGGCAGCGGCGTGATCCTCAACCTGGGGTCGATTTCCTGGCACCTGGCGCAAGCGCGCCTGTCGATCTACATGACGGCCAAAGCCGGCATCGAGGGCCTGACCCGCGGCCTGGCGCGCGACCTGGGCGTCGACGGCATCCGCGTCAACTGCATCATTCCTGGCGCCGTGCGCACGCCGCGCCAGGAAAAGCTGTGGCATACGCCGGAAGCGGAAGCCTTGATCCTGCAGGGCCAATGCCTGCAGCTGCGCGTGGAGCCGGAAGACGTGGCGGCGCTGGCGCTGTTTCTCGCGTCGGACAACGCGGCCAAGTGCGCGGGACGCGAATACTACGTCGACGCAGGCTGGTACGGCGCATGAGCACCGCAGGCAAACACCAGGCGCGGCGCTTCCGTTCGCAGGACTGGTTCGACAATCCCGACCACATCGACATGACGGCGCTGTACCTCGAGCGCTTCATGAACTACGGCATCACGGCCGAAGAACTGCGTTCGGGCCGGCCCATCATCGGCATTGCGCAAAGCGGCAGCGACATCAGTCCCTGCAACCGCATCCACCTGGAACTGGCCCAGCGCGTGCGCGACGGCATCCGCGACGCGGGCGGCATCCCGATGGAATTCCCGCTGCACCCGATTTTTGAAAATTGCCGCCGTCCCACGGCCGCGCTGGACCGCAACCTCGCGTATCTGGGCCTGGTGGAGATTTTGCACGGCTACCCGATCGACGCCGTGGTGCTGACGACGGGCTGCGACAAGACCACGCCGGCGCAATTGATGGCCGCCGCCACGGTGGACATTCCTGCCATCGTGCTGTCGGGCGGCCCCATGCTCGACGGCTGGATGGACGGCGAACTGGTGGGTTCCGGCGCCGCCATCTGGAAGGGCCGCCGCCAGCTGTCGGCCGGCTTGATCGACAACGACAAATTCCTGCAGATCGCCGCCGCCTCGGCGCCATCGGCCGGCCACTGCAACACCATGGGCACGGCATCGACCATGAATGCGCTGGCCGAGGCGCTGGGCATGTCGCTCACGGGCTGCTCGGCCATCCCCGCGCCGTACCGCGAGCGGGGCCAGATCGCCTATGAAACGGGGCGCCGCATCGTCGCCATGGCGCATGACGACGTGCGCCCGTCGAGCATCCTCACGCGCGAGGCGTTCCTGGACGCGATCATCGTCAACGCGGCCATCGGCGGCTCGACCAACGCCCAGCCGCACCTGATGGCCATGGCGCGCCATGCGGGCGTGGAATTGAACTCGAGCGACTGGATGGAACACGGCTACGACGTGCCGCTGCTGTTGAACATGCAGCCGGCCGGGAAGTATTTGGGCGAGCGCTTCCACCGCGCCGGCGGCGTGCCGGCCGTGATGTGGGAGCTGCAGCAGGCGGGCTTGCTGCATGCGGACCGTTTGACGGTCACGGGCCAGACGATGGCGGCGAACCTGGCTGGCCGCGAAAGCGCGGACCGCGAGATGATCCGCCCGTTTGCCGCGCCGCTGAAGGAAAAGGCCGGTTTCATGGCCTTGCAGGGCAACCTGTTCGACTTCGCCATCATGAAGACCAGCGTGATCTCGCCCGCTTTCCGCGAGCGTTACCTGTCGCGTCCCGGCAGCGAAGGCGTGTTCGAGGCGCGCGCCATCGTCTTCGATGGTTCAAGCGACTATCACGCGCGCATCAACGACCCTGCGCTCAACATCGACGACAGCTGCATGCTGGTCATGCGCGGCGCAGGTCCCGTGGGCTGGCCCGGTTCGGCCGAAGTGGTCAACATGCAACCGCCCGACGCCTTGCTCAAGGCCGGCATTCTGAACCTGCCGACCCTGGGCGATGGACGCCAGTCGGGTACGTCGGATAGTCCTTCGATCCTGAACGCGTCGCCGGAAAGCGCCGTGGGCGGTGGCCTGGCGCTGCTGCGTACGGGCGACATCATCCGCGTGGACTTGCACGGTGGCCAGTGCGACATGCTGGTCGATGCGGCTGAACTGGCGCGCCGCGCCAAAGAGCTGCCGCCGCCCGTCAACGACAGCGCCACGCCATGGCAGGAAATCTACCGCGCCAGCGTGGGCCAGCTGGAAACGGGCGCCTGCATGGAGCTGGCGCTGAAATACCGCGCCGTGGGCCAGACCCTGCCGCGCCATAACCATTGATGTAGGTCGGCTTAGCGCTCCGCGCGTAAGCCGACACCACCACAGACATAAAATTTTTCAGCAGTACCCGCAGTTAAAAAACGTTGTTAATAACATCCACTAGGAGACACACAATGAACAAGATCATCAGCGCAGCCATCATGACCGCCATGCTGGCATTGAGCAGCAGCGCCGCCCTGGCTGACGCCAAAAACCCGAAAATCGGCTTTTCCATCGACGATTTGCGCGTGGAACGCTGGACGCGCGACCGCGATTTCTTCATCGCCGCCGCCGAAAAGCAGGGCGCCAAGGTCTTCGTGCAATCGGCCGACGCCAGCGAGCAGCGCCAGATTTCGCAGATCGAAAACCTGATCTCGCGCGGCGTGGACGTGCTGGTGATCGTACCGTTCAACGCGACGGTCCTCAACAACACCGTCAAGGAAGCGAAAAAGGCCGGCATCAAGGTGCTGTCGTATGACCGCCTGATCCTGAACGCCGATATCGACGCGTACATCTCGTTCGACAATGAGAAAGTGGGCGAGATGCAGGCCGAAGGCGTGACCAAGCTGCAGCCGAAGGGCAATTACTACCTGCTGGGCGGCTCGCCGACCGACAACAACGCCAAGATGCTGCGCGAAGGCCAGATGAAGGTATTGAAACCGTTCATCGACAAGGGCGACATCAAGATCGTCGGCCAGCAGTGGGTGAAGGACTGGAGCGCCACCGAAGCGTTGTCCATCGTGGAAAACGCGCTGACGGCCAACGGCAACAAGATCGACGCCATCGTCGCCTCGAACGACGGCACGGCAGGCGGCGCCATCCAGGCCCTGGCTGCGCAAAAACTGGCCGGCAAGGTGCCGGTCTCGGGCCAGGACGCCGATCTGGCGGCCGTGAAACGCGTCATCGCCGGCACGCAGTCGATGACCGTCTACAAACCGTTGAAAACCATCGCTGCGGAAGCGGCCAAGCTGGCCGTGCAACTGGCGCGCAATGAAAAGCCGGCTTACAACTCCAGCTATGACAACGGCCTGAAAAAGGTCAGCACGGTGCTGCTGAAACCAACGCCGCTGACCAAGGCGAATGTGAACATTCTCGTTGATGACGGTTTCTATACCAAGGCGCAGCTGGGTAATTGATCACCCGCTTGATGTCGGCTTGCGCGCTGCGCGCTAAGCCGACCTACGATTGCCCGCATCGGCCGTTATCCGACAATCGCCGGCTCCGGAAACGCCGGTGGTGGTGTCGTCCGTCCGCATCGACCGTAGGTCGGATTAGCGGCGCCATGGGCGCCGCGTAATCCGACATTTCCCCCGTATCCGCAACGAGAGTGAGCATGTCCGACTATCTGCTTGAAATGAAAGGCATCGTCAAACAGTTTGGCGGTGTCCGCGCGCTTGACGGCATCGACCTGCAGGTGCGGGCCGGCGAGTGCATCGGCTTGTGCGGCGAGAATGGCGCCGGCAAGTCGACCCTGATGAAGGTGCTGTCCGGCGTCTACCCGCACGGCACCTGGGATGGCGAGATCCTGTGGGATGGCCAGCCCCTGCGCGCGCAATCGATCCGCGACACGGAAGACGCGGGCATCATCATCATCCACCAGGAGCTGATGCTGGTGCCGCAGCTGTCCGTGGCCGAGAATATCTTCATGGGCCGCGAGCTGACCCTGCCCGGCGGGCGCATGCACTACGCGGCCATGTACAAGCGCGCCGACGAGCTGCTGCGCGAACTGAAAATTCCCGAACTGAACGTGGCGCAGCCCGTGATGAATTACGGCGGCGGCCACCAGCAGCTGGTGGAAATCGCCAAGGCGCTCAACAAGAATGCGCGCTTGCTGATCCTCGACGAGCCGTCGTCGTCGCTGACGGCATCGGAAATTGCCGTGCTGCTCGATATCCTGCGCGCGCTGAAGGCCAAGGGCGTCACCTGCATCTACATTTCGCACAAGCTCGATGAAGTGGCGGCCATCTGCGACACTATCGTCGTCATCCGCGACGGCAAGCATATCGCCACCACGCCGATGGCGCAGATGAACGTCGAGAGCATCATCGCGCAAATGGTGGGCCGTGAAATGAGCCAGCTGTATCCGCAGCGTGCGCAGCCGGCACCTATCGGCGAAGTGCTGTTCGAGGCGCGCCACGTGACCTGCATCGACGCCGACAACCCGCAGCGCAAGCGGGTCGACGATGTGTCGTTCACCCTGCGCAAGGGCGAGATCCTCGGCATCGCCGGCCTGGTGGGAGCGGGGCGCACGGAGCTCGTCTCGGCCCTGTTCGGCGCCTACCAGGGGCCGTGCCAGGCCGAAGTGTGGCTCGATGGCCGCAAGATCGATACCCGTTCGCCGCAAAAGGCCATCGCCATGGGCCTGGCCATGGTGCCGGAAGACCGCAAGCACCACGGCATCGTGCCCGACCTCGACGTGGGGCAGAACATCACCCTGGCCGTGCTGGAGGAATTCACGCGCGCCACGCGCATCGACGGCGAGGCGGAGTTGACGGCCGTGCGCGGCGAGATCGCGAAGCTGGAACTGAAGGCGGCCAGCCCGTCGCTGTCCATCACGAGCCTGTCGGGCGGCAACCAGCAAAAGGCCGTGCTGGCCAAGATGCTGCTGACGCGCCCGCGCGTGCTGATTCTCGACGAGCCCACGCGCGGCGTCGACGTGGGCGCCAAATATGAAATCTACAAATTGATGCTGGCGCTGGCCGACCAGGGCGTGGCCATCATCATGGTCTCGTCGGAACTGGCCGAAGTGCTGGGCGTGTCCGACCGCGTGCTGGTGATGGGCGAAGGCCGCCTGCGCGGCGACTTTATCAACGATGGCCTGAGCCAGGAAACCGTGCTGGCGGCCGCGCTCGACCAGCGCCCGGCGCCCGCCGCCAACACCGCAAACAAGGAACCCGCAGCATGAAACCGCACAGTATCAAACAGCTGTTCACCCAATACAAAATGCTGGCCCTCCTGATCGCCGTGGCGCTGATCTGGGCCTTCTTTTCGTGGAAGACGGAGGGCAGTTTCCTCACGCCGCGCAACCTGTCTAACCTGCTGCGCCAGATGTCCGTCACCGGCATCCTCGCCTGCGGCATGGTGCTGGTGATTATCGCCGGCGAGATCGATTTGTCGATCGGCTCCCTGCTGGGGCTGCTCGGCGGCATCGCCGCCGTGCTGGACGTCACGCAGCACTGGCCGCTGGCCTTGAACCTGGCGGCCGTACTCGGCTGCGGCCTGGTGATCGGTTTGCTCAATGGCTACCTGACGGCGTACCGGGGCATCCCGTCCTTCATCGTCGGGCTGGGCGGCATGCTGGCGTACCGCGGCATCCTGCTGGGCATCACGGGCGGTATCACGATCGCGCCCGTCTCCGAGCCGATGGTCTATCTGGGGCAGGGCTACCTGCCTGCGGTGCCCGGCATCGTGCTGGGCATCGGCCTGTTCCTGCTGGCCGCCTTCCTGACGTGGCGCGCGCGCGCCAGCCGCGCGCAGCATGGCTTGCCGCAGACGGCGCCCTGGGCCGACGGCTTGCGCCTGGCCGTCATCGGCGCCGTGCTGTATGCCTTCGTGCAAACCCTGAACGGCTATGAAGGCATCCCGCTGCCCGTGCTGTTGCTGCTGGCCTTGCTGGGACTGTTCAGCTACATCACGAGCCAGACCGTGTTTGGCCGCCGCATCTACGCCGTCGGCAGCAATATGGAAGCGACGCGCCTGTCCGGCATCAACGTGAAAGCCGTCAAGCTGTGGATCTTCGGCATCATGGGCCTGATGTGCGCGCTGGCTGGCCTGATCAATACGGGCCGACTGGCGGCAGGTTCGCCATCGGCCGGCACCTTCAGCGAACTCGACGCGATCGCCGCCTGCTTCATCGGTGGCACCTCGATGCGCGGCGGCTCGGGCACCGTGTACGGCGCCCTGATCGGCGCGCTGGTGATGGCCAGCCTCGATAACGGCATGTCCATGCTGGACGTGGACACCTACTGGCAGATGATCGTGAAAGGCAGTATCCTCACCCTCGCCGTGTGGGTCGATGTTAGCACGCGCGCCGGACGTCGCTAGCGGGGAACCTCGACAAACCTACTGCGCGTCCCACTATCGCCTCTGCGTTGCTCAGCGTACCTCCGTACGCTTGCGCTACTCAAGGCGATATTGGACCGCTCGCTACGGTTTTTCGAGGCCCCGAAAGGCCTGGCTGCCACATGGAGGAGACACCAGCATGAAATTGCCGACCGCGCACCGGATCGCGCTGCTGTTTAACGGGAATAAAATCTACGACCGCGATATCATCGCGGGCATCGCCGCCTACCTGAACACGACGCGCGTGTCGTGGGACCTGTTCCTGGAAGAGGATTTTCGCTGCCGCCTGCCCGGCATCGAACGCTGGCAGGGCGACGGCATCATCGCCGATTTCGACGATCCCGCCGTCTGCGAAGCGCTGGCCCACAGCCGCCTGCCCGTGGTGGCCGTGGGCGGCTCGTATGCGCGCGCCGAGGATTACCCGGCCGGCATCCCGTACGTGGCGACCGATAATTTCAAGATCGTCAAGCTGGCCTATGAACACCTGGTGGAAGCGGGCCTGACGCGTTTTGCCTGTTTCAGCCTGCCCGAGGCCGATGTCAACCGCTGGGCGCAGGAGCGCGAAACGGCGTTTTGCGCCTTGATGGAGCGCGACCACATGCGCGCCGACGTGTACCGGGGTGTCGCCACCAGCGCACCGTCGTGGGACGAAGCGGTGGAACAGCAGATCGCCTGGCTCAACAGCCTGGAAAAACCCGTCGGCATCATCGCCGTCAGCGATGCACGCGCGCGCCAGCTGCTGCAAGCGTGCATGCACGCGGGCATCGCCGTGCCGGAGCAGGTGGCTTTGATCGGCATCGACAACGACCCGCTGGCGCGCATGCTCACGCGTATTCCATTGAGTTCCGTCATCCAGGGCACGGAGGAAATGGGCCGCACGGCCGCGCATCTGCTGCACCAGATGTTGAATGGCGCGCGCCTGTCCGGCACGCGCATCCTCGTACCGCCGGCCGGCCTGAACGTGCTCGCTTCCACGCGCCACCAGCCTTTCCAGCACCCGCAGGTGATGCAGGCACGCCATTTCATCCGCCAGTACGCTTGCCAGGGCATCAAGACGGAGCAGGTGGCCGATTACGTAGGCGTGTCGCGTTCCTCGCTCGAAGCGCACTTCCGCCACGAACTGGGGCGCAGCGTGCACGATGAAATCCTGCATTTCAAGCTCGATGCGGCCAAGACCCTGCTGGCGCGCGGACCCGGGCAGGTGGCCGAGGTGGCCGTGCGTTGCGGCTTTACCACGGTGCAGTACATGCATGCCGTCTTCAAGCGCGAACTCGGTTGCACGCCGCGCGAATTCCAGCAGCGCAGCCGGCCGCCGCCAGCCCCCGGGCAGGCGCCATGATGCATCTGCTGCGCAATGCACGCGGCATGCGCGTGGCCATCGATGCACACGATGCCAGTGTACGGGCCTGGTGGGCGCCCGACCGCTATGGCCGCCTGGCCGACGTGCTGGGCGCCACGCCCCTTGCGGCACGCTCGTCCACGGCCTGGCAGTGCGCGCCGCCGGACGACGGCCACTTGCTGCTGCACCTGGCGCATGACGGCCTGTCGGTGCGCCTGGCCTACCGGCTCGACGAGGATGGCAGCCTGCACCTCGACTGCGTCGCCACGGCCGAGACGGTTTCCCGTTTTGCGCTGGCCGCGCCCCTGTTCAATCTGCAGGGCGGCCGCGCCGCCGTGGGCGACCATGTGCTGCGCCTGGCCGCCGACCGCTACTGGCCCGGCGGGCATTCGTGCAGCGCTCCGCTCGATGTGGCGGGCAGCGCCTTCGACTTCCGCCAGCCGGCGCCGCTCGCTTCGCGCCTAGCCTGGCCCGCGCTCGTGCACTTGCCGGGATTCCGGCATGACTTTTACTGGACGGGCAGCGGCCAGCTGCGCGAGGCGGCGCGGGTTGCCGACCCCGCTTCCGGCCGGGTCCTGCGTTTTTCCAGCACCCAGGACAGTTGCCATTTGTATTCCGATGCGCGCTGTTTTTCCCTGCTGGCGCAGGGTGTGCAATTGCAGCCGGGACAGGTCAGGCGCTTCAATCTTGCCTACCGTTTGGGCGTGCAGGATATCGATGCGTTTGACATATCCGAACCGGTATCAATGATGTCAAATAAGTGATTGGTCAGATATGCGGGGCAGTTCTACCATGAGGTAGTTTTTCCCTCATTCATTTTTGTCCTGACCGACGCTGCGAACCTGCCCATGAACATACTCACCATCGATGCCGGCACCACCAATACGCGTACCTTGCTGTGGCGCGCAGGCGCCGTCGTCGCTCAGGCGCAGCTGGAAACGGGCGTGCGCAATACCGCCATCGATGGCCATAACGGTGCGCTGAAACAGGCGCTGCGCGACACCATCGCCAGCGTGCTGGCCAGCGCCGGCATCGCGCCGTCCGACGTGGACCTGGCGCTGGCCTCGGGCATGATTACCTCGCCCATGGGTGTGCGGGAAGTGCCGCATTTGCCGGCGCCCGCCGGCCTGGCCCAGCTGGCGCAAGGCATGCAGGCGGTGGACTTGCCCGACGTGCTGCCCCAGCCCCTGTGGCTGATTCCCGGCGTGCGCAACCAGCATGGCGCCGTCGGCCTGCATAACGTCGAAGCGATGGACATGATGCGCGGCGAAGAGACGGAAGTCGTCGCGCTGCTCGAGCGCCTGCAATTGCGGGGCGCGGCGACCCTGATCATGCCCGGTTCGCATACCAAGCTGATCAGTGTTGACGAGCAGCGCCGCATCCTCGGCTGCAGCACCACCATCGCGGGCGAACTGCTGCAGGCGATCACGCAGCACACCCTGATCAAGCAATCGGTCGATGGCGGTTTTGCGCAGACTCTGGTACCGAAAATGCTGCTGGCCGGCGCGGCGGCGGCGCAAAAAACGGGGCTGGCGCGCGCCTGCTTCAGCGTGCGCACCCTGGGCCAGTTCAGCGCCATCGAATGCAATGAGCGGGCCAATTTCCTGATGGGCGCCGTCCTCAGCGGCGACCTGCTGGCGCTGCGCAACAGCACTGCCATCCAGATGCGGCCCGATACGCCGCTCGTCATTACCGGCAAGCCCATGCTGCGCCAGGCGCTCGGGCTGCTGATCGAAGAACACGGATTTTTTTATGGCAAGCGCATCATCGTCGACGACCAGCAGCAAGCTAATCTGGCCGGTCACGGTGCGCTGCTGATCGCCGCCGCGCGCGGCTTGATTTCCCCGCAGGAGACAGTATGAGCAGCAACAAGAACAAGCGCCCCTTGCGTTCGCAATCGTGGTTTGGTGGCGACGACAAGGACAGTTTTATTCACCGCAGCTGGATGAAGAACCAGGGCTATCCGAGCGACGCCTTCGATGGCCGTCCCGTCATCGGCATCTGCAATACCTGGTCCGAGCTGACGCCCTGCAATGGCCACTTCCGCGACCTGGCCGAGATGGTCAAGCGCGGCGTGCTTGAGGCGGGCGGCTTCCCCGTCGAATTTCCCGTCATGTCGCTGGGCGAGACGAATCTGCGCCCGACGGCCATGCTGTTCCGTAACCTGGCCAGCATGGATGTCGAGGAATCGATCCGCGCCAACCCGATCGACGGCGTGGTGCTGCTGACGGGCTGCGACAAGACCACTCCGGCCCTGCTGATGGGCGCGGCCAGCGTGGATTTGCCCACCATCGTGCTGTCGGGCGGCCCCATGTTGAACGGCAACTACCGCGGCAAGCCGATCGGTTCGGGCACGGACGTGTGGAAGTTTTCCGAGGATGTGCGCGCCGGACGCATGACCTCGGCGGAATTCAAGCAGGCCGAATCGTGCATGTCGCGTTCCGCCGGCCACTGCATGACCATGGGCACGGCATCGACCATGGCCAGCATGGTCGAAGCGCTGGGCGTGACCCTGCCCGGCAACGCGGCCATTCCCGCCGTCGATGCGCGCCGCAAGCTGCAGGCGCAGCTGACGGGCCGGCGCATCGTCGACATGGTGCATGAAGACCTGAAACTGTCGCAGATCCTCACGCGCGAAGCGTTTGAAAACGCCATCATGGTCAACGGCGCCATCGGCGGCTCGACCAATGCCGTGATCCATTTGCTGGCCATTGCCGGGCGCATCGGCGTGGACATGCGCCTGGGCGACTGGGACCGCCTGGGCCGCGACATTCCCTGCCTGCTGAACCTGATGCCGTCGGGCCAGTACCTGATGGAAGATTTTTACTACGCGGGCGGCCTGCCCGTGATCATCCGCGACCTGCTGGGCAAATTGCATGGCGAGGCGCTCACCGTCACGGGCGCCACCATGGCCGTCAACGTGGCCGAAGCGGAAAATTTCAATCCCGAGGTGATCACGCCGCTGGCGCAGCCATTCAAGGACGAAGGCGGCATCGCCGTCCTGCATGGCAACCTGGCCCCGCGCGGCGCCGTCATCAAGCCATCCGCCGCCTCGCCCGAGCTGATGCAGCACCGTGGCCGCGCCGTCGTCTTCAACAGCATCGAGCACTACAAAAAGCGCGTCGACGATCCCGCGCTCGATATCGATGCCAGCTGCGTGATGGTGCTGCAAAATTGCGGCCCGCAGGGCTATCCGGGCATGGCCGAAGTGGGCAATATGGGACTGCCGAAAAAACTGCTGGAGCAGGGCGTGCGCGACATGGTGCGCATCTCGGACGCGCGCATGAGCGGCACGGCCTACGGCACGGTGGTGCTGCACGTGGCGCCGGAAGCGGCCGTGGGCGGGCCGCTGGCCCTGGTGCGCGATGGCGACATGATCGAACTGGACGTGGCGGGACGCCGTTTGCACCTGGACGTCGACGAAGCGGAGCTGGCGCGGCGGCGCGCCGAGTGGAGCGCGCCGCCGCCGGCCATGAAGGGCGGTTATCAGTCGATGTATATCAAGCACGTGACGCAGGCCGACGAAGGCGCGGATCTGGACTTCCTCGTCGGCTGCCGGGGTTCCGCAGTTCCGCGCGAGTCTCATTGATAACGCACGATCAAACCTGCTGCGCGTCGTCATTTGCGGCCTCGATGCTCACTGTGCTCAAGCACAGTTGCGCGTCTCGGCCACAACTGACTTCCGCTCGCGACAGTTTTATCATGCGTTATACAGAGTTAAAGGAAAAAAAATGATGGGAACACAGGCGCAATTACTGGTCGATGCGCAAAACTTCCTGGGCGAGGGCGTGCGCTGGTGCGAACGCAGCGGCCGCGTTTTCTGGACGAATATCGAAGGCTGCCAGCTGCATGCGCTGGTGCTGGCCACGGGCGAGCGCCAGAGCTGGGCCATGCCCGAGCGCCTGGCGTGCTTCGCGCTGACGGACAGCGACGAGGTGCTGTTGCTGGGACTGGCCTCCGGGCTGGCGTGGTTTGACGCGCGCAGCGGTGCCGTCACGCGCTTGCACACGGTGGAGGGCGACTTGCCCATGACGCGCCTGAACGATGGCCGCTGCGACCGTCAGGGACGCTTTGTCTTCGGCACGCTCGATGAACGCCCGTGCCGCGATGCCATCGGTAGCTTTTACCGCCTCAACCTGGACTTGACCCTGGAGCGCCTGCCGCTGCCGCAGATCGCCATCTCGAACAGCATCTGCTTCAGCGTCGATGGCACGGCCATGTATTTCTGCGACTCGATGAAGAGGGCGATCTACCGCTGGGACGATTACCTGGGCGGCGACGCGAGCCGGGTGCGCGTGTTTGCCGTGCTCGACCCGGGACCGGGCGCCGCCGATGGCGCCACCATCGATGCGGATGACTACCTGTGGAGCGCGCAGTGGGGCGCCGGCAGGGTCTTGCGCTTCGCACCGGACGGCAGCGTCGAGCGCAAGGTCAGCCTGCCCGTCTCGCAGCCCAGCTGCGTGAGCCTGGGCGGCCCGCGCTACGACGAATTGTTCGTCACGACGGCGCAGGAGAACTTGACCCCGGCCCAGCTGGCGGGCGAACCGCTGGCCGGCGGATTGTTTCATGCGCGCCAGGTGGGCGTGCGCGGTTTGCCGGAAGTGCGCTTTGGCGCCCTGCCGGCCTGACAGGAGAGAGAGCATATGCAAAAACACACGGTTTTCAATGGCATCCTCGAACGGGGCATGGTCGGCATCGTGCGCGCCGATACGCCCGATGCGGCGCTGCAGATCGCCGAGGCGTGCATCGCCGGCGGCATCACGGCGCTGGAGGTGGCGTTCACCACGCCCGATACCCTGGGCGTGCTGCGCACCTTGCGCGAACGCCATGGCCCTGACGTGCTGCTGGGCGCGGGCACCGTACTCGATACGGAGACGGCGCGCGCCGCCATCCTGGCCGGCGCCCAGTTCATCATTTCGCCCAGCGTCAACGTGGACACCATCGCGCTATGCCAGCGCTACCAGGTGCTGTCCATGCCGGGCGCGATGACGCCGACGGAAATCGTCACGGCCTTGCAGGCGGGCGCCGACATCGTCAAGGTCTTCCCCGCCGAGATGTTCGGCCCCGCCTACATCAAGGCCCTGCGCGCGCCTCTGCCGCAAGCGCCATTGATGCCGACGGGCGGCGTGACGGTGGAGAACCTGCATGAATGGTTTGCCAGCGGCGCCGTGGCCGTGGGCATCGGCAGCAGCCTCAGTGGCCCTGGCGCCACGGGCGATTACGCGGCCGTGACGGCGCGCGCGCAGGCCTTCGTGGCGAAGATGGCGTTCATACGCACGGCTAAGTCTTCTGGCTAGCTCCCGGCGGGACGGGAATCTGCTACGCTAGGCGGGCAATGTCGCACGCCCAACTATGACCAGATATGTCCAACATCGCCCGCATCCTGCAAGACAGCCGCATCATCGCCATCGTCGGCATGTCCGACAAGCCTGAACGCGCCAGCCATGAAGTGGCCGACTACCTGCTGCGCCATGGCTACCGCGTCTTGCCCGTCAATCCGGCCCTGGCCGGGCGCGACGTGCTGGGCCAGCGCGCCTACGCCAATCTGACGGAGGCGGCCGCTGCCGTCGTACCGGCGCGCATCGACATCGTCGACTGCTTCCGCAAGTCAGAAGATATCCTGCCCATCGCCGAGGAGGCCATCGCCGTCAAGGCCGGCTGTCTGTGGCTGCAGCTCGACATCGTCAACGAGCAGGCGGCGCAGCTGGCGCGGGCGGCGGGCCTGGACGTGGTGATGGATCACTGCACAAAAATCGAGCACCGCAAGCTGGCGGTGGCGGCATGAAGGCGCGCACGCAATTTCGCGCCGGCAAGGGCTTCGAGCTGAACGAGGATTTCGCCGGCAAGCGCCTGCTGGGCGCCGCCACCAAGGCGGCGAACAAGAAGCTGACGCCGGCCCAGTGCAAGGCCATGGACCGCGAGGAAACCGTGGCGCTGACGGCGCAGATCGCCGAGTGCCAGAGCATGCTGTACGCGCAGCACAAAAAGAAGGTGCTGCTGGTCCTGCAGGGCATGGATACGTCGGGCAAGGATGGCACGGTCAAGGCCATCTTCAGCAACATCAACCCGATGGGTATCCGCGCCATCGCGTTCAAGGGCCCCACCGATATCGAACTGGCGCACGATTACCTGTGGCGCGTGCACCAGCACGTGCCCGTGAAGGGCGAGATCGCCATCTTCAACCGCAGCCATTACGAAGATGTGCTGATCACGCGCGTGCAGGACATGATCGACAAGGCCGAATGCCAGCGCCGCTACGCGCAGATCCGCGATTTCGAGCGCATGCTGAGCGAAACGGGCACCGTCATCCTGAAAATCTTCCTGCACATCTCGAAGGATGAGCAACGGGGACGGCTGCAGGAGCGGCTCGATGATCCCGACCGCCAGTGGAAGTTCGACCCCAACGATATCGCCCAGCGCAAGAAGTGGGATGCCTACCAGCGCGCCTATGAAACGGCGATCCGCGAGACGGATGCCGACCACGCGCCGTGGTATGTGGTGCCATCGAACTCCAAGACGCAGCGCAATCTCGTGGTCGCGTCCCTGCTGCTGGAAACCCTGCAGGGCATGAAGCTGGAATACCCGGCGCCGGACCCGAAACTGTCGTCCTTCAAGGTCGAGTAGAGGTCAGGCCAATTCAGCGCCGCGCCTGCGAAATCGGCCGCGCTGTGGCATAGTATCCCTCGTCGATAATTCAAACCAGACCGGAGATCCATATGCTGCAGTTGAAAGATCCTACCTTGTTGCGTCACCAGGCTTACGTGAATGGAGCCTGGGTCGATGCCGATGGTGGCCAGACGATTAACGTGAACAATCCCGCCACGGGCGAGCATATCGGTACGGTGCCTCTGATGGGCGCAGCCGAGACGCGCCGCGCCATCGAGGCGGCCAATGCCGCCTGGCCTGCCTGGCGCAAGAAGACGGCCAAGGAACGCGCGGCCGTGCTGCGCCGCTGGCATGACCTGATCCTGGAAAACGCCGACGACCTGGCGCTGATCATGACCACCGAGCAGGGCAAGCCCCTGCCGGAAGCGAAGGGCGAAGTGCAGTTCGGCGCCTCGTTCATCGAGTGGTTTGCGGAAGAAGGCAAGCGCGTCGCGGGCGACACCCTGCAGTCGCCATGGCCGGACCGCCGCCTGGTCGTCACCAAGGAGCCGATCGGCGTGTGCGCCGCCATCACGCCATGGAACTTCCCCGCCGCCATGATCACGCGCAAGGTCGGTCCGGCCCTGGCCGCCGGCTGCCCGATGGTCTTGAAACCGGCGGAAGCGACGCCGTTTTCCGCGCTGGCGCTGGCCGTGCTGGCCGAGCGCGCGGGCGTGCCTGCGGGCGTGTTCAGCATCGTCACGGGTGCGCCGAAAGACATCGGCGGCGAAATGACGTCGAACCCCATCGTGCGCAAGCTGACGTTTACGGGCTCGACCCAGGTGGGCCGCTTGCTGGCCGAGCAGTGCGCGCCGACGATCAAGAAACTGTCGCTGGAACTGGGCGGCAATGCGCCGTTCATCGTCTTCGACGACGCCGACCTGGATGCGGCAGTGGAAGGCGCCATCGCTTCGAAATACCGCAACGCGGGCCAGACCTGCGTCTGCGCCAACCGCCTGTACGTGCAGGACAGCGTGTATGAAGCGTTTGCCGAAAAGCTGGTGGCGGCAGTGGCCAAGCTGAAGGTGGGCAATGGCATCGAGGCCGGTGTCACGCAAGGCCCGCTGATCGACGCCAAGGCCGTGGCCAAGGTGGAAGAACACGTGGCCGACGCGCTGGGCAAGGGCGGTCGCCTGCTGGCAGGCGGCAAGCGTCATGCGCTGGGCAATGGCTTCTTCGAGCCGACCATCATCGCCGACGTGACAAACGACATGCGCGTGGCCACCGAGGAAACCTTCGGCCCGCTGGCACCCCTGTTCCGCTTCAAGACGGATGATGAAGTGATCGCCCTGGCGAACAACACGGAATTCGGCCTGGCCGCCTACTTCTATTCGCGCGACATCGGCCGCATCTGGCGTGTGGCCGAAGGCCTGGAAACGGGCATGGTTGGCGTCAACACGGGCCTGATCTCGAACGAGATCGCGCCCTTCGGCGGCGTCAAGCAATCGGGCCTGGGGCGTGAAGGGTCGACCTACGGTATTGAAGATTACTTGGTCATCAAGTACATCTGCATGGGCGGTATCTAGAATGCTTGATTAAATCTACTGCGCGGCGCGCTTTCCGGCCTGCGATGCTCGCTGTACTAAAGTACAGCTGCGCTTCTTAGCCAGAAATCGTTGCCGCTCGCTACGATTTTCTCAAGCATCCGTGACGTCCGTTATCGATGGCTGTTGCGAGCCGATCCTAACCGGTCCAGCATGCCCTTGACCGCTTCCATCTGCGTGCCGCTCTTGCGGTAGAAATCCGGGTCGATCGGATTGATGCTGGTGTAGCCCCAGAAATCCCAGCAGCCCTTCGGGTTGTACGGATAGACGGGGCTCGGTTCGGCCTGCGGATATAGCACGATGATCTTGTTGGCGTCCGCCACCTGGTTGTAGCCGGTGCTGGTATAGAACCGGTCGCCGATCGCCTGCGTCGTTTGCAGGCAGCCATGGAACACCACGTGCACGCGGCAGCTCTCGCTGTTGCAGGCTTTCGGGATGTAGGCGTAGCCCGTATTGTTCATGCTCGAGTACGCGTTCTGGATGAAGCTGCGCTGGTTGAAGGCGATCAGCTTGCCCGTCAGGGCAGTCGCCGACGGCTGCAGGTCCGGGTACAGGTGTTGCAGGATGTCGCGCGCCTGCGCATAGTCGCAGTCGTTGATGAACGGCGACTCCGTCACGGCGCAAGGCTTGTCGGCGTTGCTGTCGGTGAGGATGGCGTGGCCCGCGCCTAGCGTGTCGACGAAGCGGATCTGCGCCGCCGGCGTACCGGCCAGTTGATAGAATTTCCCCACCTGCTCCACCACCGGCCGCGTCACGGTCTGGTCTTTCGTTCCGCTGAACAGATATACGCGCTGGCGTTTCAGGTTGGCCGTGTCGTCGATGAGACGCTCGCGCGCAAAATCGTTCGCCGCGCGCAGCAATTCGCTGGCGACAGGCGGCGCCACCTGCGCGCTGCCGGGATTCATGCAGGTGCTCAAGGCATTCGTCAGGTAGGGAATGTAGGGGAAGCGGCCCGGCTGGCCCGAGCAGAAATACGGGCCGCCCGCGATGATGCCGGCGCCCGCCACCGTGGCCGAGTAGGCGACGGCAAACTGCGCCGCCATGAAGCCGCCCGAGGACAGGCCGGACACCGTGGTCTGGCTCAGGTCGGCCTGGTAGGCGGGCAGGGCGGGGGCGTCCTTGGTCGCGGCGGGCTTGACGGCTTTGGTCGTCGTGGCAGCGTGCGCGCTGGCTGGCGCCAGGATGAGCAGGCTGGCGGCCAGCAGGGCGGCGGTTAGTGTGGTCAGGTGCGCGGTCAGGTGCGGGAAGGGCATGGCAGCTCCACAAGGCAGGGAAAGGGACAGGAAGGCCGAGCATAGGTAAAAAAACTGTGCGCTGGGCAAGTACTGCACCGTCGTTGATGTCGCTCAAGCCATCGCTGTTGTTGTCCGTCTTGTACGCGCGCGCGGCGTTTGACATAGAATGGTTTTTTTCCGTTCAACCATGGTGCCCTTCATGTCCAAGACCCTTGCCCAGCTGTTCGCACTGACCACCCTTGCCGCCGGCGTCAGCCTGGCCATGCCGGCCCATGCCGCCGACACCGCGCCAGCTGCTGCCGCGCCAGCCGCCTGCCCGGCCATTCTCAAGCAGACCTTCAACCGCCTGCAGGATGAAGCGCCGCAAAACCTGTGCCAGTATGCGGGCAAGGTCGTGCTGGTGGTCAATACGGCCAGCTATTGCGGTTTTACCAATCAATACGAAGGGCTCGAGGCGCTGTACGCCAAGTATGGCAGCAAGGGCCTGGTGGTGCTGGGTTTCCCGTCGAACGATTTCGGCAAGCAGGAGCCCGGTAACAGCAAGGAAATCGCCGATTTCTGCTACAACACCTATGGCGTGAAGTTCCCCATGTTTTCGAAGTCTGTGGTTTCCGGCCCTGCGCCGAATCCGCTGTACGTGGACCTGATCAAGCAGACGGGCAAGACCCCGGCCTGGAATTTCCACAAATACCTGATCGACCGCCACGGTAAAGTGGTGGAAAGCTTCCCCAGCAAGGTGACGCCGGACGACAAGAAACTCGTGGGCGCGGTGGAAAAAGCGCTGGCGCTGTAAGTTGCCGTTACACAAGCAGGCTTGAACGCCTGCTTTTTTAATGCCGCGCTTGTCCTCTTGGCATCATTGTCCTAAGCTGGTTGTTCGCGTTTGTCACAACAAAGGAGAACATCATGGCGTATGTCGATGGATTTGTCGTACCCGTACCGAAAGCCAAGCTCGATGACTATCTGGCCATGTCGCGCAGTTGCGGCGCCGTCTGGCGAGAGTACGGCGCGCTGGAATTTCGCGAATGCGTAGGCGACGATGTCAAGCCGGGCAAGCTGACCTCGTTCCCGCAGGCGGTGGACTTGCAGGATGGCGAAGTGGTGGTGTTTTCCTGGATCGTGTATGAGTCGCGCGCCAAGCGCGATGAAATCAACGACAAGGTCATGAAAGACCCGCGCCTGGCCGAGATGATGGACCCGGAAAAATTGCCGTTTGATGGCAAGCGGATGATCTACGGCGGTTACGAGATGCAGGTAGATATCAAGTAACCAGCTTCGCGGGCATCGCCCCGCGCAGCGCATTGCACACGATGATTGCTTCGGCCCGCGCCAGCATGGCGCGCGTGATGATGGTTTCCTGCGCGTCCCAGGCGGGATCGGCCAGCATGGCCGCGCGTTGCACGCCGGGTAGCAGACCGCAGGACAGGGGCGGCGTGTGCCAGCGGCCGTCCAGCTTAATGAAGACGTTGCTGCGCCCGCCCTCCGTCAGCTCGCCCCGCTCGTTAAAGAACAGCATGTCGAAACCGCCTTGCGCCTCGGCCGCGCGCCAGGCAGAGTCGTAGCGCGCGCGCACGCTGCTCTTGTGGCGCAGGAACAGGTCGCCGGCCGTCGTTGTGTCGGGCGCCAGCATGACGTTGACCGTCTCCGGCAAGGCGCTGAGCGCGCCGCTTCGCGTCGTCAACTGGCCATCCTGGCGCAGCGCCAGGCGCAGCCGGAAGGGGAGATCGTCGGGGCTTGCCGCGCAAGCCGCCTGCAGCGCGGCACGGGCAGCGTTGGTATCCCAGGCAAAACCGAAATAGGCGCAGGAGGCGGCCAGGCGCGCCAGGTGGCGCTCCTGCTGGCGGCAGCCATCGGCACGGCTCGCATGCAGGGTTTCGAACAGTTCGAAGTCGTTCGTGAGGCCCGTGAGGAAGCGGGCCTTGAGCTGGCACTCCGCAAATTCCTCGTGCGGGTCGCTGTCGAGCACGATGCCGGCGCCCACGCCCATCTCGCCACGCCGGATGCCATCAGGGCCCGCCGGCTGCAAGGCCAGGGTGCGGATCGGCACGGACATGCAGAAGTCGCCCACCGCGTGGACAGCACCGGCGGCTGGAGGATCGAACCAGCCGATGGCGCCCGTGTAGATGCCACGCGGCGCGGGTTCCAGTTCGGCGATGATTTCCATGGTGCGGCGTTTCGGCGCGCCCGTGATCGAACCGCACGGATACAAGGCCTGGAAGATATCGGCCAGGCTGGCATCGCCACGCAGGCGTGCCTGCACGGTAGAGGTCATTTGCAGCACGCTGCTGTAGCGCGTCACCTCGAACAGGGCAGGCACCTTGACGGAGCCCGTGACGGCGATGCGGCCGATGTCGTTGCGCAGCAGGTCGACGATCATCAGGTTTTCCGCACGGTTTTTTGGGTCGTTGGCCAGGGCGGCGGCGCGGCGCGCGTTTTCTTCCATTTGCTCAGGCGGGGCGGCCGGCGCCGTGCCCTTCATGGGACGCGCCGTCAGCTCGCCTTGTGCGTGGCGCACGAACAGCTCCGGCGACAGCGACAGCAGGGCGCTGCCATCGGGCAGCATCACCAGCGCGCCATACGGCACGGGCTGGCGCGCGCGCAGCCGTGCATACAGGGCCAGGGGCGAGCCGAAGGCGTCGAAGCGCAAGCGATAGGTATAGTTGACCTGGTAGGTGTCGCCGGCCACGATGTAGTCGTGGATGCGGTGCAGTGCGTGCGTGAATTCGGCTTGATCCACGTTCGCGCGTATACCGGCCACGCCGGCAGGCGCGGCGTCCGCGTCGACGCGCGCGTCCAGCCACTGCGCCACCTCGTCCTGCGACAGCTGCGTGCAATGCTCAAAGACGAGCACTTGCGCCAGCGGCGGCGCGTCGATGCCGGCCGCGCGCGGCGGCATGGCCAGCAAGTGCGCGCCCAGTTCGTAGCTGCACACGCTGACGGCGTATTGGCCGCGTTGCAAGGCCTCTTGCAGCCCTTCGAGCAGGGCCGGCCACTGTTCCCCATCGCTGCACCGCAAGACCGCCGCCAGGCCCGTGTACAGGCGCGAACCGGCGCCCGGGGTGCTGGCGTCGTCGAGCAGGGCGAAGCAGTCGGTATGCATGGGGACAGCCGCGGCGGTGACTTACCCCAGCAGCATGGCGATTTGCAGCGCCGCTTCCTGGGATGGATTGATCTTGAAGCCGCTCTTGGCGTAGCGGTGCCAGCGCCCGATGACGAAGCTGACGATCAGCGTGGCGCGCGCGGCTACTTCGTTTTCCTTGCCATGGCCTTCGGCGGCGGCCACGCGCAAGGCCTGCTTGAGCGCCAGTTCCACGCGGTCGTAGAACTGGTTCATGCGCACTTGCAGACGCTCGTCCTCATTGACCAGTGCATCGCCGATCAGCACGCGCGTCATGCCCGGATTGCTGATGGCGAAATTGAGCAGCATGCCGATGATGTCGCGCGTTTGCGTCATGCCGTCGCTGTGTTTTTCCGCGATCTGGTTGATCAGGCCGAAGACGCTCGACTCGATGAATTCGATCAGCCCTTCGAACATTTGCGCCTTGCTGGCGAAATGGCGGTACAGGGCCGCTTCCGATACGGTCAGTCTGGCCGCCAGTGCGGCGGTGGTGATCTTTTCGCCTTTCGGCTGCTCCAGCATTGCGGCGAGGGCCTGAAGAATTTGTAGCCTGCGTTGGCCCGGCGGTGTGCTTGCCATATTTTCTCTTGTCGTTAAAAAAAATGCTGCCTTGATGGGGAAGTCCGTCACCGCCGCTAGCGGTGCGGCTTCCAGTGTCAACCGGAAGCCCAGGAATCCCCTTCAACGCAGACGGTGAAGGCGGCGTGCCAAATGCCGGACAGATTTTACTTTGACATCGACGTAAGCGGGGCGATTTAACGCCTTGGGCAACTTCGCCACGCCGATCGGATCGGCCATTTTCAGGTATTGCGTGATCCAGGCCGTGCGCAGGCCCAGTTTTTTCGCACCCTTCAGATTGGCCAGCGTATCTTCCACCAGGATGCAGCGGCCGGGGCGGATGTGGTGCTTGCGCATCAGTTTGCGCAGCATCAGGGTCGATGGCTTGGGCCGCAGCTGGCGGTGCACATGCATTGCCTCGATGGCGACGTGGTGTGAAAAGTGCCGGCGCAAGCCCAGGTGGCGCATCACGTCGCTTGAATAGCGCAGCGGCGCGTTGGTGAGTAAAATTTTACGGCCAGGCAGGCGTTTGAGTAAAGCCCCCAGCCCACGCTCGGCGCGTATCATCGCGCGCAAATCGTCGAACGCATGCGTCTCGTGCAGAAAATGCGCGGCCTGCACCTGGTGGTGCTTGACCATGCCCAGCAAGGTGGCGCCATAGCGGCGCCAGTAGGCCGCGCGCGCCGCATTGACGATGGCGTCGTCGGCCGGCGTCACGCCATCGCCCAGTACGCGGGCAATATACGTGTTCATATTGGCCGTGATGGTGGGAAAGATGGCGTGCGAGGCATTGTGCAGCGTGTTGTCGAGGTCAAACAGCCAGACCGGCGACGAGCGGTTAAGATGGGACACAGGCACAGGAGTCTTTGCTAGCGAGAGAAGATGAAAAATTCAACAATCAGGAAAACCATGCGACGCCAGATTATAGTGATGTTTTGCGGATTATTCTTGCTGCCGTTGCAGTCGGCCTTGGCCGAAGCACCACCAGTGGCGCAAAACCGGGGCGCGCTGTTCAAGGTGCAGGATGCCAGCCACACCCTGTATCTGTTCGGTACCATCCACGTCGGCGCGCCCGATTTTTACCCACTCGAGCCGACCGTGACGCAGGCATTGAACGGCGCCGGCGCGTTGGCGCTAGAGATCGATCCCGGCGCCGATCCGCGCAAGGCCGTCAGCGCCGTGCTCAAATACGGCATGGAGGCGCCGGGCAGCAAAGTGCCTTCTGACTGCCGCCAGACCCTGGCCCCGCGTCTGGCGCCGCTGTTGCAAAAATACGGCATCGCGCCCGAAGCGGTGGCGCCGATGAAGCCCTGGATGCTGGCCAGCGTGCTGGCCATCGGCGAATTTTCCACGCTTGGCTACCGCTCCGACCTGGCCGTCGATAATTACCTGTCGCAGCAAGCCAAGGCGCGCAAGATCCCCGTGGTGGAACTCGAATCGATGGAAGGCCAGATGGCGCTGTTCGGCGCCATGTCGCCCCTCGACCAGTGCCGCTTCCTCGAAGACGGTGTGGCGTCGATCGAAGACCAGGAACAAAGCCAGGAAGCGCGCGAGATCGCCGATGCGTGGCGCAACGCCGACGCGGCCGCCTTCGACAAGCTGGCCGCCAAAGCGGCAACAGACCCCTCGTTCGCCGCGCAGTTCGTGCAAAAGGTGTTGCTGGACGGCCGCAACCCCGCCCTGGCCGACGGCATCGCCAAGTTGCTTGCGCGCGAAAAGTCCAGCCTGGCCGCCATCGGCGTGCTGCATCTGGTCGGAACGAAAAGCGTGCCGGAGTTATTGCGTCAGAAGGGCTTGAAGGTCGAGCGGGTGTATTGAAACGCGGAGGAGATGCGGGCGACAGATAGCAGAGCAGATGGAAAAGTGTTCAGGGCAAGGCGGACTGACGAAGACAGTACGAATGTACGGAGAGGAAGGACAACGCCGTCATGGACATTTTTTCAGCTGCGGGGAAAGGATACTGGTGCCCTTGACGTGGATCGAACACGTGGCCTCTCCCTTACCAAGGGAGTGCTCTACCACTGAGCTACAAGGGCATAAAAAATCGGCGCTGGGTGAATTGCGCCGAATTATTTTTTAGTGCGAACGGATCATAGTACCAAAAGCCTGCTCGGTCAACACTTCCAGCAATAATGAGTGTTCGATGCGGCCATCGATGATGTGCACCGTGTTCACGCCGGACTTGGCGGCGTCGAGCGCGGACGAGATCTTCGGCAGCATGCCGCCCGAGATCGTGCCATCGGCGAACATCTCGTCGATTTCGCGCGCGGAGAGGTCGGTCACCAGGTTGCCCTGCTTGTCCTGGACGCCGGCGATGTTGGTCATCATGATCAGCTTTTCCGCTTTCAGGATTTCCGCGATCTTGCCCGCCACGACATCGGCGTTGATGTTGTAGGCTTGGCCATCCTGACCGAAACCGATCGGCGAGATGATGGGAATGAAGGCGTCGTCCTGCAGCGCCTTGACGACGGCCGGGTTGATCGCGTCGATCTCGCCGACGAAGCCGATGTCGAGGAATTCGCCCGGATGTTCGCGGTCCGGCATCTGCATCTTGCGCGCGCGGATCAAGCCGCCATCCTTGCCCGTCAGGCCCACGGCCTGGCCGCCGTAATGGTTGATCAGCATGACGATATCCTGCTGCACTTCGCCGCCCAGCACCCACTCCACCACTTCCATGGTTTCTTCATCGGTGATGCGCATGCCTTGCACGAAAGTGCCTTGCTTGCCGATTTTTTTCAGCGCGTTGTCGATCTGCGGTCCGCCGCCGTGCACCACGACCGGGTTCATGCCGACCAGCTTGAGCAGGATGACGTCGCGCGCGAAGCCGTGCTTCAGGCGTTCGTCCGTCATGGCATTGCCACCGTATTTGATGACGATGGTCTTGCCGTGGAAATTGCGGATGTAGGGGAGGGCCTCGGCCAGAATCTGCGCCTTGATTTGCGGCGACACCGCCGTCAAGTCGTCATTCATGTCCAGGTTCAAGTTAGCTAGTTGATTCATGGCGAGTCCGGAAAATAGATTTGTGCGATTTTACAGGGAAGAAGAAAATCTTGGAGGCATTATAGGGCGATCTTGTTGTATTTTCCCTGATGATCCTATAGTCTGGCCCGATATGTCCCCCAGCCAGCCCTTTTACTGCCCGTTACATCTGCGTCCCATCCCGGCGCGGCATGACACACACTTGCCAATTCACACACAGCCATGAGCCAGTGCAGCCTGTGCGGCGCCGCCTTCCAGTGCGGCCAGCTTGACCCGGACGCCAAAGAGCCCTGCTGGTGCGTCTCCCTGCCGCCGGCCGTTCCCGTGCCCGGCAGCGCTGCGGGATGCTGGTGCCCCGCCTGCCTGCAAGCCCATATCGCCACCCTGACGCCGCCTGCAAAAGTCCCGACAGCGGCCAAATAAGCGCATCGGCATACTTTTTCCTTTGCAAAAGACCTTGCATTTTGTAGGGGAATACGCTCAGACTTCGACTTTCAAGAATTTCTTATAGGAAAGTTATGCGCTTCAGGGATATCAGTATCGGCGTGCGCATCAATGCCGGTTATGCCATGTTGATCGTGCTGATGCTGGTCGTCATCGTCCTGTCTGGCAGCCGCATCTATGCCATCCGCGCCGAGACCGACGATATCCTGCAGCGCGACTGGGTCGCCGCCAAGGCCACCAGCAAGATCCACGGGTTGGCGCGCGAAGCGGCCACGCGCATCGGCAACCTGCCGAATCAGCACGAGCTGGCGCTGCGCCAAGCCAACCAGGCGCGCCTGGAAGCGATCAAGCAAGGCATCGACGAGCAGGTGCGCATCCTTGACGGCCTTGATGCGCGGCCCGAGGAACGGCGCCTGCTGGAACAGGTGCACCTGGCGCGCGCCGACTACTATGTGTCGCTCAAGGCGATGTTCGAGCTGGTCGAGCGCGGCGAGCATGCCCGCGCCGAGCAGGCCATGCAGACGCAGACCTTGCCGGTGCTGGAAAAAGTGTTGCTGTACGTGGGCCAGCTCGACGACTTGCAGCAGCAGCTGATCCGCGACAGCGCGGCGCGGATACGCAACGACATCGACACCTCGCTGCTGCTGATGGGCGGCATCGGCCTGGCGGCCCTGCTGACGGGTCTCGCCTTTGCCTGGTCGGCGCGCTCGATCACGCGTCCGCTGGGCGAGGCGGTGGCAATCGCCACGCGCGTGGCCAATGGCGACCTCAGTTCCGTCATCGAAGTGACGTCGCGCGACGAGACGGGCGAATTGCTGCAGGCGCTCAAAGACATGAGCACCAGCCTGGCCGTCGAGCAGGACCTGCGCCACGCCGTCGAAGTGGCCGAGGATGCGACCAAGATGAAGTCGGACTTCCTCGCCAATATGTCGCACGAAATCCGCACGCCGATGAACGGCATCATCGGCATGACCCACCTGGCGCTGCAGACGGAACTGACGTCGACCCAGCGCAACTACCTGGAAAAGGTGGAGTCAGCGTCGAAGAACCTGCTGGCCATCATCGACGACATCCTCGATTTCTCGAAGATCGAGGCGGGCAAGATGGCCTTTGAAAAAGTCGATTTCTTCCTCGAGGACGTGCTGGCGCAGATCGCCGACCTGTCCGTGATGCGGGCGCAGGACAAGGGGCTCGAACTGCTGTTCGATGTCGCCCCCGACGTGCCGAACGCCTTGCAGGGCGACCCGCTGCGCCTGGGCCAGGTGCTGATCAACCTGACCAACAACGCGATCAAGTTTACGGACAAGGGCGAGATCGTCGTCACCATCCGCCTGCAGCAGCTGGAAGAACATGCGGCTGTCTTGCGCGTGGACGTGCGCGACACGGGCATCGGCCTCACGCCGCCCCAGCGCAGCAAATTGTTCCAGGCTTTTACGCAGGCCGACACCTCGACCACGCGCCACCATGGCGGCACGGGCCTGGGGCTGACCATCAGCAAGCGCCTGGTGGAAATGATGGAAGGCGAGATCGACCTGGTCAGCGAAGCGGGCGTGGGCAGCACCTTTTTCTTCACGGCCCGCTTCGGCCTGGCCGCCGTGCCGCGCGATAATTTGCTACTGCCACAGCAATTCCACGGCCTGCGCGTGCTGGTGGTTGACGACAACCCCAGCGCGCGTGAAATCTTCGTCAGCATGCTGACGGCGCTGGGCTTCGAGGCGCGTGCCGTGCTTGGCGGCGCGCTGGCCATCGGCGCCGTGGCGCAGGCGCGCGCCGAGGGGCGGCCGTACGGGCTGGTGCTGATGGACTGGAAAATGCCGGGCATGAACGGCCTCGATACCCTGGCCGGCATCCGCGCCGATGCCGCCGGCATCGATGCGACACCGGCCTGCATCATGGTCACGGCCTTCCATCGCGAAGCGCTGCTCGAGGCGGCGCGCCAGCGCGACTTGCCGCTCGACGGCGTATTGAACAAGCCGATCAGCGCCTCGACCCTGCTCGACCAGATTGCGTTCGTGTTTGGCGGCGTGACGGGGCAGAGCCGCAAGACGCAGCGCCAGAGCAGCTACCGCGACGACGAGCGCGCCCTGCGCGGCGCCTGGCTGCTGCTGGTCGAGGATAATGAAGTGAACCAGGAAGTGGCGCAGCATATCCTGAACGACGCCGGCATCCGCGTCGACATCGCCGGCAACGGCGCCATCGCGCTGGCGAAGATCGCGGAAAACGCCTATGACGGCGTGCTGATGGATTGCCAGATGCCGGTGATGGATGGCTACCAGGCGACGCGCAAGCTGCGCCAGGATCCCCGGTATTCGAACTTGCCCGTGATCGCCATGACGGCCAATGCCATGGTGGGCGACAAGGAAAAATGCCTGGACGCCGGCATGAACGATTTCATCGCCAAGCCGATCGACGTGGCGCAGCTGTTCGGCACCCTGGCGCGCTGGATCGCGCCGGCCACGCCGCAGGAAATGGCGGCGGTGGTGGCGCAGCCGGAAGCGGAGCTGCCCGTGATCGCGGGCCTGAAAATGGCGGAGGCCATGCGCCGCGTGGGCGGCAATGCCGCTTTGATGCGAAAATTGCTGGACCGCTTCGTGGAAACCCAGTTCGACGCCATGCAGCGCATCGTTGCCGCCATCGAGAACAACCAGCTGGAAACGGCCATCCGCGAAGCGCATACCCTCAAGGGCCTGGCCGGCAATATCGGCGCCGGCGGCCTGGCCGACAGCGCCGCGCGGGTCGAGCACTTGCTCAGCCTGGGCTCGCACGACGGCTTGCCGCAGGCGCTGGCTGCCTGCACCCTGGCGCTCGACGAGCTGGTGCCGAAGATCGTGCTGGCCATGCAGTCGCGCGGCCATGCGGCCGAGGCGGGCGGCGCGGCGTTGGCGCACGTGGCGCCGGTGGACCGGGCGCGCCTGGAAGCGGGCTTGCGCGAACTGTCGCAGCTGCTGCAGCAGGACGATGCGCAGGCCGTCAAGCACCTCGACGGCATCGGCCCCGTGCTGGTCGCGGCGGGGCAGGCGGAACACGCGCGCCAGTTGAAGCGCATGCTGGGACAATACGATTTCGAAGGTGCGCTGGCGCAGCTGGGCGAAGTGGCCGATGCGCTGGAGCTGACACTGTGAGAAGGATAATGATGCAGAACGAAGGACGGGCATGAGAGCGCCGGCAAGCAAGCCAACCATCCTGGTGGTCGACGACACGCCAGACAATATCGACCTGTTGCGCGCGGTGCTGGAAGACGACTACCGCACCAAGATCGCCGTCAATGGCGAGCGCGCCCTGAAGATCGCCGCCGGCAGCGACCAGCCCGACCTGATCCTGCTCGACATCATGATGCCGGGCATGAGCGGCTACGATGTGTGCCGCGCGCTGAAGGCCGATCCCGCCACGGCCGGCATCCCCGTGATTTTCGTCACGGCCATGAGCGAAGTGGCGGACGAGCAGCTGGGCCTGGCCCTGGGCGCCGTCGACTACATCACCAAGCCGATCTCGGCGCCCATCGTGCTGGCGCGCATCAGGACGCAACTGGCGATGAAGCAGATGCAGGATTTCTTGCGCGACCAGAACCAGTACCTGGAAACGGAAGTGGAGCGCCGCGTGCAGGAAGTGGCGGCGCTGCAGGATGTCACCATCCACGCCATGGCCTCGCTGGCCGAGACGCGCGACAGCGAGACGGGCAACCATATCCGCCGCACCTCGCACTACCTGAAAGCGCTGGCCGAAAAAGTGCGCGGCTTGCCGCGTTTCCGCGATTTTTTGACGGACAAGAATATTGAACTGCTGTTCAAGACGGCGCCGCTGCACGACATCGGCAAGGTGGGCATCCCCGACCATATCCTGCTCAAGCCGGGACGTTTCGAGCCGCACGAAATGGCCATCATGAAGACGCATACCACCCTAGGGCGCGACGCCATCCTGGCGGCCGAGCACGAGCTTGGCATCGAAGTCGATTTCCTCAAGTACGCGAAAGAGATCGCCTACAGCCACCACGAGAAATGGGATGGCAGCGGCTACCCGCAAGGGCTGGCTGGCGAAGACATCCCGATTTCGGCGCGCCTGATGGCGCTGGCCGACGTGTACGACGCCCTGATCAGCCGGCGTATCTACAAGCAGGGCATGGACCACGCGCAGGCCGTGCGGATCATCGTCGAAGGACGCGGTTCGCATTTCGACGCCGAGATCGTCGACGCCTTTTTGCAGATCCAGGACCAGTTCATCGCCATCTCCCACCGCTATGCCGACGGTGTATGCGAGATCGCCGACAAGCAGCGGCAGATCGCGCCCTACACCGCCAACATCAGATGACGGTCTTGAAGAAGCGCAGCATCTCGCGGCTGGCGTCCGGCCCTTTTCCATCCGTATAGCTGCCGTTATCGCTGCCGCCCGACCACGCATGGCCGGCGCCGTGGATGACCCAGTGTTCGCCCAGCGGCGAACCGTTGGCCTGGCTGTGCGTGGTGCGCGTGTAGCGGTGGCCATTCGGCACGCTGCCGTCGATGGAAGCGGCTTTGGCCGCCTTGCCGCCCGCCTGGCTGCGCACGCCCTGGGCGATCAGTTCATCGCCATTGCGCGGGTTGACGGTGGTGTCGCGGTCGCCGTGGAAGACGATGATGGGCACGCCGCCGGCAGGCGCCTTGCGCTGGGCATTGGGCATGGCGCCGCCCTTCATGGCTGCCAGCGCCGACGGCAAGTCCTGCGCCGAAGCGAAGGGCAAGCCCGAATGCACGCCGACGGCGGCAAACAAATCCGGGTACAAGGTGCCGACGATGACGGCCATGGCGCCGCCCGCCGACAGGCCGGCAACGAACACTTCACGTTCATTGACCGGGTATTCGTCGATCACTTGCTGCGCGATGCCGGCGATCAGCGACGGTTCGCCCTGGTCGCGCTGCTGGTCGATGGCGTTGAACCAGTTCCAGCAGCGCGAACTGTTGGCGCCCTGCGTCTGCGCCGGATAGACGACAAAGCATTCCTTCTCTTCGGCCAGCGCATTCATCTGCGTGCCGGCCGCGAAGTCGTCGGGATTTTGCGTGCAGCCGTGCAGCATCACGATCAGCGGCATGGCCTGGCCGTGATAGCTGCTGGGGATATACAGTTTGTACGAGCGCGTGCCCGCATGGTTGCGGTACACGCCATCGATGAACTGCGCGCCAGCGGGTATCTCCGCTGGCGTGACGGCCGGCGCGTTGAAACCGGGCGGGTGGAAATTCGGCAGTTCGAAGCTGGGCATGTCGAAGCTGTGCTGGCCCAGGCCGGCCGGCACGCCCAGGCGCGACATGAAATCCTGCGCGAAGTCCTGCGCCGCCTGTGCGGGCGTGGGAGGGGCGGCAGGCGTTTCTGGTGCGGCGGCGGCTTGCGGCTGCTCGGCTCGGGCTTGCGCAGGTGGCGGCGCAGGTGGTGGATTAATGTCGCGCATCGGCTGCGGTGGCGGCGTTTGCGTGGTGGCAGCCTGCGGCGCCAGGCCGGCGGCGGACAGCGCTTGCTGGATCGCTTCGGTGGCGGCGGCGGGACCGCTGCCCATCAGGTTGCGGGTTGCGGCGCGCATCTGCGCCAGCATGTTGAGAGGTAGTTTCATGACCATCCTTAACGGTGCAGCGCATCGGCCGGGTCATCGCCGCGAACCAATACGCTAGTGAATTCGCCCTGCGAGCGCCGTCTTGACGACGGTGCTGGCGTGCAGGGCACCTAATACGAAAATCGACTCGATGGTGGCCAGTGCCAGTTCCACGGAGACGTCGCTGGCGATGCTGGCCAGTCCCAGCACCTGTATCTGCAGGCGCTGGCCGGCTGCCTGGATCGCCTCCAGGTCGGCGCGCGAGTAATGCTGCATGCCCAATACCAGGCTTTTACGGGCGACGGTTTGTTTCACCACGTCGGCGTGCGTACCCAGCTGGTTGCGTATGGCCGTACGGATCAGATCCGTGCGGTTGGAATAAAATCCCTCCTGGACCAGCAGATCGATCTGCCCCAGGTCGATCAAGCCGAGGTTGATCGTGATTTTTTCGGATTCCCCAATTTTGGGCTTGCTGTCTTGCTTGGCCATATCTCTCCATAAACTCCACGTGGCATCCATTTGCCATCTGTATGGATGGTAGTATAGTTGTGTAATATCTCAAGTCAAGCAGGATCTGGCCTGATCGTGTTGTAGGACGGGCACCCGCAGAGTGAGAATGCAGCGCAAAATAAATTTCCCGAAGATGCGTTTTTGATCATTTTTACTCTGGAAAATATATCCACAGAAATATTGCATGCCGACGCCGCCGACTCGTCGGCGCCGTTTCGCGGCATAATGAAAGCCTTCACGTTTACCGATGCCGCTCCATGATGGTCGCCAACCCACCTCCGCCAGCCGTTCCGCTTCCCTTGCCGTCGCCGGTACCGTCGCCCTGCGTCAGCCTGTGCAAGATGAACCGCAACAGCGGCTTGTGCGAAGGCTGTTTGCGCACGCTCGACGAGATCATCGCCTGGAGCAAGGCCGACGACGACTTCAAGCGCGCCGTGTGGGCCGAATTGCCAGGACGCGAATCCTTGCTCGATTTCGAGCCCGACTACTGAGGAAGCCATGCCGCGATCGCCAGCGCTGTTCCCCGATGCCATGCAGGTGTTCGAGCGCGGCTGGCTCTCGTCGAACAACATCCTGTTCCTGGGCCGGGACGACACGGCCCTGATCGACAGCGGCTATGTCACGCATGCGCCGCAAACCCTGGCCCTGCTGCGCCATAGCCTTGCCGGCCGTCCGCTGGACCGCCTGTTCAACACCCACCTGCACTCCGACCATTGCGGCGGCAACGCGCTGCTGCAAGAGGAATACGGCTGCCATACGGCCATTCCCGTGTCGGAAGCGGACAAGGTGCGCGCCTGGGATGTCGATGCCCTGAGTTTCCAGGCAACGGGCCAGCAATGTCCGCGCTTCGGCTTTGACGCCACCGTCTCGCCCGGCGACACGTTGACCTTGGCCGGCATGCGCTGGCAAGCGCTGGGTGCGCCGGGCCATGATCCGCACTCGCTGATTTTTTACTGCGCCGACGAGGGCATCCTGATCTCCGCCGACGCGCTGTGGGAAAACGGCTTTGGCGTGATCTTCCCCGAACTCGATGGCGGCTCCGGCTTTCTGGAAGCGCGCGCCACCCTGGACCTGATCGCCGGCCTGGACGTGCGCGTGGTGATCCCCGGCCACGGGCGGCCGTTCCAGGATACGGACGGCGCCTTGCAGCGCGCGTATTCGCGCCTCGATTACCTGTCGTCCGATCCCGTGCGCAATGCGCAGAACGCCGTGAAAGTGCTGCTCAAATTCCTGCTGCTGGAACGCCAGCGCATCGCCCTCTCCGAGATACCGGCCCTGCTGCGCGGCATGCCCGTCTTCGAAGAGGCCAACCGGCGCTTCCTGCGCCAGGAGGCGGCCGCGCTGGCCGAGTGGGCTGTTTCCCAATTGATGCGGGCCACGGCGGCGCGCGTCGAGGGTGAGTACTTGCTTAACGAGGGTTGAGGTGTAGGCGTGATAAATTCAGCACGATCGTACTTTTTCTGAACTATAATCAAGCTCAGTGTGTTTCTCATCCCGATCAACTTTCCAGCGAGTCCGCCATGGCATTGCCTGTTGCGTTGCAAAACCTCTCCTTACCCGTTATCGCTTCGCCGATGTTCATCGCCAGCGGCCCGGCCCTCGTGGCGGCGCAGTGCAAGGCCGGCATCGTCGGTTCTTTCCCGGCCCTGAACGCGCGTCCCGCTGAATTGCTCGACACCTGGCTCACGGAGCTGCAGGCCGAATTGGCCGCCTTCCAGGCCGCCAATCCGGACAAGAAAGTCGGGCCGATCGCCGTCAACCAGATCGTGCACCAGTCGAACGACCGCCTCGCGCATGACGTGGAAGTGTGCGTCAAACACCAGATCCCCATCATCATTTCCTCGCTGCGCGCGCCGCCCAAGGAAATGCTCGACGCCATCCACAGCTATGGCGGCATCGTGCTGCATGACGTGATCTCGATCCGTCACGCGAAAAAGGCGCTGGAAGCCGGTGTCGATGGCTTGATCCTGGTGGCCAGTGGCGCCGGCGGCCACGCAGGCACCCTGTCGCCATTCGCGCTGGTGGGCGAAGTGCGCAAATTCTTCGACGGTCCGCTGGCCCTGTCCGGCTCCATCGCCACGGGCGACGCCGTACTGGCCGCGCAAGCGATGGGCGCCGACTTCGCCTACATCGGCTCGCGCTGGCTGGCAACCAAGGAATCGAACGTCAGCGACGGCTACCGCGACGCCATCGTCGATTCCAGCGCGGCGGACATCGTCTACACGAACCTGTTTACTGGCGTGCACGGCAATTACCTGAAAAAATCGATCGAAGCGGCCGGACTCGATCCGGAAGCCTTGCCTGAAGCGGACAAGAGCGCGATGAATTTCGGCTCGGGCAGCGCCAAGGCCTGGCGCGACATCTGGGGCGCGGGCCAGGGCGTGGGCTTGATGGATGACGTGCCGAGCGTGGAAGAGATGGTGGCGCGCCTGAAAGCCGAATACGATGCGGCGCGCGCGCGGTTGAAGCTGTAATCGTTGTTGCGATGGTGGTGGTGTCGGATTACGCGGCGTGCCGCCGCTAATCCGACCTACGACCTATGATGGCGGTGTCGGATTACGCCACCGGGCAGTGGTAGGTCGGATTAGCGCGCAGCGCGTAATCCGACAACACCTCCATCACTCCTGCTTCAAATCCTCAGGCTTGATGGCCCACAGCCCCGGCAGGTTGCGCCAGTAGCCATACGCATCCATGCCGAAGCCGACGACGAAGCGGTTCGGGATGACCAGGCCGACGATGTCGGCTTGTACGGGCTTCTTCTTGCCGATGGCCTTGTCGGCGAACACGGCCAGGATGACTTCCGAAGCACCCATGTCCAGCAAGCGCTGCTTGACGTGCGCCAGGGTTTCGCCTTCGTCGAGAATATCGTCGAGCACGATGACGGTGCGGCCCGCCACGTTCGAGCGGGGGATGACTTTCCATACCACTTCGCCACCCTTGTCGTCGTCGCCGTAGCGGCTCACGTGGATGTAATCGAATTCGAGCGGAAAGCTCAGTTGCGGCAGCAGGCTGCCCGTAAACACGACGGCGCCGCCCATCACGCCCAGCACCAGCGGGAACTCTTTCGAGTCCTCGGCGTTGAAGCGCGTGTTGAGCACATCGGCCATGCGCGTGATCGACGCCTGCACGGCGTCTTGGTCGAACAGCAGTTCCGCGTTCTTGATCAGGTCACGGGCACGATTGTGATGAAATTCTTGCATGGACTCTTGCATGGCGATGAATGGGGCTGATGATGAATGCGGGTATTATCCCGCAAACGCCATCCGTGCGCTACGCCTAGCTGTAATCGCGCACGTCGTCGATTATTTTCCCATCCTGCGCCAGACTGCCCACGGCCACCAGCACCACGTCGCCGCGCAGCTTGGTCAGTTCGCGGATCGAGCCGATGATGGCCTCGGTGCCGCTGGCGTCATGGGGATTATCGACTTCGCAATGCAAAGCCATCTCGTCGTTGGCCATGCGTCCCGATACCACCAGCCGCGCCTTCTTGATCTGCGGGTGGCGGCGCGCGATTTCATGCACCTGCGACGGATGCACGAACATGGCGCGCACCTTGGTGGTTTGATCGGCGCGTCCCATCCAGCCTTTGATGCGCGTATTCGTGCGTCCGCACGGCGACTCCGGCGTATCGACCAGCACGGCCGACAGATCGCCCGTGGCAAAGCGGATCAGCGGGTAGTCGGCATTGAAGACGGTGACGACGACTTCGCCCACTTCACCCGGCGCGACGGGAATGCCGCTGCCCGGATGGACGATTTCCAGCAGTATGTTTTCGTCAACGACCATGCCCGGATTGAGTTTGCCATTGCTGGCCGTCTCATAGGCGATGCTGCCGATATCGGCCGAGGCATAGGTCTGGAACACGTGCGGCACGCCGTTCGCGGCAAACCAGCTGCGCAGGGATTCAGGCAGGGCTTCGGCGCCCATCACGGCCTTGGTGACGCTGCTGATGTCGGCGCCCATTTCGCGCGCTTTTTCGATGATCAGTTTTAAAAATGACGGCGTGCCGATATACGTATCCGGCTTCAGGTCGACCATCGCCTGCACCTGCATTTCCGTCTGGCCGATGCCGGCCGGGATGACGGTGCAGCCGATGCGCGCGGCGCCGCCTTCGACCATGAAGGCGGCCGGCGTGAAGTGATACGAAAAGCAGTTTTGCAGCAAGCCGCCGGCGCGCACGCCGGCCGCATACATGGGCCGCGCGAAGCGCCACCAGTCGGGGCCGCGGCCTTCCGGGTCGAAGATGGGGCCGGGCGAGACGAAGACGCGCGACAGGGCGTTCTTCGGCGTCGTGTTCAAGCCGCCGAACGGTAGCGCGCCGTGCTGCAATTGCTTGAGGTCGGACTTGCGCGTGACGGGCAGCTGCGCCAGCGCGGCGCGGCTGGTGATGTCGGCCGCGTTGACGCCATCGAGGATGCGGGCCCAGCCCGGCGCCTGTTGCGCGCGCGCGATCAACTGCGGCAGGCCGGCCATCAATTCGCGTTCGCGCGCTTCGGGGGCGCGTGCTTCCAGACTGTCGAGCGTATCGGTCATGTTGCGGATTCTCCAATGTCACGTTGCATTTTTTTCGTCAGCCCCGCAAAAATCAGGCTGTATGAGCGGTGCAGCAGGGCGGCCATTTCGTCGTCGTCGAGGGCGTCGGGGCTGGCGATGAGCACCCATTTGGCCCGCGCCAGATAGGGCGCCGGGCGAAAACCGGGACGGTCCGTCAATTCCAGGAAGCGCTCCGCATCGACCTTGAAGCTCATGCCGCGCGTGCTGTGCGCTTCCGCGCCGCATAGCGCGAACAGGCGGCCACCGACAGAAAACGCCAGCACGTTGCTCCATTTGATGTCTTCTGTCGCGCCGGGAAAGCCGCGGCACACTTGCTTCGCCCGTTCCAGGTCCATGACGGCAGCTCCGATATCAGGCCAGCCAGCGCTTGCGGCGGCGGTAGAACTTCATGTCGCGGAAGCTCTTGCGCCCGGCGCTGGACACGCCCAGGTAAAACTCTTTGACGTCTTCGTTGCTGGCCAGTTCCTGCGCTTGCCCTTCCATCACGACTCTGCCGTTTTCCAGGATGTAGCCGAAGTCGGCGTAGCGCAGCGCCACGTTGGTGTTCTGTTCGGCCAGCAGGAAAGAGACGTTTTCCTTGTGGTTCAAATCCTTGACGATGCCGAAGATCTCTTCGACGATCTGCGGTGCGATGCCCATCGAGGGCTCGTCCAATAAAATCATCGACGGCTTGGCCATCAGCGCGCGGCCGATGGCGCACATCTGCTGCTCGCCACCCGAGGTGTAGCCGGCCTGGCTGCTGCGCCGCGTTTTCAGGCGCGGGAAGTAGTGGTAGACCTTGTCCAGCGCGTCTTTCAGTTCGCCGCGCGACAGGCTGCGCGTGTAGGCGCCGGTCAAGAGGTTTTCCTCGATAGTCAGGTGGCCGAAACAGTGGCGCCCTTCCATCACTTGCGACAGGCCCCGCTTGACCAGTTCATTCGGCGTCAATTGGTCCACGCGCTCGCCCTTGAACTGGACTTCGCCCTTGGTGACGTCGCCCCGTTCGCCGCGCAGCAGGGTCGAGATGGTTTTCAGGGTGGTCGACTTGCCGGCGCCGTTGGCGCCCAGCAGCGCCACGATCTTGCCCTGCGGGACTTGCAGCGACACGCCCTTCAGGACCAGGATCACGTGGTCGTAGATGACTTCGATGTTGTTCACCGACAGGTAGGGCGGCGGTGTTTCAGTGGCGGTATGGTTCATGGCTGCTTCGTTTTCATAGGTGGTGGTGCTTGTCGGATTACGCCTTCGGCTAATCCGACCTACGTGGATGCGGCGTAGGTCGGATTAGGCCGCAGGCCGTAATCCGACACCACCCCGAAAGCCGCTTACTTCATGCACGCCGGCGTGATCTTTTTCTCGTCGGCGTACTTGCCCGACGATTCCTCGACCAGCTTGCGCACCAGGGCCTTGTCGCCGACGATCCATTTCGGCGTGATGGCGGTCCACTTCTTGCCATCCCACTGCTGCACTTTCACGGCGCCCGAACCCTCATGGTCGTCGCAGCTGGTTTTCACGGTCGGGAACATGCCCAGTGCGCCGACGGCCTTCTGGCGCGCATCGTCGACGTTCAGGTTTTCCAGGCCCCAGCGCATCTGCTCGCCCGTGATTGGTTTGCCCTTGCCGAATTTTTCCTGCGCCACGCGGATCGCTTCCACCCACAGGATGCCGGCCGTCACGCCGCGCATGTGGTAGACGGAGCCGATGCGCGACTGGTCGGACAGGTTGCCCTTGCCGGACGCGTAGAGTTTCTTGCGGATGTCGTCGAGCACGGGGTAGTTGCCCGGGGTATTGAAGGTCATCGCCGTGTAGCCCTTGGCCGCGTCACCCGATGGAATCGTGTCTTCCTCGGAGCCGGCCCACCAGACGCCCAGCATTTTGTCGCGCGGGAAGCCGTTGCGCTGCGCCGTCTTGATGGCAACGGAATTCATCACGCCCCAGCCCCACAGGATCACGTGGTCCGGCTTGGCCTGGCGGATTTGCAGCCATTGCGATTGCTGTTCGCTGCCTGGCGGCGCGACGGGAATTTTCACGAGCTCGAAGCCGTACTGTTTCGACAGCGCTTCGAGCACGGGCAGCGGCTCCTTGCCGAAGGCAGAATCGTGGTACAGGTGGACGATCTTCTTGCCTTTCAGCTTGTCCATGCCGCCATCCTTGTCGCCCAGGTACTTGATCATGGCGGCGGCCTGGCTCCAGTAGCTGGAGATCAGCGGATACACATACGGGAAGACCTTGCCGTTGGCGGCGTCCGAGCGGCCGTAGCCGATCATCGTCATGGGAATCTTGTCCTGTGCCACGCGGTCGAGGATGCCGTAGGCGACGCCTGTGGACAGGGTTTCGACCAGGGTGGCGCCGCCCTGCTTGGTTTTCAGGCGTTCATAGCATTCGACGCCGCGCGACGGGTTGTATTCGGTTTCGCATTCTTCCCAGCTAATTTTCACGCCATTGACGCCGCCGGCCTGGTTGACCAGGTTGAAGTAATCGATGATGCCGCCGTAGAAACCGGAGCCGCCGGCCGCGTAAGGACCCACGCGATAGGACGGCAGGGCGATGTACTGTTCCTTGTCCTGCGCTTGCGCGCTGCCGGCCATGGTGAGTGCGGCACTGGCGATGGCGGCGGCCAGCATGAGCGATTTGATGTGTTTCATTGTGTGTCTCCTCTTGTTTTATTTGGTATTCAAGTGAACCGACATCGACTGCAAAAACTTAATGGGGGAAGGGCCAGAGTCTCAGCTTTTCCTTCGCGATCTGCCACAGCCTGGCCAGGCCGTGCGGCTCGACGATCAGGAAGAAAATGATCAGCGCGCCGAACACCATCAGTTCCAGGTTCGAAGCCACGCTGGTCGGCAATGCCAGGCCATGCGCGATGGTGTTCAGGAAGACGGGCAGCAGCACGATGAAGGCCGCGCCGAGGAAGGAACCGAGAATCGAACCGACGCCACCGATGATGATCATGAACAGGATGCGGAAGGACAGGTCCAGGTTGTACGCTTCCGGCTCCACCGTGCCCAGGTAGGCATACGCATACAGGGCGCCGGCCACGCCGCAGTAGAAGGAGCTGACGGCAAACGCCAGCAGCTTGGTGCGCATCAGTCTGAAACCGATCACTTCGGCCGCCATGTCCATGTCCCGCACGGCCATCCACGAGCGGCCCACGTTCGAGCGGATCATGTTCTTGGCCAGCAGCGCCATGCCGGCGACAATCGCCAGTACCAGTAGGTATTTGCTTTGCGGCGTGTCGAACTGGTAGCCGAGGATGGTCATCTTCTGCACCGTGATCACGCCCGAGGAGCTGTAGTTGGTCAGATACGGAATCTTGGTCAGGCACCAGACGACAAAGAACTGCGTCGCCAGGGTGGAGGCGGCCAGGTAAAAGCCGCGAATGCGCAAGGACGGCAGGCCGAAGGCGATGCCCACCATGGCTGCGCACAGACCGCCGAGGATGAAGGACACGAGCAGCGGCAAGCCAGGCAGGCGGGCCATGAAGTTATACGAGGCAAAGGCGCCCACGGCCATGAAGGCGGCCGTGCCCAGCGACAGCTGGCCCGCGTAACCGGTCAGGATGTTCAGGCCCAGCGCCGCCAGGGCAAAGATCAGGAAGGGGATCAGGATCGCCGACAGCATGTAGGGCGAGGCGAAATACGGCAGGAGGAAGACGGCGACGAGCAGCGTGGCCGTCAGCGCCAGGCGGTCTTGCCTGATCGGGAAAATCTGGTTGTCAGCCTGGTAGCTGGTCTTGAATTGTCCTGCTTCACGGTAAATCATGGGATGGTCCTTTGCTCGCTGTTTTGGCTGTTGTCGGGTTACGCGCCATGCGCTAACCCGACCTACGGTGCTGTGACGGTGGCGTTATATTCGTCGGATGATCTTCTCGCCGAACAGGCCTTCCGGGCGCACCAGCAGGAACAGCAGGGCCAGCACATACGGGAACCAGCCTTCGATGCCGCCGCCCACCATGGGACCGAGGTAGACTTCGGCCAGCTTTTCCGACGCGCCGATGATCAGGCCACCGACGATGGCGCCCGGCACCGACGTAAAGCCGCCGAGGATCAGTACCGGCAGCGCTTTCAGGGCGATGAAGGTGAGAGCGAACTGCACCCCGTTGCGCGCACCCCACAGCAAGCCGGCCACCATGGCCACCAGGCCCGCCACGCCCCACACGACGGCCCAGATGCGCTGCAGCGGAATGCCCACGGCCAGCGCCGCCTGGTGGTCGTCGGCGACGGCGCGCAGGGCGCGGCCCACCTTGGTTTTCGAGAACAGCAAGGCCAGACAGATCACCAGCAGCGCGCAGATGCCGGCCGCCACCACGTCGAACTGCGAGATGATGATGTTGAAATGGTCCATCAGGAAGGGCATCGGCACGTCTTCGATGGGCAGGTCCAGCTTGTGCACCTGCGAGCCCCACATCAGCTGCGCCAGGCCTTCGATGAAGAAGGTCAGGCCGATGGTGGCCATGAACAGCGTGATTTCGGGCTGGTTGACGAGGGGTCGCAGCACGACTTTTTCAATCGCCATGCCCAGCACGATCATGGTCACCATCGTCAGCGGGATGGCCAGCCACAGCGACAGGCCGAACTTGTCCATGATGCCGACGCAGGTGAGGGCGGCGAAAAACACCATCGCGCCCTGCGCAAAATTGAATACGCCCGACGCCTTGTAGATCAGGACGAAGCCGATCGCCACCAGCGCGTACATGACGCCCGACAGCAGGCCGCCGATCAGCACTTCAAAGAAAAAATTGATATTCATTGCTATTCCTCGTCTAGTGCGCCACGCCGAGATAGGCGTTGATGACATCCTGGTTGCTGCGCACCTCGTCGGGCGTGCCGTCGCCGATCTTCTTGCCGTAATCGAGCACCACCACGCGGTCGGAGATATCCATCACCACGCCCATGTCGTGTTCGATCAGCACGATGGTCGTGCCCAGCTGGTCGTTGACGTCGAGGATGAAGCGGCACATGTCCTGCTTTTCTTCCACGTTCATGCCGGCCATCGGTTCGTCCAGCAGCAAAATTTCCGGTTCGGCCACCAGCGCGCGGCCCAGTTCCACGCGCTTTTGCAGGCCGTAGGGCAGGCGCCCCACGGGCGTCTTGCGGATGGCCTGGATTTCCAGGAAGTCGATGATCTCTTCTGCCTTCTTGCGGTGCTCGATTTCCTCGCGCCGCGCCGGGCCCCAGTACAGGGCTTGCAGCAGGAAATTCGACTTCATCTTGAGGTTACGCCCCGTCATGATGTTGTCGAGCACCGTCATGCCCTTGAACAGGGCGATGTTCTGGAAGGTGCGCGCGATGCCGGACTTGGCGGCCGCATAGCAGTCCATGCCGCGCCGGTGCTCGCCCCGGTAGATGATTTCGCCCTGCTGCGGGCGGTACACGCCGTTGATCACGTTCAGCATCGAGCTTTTGCCCGCGCCGTTCGGGCCGATGATGGCGCGGATTTCATGCTGCTTGACGTCGAACGAGATGTCGGTCAGCGCTTTCACGCCGCCGAACGACAGCGAGATGTTCTTCAGGTCGAGGATCACGGGGCCCGCCTTGCGGGCCGTGCCGAAATGGGCGTCGGGTTCGTTCATTTGCATCGTGCTGTGCTCCATCATGCGGCCAGGCCCTGGGGCCGGTACGTTTTGCTGTCCCAGATCTGCAGGTCGGCACTGGTCGAACCGGTGCGGCCATCCTCGAATTTCACCTGGGTCTCGATGTATTGCGTTGTCTTGCCTTCATACAGGGCAGAAATGAGTACCGCGTACTTTTCGGCGATGAATTTGCGGCGGACCTTGCGCGTGCGCGTCAGCTCGTCGTCGTCCGGGTCGAGTTCCTTGTGCAGCACGAGGAAGCGGTGCACCTGCGTGCGGTCCATCAGCGGGTCGGCCGCCAGTTCCGCGTTGACTTGCTCGATGCAGTCGCGGATCAAGCCATAGGTTTCGTCGCGCGCCGCCAGATCCGTATAGCCGGAGTAGGCGATGCCGCGCCGCTCGGACCAGTTGCCCACTGCTTCGATGTCGATGTTGATGAAGGCGCACACTTGGTCGCGCGCATGGCCGAAGGCCACCACTTCCTTGATGAAGGGGAAGAACTTGAGCTTGTTTTCGATGTAGTTGGGCGCGAACATGGCGCCGCAATTCATCTTGCCCACGTCGGCCGCGCGGTCGATGATTTTCAAATGGCCTTCGCTGTCGAACACGCCCGCGTCGCCCGTATGGAAGTAGCCGTGATCGTCGATCACTTCGGCCGTGGCGTCAGGACGCTTGAAGTAGCCGCTCATGGTGGCGGGCGACTTGACCAGCACTTCGCCATTGGCCGCCAGCTTGACTTCCACGCCCGGTGCGGGCAGGCCGACGCTGTCGAACTTGATGTTGCCGTCCGGCTGCAGACACACATAGGCGCAGGTTTCGGTCGAGCCGTACAGCTGCTTGAGGTTGACGCCGATGGAGCGGTAGAAGCGGAACAGGTCGGGGCCGATGGCGGCGCCGGCCGTGTAGGCGACGCGCACGCGCGACAGTCCCAGCACGTTTTTCAAGGGGCCGTAGACGAGCAGTTCGCCCAGCTTGTAGCTGAGACGGTCCGCCAGCGGCACGGGCTTGCCGTCCAAAATCTGCGCGCCGCAGCGCTTGGCCACGTCCATGAAATGGCTGAACATGTGGCGCTTGATGCTGCTCGCGTCTTCCATGCGTATCATCACGCTGGTGAGCATGTTCTCGAACACGCGCGGCGGCGCAAAGTAGCAGGTGGGGCCGATTTCGCGCATGTCGATCATCACCGTGTCGCCCGATTCGGGGCAGTTGACGGTGAAGCCGGCCACCATGGCTTGCGCCAGCGAGAACAGGCAGTCGCCGACCCACGCCATGGGCAGGTAGGACAGGATGTCTTCATTGTCGGTCAGCTTGTCGAAGGCGACGCCGCCTTCGCCGGCTGCCAGCAGCGCCGTATGGCTCTGGCACACGCCTTTCGGCTTGCCCGTGGTACCCGAGGTGTACAGGATCACGGCCGAGTCGCTGCCTTGGCCCGCTGCCACGGCGGCGTCGAAAAAGCCCGGATGTTCGCGGTCATAGGCCCGGCCCAGCGTCTGCAGGGCGGCAAAGGACGTCAGCTCCGGCTGGCGGTAATGGCGCATGCCCCGTTCATCGTCATAGGCGATGTGGGCGACGTGCGGATACAGGGCCTTGAGTTCGAGCAGCTTGTCGACCTGTTCCTGGTCTTCGACGATGGCGTAGCGGATTTCCGCATCCTGCAGCACATAGGCCATGTCGGCGGCCGGCGCGTCCTGGTACAGTGGCACGGGCACGCCGCCCAGGCTTTGCGCGGCCAGCATGGCCCAGTACAGGCGGGGACGGTTGTCGCCGATGATGGCCAGGTTCATGCCGCGCTGGAAGCCGATGGCGGCCAGGCCGCAGGCCAGCGCGCGCACTTCCTCGTTCACCTCGGACCAGGTCCAGGTTTGCCAGATGCCCAGGTATTTTTCGCGAAAGGCGGGCTTGTCGGATCGTACTGTCCCGTGTTGCAATAAGCGCCGCGGAAAAGTCGGCATTGCTGCTGTGGTATTCGTTTGCACCAGTGTCTCCCTGTTGCTTGTCTCAGGCCCCACCTCGTTGGATGGCGCTCTGTGTTTTTTATGTGTAAGGCGTTTGTGCAATGATAGTAGCTTGCGTTAGTTTGCCAAGTTGTCTTTTCGGGGACATTTACCCACTTTTCGATGGTGCATCGCACAATGATCAATCCTGATATCAGCCTCAAGGATGCCGTGCGCGCGGCCCACTGGGCGCAGCTGCTCGACCCCGTGCAAATGGCCCGGGTCGAGGCCGATGTGTTCGAGACTTTCGTGCCGAAAGGAGGCTTTGTCTGCCGCAAGGGCGAGCCGGTGGACAACTGGATCGGCGTCATCAGCGGCATGGTCAAGATGAATAATTTTTCCGCTTCCGGCAAGGCCATGACGTTTACGGGCTTGTCACCGGGCAGCTGGTTTGGCGAAGGTTCGCTGCTCAAGCGCGAGATGCGCAAATACGACACCATCGCCGTGCGCGACACGCGCGTGGCGCGCCTGCCTGCCAGCACCTTCCACTGGCTGCTGGAAACGAGCCTGCCATTCACGCGCTTCCTGCTGATGCAGCTCAACGAGCGCCTGGGCCAGTTCATCGGCATGATGGAAAACGAGCGCCTGCTCGACCTGAACACGCGCGTGGCGCGCTGCCTGGCGTCGATGTTCCATTCGCATCTGTACCCGAGCGTGGACACCCTGGTGCAACTGTCGCAGGAAGAAATCGGCCTGCTGTCCGGTTCTTCGCGCCAGCGCGCCAACCAGGCCTTGCAGGTGCTGGAAAAAAAGGGTTTATTGCGACTCGATTACGGCGGCATCCGCGTGCTGGACCTGGAAGGCTTGCGCCGCTACGAGGCCGATGATGGCGAATGAGGTGTCGATGGATGACGTACGGCACTTGACGGAGCAGCACTACCAGTCATTCCTGCAGGCGCGTCTGGCTGGCGCCAAGGCGCTGGCGCGGCTGGATGCTGCCATGCAGGCACGCCACGCCTTGCTGCCGATGCCGCTGACCTTGCGCGAACTGGCCTTGCTGCCGCAACTGTGCGATGCCTCCTTGCTGGCGCTGGCCCGTTCGCCGCACGGCGGGCACTGGAGCCGCGACGACATCGGCGACATGGATCCCGCGATGGCGCTGGCCGGCGACGCCGCGTATGCCGACTTTTCGCGTGCCATCCTGAAAGACGCGGCTGCGCACATCGCCGCCATCCATGCCGGCCAGCTGCCGTATGTGGCTGATGCGGCCTTTGCCACGGCCGATTCCGGCGTGCTGGCGCGCGCCGCGCGGGTGGCCTCCTACCGCGATGACGCATGGTTCGCGCCCGTCATCGCCACCTTGCTGCCGCAGGTGTGCGTGGCGCCGGGCACGGCGAAAAGCGCGCCGTCGCAGTCGCTGGCCATGGCGCTCGGCCATGGCGTGGAAACCATCCCCACCCAGGCAAGCCTGGCAGCCCTGCGCACGGCGCTGGAGCAGGTGCGCCATGCGGGCGTCCGTAAAAAACTCGAACGCAACCTGAAACCGGCGGAAAAGGCGTTGCGGGCACGCAGTGCCTTACCCGGCCTAATCGGGGTATCATAGGCACTTCCCAGCACCGCTCTTTTCGTCCCCATGCAGACACCTGACCAAGCCACTCCCGCCTCCCGTTTGTCGCAACTGCGCGCCGCCATGCGCGCGCAGCATATCGATGCGCTGATCGTGCCATCGGCCGATCCGCATTTGTCCGAGTACCTGCCGGCCCGCTGGCAGGGCCGCGAGTGGCTGTCGGGCTTTACGGGTTCCGTCGGCACCCTGGTCGTGACGCAGGATGTCGCTGGCGTGTGGACCGATGGCCGCTACTGGGAGCAGGCGGAAGACGAGCTGGCCGGCAGCGGCATCGTCCTCAAGAAAATCCCGTCCGGCGCCAGCGTGCTGTATATCGACTGGCTGGGCGAGACCATGCAGCCGGGGCAAACGGTGGCCGTCGACGGCGCCGTGCTGGGCCTGGCCAATGCGCGATTGCTGCAGCAGGCGCTGGGTGAGCAAGTGACCCTGCGCACGGACACCGACGTGCTGCAAGCCGTCTGGCCCGATCGTCCGGCCATGCCCGCCGCGCCCGTCGTTGAGCATGCGGCCGCCTATCCGTCGCTGTCGCGTACGCAAAAACTGGCGGCCCTGCGCGCCAGCATGACCGTCCACGGCGCCAGCCACCATGTGATTTCCACCCTCGACGATATCGCCTACCTGTTCAACCTGCGCGGCGCCGACGTCAGTTACAACCCCGTCTTCCTCGCGCATGCGCTGGTGGGACCGGAGCGCGCCACCCTGTTTGTCGCCGAAGGCAAGCTGCCCGCCGCGCTGCGCGCCACCCTGGAGAGCGAGGGCGTGGACGTGGCCGCGTATGACCGCACGGCGGCCGCACTGGCCGCCTTGCCGGCCGGCGCCACCTTGCTGCTGGACCCGCGCCGCATCACGTTCGGCACGCGCCAGGCCGTGGCCGAGGGCGTGCGGGTGGTGGAAGCCATCAACCCGACCACCCTGGCCAAGTCGCGCAAGACGGACGGCGAAGCGGCGCACGTGCGCGCCGCCATGGAGCAGGACGGCGCCGCCCTGTGCGAGTTTTTCAGCTGGCTGGACGCCACCCTGGCCGACCCGCAGCGCGCGCCGTTGACGGAAATCGGCGTCGACGAGCACCTGACGGCCGCCCGCGCCCGCCGCGCCGGTTTTGTCAGCCCCAGCTTCGGCACCATCGCCGGCTTCAATGCGCATGGCGCCATCATGCATTACCACGCGCATGCGGATACGGCAGCGACCATCGAAGGCGACGGCTTGCTGCTGATAGACTCGGGCGGCCAGTATTGGGGCGGCACGACGGACATCACGCGCGTGGTCCCCGTCGGTACGATCACGGCCGAGCACAAGCGCGATTTCACCCTGGTCTTGCGCAGCATGATCGCCCTGTCGCGCGCGCAGTTCCCGCGCGGCGTGAAGTCGCCCATGCTTGACTCGATTGCGCGCGCACCGCTGTGGGCCGAAGGCATCGACTTTGGCCATGGCACGGGCCACGGCGTGGGATTTTTTCTCAACGTGCATGAAGGACCGCAATCGATTTCGCAGTCCGCCATGCCGGAGCCGCAGACGGCCATGGAAGCGGGCATGATCACGTCCATCGAACCGGGCATCTACCGCCCTGGCCAGTGGGGCATCCGCATCGAGAACCTGGTCCTCAACGTCGCGGCGGAAACGACGCAGTTCGGCGAATTCCTGCGTTTTGAGACCTTGACCCTGTGCCCGATCGACACGCGCTGCGTGGAACGCTCGCTGTTGCGCGATGACGAGGCGGCCTGGCTCAACGACTATCACGCCACCGTGCGTGCGCGCCTGGCGCCGCACTTGGCCGGCGGTGCGCTGGCGTGGCTGGAACAGCGCACGGGAGCCATCTGATGCGCTCGACCCGCGCCACCTCCGCCATCGAACGGCTCAAGGAACGCACCGGCAACCGCCTCTACACGATGGCGCGCACGGGCGATGAACTGTTTTTCCTCACCGAAGGCCCCGGCTTGCCGCCTTTGTGCCCGCCGCTGGAACTCGATGCCTTTGTCGCCTTCGTCAATGGCCTGGGACCGCAAAAGGCGCGCCGCGTCAGCAAGCTCGATGTGGCGTTTGAAAAGCAGCTGACGAAAAAGCCCTAAATGCCGACCATCGACTTCCTGCGCGCCTACTGGTCGCCGGCCGAGCTGGCGACGAATGGCGTGATCCTGCTGAACCTGCTGGGTGCGCTGCTGCTGGGCTTGCTGGTGGGTTACGAGCGTTCGTATCACGGGCGCGCGGCGGGCATGCGCACCTACAGCCTTGTCTGCATGGCCTCGGCCGCGCTGACGGTGCTGGGCGGCTATCCCGAGTTCTGGTACGGCGGCCATGGCGCCATCGTCGGCAGCGATCCCACGCGTGTGATCCAGGGCATCGTCACGGGCGTGGGTTTTCTTGGCGCTGGCGTCATCATGCGCGAGGGGTTCAATATCAGCGGCCTGACGACGGCCGCCTCGATCTGGGCTTCGTCCGTGATCGGCATCATGGTCGGCATCGGCTTTTATCTGTCGGCCATGGGCCTGGCCTTTTTGTGCGCGATGGCGATGATTTTTCTGTCAAAATTGGAGAACTGGCTGCCGTCGCGCCACGCCGTGGCCATCACCATGCGCTTCAAGCAAGGATTCATTCCCCGTGAAGATGCGCTGCGGCGCATGGCCGCCAAGCGCGGCTACGACATTGCCGGCGGCTCGCTGACCATCGGCAGCAACGAAGGCATGCAGGAATGGCGCTTTGTCGCCATCGCGCATGGCAAGAACACGGGCGCCAGCCTGTCAGCCATGTCGGCTGAACTGGCCGCCTTCGAAGGCATCGCCGGCTTCCAGCTGTCGCATGCCCGCAATTGACATGGATGCTGAGAGGATGGACATGGATGCACAGGCCCAAGAGGTACTCGATTTCTGGTTCCTGCCGCCGGATAACCCAGACTATGGCCAATCGCGCGCGGAATGGTTCCGCAAGGATGATGCTTTCGACGCGCAGATACGCGCGCGTTTCGGCGCGCTGATCGATGCCGCCATCGACGGCGGCTTGCGCGAATGGGATGCGACGCCGCACGGCGCGCTGGCGCGCCTCATCGTGCTCGACCAGTTTACGCGCAATGTGTATCGCGGCACGCCGCGCGCCTTTGCCGGCGACGCTCAGGCGCTGGCGCTGGCCATCGCCTTGACGCAAGCGGGGCAGGATGGACAACTGCCGCCGATGCTGCGCGCTTTTGCCTACCTGCCGTTCGAACACGCGGAAGACCTGGCCATGCAGGCGCGCGCCGTCGAGCTGTTCCAGCTGCTGTCGCAGGCGCAGCCCGGTTTTGACGGCATGCTCGACTACGCCGAGCGCCACCAGGAAGTGATCGCCCGCTTTGGCCGCTTCCCGCACCGCAATGCCATCCTCGGCCGCGCGTCCACGCCGCAAGAGCTGGAATTTTTGCGCCAGCCGGGATCGAGCTTTTAGAAAATCATCATGAACGTCACACTCAATATCATCGGCGCCGGCCACGTGGGCCGCGTGCTGGGCAGGCTGTTTGCGCAAACCGAGGGGACGCATGGTGGAAAAATCCTGGTGCAGGATGTGCTGACGCGGTCGATGGCCTCGGCGCAAGCGGCCGTCGCTTTCATCGGCGCCGGCACGCCCGTCGACAGCTATGCTGCCTTGCGCCACGCCGACGTCACCATGCTGGCCGTCTCCGACGACCAGATCGGCCCGGCCTGCGCGGCGCTGGTGGCCGAAGGACGGCAGGCGGGCGCCATCGTGTTTCACTGTAGCGGCGCGCTGGCCTCGAACGTGCTGCTGGCGGCCACGCAGGCCGGCGCGTTTGTCGCCAGCGCCCACCCGATCCGCAGCTTTGCCGATCCGGCACAGGTGGCCGCCACCTTTGACGGTACGTTTTGCGGCGTGGAAGGCGACCCGCTGGCGCTGGCCTTCCTCACGCCCGCCTTGAATGCCATCGGCGCGCGCCCCGTGCCCATCGATCCGGCCGCCAAGACCCTGTATCACGCCGCTGCCGTCTTCGCCAGCAATTACCTGGTGACGGTGCTCGACGCGGCCTTGCGCGCGTATCAGGCGGCCGGCATTCCCGAGCCGGTGGCGCGCGAACTGGCGCAGCCGCTGGTGACGGAAGCGGTGGCCAATGTATTCCGCCTGGGCGCCGCGCCGGCGCTGTCCGGCCCCATCGCACGCGGCGATTCGGCCACCGTACAACGCCAGCAGCTGGCCGTGCAAAGCTGGGATGCCGCCACGGGCGAGCTGTACCGGGCGCTGGTGGCGCCCACGCAGCACCTGGCCAGACGCAAGCGCGGTGGATGACTCAGGCCGCGTGCACGCCGTTGCGGCCGTGATGCTTGGCCTGGTACAAGGCGCTGTCGGCACGTGAAAAGAAGGCCGATTCGCTTTCCTCCGGCCGGTACTCGGCCACGCCCAGGCTGATCGTTACGGGTAGCTGCGGCGCGGGCAGGCCGAAATCGTGGCCTTCGATGGCGGCGCGCAGGTTTTCCGCCACTTCCGCCGCTTGCGCCAGGCTGCAGTTATTCAGCAGTACCAAATACTCCTCGCCGCCCCAGCGCGTGATGACGTCGCTTTCGCGCACGGTGGCGCGCGCCACGTCGGCTACGCCACGGATGACCTTGTCGCCCCACAGGTGGCCGTGGGTATCGTTGACGCGCTTGAAGAAATCGATGTCGAACAGGATGGCGGACATCGGCTGCTCGTTGCGTCTGGACAGAAGCATGGCGCGCTGGAACAGCAATTCCAGCGATTGGCGGTTCAAGAGCCCGGTCAGCGCATCCGTCGAGGCGATGCGCTCGATGCGGCGCTGGTAGCGGTTCACCGTCAGCAAGGTCAGCCCCAGTACCAGCAGGGTGACGCCAAAGCTGATGGCCAGGTTGAAGATGAACACGCGCTGCAGCGACTGGACTTCGTCGCTGACATTCTGCTCGACCACCAGGTACCAGCCCAGTTCGGGAATGAAACGCGAATTGACGAGGATTTCCGCGCGGCCCAGCTGGTACGACAGATGCGTCGGTTCGCTGCGGTGGTTGATGATCTGCCCGGCAATGGCGCTCACGCCGGGCAGGCTGCGGATGTTGCCGCGCCCATTGCGCATGGTCTTGCCCGCCAATACCAGCGTGCCGGCGGCATCGACAAAATAGATGTTGCGGTGGAAGCGCGCCTGGTAGCGGTCGATGATGTGGCTCATGGTGTCCAGGGTCAGGCCGATGCCGGTGGCGCCGATGAACTGGCCGTCGTAGTCAACCACGCGGTGGTTGATGAAGATGGTCATGCTGTCGCGGTTGGCCATGTCGATATCGACATTCGTTTCATAATCGGTCTTGTCCATGGCGCGCACGCGGTAGTACCAGATGTCGCGCGTCTCTTGCGGGCTGACGGATTTCAAGGTGCCTTCCGCATAGTAATATTTGCTGCTCTTGTCCGAGACGAGAAAGCTGGTGATGGCACCGTATTTCTTCTTGACCTCGGCCAGGTAGCGCACGATCTGCTCCGGCTTGTTTTCGCCGGCCAGTATCCAGTCGCGCACGAAGGTGTCGTGCGCCATCAGCGACGAGATGAAGACGGGGCGCAGCATGTCCTTCTGGATTTCCGAATAAATATTGTCGCCCGTCAGCGGCAGGGTCTGGTCGGCGATGCCGTGTTCGATGGCCTGGCGCGAGGCCAGGTAGCTGGCCAGGCTGGTCGCCATGAAGCCCGCCCCCAGGATCAGGGTCAGGAGGATGAGCAGGCGGTATTTGATCGACAGAAGACGCATGGAGACGGGGAGTGGCCGGCGGGAAGGCTATCGTGACGCAAGCCAAAAGTATGCAGCAGGGCGGGTATTGGCGCAATGATAACTGGTTTTATTGATAATTTACCCTGGCGAACGCGACAAGATAACCACGACTTACCAAATAAAAGTGCCGATTTGTCGACAAAGATGCCAATTAGCAATAAGATTTGATGAGGGGAATCATTGCGCACCGCCCCTGTCTTGCCGCCCGTTTCAGGCGCAGGATATTACGCGCAGGGAGTGTTGCATGTTATTTTTAAAGAGTACGTCCGTCAGCAAGGCCCCCGGCATCTACGAGGTCGACATCGCCGCCAAGCCGCCTGGCAAGACCTTCGGCATTTTTCTCGCCACCGATCCCGACCATCCACCATCAGCCTTGCTGGGGCAATTGAAGGCGTTGGGCTTCGAGAACACCTATAGCTCGCCTTATCTGCACAAGGATGGGGGCAAAGTGCTGGACCTGCATTTCCAGAAGGATGGCACGGATATCTTCAAGGGCTGGAAAACCGAGGAGTGCACGCAGAACGTGGCGGCCATCACGGCGCTGTTCGAAGAGCATGGCATCACGATCTCCCCACGGGTGATGTCGATGGCGGAAGCCTACGCCTAATCTGCCTCAACCGCGTCAACCCGCCTCCACGCCGATGTGATACAGCGCCCATGGGCAGCTGGCAAAACGTTCGGCCAGGGGCAGGGCCGCCACGGCCGCGATGCGGTCCGCATCGTGGATCGCCCATAGCGGCCCCAGCCCGCCCAGCGCCATCGCCTGCCCGTCCAGGTGGGTGGCGACAATAAAACGCTGCGCGCGCGCCTGCGCCATGGTCAGCGCCGCCGCATAGCCATCGACGGCGCGCAGCAGCAAGCGAATCTCACCTTCCTCGGGCGCGCCCGCCGCCTTCAATACATCGACCAGCAATGGTCCGCGCAAGGCATGCGCCTTGCCGTCGTATTCCAGGGTGGGGTGGATCGTGCGCGCCGGCAAGTTCGCCAGCGCCGCAAAGTCGAATGCCCGCGCCCGCTCAAAACTGATCTTTTGCTTGTGCATCATCTGGTCGCGCACGGCGTCGAACGGACCCCGGTTCGGCTTGTCGATGCTGCCCGTGATGGTCAGCAAGGCCGGGCCGCGCAGGCCGGCGGGCGCCGCCCGGGCGATGGCGGGCAGGGCCGCGCCCGCCATGGCGGCGGCGAGAAATTGGCGTTTATGCATGCACTTCTCCTTTGGCTGAAAATCGATAATGTTCTTAAGTCTATCTTAAGTTCGCTCAACGGTGCGCATTTTACGGTTATTGTCAGTTTGGAATCTCGGCTTACATCTTGTCACAGTTCTTACGGAATGGTGAAAGACGTAGCTTTTTTCGGCTGTTATTGTGTCCTCATCGCACTTCGCTGAACTGCGAATCCAGGCATGAATCTAGGAACATCCACCAATTAAGAGAGAGAACATGATGAAGAAGAAAATCCTGTTTGCAATGATCGCTTCCGTTACCGCACTGACCGGCATGAGCGCCGCACACGCCGAGGGCGCCTATGTGGGTGCCGGCGTCACGGGCAACCGCTATAACTTCGATATTCCTGGCGCCACCAGCGCCGATAATCACAGCGGCTACAAGGCTGGCGCCAAGATCTTCGCCGGTTACGATTTCGATAAGACCTGGGCGGTCGAGGGCGGCTATGCCGATTTCGGCAGCAAGGATTACAGCTATGTCACGGGCGCCGGCAACGGTTCCGTGAAAAGCGATTCGCACGGCTACTACCTGGCCGGCAAGGCCACCATGCCCGTGACCGACAAGGTCGGCGTGTTCGGCAAGCTGGGCGTGGCCAAGGTCAAGAATAGCTTGAGCGGCACGGGCCTGTCGACCGGCATCAGCGGCAACGACAAGACGGGCGTGTACGCTTCCGTCGGCGCCCAGTACGCGATCAACGAGAAAGTCTCGCTGACGGCGGAAGTGGAACACTTCGGCAAGAGCGCCGACCAGGGCCGCAAGGCTACGGGCCTCGCTTTAGGCGCACGCTACAACTTCTAATCACCTGGAAGTTTGCTGAAAAAAAAGGCAGTTACCGCGAGGTAACTGCCTTTTTGCATGGCAGACCGAAATTACGTGGTCAAAGGCTTGTAGCGGATACGTTTCGGCTTCGCGCCTTCTTCACCCAGGCGTTTCTTCTTGTCGGCTTCGTATTCTTGATAGTTGCCGTCGAAGAAGGTGACTTGCGAATTGCCTTCGAACGCCAGGATGTGCGTGGCGATACGGTCGAGGAACCAGCGGTCATGGGAAATGACCATGACGCTGCCGGCAAATTCCAGCAGGGCGTCTTCCAGCGCGCGCAAGGTTTCCACGTCCAGATCGTTCGACGGCTCATCGAGCAGCAGGACGTTGCCGCCCATTAAGAGGGTTTTCGCCAGGTGCAGACGGCCGCGTTCACCGCCGGACAGGTTGCCCACTTGCTTTTGCTGGTCCGAGCCCTTGAAGTTGAAGCGGCCCAGGTAGGCGCGCGACGGCATTTCGAAGCGGCCCACGGTCAGCATGTCGGCGCCGCCGGACACGTCCTCGAACACGGATTTGTTGTCAGCGAGACTATCGCGGTTCTGGTCGACGATGGACACGCGCGCCGTCTGGCCGATGGCCACTTCGCCGCTGTCCGGCGTTTCCTTGCCGGTGATCATCTTGAACAGGGTCGATTTACCGGCGCCGTTGGGGCCGATGATGCCGACGATGGCGCCTGGCGGCACGGTGAAGCTCAGGTTATCGATCAGCAAGCGGTCGCCGAACGCTTTCGACACGTTCTTGAACTCGATGACTTCATTGCCCAGGCGTTCGGCCACGGGAATGAAGATTTCCTGCGTTTCGTTGCGCTTCTGGTATTCGTGCTCGGACAGCTCGTTGAAGCGGGCCAGGCGGGCTTTCGACTTGGCCTGGCGCGCTTTCGGGTTCTGGCGCGACCATTCCAATTCCTTCTGCAGCGCTTTCTGGCGCGCCGATTCCGTCGCCTCTTCCTGCTTCAGGCGGGCTTGCTTCTGGTCCAGCCAGGTCGAGTAGTTACCCTTCCATGGAATGCCGTGGCCGCGGTCCAGCTCCAGAATCCACTCTGCCGCGTTGTCGAGGAAGTAGCGGTCATGGGTGATGGCCACCACGGTGCCGGGGAAGCGCAGCAGGAATTGTTCCAGCCAGTCGACCGATTCCGCATCCAGATGGTTGGTCGGCTCGTCGAGCAGCAGCATGTCGGGTTTCGACAGCAGCAGCTTGCACAGCGCCACGCGGCGCTTTTCACCGCCGGACAGCACGCCGATGGTGGCGTCCCATGGCGGCAGGCGCAGCGCGTCGGCGGCCATTTCCAGCTGCAGATTCAGATTGCCGCCGTCGGAAGTCGAGATGATCGCTTCCAGGCGTGCCTGTTCCGTGGCCAGGGCGTCGAAATCGGCGTCTTCCTCGGCATACGCGGCGTACACGGCTTCCAGCTTGGCTTGCGCTTCAAACACTTCGCCCAGGCCAGATTCCACTTCCTGGCGCACGGTTTTTGCCGGGTCCAGCTGCGGTTCCTGCGGCAGGTAGCCGATGTTCAAGCCCGGCATCGGCACGGCTTCGCCCTGGATGTCGGTGTCGATGCCTGCCATGATTTTCAGCAGGGTCGATTTGCCGGAGCCGTTCAGGCCCAGCACGCCGATCTTCGCGCCTGGGAAGAAGGAGAGGGAAATATCTTTCAGAATCTGGCGCTTGGGCGGGACGATTTTGCCCACGCGATTCATGGTGTAGACGTAATTTGCCATTAGAAATCTCGGGTGATATACAAAGACGGACAGGATACGGTAAACGCCCGCTTCCGGCCAGCGCTGTGCGCTGCCGGAACGGGCCGCTCAGGCGGTCACACGCGCGCGGCGGCTGCTCCACAACCCTTCGGCCGCATACAGGCCCAGCGCCGTCCAGATGACGAGGAAGCCCAGCATGCGCTCGGGCGTGAACGATTCATGGAAGACCCATACGCCGATCAAGAGCTGGCCCGTGGGGGCGATGTATTGCAATAGCCCCAGCACGGCCAGCGGCAGGCGGCGCGCGCCGGCGGCAAACAGCAGCAGGGGAATGGCCGTGATGGGGCCGGACGCCAGCAGCAGCGCGCGCGTGGCGGTGGAATCTGTATTGACGAAGCCGCTCTGGCCATGCCAGGCCAGCCACAGCATGTAGGCCAGCGCCAGGGGGAACAGAATCAATGTTTCGAACGACAGGCCTTCCAGCGCGCCCAGCGCGGCCGTTTTGCGCAGCAAGCCATAGCCGCCGAACGAGGCCGCCAGCAGCAGGGCGATCCAGGGCACTTGCCCCGCCTGCCAGGTGAGCCAGGCCACGCCGCAGGCGGCCAGGCCGATGGCCAGCCACTGCAGGCGGCGCAGGCGTTCGTGCAGCAGCAGAAAGCCCAGCATGACATTGATCAGGGGCGTAATGAAGTAGCCGAGGCTGGCGTCGACCACGTGGCCGTTGTTGACGGCCCAGATATAGATGAACCAGTTGGCCGAGAGCAAAAACGCACTGGCGACGAAACTGGCCACGACCCTGGGTTGCGCTTTCAGGCTGCCCAGCCAGCTCCACTGCCGGCGCACGGTCAGTACGATACCGAGGAACAAGAGCGACCAGACCATGCGGTGCGCGAGGATTTCCTGCGGCGCGATCTCGCCGATGGCATGAAAGTACAGGGGGAACAGGCCCCAGCAAAGGAAGGCGAGGGAGGCGTACAACATGCCTGGATTCATGATGGGCTTCGCAGGAGAGTAGACAGTCTGTCATTATGGCTGAAAACATCGGGGGCTGCCCGGCGCCGCTGGCGAGGCGTAGAATGGCAACAAATCAATGGCCGCAAGCCCGCGCAGCAAGGCGGAGCGGCACAAAACCACGACTTTGGGGCAGCTGCGGAACCATGCAAAAATACTCTTGCTATTTGCTAATACCTATCATATTGTGCGATGCAACAAAACAAAAATGGGTGCAATCTTGACGTCGGAACATAAAAAAAGCGGCCTGGCTGGCCTGACCCTGGCGGCCGTCGGCATCGTTTACGGCGATATCGGTACCAGTCCGCTGTACACCTTGAAGACCGTCTTCGACCCGGCCCACGGCCTGATGCTGTCGCCCGAGAACTTGCTGGGCATCGTCTCGCTGATCTTCTGGGGCCTGACCCTGATCGTCTCGCTCAAGTACGTGACCCTGGTGTTGCGCGCCGATAACCGCGGCGAGGGCGGCATCATGGCCCTGATGGCGCTGGTGCTGTCGTCCGTCAGCCGCCTGTCGCGCTGGCATTTCCCGCTGATGGTGATCGGCGTCTTCGGCGCCACCCTGTTCTATGGCGACAGCGTGATCACGCCGGCCATTTCCGTGCTGTCGGCCATCGAAGGCCTGCAAGTGGCCACGCCCGCCTTCAGTCCGTACGTGGTACCGCTGACCATCGTCGTGCTGGTGGCGCTGTACTCGGTGCAATCGCACGGCACGGCCGGCATCGGCCGCTATTTTGCCCCCATCATGGTGCTGTGGTTTGCCGCGCTGGCCGGCATGGGCGTGGTCAACATCATCAAGTCGCCAGCCATCCTGGCCGCGCTCAATCCCCTGCACGCGGCGACCTTCCTGATGAATAACGGCTTCGTTGCCTTCGTTGCCCTGGGCGCCGTGGTGCTGGCGCTGACGGGCGCCGAGGCGCTGTACGCCGACATGGGCCATTTCGGCAAGAAGCCGATCCGCCTGGCCTGGTTCCTGATCGCCTTTCCCGCGCTGGCGCTGAACTACCTGGGCCAGGGCGGCTTGCTGCTCGCGCATCCGGAAGCCGTCACGAATCCGTTTTACCAGCAGCTGGGCGCATGGAGCGTCTACCCGCTGGTGATCCTGTCGACCATGGCCACCGTGATCGCCTCGCAGGCAACCATTTCCGGCACCTTCTCGATGACCAAGCAGGCGATCGCGCTGGGCTTCTTGCCGCGCATGCGCGTGCGCCACACGTCGGAAAGCGAAATCGGGCAGATCTACATCCCCGCCGTGAACTGGCTGCAACTGGCCGTGGTGCTGCTGGCCGTCATCGGCTTCGGTTCTTCGGAAAACCTGGCCGCCGCCTACGGTATCGCCGTCACGGCCACCATGCTGTCGACCACGATCCTGACGTTCTTCGTCATCCGCTACCGCTGGAAGATGAACCTGGCCCTGTGCTGGGCCGCCACGGGCTTTTTCCTGATTATCGACGTCAACCTGGTGTCGGCAACTGCGCTGAAACTGTTCCATGGCGGCTGGTTCCCGCTGCTGCTGGGCTCGATTTTGTTCATCGTCATGCTGACCTGGAAGCGCGGCCGCCAGCTGGTGTTTCAGAACCTGGAAAAGCATGCGATCCCGCTCGACGATTTCCTTTCGTCGCTGTTCATCGCGCCGCCGCTGCGCGTGCCGGGCACGGCCATTTTCCTGCGCGGCGAAACGGATGGCGTGCCGCATGCGCTGCTGCATAACTTGCTGCACAACAAGGTGTTGCATGAGCGCGTCATTTTCCTCACCGTCTTCATGCATGAAGAGCCGTGGGTGGCGCCATCGGAGCGCGTGCGCGTGGTGGACCTGGGCCACCAGTGCTACCAGGTCAATGTGCATTACGGCTTCAAGGATGAACCGGACATTCCGTCCGCGCTGGCCCAGTGCGCGCAGCAGGGGCTGGATTTCGAGATGATGGAAACGTCGTTCTTCATCGCGCGCCAGACCATCATTTCGACGCCGGGCGCCGGCATGATGCCATGGCGCGAGCACCTGTTCGTCACCATGTCGCGCAATGCGCGCACGGCGGCCGACTACTATCAGATCCCGAGCAACCGGGTGATCGAACTGGGCACGCAGGTGGAAATCTAGATGTGACAATGGGGTGGAATGGTTATTTTGGCAATGTTGTATTGTTGCGTAATCTTCCGCCGCGCTTACGTCTGCTTACAAATTGGCTGCGCGACTCCTGTTAAACTGCTGCTCGCACCGGTCCGCACCGTACGGGCCTCAGCCACACACCAATATTTAAAGGGAAACCATGAAATCGGTATTTCAAATGATCGCCACCCTCGCTTGTGCCGTGGCCCTGACCGCTTGCGGTGCTGCTGCCAACACCGAGAAGCCGGTCGTGCTCGACCCGAATACGCAAGTGAAAGAACTGACCATTACCGATCCGGTGGTCGGCACCGGTACGGCAGCGGCGGCGGGCGACACCCTGCTGGTGACTTACACGGGCTGGCTGTATGACGCAAGCAAGCCGGGCAACAAGGGCGTGCAGTTCGATGCGAACCAGACTGGCGCCGGTTTTAGTTTCCCTCTCGGTATCGGCCAGGTCATCCTGGGCTGGGACCGCGGCCTGGTCGGCATGAAGGTCGGCGGCACGCGCGTGCTGGCCATTCCGTATGACCTCGGTTATGGCAAGGCGGGCAGCGCGCCGAAGATTCCTGGCTATGCCGGCTTGCTGTTCGAGATCAAGCTGGTGAGCGTGACGAAAAAGTAGGCACGCGCAGGGCAGCAAAGCAAAAGGGCGATTCCACGGAATCGCCCTTTTTGCTTTGGCGGGCCCTTTACGCCTCGGGCGGGGCCAGCTCCTGGAAGTAATACGTGGCGCCGCCCAGGTTGGCCGGCGCGTCATATTGCAGCACTTGCGTGCGGCGCAGCGCCACCGGTGCGCTGAAGGCGGGACCGTCGTAGACGAAGGTGTGGAATTCGCCGTTTTCGCCGCAGGCGTCGACGCCGGGCGGCAGGTCGGCGAGGAAGGAAGCGTCGAACTCGCGTCCGCAAAATGCGCGCGGCAGGTGCTGGCCATTGATGCACACGACGATGGCCTTGAAGCCGGCGGCGAGAAATTCGTCGACCAGCGCGCGGCGATCCCCGCCCCACAGGGGCAGGTGCGCCGTCAGGCCGGCGACCGCGCAGACTTTTTCTTCCCAGTCGCGGTGCGGCTGCAGGTCGATGTCGCCAAACAGCGCGTGATCGATGCCCTCGGCCTTGGCCGCGCGCAGCATGGCGATGAATTGCTCTTCGTAGCTGGCCCAGCTGGCGTGATAGCGCTGCAGGCGCGCGCCCAGGCTGGCCGCCTGCGCGGCGAGCAGCTCGGGCGGCACGCCGTGCGAGCGCGATTTGCGGCCATCTTCATCCATGGCCGTGATCAACAGCGGCACGTCCATGCCGGCGTTGCGCGCGCGCCACAGGGCCAGGCAGGAATCCTTGCCGCCGCTCCAGGAAATGAGGGCCGTCGTCATGCCGCTTGCTCCACCGCGCGCAGCATGTCGACGTGCTGTATGCCGTCTTCGTCGTACGGTGCGCTGACGGTGACAAAGCCGAACGACTGGTAGAAGCGCTCCAGGTACTGCTGTGCGCCGATGCGGATGGCGTGGCCAGGATGCTGGCGTACGGCGCGGGCGATGCCTTCCGTTAATAGCTGTTTGCCGGCGCCCGTGGTGCGCGCCTCGGGCGCCGTCAGCACGCGGCCCAGCGACATTTCCACATACTTGGCGCCCGGTGCCAGCACGCGCAGGTAGGCGGCCAGACGGCGCTGGCCATCGACCGTTTGCCAGCCCAGCAAATGCATGGCTTGCTGGTCATGGCCGTCCAGATCCGGATAAATGCACTGCTGTTCGATGACGAACACGCGCTGGCGCAAGGCCAGCACTTGGTACAAATCGTGGGGGCCGAGTTCGTCGAACGTGTTCCATTGCCAGCTGATCATGGGGTCATCCTTGATTGAGAGTGGCGTGATTTTACCGGCTTCACGCGGCCGGCGTGGGATAGCGCTGCGCATACCACTGCTTCAGGTGCTCGATGCAGCGCGTCACGCGGGGCGCGACCAGCTGGCGCGACGGATAGATGGCGAACAGCGCCAGACTGGGCCGCTCGATGTCCGGAAACAGCTCGACCAGGGCGCCGCTGGCCAGTTCCTCGCGGCAGACAAAGGTGGGCAGGATGCCGATGCCCAGGCCGCGCAGGATCAGGCTGCGCATGAACAGCGTGTTGTTCGTGCGGACCCAGTTCGGCACTTCGATGTCGCTGTGCGGTCCCGCATGGCGCAGCGGCCAGCGGCTGCCGAACAGCGCGTGGCTGTAGATGAAGCAGCGCTGGCGCGTCAGGTCCGTGGCTTCCCGCACGGGGCCGTGGCGTTCCAGGTAGGCGGGCGCGCAGCAGATGTGCAGGCGGTAGTCGTGGATGGGGCGCGCCACGTAGCTCGAATCGTTGAGCGCGGTGGTGACGCGAAAGCCCAGGTCGTAGTTGGCGGCCGCCAGGTCGACATATTCATCCTTCAGGTCGACGTCCAGGCGCAGCGCGGGCCAGTCGGCCATGAAATCGGCCAGGCCCTCGGCCAGCTCGCCCACGCCCAAGGTCAGCGGCGCGTTGATGCGCAGGCGGCCCGTCACGTGCGCCGTCGAGTGGGCCACCATGTCTTCCGCTTGCGCCAGCTCGTCGAGCAGCTTGCGGCAGTGCTCGAGGTAGGCGGCGCCCGTTTCCGTCAGGGCCAGCTGGCGCGTGGTGCGCGTCATCAGGCGCCCGCCCAGTTCCTGCTCCAGCTGGCCGATGCGCCGGCTCACATATGACGCTGACAGGTCCAGTTCATCGGCGGCGCGGCGAAAGCTGCCCAGCTCGGCCACGCGGCGAAACAGCTGCATCGCCTGCAATTTGTCCATTTCATTCCTATTCGGCGCTTCTATTCGGTCTTATTCTGCATTAGTGCTGTGCATTATTCATCATTTTTTCCTATTTTGATTCGGAATATGCTGGTGACCTCTCTACAGAAAGGCCACACCATGAAAAAATTACTGATCAGCAGCCTGTTGCTCGCCGCCTTTTCCACGGCCCAGGCGGCCGAGGTCCTCGTCGTGCTGTCGGACGCCAATCACCTCGAGCTGCGCGACGGCAAGGTCTTTTCGACGGGTTTTTATCTGAATGAACTGATGCAGCCCGTGAAAAAGCTGCTCGACGCGGGCCACACGGTGACGTTCGCCACGCCGCAGGGCCAGGCGCCCACCCTGGACGCCAGCTCGGATACGGTCGATTACTTTGGCGGCGACGCGGCCGCGCACGCGGCGCACAAGGCGTTGCTGGACCAGCTGGCGCTGACGGTGCCGGGCCGCTCGCCCGTGATCAGCCTGAAGCGTGTGGAACAGATCGGTTACGGCCACTACGCGGCCGTGCTGGTGCCGGGCGGCCACGCGCCGATGCAGGATCTGTTGAAGGATGCCAGCCTGGGCGCCTTGCTGCGCCAGTTCCACGCGGATGGCAAGCCGACGGCGCTGCTGTGCCACGGCCCCATCGCCCTGCTGTCGGCCTTGCCGCAGGCGGACGCGTTTGCGGCCGCGCTGGAAGCGGGCCGCACGCCTGCCAAGCCGGCGGACTGGATCTACAGCGGCTACCGCATGACGGTGATCAGCAATCAGGAAGAACTGGCTGCGCAAGGCGCGCTGAAGGGCGGGACGATGAAGTTCTACCCGCAGTCGGGCTTGCAGGCGGCCGGCGCGCAGTATGTGCAGAACCAGACTCCGTGGACCAGCAACGTCGTGGTCGACCGCGAACTGATCTCGGGGCAGAATCCCGCCTCGGCGCCGGCCCTGGCGGACAAGCTGCTGCAGGCGCTGCGCTAAAGCAAAAATCCCCGGCCGCGCCAAGTGGCGCGTCCGGGGAGGTAGAGTGCATGCAGCGGAGATTACACGATCGTCAGGGTGACGTCGATGTTGCCGCGCGTGGCGTTCGAGTATGGGCAGACGATGTGGGCGGCGGCGACCAGCGCTTCGGCGGCGGCGCGTTCCATGCCTGGCAGCGAGATTTTCAGTTCCACTTCGATGCCGAAGCCCGTTTCGATGGCGCCGATGCCGACGTTGCCTTCGATGGACAGGTCCGCTGGTACGGCGATCTTGTCGCGGCCGCCGACGAATTTCATGGCGCCGATGAAGCAGGCCGAGTAGCCGGCGGCGAACAGTTGTTCCGGATTGGTACCGACGGCGCCATTGCCACCCAGTTCTTTTGGCGTGGTCAGCTTGACGTCCAGCACATTGTCGGACGACACGGCACGGCCTTCGCGGCCTCCGGTGGCGGTGGCTTGAGCGCGGTACAGGACTTGTTTGATCGACATGATGGTTTCCTTTAGGTAGATAAATAGGTGGCTACTAAATAGTGTGCTACTTGTTTCGTGGGCTCTCGCCCCAGGATCTCCGTCTGCAGAAGCACTTGCCGGCGTCCATGTACACAATATATATCGTGCGCTATTTAATTGCAAGCGATTTTATTTTGGGGTGGCGCGGATTGATGCTTTATTTTGCAGCCTTTGTCGCCACTACCTGGCTTCCATCGCATAATGGCCACCGCCGCCGGGGCCGATGGTTATGCTTGGCCCACTTCAAACCCCAAGGAAAAATCATGACTAGCCTCTTCTTTATCCTGCGCATCACCGTGGCCACGATGCTCACTTACATCATCGCCACGGCGATCCTGGTGGAGAATTTCCTGCGCTATATCTTCGGGAATACGGAAGGCTTCTTTGTCATCGTCGGCGCGCTGCTGGCCAGCGTCGTTATCACAAATGCGTTTTCGCACGTGCGGCGCGTGCGCCTGATCGCCGGCGCCGTCAACGCCGGCACGCTGTCGAGCCGCCAGCGGCGCCAGATCGAGATTCCTTTCGAGGCGGGCGAGGCGTTCGACATGATCGACGCGGCCATCCGCGAATTGCCGGGCAGCGAAGTGGTCGAAAGCGCACGCGACAGCCTGCAGGTGCAGGCTAGAGTGCGCCGTGCCGCGCCGTACACACACACGGGCTTGCCCCGCATGCGCGTGCTCGGTTTCCTCGAGCCGCGGCCGAACCAGATCCTCGCCACCGTCACGCCGAATGGCGAGGCGGGCAGCGTGACCCTGATCTGCGAGCCGGCGCGCAATGCCTGGACCGACTGGTTCCTCGTCGACCATGGCAGCAACCTGGAAAACGCGGAAGCGGTGACGCGGGCGTTGACGCGCCGCGTGGCGCAGCGCCGGCGCGGCGAGCAGGCCGAGGCGCGCCAGACGGTGACGGAAAAGGAACTCACGGTGGCCAAGCTGAGCCTGCTGCATGCGCAGGTCGAGCCGCACTTCCTGTACAACACCCTGGCCAGCGCGCAGCTGCTCACGCGCAGCGACCCCGTGCGCGCCGATGAAATGCTGGGCAACCTGATTTTGTACCTGCGCCACTCGCTGCCACGCACGGAGCAAGCGATGTCGACCCTGGGCACGGAGCTGGAACGGGCGCGCGCCTATCTCGATATTTTGAAAATCCGCATGGGCGGGCGTTTGAACCTGCAGATCGAAGTGCCGCAATACCTGCGCCAGGTGGAGCTGCCGCCGATGATGCTGCAAACCCTGGTGGAAAACGCCATCAAGCATGGCCTGGAGCCGAAAAGCGGCGGCGGCACCATCTGGATCATGGCGCGCAGCGGCGATGGCACGGTGATCGTCACGGTGGCCGACGACGGCAAGGGTTTCAGCGACGATGGCGCCGGCACGGGCATCGGCCTGCGCAATGTGCGCGAACGCCTGCGCCTGACCTACGGCAATGCCGCCGCGTTTGCCATTGTCGCCAATTTTCCCGATGGTGTGACAGCCACCATCACGGTGCCGGACAGCACGGCGCAAGGAGTGTCGTATGCATCAGCCTGAGATGACTTGCGTGATCGCCGAAGACGAAACCCTGCTGCGCGACGCGCTCGTGGCTCTGCTGGCCGAAGAGTGGCCCTACTTGCGCATCGTCGCCGCCTGCGACGACGGCGGCACGGCGCTCGAGGCCATCGCCACGCACAAGCCCGACGTCGCCTTCCTCGACATCCGCATGCCGGGCCTGACGGGGCTGGAAGTGGCGGCCGGCGCGCTCGAAGCGAGTCCCGCCACGCAGGTGGTGTTCGTCACGGCCTACGACCAGTACGCGATCGATGCCTTCGACAAGGGCGCCGTCGATTATCTGTTGAAACCGATCGGACGCGAGCGCCTGCAAGCGACCCTGCAGCGCGTGCGGGCACGGGCCGGCAAGGCCCGGGCGGGCGACGGCGCGCTGGCCGGCCTGCTGCAGCAATTGAGCAGCGCCTTGCCGGCGGCAGCCAAGTCGCCGCCGCTGGTGTGGCTGACGGCCAGCAGCGGCAAGGATACGCGGCTGATCATGGTGGAAGACATCGCCTATTTTCAATCCGACACCAAGTACACGGCCGTCATGACGGCGGACGGCGAGGCGCTGCTGCGCAAGCCGATCCGCGAACTGCTCGACGTGCTCGATCCTGCCATCTTCAAGCAGATCCACCGCTCCACCATCGTCAACATGAAGATGGTGGCGTCAGTGACGCGCGACGAGGTGGGACGCGGCGCCTTGCGCCTCAAGACGCGGCCGGAAACGCTGGCCGTGAGCCAGCCGTTCATGGCCTTGTTCCGGAATATGTAGAGCTGCTAAAGCCGGGGTCAGACCCTCAACACCGCTAACGCCAGGCTCACCGTCAACGTGGACGGGGGTCTGACCCCAGAATTACTCCGCCGTTTCAAAGCCTTCCAGCACATTGACGACATTGATGCCGATTTCCTTCACCGCATAGCCGCCTTCGAGGATGAAGGCGGTGGGCAGGTTCAGGTGGGCGAGGCGCTCGCCCACGCGCAGGTAGTCGCCGCTTTGCAGGGCGAAGTGCGATAGCGGGTCGCCGGCAAAGGTGTCGACACCGAGCGACACCACCAGCGCGTCGGGCGCGTACATATTGATGCGCAGGCAGGCCGTTTCCAGCGCGGCGAACCAGCTGGCCGTGGTGCTGCCGGCCGGCAGCGGCAGGTTGACGTTGTAGCCGAGCCCCGCGCCGCTGCCCGTCTCGTCGGCGTGGCCCAGATAAAACGGATACTCATTGCGCGGGTCGGCGTGGATGGAGGCGAACAGCACGTCGTCGCGCTGGTAAAAGATGCTTTGGGTGCCGTTGCCGTGGTGGTAGTCGATATCGAGGATGGCGACCTTGCGGGCGCCATCGTCGAGCAAATGCTGTGCGGCCAGGGCCGCGTTGTTCAGAAAACAGTAGCCGCCAAAAAAGTCGCTGCCCGCGTGGTGGCCCGGCGGGCGCGTGAGGGCGAACGTGGCCCGTTCGCCCAGGCGCAGCGCGTGGGCCGCGTTGACGGCGCAGTCGGCACCCGTCTTGGCCGCCGTCCATGTGCCGGCCGTCAGCGGCGTGCCGTTGTCCATCGAGTACAGGCCCAGCTTGGCCGTGAAGTCGTCCGGTTCGATGTCGCTGCGCAGGGTGCGCACGGGCCACACGGATGGCAGCGCATCCTTGCCCGCGTTGTCGGGGTCGAGCGCCAGCCAGTCGTGCCAGGCGTGGCGCAGGAAATGCAGGTAGCGGGGCGTGTGGATGCGCTCGAGCGATGTCAGCGGCACGCCATGCGGCGTGACGATGCGGCCCAGGTTGCGCCGCCCCAGCTCGGCCACCACCATGTCGGCCCGCTCGGGCGTCTCGAAGCAGGGCACCATGGCGCCGCGAAACATCTCGAAGCGGCCCCGGTGCTGGCCGTGCAATTCATTGTAGAAGGTCAGCATGGGGCGCCAGGCGGAAAGTCGGGCAGGATCAGGTGTGCGAACACAGGGTGCTGGCGCGGTAGGCGGCGACGAAATCGTCGAAGCTGCCGGCCGGTGCCGCTTCCATGGCGCGCTGCTCGGCCAGCGAGCTGGCGGCCATCGCGTCGAAATACGCACTTTGCTCGGGTGTGGGCGGATGCGCGCGGAAAAACGCCGCGTGGCGTTCGCTTTGCTGCAGGCCGAAGGCGGCAAACGAGCCGCCGTTGGCGCGCAGCTCGGCCAATACCTTCGCCGATGGCGTCGCATCGGGGTTGGCCAGTTTGACGGCTTGCGCCGCCAGACTGTCCGCGTGCTGCGTGCCGCCATGGCGAGAGTCGAGCAAGGCTGCCACCGGTGCGATGCGCGCCAGCAATTCCTCGCCCCACGCCTGCAAGCCGATGTCCTCGCCATCGCGGCGCAGGGTCAAGCCCGGCTTGCGGCCTTCCTTGACGGTACGCGCGAAATTGTTCGTGTAGCAGGCGCTTTGCTCGGCCGAGATGGGACCGCTGTCGTCGAGCGCGCAGAACAGCAGGAACGCGTCGAGGAAACGGCCCGTTTCCAGGCTGATGCCGACCGGTTCGAACGGATCGACGTCCATGCAGCGCACTTCGATGTATTGCACGCCGCGCAGGCACAGAGCCTGGATCGGGCGCTCGCCCGTGCGGATCACGCGCTTCGGGCGGATGGTCGAATAGTATTCATTTTCGATCTGCAGCACGTTGGTGGACAATTGAATCCACTCGCCATCTTTTTTTGTTCCCAACGCTTCGTACGGCGGATACGGGTCGTTGACGGCGTGCGTGAGCGCGTTGACGTAGTCTTCCAGGCTGTTTTCGTGCGGGCGCAGGCCGGACTGGGCGTCGTTCTGGTAGCCGAGGTCGCTCATGCGCAGGCTGGTGGCGTACGGCAGGAACAGGGTGTCGTCGGACAAGGTGTCGAGCTTGTGCGCGCGGCCGCGCAGGAAACCGGCGGACAGGGCCGGCGAAGCGCCGAACAGGTACATCAGGAGCCAGCTGTAGCGGCGGAAATTGCGGATCGTTGCCAGATAGCTTTCCGACTGCACGTCTTTCGGCGTGGCTGCCGCTTGCGTGGCGCTGGCGCTGGTGTCCGGATTGCTGGCCAGCACTTGCCACAGCTGCTCGTCGAGCGAGTAGTTGTAATGGATGCCGGCGATGCATTGCATGGCTTTGCCGTAACGCAAGGCCAGGCCGCGCCGGTAGACGTGCTTGAGCATGCCCATGTTCGAGGTGCCGTAGTTGGCGATCTCGATGTCCGCTTCGGGCGGCAGCTGGCATGGCATCGACTGGCTCCACAGCAACTCGTCGCCGAGGCGGCTGTAGGCGTGGCGGTGCACGGTATCGAGCTTGTCGAGCGTGACGCCGATGTCGGCTTCGGCCGGCGTGATGAATTCAAGCAGCGTCTCGGCGTAGTCGGTGGTGATTTCAGGGTGCGTCAGCGCCGAGCCCAGAGCGGCGGGATGGGGCGTGGAAGCCAGATGGCCGGCGTGGTCGACGCGCAGGGTTTCACGTTCGATGCCGCGCAAGCCGCCCAGCAGCGCGCGGTTGGCATCTTCGGTCAGCAATGCCAGGCGGCGAGTCAACAGGTTGGGCAATTTGAGCTTCCTTTCTTGTGCAGCATATAAATAATTTGTGCTGAGATTAACCGAATTTTGGCAAATGCGTCGGCGCCGGCCCAAAAAACACCGCGTCGCCAGCGTCCGTCCCGGGCAACGGGGACGGCGCTTCGGTCAGGAATTCGCTTGATAGTTTAACAAACTGCGGGGGGATCTGGCGCGCTGCCGGGTCAAGCTTTGCGCACGTGGCGGCCGTCAGCCCAGGCGGGCGCCGCTGACCCGTTCGATGCCGGCCAGGTCGCGCCAGCTTTGCACTTTGTTGTAGCCGGCGTCGGCCAGCAAGCCGCGCACGGACGCCGCCTGGTCGTAGCCGTGCTCCATCAGCAGCCAGGCGCCTGAAGCCAGGTGGCGCGCGGCGCCGGAAACGATGGTGCGCAGGGCCGACAAGCCGTCCGCGTGATCGGTCAGCGCGCCCGTCGGTTCGAAGCGCAGATCGCCTTCGGCCAGGTGGCGGTCGCCGCTGGCGATGTAGGGGGGATTCGAGACGATCAGGTCGAATTTTTCCGTGCCCAGCGCTTCGAACCAGTCGCTGGCCATGAAGGTGATGTTGACGCCGTTGGCGCTGGCGTTGCGGCGCGCCACGGCCAGCGCCGCGCTGCTCACGTCCAGGGCCGTGACGACGGCGTCGGGCCGCGTGTGCGCGAGCGCAACGGCGATGGCGCCGCTGCCCGTGCCCATGTCGAGCACCCGTCCGCCCGGTGGCAGGCGCTCTAGCGCCAGTTCCACCAGCACTTCCGTGTCGGGGCGGGGGATCAGTACGGCGTCGTTGACTTCGAACGGCAGGCCGAAAAATTCACGCTGGCCGACGATGTAGGCGATCGGCTCGCCCTGCAGGCGGCGCGCCAGCAAGCTCGACAGCCGTTCCGTTTCGTTGGGAGTGAGTACACGCTCCGATTGCGTGATCAGGCTCACGCGCGACAGGCCCAGCGCGTGGCCGAGCAAAATGCGGTTATCGAGCGGATCGAGCAGCGGACGGATTTGCAGGGCGCCGACAGTGCTGCCGGCGGGAATCAAGATTTCTGGCATGGTGCTTTCAATTATTTCTGACGGCGCAGCAAGGTCCACAGCATGGCGATGGCGAAGATGGCGAACCAGGCGAATGCCCATTGCGGGATCGACAGGCCGAAAAACGGCTCGCCAGCGCTTTCGCAGGCGCCGTACGATTCAAACATGAAGGGCATGAGTTCGGCCGTGAAGACCTTGTTCAGCGCCGTTTCCACCGGATCGATGCCGCACGAGAAGCCGGGGTTGGCCAGCACGTACAAATGCTTGGCGCCCACGCCCAGGCCGCCCAGGGCTGCCAGCAAGCCGACGCTGGCGCCAATTTTCGGCCGGTTGGCCACCGCGCCGGCCAGGCAGGCGATGCCGATGGCGAGGAACAGGTAGCGCTGGATCACGCACAGCGGGCACGGCGCCATGTTCATGGCATGCTGCAAATACATGGCCACGCCCAGCATCAGGAAACATAGGGCGGCGGTCAACAGGAGGACGGTGCGTGAATTTTTCATGGGCGACACGGTGAGGTGGATGGAATCGAGCTGGTCATTTTCGCACAAGGGCCGATTTTTATTGCTTAGCCGCTACTTAAAGCTGTCGGCTTACGCGCTGCGCGCCAAGCCGACCTACAAATCGCGGCGTAGGTTGGCGTAGGTCGGCTTAGCGCAGCGTAAGCCGACACAGCGGCGTCAGCGTTTAGTCACCGAGTGCCGCCAGCAATTCCGCCTGATGCTCAGCCGCCAGCGCATTCGTCAACTCCGTCAGATCTCCATCCATGATGAAGTCGAGCTTGTACAAGGTCAAATTGATGCGGTGGTCCGTCAGGCGGCCTTGCGGGAAATTGTAAGTGCGGATGCGCTCGCTGCGGTCGCCCGAGCCGATCAGGCTCTTGCGCGTGGCCGCTTCCTTCGACTGCTGTTCGCGCAGCTGCACGTCCTTGATGCGCGCGGCCAGCACTTTCATCGCTTGCGCCTTGTTCTTGTGCTGGCTGCGGTCATCCTGGCATTCGACCACGATGCCGGTCGGCAAGTGGGTGATGCGCACGGCGGAATCCGTCTTGTTGATGTGCTGCCCGCCCGCGCCCGAGGCGCGGTAGGTGTCGATGCGCAGGTCGGCCGGGTTGATGTTGACGTCTTCGACTTCATCGGCTTCCGGCATCACGGCCACCGTGCAGGCGGACGTGTGGATGCGGCCCTGCGTTTCCGTGGCCGGCACGCGCTGCACGCGGTGGCCGCCCGATTCGAATTTCAGTTTCGAATATGCGCCATTGCCCACCACGCGCACGATCACTTCGCGGTAGCCGCCCAGGTCGGAATCGGACGAGGACACGAGTTCCACCTGCCAGCGGTTGCGCTCGGCAAAGCGCGTGTACATGCGTAATAAATCGCCGGCGAACAGGGCCGATTCGTCGCCGCCCGTGCCGGCGCGAATTTCCAGGAAGATGTTGCGCTCGTCATTGACGTCCTTCGGCAGCAGCATGGTCTGCAGTTCGCGCTCGAGCCGCGCCATGGTGGTTTTCGCCGCCTCGATTTCTTCCTGGGCGAATTCCTTCATGTCCGGATCGCCGAGCATCTCTTGCGCCGTCGTAATATCGTTGCCTGCTTCCTGGTAGGAGCGGTACAGGGCCACCAGCGGGCCCAGTTCGGCGTGCTCGCGTGTCATCTTGCGGTAGCTGTCCATGTTCGACGTGGCGTCCGGATGCATCAGCAATTCGTCGAGTTCGACCAGGCGGTTCGCCAGTTGATCGAGTTTGGCCAGCATGGATGGTTTCATAGCGATTCGCGGTAAAAGAGTGTAGGGATGGTGCAGGTTCTGCAACTACGGCAGGCGGGCAGGGGTGGCCGCGCGCGGGCGGCCAGCGGGGCTGCGCTAACGGCGGGGGCGGAACAGTTTTGGCAACAGGGTGACCAGCTGCTTGCGCTCGTCGCCTTGCGCGTGGTGCAGCGCCTGCTGCGGGCCGTGCAGGAACTTGGCCGTCAAGCCTTTCGACAGCGCTTCGAGGACGGCATCGATGTCGGCGCCCTTGGCCAGCATCTTGCGCGCCCGTTCCACTTCCATCAGGCGCAACGATTCGCTGTTTTCATGCAGATGCTGGATGACGGGCACCATGGCGCGGTCGTCGACCCAGCTCATGAACGACTGCACGCGCGTCTCGATGATGGCTTCGGCTTGCGCCACGGCCGCTTGCCGGCTTTCCAGGCCCGTCTGCACGACCTTGCCCAGGTCGTCGACCGTGTACAGGAAAATGTCGTTCAAACGGCCCACTTCCGCTTCGATGTCGCGCGGCACGGCCAGGTCGACCATGAACATGGGCTTGTGGCGGCGTGCCTTGATGGCACGCTCGACCAGGCCCAGGCCCAGCAGCGGCAACGATGAGGCCGTGCACGAGATGACGATGTCGAACTGGTGCAGCTGCTCGGGCAAGTCCGCCAGGCGGATGGCCTTGCCGTTGAAGCGGTGCGCCAGTTCCTCGCCCCGCTCCATGGTGCGGTTGGCAATGGTGATGCTTTTCGGGTTTTGCGCCGCAAAGTGCGTGGCGCACAGTTCGATCATTTCGCCGGCGCCGATGAACAGCACGTTCTGCTCGGCGATCTTGTCGAAGATGCGCTGCGACAGGCGCACGGCGGCGGCCGCCATGGATACGCTGTGGGCGCCGATTTCCGTGCTGCTGCGCACTTCCTTGGCGACGGAAAAGCTGCGCTGGAACAACTGGTGCAGATACGTGCCCAGGCCGCCCGCCTCGTCGGCCGTGCGGATGGCGTCCTTGATCTGCCCGAGGATCTGCGTTTCGCCCAGCACCATCGAATCGAGCCCGGAGGCGACGCGGAAGGTGTGGCGCACGGCATCGTGCTGCGGCAGCATATACAAGTGGGGGCGCAGCTCGCTGTAGTTGAGCTGGTGGTAGTCGGCCAGGAAATGCGCGCCCGCGTCGAGCGGATTGGGCACGTGGCTGGCCGCATACAGCTCGGTACGGTTGCACGTCGACAGGATGGCCGCTTCGTCGTTGTCGCGCAAGTCGATGCGCTGGAACCAGGTACGCGCCGCCATCACCGCCGAACCCAAGTGCTCAGGCGCAAACGCCAGCTGTTCGCGAAGCGACACTGGGGCGGTGGTATGGTTGAGGCCGACGGCGAGCAGTTGCATTTCAGGGCTGTTGGGGTGACTTATGCCGACATTATAGCGCTTTGTGCCCGCGCTTTGAGCAGGTCAGCCGTTGCCGCCATTCAGCCGCCCAGTTTTTCCAGGCGATAACCGTAGCTGTAGACGGGCACGAGCCGGTAGCCGTGTTCCGGTTTCAGCTGCAGCTTGTTGCGCACGCGCGAGACGTGGGTATCCATGGTGCGCGAAGGCAGGGCCGTGTCGCGCTGCCACACGGCTTCGTGGATATAGGCGCGCGACAGGGGACGGCCCAGGTTGCGGAAAAACAGCAGCGCCAGGGCGAATTCCTTGTGCGTCACGTCGAGCACTTCGCCATCGCGCAGCAGGCGGCCGGGGCGGGTTTCAAACGTGTAGGACCCGAATTGCAAGTATTCGGCGCCATTCTGGGCCGGGTAGGCCACGCGCAGCAGCGCCTGGGTGCGCAAGGTCAGTTCGCTGCGCCGCAGGGGCTTGATCATGTAGTCGTCGGCGCCGGCCGTCATGCCCGCCACCACATCGTCTTCGCCGGAACTGTTGGTCATAAACAACACGGGCGCCTTCGGCGCCAGTTTTTCGCGGGCACGGCGCAAGACTTCCGCACCGTCCAGATCGCTCACATGCCAGTCGAGGATGAGCATGTCGCAACTATCCTTGCGCAGTTGCCCCAGCATTTCCTTACCACTCTGAAACTCGTGGCAAGCGTGGCCGGCGGCGGTGAGCACCTGGCAGATCAGCTCTGCCTGGCTATGGTCGCTATCGAGTACGGCAATTCGCATAATTGGCTGGAGTGTGTAGCAACAAACAGACGGTCTGCTCTGCTTATCGTAATGTTAAGGAATGCTCAAGTGAAATATAACAGAGATTGCAACTGTGTCCAGTGAAATCGGAGGGCAGAGCCTTTACGTTACACTTGTTCATCTACCCCCTACTGTGGAGAAGCGGCCATGCCAGACAAGAGCACTACCGATTGGACACTGATACCGGCCAGTCGTGCGGAAATCGAGCAAGTGCGCGAGCGTTGCCGGCGCCTGGTGCAGCGGCGCGCGATGATGTCGGCGGGCGCCTCGGCCATTCCCATTCCCGGCGTCGACCTGATGTCCGACGTAGGCCTGTTTTCCATGCTGATCAACGATATCAACCACGAATTCGGCCTGACGCCCGAGCAGATCGAGCGCCTGAACCCGCAGTTCAAGATGATGGCCTACCGCGCGGCGGTGGGCATGGGTGGCATGCTGGTGGGAAAGCTGGTGTCGCGCGAACTGATCCTCCACCTGCTCAAGCGCAGTGGCGTCAAGATAGCCACCAAGCAGGTGGCGCGCTTCGTGCCGTTTGCCGGCCAGGCGGTGGCGGCAGCCATCGGCTACGCCGTGTTCCGCCAGATCGGCAACCAGCACGTGAACGCCTGCGCCGCGGTGGCGCAGGAATTGCTCACGGTCAGGCCGGATTAACTATTACGCGTCCGGCAGCACCACGTTGACGTCGAGCACTTCCAAGTTGCCCTGGCGGTCCAGCGAAATCTTGATGTCGTCGGCGTTGACCTTGGTGTACTTGGAAATGACGGCGATCAATTCCTTGTGCAGGGCGGGCAGGAAGTCGGGACCATCGCGTCCGCTGCGTTCGCGGGCGATGATGATCTGCAGGCGTTCCTTGGCCGCGGTGGCCGTCTTCGGCTTGGGGGGGAAGAGGAAAGAAAGCAAGGCCATATCACTTCGCCCCAAAAATGCGCTGGAGTAATCCAGGCTTTTCATAGTTGGTAAAGCGCAACTCGACTTCTTCGCCGAGGAAACGCGAGACCACGTCTTCATAGGCTTGCGCCACGTCCGTGCCCGTGAAATGGATGGCCGGGTTGCCCTGGTTCGAGGCGGCCAGCACTTGCTCCGATTCCGGAATGATGCCCACCAGCGGGATGCGCAGGATTTCCTGCACGTCCTGGTAAGACAGCATTTCATCCGATTCCACGCGTTTCGGCGAGTAGCGGGTGATCAGCAAATGTTCCTTGACCGGCTCGCCGCCCGTCTGCGCGCGGCGCGACTTGGCTTGCAGGATGCCGAGGATGCGGTCCGAATCGCGCACCGACGACACTTCCGGGTTGGTGACGATGATGGCTTCGTCGGCGAACGTCAGCGCCATCAGCGCGCCGTGCTCGATACCGGCCGGCGAATCGCAGATGATGAACTCGAAACCCATGTTGATCAGGTCGTTCAACACGCGTTCCACGCCTTCTTCCGACAAGGCATCCTTGTCGCGCGTCTGCGACGCGGGCAGGATGAACAGGTTGTCGCAGTGCTTGTCCTTGATCAGGGCCTGGTTCAGCGTGGCCTCTTTGTTGATCACATTGATCAGGTCGTAGACGACGCGGCGCTCGCAACCCATGATCAGGTCGAGGTTACGCAGGCCCACGTCGAAGTCGAGCACGGCTGTCTTGTGGCCGCGCATGGCCAGGCCAGTGGAAAAACTGGCGCTAGAGGTCGTCTTGCCGACACCGCCCTTGCCGGACGTCACAACAATAATTCTTGCCACAAATAATCCTTTTCAGATATCTCTTGAATTGTGCAGCTTAAGAGCGGTTCACGGGAGTGACCGGATTGACAGAGTGTATATCGATTCTGTCTCCAGCCAAACGAATTTGCGCGGGTCCGCGCGCCATTTCTGCGGGGAAACCATCCTCGAACGTGCGGTACACGCCGGCGATCGAGACCAGTTCCGGTTCCATCGCCAGCGCGAAGATGCGCGCCTGGGGATTGCCCGAGGCGCCGGCCAGCGCGCGGCCGTACAGCGAGGAGTACACGTGGATGCTGCCGTCGGCGATGATTTCGGCGCCATTGTTGACGACGGCAGTGATGATCAGGTCGCAGCCGCGCGCATAAATGCGCTGGCCGGCCCGCACGGGCGTGTCGATCACCATCACCTGGGCGTCGGCGCCCGACTGGGCCGCCGCCGTGGGCGTATCCTTGGGGCCATCCTTGGGCGGCGCATCGTCGCGCGTCTTGCCGCTGTCGAGGCTCAAGCCTTGCGCGAGGATGGCGTCATGCATGTCGGCCGGCGCATTGCGCACGGCCACGGCATTCAAACGGTATTTTTTCAGCAGGGCCACGAGGGCGGCCCAGTCGATGGGCACGCTGCCGGGCGGCAAGGCCGCCACGTCCAGCACGGCCAGGTCGTCCTCGAAAAAGTCGGCCACGCCTCCCGTCATGTCGCGCAAGGCGGCATCGAGGGCCTGTGTATCGGCGCTATGCATGATGGCGGAGACAGCAACGACGGTGGAAATCTTGATTTCGATAGGCTTCTGCGACGGGCTTTTGGACATAAACATTTATCAAAGTGAAACTGCGGCAGGCCAGATGTTCCGTACGGCAACAATGGAAGCAGTAAATTTCTTGCATTCTACTGCAAAAAAATCGGCGTCAGGGGCCTGGCGCATGCTATTCCGCAGGGCAACACCTACTTCATGTCAAAAAAAACGGACGGCGCCCCGGAAAACCGGTGCGCCGCCCTGAAAGCAGCCCTGCATGCGGCCTGGGTCGGCTTATGTCATGCCGCCGCGCGCATCTGCCGCGCCGCCGCGACCATATTCTTTAAAGCCGCTTCCGTTTCCACCCAGCCCCGCGTTTTGAGGCCGCAGTCCGGGTTGACCCATAAATGGGCCGGTGGAATCACGGCGCTGGCTTTTTGCAGCAATGCCACCATGTCGGGTGTCGAGGGGATACGCGGCGAGTGGATGTCGTACACGCCGGGGCCGATTTCGTTCGGATACTGGAACTGGCCAAAGCCCGTCAGCAACTCCATGTCCGAGCGGCTTGTCTCGATCGTGATCACGTCGGCATCCATGGCGGCGATCTGCGGCAGGATGTCGTTGAACTCGGCATAGCACATGTGGGTGTGGATCTGCGTCGCGTCGCTGACGACGGACGCGGCGATGCGGAAGGCGCGCGTGGCCCAGGCCAGGTAAGTATCCCACTGGCCGCGGCGCAGCGGCAAGCCTTCGCGGATGGCCGGCTCGTCGATCTGGATGATGCCGATGCCGGCCGTTTCCAGGTCGGCCACTTCGTCGCGGATGGCCAGGGCGATCTGCAGCGCCGTGGTGGCGCGCGGCTGGTCGTCGCGCACGAACGACCATTGCAGGATCGTCACCGGACCCGTCAGCATGCCCTTTACCGGTTTATGCGTCAGGCTTTGCGCGTGCACCGTCCAGGCCACCGTCATGGCGGCCGGGCGCTGCACGTCGCCGTAGATGACGGGCGGCTTGACGCAGCGCGAGCCGTACGATTGCACCCAGCCGTAGCGTGTGAAGACAAAACCGTCCAGCTGCTCGCCGAAATATTCGACCATGTCGTTGCGTTCCGCTTCGCCATGCACGAGCACGTCCAGGCCCAGCGCTTCCTGGCGGCCCACGGCGTGGGCGATTTCGGCGCGCATCTGCTGTTCGTAATCGGCGATGGCCAGTTCGCCGCGCTTGAAACTCGCGCGGGCGGCGCGGATGGCCGTTGTCTGCGGGAAGGAACCGATGGTTGTCGTGGGGAAGTCGGGCAGTTGGAAACGCGCGCGCTGCACGGCCTGGCGCAGCGGGAAGCTGGAATCGCGGCGGTCCACGGTGGGCGTGAGCGCTTGCAGGCGCTGCGCCACTTGCGGGCGATGCACGCGGGCGCTGGTACGGCGGCCGGCAATGGCCTGACGGGAAGCGGCCAGTGCGCTGTCATTAGGATGGCCTGTGAGCGCGCCCTTGAGGATGGCGATCTCCGCCAATTTTTCCGTGGCGAACGCCAGCCAGGTCCGGATCTCACCGTCGAGCTTCGTTTCCGCTTCCAGACTGAACGGCACGTGCAGCAAGGAGCACGACGGCGCCAGCCACAGCTGGCCGTTGCGCTTGGCCGCCAGCGGCTGCAGCACGGCCAGGGCCGCGTCAAGGTCGGTGCGCCAGATGTTGCGGCCATCGACGATACCGATCGACAAGACTTTATGCGCGGGCAGCCAGTCCGTCACGCTGACCAGTTCATGCGGCGCGCGGATGCCGTCCACGTGCAGGCCGGCCACGGGCAGGCGGCAGGCCAGGCTGAGGTTTTCTTCCAGCGGCGAGAAATACGTGGCCAGCAGGATATTGATACCTACCTGGTTCAGCTGCCAGTAGGCGCTCTCGAAGGCGCTGCGCCACGCGGTGGGCAAGTCCAGGCCCAGGATCGGTTCGTCGACCTGCACCCACGCCACGCCTTGCTGTTTCAGGCGGTCGAGCAGGGCGCCGTAGACGGGCAGCAATTGTTCCAGCAGGGAGAGGCGGTCGAAGCCGTGTGTCTTTTCCTTGCCCAGCCACAGGAAGGTGAGGGGGCCGATCAGGGCCGCCTTGACCTGGTGGCCCAGCGCCTGCGCTTCGGCCACTTCCGCCAGCAGGCGCTCGCAAGCGAGAGAAAACTGGGTCTGCGGCGACAATTCGGGCACCAGGTAATGGTAATTGGTGTCAAACCACTTGGTCATTTCCAGCGCGGCAGTGCCTGCGGCGTGTGCAGGGTGCGCATGGCCGCAGTCCGCGTGCTCCGCATGCGTGCCGGTCTCTGCACCGCGCGCCATCGTGAAATAGCGCGCCAGCGGCGACTGCTCCGGCGTGAAGCTGAAACGGGCCGGTTCGCAGCCCAGCAGCTGGATATGGTTGGCCACCTGGTCGTAGAAGGCGAAGTCGCCCACGGTAACGTAGTCGAGCCCTGCATCGCGTTGCAGCGCCCAGTGGCGCGCGCGCAATTGCTGGCCCGTCGCTTCCAGCGCCGCCTCGGTCAGCTCGCCGCGCCAGTGGCTTTCCAGTGCCAGTTTCAGTTCGCGCGCGGCGCCGATACGGGGAAAGCCAAGAATGTGGGTACGAATGGTCATGATGTCATCGAGATTTAATGTGAATGCGCTAGAGTGTGCGGCAACTTGGTCTATAATCAAAACGAAACATTTTGACGAATAACATGAAAATAATTCACGTACAGCCACCAATTTCCCGATGCTAGAAATCCGCCACCTGCGCACCCTGAGTGCCCTGCGTTCGTCCGGCAGCCTGGTGCGCGCCGCGCAGCTGCTCAACCTGACCCAGTCGGCCCTGTCGCACCAGATCCGTTTGCTCGAAGAGCGCTATAAGGCGCCCTTGTTCGAGCGCAAGTCGATGCCGATCGCCTTTACGGCCACCGGCAGCCGGCTGCTGGAGCTGGCCGACAAGCTGCTGCCCGAGATCGAACTGGCCGAGCGCGACGTGGCGCGCCTGTCGCAGGGCGACCAGGGACAGCTGCGCGTGGCGCTCGAATGCCATACCTGCTTCGACTGGCTGATGCCCGTGATGGATGCGTTCCGCCAGCGCTGGCCGGAAGTGGAAATCGATCTTGTTTCCGGCTTTCACAGCGAACCGGCCGACTTGCTGCGTTCGGGCGAGGCGGACCTGGTCATCGGTTCGCCGTATGGCCCCGATTTCACCGTGTTTCCCCTGTTCCGCTTTGAAATGCTGGTGGTGATGGCGCAGAAGCACCGGCTGCAGGCGCAGCGCCGGCTGGCGGCGGCCGACTTTACGGGCGAGACCTTGATTACCTATCCCGTACCGGAAGAGCGCATCGACCTGATCCGCGAAGTGCTGCGGCCGGCCGGCATCCAGTTCGAGCGCCGCACGGCCGAATTGACGGTCGCCGTGCTGCAACTGGTGGCGAGCCGGCGCGGCATCGCCGCCTTGCCGAACTGGGCCATCAAGAATTACGTCGATTACGATTATGTGGTGGCGCGCCCGGTGGGCGAGCATGGCCTGTGGAGCGACCTGTATGTCTCCGTGCCCGACCATCTGCAGGACAAGGCGTATGTGCGCGATTTCGTCAGCGTGATACGCGAGCAGTGCGCGGCCTCGCTCGATGGTATCAAGTTGTTGTCTTGATCAACGTTGAGTTGGAAACAAACCAACAGCAAAGCTTGATAAATATCAAGGTTCAGCAATGAACCACCGCTTACAGTTGAGCACTGTGCGGCGCAACATGGCGCTGCCTACTCTTTGGGGAGGAACGACATGTTTTCATTTTCCGAACAATGGGCACTGGCCGGCAAGGCCGTGGTGGAAGCGCAGTTGATCAGCGCGCAAGCGTATGCCCAGGCCGCCGTCGACAGCGGCGCCAGCGTGCTGGACTTGCAGCTCGATGCGGCCCGCGCAGCGCTGGCCGCCGCTACGGTGGCGGGCAATCAGCTGCTGTCCGTGAAGGACCCGCAAGCGCTGCTGCAACTGTCGCGCACGCAGTCGCAACTGGCCATCGAACGCATCGGTGCATATGGCCGCCAGGCAAAGGATGTTGCCCAAGAAACCCAGGAGAAATTCGAGACTGTGACAAAGGGTGAGTTTGCTGCATCGCGTCAAAAATTTGGCGAGCTGTTGCAGGTGGTAAAGCAAACCCCCGTACCCCTGATTATTCCCTTCAATAATTTTCTAAAAACCACTTTCGGCAGCGCAGATGAAGGGTATGATAAAAATAAAAACACGCGTCCTGCGCGCCAGGCGTAAGCGTTTTGCGGCCCGGCAGCGGCTATCCGCCGCGCCTGGCCGCCCGCCGCCACCGCAAGCAGGCTGTCATCGCCGCCGCCTGCGGTGCGGCGCTGGAACTGCGGCGCATGCCGCGCTAGAATGAAACGCAGCTTGCTGTGTCTTCCCGGATTCTCATTGGATTCTATTAACACCTTGACCTTGGCCCTCGTGGCCTGCATATCGGAGAAATAAATGGATGATGTCGTAATCGTGGCCGCTGGCCGTACCGCAGTCGGCAAATTCGGTGGCAGCCTGGCCAAGATTCCTGCGTCCGAACTGGGCGCGCATGTAATCAAGGGCTTGATGGCACAAACCGGCATCGACCCGAACCTGATCGGCGAAGCGATCCTGGGCCAGGTGCTGACGGCCGCCGTCGGCCAGAACGCCGCGCGCCAGGCCGTCATCAAGGCTGGCCTGCCCAGCGCCATCCCGGCATTTACCATCAACAAGGTTTGCGGCAGCGGCCTGAAGGCCACGCACCTGGCGGCGCAAGCGATCAAGTGCGGCGACGCCAACATCATCATCGCCGGCGGCCAGGAAAACATGAGCGCGTCGCCGCACGCGATGAACGGCTCGCGCGACGGTTTCCGCATGGGCGACTTCAAGATGATCGACACCATGATCGTCGACGGCCTGTGGGACGTGTACAACCAGTACCACATGGGCATCACGGCGGAAAACGTCGCCAAGAAATACGAAGTAACGCGCGCCGAGCAGGATGAATTCGCGCTGCAGTCGCAACTGAAGGCCGAAGCGGCGCAAAAAGCGGGCAAGTTCAAGGATGAAATCCTGCCGCTGGAAATCGCCAACAAAAAAGGCACCGTCGTCTTCGACAGCGATGAATACATCAAGCCCGGTTCGACCCTGGAATCGCTGTCCGGCCTGCGCCCCGCGTTTGCCAAGGACGGTACTGTCACGGCTGGAAACGCCTCGGGCCTGAATGACGGCGCCGCCGCCGTCATCATGATGTCCGCTTCGCAAGCGAAAGAACTGGGCTTGAAGCCGCTGGCACGCATCAAGGCTTATGCATCGTCGGGCCTGGACCCTGCCGTCATGGGCATGGGCCCCGTCTCCGCATCGCGTCTGTGCCTGAAAAAAGCCGGCTGGACGCATGAAGAGCTGGACCTGATGGAAATCAACGAAGCGTTTGCCGCGCAAGCGATTGCCGTCAACAAGGAAATGGGCTGGGATACGAGCAAGATCAACGTGAACGGCGGCGCGATCGCCATCGGCCACCCGATCGGCGCGTCCGGCGCGCGCATCCTGGTCACCCTGATCCACGAAATGATACGCCGCGACGCCAAGAAAGGCCTGGCAGCACTGTGCATCGGCGGCGGCATGGGCGTTGCTTTAGCGATCGAGCGGGATTAAGTAGCTGGCACCGCACCCAAGCTACTGCGCGGCGCGCTTTGCGGCCTGCGATGCTCACCGTGCTAGAGCACGGTTGCGCTTCTTAGCCACAAATCATCGCCGCTCGCTACGCTTGGATACGGTGCGGTACGGCGCTGTGGTTCAACGGTTGTGGACTACTTTCACTAAATAATTAACTTTTTAGCAACAGAACGACACTGAGGGGATGAAAATGGCAAGAGTTGCATTGGTAACTGGTGGCATGGGCGGTCTGGGCGAAGCGGTGTGTTTCAAGCTGGCGGCCCTCGGCTATCGCGTGGTGACCACATATTCCCCAGGCAATCCGAAGGTCGCGGAATGGCTGGCGACGACGAAGGACATGGGCTATGACTTCAAGGCGTATCCGTGCGACGTGGCCGACTACGATTCGGCGGCTGCCTGCGTGGCGGCCGTGGAAGCGGAAATCGGTCCTGTCGACGTGCTGGTGAATAACGCCGGCATCACGCGCGACATGACGTTCAAGAAGATGGACAAGCCGAACTGGGATGCCGTGATGAGCACCAACCTCGATTCCGTCTTCAACATGACCAAGCCTGTCTGCGACGGTATGGTGGAACGCGGCTGGGGCCGTATCATCAATATCTCGTCCGTCAACGGCCAGAAGGGCGCCTTCGGCCAGACCAACTATTCGGCCGCGAAAGCCGGCATGCATGGTTTCACCAAGTCGCTGGCGCTGGAAGTGGCGCGCAAGAACGTCACCGTCAACACCATCTCGCCAGGCTACATCGGCACCAAGATGGTCATGGCGATTCCACAGGAAGTGCTCGACAGCAAAATCATCCCGCAAATTCCGATGGCGCGCCTGGGCAAGCCGGAAGAAGTGGCCGGCCTGGTCGCTTACCTGGCTTCCGATGAAGCCGCGTTCGTCACGGGCGCCAACATCTCGATCAACGGCGGCCAGCACATGTCGTAATCGTTGTTGAGGTAAAACAGAAAGACAGCTTCGGCTGTCTTTTTTTATGCTTGCCAGCAAAACAAGGGGATGGCCGGATTTGCCTTAGAATCAGCATTTCTCCACTGCATCATTTCCATGACCCTTGTTTCCGCCTTGCGCCGCGCCAGCGTGGCCGCCATCCTTTTCCTGGGCGCCAGCGCGGCCCAGGCCAGCGTCGCGTTCCACGTCACGGTGACTACCGAGCGCGTCAACAAGCCCGGCGTGAAAACCAGCCTGCCCGCACGCACTACGCAGGAAAGCGATGTCGTGCTGGGCGAACATTACCTGAGCGTGCGCGATGGCAAGGCCTTGTCCGTGTTGGACTTTGCCACTCGGCGCCGCCACGTCATCGATATGGCGGCGTCCACCTACGACACGTATTCGCTGTTCGACGTGGCGGGTTTTCGCGTCGTCGAGCTGCGCCACCGGCAGGGGATCGCCGGCATGTTGAAGGCGGGCGGCCTTGAGCAGCACGCAACACCGCCTGTGTATGAGGAACAAGCCTTGTCGGTGCTGGACAACAAGCGGCGCGGCGCGCTGCTACCCCAGGTGCTCGACGGCGCCGTGCTGTGGTCGCTCGACGGACACCCCCTGCTGCGCCTGGGCATTGCCGGCAGCCCCGTCAGCGGCGACGACGCGACGGCGTTTGCCCAGTACTTGCGCTACAGCTGGGGCGGCCATCCGCTGGTGCTGAAGCTGCTGGCCGACGGCCAGCGCCTTCCTGCCGACTTCACCTTGCATTACGAGGAAGTGGGCGGCAAGGTCGCGCGCCATTTCCGCATCAACGCCATGACGGCGGGGGCGCCCGCCACCTATTCGCTGGCCGCCTACCGGCCCCGCCCGCTGGCGGCCGATGCACCGCCGCTCGAACGGGTGCTGGCGCAGGCGGCGCTGTTGCCGCCGTTGAGCCCCCAGGCGCATCCCGCGCTGCGGGCCGAGGCGGAAAAGCTCTTTGCCGCGGAAAAGCCCTTCGAAGCTTTCTTGACCATGCTGGAAGACCATTTTTCCACGGGCGCGCTGGTCGAAAAACTGTCGCTTCAGCAACAACGGGCCATGCAGGAATGCCAGCCCATCCACGATTTGACGCGGGGATTGCAGGTCAAGGACAAGGAGGGCATCGCGGACGCGCTGGCCACCGTGCAGGAATTGAGGAAGCAAACGGGGCTGGAGCAGCCCGTCCTGGCCTTGTTCGAGGGGAATTTGCGCGCCAAGCTGGGACAATGGCCGGAAGCGACGGCCTTGTATCTGCAAGTGCTGCAGGCAAAGCCGCAGATGGCGGCCGTGTATCAGGATCTGGGCGACGCCCTGCTGGCGCAGTTCGATGCGCCGAATGCCTGGCGCAGCTGGGATGCGGGCCGGGCCATGGCGCCGTCGCTGCGGCAATTTCGCAAGGTCAACGACCTCGAGCGCAGCCTGCTGAACGATTATCCTGCCTTCTTTGCCGACGCTAAAGCAGTTCAGCCCAGCACCAGCCGTCCGGCCAGCAGCACGAAGACGGACGGCAGCACGAACTTGCCATAGGGCGAAGGCTTGCCGCGCAGGCGGCGCGCCAGGCGTGCGGCCAGCACGGCGTAGATGGCGTCGAACAACAGGCCCATCAGCACCAGGACGGCGCCCAGGCGCAGGTATTGCATGCCGACCTGCTCGCTGCCGGCGACGAATTGCGGCAGGAACATGCTGCAAAACAGCAGTGCCTTCGGATTGAGCAGATTCGTCAGGAAGCCGCGCACCAGGCTGGCACGGGCGCTGTGCGCCGTGGCGGGGGCCGCTTCTTCCGGCGCCGTTTTGCTCGACAGGGCCGACTGCAGCAAGCGCAGCGCCAGGTACAGCAGGTAGGCGGCACCCGCCCATTTGACCCACTGCAAGGCTTGCGGATGCGTCACCATCAATGCCGCCAGGCCCGCGCCCGACAGCGCCACGTGGACGGCGCGCGCGCCGGCGATGCCCACGGCCGTCACCAGCGCCGTGGCCACGCCGCGCGCGGCGCCCGTCGCCAGCACCAGCGCCATGTCGGGACCCGGTAATAAAAAGGCGCCGGCCAGTGCCAGCAAGTACATCAGGAAGGTAGAATCGGACATGGGCCAGTCGAAAAGAAAGCGGGAGCATGCGCACGGTGCAGCCTGCTCGCCGGGCCCCATTATGTTCTTGCGGCGATGAAATGTGCTTGCTTTTCCTGCCCTGCATGCCCTAGTATTCGGGTAGATTCCACTCGTATAAAAACAAAAATTAGATGAAAATTTCAGAAGTTAGCCTCGACGCCACCGATTTGCAGATACTCAGGCTGTTGCAGGATGAAGGAAGGCTGTCGAATGCGCGCCTGGCCGAGCGCTTGAAACTGAGCGAAACCCCCGTCTGGCGCCGTCTGCGCCGCCTGGAAGAGGAAGGTTTTATTACCGGCTACCAGGCTTTGCTCAACCGCAAGAAGCTGGGCATCGGCCTGGTCGCGTTCGTACGGGTCGTGTTTGCCAACCATGGCGGCGAGCAGCCGTCGCAGTTCGAACAAGCCATCGCGACGATTCCCGAAATTCTATCCTGCCACAATGTGGCGGGCGAAGCTGATTATTTCCTGCAAGTGGTGGCGCGCGACCTGGAAGCGTATGGCGAATTCGTCTCGACCGTGCTGCGCCGCCTGCCTGGCGTGGCGGAAATCCAGTCCAGCCTGTCGATGCGCGAAATCAAGTCGTCGAACCGCCTGCCTTTGCTGCTGGCCTGAGGCGCCGGGCGCGCACTATAATTGGAACAGTTGCCAGGACTCGTGCCTGGTGCCCTGACCGCCACTCCAAGGACCGCCATGCCCGATTCCCTGTCTCCTTTGTTCCCCGCCCTGTCGCCGAACCGGCACGGCATGCTGGCGGTCGATGACATCCACACCATTTATTGGGAAGAGTGCGGCAATCCCGACGGCATTCCCGTGCTGTTCCTGCATGGCGGCCCGGGCGCGGGCCTGTCGCCGCAGCACCGCCGCTTTTTTGACCCGCAGCGCTACCGCGTGATCCTGTTCGACCAGCGTGGCGCCGGCAAGTCCACGCCGCTGGGCGAATGGCGCAACAACACGACGCAGTTGCTGATCGAGGACATCGAACGCTTGCGCGCCCAGTTCGGCATCGCCCAATGGCTGGTGTTTGGCGGCTCCTGGGGCTCGACCCTGGCGCTGGCGTATGGCCAGGCGCATCCTGATGCCTGCCTCGGTTTCGTGCTGCGCGGCATTTTCCTGTGCACGCAGGCGGAAATCGACTGGTTCATCGAGGGCGTGCGCTGGTTCTATCCGGAACTGTACGCGGAATTTGCCGCGCCGATACCGCCGGAAGAGCGGGGCGACCTGCTGGCGGCCTATGTGCAACGCATCCTCAGCAGCGATCCAAACGTGTACTGGCCGGCCGCGCGCGCCTGGAGCCGCTTCGAAGGCCGCCGCGTCTACCTGATGCCACAATCGGAAGATGCGCCGAACGATGCGCTGGACCTGGGCGTGGGCCGGCTTGAATCGCATTACATGGCCAATCTCGGTTTCTTCGAGGAAGACCAGCTGATCCGCAACATGGGACGCATCGCGCATTTGCCGGCCGTTATTGTGCAAGGACGCTACGACGCCATCTGTCCGCCGCTGTCGGCCTACCGCCTGCAGCAAGCATGGCCGGGCGCGCAGCTGGAAATGATACCGGACGCGGGCCATGGCGCGCTCGAGCACGGCATCGCTTCGGCGCTGGTACGCGCCACCGAGCGCTTCGTACCGGGACGCGGCTTCGCATGATCTTGCAACATGCCGGTTGGCAAAGCGGCCAGCCGGCGTGCGCCACCTGCTACACTATGGCCTGTGCTGGCGCCACGGTCGGGCGCCGGTGTGAACCCACGACTTTTTATCCATGAACATACAGATCGGCGACATCGGCCATATCATCCAGCTGGCGATTGCGCCGGTTTTCCTGTTGACCGGTATCGGCACCATGCTGGTGGTGCTGACCAACCGCCTGGGCCGCATCATCGACCGCACGCGCGTGCTGGAAGACCGGCTCGACATCGGCTACAACGATTTCTATATGGATGAGCTAGATACCCTGTATCGGCGTACCCATCTGATCAATTATTCGATTTCGCTGAGCACGGCGTGCGGTTTCTTCGTCTGCGTCATCATCGCCATGCTGTTTTTGGGCGATATTCTGAACCTGACCCTGGACAGATACATCGCGGCCTTCTTTGTGCTGGCCGTGATTTGCCTGATCGGCTGTTTTATTTATTTACTGCGCGAGATTTATCTGGCCGCGACGGCCCAGCGCATCCGGCGCCATATCCGCCCGCCACGTTAAGCGGCGCGCCGGTTTTACCCTACTATTGAAGAACGAGTCCAGCATGCACGATTACAAACGTCCCCCCACCCTGCACCGCTACGGCCAGCGCAGCGAACTCGAGCTGGCGTTGAGCCTGGGCCAGTTTCGCCTGGCGCCTGCGGGCAATTGTTTGACCCTGAGCTTTTCGCAAGTGTGGGACAAGCAACTGTTCGACCTGTTCGCTCCGGCCGACGCTTGCCTGATCATCCACAATACGGAAGAATTCGGCGAACGCCTGCACCGCGCCGTGCAGCGCACCTTGCCCAGCTGGGCCGGCATCGATGGCCTGGTCGAATACGGCCAGCGCGCCGCCCTGGGCGCCGCCTTTACCAAGACGCGCGCCGAAGCGCCCGAGCAGGAATGGCTGTTCGCCTGGCGCTCGATGCAGCCGCAGGCGAGCCTGAATCCCGTCACGGTGAAGCTGGGCAGCCTGGAAAACTTCGCGGAAATCCGCGACCGCGATACCTACTTGGCGTAATTCAGCTGGATTTGTCAGCGTACTGGCTGTCGATGCGGGCCAGCACGGCGGCCATCATGCGCTCGATATCGCCGCGTATCATGGTCGTGCCCAGCATGCCGGGCACATAGAAGCCCGGCATCAGCCGGCTGGAAAAGACGATGCGCGTGCCGCCCGTCTCGGGCACGGGATACAGATTCCAGCGCGATTCGTAATGCCGCATGTCGCCGGAGATCAGGGCGATGTCGATGGACGTCAACGGCGTTTCCGTGGCCCGCACCACCAGATGGATGGGGTGGTTCATGAACAGGAAGCGCGCCATGCCCTGCTGCTCGATGATGACTTCATTGCCGTTGCGCGACAGCACGCGGCAGGAGCTGAGGTCGGGCACGAATTCACTCATGCGCTCGTAGGTGGTCAGGGTCTTCCACACGGACGCCGGCGGCGCCTGCACGCTGGCGCTGGCATCGACTTCATACATGCGCTGCCCGTCGACCTCGATGCGCTTGACCTCGACCTTGAGCTTGTCCAGGCGTATCGCCTGTGCCAGCGCGGTAGCGGGGACGGCGCACAGCATCAGCAGGCAGAGGAAGAGTCGCTTCATGCCAGCTAGCCTACGGGAAAGTACCGCCCGGCACAAGCTGTACCCATCGCCGGCCGCTGCGCCGGGCGATTTAGAACTCCCGGTCTAGAGAAAGTCGCTGCGGCGATCGGCAATGCTTGCTACCGTACGGCCTGCAACCACTTCTACCGGACCGATCACCATGACTGCCTATCCCCATCTGCTGGCCCCGCTCGACCTGGGTTTTACCACCTTGCGCAACCGAGTCATCATGGGGTCCATGCACACGGGCCTGGAAGACCGCTTTTATCATTATGGCAAGCTGGCCGCGTTTTACCGCGAACGGGCGCGCGGCGGCGTGGGGCTGATCGTCACGGGCGGCATCTCGCCGAACCGCCAAGGCTGGCTGCTGCCGTTTGGCGGCACCCTCAATTTCCTCGGCGACGTGCCCAACCACCGCAAGGTGACGCGCGCCGTGCACGAGGAGGGCGGCAAGATCGTCATGCAGATCCTGCATGCGGGCCGCTATGGCTATCAGCCGTTCGTCGTCTCGGCGTCGGCCAAGAAATCGCCGATCTCGCCATTCCGTCCCCGTCCCTTGAGCGAGCGTGGCATCGAACGCACGATCTGCGACTATGTGCGCTGCGCGCGCCTGGCGCAAAAGGCGGGCTACGACGGCATCGAAGTGATGGGCAGCGAAGGATATTTATTGAACCAGTTCCTGTGCGCGCGCACGAATCTGCGCCAGGACCGCTGGGGCGGCAGCATCGAGAACCGCATGCGCCTGCCCGTCGAGATCGTGCGCCGCATCCGTGCCGCCGTCGGCCCCAGCTTCATCATCATGTACCGTCATTCCTTGCTCGACCTGGTCGAAGGTGGCAATACCTGGGATGACGTGGTGACGGTGGCCAAGGCGCTGGAGCACGCGGGCGTGACGATTTTGAATACGGGCTTCGGCTGGCATGAAGCACGCGTTCCCACCATCGTCACCTCGGTGCCGCGCGCCGCGTTCGCTGCCGTGGCGGGCCGGCTGCGCCGCGAAGTGACGATTCCCGTGGTGGCGTCGAACCGCATCAACATGCCGCACGAAGCCAACGCCATCCTCGAGCGGGGCGACTGCGACCTCGTGTCGATGGCGCGCCCGTTCCTGGCCGACCCTGATTTTGTCGCCAAGGCGGCGTCGGGACGCGCCGACGAAATCAATACCTGCATCGGCTGCAACCAGGCCTGCCTCGACCACACGTTCGCCAACAAGCGCGCCAGCTGCCTCGTCAATCCGCGCGCCTGCCATGAAACGGAACTCGTGTACGCGAAAAAGGCCGTGCCGCGCAAGGTGGCTGTCGTCGGCGCGGGCCCGGCCGGCCTGTCGGCCGCCTGCGTGGCGGCCGAATGCGGGCATACGGTGACCCTGTTCGACAGCAGCGACAGCGTGGGCGGCCAGTTCAAGGTGGCCATGCAAATTCCTGGCAAGGAAGAATTTACGGAAACCATACGCTATTTTGCGCGAAGGCTGGCGCTGCTGGACGTCAAGCTGCACCTGGGCGAGCGCGTGACGCGCGAGCAATTGCTGGCCGGCGGCTACGACGACGTCATCGTCGCCACCGGCATCAAGGTGCGCTTGCCGGCCATTCCCGGCATCGACCATCCGAAGGTGCTGTCGTACCTCGATGTGCTGCAAGCCAAGAAACCGGTGGGCGCGCGCGTGGCCATCATCGGCGCGGGCGGTATCGGCTTCGACGTGGGCGAATACCTGTTGCACGACCCGGCGCATCCGCTGCCGCAAGCCGTGGCCACCTGGGCGGGCGAGTGGGGCGTAGACCTGAACGCGGCGACCGGCGGCGGCCTGGTGCCGCCCGTGGCGCCCCATCCCGTACGGCAAATCTTCCTGTTGCAGCGCAAGACGTCGAAAGTGGGCGCGGGGCTGGGCAAGACGTCGGGCTGGGTGCACCGCGCGGCGCTGGCGAGAAACGGCGTGGCCATGCTGGCCGGCGTAACGTACGACAAGATCGACGAGCAGGGCTTGCACATCACCGTGGGCGGCGAGCAGCGCCTGCTGGCGGTGGACAACGTGATCATCTGCGCGGGCCAGGACAGCCTCACGGAACTCATGCCGCCCGTCGGCAAGGATGGCAAGCCGCTGGCGTCGGGCGGTCCGCGCTTCCATAAAATCGGCGGCGCCGCGCTGGCGGCGGAACTCGATGCCAAGCGGGCGATACGCGAAGGGGCGGAGCTGGCCGCCAGCCTGTAAAAAGAAAGCCTGCCGGCTGGGTAGCGGGCAGGCTTGCTGGACGGAAAGGGCGCTTGCTTAATGCCCGCCATGCCCCTTCTTCGCCGTCTCAAAACTCTGCAGCACGTGCTCGGCCATGCCATTGGCCAGTTCGTGTTCGCCTATGAAGACCTTGCCCGCGTTTTCCGCGCGCAGCAATTCCGCCTCTTCCTCGCTATGCGTGCGCACCACCGTCAGGATGGCGGGGTTCAGCGCGCGCGCCGTCTCGATCATGGCGCGCACGTGGAAGGTGTCGGGCGTGGCGATGACGAGCATGGTGGCGTGCGTGATGTGCGCCTGGATCAGCACGGCTGGTTCACCCGCATTGCCGGCCACGGCCGGGATGCCCTGCTTGCGCAACTGGTCGACGATTTCGCGGTTTTCCTCGGCTACGACAAAGTGGATGCCCCGTTCCATCAGGGCGGCGGCGATGCGCCGGCCCACGCGGCCATAGCCGACGAGCACGATCTGGCCCGACAGTTTTTCCTGCGGCACCGTCATCGGCAGCTCGGCCAGCGGGTCTGTCGTGCGTTCGAACTTGCGGGCGAAATCGCTGTTGTTCATCACGCGCAGCAGCGGCTTGGCCATGCTGAAGACGAGCGGGTTGAGGGCGATCGACAGGATGGCGCCGGCCAGGATCAGGCTTTGGCCTTCCTGCGGCATCAGGCCCAGGGACAGGCCCAGCGCGGCCAGGATGAACGAGAACTCGCCGATCTGCGCCAGGCTGGCCGAGACGATGATGGCCGTTTTCGGCGGATAGCGCAGCGCCATCACGAGCAGGAAGGCGGCAATCGACTTGCCGAAGATAATGATGGCGCACACGGCCAGCACTTGCAGGGGCTTGTCGATGAGGATATTCGGCTCGAACAGCATGCCGACGGAAACGAAGAACAGCACGGCGAACGCGTCGCGCAGGGGCAGGGATTCTTCGGCGGCGCGGTGACTCAGTTCGGACTCGCGCAGCACCATGCCGGCGAAGAAGGCGCCCAGCGCGAACGACACGCCGAACAGCTTGGTCGAAGCGTAGGCGATGCCGACGGCGGCGGCGATCACGCACAGGGTAAACAGCTCACGCGAACCGGTGCGCGCCACTTGCCACAAAATCCACGGAAACAGCTTGCGGCCGACGACCAGCATGAAGACGATGAAGCCGGCCACTTGTCCCAGGGTCACGGCCAGGGTTTGCCACAGGCTGACGGCCTCGGCATCCGGCGCGACCTTGCCGCCCAGCACGCCGGCAAACGCCGGCAGCAGCACGAGCACCAGTACGGTGACGAGGTCTTCCACCACCAGCCAGCCGACGGCGATGCGGCCATTCAGGGAATCGAGGATGCCCCGTTCTTCCAGCGCGCGCAGCAGCACCACGGTACTGGCCACGGACAGGGCCAGGCCAAAGATCAGTCCGCCACCGAGCGTCCAGCCCCACCAGTGGGCCAGGCCCATGCCCATCGCCGTGGCGACGCCGATCTGCAGGACCGCGCCAGGCAGCGCGATCTTGCGCACGTCCCACAAATCTTCGATGGAAAAGTGCAGGCCAACACCGAACATCATCAGCATCACCCCGATTTCCGCCAATTGTCCCGCTATTTCCGCATCCGCCACGAAACCGGGTGTGGCCGGTCCGATGATGATGCCGGCGGCCAGATAGCCGACCAGTGCCGGCAGTTTCAGGCGCGCGGCGATGAAGCCGAAGATAAGGCCGAACCCGAGGGCGGCGGCGATGGTGGTGATCAGGCTGATGTCATGGGGCATGCGTGTGGGGTTCCTTATGGGGACGTGCGGGTAGAAAAAGATGTTGCTCAGCGACCAAGTATAAACGCATCAAAGCCCCTGCCGGAAAATTTCCTGCGGCTTTATTGCAAAAAACCTGTGCTATATCTTCGTCCAGGTGGCCACGAACGCATGCCTATCCACCTTGAACATCGCCTAATTCAGGAGTCAGGCGATGTTACACCCATGCGCTCAGAGCTTGCGCACGACCACGCAGCCGATGGAATAGCCGGCGCCGAACGAGCAGATGACGCCGGTGTTGCCTGCCGCCATGTCATCCTGATATTTATGGAAGGCGATGATGGAACCGGCCGACGAGGTGTTGGCGTAGGTGTCGAGGATCACGGGCGCCTCATTGGCTTCCGCGTCGCGGCCCAGGATCAGGCGCGCGATCAGCAAGTTCATGTTCAGGTTGGCCTGGTGCAGCCAGTAGCGAGAGACTTGCGCCACTTCCACGCCGGCCTTGGCCAAGGTCGCCTTGATCATTTCGGCGGCCATCGGGCACACTTCCTTGAAGACCTTGCGGCCTTGCTGGCGGAACAATTTATCGGCCTGGCCCACGCCGGACTCGTCAAAACGGTTGAGGAAGCCGAAATTGTTGCGGATGGCGTTAGAGAAGCGCGTTTTGAGTTCCGTGCCGATGATCTCGAACTGGTGCTGCGACACGGCCGTCTCTTTCGCTTCGACGATGATGGCGGTGCAGGCGTCGCCGAAAATGAAATGGCTGTCGCGGTCGCGCCAGTTCAGGTGGCCGCTGGTGATTTCGGGATTCAGGACCAGCACGGCGCGCGCCTGGCCGCTTTGCACGGCGGCCACGGCTTGCTGGATGCCGAAGGTGGCCGACGAACATGCCACGTTCATGTCAAAACCATAGCCATCGATGCCCAGCGCATCCTGCACTTCCACGGCCATGGCCGGGTAGGCGCGCTGCATGTTGCTGCAGGCCACCAGCACCATGTCGATATCGGCCGGCGTGCGGCCGGCGCGGGTCAGCGCGTCGCGCGCGGCGGCGACCGCCATTTCCGCCTGCAGGGACAGTTCGTCATCGCCCCGTTCCGGGATGCGCGAGACCATGCGCGCCGGATCGAGGATGCCTTCCTTTTCCATCACGAAGCGCGACTTGATGCCGGACGCCTTTTCGATGAAGGCCACGCTCGACAGGTCCAGCGCCGTCACTGTGCCCGCGGTGATCGCGTCGGCGTTGTCGGCATTGAAATTTTCCGCGTAGGCATTGAAGCAGGTGACCAGCTCTTCGTTGGAGATCGAAAATGGCGGCGTGTACAGTCCGGTACCGCTGATGACGACTTGTTTCATGGTTAAACTTTCAAATTTGGCAATCGACGTGGCGCCGATAAGTGAAGCAAATTTTACACAAACGGGCTCGACTGTAGAGAGTTTCGTGTTGCGGGGCAGGGCGATGTGTGGCGGAAGATTGATTTTTGTCGCGTGGAGCGGTGCTGGGGGTATTGCGTGTGATGGGGTCAGACCCGCCGGGTCTGACCCCAAACTGCTTACTTCTTCTGTTCTTTCTTGACGTCGGCCTGCACCACCACCGGTTCGGCCTTGGCCAGCTGCACCGGCAAGCCCTTCAGGTGATTGAGCGCCTGGTGCAACTGGAAATCGTCCTTGCTGCCAAATTCCAGCGGCTTGCGGGTCTTTTCCAGCGCGATGATGCGCAATTGCTCTTCCATCTCGTCGTTGACGGGTGCCGCCTTGGTACTTTCCTTGTCGCGGTCGTTGCTCAGGTGCTTGGTCAGGTCCGCTTCGCGGATGCGCAAGCCGTTCAAGCCGTCGCCATCCGCATTTTCATCGACCAGCAGGTCGGGCACGATACCTTTGGCCTGGATCGAGCGGCCGTTCGGCGTGTAGTAGCGGGCCGTCGTCAGCTTGACGGCCGTGTCGGCTGTCAGCTGGCGGATGGTTTGCACGGAACCCTTGCCGAAGGTTTGCGTGCCGATGATGGTGGCGCGCTTGTAATCCTGCAGGGCGCCGGCGACGATTTCCGAGGCCGAGGCCGACCCCGTGTTGACGAGCACCACCAGCGGTACTTTCTTGATGGCGGCCGGTAATTTCGCCAGCGCGTCGCCTTCCGAGCGGAAAGTATAGTATTCGGCGCGGCCGTAGAACACCTGTTTCGAGTCCGGCAGCTGGCCGTTGGTCGAGACGATGGCCGCGTCCTTCGGCAGGAAGGCGGCCGAGACGCCGATGGCGCCCTGCAGCACGCCGCCCGGATCGTTGCGCAGGTCGAGCACCATGCCCTTGATGTTCGGATCTTGTTGATATAGCGCCGTGATCTGCGCGGCCATGTCGTCGACGGTTGGTTCCTGGAATTGCGACACGCGCAGCCAGGCGTAGCCCGGCTCGACCATCTTCGCCTTCACGCTTTTTTGATGGATTTCCTCGCGCGTGATGGTGAAGGCCAGCGGCTGCGCTTCATCCTTGCGGGCAATGGTCAGCGACACCTTGGTGCCCGGTTCGCCGCGCATGCGCTTGACGTTGTCGTCGAGGCTGACGCCTTTCACGGGCTGGCCATCGAGGCGGGTGATCAGGTCGCCGGCCTTGATGCCGGCGCGGTAGGCGGGCGAATCCTCGATGGGCGAGACGATCTTGATGTAGCCGTCTTCGCTGAGGCCAATTTCAATGCCCAGGCCGACGAACTTGCCTTCGGAGCCTTCGCGCAGCTCGGCGTAGGCTTTCTTGTCCAGGTAGGCGGAATGGGGGTCGAGCGAGGCAACCATGCCGGAAATGGCGTCTTCCAGCAGTTTCTTGTCTTCGACGGGCTCGACGTAATCGGACTTGATCAGGCCAAACACGTCGGCCAGCTGTCGCAGCTCTTCCAGCGGCAGGGGCGGCTCGACGGTCTTTTGCGCCATGGCGGAAAATTGCAGCGACACGGCGACGCCGGCCACCACGCCCAGGCCGATCAAGCCGGTATTTTTGAGTTTGCCCATCATTGCACCTTTGCAGCTAGCGTGTCTTGCACAAGCGCCAGTCCCCGTGGAGCGGCGCTTTGTTGAAAGTATAGACCTGAATCTCTGCCGGCGTGGGCCGGCCGTGGAAAAAGCGTGCCTGGACCCAGTCTACGCGCGAAAACGGGGCTGCCAGCTTGCCATATGTTGCGGTTTTGTATGCGATGTATAGGGAGTCTTGAGGGGAGTAAGCATTTGTAAGAGTCGAAAAAAAGCGTGTGCGGCGGCCCTATAGTGGACTCGCATTCTCGACCCGAAGTGGTTTTGCCTGCGTCCGCGGACGCAGGCTTTTTTTTATCCGCAGGCTCCGGCTCATTTAGACTGGAGCTTCTTTCTTCCCGGCAGATAAAAAATGTTAACTGATTTGCAGGCACGTGTCTCGCTCGAAGCGCTGATTGAAAAGTATCTGAGGGGGCGGGATCCTGATGCCGGCCTGCTGATCGACATCGTTCAGGATCCGTCACGGCAAGTGCCGATTAGAGGCGTGCTCGAAGCTATCGGGCAGTTCAACAACACGCAGTTCACGCAACAGGAACTGGCGCTGATCGACGACCTGCTCTATCTGTATGGATAAACGCTGCATGCGCTGTTCCAGCTCATGCCATGCTCGCCGGACTGGACAATGAAAGCCCCTTGAGTCTGGCCGAACTGAGCGGCGCGTGCTACATTCCTGCAGCGCCTGGCGCGGCGGGCTATCCGCCCGCAGCTATCTGCCCGGTCTTTTTGACATGCCCCATAAGGACAATTCGTGAATCGCTATCTCTTGAGCAGTCTGACCCTGACCCTGTTGGCTGCGTTTGCCCATGCCGCCGAACCCGTATCCGCCGCTGCCGCCCCGACCGTGGCCCCAAGCGCCGCGCCTGCCGCCGCTGGCGTCGTTTCCGGCATCGATGTGCAGTACATCGACCCCGCCGTGCGCGTGCAGGACGATTTCTTTACCCATTTGAACGGCAAGTGGCTGGCGACGGCCGAGATCCCTGCCGACAAGTCGAGCTGGGGTTCGTTCGCCAAGCTGCGCGATGACACGACGCCGCAATTGCGCGGCATCATCGAAGCGACGCAACAGGACAAAAACAAGAAGGCCGGTTCCGAAGCGCAGAAAATCAGCGACCTGTACGCCAGCTACATGGATGAAGCCAAGCTCGATGCGCTGGGCACGAAGCCGCTGGCCGGCGAACTGAACCGCATCCGCTCGCTGCGCGACAAGAAGGGCGTGCCGGCCCTGATCGCTCACCTGAGCCAGACGGGCGTGTCGACCCCCTATGCCGTCTACGTGGGCCAGGATGCGCGTGCCTCGACGAAATATGCGGCATATGTCAGCCAAAGCGGCCTGGGCATGCCAGACCGCGATTACTACCTGGAAGCCAAGCAGGCTGGCGTCAAGGAAAAATACCAGGCGCACGTGGAAAAAATGCTGGCCATGGCCGGCGACAAGAACGCCGCCGCGCGCGCCAAGGCGGTTGTTGCGCTGGAAACGGCCCTGGCCGAAGTGCAATGGACCAAGGTCGAGAACCGCGACCCCGTCAAACGCTACAACAAGACCGACATCAATAAAGTGAACGACCTGACCCCGGGCTACGACCTGAAGTCGGGCCTGGCCGCGCTCGGTATCGCCAACAAGGTCGATTACGTCATCGTCAACCAGCCAAGCTACCTGGCCGGCTACAACAAGGTGCTGGCATCAAGCGACCTGGACACCGTGAAAGCGTATTTCGAATGGCAGTTGCTGCGCAGCTATGCCAGCTACCTGTCGAAAAACTTCGTCGATGAAAGCTTTGCCTTCTACGGCACGGTACTCAGTGGCGTGACGGAAAACCAGCCGCGCTGGAAGCGTGGCGTGGGCGCCGTCGAAGGCGTGCTGGGCGAAGCCGTCGGCAAGCTGTATGTCGCGCAATATTTTCCGGCAGAGCGCAAGGCGCACATGCAGGAACTGGTGAAAAACGTGCTGGCCGCCTACAAGGACAGCATCGATACCCTGGACTGGATGAGCCCGGAGACCAAGAAGGAAGCGCAAGCCAAGCTGGCCAAGTTCACGCCGAAAATCGCGTATCCGAACAAATGGCGCGATTACACGAAGCTGCAAATCGTCCAGGGCGACCTGGTGGGCAACATGATGCGCGCCGCCAACTTCGGCTCCGCGCGCCAGGTGGCCAAGCTGGGCAAGCCGATCGACCGCGAAGAGTGGGGCATGACGCCGCAAACGGTGAACGCCTATTACAGCTCGACGATGAATGAAATCGTCTTCCCCGCCTCGATCCTGCAGCCACCGTTCTTTGACGCCAACGCGGACGACGCCGTCAACTATGGCGCCATCGGCGCCGTCATCGGCCATGAAATCAGCCATGGCTTCGACGACAAGGGCAGCCAGTCCGATGGCGACGGCAACCTGCGCGACTGGTGGACCCCGGCCGACCGCAAGAATTTTGCGGCCAAGGCCGACGCGCTGACCAAGCAGTACGACGGCTACAGCCCATTGCCTGGCTACCACGTCAACGGTGCGCTGACACTGGGCGAAAACATCGCCGACAACTCGGGCGTGGCGATCGCCTATAAAGCCTATAAAATCTCGCTGGGCGGCAAGCCGGCGCCCGTGCTGGACGGTTTGACGGGCGACCAGCGCTTCTACATGGGCTTTGGCCAAGTGTGGCGCAGCAAGATGCGCGAAGCGCAGCAGATCGTGCAGATCAAGACCGATCCCCATTCGCCGGGCCAGTACCGCGCCAATGGCACCATGGTCAACCAGCCAGGTTTTTATGAAGCGTTTGGCGTGAAACCGGGCGACAAGATGTATGTTGCGCCGGAAAACCGCGTGATCATCTGGTAAACGTCGTATCCATGTAAACGTTATCTTGTCACAACAAAAAAGACCACTTGCGTGGTCTTTTTTGCATTCTGGCCAAAGTTCTTTCTGTCATTTCGGCCGGTATGCTACAGTCAAAAACCGGGCCAGAAGCCTTGGGCCTTCTGACCCTTATATTCCACACAATACAATATAGAGGACAACCGTGAATCGTTATTTGTTAAGTGCATTGACCCTGAGTTTGCTGGCCGGCGTGTCCGGCATGGCTGGCGCCGCTGATAGTGCCAAGAAAGCCGCCGCCGCTCCCGCCACGGCCGTCTCCGCTGCGGCGCTGACGTCGGGCATCGCCGTCGAATACGTCGACCCTGCCGTGCGCGCGCAGGACGACCTGTTCCAGCACCTGAACGGCAAATGGCTGGCGGAAACTGTCATTCCTGCCGACAAGTCGAGCTGGGGCAGCTTTGCCAAGCTGGCCGACGATACGCAAACGCAGCTGCGCGGCATCGTCGAAGGCGCTGCCGCCGACAAGGCACGCGCGGCCGGTTCGAATGCCCAGAAAATCGGTGATTTCTATAACAGCTTCATGGATGAAGCCAAGCTGGAAAGCCTGGGCCTGACCCCCTTGAACGCGGAGCTGGCGAAGATCGCCGCGCTGCAGGACAAAGCGGAATTGCCGGCCGTGATCGCCCATTTCAGCAAACTGGGCGTGACCTCGCCTTACGACTTCGGTATCCACCAGGACGCCAAGGATTCCACCAAATATGTGGCCGACATCGTGCAAAGCGGCCTGGGCTTGCCTGACCGCGATTACTACCTGGAAGAAGGCAAGGCCGATACGCGCGCCAAATACCTGGCCCACGTGGAAAAAATGCTGAGTTTGGCTGGCGACGCGAACGCGGCCGCCAATGCCAAGGCTATCCTGGCGCTGGAAACGGAACTGGCCAAGGCGCAATGGAGCAATGTGCAGAACCGCGACCCCGTCAAAACCTACAACAAGGTGGAACTGGCGAAACTGGCCAGCGTGGCGCCAGGCTATGACTGGGCCCGCTACCTGAAGGACACGGGCATCGCCGGCAAGGTCAATTATGTGATCGTCAGCCAGCCCAGCTACCTGAAAGGCTTTGCCGAGATCGCCAACAAGACGCCGCTGGAAACGTGGAAAGCATACTTCCAGTGGCATTTGCTGCACGCGAACGCTGGCTACCTGCCGAAAGCGTATGTCGACGAAAACTTCGCGTTTTATGGCACTACCCTGACGGGCGTGACGGAAATGCGTCCGCGCTGGAAACGCGGCGTGGGCGCCGTCGAAGGCGCGCTGGGTGAAGCCGTGGGCCAGCTGTACGTGGAGCAGTATTTCCCGGCCGAGCGCAAGGTGCGCATGGAAGCGCTGGTGAAAAACCTGATGACGGCCTACAAGCAAAGCATCGACAAGCTCGACTGGATGAGCCCCGTCACCAAGAAACAGGCGCAAATCAAGCTGGCCAAGTTCACCACCAAGATCGGCTATCCGAACAAATGGCGCGATTACTCGGGCCTGACGGTGGCGCCCGACGACTTGATCGGCAACATCCAGCGTTCGCACCTGCTCAACTACAACCGCGAGCTGAACAAGCTGGGCCAGCCGATCGACCGCGACGAGTGGGGCATGACGCCGCAGACCGTGAACGCTTATTACAATCCTGAGCTGAACGAAATCGTCTTCCCGGCCGCCATCCTGCAAGCACCGTTCTTCGATGCCAACGCGGACGATGCCGTCAATTATGGCGCCATCGGCGGCGTGATCGGCCATGAAATCAGCCACGGCTTCGACGACCAGGGCGCCCAGTACGACGGCGACGGCAATTTGCGCGACTGGTGGACCAAGGCCGACCATAAAAACTTTGCCAAGAAAACCAAGCAGCTGGTGGCGCAGTACAACGGCTTCAGCCCGGTGAAAGGCCACTTCGTCAACGGCGAACTGACCCTGGGCGAGAACATCGCCGACAATTCCGGCGTGGCGATCGCGTATAAAGCGTATAAATTGTCGCTCAATGGCAAGAAAGCCCCTGTCATCGACGGTTTCACGGGCGAGCAGCGCTTCTACGCGGGCTTTGCCCAGGTATGGCGCATGAAAATGCGTGAAGCGCAGCAACTGGTCTTGCTGAAAACGGACCCGCACTCGCCAGGCCAGTTCCGTGCCAACGGCACCATGCGCAACCAGCCCGGCTTCTATCAAGCCTTCGACGTGAAACCGGGCGACAAGATGTATCTGCCACCGAAAGACCGCGTCATCATGTGGTAACAGCAGTGCTGACGCACTAGCACCGAGCCGCCCCGTGCAAAGCCGGGCGGCTTTTTCATGTCCGTCGCGAACGTCGCGTAGGTCGGATTAGCGAAACGCGTAATCCGACAAATCGCTTGCTTATGCGCAGGCGAAAAAAAACCGCCCATCCGGGCGGTTCCTGGTTCAGCGCGCTGGCTGAATTATTTGGCAGGCTCGGCTGCAGGAGCAGCGCCATCAGCGGCCGCGGCCGGTGCCGGCACTTCCGGTTCCTTGAACTTGCCGCCCGACGCGTTGGCGATGTAGACGACGGCGCGCGCCACTTCCACATCGTCGAGGTCCGGATTGCCGCCCTTGGCCGGCATCGCGCGCAAGCCTTCGATGGCATGCTTCAGGACCGTATCGTAGCCCTGGGCCAGGCGGGCCGACCAGCTGCCCGCGTCGCCAAACTTCGGTGCACCGGCCACGCCGGCGCCATGGCAAGCCACGCAGGTCGCCGTGTAGACGGCTTCGCCGCTTTGCAGCACTTTCGGACCGCTGGCATCCTTGAAGGTAAAGCCAGCATTGGCAACCGGACTCAAGCGCTCGGCAATGGCTTCCGGCGACTGGCTGTCCGTACCGGCGCCCGTCAGTTTTTGCGCCGTGACGAACTGTACCAGCAGGATGATGCCGATGACGGTGACGAGGAAGAAGCCAGCTACGGCGGCAAGCAATTGTTTAGGCGTTTTGATCGCTGATTGTTGTTCGTTATGTGCGTCGCTCATGATGTCCTTAGTCCAGATTTGAAACTGATGGCCGTGTAAGGTAGCATTTTTACATGCTTGGATGTAAACCTTTATGAAACCCACAATTATAGGCACAAAAATTGAGCAGTGACATGCAATTGCCAGCGATACGACAGTTTCCGTAGACGTAGGTAAAGAAAAACGGTATCCTTCGCATCACTTCAGAAATTCCCCCTACGCGGCTGTAGCTCAGTGGATAGAGTATTGGCCTCCGAAGCCAAGGGTCGTGGGTTCGATCCCCGCCAGCCGCACCAAGATGTCCCCCGTCGTTTCCCTCAATTATTCCCCCTCTGTTCGCAGTTGATGGGTAGCCCTGTGCTTGTCCCTGCACAAATTGTTATACTATTTTGGTTGCGTTTATTGCGTTTATTGCGTTTATTGCGTTTGGTTCGTAAGCTTGAATGGAAAGCAGGGAGGAATGCCATGTCGAATGTAATCGATCGTCTGGAAAATAAAGAAGACCTGGAACTGGCGAAAGCGGCGCAGCGCTGCCTGGTCAGTGCGCTGGATCATTCGCGTGCCGTGCAGATTGCCGTTCTGGAAGAGGGCGCGCAAGACTTGGGCGACGCCCCCTTGCTGCGCTTGCCGCCGAATGTATTGCGTCTGTTTGCCGATGTCCTGGGCACCCTGGCGCAAGGTAAGGCCGTGACGGTCATGCCGAAGGAACATGATGTGACGACGCAGGAAGCGGCGATGTATTTGAATATGTCGCGGCCCTATCTGGTGCGCCTGCTCGAGGCTGGGAAGATTCCCCATCATAAGGTGGGTACGCACCGCCGGCTGCGCTTTGAGGATGTGGTGCAGTACAAGGATGAGCGCAAACGGCGTTCGCAACAGGCTTTGCAGGCCTTGGCAGATCAGGCGCAGGAGCTTGAACTGGGGTACTGATGGCCGGATACTACCGTTACACCGCCGTCCTCGATGCCTGTGTGCTGTATCCGGCACCCTTGCGTGATCTAGAAAACCGCCCAGATCCGCCGCCGAACTGATTGCCACCTACGAAGCGCAAGGTTTGCCGCAACTGGGCAAGTTGCTGCGTTCCGCGATTGCCTTGCTCTAGCCTCCGCTCCACCGCTCCGCCACCCTTGAAATACCTTCCTGCGTTTTTCTGAGGCTTGAACTGCTTTTTTCAGGCACCGCCCTGACTGAAACGTCCCTGACGCCCCTGCCGTTGTCTGTTTACAACCTCCAAAGTCCTCCAGCCGCTGATATCAATATTGATATCGAAACAGTGGAAAAATTGATTGGAGAGATTATCGCCCAGCCCCTAAGATAAACGCCGAGCATGCGAACGACATGCAAGCGATACAAAAAATATCAATACAATATCTGGAGATTCATGATGCGCAACGCCACCGGTCCGCTCGCGGCCACTTCCCCTCGTCCATTCACCTTGAAGGCAGCCGTTGCGGCACTGGCCGGTATTGGCTTGCTGAGCACGGCTTCGGTGTGGGCGCAGGATGCGGTGGCGGCCGATGCCAGTGCCGAGCCGGCGGCGGAAGTGTCGGTCGTGACCGTTAGCGGCGTGCGCCGCTCGGCGCAAAATTCGCAACAGATCAAGATGCGTTCGGACCAGGTCATCGATTCCATCGTGGCCGACGACATCGGCAAATTCCCCGATAACAACGTGGCCGAGACCCTGGCGCGCATTTCCGGCATCCAGATCCGCCGCGATTCTGGCGAGGCGAGCGCCGTCATGATCCGCGGCTTGCGCGATGTCACGACCCTGCTCAACGGCCGCGAACTGTTCACCACCACGGGCCGCTACGTCAACCTGGCCGACATTCCCGCCACCATGCTGCAGCGCGTCGACGTCTATAAATCGCAGGGTGCGGACCAGGTCGAAGGCGGCGTGGCCGGCATCATCGACGTGCGCACCAACCGTCCGTTCGATTTCAAGGATTTCACGGCCAGCGTGAATACGCGCGCCGTCTACAGCGACAAATCCAAGGCCACCGACCCGAACATCAGCGGCATGCTGTCGAACCGCTGGAAGACGGGCATCGGCGAAGTGGGCGCGCTGCTGGGCTTGTCGCAGCAGCAGCATCGTTACCATGAGGAACGCGCGTTCAATACGGCGCCCGTGGATAAAAGTTTCCTGTCGCCGGGTTTGACGGGGCCGGACCAGGTGGGCTTGCTGCCGATCAAGGGTGACCGCCGTCGGACGACCGCCAATGCCGTGCTGCAATGGCGCCCGAACGCCGACGTCGAGCTGTACGCCGAAGGCATGGCCACGCGCTTCCTGCTCGATGCCGAGTCCGATTACTTTGTCGGCTTGCCATGGTGGGGCACGCCCGTGTCGGCTACAAAAATTCCTGGCACCAACCAGCTGCAAACGCTCACGTCCACCAACGTCAACACCATCATGTCGACGCAGGCGAACAAGAACGAGACGAAGACGCATCAATTTGCCGTCGGCGGCTTGTGGGATATCAACCCGGAATGGCGTTTCACGTCGGAAGTGGCCAGCACCAAAAGCACCTATGCCTGGCGCAACCCGATTCTCGATGCGATTACCGTCGTGCCGAATGCCCGCATCAATACCAACCAGAACGGCACCTTGCACGTGGACTACACGGGCAGCGATTTGCAAGACCCGTCGAACTACTATCTGAAGGGTTTCTTCGACCGCTACGGCCGTGACCAGGGCAGCTCGAACGACGTGCGCGCCGACCTGGCGTACACGCCCAGCGCGGGCGGCATCTTCAAGGAAATCAGCGTCGGCCTGCGCGGCGTGAAGCGCGAAGCCGAATCGATCAAGAGTTTCGAGGGCAATGCGGAAGCACCGGACGTGTCCGGCGCCGCGTTTCCGTTCGGCCGCCAGAGTGTGACGTCGATTCCGGGCCTCAATTGCCTGTCGGAACCGATGTCCAGCGGCGGCCCCGACTATGGCTTGAAGCAGTGGTACACGCCGTGCGCCAGCTTCCTGCTCAATAACACGGGCACCATCCGCGAAGCCGTCACGGGCAGCAGCGCGGCGCGCGCGATGGACCCGGGCTCGTTCTTCAAGGATACGGAAAAGACGTACTCGATCTATACCAAGGCCAAGGTCGCCTTCAAGCTGGGCGCCTACCCCGTCGACGGCACTCTGGGCGTGCGCGTCGTGCGCACCGAACAAAGCCTGCAAGGCAACAGTTCGCAAGATGGCGTCTACACGCCTGTCATCAGCGATACGGCCAGCACCGACGTGCTGCCGAGCGTGGCCCTGAAAATCAAGCTGCGCTCGGACCTGGTCGGCCGCTTCGCTGCCGGCCGCACCATCAGCCGTCCCGGTTTTTCCCAGTTGAACCCGGGCGTGGCCCTCGTCAACTCGACGGAAACGGTGAAGGCGACGGGCGCGGGCGGCAATCCGAATCTGAAACCAGTCACGGGCGACAATGTTGACGCGGCACTGGAATGGTATTTCGCGCCCGCCGGTTCCGTCACGGCTACCGTGTTCCACCACAAGTTCGACGGTTATATCCAGCAACGCATTTCCAGCGAAACCATCGCCGGCAAGACCTATGACGTGGATCGTCCTTACAACACGGCCGCCGGCAAGCTGCAAGGCCTGGAAATTGGCTACCAGCAGTTTTATGACGGCTTGCCAGGCCTGTTGAGCGGCCTGGGCTTGCAAGCGAACGGTACCTACATGAGCGGCACCACGGACGACGAGACGGGCAGCCATGCCATCACCGGCGTGTCGCGCTATGCCTACAACCTGGTCGTGCTGTACGAAAAAGACGCGTGGTCGGGCCGCCTAGCCTACAACTGGCGCTCGAAATTCATCGACAGCTACAACCAGGGTGGCCCCGGCCTGGACTTGAAAGTGGCGCCGACGGCCCAGCTTGACGGTTCGCTGTCGTACAAGATCAACGACCAGTTCACCGTGACCCTCGATGGGAATAACTTGCTCGACACCAAGTTCAAGGATTACTGGAACACTGCGGGCGTGTATCCGCGCGACACGCGCCGCTATGACCGCACAGTAGGGTTATCACTGCGCTGGAAAATGTAACTTGGTCGCACAGTAAAAATCAAGGGCGTTGCCATGGTTTCGGCCGGCAACGCCCCTTTCAGTTGGGCAGTCACGCACGATTCATCATAAAAAGAATGGACGGAAAGCATGGAGACGCAAAAATTATCTACCGTTGAAAAGGTCGGCTTCGGCGCCGGCGACATGGCGCTCAATGTCGTCATCTCGTCGATGATGTTGATCATCACCTTTTTCTATACCGATATCTATGGCTTGAAAACCACCGACCTGGCCCTGCTGTTCGTGGCCGTGAAAGTCATCGGCGCCATTGCCGATCTGGTCATGGGCCAGATCACCGACCGCTACAGCTTTGCCTCGGGCCGCTACCGTCCATACCTGCTGTGGCTGGCCGTGCCGTATGGCGTCAGCGTCTTCTTTGTGTTCAGCACGCCCGAGTGGCACTATGACGCCAAGCTGATCTGGGCATACTCGACGTATATCCTGATGACCATCATGACGGCCGGCGTGGGCATTCCGTATATCTCCCTGATCAGCGGACTGACGAGCGACCCGCAGGACCGCCTGTCGGCCAACGGCTACCGCCTGTTCTTCGCCAAGATCGGCGCCTTCATGGTGACCATCGTCGTGCCAATCCTGTCGCAGCGCTGGGGCGGCGGCAACCCGGCCGTCGGCTACCAGGCGGCCATGGCCGTGATGGCCGTCATGGGTGTGGCCCTTTTCCTGTTCTGCTATTTCTCCACCACCGAGCGCGTCGTGCACGTGGTGGAAAAGCAATCGCTGCTTGCGCAATTGAAAGTGCTGCTGCAAAACGACCAGTGGCTGGTGCTGTGCGGCGTGTGCGTCACGGGCACCATCGGTTACGTCGTGCGCGGCTCGGTCGCCATTTATTACGCGAAATACTATCTGGGCGGCAGCACGGAAACCGTGGCCGCCTTCCTCACGACGGGCGTGGTGGCCGCCATCCTGGCCATGATCGCATCGACCTGGATCACCAAGTTTTACTGCAAGGTAAAACTGTTCCGCTACACGCAGATCGGCGTCGCGCTGATCAGCCTGGCGATCTATTTCTTCGTGAAACCGAGCGACACCGTGCTGGCTTTCGCGCTGTATTTCCTCCTGTCCTTCGTGGTGGACTTGCATGCGCCCGTGTTCTGGTCGGCCATCGCGGAAACCATCGATTACGGTCAAGTCAAGACGGGCAAGCGCGTCTCCGGCTTCGCCTTTGGCGGCATCTCCGTCTGCCAGAAGGCGGGCATGGCGGTGGCGGGCGGCCTGGTCGGCGTGCTGCTCGCGTATTTCGACTACCAGCCCAACCATGAGCAAACGCAATTCGCCCTGAACGGTATCGCCCTGATGCTGTCGATCATCCCCGGTTTCTTCCACTTGCTGATGGGCTTGCTGATGTTCAAGTACCGCATCAGCGATACGTACTACAGCGGCGTGAAGTCGGAAATGCACAAGCGCGGTTTTGTCTCCGCGTAAGAATAATTGAATGGAGCAAGCAACATGGCAGACATCTTGACACCGCTGATCGAACAGCGTGCCGACCCGCATATATACCGTCACAGCGACGGCTATTATTACTTTACGGCGTCCGTGCCCCAGTACGATCGCATTGAACTGCGCCGCGCCGACAGCATCGCCGGCCTGGCCGACGCGCAAACGGTCGACGTGTGGCACAAGCCGGAAACGGGGCCGTACAGCGAGCTGGTGTGGGCGCCGGAATTGCACTTCAACCAGGGCGCCTGGTATGTGTATTTCGCCGCCGCGCCAAGCCGCGAGATCAAACATAAGTTGTTCCAGCACCGCATGTATGCGATCCGCAATACGAACGCCAATCCTTTGATTGGCGAATGGGAATTCATGGGCCAGATCGACACGGGCATCGACACCTTCTGCCTGGACGCCACCACGTTCGAGCACGATGGCGTGCTGTATTACCTGTGGGCGCAGAAAGATGTCGCCATCGAGGGCAATTCGAACCTGTACATCGCGCCGATGGCCACGCCGTGGCAGCTGGCCGGTCCGCCCGTGATGCTGAGCAAGCCGGAATTCGACTGGGAAATTCGCGGCTTCTGGGTCAACGAAGGGCCGTCCGTGCTGAAGCGTAACGGCAAGATCTTCATCAGCTATTCGGCCAGCGCCACCGATGAAAACTACGCGATGGGCTTGCTGTGGGCCGATGACACGTCCGACCTGCTCGATCCGTTCTCGTGGACCAAGTCGCCCGAGCCCGTGTTTGCCACCTGCTACGAGCACGGCATCTACGGTCCCGGCCACAACAGCTTCACGACGGCCGGCGATGGCGACGGCGTATTGCTGGTGTACCATGCCCGCACCTACACGGAAATCGTTGGCGATCCCCTGTGGAACCCGGACCGCCACACGTTTGTCAAACCGTTGCGCTGGGATGCGCAAGGCATGCCCGTGTTTGGCCGCTCATCGACCCTGTAAAACCTGGACCCGACGCCATGACCCCAGTTGATTCTGTTTCAGTGACGCAATTGCCGTTCGGCATCCTGCCCGATGGCCGGCACGTCAGCGTATTTACCCTGACGAACCGCCAGGGCATGCAAGTCAAGGTGCTCGACTTTGGCGCCATCATCAGCGAAATCCACGTGCCGGATCGCGACGGCAACTTTGCCGACGTGGTGCTGGGTTTCGATCGCATCGAACCGTATCTGCACAACAGCGCTTTCCTGGGCGCCGTCATCGGGCGCTTCGGCAACCGCATCGCCGAGGGACGTTTCAGTCTGGACGGCAAGGATTACCAACTGGCCGTCAACAACCCACCCAATCACCTGCATGGCGGAAACCAGGGCTTTCACCAGGTCATGTGGCAAGCCGTGCCGTTCGCCAGCGACGACGCCGTCGGTATCACGTTCACGCGCAGCAGCCCGCATGGCGAAGACGGCTATCCGGGCAAGCTGGACGTCACCGTCGTGTACGAACTGGACAACGACAATGCGCTGCACCTGCGCTACCACGCCCTGACGGACCAGGCCACGCCGATCAACTTGACCAACCACAGCTATTTCAATTTGGCGGGGCAGGGCGATATCCTCGGTCACGAGTTGTCCATCAACGCGGACCGCTACCTGCCCGTGGACGCGGGGTCGATCCCCTCGGGCGAATTGGCAGATGTGTCCGGCACGCCGTTCGACTTGCGCCAGAGCACCGTCATCGGCAGCAGCATAGCTCTGCCGCATGAGCAGCTGCGCATCGGCCGCGGCTACGACCATAACTTTGTGCTGAATCAACAGCCGGGGCACAGACTGAACCTGGCCGCCACCGTGCGCGATCCCGTTTCCGGGAGGGTGATGCAGGTGTACACGCAGGAGCCGGGCATCCAGTTTTATTCCGGCAATTTCCTCGACGGCAGCCAGCAGGGCAAGCAGGGCGCCATCCGCTATCGCGGCGCGCTATGCCTGGAAACCCAGCATTTTCCGGATTCGCCGAACCAGTCGCATTTCCCGAATACCATTTTGCGCCCGGGCGAGGTGTATCAGACGGAAACGGTCTATCGGTTTTCCGCAGAATAATCGTCGCAGACCCCAAAAACCTTCCACGCCCTGCCGCCACGCGCGCGCAGGGCGTTTTCATTGGTGCTGATGGATATCGTTTTCGATATCGGAACGCATTAAAAATTGATTGGAAAGGCATGGCAGGATTCTTTAGTATTCCAACATCGCTGCCCGGGCCGACGACATTAGATCCGGCATGGCACAACCAGGAGAATGGCATGTCTGAGACAAAAAAGAAGGTTGCCCTGCGCTCTGCCGAGTGGTTCGGCTCGCAGGACAAGAACGGCTTCATGTACCGCAGCTGGATGAAAAACCAGGGCATACCTGACCACGAGTTTCATGGCAAGCCCATCATCGGCATCTGCAATACCTGGTCCGAACTGACCCCCTGCAACGCGCATTTCCGCCAGCTGGCCGAACACGTCAAGCGCGGCATCCTGGAAGCGGGCGGTTTCCCAGTGGAATTCCCCGTGTTTTCGAATGGCGAATCGAATTTGCGCCCGACAGCCATGCTGACGCGCAACTTGGCCTCGATGGACGTGGAAGAATCGATCCGCGGCAATCCGATGGACGCCGTCGTGCTGCTGGTCGGCTGCGACAAGACGACGCCGGCGCTGCTGATGGGTGCGGCCAGCGTCGACATTCCGACCATCGTCGTCAGCGGCGGCCCCATGCTGAACGGCAAACTCAATGGCAAGGACATCGGTTCCGGCACGGCCGTATGGCAGTTGCACGAGCAGATGAAGGCGGGATCGATCACCTTGCACCAGTTCATGTCGGCCGAATCGGGCATGTCGCGCTCGGCCGGTACCTGCAACACCATGGGCACGGCTTCGACGATGGCCAGCATGGCCGAAGCGCTGGGCACGTCCCTGCCGCACAACGCGGCCATCCCCGCCGTCGATTCGCGCCGCTACGTGCTTGCCCATATGTCGGGCATTCGCATCGTCGAGATGGTGCACGAAGACCTGCGCCTGTCGAAAGTGCTGACGCGTGAAGCGTTTGAAAACGCCATCAAGGTCAACGCCGCCATCGGCGGCTCGACCAATGCCGTGATCCACCTGAAAGCGATTGCCGGCCGCATCGGCGTGCCTTTGGAGCTGGAAGACTGGACCAAGGTAGGCCGCGGCACGCCGACCATCGTCGACTTGCTGCCATCGGGCCGTTTCCTGATGGAAGAGTTTTACTACGCGGGCGGCTTGCCGGCCGTGATACGCCGCCTGGGCGAGGGCGATCTGCTGCCGCACAAGAATGCGCTGACCGTCAACGGCAAGTCGCTGTGGGACAACTGCGTCGAAGCGCCGATCTACAACGATGAAGTGGTGCGCACCTTGGACAACCCATTGCTGGCCGATGGCGGCATTTGCGTGTTGCGCGGCAACCTGGCGCCACGCGGCGCCGTCTTGAAACCGTCGGCCGCTTCGCCACACCTGATGCAGCATCGCGGCAAGGCCGTCGTGTTTGAGGATTTTGAACATTACAAGGCGCGCATCGTTGATCCGGATCTGGATGTCGACGCGAACTCCGTGCTGGTCATGAAGAACTGCGGCCCGAAAGGCTATCCTGGCATGGCGGAAGTGGGCAACATGGGCTTGCCGCCGAAACTGCTGGCGCAAGGCATCACCGACATGGTGCGCATTTCGGATGCGCGCATGAGCGGCACGGCCTACGGCACGGTCGTGCTGCACGTGGCGCCGGAAGCGATGGCCGGCGGCCCGCTGGGCATCGTCAGGGATGGCGACATGATCGCCCTCGATTGCCACAACGGCAGCCTGAACATCGACATCAGCGACGCGGAAATTGCCGAGCGCCTGGCGGCCCGCGAACTGGGCAGCGCGCCTGGGCCGAAGAGCGGTTACCAGCAGCTGTACATCGAACACGTGTTGCAGGCCGATGAAGGCTGCGATTTCGACTTCCTGGTCGGCAATCGCGGTTCCGCCGTGCCGCGCCACTCACACTAAGCGGAGAATCCCATGCTGTTGCTGCAATTTACGAATGAACATGGCGGGCGCCTCGTCGGCCTGCTGCAAGACGACGTCATCCGCGTCATCGAAGGCTACAACACGACGTATGCGCTGGCGCAAGACGCCATCCGCAAAAAGGTGAGCCTGGCGGACCTGGTGAACGCTACCGTCGGCAACACCACGCATTCCTATGCGGACGTGGCCGCTGCCGGACGTGTGCTGCCGCCGCTCGACCATGCCGACGAAGCGCACTGCTACGTGACGGGCACGGGCCTGACCCACCTGGGCAGCGCCGGCGCGCGCGACGCCATGCACAAGAAGATCGGCGGCGACGCGGAATCCCTGAGCGACTCGATGAAAATGTTCCGCCTGGGCGTGGAAGGCGGCAAGCCCGCTGACGGCACGGCCGGCGCCCAGCCCGAATGGTTCTATAAAGGCGACGGCTCCATCGTGCGCGCCGGCGGCCAGCCGCTGCGCATGCCGGACTTTGCCCTCGATGGCGGCGAAGAGCCGGAAATCGCCGGCCTGTACGTGATCGGTGACGACGGCCAGCCCTACCGGGTCGGCTACGCGATCGGCAATGAGTTCTCGGACCACGTGACGGAACGCCAGAACTATCTGTACCTGGCCCACTCGAAACTGCGCGCCTGCAGCGTGGGCCCGGCCCTGCTGGTGGGCGAGTTACCCGCGCATATCGCCGGCGCCTCGCGCGTGCTCGATGCGGCTGGCAATGTACGCTGGGAAAAAGCGTTCGTCAGCGGCGAAGAGAATATGTCGCACACGATCGCCAACCTGGAACACCATCACTTCAAGTATCCGCTGTTCAAGCGCCCTGGCGACGTGCACGTACACTTCTTTGGCACGGCAACGTTAAGCTTTGCCGATGGCGTGAGCGTGGCGCCGGGTGAAACCTTTGAAATCGAAGCGCCGGCCTTTGGCCCTGCCTTGCGCAACCGCCTCGATGTCTTCCCAACCGAATTTGCGAAAGTGAGCACATTATGAGTCTCAATATCACCGGTGATGCATTGATCGGCGGCGTCGCCGTCAAGGGTAACGGCGGCTCCTTCGAAGCGTGGGACCCGGCCGCGCGCGCGCACATCGCGCCCGCTTTCCACATGGTCGACGCCGCGCAAATCGACGCGGCGTGCCGCCTGGCCCAAGCCGCGTTCGATCCGTTCCGCGCCACCAGCGACGCGGAACGCGCCGATTTCCTCGACACCATCGCCGCGCAAATCCTTGAGCTGGGCGACGACCTGATCGTGCGCGCCATGACGGAAAGCGGCTTGCCGCGCGCGCGCCTGGAAGGCGAACGTGGTCGCACGGTCGGTCAGCTGAAATTGTTCGCCGGCTTGCTGCGCGAGGGTTCATGGACCGATGCACGCATCGACAGCCCGCTGCCTGACCGCGTGCCGCCGCGTCCTGACTTGCGTTTGCGCATGATCGGCCTGGGCCCCGTCGCCGTGTTCGCGGCCAGTAACTTTCCGCTGGCCTTCTCGGTAGCTGGCGGCGATACGGCCTCGGCCCTGGCTGCTGGCTGCCCCGTCGTCCTGAAAGCCCACTCGGCCCATCCGGGCACGTCGGAGCTGGTGGCGCGCGCGATCGTGAACGCGATTGCCATCTGCAAGCTGCCAGCCGGCGTGTTCGCCTTGTTGACAGGCACGGGCAATGGCATCGGCCAGACCCTGGTGGCGCATCCCGCCATCCAGGCTGTCGGCTTTACGGGTTCGCGTTCGGGCGGCATCGCCCTGATGAAGGTGGCGGCGGAACGTGCGCAACCGATACCCGTATATGCTGAAATGAGCAGCATCAATCCCGTCTTCGTGTTGCCGCAAGCGCTGGCTGCCCGTGGCGCGGCGATTGCCAGCGGTTTTGCCGCCTCGCTGACCATGGGCGTGGGCCAGTTCTGCACCAATCCCGGCCTCGTGCTGGGCCTGGAAGGCCCTGACTTTACGGCCTTTGCCGCCGCTGCCGCCGAAGCGCTGGCGCCGGCGCCTGCCGCCACCATGTTGACGGCTGGCATCGCCAGCAGCTATGCCAAGGGCGTCGCCGCCCTGGCGCAGCATGCCGACGTGACGCCGCTGGTGCAAAACACGGGCGACGAAGGCAAGGGTGCCGCCGCCCTGTTCGTTACTTCGGGCGAAGCGTTTTTGGCCAAGCACGATCTGCGCGACGAAGTCTTCGGTCCCGCTTCCCTGCTGGTCGCTTGCCGCGACATCGAGCAATTGCTGGCGATTACGGAAAGCCTGGAAGGCCAGCTGACGGCCACCCTGCAAATCGATGCCGGCGACGTGGCAGACGCGCGCCGCCTGCTGCCCGTGCTGGAACGCCGCGTGGGCCGCATCCTGGCCAACGGTTTCCCGACGGGCGTGGAAGTGTCGACGGCCATGGTGCACGGCGGCCCGTTCCCGGCCACGTCGGACGGCCGCAGCACATCGGTCGGCACGGCAGCCATCAACCGCTTCCTGCGTCCCGTGTCCTACCAGAACCTGCCGCAAGACTTGCTGCCGGAGTCGCTGCGCGACGATAATCCGCTGGGGATCTGGCGTCGTCACGATGGCGTGCTGGGCAAACTTTAATCACAAAAAATAAAAATACACAGGCGGAGACAAGATGAAGCAATTGGCGAAATATGGCAGCTTGCAGGGCAAGCGCGTGTTCATCACGGGTGGCGGCAGCGGCATCGGCGAATCTTTGGTGGCGGAATTTGCTGCCCAGGGCGCGCTGGTGGCGTTTGTCGATATCGCCGTGGAAGCGAGCGAGGCCCTGTGCCGCCGCCTGGCCGAAGCGGGCCTGACGGCGCCCATTTTCCGCCATTGCGACATCACGGATATCCCATCATTGCAAGCCGTCATGGCCGAACTGGCCGACAAGCTGGGCGACTTCGATATCCTCGTCAACAATGCCGCCAACGACCAGCGCCACCAGGCGCAGGACGTCACCCTGGAATACTGGAACGAGCGCATTGCGATCAATCAGCGTCCCATGTTCTTCACGTGCCAGGCCGTCTTCGAGGGCATGAAGCGCAAGGGCGGCGGTTCCATCATCAACGTCAGCTCGATTTCCTGGCACATGAAGTCGGGCGGCTACCCTGTGTATGCCACCACCAAGGCCGCCGTCGTGGGCCTCACGCGGGGCCTGGCGCGCGACTTTGGCGCCCACAATATCCGCGTCAACACCGTCACACCGGGCTGGGTCATGACGCAGCGCCAGATCGACCTGTGGGTCGACGACGCGGCCGAAGTGGAAATCAAGAAAAGCCAATGCTTGCCAAGCAAGCTGATGCCACAGGACATCGCCGCCATGGTGCTGTTCCTTGCCTCCGATGACGGCGCGATGTGCTCCAGTCAGGAATTCATTGTGGATGCTGGCTGGGTCTAAGCCTTAGCGCATCGTTTAATCCGCGCCGGTACTGACCGGCCCTCCAATCTTGAAACACCGCTCTTGCCGCTCCAACCCCGCGGCAGGAGAGGCATCGCCATATCCATATTGCCGGGTTGATCCCGGCCCTTGCTTTTCACTAAAAAACAGGAGACAGCATGAAACTCATCCATACCAGCATCGTGGCCCTCAGCCTGGCCATGGCCGCCGGCAGCACCTTTGCCGCGCCCGTCAAGGTCACCATCGACGTGGCCAAGCCCGGTGCCGTGATCAACAAGAACGTGTACGGCCAGTTCGCCGAGCATCTGGGTACCGGTATCTATGAAGGCATGTGGGTGGGACCGGAGTCTTCCATTCCGAATACCAAGGGCTGGCGCAACGACGTGCTGGGCGCGCTGAAACAGTTGCACGTGCCCCTGGTCCGCTGGCCGGGCGGCTGTTTTGCGGATGAATACCACTGGAAGGACGGCATCGGCGCGCGTGACAAGCGCCCGACCAAGGTCAACACCAACTGGGGCGGCGTGGAAGAATCGAACGCCGTCGGCACGCACGAATTCTTCGACCTGGCCGAGCTTTTGGGCGCGCAGACCTACATCAACGGCAACCTCGGTTCCGGCACGCCGCAGGAAATGTCCGAATGGCTCGAATACATGACCTCGGACAGCAAGTCGACCTTGGCCGAGCTGCGCCGCAAGAATGGCCGCGCCCAGCCTTACAAGGTCGATTACTTTGGCATCGGCAATGAAGCCTGGGGTTGCGGCGGCAATATGCGCCCGCAGTACTATGCCGACCTGTACAAGCACTATCACACCTTCATGAAGACGCCGGAAAGCGCGCGCCCGAAATTCATCGCCAGCGGCGGCAATGACGACGACATCAGCTGGTCCAGCACCTTGAGCCGCGAAATCAAGCCGAACATGATGGACGCCATCAGTTTCCACTACTACACGGTGCCGACCGGCGTCTGGGAAAAGAAGGGCGCGGCCACGGGCTTTGGCGAAAATGAGTGGATTTCCACCCTGAGCCGCACCCTGCGCATCGATAGCTTGATCAAGAACAATATCGCCGCCATCGACAAGAATGATCCCTCGAAAAAGACGGGCTTGTACGTCGATGAATGGGGCACCTGGTACGACGTGGAACCGGGCACCAACACGGGTTTCCTGTTCCAGCAAAACAGCTTGCGCGACGCGCTGGTCGCGGCCTTGAACTTCAATATTTTCCATGCCCACGCGGACCGTGTGCGCATGACGAATATCGCGCAAATGGTCAACGTGCTGCAGGCGATGATCATCACGGACAAGGACAAATATTTCCTCACGCCTACGTATCACGCGTTTGAAATGTACGTGCCGTTCCAGGATGCCACCTCCCTGCCGGTCGCCATCCAGGGTAATGGCAAGTACAGCCTGGGCAAGGTCAGCATTCCGGAAGTGAGCGCCTCGGCCGCGCGCGGCAAGGATGGCAAGGTGTATCTGTCGCTGGTCAACACGAACCCGCACAAGGCGGTCGACGTGAGCGTGGCATTGGCCGGCAAGCAAGTGGCCAGCGTGACGGGCCGCATGCTGACCGCGGGCAAGATGGATGCCGTCAACAGCTTTGCGCAACCGCAAGCCGTGCAGCCGGTGGCGTTTAATGCCCAGGCGCAAGGCGGCAAGCTGACCGTGTCGGTGCCTGCCAAGGCCGTGGTGGTGGTGGCCGTCGACTAAGCTGTCGCTCACCTGTCACTCATCAGGCCGGCCCGCATGACGGGCCGGCTGACCATTTTGGAGAAGACGATGCACACATTGACACGCGGCATGGCCGCCATCCTGAGCACCCTGGCGATCATGGCTGCCGCGCATGCGGCCCAGGTCAGCGTGCACGACCCCGTGATGGCCAAGGAAGGCGACACGTATTATTTGTACAGCACGGGCCCCGGCATCACCTTCTACAGTTCGAAAAACATGGTTGACTGGCAACCGGAAGGGCGTGTCTTCGCCGGCCAGCCTACCTGGGCAAAAACAGCTGCTCCCAGCTTTGACGACCATATCTGGGCGCCCGACGTGCAATTTCACGACGGAAAATATTACCTGTACTACTCGGTGTCCGGCTTCGGCAAGAACACGTCCGGCATCGGCGTGACCGTCAACACCACCTTGAATCCACGCTCGCCCGACTACCGCTGGGTCGACCAGGGCATGTTGCTGCAATCGGTGCCCGAGCGCGACGAGTGGAACGCCATCGATTCGAACATCATTACCGATGCCAAGGGCACGCCGTGGATGTCGTTCGGCTCATTCTGGAATGGCATCAAGCTGGTGAAACTGACGCCGGACTGGACCCACATTGCGGAACCGCAAGAGTGGCACTCGCTGGCCCGACGCGTGCCGCTGCCGCCACGCGCAGGCGAATTCAAGCCGGCGCCCGAGGAAATCGAGGCACCGTTCATCTTCCAGCGCGGCAACGATTACTTCCTCTTCGTTTCCTGGGGCTTGTGCTGCCAGAAGGAAAAAAGCACCTATCACCTGGCCGTGGGACGCTCAAAAAGCGTAACGGGTCCCTACCTGGACAAGGATGGCCGCGACATGGCGCAGGGCGGCGGCACGGTAGTGCTGAAAGGCGACAAGGACTGGCAAGGCCTCGGTCACAACAGCGCCTATACGTTTGACGGCAAGGATTACCTGGTGCTGCACGCCTATGAAACGGCGGACAATTATTTGCAGAAGCTCAAGATCCTGCCCATGACGTGGGACAAGGATGGCTGGCCGCAACTCGACGCGCGCGACTTGAACCGCTATCAAAGCCGGCAATTGCCGGCCGCCAAACGGTAAGCAGGCCAGGGGATGAGCGGCAGGTGATACGCAAATCGATATCACAAGCGAAAAAGAATTGATTGGATGGCTATGTTGCTTTCTCCTACCATGGGTTCATAAAAAACCGCCCATCCGGCATCCGGCTGTGATGGTATTCCAAAAAAAACTGGAGACAAGAATGAAATTGACACGCCGCACACTCCTCGCCAGCGCCATGTTGTTGGCACTGTCCGCTACTTCTTCCGCCTTTGCCGCCAAGCCCCTCGTCATGGGCTTTTCGCAGGTGGGCGCCGAAAGCGAATGGCGCACCGCCAATACCGTCTCCATCAAGGATGCGGCCAAGAAAGATGGCGTCACGCTGAAATTTGCTGATGCGCAGCAAAAACAGGAAAACCAGGTCAAGGCCCTGCGCTCGTTCATCGCGCAAAAAGTCGACGTGATCGCCTTCTCGCCCGTCGTTGAGTCCGGCTGGGATACGGTCTTGCGCGAAGCCAAGGCTGCCAAGATTCCCGTCATCCTGACGGACCGCGCCGTCAACGTCACCGATAAATCGCTGTACGTGACCTTCATCGGTTCCGATTTCGTGGAAGAGGGCCGCCGCGCCGGTCAATGGCTGCTCGAACACGCCAAGAAAACCCCGGACGCGCAACTGAACATCGTCGAGCTGCAAGGCACGGTTGGTTCCGCGCCAGCCATCGACCGCAAGGAAGGCTTCCAGGAAGTCATCGGCAAGAATCCGAAATTGAAGATCATCCGTTCGCAAACGGGCGACTTTACGCGCGCCAAGGGCAAGGAAGTGATGGAAGCGTTCCTGAAGGCCGAAGGCAAGAAGATCAACGTGCTGTACGCGCACAATGACGACATGGCCATCGGCGCCATCCAGGCCATCGAAGAAGCGGGCATGAAGCCGGGCAAGGACATCATCATCATCTCGATCGATGGCGTCAAAGGCGCGTTCGAAGCCATGATCGCCGGCAAGCTGAACGTCACCGTCGAATGCAGCCCGCTGCTGGGCCCGCAATTGATGTCGATCGCCCGCGACGTGGTGGCCGGCAAGCCCGTGCCAGCGCGCATCACGACGGTGGAAGGCGTGTTCCCTGCCGAGGTGGCCGCCAAGGAATTCCCGAACCGTAAGTACTAAGCTTGCCGCATGATGAATACGCAAGCGCAACACAACGCCGCGCCAGCTCCCTTGCTGGAGTTGCGCGGCATCAGCAAGTCCTTTCCTGGCGTCAAAGCCCTCAGCGATGTTGCCCTGCGCCTGTATCCGGGCGAAGTGCACACCTTGATGGGGCAGAACGGCGCCGGGAAATCGACGCTGATCAAGGTGCTGACGGGCGTCTACACGCCCGACAGCGGCCAGATTCTGTTTGACGGCAAGCCCATCGCGCCCGCGTCCACCTCGGATGCGCAGTTGCTCGGCATCAGCACCGTGTACCAGGAAGTCAATCTGTGCCCGAACCTGTCGGTGGCGGAAAATATTTTTATCGGCCGCTACCCGCGCCGCTTTGGCGCCATCGACTGGCGTTCCATGCAGCAGCAGGCGCGTGCCTTGCTGCAGCAATTGCAGATCGATATCGATGTCACGGCGCAATTGTCCAGCTTTCCGCTGGCCATCCAGCAAATGGTGGCCATTTCGCGCGCACTGAACATTTCGGCTCGCGTGCTGATCCTCGATGAACCCACGTCCAGCCTGGACGAGGCGGAAGTCAATCTGCTGTTTTCCGTGCTGCGCCGCCTGCGCGAGCAAGGCATGGCGATTCTGTTTGTGACCCACTTCCTCGACCAGACCTACGCCATTTCCGACCGCATCACCGTCATGCGCAATGGCGAGCGCGAGGGCGAATACGCGTGCAGCGAACTGTCGCGCCTGGCGCTGGTCAATAAAATGATCGGCGTGGCGGCCGACACGCAGGAGCAAACGCCGGACCTGGCGCAAGAAGCGGGCGCCGCCAGCTTTGGTCCGACTGTGCTCGAAGCGCAGGGACTGGGCCGCAAGGGCGCCCTGCTGCCCATGGATTTCCACATCCGCCAGGGCGAATTGCTGGGCCTGGCCGGCTTGCTCGGTTCGGGCCGCACGGAACTGGCGCGTTTGCTGTTCGGCGCCGACAAGGCCGATTCCGGCAGCATCGTCATGCAGGGCAAGATACGCCAGTTCAACGTGCCGCGCGACGCGATCGCCCAGGACATCGGCTTTTGCTCGGAAGACCGCAAGCACGAGGGCGCGATCCTGTCGCTGTCCGTGCGCGAAAACATTATTTTGGCCTTGCAGGCCCGCACGGGCTTGCTGCGCGCCATCCCGTTCAAACGCCAGCAGGCGCTGGCCGATGAGTATGTGAAGGCGCTCGGCATCAAGACGGCCAGCATCGAAACGCCGATCGGCAGCCTGTCGGGCGGCAATCAGCAGAAAGCCTTGCTGGCGCGCTGGCTGGTGACCTCGCCGGCCATGTTGATTCTCGATGAGCCGACGCGCGGCATCGACGTGCGCGCCAAGCAGGAAATCATGAGTTATGTGAGCAAGCTGTGCCGCAAGGGCATGGCCATCCTGTTCATCTCGTCGGAGCTGCCGGAAGTGCTGCGCTGCAGCGACCGTATTCTCGTCATGCGCGACCGCAAGGCTTGCGGCGACTATGCGCGCGGCGAGCTCGACGACAGCTCCGTGCTGCAAGTGATCGCCGGAGACGCCACATGAGTTTATCCACGCCATCGAACGCGCCCCTGGCGCGTCCGGCTTCCACTACGGGTACGTCCGCCTTGCATATCGTTCTGCACCACCCTTTGAGCCGGCCCCTGGCCGCGCTGTTGCTGCTGTTGCTGGTGGCCTTCTTTGCCATCCCCGGCTTTTTCCACCTGGAAGTGCGCGACGGCCACCTGTACGGCAGCGTGATTGACATCGTCAACCGTGCCGCCCCGCTGATGCTGGCGGCCCTGGGCATGACCCTGGTCATCGCCACGCGCGGCATCGATATTTCCGTGGGCGCCGTCGTGGCCCTGTCCGGCACCGTGGCCGCCATGCTGATCGGCGGCACCATGGTGATGGACAACGGCGTGCCGACCTACGTGAGCAATATCCCGATGGGCTGGGCCCTGGCCGCCGCCCTGGGCGCGGCCCTGCTGTGCGGCGCCTGGAATGGCGTGCTGGTGGCGGGACTCGGCTTGCAGCCCATCGTCGCGACATTGATACTGATGGTGGCGGGGCGTGGCCTGGCGCAATTGCTGACGGATGGGCAGATCGTCACCGTCTATTATCAACCGTTCTTTTTCATCGGCAGCGGTTACCTGCTCGGCTTGCCGTTTTCCCTGTTTCTCGTCGCTGCCGTGTTCATCATCACGGCCGTGCTGATGCGCAAGACGGCCCTGGGCCTGTTCATCCAGGCCGTCGGCATCAACCCCGTCGCCGCGCGCCTGGCCGGCATCAAGACGGCGACGCTGATCTTTTTCGTCTACGTGTTTTGCGCGGCCTGCGCGGGCCTGTCGGGCCTGATGATCAGCTCGAACATCAAGAGCGCCGACGCGAACAATGCGGGCCTGATGCTGGAACTGGACGCCATCCTGGCCGTGACCCTGGGCGGTACGTCCTTGGCTGGCGGCAAGTTCAGTCTCGTGGGCAGCATGATAGGCGCGCTCATCATCCAGACCCTGACCTACACGATCTATTCGCTGGGCGTGCCGCCGGAAGTGAACATGGTGGTCAAATCGGTCGTCGTCTTCCTCGTCTGCCTGTCGCAATCGTCGGAATTCAAGCAATTGCTGCATCGGAGAAAAGCATGAAGGGCTTGCTGCACACCCCGTATTTCACCTCGCTCGTCACGGTCTTGCTGCTGGTGGTGATGCTGGGCCTGGGCGGCGCCGCCTATCCGGGCCTGCTGTCGACACAAGTGATCTTTAACCTGTTGATCGATAACGCCTTTTTGCTGGTGATCGCCGTCGGCATGACCTTCGTCATCGTTTCCGGCGGCATCGATCTGTCCGTCGGGTCCGTTCTGGCCCTGTCGACCATGATCGCCGCCTGGCTGCTGAACGTGGCGCACTGGCCGCCGCTCCTGGTGATCGTCACCGTGCTGGCGCTGGGCACGGTATTTGGCGCCAGCATGGGCGCGCTGATTCATTATTTCAAATTGCAGCCCTTCATCGTTACCCTGGCCGGCATGTTTCTGGCGCGCGGGCTGTGCTATTTGATCAGCATCAACTCCATCACGATCGATGATCCGCTGTTCGTGGCCATGTCGCAGACGCAATTGCAGTTTCTCGGCGGCTTCGTTTCGCCGGGCGTCGTGATCGCCGTGATCACGTTGCTGCTGGCCATCTGGCTGGCGCATGCCACGCCATTCGGCCGCGCCGTGTATGCGATCGGCGGCAATGAACAGTCGGCCCTGATGATGGGGCTGCCCGTGGGCCGCACCAAGGTGTTCATTTACGCTTTCAGCGGCTTTTGCGCCGCGCTGGGCGGCGTGCTGTTTTCGTTCTACATGCTGTCCGGCTATGGCTTGCATGCGCAAGGCACGGAACTGGACGCGATTGCCGCCGTCGTCATCGGCGGCACCCTGCTCAGCGGCGGCTACGGCTACGTGGCGGGCGCGCTGTCCGGCGTGCTGGTGCTGGGCACCATCCAGACCCTGATCGCCTTCGACGGCACGCTCAGCTCGTGGTGGACCAAGATCGTCATCGGCGGCTTGCTGTTCGTCTTTTGCGTCGTGCAAAGACTGATGGCCATGGGCCAGAAAAATACCAATCGGAGTTAATACCATGTTTCACAAGAATAAACTTGCCGCAGCCATCGGCATGGCGGCGGCGCTCGCCTGCGCCCCATTCGGCGCGCAGGCAGCCAACCCCATCGTCAAGGATATCTACACGGGCGACCCGGCCGCGCTGGTCGACAATGGCAGGGTCTACCTGTACGTGGGCCACGATGAAGCGAGCGCGACGGATACGGATTACCGCATGCACGAGTGGCGCGTGTATTCCTCGTGCGACATGGCGAACTGGACGGATCACGGCTCGCCCGTGCGCTTTTCCACCTTCGCCTGGGCTGGCAAGGATGCGTGGGCAGGTGACATCGTCAAGCGCGGCAATAAATACTATTTCTATTCGACCGTCGACCATAAAACCATTCCCGGCAAAGCCATCGGCGTGGCCGTCTCCGACAGCCCGACCGGGCCGTTCGTCGATGCGCGCGGCAGCGCTCTGATCACCAACGACATGACGAAGCAGACGGCCATTCCCTGGGACGATATCGACCCGGCCGTCTTTATCGACACGGATGGGCAGGCCTACATTTACTGGGGTAACACGGTCTTGAAATACGCCAAGCTGAAAGCCAACATGACGGAGCTGGACGGCCCGATTCTGACCTTCGGCATGGATGCGTTCACGGAAGCGGCCTATATGCACAAGCATGCCGGTACGTATTATTTGTCGTACTCGCGCAATTTCCCCGAGGAGACGGCGTATTCGACGGGGCCGACACCGACGGGGCCCTGGCATTTCCGCGGTACCATCATGGACAAGAATGCCGTCGTGAAAACCATTCACCAGGCCATCATCGAATTCAACGGCAAGTCCTACATCTTCTATCACAACGACAAGTTGCCCGGCGGCGGGGAATACCGGCGCTCCGTGGCCGTGGAAGAACTGAAATACAAGCCGGACGGCACCATCGAATTCATCCAGCAAACGGCTGGCCCGGCCGCCAACCCGAGCGCCGCCTGCAAGGCATTGTGAACGCTTGTTGGCCAAGTATAAAAAGGAGACATACCGATATCTATAACATCGATATTGAATTAAAACTGATATCGATCATGATATGATTTATTCATGGATACCCTCAACCCCAACTGGTTCTTGCGAGCCCGCCTGAAGACGCGGCAATTGCTGCTGTTGATCGCCCTTGATGAGCAGCGCAACATCCACCGCGCGGCGGAAGAATTGCACATGACGCAGCCGGCCGCGTCCAAGCAAATCAAGGACCTGGAAGAGATGCTGGACGTGCGCCTGTTTGACAGGTTGCCACGCGGCATGGAGCCGACCATCTACGGCGAGACGATGATACGCCACGCGCGCATGGCCCTGACGAGCCTGTCGCTGGCGCATGACGACATCGTTGCCCTGAAGTCGGGCCTGACGGGCCAGGTGGAAGTGGGCGTCATCATGACGCCGGCCATGGCCTTGCTGCCGCGCGCGATTGCCCGCATCAAGCAGCAGGCGCCGTTGATGCGCATCGGCGTGCATCTGGAGCACAGCAATACGCTGATGGACATGCTGCAGCACGGCACCCTCGATTTCATGATCGGGCGCATCCTGGAAAAGGAAAGCAGCGCGGGACTCATCTACGAGGAATTGACGGAAGAGCCGGCCAGCGCCGTGGCGCGCAATGGCCATCCGCTGCTGTCGCGCAAGAATCTGCAATTGAAGGATTTGGCGGGCCAGCCGTGGATTCTACCGCCGCAAGGCAGCATCTTGCGCCACCGCTTCGACATGATGTTTCGCCGCGCGGGCCAGGAACCGCCCGTGGACGTGGTCGACACCACCGCCTTGCTCCTGATCACGTCGCTACTGCAGCAGACGGACTCGCTGCACGTGATGCCGACGGAAGTGGCCCATTACTACGAATCGTTGAACGTGCTGAGCATCTTACCCATCGAACTGCCGTGCAAGATGGATGCGTTCGGCATCATCCGCCAGCAGGATCATTTGCTGTCGCCGGGGGCGGATATGCTGTTGAAAGCTGTGCGGGCGACGGCGGCGGATATGTATTGAGTGCTGGGCTGGTGTTGTCGGATTACGCGCTTGCGCGCTAATCCGACCTACCGTTCACATGCATGCGTAGGTCGGATTAGCGGCACGCGTAATCCGACAATTGCCCTTACACTCAATCCGGTGCTTCAAAGAAAAACAACTGCACCAGCCGCCCATTCTCCGGCGTGTCGCCAAACACATTGCTGATCGAGTGGAAATAGTGTCCCTTGTAGACGATCAGGCGGTTGTGGCGCATCGGCACTTCCAACAGCGCTTGCCAACTGTCGCGCTGTTCCTGCAAGTCGTTGAATTTCTGCACTTTACTGTTCGGCAGCCAGCGTTTCTGGAAATCCTTGAAGCTGGCGTAGCCGCCCGCTTTCACGTCCGCCTCGGGTAATCGCCGGTACCAGCCGCTGGGCTGGTGGCGCCAGAAGGTGGTGCCGCCCTGGCATTGCTCGGGCGGGTTCAGATACAGCACGCCCGCATAGAAATTGAAATTATTGCCCGTCTCGTTGTCCACGTGGATATCGGTGCGCGCCATGGCGTCCGCATAGCTGAGGCGATAGGAACCGTTGTCGGGTGAAATGAAACGGATGGGGCGGCCCAGGGCCGTGGCGATGCGCTCCATGATGGCCTGGCTGGGCTGGCCCGCCGTCTGGCTGCCCGGATAATTCTGCCCCGCATAGCGCTGCTGCTCGAACGGCAACGCCAGCGCTTGCGCGCGCCAGGCGGCGGGATCGGGCAGGAAATCGTCGAGGATGTGCAAATCCGTTTCGCGCAGGAAATCGTGCAAGCTTGCCGGCACGTCGGGCGTCGTCAGCTGCTCCCTGTTTTCCGTGCCGGGGCTGGCAAAGCCGATGCGGCACGTTTGCGCCAGCGCCGGATGCAGCGCCAGGCCTTGCGCATAGCGTTCCAACGCCAGTTCCTGCTGTCCCGTGCGGTAGTACAGCTCGGCCAGTCCCTGCAGTGTTTGCCAACGCTGCGGACGCAGGGCGTGGGCCCGTTCCAGTTCGGCGATGGTCTCCAGCAGCCTCTGTTTTCCCATCAGCAATTCCGCATGGCTGATGGCGAAATCATGTTCGTGCGGCGCCAGCCGCGCCGCCGTGGCGTAGCTGGCCAGCGCCGCGTCGCTGTCCGAGCCGCGCAGCACGTTGCCGAGGTTGTAGTGGAACAGGGCGTTGTCCGGCTGCTGTTTGAGCGATAGTTTCAACAAACCCAGGCCGATGGCGCCCTGGCCCAGCTCCAGCATCGCCAGGCCCTGGAAATGCTGTGCTTCGGCCAGGGCCGGGTTCAGTTTATACGCGGCCTGGTAGGCGTTGATCGCTTCGATCAGCTTGCCCGCCTGCTGCAGCCCTTGCCCGTTTGCCAGATGTTGTTCCGCCAGTGTCTGTTCGCCCATATGTCCCGATCCCGATCCCGATGCAATGTGGCGAACAGTGTAACCGAGCCCGTTCTACCGTGCCTGGCTGACGGGAATTTCTTCCCCATTCAGCTTGATCGCCACCTTGACGATCTGCGCCTTGACCTGGTTGCTGGCCATGTCCGCTTCCTGGGCGTAGGCATACACGACGATGGCGAAATCCTTGTAGCCGCTGCGCGCCGCTTCGATCTTGCGCGCCGCCTCCTGGTCCACTTTCAGCAGCGAATAACCGTCGCCATTCGTGAACGCCAGCTTGTAGTCGCCGTTGTCGTACATGTAGTAATAGGTGCCCGCGTCGGCGAACTTGGCGGGGAAGGCTGCCTTGTCCATCGCGTACGGCGACAGCGCGCCCTGGCCATTGATCTGGTAGCGCAGGTAGCGTTTGGTTTTCGCTTCGCTGACCTTGGCGTCGATCTGCGGTTTCAGCGCGTCGAGCACTTCCTGCTTGCGGAAGGCGTCGTTGCTGCCCGCATATTCGCGCGAGATGCGCTGGGCCACGGCCGCGTAGTCGGGCGGCACGCCGGACAAGGCGAGGTAGCTGTACATCAGCTGGTGGCCGCTCGTGATGTCGACATAGCTGGACGTTGGCGTGGCAGCGTCCGCTTGCGGCAGGCTGGCTGCTGCCGCCTTCACTTGCGCCTTGGCGGCCATGTCGGCCACATTCGCGGCGACGGGAGCGGAGGCGGCCGGTGTGGCGGTCTCTGTTTTACCGCAGGCGGACAGCAGGACGGCGATGGCGAGCAGGGCTGGGAGGGTACGTTGCATGATATTTCCTTCAATGAATGTGTAAGAGGTGGCTTAGCCGATGGTTTTACGTTTGTATTCGCCGACGCCGTAAGCGGCCAGGACGATGGAAGACGCCAGCACCAGGTAAAAGCCGATGCCGAACGAGAGGCCTTGCCACACTTGCCCCAGCATTTCGCTGGCCATCTGCTCGGCCATGCGGGCCGCGCGGGTGCCCATGATGCCGCCCATGGCGCTGCCCGCGTCGCTGACGGCGCCCTTGATCTTGATGAACAGCACGCTGCTGTGGATGACGATGAACAGCAGCGGTGCGCACTTGCCCAGCGCCGCTTTCGGGTGGCGGCTAACCATGGTGGCGCAGCATCCGGCAATGGCCAGCAGGAAGAAAAATTGTGCCGACGTAAAACCGCCGCCGCCATCGCGGGCAAAGCTTTCCAGGCTGTCGGCGGACAAGCCCAGCAACTGCCAGTAGGTGCGCGAGACGGAGGCGAACAAACGGATGCCGATGGTGTTGAAGATAAAGGCGCCGGCGATCAGGACGCCCAGGCTGGCCAGCACCTTGATGCCCAGGGCGGACACGGCCTGGCCCCACAGCTGCTGGCTTTTGTCGCGCGCCAGTTTCGCCGCGCCGGCCATTTCTTCCTGCGCCAGTTGCTGCGTTGCCACGGCGCTGACGGTGGCGAGGCTGCCGGCCTCATCGAAGCGCACGTCGACGACGGCGTTGATGGCGGGCGCCACGTCCGAGCGCCAGTGCGTGGCCACGTCGAACGCATGTTGAATGCCGGCCACGCTGACGGAACCTTGTCCGCTCGGTTGGTAGGCGAGGATGCGGCCACGCTGGCCGGTGGTGGTGAATGGTTGCATGAGATTTCCCTGGTCACTGTCATGCTCTATTGCATGTACCCACGGATAACGGGGGCAGTTCAGGGAAATCTAAAATTATTTTGAATTATTTTTTGGCGGCTGCATCATGTCCTTGGCGGCGCCCTGGTAATCCTTCATCAAGCCCATGAAAGCATCTTGCAAATGCCGGGCCGCATCCTGCGGCGGTGCGCCCGTGCGCCGCGCCAGGTCGAATTTATACGCATGGGCGGGGCTGTAGCCGGCTTGCGATGCCGCGTCCAGCAGCACGCCCGCGCGCTTCAGCGAAGCGGGGTCGCCCTTGACCATCAGCAATTCCGCCAGATAGGTCTGGGCAATCGGAAAGTCTTTCGCAGCCGCCTTTTCCAGCCACTGCATGCCCGCCTTCGGCTGTTTTATTCCAGCGTCGCCGCCGCCGATACCATAGCCGAGGGCAGTCAGCGCCACCAGGTCGCCGCCCCGTGCGCGCTTTTCCAGTTGCTGGCGGGGAAATGGACGGGCCGCGATCTGCATGCGGATTTCATAGTTGATGTCTTGCAGTACATTGCCTGGCCACACTTTGACGCCCGGTGCGGCCGGCTTTTCCACCGTTGGGGCAGGTGCGCGCACGCCGCCCTGGCCTTGCGCCCCGGCCATCACGCCCGGCGCGGCCTGGCTGACGCCCTTGCCGCTACCCATGTTCAGCACCAGGCGCGCCGACGTTTCGCCGAACGATACGCGGGGTTTTTGCACGTCGTGCGTCATGGCGGCAACCCTGGCCGCCACTTGCGAAAACACGTCGCTCATCGGCAAACCGGGTGCGTTGAGCGCGTCGAGCAGGGCGCTCGTGTACGGGCTGTTGCGCGAATCGGGCGACCAGAAATCGCGCGCCAGGGCGCCCGGGCCCGCCGAATAGGCGATCACCACGCCGCGTGGCGCGGCCGTATCGGCAAAGCCGTGGCTGGCCGCATTGCCGACGCCGGGAATCGCCACGGCGCCGCCGCGCGTATATTCCTGGCGGCAAGCGTCGAGGATCAGCACGGCGCCGCGCGCGCCCGTGCGCTGCAAATCACCGGCCAGGCTGGAAACGGACACGCCCTGCGCGGCGATGGCGGCCGCGCTCAATGCATTCATGTTGGCGCCCAGCGGCAACACATAATTGGCTTCGCCCGCCTGCGCGCCGTGGCCCGCGTAAAACACGAGGGCGATATCGGCGCCGCGCGCCTGCGTGGAAAACTCGGCCGAGGCCTTTTGCAGCTGTTGCGCATTGATGTCCGTGCGCAACAGCACGTCAAAGCCCAGGCGGCGCAGGCGCTCGGCCATGGCGCGCGCATCGTTCACGGGATTCAATAGAGGCTGTGGATAGGCCGCATTGCCGATCACCAGGGCGATGCGCTTGCCGGGGCCGCTGGCGGCATTGCCCACGGCCGCCTGCACGACGTTACCGCAGAGTAAAAAGATGAGGCTCAAAAACAGGGGAATCAGGCGATGCATCGGCGTCTCGGGAATTGTCGTGAAAGTAACAAAAGTTAGCGATTTTTACTGTGATATGAGAAAATTGCTTAAATGCATTTTACCTTACTGACAAGTTTCTCTTGTCTGGCCAGCGCACGGTGCGCATCGTCGCCGGCCAGTGGCGCGTGCCGCCCAACACACGATCGGACCGGCTTTGCAATCGGAACAATTTGAACGGATTCATGCTTTCTGGACCCGCCGCCAGCAGCTGACACAAGGCGAACTCGGCGAGTTTTACCAGCGCGTCATCGCCGCGCTGACGCCGTGCCGTCCGCGCGAGGCGGCGTCGCTGGGCGACTCGCTGGCCGATCTGCGCCACCAGTTCTTCATTGAAAAAGTCCTGCACGGCGACAGCGACGCGGTCCCCCACCACATTGGCGCCCTGTTTTTGTACTTCAAGCGCTTCATCATCGACCAGTTGCGCAAGCAGCGCGATGACGAAGATGCCGATGCGCAAGAAGGCTGCGAGCTGCGCGCGCCCGATGCGTATGCCGAACCGCTGCGCGATTACCAGCTCACGCCGCAGCAAGTGCGCGACGCGGCCGACGTGTTCATCACCACCTTGCCCGACGATTTGATCTTGCTGCTGCGCCATTGCGGCTGCGGTGGCATGCCCGTCAAGGAACTGGCCGAACAGATCGCTTCCGCGCACTACCACGGCGGAAAATTAGGCCTGGTGCACAGGCAGAAGGGCGAGGCCAATAGCGCGGGGCGCCAGATCGTCGAGCCGGCCCACCGCGCCACCTTGCTGGGCAGCTGGGTCTTGAACCTGCTCAAGCTGCGCGTGGGGGACGCCCTGGCCGCGCGCGATCTGCAGGCGGCGCAAATAGTTTTGGATATTTTGTGCGTGGCCGCGTTATCCCTGCACATGGACCCCGTGTCCACCCACCCGAACCCTGATGAAAGGCCATCGGCATGACTGCATTGACGCCCTCGCTGGCCATCGTTGCCGCGCGCCTGCCGTCGCCTCCATCTTCCGCCGAACTGCTGGACGCGGACGTGGCCGGCACTACCCCCGATTGGCGCGGCATTGCCGTGCCGGAACACCTGCTGCAACGTTTTGCGCGCCGCAGCGACGCGGCGCCGCTGGCCGCGCGGCCCATCGCCGGCGGGCAGATTCATCTGCTGGCGCGCCTTCCCGGCTTTGGCGCCGTGCTGCTCGACGCCTGGGACAGCACGCGGCAGCGCTGGCGCGGCTGGCTCGTCACGCCGGACACGGCGTATGCCGATGCCTGCGGCCTCGTGGTCGAGGAGCGCGACGCGCCCGCCGACCCGCGCGCAGGCCTGGTGCTGTGCGACATGCCTGTGACGTTGGCCGTGACGGACCTGGGCGCCTGCCTGGGCGTGTTCAGCCAGGAGCGCTTGCAGGCGGCGCGCTGGCTGGAGCTGCATGGCCGCGCGAATGGCGTCACCGCGGCGCCCGGCGTGATCGCCCGCGTGGCCTTGCCCGGCGATGATTACGCCTTGACCGGCACACCGCTGTCGAGCGAGCTGGGCAAGGATGGCCGCGTGGCCTACCGGCAACTGCTGCGCCAGGGCTTGCAGCAATTGCAGATCGCTTTGGCCGATGCCGCCGCGCCACAGATGAAGACGCCGGTGCGGGCGGCCAATGCCAACCGCTGGCTGAAGATCGTCACGGCCGTGGCCGCCAGCGTAATGGTGGTGCAATCGGCGTGGCTGTTCCTGCCGAAAGAGGGCGCCGTCGTCGGCAATGCGGAATTCCGCAGCGGCGGCAGCGGCGTCGAGACGGGCGTGCGCACGCGCGTGCTGTTCCGCGCCGAGGCAACAGAGGCGGAAATCCGCACCTGGCTGCAGCGCGAGCAGCTGGAAATCGTCGCGGGACCGGACACCCTGGGCGCCTTCACCGTGCTGTCGCGCAACCGTCAGAAAGTCTTGCCGCCGCCAGGCCCGGGCAATCCGCTGGCCGTCATCAATCCCTGATTCAGAAATAAGAGAAAGTTATCAAGCATGACAACGTATAAGAACTTTGCATCCGCGCACTGGCGCAAATTGATCGCCGGCGTGGCTGCCGGCGTCCTGTTGACGGGCTGCGCCATGACGCCGAACGGCCGTGGCGGCGTGTTGATGGGCCTCGATACGGCCGAGCTGTTCGGCACGCCGATTTCCACCTTCCGCCTGCGCGACGGCACGGAAGGGACCTTGCGCAAGGACCCGCAGGGCAAGTATTCGATCAAGCTGTCGCAGGCGTTTCGTGTCGTGCCGCTGGCCAACGCCATCACGGCCCGCGTGGCGCGCGTGGAAAACGTGGGCGAGCGCACTGTGGTGATCGTGGAAACGCAGGAACGCGGCTGTGCCTACCGCTATGAAGTGCTGGCTTTCCAGGGCACGGACGTGCTGCAGTGGACGGTCGGCAATTGCAAGGACCGCCCCCGCGTGGACGTGGCGGCCGATGGCAAATCGCTGAATATCGACTTCCCCAACTACAACCGCCTGTCGCGCATGATCTACACGGACAACCGCCTGCTCAACGCCAGCGTGGCCGTGCCGCCCGGCGTCGATACGCGCGCCCAGCCGTTTGCCGACGACGCCTTGCGCGGCACGGGCCCGGCCATCGCCACCACGCCCGGCAGCGACAGCGGGCGCGTGATCCCGGCGCCGCCGACGGCCGCTCCGGCTCCCGTTGCCACGCCGAAAACGGGCAGCCGCGCCAGCGCCAAGCCGCGCCGCCAGGAAACCGCAGCCAAGGTGGCAACGCCCGCCGTCCTCAGCCAGTCCGCGCCGCGTGCCGCAGCGGCTGCTCCGGCGGCGCCGATGATCTTCCAGGCCGAAGAGATCAAGCCCGTCGTCATCGATCTGAGGAAATAAGATGGCCGCGAGCTTGCGCAGTCTGCAGATCCGGCAGACCCTGATCCTGATCGTCCTGACGATCATGTATTTGTGCTTCGAGCTGGGCTTCAATGCCCGTTTGCTCGACGTGGTGGGCGGCGACGTCAAGCCGCAGGACGTGGAAGGCGTGGAATTCTACGGCCGCAGCCTGTCGGGCATCGCCGCCGCGCTGGTGGTGTTGCAACTGATGTGGCGCCGCCGCCTGAAGAACAATGGTAGCGGCCCCAGCTGGAAAAAGATCCTCTTCTGCTGTGTTGCCACGGCGGCGGTCGTGTTCGGCATTCTGAAAACCACGGTCACCGTGCTGGTCGAAACGCGCGATGCGCAATTTCGCCGCCTGGCCTTCAACACCACCCTGATGCAGCGCTCGCTGGTGGGCGGCAGCTTGCAATTGCAGGGTCTGGTCGACGACGCCACCCTGTTTGCCAAGCCCGAAGGCAAGGCCTTCCTCGCGCTGTTCCCCTTCCTGGCCGTCTCGGTGGGCCACCTCGATGAGCGCATGGAGCCGGCCAAGGAACAGTTGATCAATTTTAATGTCCGCAAGATCGCCGGCGGCGCGGCCGGTTACTATGACAAGTATCAGAAGGCGATTGGCGAAGTGCGCGACAAGTGGAAACTGTATTCGGGCATGATTCCCGACGACGATGCGGGCTTGCGCCAGCAGCAGGAAACGGCGTGGAACGATTACCGGCAAAGCCTGTCGCGCCACGGCTGGCAGCCGCATTCCGTGCCGGCGCGGCGCAAGGCGGCCGTTGTCAACAATGTGCGCAAAAAGGTGCCCGTGTCGGCCAACTGGCACCCTGCCGACCAATTGAGCTTCCGCGCCGCCGTCAAGCGCCGCTATGCGTCGGAAGCGGCCAGCAAGGGCTTGCATATCAAGGGCGACCGCATTCCGCCGGGCTTGTCCTTCGCCGCCTTCGTCGCGCGCCCCGGCATCCAGGCCGTGCTGCGCGACGGGCCGGACGGCGGCGATGGCAGCGAAGCGAGCAAGGGCTTGCGTTTGCCTAAGGGCGCCGTGGTGCAGGACGCGTATGCGAGCCCGGCCGAGTTCAGCCGTCTGTTCGACCAGTTCGCCGCGCGCCAGACGGCGGAAAAACTCGTGGAATACCGCGCCAGCCGCAACGACTTCGAAGTGGGCGGCAAGTACTTTGAAGAGGGCAAGGAAGCGGCGCGCGCGGCCATCGTGCCGCCCGTCGCCCTGTTCTTCTCCTTGCTGGGCGCCATCGGCCACTTCTCGAAATTGCTGTACCTGATCGCCACGGTGGGCTTGCTGGTGCTGGCGGCGCGCCGCAGCGAGCAGGCGGGCGCCGATGGCCAGCTGAGCCGCCGTTCCGCCTGGATCGCCACGGGTGTGCTGGCTGGCGCCTTCCTGGGAACCTGGGGTATCTTTACCCTCTCGGACAATAATGTCACGAAGAGCGAGCTGTTCCGCCAGATGCTGGACTGGAACCGCCAGGCCGCCGACGACAGCACGCGCTGGCAAATCGCCGGCAAGGGCTTGCTGGCTAATATCACGCACGTCGTGGCGGTGGGGCAGGGCTACAGCTACCCCGTCAACGAAGCGATCCGCATCCACGTTTTGCAGGGAATTCACTATGGCTATCATCCGGGACAAAAATAAGGCAGCCGCGCTGGCCTTGCTGCTTTCCATGGCCAGCACGACTGTCCAGGCCGACTGCCTGGGCATGAAGGTGCACGCCCACCGTGGCGCCGGCAATGCGCCGGAAAACTCGCTGAGCGCGCTGCGCAACACGTATTTCGGTACCTGGGACGGCGTCGAGACGGATTTGCAGCTGCTCGGCGACGGTAACTGGGTGGTGCACCACGACCTGTTGACGGGCAGAGTCGTCGACACGGGTTCGCCCCGTACCGTGAAACAATTGACGGCCGACGACTGGCGCGCCGCCAGCATGAAGAACCGTGGCGTGGCCACGCCGGAAACGCCGCCGTTCGTCAGCGATGTCGCCGACCTGGCCACGGCGTTCCCAAGTAAAACCCTGAACGCGGAAATCAAGGATGTCGTGTCGTCGTGCGCACCGATCGCCACCCTGGTGGGGCAGTTGCGTGCGAACATCAAGCATGGCAACTGGTTCTTGACGTCGGGCGTGCCGAACAACCTCGCGTGCGCGCGCCGCGCCGATCCGCAAGGCTACCTGGGCTTGCTCGTGTTTGACGCGCGCAATGCGCAGGCGGCCGGTACGAACCGGGTCAGCCGCTATATCGCGAAAAATGCCCGCCCGCCCAAGCTCGACAAGCCGTGGCTGCAGCGCGTGCAGCAGCAGATCGGCATGCCCACGGGTGTGCACGTGGATGCGCGCAGCCTGGACGCCAATCCGAATCTGCTCAGCGATGCGGCCAGCCTGAACATGCCCGTCTTCGTCTACGCCGTCGATGGCGACTCGGCCCTGGCCGCCTCGCTGTTGCGCGCGCAGCAGCGCAGCCACCGCTGGCCCAGCGGCGTCATCCTTGACGGCAATCCCGAGACGTTTTGCGCGATGATGCAGTAAGTTTTTTCACTCACCCAGTGCTGCCATGACCATGCCACCATCAACCCCCGCCAACCTTGCCGGCAGCGCCATCGGCGCCATGTTCTTTTCCCTGTTCGGCGGCCTGTGGGTGGCCGCCTGGTGCGTGCAGACGTATGGCGCGCATCCCTTAAGGCTGCTGCCGGTTGCCGCAATCACCGTCTTGCTGCTCATGCTGGCGTGGCGCCAGTTCCGGCGCCACCGGGCCGCGCATGCGGCGGCGGAACAATCGCCGCAGGCCAAGCGCGTGGGCCGGCTGTTCAATGTCGTCAACGCCGGGCAGTGGATCGCCATCTTCATCGTCGGCAACGTCCTGAAAAACATGGGCTTGCAGGCGTGGTTCATCCCTGCCGTCATTTTGATCGTGGGCCTGCATTTCTTTCCGCTGGCCTGGCTGTTCAAGGCGCGCCGCCACCTGGCCATCGGCATGGCCCTGTGCGTGTGGGCCGTCGGTTATCCGCTGAGCCTGCGCCATGGCCCCCTCGATCCCGCCGGCTGCCTCGGTGCCGGGCTGATCTTGTGGGTGGCGGCCCTCTCCGCCGTGCGCGCCGGTTTTGCCGTGCAGCAGAATGCCTTGCAGCCCCAGAAATAGCTTTTCCAACGGCCCGTACAGGGCCGCTTTTTGCTCATTTTTTGCGCACCGCAGCATCGATAATGTTTGCATCGCGCGCGCGACTGGCTTATAAATGTAATCGATTACATTTTGTTGAAAAGCGCCATGCCTGCAGCCGTCCCATCCCCTTTGCCGACAGAAACCGTCTCCATCAGCGCCGTCGCCGCGCATGCGGGCGTGTCGGTGGCCACCGTCTCGCGCGTGATGAATGAGCAGGCGGGAGTGCGGGCGCCCACGCGCGACAAGGTGCTCGCTTCCGTCGCCGCGCTCGGCTACCGCATGAACCACCTGGCGCGCAGCCTGCGCACGGCCGAGAGCCGCATGCTGCTCACCATGGTGCCTGACGTGGGTAATCCGTTCTATGCGCAGATCGTGCGCGGCATCGATACGGTGGCGCGCGAACACGGCTACTTCGTGCTGCTGTGCGACACGGGCGCCGACGCGGGCCGCGAGCGCTCGTATTTCGACTTGCTGCGCATGCATCGTGCCGACGGCGCCATCTGCCTCGATCCGGACACGGTGCAGCATGCCCTGTCGCATGAATCCGTCACCCTGCCCTGGGTGGCGTGCTGCGAGTTCGACCCCGCCGTGGCCGTGCCCTATGTCGGCATCGACAACCACCGCGCCGCGTCCGACGCCGTCGCGCATCTGCTGTCACGCGGCCATACGCGCATCGGCCTGATCAATTCGGATGAGCGCTATCTGTACGCGCGGCAACGCCAGCAAGGCTATCTGGACGCTCTGGCGGCGGCCTGCTTGCCCGTGCAGCCGCAGTGGGTGCACACGGTGCAAAGCCTCGATTACGAAGCGGGCACGGCTGCCACTTTGCGGATGATGGCGCAGCCCGACGCGCCGACGGCCATCTTTGCCGTCTCCGACACCCTGGCCATTGGCGTGCTGAGCGCGCTGCGCCAGCTGAACAAACGCGTGCCAGAAGACGTGGCCGTCATCGGCTTCGACGATATCGCCATCGCCGCGCAGATCGATCCGGGCTTGACCACGATTGCCCAGCCGATGCGCGAGCTGGGCGAGACGGCGGCGCGATTATTGCTGCAGCGTTTGGCGGACCCGGCGGCCAGTGTGCCTGGTGTGCTGCTGCAACACCAATTAATTCTGCGAGGGAGTGCATAGTGAGCGTTGCCGTCGGTTTCGAGGGGGTCTGCAAGGATTTCGGCCCCGTGCGTGTCTTGCATGGCGTCAGTTTCAGCCTGTCGCCGGGGCGCGTGTATGGCTTGCTCGGCGAAAATGGCGCCGGCAAGTCGACCCTGATGAAAATCCTCGCCGGCTACGAGGCTGTCAGCGAAGGCCAGCTGCTGATCGATGGCCAGCCCCAGCGCTTTGGCAGTTCGCGCGCGGCGGAGAGCGCCGGCATCGTGCTGATCCACCAGGAATTCAACCTGGCCGAACACCTGACGGTGGCGCAAAACATGTTTCTGGGCCACGAAAAAACGCGCGGCTGGCTGCTCGACGAGAGCGCCATGAAGGAAGAAGCGTCGCGCTACCTGAAACAGGTGGGCCTGGACGTGTCGCCCGACACGAAAATCCGCGACCTCATCGTGGCTGAAAAACAGTTGGTGGAAATCGCCAAGGCCCTGTCGCGCCGCGCCCGCTTCCTGATCATGGACGAGCCCACGGCCACCCTGACGTCGTCGGAGACGCAGCGCTTGTTTACCGTGATGGCGCAGCTGAAAGCGGATGGCGTGACCATCCTCTACATTTCCCACAAGCTCGATGAAGTCGAGCGCAACACGGACGAGGTCATCGTCATGCGCGACGGGCGTTTCGTCACGCGCGAACCGACGGCCAGCCTCACGCGCCAGCAGATGGCGAACCTGATGGTGGGGCGCGAATTGTCGGACATGTTTCCGGTCAAGGTGGCGCTGGCGCCGGACGCGCCCGTGCTCCTGAAAGTGGAGGGCTTGTGCGTGCCCGGCTGGTCGAAGGACCTGTCGTTCGAGGTGCGCGCCGGTGAAGTACTGGGCTTTGCGGGCCTGGTGGGCGCGGGGCGCACGGAATCGTTCGAGGCGCTGCTGGGCTTGCGTCCGCGCAGCGCGGGCACGATCGAACTCAATGGCCGGCCCGTGGACATCCGCACCCCCAAGCAAGCCATGCAGAACGGCATGACCTACCTGAGCGAAGACCGCAAGGGAAAAGGTCTGCATGTGAACCTGGGCTTGCGCGAAAACCTCACGATGATGACGATGGAGCGCTATGCACGGCCGTGGCTCGATGTGGCCGGTGAAAAAGCGGCGCTGGCCAAGGCCGTCGGGGATTTCAATATCCGCACGGGCGACCTCGACAGCCGCGCGCGCATGCTGTCCGGCGGTAACCAGCAAAAGCTGGCGCTGGCGAAATACCTGCATTCGGACCCGCGTGTCGTCGTGCTCGATGAACCGAGCCGCGGCGTGGACGTGGGCGCCAAGCGCGACATTTACTTTTTGATCCACCGCCTGGCCGCCGAAGGGCGCGCCGTGATCGTGATTTCATCCGAACTGATCGAATTGATTGGCCTGTGCCACCGGGTCGCCGTGATGCGCGCCGGCACCTTGCAAGCCACCCTGTCTGCTGACCACCTGACTGAAGAGGAGTTGATTGCCCATGCAACCGGCACGCACTGATACGAGCGTATCCCCCCTGGCCCAATTCGGCGCGCGCATCAAGGGTTTTGGCCCCGTGCTGGGCCTGCTGGCCCTATGCATCGCGGGCACCTTGCTCAATGGCGACTTCGCCACCCTGGACAACCTGATGAACGTGCTCACGCGCACGGCCTTCATCGGCATCATCGCCGTCGGCATGACCTTCGTGATTATCTCGGGCGGCATCGATTTATCGGTCGGCTCCATGGCGGCCCTGATCGCCGGCTGCATGATCTATTTCATGAATGCGCTGGCGCAAGGGGCAGGCGGCGACTTGGCGCCGATCACCATGCTGGTGCTGGGCATCGCCATGGCCTTGGTCCTGGGCGCCGGCTTTGGCCTGATGCATGGCTTGTTGATCAGCAAGGGCAATATCGAACCGTTCATCGTCACTCTGGGGACGCTTGGCATCTTCCGCGCCGTGCTCACCTACCTGGCCGATGGCGGCGCCCTGACCCTGGACGCTACCTTGTCCGAGCTGTACAGCCCCGTCTACTACACGAGCGTGCTGGGCGCGCCGATACCGATCTGGATCTTTTTATTTGTCGCGGCGGCCGGCGCCATCATCCTCAACCGCACGACCTTTGGCCGCCACGTGCAGGCAATTGGTTCCAACGAGCAAGTGGCGCGCTATGCGGCCATCAATGTCGATAGAGTCAAGATCGCCACCTACATGCTGCTGGGCGTCTGCGTGGGCATCGCCACGGTGCTGTACGTGCCGCGGCTGGGTTCGGCCACGCCGACGACGGGCTTGCTGTGGGAACTCGAAGCGATCGCCGCCGTCGTCGTCGGCGGCACGGCGCTGAAGGGGGGAGAGGGACGCATCGTCGGCACCGTGATCGGCGCCATCCTCTTGTCCGTGATCAGCAACATCCTGAATTTGACCAGCATCATCAGTGTCTACCTGAATGCCGCAGTGCAAGGCGTGGTGATTATCGCCGTCGCCTTCCTGCAGCGAGGCCGCAAATAAAAACACAGCGGCGTTCTGAAAGGGCAGCCAACGGGCGCCCACAACCTTGGAGGAGAGCAGCATGAAGAGCTTTAGACGGGTAGCAGGGGTAGCAGGGATGGCAGTGCTGGTGATGCAGGCGTGGGCGCTGCCGAGTGCGCAGGCGGCGGAAAAGCTGGTAGTCGGCGTGGCCATCCCCACGGCCACGCACAGCTTTACGTCGGGCATCGTCTGGTGGGCGAACCAGGCCAAGGCGGAACTGGAAAAAGCCCATCCGGGGCTGAAAATCATCGTCAAGACGGCCGCCACGGCGCCGGAGCAGGCGAACCAGTTGCAGGACATGTTGACGGTGAACAAGATCAACACCCTGGTGATCTTCCCCATCGAATCGGCCTCGCTGACGCAGCCCGTCGCCCAAGTCAAGAACAAGGGCGTCTACGTCACCGTGGTCGACCGTGGCTTGACGAACACGCAGTCGCAGGATGCCTACATCGCGGGCGACAACACGGCGTTCGGCAAGCTGCCGGCCGAGTACCTGGCGAAAAGCCTGAATGGCAAGGGTAATATCGTCGTGCTGCGCGGCATGCCGACCACTCTCGACAACGAGCGCTATGATGCCTTCAGCGCCGTGATGAAAGGCCATCCCGACATCAAGGTCCTGGACGCCAAGTATGGCAACTGGAACCGCGACGATGCCTTCAAGGTCATGCAGGATTACTTGACGCGCTTCAAGCAGATCGACGCCGTCTGGGCCGCCGACGACGACATGGCCATCGGCGTGCAGAAAGCCATCGCGCAAGCGAAGCGCACGGACATCAAGCAAGTGTTCGGCGGCGCGGGCGCGAAGGGCGCCGTGAAAAAGATCATGGACGGTTCCGACCCGCTGATCGTGGCCGACGTGTCGTACTCGCCCAAGTTCATGTACGACGCCATCAAGCTGACGACGGAAGCGCGCCTGAAAGGTGATAAATTGCCGGCCAATACGATCATCCCATCGGTGCTGATCACGCGCGAGAACGCCAAGCAGTTCTACTTTCCGAACTCGCCTTTTTAAATTCTGGGGTCAGACCCCCTCGCTCGCTAGCAATGACCTGTGCGTTAGCGGCATTGAGGGTCTGACCCCGGCTTTATCTAACAGGACATTGACATGAAAACCATCCAGGGCCCGGCCATTTTCCTGGCCCAGTTTCTCGGCGATGAAGCGCCGTTCGACTCGCTCGAGCACCTGGCGCAATGGGCGGCCGGCCTCGGTTACAAGGGCTTGCAGCTGCCGACGGCGCCGCGCCTGTTCGACCTGGAGCAGGCGGCGGCCAGCCAGCAGTACTGCGACGACGTGGTCGCCCTGCTGGCGCGCCACGGTTTGCAGGTGACGGAACTGTCGACGCATCTGCAGGGCCAGTTGATCGCCGTGCATCCCGCTTACGACGCGCTGTTCGACGGCTTTGCGCCCGAGCATGTGCGTGGCGACTCGGCTGCGCGCACGGCCTGGGCCACGCAGCAACTGCTGTGGGCGGCCACCGCTTCGCAGCGCCTTGGCCTCAAGGCGCACGTGACGTTTTCCGGCGCGCTGGCCTGGCCGTATCTGTACCCGTGGCCGCAGCGCCCGGCCGGACTGGTGGAAACGGCTTTCGCGGAACTGGCGAAACGCTGGCTGCCCATCCTCGATGCGTTCGACGCCGCCGGCGTCGACCTTTGCTATGAGCTGCATCCGGGCGAGGACTTGCATGACGGCGTGACCTTCGAGCGCTTTCTGGCCGCCGTCAACGACCACCCGCGCGCGTCGATTCTGTACGACCCCAGCCACTTCGTGCTGCAGCAGCTCGATTACCTGGCATTCATCGACATCTATCACGCGCGCATCAAGGCCTTCCATGTAAAAGATGCGGAATTCAGGCCGAACGGGCGCCAGGGCGTGTATGGCGGCTATGGCGACTGGCAAGACCGCGCCGGGCGCTTCCGCTCGCTGGGCGACGGGCAGATCGACTTCAAGGCGATCTTTTCCAAGATGGCGCAGTACGATTTCCCGGGCTGGGCCGTGCTGGAGTGGGAATGCTGCCTGAAACACCCGGAGGATGGCGCGGCCGAAGGGGCGCGTTTCATCCGCGAGCACATCATCCACGTGGCTGAACGCGCGTTCGACGATTTCGCGGGCAGCGCTGTTGACCAGGATCAAATTCATCACTTGCTTGGCTTGAAATAAGGAAACGACATGCAGCGACGCTTACGGCTGGGCATGGTAGGGGGCGGGCAGGGCGCTTTCATTGGCGCCGTGCACCGTATCGCGGCGCGCATCGACGACCAATACGAACTGGTGGCGGGCGCCTTGTCGTCCGATCCGGACCGCGCGCGCGACAGCGGCGCCGCGCTGCATTTGGCGCCCGACCGCTGCTACAGCGATTACCGCGCCATGGCGCAGGCGGAGGCCGCCAGGGTGGACGGCATCGAAGCCGTGGCCATCGTCACGCCCAACCATTTGCATGCACCGGTCGCCACGGCCTTCATGGAAGCGGGCATCCACGTGATCTGCGACAAGCCGCTGGGCATTTCTCTGGCGGAAGGGCAAAAGCTGGCGGCGCTGGCCGAACAGAAAAATCTGCTGTTTGCGCTCACGCATACCTACAGCGGCTACCCGCTGCTGCGTCATGCGAAAGCCATGGTCGAGGCGGGCGATATCGGCGAACTGCGCCTCGTGCAAGTCGAGTATTCGCAGGATTGGCTGGCCGATGCGATTGCGGCGGGCGGCATGAACGAGGGCAACTGGCATAACGACCCGCAGAAAGCCGGGCCTGGCGGCACCCTGCTCGACGTGGGGCTGCACGCCTACCACCTGGCGCAGTTCGTCAGCGGATTGACGCCGCAGGTCGTGCTGGCGGAACTGTCGACGTTTGTACCGAATCGTACCCTGGACGACCACGTGCAGGTGATGTTGCGCTATGCGAATGGGGCCAAGGGTACGTTGTGGGCCAGCCAGGTAGCGACCGGTTGCGAAAACACGGTGCGTCTGCGCCTGTTCGGCAGCAAGGCCCAGCTGGACTTCGACCAGGAGAAACCGAACGAATTGTGGTGTACGCCGCAGGGCGGCAACCGCCAGCTGCTGCGTCCGGGGCGGGTCGACAGCGCGGCCGCGCGCCATGCCACGCGCGTGCCGGCCGGCCATCCGGAGGGGTATCTGGAAGCGTTCGCCCAACTGTACCTGGATGCGGCCCTGGCCATCCGCGCGCTGCAAGCGGGCTTGCCCGTGCCCAAGGAAGCGAGCTGGCTGCCGACGGTGGCCGATGGCGTGGCGGGCCTGGCCTTTGCCGAGGCCGTGCTGCGCAGCCATGTGGCGGGCGCCAGCTGGACGGCGCTGGCGGACTGTTAAACTGGGCGCATGAGCGCGCCTCCCTTTACCATCACCATCGTCCCGCAAGGCTGGCAATTCGCGGCAGAGGCCGGCACCACCATCCTGGCCGCCGCCGAGCTGGCCGGCATCCGCCTGCTCAGTTCCTGCCGCAACGGCACTTGCCGCACCTGCCTCTGCCACATGCCGGCGGGCCAGGTGCGGTACACGGTGGACTGGCCCGGCATCAGCCCCGATGAACGGCTCGACGGCTATATCCTGCCCTGCGTGGCCGTGGCGGAAAGCGATCTCACGGTGCAGGCGCGGGCCGTGCGCAAGTAAGGCGTCGCCGTGAGTATCTGTTAGATTTTAACAATGTTTCTCATGCTATAACATTCAGTCCAGGTTTCCAGCACACCTCCATTGGGGAGGAAATGAAACCTCAACATGGATATTGCATGCGTACATTACTCCCTTCGTTGTGGCAGGCCGCCGCATTGCCGCTGGCTATCATGACTACCTTGTCCGCCTGTGGCGGCGGTTCCGGCAGTACCGTTGGCGTGCCGCCCGGCTTGCAGGAAAAACCCGGCATGACCCTGTCGGCAGTGAGCGGCAGCTGCATCGCCCAGCCTGGCGCCACCTGCGATGACATCCGCGTGACAGTGCGTCTGGCCGATGGCGTGACCGATGCGCGTCCCCAGCCGCATGAACAACCGGCCAGCGGCACGGCTAGTGTGCTGCAGATGGCCGACCGCCAGAAGCAGGCCGATGGCAGCTGGCTGCTGACGTTCAAGACGCTGCCGAGCCTGGCACCGGGCGTGTACACGGGCAGGATCGAGCTGTCCCTGCCTGCCACAGTGGGCCTCTACAAGACGGAAAGCATCGATTACAAGGTCACTGTCGCGCCGCTCGCCGGCAGCATGGGCGCGCTGCAGGCCTTGCCCGGCGTAGGCGACTGGGAAGGCGTGAATGGCAATGCCGCGCATACGGGCCTGGTGCCGGTCACCCTCGACAGCAGCCGCTTCACGCGGCGCTGGACCTGGCTGGGCCCCACTTCCCCGCGCGGCTTCGTCGGCAGTCCCGTGGTGGCTGCCAACGGCCTCGTGTATGTCAGCCAGCAGTCCGCCGCGCCGGTGGACGGCAGCAGCACCAGATACGTGACCACCTCGACCGTGACGGCGCTCAGCGAGAGCGACAGCCAGGCGCGCTGGACCCAGTCGCTCACGTCGGATGGCTATCTGGGCGCGCCGGCCGTTGCGGGCGGCAAGCTGGCCATGGCCGGCAGCGATACCGTGTATGTCTTCGATGCGCTCGCTGGCGGTGCGCCGCTCGGCGTGCGTCCGCCGAATACGAATGGCGCGCTGCTGGGTGTTTCCCTGGCGACGGCGCCCACCTTTTCTGGCGGCAATGTCTATGTGGGCGGTAATAACGATATCAGCGGCATCGATGCGGCGGCGGGCCAGACCCGCTGGTCTGCCAGCCTCGGCTTGCCCAAGCTGGGCAACGTCAACGACTGGACGCCTGCCGTCATTGGGGGCACGGTGTACAGCCATGCGGCAGGGACATTGACGGCGTTCAATATCACCGATGGCACGGCCCGCTTCAGCGTGGCGGTGCCGGGTCAGGTGCTGGGGGGCTTGAACAAGAGCAGCTTGCGCCAGGCGCCCGTGCTGGCCGATGCCGGCAGTGTGCTGGTGCTCAATCAGCGGCCGCCGGCCGGCGAGACGGCGGATAACAGCCTGAGCCTGGTTGACGTGGATAGCCGCGCCGTGCGCTGGACGGTGCAGGGACAGTTCAGCACGCAGCCGGTGGTGGCGCAGGGCGTCGTGTACGTGGGCAACCAGGCCAGCCGGTCGCTCGAAGCGCGCCAGCTCGGCGATGGTGCGCTCCTGTGGCGCTGGCCCCTCGATACGGCCCTCGATGAGTACTTTGGCGGCGATCTGATCGTCACCGGCAATTTGCTGTTTGTTGGCGGGCGCAACAATACCTATGCGATCGACCTGGCCAGCCGCAAGGCCGTCTGGACCTACCGCATGGGCGGCAGCCTGGCACTGTCGCGCCATGGCGTGCTGTACATCCGCCAGGGCACGGATTTGCCCGGCAGCAGCATGGTCTTGACCGCCATCAACCTGCAGTAGCGGCTTGCCGCGCGGCGACTAGGGCTTGCCCGGGGTTTTCAGCCGCTGCAGCAGCGCATCCACGCTGTCGCTGACGGGCAAGCCGTGGCGGCGCAGCAGCTGCACGTGCAAGACGAGGTTTTCCAGCACCAGCTTGGCCGCCACGGCCAGCAAGGCCAGGTTGCGGTCTTCGGGGCTGAAACTTTCCATGGCGTCGGCCATCTCGCACAGGTGGTTGGCGATCAGTCCGCGCAATTCCTGCTCGTTGAAGGGCAGGTCGGCAAAATCGATGGGATCTGCCACCTCCACTTCCTGCATCAGCACCGCTAGTTCTTCCGGGGTAATCGTCATGCCTGGCCTCCTTGTGTGCTTGCCGCTATTTTAATTGTATTGGCCGCAAAGCGGACTAGAATGAGTCGAGGCCGACGACGTCGAAGGGCAGCATGGCGCATCTGCATTTTACGCAACAACTGGCACGCTATCTCGACGTCCCCACGGTGGATGTCGATGCACCACGCCTGCGCGCCGCCCTCGATGCCGCGTTTGCGCAGCAGCCGCGCCTGCGCGGTTATGTGCTCGACGAGCAGGGCGCCTTGCGCCCGAACGTGGTGATCTTCATCGACGGCGCCCGTTGCCGCGAGCGCCACGTGCTCGACGATGCCTTGCGGCCCGACAGCCAGGTCTATATCTTGCAAGCACTTTCCGGAGGTTAAGTATGGGACAAGGCATGGTTCAACGCGCGTATCTCGGCACCCGCAAGGGGCTGTTCCAGTTCGATGTCGATGCGGCTGGTGCCTGGCAGCTGGCGCTGGTGCAGTTTGCCGGCGATCCCGTCTCCATGCTGCTGCACGATGGCCGCGACGGCGCCGTGTACGCGGCCCTGAACCTGGGCCACTTCGGCGCCAAGCTGCACCGCCTCGACGCGGGCGCCAGCGCGTGGCAGGAAGTCGCCGTGCCCGCCTACCCCGCCAAGCCCGAGGACAGCACGGATACCGTGGACTGGACTTTGCGGCAAATCTGGTCGCTGGCGGCCGGCGGCCCGGACCAGCCCGGCGTGCTGTGGGCCGGGACTTTGCCTGGCGGCCTGTTCCGTTCCAACGACCGCGGCGAGAGCTGGCAGCTGGTGGAGTCCTTGTGGAACGTGCCGCAGCGGGCGCAGTGGTTTGGCGGCGGCTATGACGTGCCCGGCATCCACAGCATCTGCGTTGACCCGCGCGACAGCAACACAGTGCTCGTCGGCGTGTCCTGCGGCGGCGTGTGGCAAACGCTCAATGGCGGCGCCAGCTGGGCCTTGAGCGCGACGGGCATGCGCGCCGACTACATGCCGCCCGAGCTCGATGAAAACGAAGCCGTGCAAGACCCGCACCGCATCGTGCGCAGTGCCGGCACGCCGGACGCGCTGTGGTGCCAGCACCATAACGGCATCTGGCGTTCGGACGATGCCGGCTGGCACTGGCAGGAAGTGACGACGGCGCCGCTGTCGCATTTCGGCTTTACCGTGGCCGTGCATCCGCGCGATGGCGGCACGGCCTGGTTCGTGCCGGCGCAGGCGGACGTGCTGCGCATTCCCATCGACGGCGCGCTGGCCGTCACGCGCACGCGCGATGGCGGAAAAACTTTCGAAGTGTTGCGCGATGGACTGCCGCAGCAGCATTGCTACGACCTCATCTACCGCCACGGGCTGGCGCTGGCCGACGACGGGCGCAGTTTATTGATGGCGTCGACGACGGGCGGCGCCTGGTATTCCGGCGATGAGGGCGAACACTGGCAGACGCTGTCTGCCCACTTGCCGCCCGTTTATGCCGTCTGTTTCGCCACGCCGTAATAGCAAAGGAAGATATCGACGGCCAGTTCCGTTATTTCGCGCCGGCGTGCCGGGCCCAGCAGGGACTCACCCATGGTGATCTGCGGCCAAAAGGCAAAGGTTTTTAAAGGCGACATCAGCAGGTGCGCCACTTCCAAGGTCTCGCCCGCCTTGATGCGCCCGTCTTGCTGCGCCGCGCGGATCCAGATATTCAGTCCCGTTTCCTTCTCATTCAGGCGCGCCACCATGGCTTGCGCCCGCTCGGGCGAGTGGATGGTTTCGCCAAAGATCACACGCGCCAGGTCGATGAAGGCGGGATCGCACAGCAATTCCATTTTCTGCTCGACCAGGGCCAGCACCTGCGGCCGTAGCGGCTGGTCGGCCACATAGGGCACGGCTGGCTGGGACACGCTGCTTTCCCACATGCGCTGCAGGATTTCCGCGAACAACTCGTCCTTGCTGGGGAAATGGTTGTACACGGTGCGCTTGGAAACGGCGGCCGTGGCGGCGATCCTGTCCATGCTGGTCGCATCAAAACCGTGATCGCGGAACTCGGCGATGGCGGCATCGACGATGGCGACGCGCTTGCGGTCGGTGAGGCGTTGCGGTGCGGCCATGGCTGAAAATCTCCTTTGAAAACAATATTTTACACCTCTTGGTTTACTTTGCCAGAAATAGGAACTACACTGTGTAGTGTAATTTAATCCTTGTTAATTCCTTGCCGGGCCATATATGCACTTGAACCGAGCCGCACGTCGTCTCTTCTTTCTGGGAGTCCTGATCATCATGAGTTCTTGCACCTTGCGCGCCGCGCCTGCCGCGCCCGCTGAATCACCGCAACGCCACGAAGGCAAGTTCCGCAATCCCGTGGAAATGTACAAGCTGGGCACGACAGCGACGCTCAAGCTGCTGTGGACATTTGTCTTTGATAAACCGGATAGCACGGTGCCGGCCGCGGCCGTTCCCGTGCAAGCCTTGACCCGGGCGCAGCTGCTGGCCGCGCCCGACAACAGCCTGTTTCGCCTCGGCCATTCGACCCTGCTGCTGAAACTTAACGGCGAATTCTTCCTCACCGACCCCGTGTTTTCCGAGCGCGCCTCGCCGGTGCAGTGGGCGGGACCGAAACGTTTCCACCAGCCGCCCATCAGCATCGCCGACTTGCCGCCGATCAAGGCCATCATCCTGTCGCACAACCATTACGACCACCTCGACTATGCCGCCGTGCTGCAACTGGCCGCCAAGACCGAACATTTCGTTGCGCCGCTGGGCGTGGGCGATACCCTCGTCGAATGGGGCGTACCGAAGGAAAAGGTACAGCAGTTCGACTGGTGGCAAGGCACGACGATTGCCGGCGTGAAACTCGTCGCCACGCCGTCGCAGCATTTCTCGGGGCGCGGCCTGTTTGACAGCAATCAAACCCTGTGGGCCTCGTGGGTCATCGACGCTCCGGACGTGCGCGTGTTTTTCAGCGGCGACTCCGGCTATTTCGACGGTTTCAAACAGATCGGCGACAAGTACGGCCCGTTCGACATGACCATGATCGAGACGGGCGCCTACGACAAACTGTGGCCGGACGTGCACATGCAGCCGGAACAGACCTTGCAAGCGCACCAGGACTTGCGCGGCAAGTGGCTCATGCCCGTACACAACGGCACGTTTGACCTGGGGCTGCATGCCTGGCACGAACCGTTCGACCGCATCACGGGGCTGGCGGCCAAGCAGGGCGTGAACCTGGCCACGCCGCAGATGGGCGAGGCGGTCGACCTGGCGCAGCCGAAAAAAGGCGAAAAATGGTGGCTGGCAATGCTGGAAGAAGAGATGGCGCGGTAACGCTGGCTCAGGCCGTCACGTCGATCAGGCGTCCCAGGGTCTGGCCATAGCCGTTCAGCTGGGGCGTGCTTTTCGGTGCGGCCGGGGCCGCTTGTTGCGGCACGGCCACCTTGATCGCCTGGTCCAGCTGCGGTGCCTTGACGGCGGCCGGAGCATCGGCCTGCGCTTGCTGGCTGCTGCGTTGCGTTTGGCTCAGCGATTCCTGTTCCCGCGCCAGCAACTGGCGGCTTTGCGCCAGCTGTTCGCTGTCGCGCTGCACCTGGTTCTGGCCTTGTTCGACCCTGCGCTGCGCCGTGGCCAGCGAGGCTTGCAAGTTGTTGACGGACGTTAGCGATACCACATTGTTCACCTTTGAAAGTATGTCCAGGCGTACAGGGAAGGGAGGGGGCCCGGGCCATGTGCTGCATCAGACGCAACATGCCTGACAGTAACCTTTACCTGAATCAAGAGTAGGACAAATTCTCGCACAGTTCCAGTAAATATGTTTTCTTGATAATGCTATCGCGCGCGCCCTGTGTTGCCGAAGCGGCATGCCAAAGGTGAGGCAATGATTGTCGAAGTGAGCACATGCTGTCGCCTGCGAGCATTGTTTATCAGCCATCGGTGACGCCGTGCCGTAGAGAGGCACAAGTGCTCACATTTAAAACGTTGCTTTTTAGATAGTCAATGTATTGTTGTTTTTTGTACCATGTCTGCGCCCGCTAATGCGCGGCCTGTTTGGCGCTCTGGGCTATAATGGACGGTCAGAGTTGGTTTCTTTTGCCATACAGACAGGTAGTTAACATGAATCTCAAGAGCCTCGCAATTGCCCTCGGCATGTCGAAAACGACAGTCAGCAGGGCGTTGAACGGCTATCCGGAAGTCAATTCCCGCACCCGTGAAATCGTCCTGGCCGCCGCCAAGAAAGTCGGCTACCGGCCCAATCCGCTTGCGCGCAGCCTGGCCGTCGGCCGCACGAATGTGCTCGGCATGATCTACCCGTTGCTGCCCAGCGACCTGGGCGACAGCGTCTTTCTTTCCGTGGTCAATGGCATGTCCGACGCCGTCGAAGCGTCGAAGATGAGTTTGATCATCGCGCCCGTGTCGCCGCAGAACGAACAGCCCTCGTATGAAAACATGGTGCGCGGGCGCCAGGTCGATGGCCTGGTGGTGGGCCGCACCAAGGTGGTCGACGAGCGCATCGCCTACCTGACGAAAGTCGGCTTTCCCTTTGTCGCGAATGGCCGCACGCGCATCGATGCGCCGTACGCCTATTTTGACTACGACAACGACACGGGCATCGACCTGGCCGTGTCTTTCCTGGCGGCGCATGGCCACCAGCGCATCGCCCTGCTGAGCGCCCCGCTGGATCTGCATTTTGCGTATGAGCGTAAGGAAAGCTTTATCCGCTGCATGGCCCAAGCGGGCTTGCCGGTCGATCCCGCCTATCTGCTCGACAATACTTTTGATCGCCGCAGCGGCTACCAGGCCATGCAGCAATTGCTGGCCTGCTCGCCCCGACCCACGGCCGTCATCGTCGACAACCATTTGTCCGGCGTGGGCGTGGTGCGCGCGCTGATGGATGCGGGCATCGAGATCGGCAAGGAAATCTCCGTCATCGTCTGGGGCAATGTGGAAGACACCTTGATCGGCATCAACGTCACCACCATCGACCAGCCCGACCTGCGTCGCGCCGGCGCGAAAATGGTCGAAATGCTGGAATCGCTGCTGGCCGGCACGCCGCCGGAACGGCTGCAGGAAATCTGGCAGCCGGTGCTGTTGCCGGGAGCGACGGTGGGGCGCTGCCCCGAATAAAAAAACGCAGAGCCGAGGCTCTGCGTTGTCTTTTATGCCGCGTGCTTGCTTCCATCCGCCAGCACGGCCAATAGTCTCGCCTTATCCTTGCGGTAAGTATCGACTGCCGCTTCCTTGACGTGGCCGAAGCCGCGGATTTTCTCGGGCAGGGAAGCCAGTTCCACGCAGGTGGCCAGGTTGTCCGCCGTCAGGTTGACCAGCAGGCCGGCCAGCAGTTCGCGGTATTCGACGATCAGCGCGCGTTCCATCTTGCGCTCGGCCGTGTAGCCGAAGAGGTCGAAGGTGCCGCCGCGCAAGCCCTTGGCTTTGGCCAGCAGCTTGAAGGCGCGCCCCATCCACGAACCGAACTCCGCTTTCACCAGATGCCCTTTCGCATCTTTTTTCGCGAACAGCGGCGGCGCCAGGTTGAATTTGACGGAGAAATTCCCTTCGAACTGCTGCTGCAATTGCTCCACGAAACGGCCATCCGTGTACAGGCGCGCCACTTCGTATTCATCCTTGTAGGCCAGCAATTTGAAATAGCTCTTGGCGACAGCCGTCGACAGTTTCTGGCCCAGTCCCAGGGTGTTTTCGCGGTCGCGCACCTGTTTCACCAAGGTCGCATAACCATCCGCATACGCGGCGTTTTGGTAGGCCGTGAGGAATTCCACGCGCTTCTTGATGACGCTGTCGAGGCTTTGCGGCATTTGCACGATGATCGCTTGCGCTGGCGTGGCGATTTGCGTCACCTTGCGCACGTCGACGGCGGCGCGGCGGCCCCACAGGAAACTCTTCTTGTTCGATTCGATGCCCACGCCATTCAATTCGATGGCGCGCAGCAAGGCCGCTTCCGTCAACGGGATACGGCCCTTTTGCCAGGCGTAGCCGAGCATGAACAAGTTGGCGGCAATCGAGTCGCCCATCAGCGCGGTGGCCAGTTTGGTGGCGTCGATGAAGTCGGCCGCATCGGCGCCGCCGACGGATTCCTCGATCAGCTGGCGCACTTCCGCCGTCGGATATTGCCAGTCCGCATTCTGCGCAAACGTGCCCGGCGGCTGCTCGTGCAGATTGACGACGGCCAAGCTGCGGCCCGGACGCATTTTCGACACGGCATCCTGCGCCCCGGCCGTCAGCATGTCGCAGCCCAGGATCAGATCCGCTTCGCCCGTGGCGATGCGCTGGGCGCGGATGTGCGCGGGGGATTTGGCGATTTTCACGTGAGAGGTGACGGAACCGTTCTTTTGCGACATGCCCGTCATGTCCAGCACGGACGCGCCCTTGCCTTCCAGGTGCGCCGCCATGCCCATCAGGGCGCCGACGGTGATGACACCGGTGCCGCCGATGCCGTTGATGAGGATGTTGTACGGTGCGTCGCAAGCGGGCAGGACGGGTTCCGGCAGCGGGCCGAAGTTGTCCGTCTCGCCCGCTTTGCTCGCGCCCGTCTTGGTCTTCTTCAGGCTGCCGCCTTCGACAGTGACGAAGCTGGGGCAGAAACCCTTGGCGCACGAGTAATCCTTGTTGCACGAGGATTGGTCGATGGTGCGCTTGCGGCCAAATTCCGTCTCTTTCGGCAAGATGGACACGCAGTTCGACTGCACGCCGCAGTCGCCGCAGCCTTCGCAGACGGCGTCGTTGATGACCATGCGCTTGGCTATGTCTGGATACTCGCCTTTTTTGCGGCGCCGGCGTTTCTCTGCCGCGCACGTCTGGTCGTAGATCAGTACGGATACGCCTTGCACTTCGCGCAATTCGCGCTGCACGGCATCCATGTCCTTGCGGTCGTGCAAGGTCAGGTGGGCGGGCAGGTTGCTGCGGTCGCTGTAGCGGCTCAGGTCTTCCGTCACCAGCGCAATGCGGGCGATGCCTTCGGCCGCCACCTGCTGCGCCATCATCGGGACGGTGATGAGGCCGTCCACGGGCTGGCCTCCCGTCATGGCGACGGCGTCGTTGTAGAGGATTTTGTAAGTGATATTCACCTTGGCCGCCTGCGCGGCACGGATGGCCAGATAACCGGAATGGAAATATGTGCCGTCGCCCAGGTTCTGGAACACGTGCGGCAGTTCCGAGAACGCGGCTTGCCCGATCCATGGCGCGCCTTCGCCGCCCATGTGCGTGGTCAGCTTGTTCATTTCCGGGTAGATCGAGGTGGCCATCACGTGGCAGCCGATGCCGGCCAGCGCCAGGCTGCCGTCGGGTACCTTGGTCGAGGTGTTGTGCGGGCAGCCGGAGCAGTAAAACGCGGGGCGGAACGGCGTGTTCACGGCTTTCTTTAATACCGCATCCTTGGCGTCGAGGAAGCTCAGGCGCGCCTTGATCAGGTCGCACGTGACGGGGTCGGAAATCAGGCGCGCGATGCGGCTGGCGATGACACGCGCCACTTGCGAGACGGAAAAATCCGCCTTCGAGGTCAGCAGCCATTCGCCGCGCGGCGCCACCCATTCGCCTTTTTCGTCGAACTTGCCGATCACGCGTGGGCGCACGTCGTCGCGCCAGTTGTACAGCTGCTCTTTTAATTGGTATTCGACGATTTGCCGTTTTTCTTCGACAACGAGGATTTCATCGAGGCCTTGCGCGAATTCGCGCACGCTGTCCGGTTCCAGCGGCCACGGCATGGCGACCTTGAACAGGCGCATGCCGACGTCGGCCGCCATTTGCTCGTCGATGCCCAGCTCTTCCAGCGCCTCGAGCACGTCCAGGTAGGATTTGCCGGACGCGATGATGCCCAGCTTGGCGTTCGGGCTGTCGATGGTGGTGTGGTTGAGCCTGTTTTCTCGCGCGTAGGCCAGGGCCGCATAGATCTTGTAATCCTGCATCAGCGCTTCCTGGTTGCGCGCCTGCTGGCCCAGCGGGATGCTCGACAGGCGCGCGTTCAGGCCGCCTTCAGGCATCTGGAAATCCTGCGGAATTTTTACTTCCACGCGGAACGGGTCGGCATCGATGGAGGCCGACGATTCGACCGTGTCGGCCAGGGCCTTGAAAGCGACCGTGCAGCCGGAAAAGCGCGACATGGCCCAGCCGTGGATGCCGAGGTCCAGGTATTCCTGCACATTGCATGGATACAGGACGGGGATCATCGAGGCGGAGAACAAATGGTCGGACTGGTGCGGCAGGGTCGACGAATAGGCGCCATGGTCGTCGCCGGCCACCAGCAGCACGCCGCCCAGTTTCGCTGTGCCCGCATGGTTCATGTGCTTGAAGACATCGCCGCAGCGGTCCACGCCAGGACCCTTGCCGTACCACATGGCGAACACGCCGTCGTACTTGGCCGGGCCGATCAGGTCGACCTGCTGCGAACCCCAGACGGCGGTCGCGGCCAGGTCTTCATTGACGCCGGGCACGAACTGCACGTGGTGCGCTTCCAGCTGTTTCTTGGCTTTCCACAGGTTCTCGTCGAGGCCGCCCAAGGGCGAACCGCGGTAGCCGGAGATGAAACCGGCCGTGTTCAGGCCAGCAGCCTGGTCGCGCAGGCGCTGCATCATCGGCAGACGTACGAGGGCCTGGATGCCGGACAGGAAGATGGCGCCGGAAGTGGCCGTGTATTTGTCGTCGAGGCTGACGGTGGTCAAACGGGAAGTGTCGGGGGGTGTAGATGGCGCGGCACCGGCGTTTCTAGCGAACGCTGCGGAGCCGTTTTCCGTGGTCACGGACATGGCTGTCTCCAAAAGGGTGTTTCAGATGACGGCTGTACAAGGGACGCGCCCGGTAAGGCGCGCGCTGTGCAGACGGGATGGCCGCGTGTGGGCGGCACATAACTATTTTAAATTTAAAATAGTTAATGTGGTCAGTGTAGAACGAGTGGGGGAGAGGGGCAAATATGGTTTGCCGATGGGGGTATAAGAAATACTTATGCCATGGGCGAGAGCACATGCGCCCCCACCCAGCGCCCGCTACCGCACAGCTCGGCGGCCACTTGCAGCACGAGGTTTTTCACGGCGTTGCCCGCATTCGTCAGGGGAATGTTTTTCGAGGCGCACAGGGCGACCGTGCGCGACAGGACGGGGCTGTGGATGGCGTAGCTGCGCATGGCGCCGCTGTCGAGTTCGGCCAGCAGGGGCGCGGCTGGCAGGATGGTGGCGCCCATGCCGGCCAGGATGGCTGATTTCAGGATGGCGATCGAGTTGATCTCGATCACGTTCGCCGTCTCGAGGCCCAGTTCGCGGGCGCGGCTGTCGATGCGCGGGCGCACGCCATGCTGCAGGCCCGGCAGGATCAGGGTGGCGCTCAACGCCTGCGGGAACGACAGCGCCGAGCCCGCGGGCGCGAACGGTGAATCGCTGCGGCAGATGAAACGCATCTCTTCTTCCACCAGGGGACTGCAGGCAAACGGGGTCAGCTGGCCATCGTCGAACAGCACGGCCAGGTTGATGCGTCCCGATTTGAGCTGTTCATTGAGGTTGCCCGTGATTTCTTCCGTCAGTTGCAGGGTGATTTCAGGGTAGCGTTCGCGCGCGGCCAGCAGCAGAGGCAGGGCCAGCGCGCCCGATATGCTGTGCGGCAAGCCCAGGGTGACGTTGCCGGACGGTCGCGTGGCGCTTTGCGTGACGGCCGAGCGGGCGTCGGCCACCTGTTTCAAAATCGCTTGCGCATGTTCGTAAAACACCTTGCCCGCGTCCGTACTGAGTACGCCCTGCGCCGAGCGGTGCAGCAGCTGCACGCCCAGTTCCTCTTCCAGCTGGCGCAGCTGCTGCGTCAGGGCCGGCTGCGCCACGTGCAGGATCAGGGCCGCGCGCGACAGCGAGCCGTGGTCGACGATGGCAACAAAGTAGCGTAATTGGCGCAGTTCCATGGGTCCCAAAAAGCGGTGCGTTGAGCGGAAAAGCAGCATATTGCGCCGCAGCGCCGAACGCGGCCAGCAGAATAACAATTTTGTTATACTCATTCTAACGCCTTCGGTGTTCCAGCCGCGTATTTGTGGGATGACAGCATGCTCAAGAAAGTTGATTCGTCTCAATTAAAAGTGGGCATGTACATTCATGACCTCAGCTGCGACTGGATGACGCATCCATTCGTGCGCAACCGTTTCCTGTTGCGCAGCGACGATGAAATCCGCAAGATCGTGCAGGCCGGCATCCACGACGTGGTGATCGACAGCGGCAAGGGCCTCGACGTGCAGGACGCGCCCACGGTGGCGCAGGCGCAGGCTGACACGGAACGCGAACTGGTGCAGATCGCCACGCCGCCGCAAGTGGTCACGCGCGTGTCGCTGGGCATGGAACTGGCGCGCGCCACGCAGGTGCGGCGGCAGGCGGCCAGCCTGGTGCGCACGGTGATGGCTGATGTGCGCCTGGGCAAGGCGGTCGAGCTCGACCGCGTGCAGCACACGGTGCAGGATATTACCGAATCGATCCTGCGCAATCCCGGCGCCCTCGTCGGCTTGTTGCGCATCAAGAGCAAGGATGACTACACCTTCCTGCATTCCGTCAGCGTGTGCGCGCTGCTGGTGGCGTTTTGCCGCTCGCGCGGCATCGATGCGGCCACCACGCACCAGGCCGGTCTCGGCGGCTTGCTGCACGACACGGGCAAGGCGCTGGTGCCCGATAGCGTGCTGAACAAGCCGGGCCCCCTGAGCTCGGAAGAGTTTATCCAGATCAAGCGCCATCCGCGCGACGGCTATGACATCCTGCGCCAGTCGCCCGAGGTGGGCGCCATTCCCCTCGACATTACCTTGCACCATCACGAACGGCGCGACGGCAGCGGCTACCCGGACCAGCTGGCTGGCGACGCCATCAGCGAGCTGGCGCAGATGGCCGCCATCGTCGACGTGTATGACGCGCTGACGTCGGACCGCAGCTATCACAAGGGTATTCCCGCCGCCGAAGCCTTGCGCAAGATCTATGAGTGGAGCAAATTCCACTTCAATCCCGTGTTCGCGCAGGATTTCATGCGCTGCGTGGGAATTTATCCGGTGGGCACCATGGTGATGCTGGAATCGGGCCGCCTGGCCGTCGTCATCGAGGCGCACGAAAGCAATCTGCTGGCGCCAAAGGTCAATGTGTTTTTCAGTACGAAGAGCAAGACCTACATCAAGCCGGAAACGGTCGATCTGTCGCGCGGCTTCGGCTTCGGCGGCGCCGACAAGATCGTCGGCCATGAGTCGGCCGCCAAGTGGCAAGTCGATCCCATGCGTTTTCTTTCCCTTGCAGACGCTTAGAAAAACTCTGCCGTATCGTTCGAGGTAATGGTTGTCAGCAAGCCTTTTGCCACCAGTTCGTCGTAGTGGCACGCCAGATTGCGGCCATGGCTCTTGGCGTAATACAAGGCCTGGTCGGCGCGGCCGAGGATGATGACGGGCGCTTCGTAGGCGTTGATGCTGACGAAGCCCACGCTGACGGTCACTCTGCCCACTTGCGGGAAGTCGTGCGCTTCGACATTGGTGCGGAAGCGGTCGATGATTTTCTGTGCATTTTCCAGGGTGATCGAGCGCAGCAGCACGACGAATTCCTCGCCGCCGAAGCGGAAGATGCGGTCTTGCGAGCGGAACGACGATTGCAGCTGGTTGGCGATCAGGATCAGCACTTCATCGCCATACAGGTGGCCAAATTTATCGTTGACCAGCTTGAAATGATCGACGTCGATCACGGCCAGCCATTGCCGTTCGGTGTCCGTATGGTGGCGCCGCTCTTCATCGACGGGACGCGGCTTTTCCGCTTCCGGTTCGCCGCGGCTGTGCAGGATTTTCGCCAGCTGGTCGTCGAAGGTCTTGCGGTTCAACAAGCCGGTGAGCGAATCGCGTTCGCTGTAGTCGAGCAGGTTCTGGAAATTGCGGTACACGCTGACGATGCCGCCGATCACCTGGATGGTGGCGCCCGTATACGGCGTGGGATTGGTGATTTCCAGGCAGGTGGTGACCTGGTCGCTGATCCAGATGGGCAGCCACAGCAGGTGGCGGCCGTCCGCGCACAGAGTGTCGGCGCTCGCTTCATGGCGCTTGATGCAGGCGGCCAGAGCCGGGTAGTCGGACAGCGGTTCGCCTGGCAGGGTCGGGTCGTTATGCTCTTCCATGCGGGCTACGCTGCCCGCCACGATGATGGCCCGCGACCGCACGAACACCTGGCCACGCACGGTGGTCAGCGCCAACACACGGGTCTGCGACGCGGCAGCGAGTTCCTGGACCGCCGAGATCACGGAGATGTCGAGCATCGTGTGGTCGCGGTGCCCGGTCATGTCCACCATGTGTTTCAGTAGGGAATCCATTGTCGATCTCTGGAAAGTGGTCACACAAGTGTCGTCATACCAGCATTGCATCAAGCAAGAGCATGTTCGCGTCCGTCTACAAGAAGCCAAGATTTATTTGGTGGCATGACGCTCTGTACCGCCGGGCGAGAGGCCTTTCCAAAGAAGAGCTAAGCAGGATAATGTCTTTTTGCCTAATAGGCAATTAACGTATGCAATATTTCATGTAAATACATGAGATTCATGCACTGCATTGCAAAAAACTTGCCCTGACGCAGGCTTTCAATCCGGATCGCAACATTTGTTTGCGCCAGCCGCCATTTCACCAGAGTTTGATAATTTCCATGTGGAAACTTGTGGCGCGTCAATTTGCCAAAACGTGGACGCTTTATAGTCAATGTAATGGCGCAGAAATTTACGGCAGGAAACATATTAGCAGGAAAGGACAATGTTTCCCACCCGATTGCGCCAGGGACTTGTGATTCACTTTTGGGAGCTTGTCATGCATACCTTCCTGTCGGCAGTACAGCAGTTTGTCAAGGATGAGGATGGCATTACGGCAATCGAATACGGCCTGATCGCGGCGTTGATGGCTACCGCCATCACGGCCGGTTTCTTGCTGATCAAGACCAACTTGCTGGCCGTCCTCACCGATATTTCGTCGAATCTGGTGTTGACGCCCTAAGCGGGTGCCCGCCGCTGGCCGGCCAGTGGCGGTTTTTTTTCGGGAGGTGTGCCATGCCTGCAACTGCCTTGTGCGACCTGCTGCTGCTGTGCTTTGTGACGGGGGCCGCCGTCAGTGATTTGATCCAACGCAAGATTCCGAATTGGCTGGTGCTGGCGGGCATGCTCGCCGCGCTGGCGCTGCATTTGTGGCTGTGGCCGCACCGCGTGCCGCAACTGGTGCTGGGCGGCATGGCAACGGGGTTCTTCCTCTTTTTACCCTTGTATGTGCTGCGCGGCATGGCCGCCGGCGACGTCAAGCTGATCGCCATGGTGGGCGCCTTTGCCGGTCCCTGGCCCGTGCTGCAGATCTGTTTTGCCACATTTGTCCTGGGCGGCGTGATGGCCGTGCTGATGATCACCTGGCAGGGCAAGTGGCGCGTTTGCCTCGGCAATCTGCGTCAGCTGATGTGGCCGATGATCGCGCGCATGGCCGGCATTCCGCCGGCGCCAAGCGCGCTGGGCAGCGGCGCCAGCGTGGGCAACATGCCGTACGGACTGGCCGTTGCCCTGGGCTGCCTGGTGGTGCAAGGGCGGAATTATTTCTGATTGGTATTCATTGCTCTGAATCAATGGACGCCAGTTCTCGCTCGCTAGAATGAATTCTGTTCAATGCAGTCCTAACCGGCTTGGAGACGCAGCATGACCGAGGTCGACTATTCCATGAGCACCGACAGCGTGCCGCGCCCTGCCGACGCGAACCTGATGCCGCCCTTGCCGCCGCAGCCGAAGAGCTTGCGTGAAACGGGACTCGAGCGGCCGCTCGTCGTCGAACTGATCGCCAAGCTGATGTTTGTGGGCGGCAAGACGCACCTGTCCGCGCTGACGACGCGCTTGCGCCTGTCGATCAATATCTTGCGCGAAGTGCTCGATTTCATGGTGACGGAGCAGATGGCCGAAGTGGCCTGGCGCGGCGAATCCGATATCGACGTGCAGTACCAGCTGACGAGCGCCGGCAAGCAGCGCGCCAGCACCTTCCTCGAACGCTGCGCGTATATCGGCGCCGCGCCCGTCACCCTGGAAGCGTACCGCGCCATGGTGGCGCGCCAGTCGTGGCTGGCACAGGAACAGCGCGTCGGCAGCGATGACCTGGCCGCCGTGCTCGGTGGTGCCCATGCGGGGCCGGGCATGCTTGACGTGGTCGGCGCGGCCCTGCATTCGGGGCGCTCGCTGTTGCTGTACGGTCCGCCCGGCAGCGGCAAGTCCACCCTGGCATTGCAGCTGGGACAATTGCTGCACGGCCTCGTCGCCGTGCCCTACGCCATCGTCGTCGGCCACGACATCATCCAGTTGTACGATCCGGCCCAGCACCTGCCGCCCGCGCCGCAGCACGTCAGCCATGCGCGCCAGGCGCTGGAACGCCGCAGCACGGATATTCGCTGGGTGCTGTGCCAGCGTCCCGTGATCCACGTGGGCGCCGAGCTCGACGCCGGCATGCTGGAACTGCGCCATGACGCCAGCGGCGGCTGCTACCAGGCGCCGCCCCATGTGCGGGCGAATAACGGCATGCTGATCATCGACGACCTGGGCCGCCAGCGCCTGGGCGCGCAAGAATTGCTGACACGGCTGATGCAGCCGCTGGCGCGCGGCAGCGATCAGCTGGGCCTGCCCGGCGGCGTGCAGATCAGCGTGCCGTTCGACAATGCCCTCGTGCTGGCCACGAACGTGCCGCCGGGCGAGCTGTTTGACGCCGCCTTGCTGCGCCGCATCGGCTACAAGGTGCAGGTGGGGCCGCTGGCCGAGAACGCCTATCGCGCCCTGTTCCGCCAGCAATGCCGGCTGGCCGGTATGGCCATCGACGAGCTGGTCCTGAACCATCTGCTGCAGCTGCATGGCGCGCAGGGACGGCCCTTGCTGGCCAGCTATCCGCAGGAATTGCTGGCGCGCATGGGCGACTTCGCCGGCTTTGCCGGCTGTGAAGCGCGCCTGACGGTGGCCGCCCTGGAGCAGGCCTGGAGCAGCCTGTTTGCCAGCTGCGACATGCCGGCCGCCAGCCTGTGCGAGCGTATCGCATGAAAAACCGGCGCGCCCTCCTGATGATGGCCCTGGCCGTGGTGCTGGGTCTGCTGGCCGTACTGCTGGCCTCGCACTGGCTGCTGCGCCAGACGCCGGCCGGCAAGGGCAAGATCGTCGTCGCCTCCACCGATGTCAATCTGGGCCAGCGCCTGACACCCGAGATGCTGCGCCTGGCCGAGTGGCCGGCGGAAAGCTTGCCGCAAGGCGCGCTGCAAGATCCGGCAAAACTGGCGGGACGCGTGCTGAAAACCAGCGTGCTGCGCGGCGAACCGCTGAGCGAGGCCAAGCTGGCGCCCGTCGGCACTTTGGGCGGCCTGTCGGCCCTGATCACGGAAGGGCGGCGCGCTATCACCGTGCGCGTCAACGACGTGATCGGCGTGGCCGGCTTCGCCTTGCCGGGCAACTATGTCGACATCATCGTCAGTACCCAGCAAGATGCCGGCGACCGCGCGTTTCCGCAAAGCCGCAACATTTCCAAGATCGTGCTCGAACGCATCCTCGTGCTGGCTGTGGCGCAGGAAGTGGGGCGCGACGAGACCAAGCCGCGCGTGGTCAATGCCGTGACCCTGGAAGTGACGCCGGAACAGGCGGAAAACCTGGACCTGGCGCGCAGCGTGGGCAGCCTGTCGCTGGTGCTGCGCAACCAGGTCGATCCGCAGCCGGGCGTGACGGCGGGCGCCACCAAGCTGACCTTGCTGGGCGGACCGCACGACGCCGAGCCTGCTCCCGTGCCTGCCGCCGCCCCCGTGCTGGCCGTGGCGCCGCGTCCGGTGCGCGTGGCGAAGGCGCCGCCGGAACCACAGCGCCAGTGCAGCACCGTCATCGATGGGACGCGCCAGTCGCGCGAATGTTTTTAGCCAACCATGGACACGCTCATGAACCGCGCCCTGCTGACACTGTGCTGCCTGCTGTTGCCGCTTGCCGGCGCGGCAGCCGATCCTGGCCCCCGCTGCGGCGGCGAAGCGGCGACGCCGGGCAACTTGCAGCTGCAGGTGGGCAAGTCGAGCATGCTGCGCCTGCCCGAGGCGGTGCTGGCCCGCAGCGTCGGCAATCCGGCCATGCTGCAAGCCATGCTGGTCGCGCCCGACACTTTATATGTGGTCGGTGTCGACGTGGGCAGCACGAATATGATCATCCAGGGTAGGAGCGGTGTGTGCAGCGTGGTGAACGTCAGCGTCAGCATGGACCCGTCCGGCCTGCAAACGACCTTGGCAGCCCTGATGCCGGAAGAAAAAGCCATCCGCGTGACAGCCGTGGCCGACACCCTGGTGCTGTCGGGCACGGTGCAGGATGCGGGGGCCGTGCTGCGCGCCACCGAGCTGGCGCACGCGTATGTGCGCCGCGCTACCGCACCGCTGGCGCTGCCCAAGCCCGCCGACGGCGCCGCCATGCCGGCGGCCGCCACGGCGTCCGCTGGCAGCGCAAACAGCCGCATCATCAATATGCTCGACGTCAGCGCGCCGCAGCAGGTGATGCTGGCCGTGCAGATCGCTGAAGTGTCGAAGTCGCTGCTGGAACGCCTGGAAGTGGGCGCCACCTTGCGCTTCGCGTCCGGCAGCTGGGCCACCACCTTGCTGTCGAATTTCTTGAGCGGCACGGCCAATGGCTTGCTCGACGTGCGCAAGTCGAATGGCCAGCAGCTGACCATCGAGGCGCAGAAACAGGATGGCCTGGTGCGCATCCTGGCCGAGCCGACCGTGATGGCGATCAGCGGGCAGGAGGGCAGTTTTCTGGCCGGCGGCAAGATCTTCATTCCTGTCGGCCAGGACAACAACAAGATCACCCTGGAAGAGCGCGAGTATGGCGTCGGCCTGCGTTTTACGCCCACCGTGCTGTCCGGCGGGCGCATCAATCTGAAGGTGGCGCCGGAAGTGTCGGAACTGTCGCGCGAGGGGGTGGGCATTTCCGCCGCCGGCGTCAGTGGACGCTCGATTTTGCCCGTAATTACCACGCGGCGCGCCTCGACCACGGTGCAGCTGTACGACGGCCAGAGCTATGCCATCGGCGGCTTGATCAAGAACAACCAGGTGAGCAACATCACGGGCGTGCCGTGGCTCAGCGAGCTGCCGATCCTCGGCGCGCTGTTTCGCAGCACGGACTTCCAGCATGACCGCACGGAATTGCTGTTCGTCATTACCGCGCATCTCGTGAAACCTTTGCCGGCGGACACCGTGCTGCCGACGGCGCAGCTGGCGCCGCCTTCGCGCACGGACTTGATGTTGCGCGGCAAGATGGAAGGCACCTTGCCGCTGGCGCCGCCGTCCGTGCCGCCACCGCGCGCGGCCAACGGCTTCGAGTTGAAATGAGACGGGGAGACACGCCATGCCGAACTCGCTCCTGATATTGCTGCGGCGCCTGGCCGCGCTGGCCCTGGCCATGCTGCTGGCCGCCTGCGCACACAGCAGCACGCCACAGCTGGATCCGCGCTTCGGCGACGCCGTGCGCCTGGCCATGACGCAGCAGGTGCGCGATCCGGCCAGCGCGGGCAATCGCCAGCCTGCCGACGGCCTGGACGGGCCCAGCGCGCACGCCGTCATGCAGCGCTACCGCGCCTCGTTCGTCGAACCGAACGGCCAGGCGCCGCAGCCGGTGCAGTTCATGCTGGGAGGCGGCAATGGCAAATAGACGCCAGGGCCAGCGCGGGGCGATGCTGATCGCCTTTTCCATCCTGCTCATCCTGGTGCTGGGTTTTATCGGCCTGGCGCTCGACGTGGGCCAGGTCATCGGCCGCAAGACGGAATTGCAGAACCTGGCCGACAACGCGGCGCTGGCGGCGGCTGCGGAACTGGTGGGCACGCCCGAAGGCTTGCTTGCTGCCGTGACGAAGGCCAAGAGCAGCGCGGCCGACAAGAGCGCATGGCGGCGCCGCATGCAGGGCGCCATCCTGTCGGACGCCAGCATCCGCTTCGCCAGCGTGCCCGACGCGCCCGCCAGCGAATGGCATGCGGCGGGCGCTGTGCCCGATGCGGCCACGGCGCTGTTCGTGCGCATCGATACGCAGGCCAATGAGCCGTCGCTGGGGCTGGTGGCGACGGCGTTCCTGGGCGCCTGGTCGCCGGCGCTGCGCACCCTCGACACGGGCGCGCGCGCCGTGGCGGGACGTACCAGTCTGAACCTGACGCCGCTGGCCGTTTGCGCACTGTCGGCCAGCGCGGCCAGTGCGCGCACGAATGCGGCGCTGCTGCCGGCCGTCGAGCTGCTGGAATATGGCTTTCGCCGCGGCGTGGCGTATAACCTGTTGAAACTCAATCCGAACGGCCCGGCGGCCGAACATTTCGTGCTCAATCCCCTGGGCCAGCCGGGTGTGGTGGGACCGTCGCTGCAGGTCGGCGAGACCAGCATGTTGCCGTTTGTGTGCAGCGGCACGGTGCTGTACCCGCGCATCGGCAGCGCGCAAGTGCACGTGCACCGGCCGTTTCCCGCCACCTTGTGGCCGGCCTTCAACGCACGCTTCAACCTGCACGCGGGCAGCGGCTGCCATCCCGTCACGTCGCCGCCCGACACGAATATCCGCGCCTATCCGAATGCGGCCGCGAACTGGTGGATGACGAACACGCCTGACGCGCCAAGCGCCCTGAGCACCGGCAATCCGCTGCTGTCTGTGGCCGATCCGGAATCGAACGCGACGCCGCCCGCCGTCGGCAGTTACGGGCCGCTGTGGTCGTTTGGCAGGGCGGTCAAGTACAGCAGCGTGAAGTCGACCGGCGGCTATCTGCCGTTTGCCACCAGCGACTGGAGCAAGCTGTATCCGGCCCTGCCCGCCGCGCCGGCCGCCAAGTCCGGCTATCCTGCCACGCCGCCATACCAGACGCTGGGATTCCAGACGGCGCCGACCGGCAACACGGGCGTGGCACAGCGGCGTCTGCTGCATGTTCCCTTGCTGGCCTGCCCGCTGCCGGCCGGCAGCGACGTGCTGGCGCAAGTGCGCGGCATCGGCCGCTTCTTCATGACGGCGCCGGCCACCAATGGCGTGCTGAGCGCCGAATTTGACGGCCTGGCGGCCGAGGGCACGCTGATGGGCCCCGTGGAGTTGCTGCAATGAGGCCGCCCTGCCGCGCGCCACGCCGCCAGCATGGTGTCGCCGCCATCGAGCTGGCGCTGATCATGCTGTTTTTCATGGGCCTGTTGCCCTTCGTGCTGCTGTTCGGCCGCGCGCTGCTGGTGTACACGGCCCTGCAGAAAAGTACGCACGATGCGGCGCGCTACCTGGCGACCATGCCGCTGTCGCAGATGGCCAGTATCGGCACGGCGACCCAGGGCGTCGCATTTTCGCGGCAGATGGTGGTCGAGGCGATGGCGGAAAGCTGGCCCACGATGGAGTCCGTCCGGGTCAGCGTGGACTGTACCTATGCCGACGATTCCTACAACTGCGGCAATTACGCGACGCCGCCGCAGCAGGTGCATATCAAGGTGTCGGTGGACATGCCCATCGTCTTTCTGCCCGACCTGACGCGCGCGTGGCTGCCGCAGCTGGCGCCTATCCCCTTGCGTTCCAACGCGACATTGCGCTATGTCAATTAACCTGCGCCTGCACCGCCAGCGCCAGGGCGGCGTTTTTGCCGTCGAATTCGCCATGCTGGCGCTGTTGTTCTTTCTCTTCCTGTTCGCCATGCTGGAATTGGCGCGCGCCGTGTACCTATGGAATATGGTGCACGAGATTACCCGGCGTGCCGCGCGCGGCGCGGCCGTCACCGATTTTAGCAATGCAAGCGCGCTGCAGGCCGTACGCGCGCATGCCGTGCTGCGCGCCGCGCCGGGCGTGCTGCCGCTGGGCGGCGGCATCAGCGACGCGTATGTGCGCATCGATTATCTGTCGCAGTCGAGCAGCGGCGCCGCGCTGGCGGCCGTGCCGGTAACGGTGATGCCGGGTTGCCCGCAGCGTAACCGCATCAATTGCCTGGACGACCCGCATGGCGCCAGCTGCATCCGTTTCGTGCGCGCACGCCTGTGCGTGCCTGGCGACGGCGGGCGTTGCGAGAGCGTGCCATACCGGCCCATCCTGCCGCTGCTGAACGTGATGTTTCCCTCCGGAGCAGGCGCCGTGCGCCTGCCCAACGGCGCCACCATGGCGGTGGCCGAGTCGTTGGGCTATCCGGACAATCCCGGTTTTTGTCCCTGAGCGCCACTTGACGGCGCAGCCGAATGTGTAGACCTGAAAGAAGCGAGGAAGTGCGATGAAAGCCTTGATGATTAGCCGCGACGCCAGCTTGCACGATGAAATTGCCGCGCAGGGGGCGGCCCGCATGCCCGTGCTGCGCCTGCTGGAACGGCGCAGCGGCCTGCGCGACGCCGTCGAGCGCATGCTGCCGGAAGCGCCGGAACTGGTGATCGTCGACGCCAGCGGCATCGACGCCGATGAAGCCGACCTGCTCGAGCGCCTGGCGCGCCAGTATCCGCTGGCCGTGCTGATGCTGCTCACGCGCGGCCAGCAGCAGGATGTGCTCATACGCGCCATGCGCGCCGGCATGCGCGAAGTGCTGCAGCTGCCGCTGGTGCACAAGGCCTTTCACGAGGCGATGGACAGGGTCGATATCCAGGCCGGCGTGACGCAGATGCGCGACGGTAAAGTCCTCGCCTTCATCTCGTGCAAGGGCGGCAGCGGCGCCACCTTCCTGTCGACGAATTTTTCCTACGCGCTGGCCAGCCTGGCCGGCTGCAAGGTGCTGCTGATCGACCTGCACGGCCAGTTCGGCGACGCCACCTTGTACGTGTCGGACCAGAAGCCGGCCATGACCCTGTCCGACATCTGCGCGCAGATCGCGCGCATGGACGGCGCCTTTCTCGCCTCGTGCCTGGTGCACGTGACGCCGAACTTCGGCGTGCTGGCGGCGGCCGACGACCCGTCGCACAAGGTCGACATGCAGCCCGAGCACATGGACCGCATCCTGGCCGTGGCGCGCCAGCACTACGACTACATCGTGCTCGACGTGGGGCGCCAGATCGATGCGCTGTCGCTGCGCGCGCTCGACAACGCCGACGCCATCTATCCAGTGCTGCAGCTGGCCTTGCCCGATATCCGCGACGGGCGCCGCCTGCTTGACATTTTCCGTTCGCTCGGCTATCCGGGCGAGCGCCTGCGCCTGATCGTCAACCGCTATGAGAAGGGCGGGCGCCTGCGCCTGGCGGACCTGGAGCAGGCGCTGGGCGCGGAGGTGGTGCACACGGTGCCCAACGATTACATCGCCGCCACCGATTCCGTCAACCAGGGTATTCCGCTGCTGCAGCTGTCGCGCACCAGCGCCGTGGCGCGCAGCCTGGCCGAACTGGTGGAACTGGTGACGGCGCGCCGCGTGACGGAAAGCCGCGGCCTGTTCGACCGCTTGTTCAGCCGTAGCGAGGCTTGACGCGGTCGCCGATGAACGATGTCAAGGCTCCCGCCGGGAGCCATCATGGGAGCCGAGATGACTTTACGCGAACGCCTGGCGGCGAATGAAACGGTGCGCCCCGCCACGAATGGACAAGGCGCGCTGGCGCTGCACGCCTACCAGGAACTAAAAAAAACCATGCACCAGACGATACTCGACCGTATCGACCTGGAACGGTTAAAACGCCTGACGGCGGAGCAGTTCAAGCACGAGCTGGCGCTGCTGGTGCAGCGCGTGATCGAGGAAGAACGCATCGTGCTGAACCAGCATGAGCGCCATAGCCTGGTGCTCGACATCCAGCACGAGATGCTGGGCTTTGGCCCGCTCGAGCCCTTGCTGGCCGATGCCAGCGTGTCCGACATCCTCGTCAATACCTGCGACAAGGTGTATGTGGAACGGGGCGGGCGGCTGCAGCTGACGGACGTGACCTTCCACGACAATGCGCACCTGATGAAGATCATTGAAAAGATCGTCTCGCGCGTGGGACGGCGGGTCGACGAATCGAGCCCGATGGTCGACGCGCGCCTGCCCGACGGTTCGCGCGTGAACGCCATCATTCCGCCGCTGGCCGTCGACGGACCGATTCTGTCGATCCGGCGCTTTGCCGTGCAGCCTTTAACGATCGCCAACCTGCTCGATTACAAAAGCCTGACGCCGCCCATGGTGCAGGTGCTGCAGGCGCTGGGGCAGGCCAAGGTCAACATCCTGATCTCGGGCGGCACGGGCAGCGGCAAGACGACCCTGCTCAACGTGCTGTCCGGCTTCATCCCCGGCAGCGAGCGCATCGTCACCATCGAGGATGCGGCCGAACTGGCGCTGCGCCAGCCGCACGTGGTGCGCCTGGAAACGCGCCCGCCGAATATCGAGGGCAAGGGCGAAGTGAGCCAGCGCGCGCTGGTGCGCAATGCGCTGCGCATGCGGCCCGACCGCATCATCCTGGGCGAGGTGCGCGGCGCCGAGGCGCTCGACATGCTGCAGGCGATGAACACGGGCCATGAAGGCTCGCTGGCGACCATCCACTCGAACACGGCGCGCGACGCGCTGGCGCGGCTGGAAAACATGGTCGGCATGGCCAACGTGAACCTGACGCCGCGCGCCACGCGCCAGCAGATCTGTTCGGCCGTGACGGTGGTGATGCAAGTGTCGCGCCTGACGGACGGCGCGCGCAAGCTGGTCAGCCTGCAGGAAGTGACGGGCATGGAAGGCGACATCATCGCCATGCATGAAATCTTCCGCTTCGAGCAGACGGGCGTCGATGCCGACGGCAAGGTGCAGGGCCACTTCTGCGCCACGGGCGTGCGGCCGCGCTTTACGGAACGGCTGCGCATGTTCGGCGCGCCCGTGCCAGACAGCGTGTTCGACCCCGATCGCATCTACGAGTAAGGAGGGAACCATGGACCTGGTCTTCTACGGCTTTGCCGTGCTGCTGTTCGCCGCCTGCATCCTGATGGTGGAGGGAGTCTGGCTGTGGTGGTCGGGCACGCATGGCAGCGCGGCGCGGCGCATCAACCGGCGCTTGCGGCTGATGGCGGCGCGCGGCGAGGGGGGCGGCGAGCGGGTCTCCATCCTCAAGCAGCGCCGCTATGCGCGTTCGCCCGGCCTGGAGCGCTTGCTGCGGCGCGCGCCGCAGGCGGCGCGGCTCGATCGTTTGCTGCTGCAATCGGGCTTGTCCTGGTCGGTGGCGCAATTCCTGGGCGGCACCGGCGCCTTGCTGCTGGCGGCCTTGCTGCTGCTGATGGCCTGGTCCATGCCTTTGCCCGGCGCCTTGCTGCTGCTGTCTTGCGCCGTGAGCGCACCGTGTTTGTGCGTGCTGCGCGCGCGCGCGGCGCGGCTGAAAAAGATCGAGGCGCAACTGCCGGAAGCGGCCGATTTCCTGGCCCGCGCGCTGCGCGCCGGGCACTCGTTTTCGAACGTGCTGCAGATGGTCGGCGATGAACTCAATGAGCCGATCAGCGGCGAATTCAAGATGGCGCACGAAGAGATCAATTACGGCGTGCCGATGAACGAGGCGCTGCAAAACCTGGCCGCGCGCATTCCGCTGACGGACTTGCGCTACCTCGTCATCGCCGTGCTGGTGCAGCGCGAATCGGGGGGGAATTTGGCCGAGGTGCTGGTCAGCATCGCGCGCATCATCCGCGCCCGCTTGAAGCTGCTGGGGCAGGTGCGCGTGCTGTCGGCCGAGGGGCGCATGTCGGCCTGGGTGCTGGGGCTGATGCCGGTGGTGATGATCGGCGTCATGGCCCTGGTCAACCCGCAATACATCCGCCTGCTGTGGACCGATCCCAGCGGCATCAAACTGCTATGGTACGCGGCCGGAATGGTGGCGCTGGGCGTGGTCTGGATGCGCAATGTGATCCGTATCCGCATCTAAAACAGGAGGTGCTATGAGCGGTGCACAACTGCTGTTTCTCGTGATCGTCTTTGCCGTGGTGGTGGCGCTGGCCCTGCTGGCGTGGGTGATCTTCTTTCCTGGCACTTTGCGCCAGCGCCTGTTTGGCGCCACGGCGCCGGCCGCCAGCGAAGCGGTGGTGGAAAATGGCTGGGTGGAGCGCGTGGCGCGCGTGGCGCAGCCGTTCAGCAAGCTGTCGCTGCCGGAAGAGGGCTGGGAACGTTCGCCGCTGCGTACGCGCTTCATGAACGCGGGCTGGCGCCAGGCAAGCGCACCGGCCCTGTATTTTGCGGCGAAGACCGTGCTGGCCCTGCTGTTTCCCACCGTGCTGGGGCTGTATGCGGCCAGCGCCATGGCGGCGCAGCTGCGCAGCGTGCTGCTGTTGCTGCTGTGCGTCAGCGCCACCGTCGGCTATTACCTGCCCAACCTGGTGCTGGCCAGCACGGCCAAACGGCGCCAGCGCGACATCTTTGAAAACATCCCCGACGCGCTCGACTTGCTGACCGTGTGCGTGGAAGCGGGCCTGAGCCTGGAGCGCGCGCTGGTGAAGGTGTCGGGCGAAATCCATATCAAGAGCGTGGTGCTGGCGCAGGAATTGCAGCTGGTGCTGATGGAAATGCGCGCCGGCTTTTCCAAGGAAAAGGCGCTGCGTAACCTGGCCCTGCGCAGCGGCGTGGAAGACGTCGACACCCTCGTCGCCATGCTGATCCAATCGGAGCGCTTCGGCACCAGCATGGGCGATTCGCTGCGCGTGCATTCGGAAAACCTGCGCGGCAAGCGCAGCCTGCTGGCCGAAGAGGCGGCAGCGAAGATCGCCCTGAAACTGCTGTTCCCGCTGATCTTTTGCGTCTTTCCCACCCTGATGCTGGTGCTCATGGGGCCGGCCGTGATCGAAGTCTATCGCGTGCTCGTGCCGGCCATGGCCAGCCGCTGAAAGGAACTACCATGCGCTTGACGATTTCCCGCCTGGCCGCCACCTGCGCCTGCCTGGGCCTGGCCGCCTGTACCACGCAGCTGGCCCACCTGCCGGTGGCGGCGTGGTCCGACGCCGATGCCGCCTATGCGGCGGGGCGCCAGCATTTCGTGCGGGGCGACTTGCCTGCGGCGCAAACGGCCTATGAGCAAGCCCTGCGCCATGCGCCGCGCCACGTGAACGCGCGCAACGGCCTGGCCGTGCTGCATGCGCAGCGCGGTGAACACGACGCGGCGATCGCCCATTGGCTGGCCTTGACGCAGGAGGCGGGCATGCCGCAGCCGCGGCAGGCCTATCTGTTCAGCAATCTCGGTCATGCCTATTATTTAAGCGGACGCGATGCGCAAGCGTTGACTGCGCTGGAACAGGCCTGCCTGCTCGACCCGCTCAATGCGCTGGCCTGGCGGCATCTGGCGCAAGTGCTCGAACGGCTGGGGCAGCATGAGCGCGCGGCCGTCATGCGGCGCCAGGCGGCCAGCTTGCAGGAACACGATGTGCGGCGCGACATGGCCTTGTTGCGCGGCGAGGCGCCGCCGAAGCTTGTGCCCGAGCCTGTGCCGGATGCGCCCGCCATGGCGCGCGTGGAGATTACGCAGAGCGATGGCATGGCCCGCCTGCGGCGCGTGCCGGCGGCGGAGCGCAGCCTGCCCGTTAGCGCGTCGTTGCCGGCGGCGTCGGTGCCTGTGGCCGGTGCGCCGCATCCGCGCCTGGAAATTGTGAATGGCAACGGCGTGCCCGGCCTGGCAGCCGCGCTGGCGCGCAGCCTGGCCGGTGCTCCCGTGCAGGTGGTGCGCTTGGCCAATGAAACCAGCTTCCAGGTGGCGCGCACGCGCGTCGAATACCGGCCCGCGCAGGAGCAGGCGGCGCGTCAGCTGGCCCGCCAGCTTGGCGCACAGGTACGTACCCAGGTGCAGATCCAGGCAGCCGACTGCCCCGCCAGCGAGCTGCGCCTGGTGCTGGGGCGTGACCTGAGCGATCCCGCCATGCTGCACCGCTATTATCTGCAGCAATTGCAACTGGCGCGCCGGGCGCTGGCGCGGCTCGGTTAACACATCTCTGCCGGCATAAAAAAGCGGCGCCTTTGCGGGCGCCGCGTGCTTTTCATGCTGCGGATTATTTCGGCTGCCGGCGGCGCGTAAAAGCCAGGGCTGCCAGTCCCGTGCCCAGCAGGAACAAAGTGCCTGGCTCCGGTACTTGCAAGGGTTCGATGACGACGATGTCCGTGCGCGTGGATTTGGAAAAGTTCAAGGTGTAGCTGCCGGCGGGCAGGGCGAAATTCGACGTCAGCGAAAACATCGCAAAGCCATTCGTGAAGGCGCGCCCGGTGGCCGGGTCGTTGGTGCCGGCCGTCATGTTCAGGCTGAAGGGATCGAGGCTGCCGACCGTATGGTTGCCATTGACGTCGCTGCCATTGTTGGCGTCGCCATCGGGCGCGAACTGGAAGATCACGCCATCGGCATTCGCGTTCGACAGGCAGCCCACGGGACTGGAAGTATTGCACGAGATATTGAAGATATCCATGATCGACACGCTCGACTTGTCACCCATCGTCGTCACGCTGGTGCGCAGGTCGCGCCGTCCCATGAAGTTGAAGGTGATGAAGCCAGCGCTCGACAGGGTCAGGTTGACGGAGCCGGTGAGCGTATCGCCTGCCGTGGCCGTGGCGGCGCCGACCGTGTCGCGCTGTGCTTCCGCAACGGCGCGCACGGTGGAGCCGGCGGCCGTGAGCATATTGCCAAAGGCATGCGCGTCGCCACGTGCGAACTCCAGGGTGGAACTGGGGCTGGGTGCGTAGTTATTTTGCGGCAAGCCGCTGCAGCCGCCGCCCGAACATACTTGCAGCACGTCGGCGTTGGCGGCCGGGCCCGTATTGACGGCGCGCGGATTGACGGCCACGCCGCCCTCGAAGAAGGCGCTGTCGCTGGCATTGCGGTTGGCGCCGGCCAGCGACAGCGCGCCAGCGCTGGTGGTGATGCGGAAAGAGTTCAATTCGTTGACGGCCAGGCCGTACGCGCCGGCCTGCGCCTGGCCGCTGGCCAGCAGACTTGCCGCCGCCAGTGCGCCCAGCCAACCCAGGGTCTTGCTTCGTGTGTGATCGACGTTCATCGCAGCCTCTTATCGTAGTCAGTCTCGGAAAATCCGGGGGAGAAAGAATCCAGAATGACCTGCCTGGATTCATCTCGTAGACAGTGATAAGCAGCTTGCGTGCCACACAAAAAAAGCATATTGAATCAAGGGCTTGCGCAAAGCGGACTGAGCCGGTGGAAGCAAAGTGTAAGAAAGGCCGACGCCGCTTTCAGGTGCCCCGGTGATAGCCGAGGTGGCCGCCGGAATTGCGCGCGCAGCCGCAACCGATGCGCGCCACCTCCTCGCCTTCCGTCAGTTTCCAGTTGGTAATCGTCGTGTGCTGCCAGTCGATGTCGCTTTTCTTGACAGGCTTTACCGTCAAGGTGCGGGTTTCCGCATTCGTGTACTCCATCAGCTCCTCGTCGTCGGCGATGTCGAAATGGCGGTGGATCAGGGAAATGCCGAAGCGGTCGAGCGCGCCATAACGTTGCAGCACGTCGCGCAGTTCGCGAAAGCAGGCGAGGTCGTCGGGCAGCAGCGGATTGACGGCGGAAATATCGGCGACGGGCTGCCATTGCATGGCGTGGATGTTCAGGCTGTGCATGATAGGCTCCTGTGCCCCGTGATGGTAGGACCAAGCTGCCAGAGGGGCACTGGCAACCTGTCGAAACGTCTATCGTGGCCGCAAAGCCGATGCGGCGTTTGCGCCAGATCAAAGGTGCGGCACATCGCCTCGCGCCGATAATTGCCCGGTAAAATAGGCCATGGCAAACAAAACCCCCACCTTCCCCGGCGCACGCACGGGCCGCGGCCAGGTCCTGGCCGTGCTGCTGTCGAACCGCGATCAGTCCGGCGCCGAACCGCTGCAAGGCCGCGTCTCGCTGGCCGCCATCGTGAAAGCGCTGAAACGCAAATACCATTGGCCCATCGAGACGCACAGCTTTCCCGCCAACACGCAGGACGGCCGCGCCAGCTGGGCGACCGTCTACAGCTTGCCGGAAAAGGTCATCGAGACCGCGCTGGACAGCGGCGGCCGGGAGTGGCTGGAGAGCCGGGGAGTACCTGGGCGGCGCTGAGCGCGCCGCCTGCCTTGCTCGGTCCCTTTATTCCAGCCGGAAGCCAACCTTGAGCGTGACCTGGAAATGCGCCACCTTGCCATCGACAATATGGCCGCGCGACTCCGTCACTTCATACCAGTCCATATGCTTGACCGTCAGCGCCGCCTTGGCAATGGCATCGCGTATCGCCTGATCGCTGCTTTCGGTAGACGTTCCCACCAGTTCGATCAGCTTGTAAGTGTGTGCGGACATGATATTCCCCCAGGTAGGCAAGCCAGACATCGGGAGCCTGCATTGCGCAAGCACATGCTCATCTTGCGCCTAAATGTGCTGATAGTCATTGCGCGGTGCAGCAATGCGAGCGTGAAGTGGGGAAAGGCCAAAGTCATGCTGACAGTATTGCTGTCAATGCAAGTGGTGGCTTGAGTTACTTGACGCAATGATGATCTCTCTGGCAGAAGTCGGTTTACAATCGAACGCAATGCTACTGGGAGAATGTTCAATGAAAATCAAGAGACTGCTTCAGTACATTTTATTTTTGGCAGGTTCACTAAGTTTGGCATGTGCTGACGCTCAAGTGGTGGTGCAAGCAAGTGCAGTTAAATTGCAGCCGTACATTGATAGGGATCAGTCCGGCTTTTTCTCATGCGGCGTACGCGCCATCATCACTGACTCCAGACCGGGATTTGTCGATGCTCATGACTTTACCTTGGCAATCCGTGCCGATATGGCAGGAGGACTAATTAAAGCCGGCAAGTCTAGTACTTCAAATAGTAGTCTCGTTAAGGGAAAACCTAATACGAATGCTGTCCTGCCTGCACCAATCAAGTTCTGGATTGCCAAAGAGGCCGAAGGAAAGGCAATATCTCCACTGCACATCATTGCTGCTGAGACACCTGGATACATTCTTGAGGCTACCGACCTTAGCCTAACAGTCAGCGCAATTTTGGCAATTACAAGTGGCGAACGTATGCAGTTTGCGAATCGCTACAAGAATGAAACTGTCGATACAGTTATCGCATTCGCCGCAACGATGCCAGAGAATGAGCGGCAATCGCTACTGATATGTCTTTCTGATGTTGCTGATCGATTAGGAGAGCTCAGCAATTGACACTGCCTTATTTGTCGAAAGGACGATCCGTACATAAACCGCTGCACACGGATTAGACAAAGCAAGCTATTCAAGGGTTAGATGGAAACGACACCTAAGCCGGAAACAAAAAGGGCTACCAGCCGAAGCGGGTAACCCTTTGATTTCCTACTGAATTCTGGTGCCGACTGCCGGTTTCGAACTGGCCACCTGATGATTACAAATCAACTGCTCTACCAAATGAGCTAAGTCGGCAAAAACTGCGCGTTGCGAATTATACGCTATTTAATGCGTGTCAGGGTCGGGCGGCCGCCTTTTTTTGGTGGCTCGTCGTCGCCTGGTGTGGCGCTGTCGCGTTGTTCGGGGGAGCTGGTCGGCACGGATGACAGGGTCGGGGCGCTGGCGGTGGGGGCGAGCACTGGCGGCGGGACGTCGGCGGAGGCCGGGCTGTCCGTCGGTTGTGCATCGGGGTCGTCGTTGCCCAGCACGGGCTCGAAAGCCATGCCCTGGCCGTTTTCGTTGGCGTAGATGGCCATCACGTTGTCGACCGGCACGTAGATTTCGCGCGAGACGCCGCCAAAGCGGGCGTGGAAGCGGATGGCGTCGTTGTCCATCTTCAGGCCGCTGGTGGCGCCGAAGCTGATGTTGAGCACGATTTCGCCCTTTTTCACGTATTCCATCGGTACCGTGGTGCGCGAATCGACTTTGACCGCGAGATAAGGCGTGTAGCCGCTGTCGGTGCACCACTCGTAGATGGCGCGCAGCATATAAGGTTTGGTTGAGATTTCAGACATGGTAGGCACTGTGAGGCGGGAGCGCCGCCGTCAAACTTGAGGCGGGCGCACCGGTAATTCAAAAGACGCAGATATCCCGGCAGGCGTAGCCTGCCGGGCCTATCTTTAGCGGCGCATGACCTTTTCGGAAGGGGTCAGTGCTTCGATATAGGCTGGACGCGAGAAGATGCGTTCGGCGTATTTCATCAGCGGTGCAGCCGTCTTCGACAGTTCGATGCCGTAGTGGTCCAGGCGCCACAGCAGCGGCGCGACAGCCACGTCGAGCATCGAGAATTCGTCGCCCAGCATGTACTTGTTTTTCAGGAACAGTGGCGCCAGGGTCGTCAGGCGGTCGCGGATTTCCGCGCGTGCCTTGTCGTGGGCCTTGTCGTTGCTCTTGGCGCGTTCGCTTTCCAGCACGTGCACGTGCACGAACAGTTCTTTTTCGAAATTGAACAGCATCAGGCGCGCGCGGGCACGCATCAGCGGATCGGCCGGCATCAGTTGCGGATGCGGGAAGCGCTCATCGATGTACTCGTTGATGATGTTCGATTCATACAGGATCAGTTCGCGCTCGACCAGGATAGGCACCTGGCCATACGGGTTCATGGTCGAAATGTCTTCCGGTTTGTTGAACAGGTCGACGTCGCGCACTTCGAAATCCATGCCTTTTTCAAACAGAACCAGGCGGCAGCGTTGCGAAAATGGGCAGGTTGTACCCGAATAGAGAACCATCATTTTTTATAGTTCCTTAGAAACAAAGGGGGTGAAGCCGCGAACGGCTCACCCCAGGTCGCTTGTCCACTCATGCGGACAACGCAGAAACAGGCATAAACCGGCCTATGGCCGGCGCCTCACTTATTTGACTTCCTTCCAGAACGACGCGTTAAGGCGCCATGCCAGCAGAGCAAAGACCGACAGGAACAGCAGCACCCACACGCCCAGGCGCTTGCGTGTCTGCTGTGCCGGTTCGGCCATCCACTCCATGTAGCCGACCAGGTCGGCTACCGCATTGTCATACTCGATCTTGTTCAACGTACCTGGCTTGACCTGCTCGAAGCCGGTAAATTTGTGGATCTTCTTGCCAGCTTCGTGCGGATCATTCTCTTCCACGAACTTGGCAGTCTGGACACCTTGCAATTCCCATAATACATGCGGCATGGCAACATTCGGCACGACCATGTTGTTCCAGCCGGTCGGACGAGTGTCGTCTTTATAGAACGTACGCAGGTAAGTATACAGGTAGTCGCCGCCTGTGCCAGCGGAAGATGATTTCGCGCGCGAAATTACCGACAAATCGGGTGGTACGACGCCAAAGAAGGCCTTGGCGTCCTGCGCTGCCAGGCTTGTCGTCATCAGGTCGCCCACTTTATCACTGGTAAACAACAAGTTCTGCTTGATCTGGTCTTCCGTCAAGCCCAGGTCGCGCAGGCGGTTGTAGCGCATCGACACGGCAGAGTGGCAATTCAAGCAATAGTTGACGAACAATTTGGCGCCATGCTGCAGCGCTGCCATGTTGGTCTGGCGGTCAGGTGCCTTGTCCAGCGGAAAGCCGCCTTCGCTGGCGAGAGCCATGGCGGGCACGAGTGCCAGGATGGCGAGCAGTTTTTTTGCAATCTTCATATGATGTATGTCCTTTGAGCGTGGCGTGAGAGCGGCTTAGTGCGGGTGGAACGTCACACGCGACGGCACGGTCTTGAACTTGCCCATGGCACTCCACCATGGCATCAGCAGGAAGAAGCTGAAGTAAATCAGGGTGCACACTTGCGACACGATGGTTTTCGCATCCGTTGGCGCCTGGGTCCCGAGGTAGCCGAGGATCAGGAACGACAGGCCGAAGATGGCATAGATGTATTTGTGCCAGGTCGGACGGTAGCGGATCGATTTCACCGGCGAATGATCTAACCATGGCAGGAAGGCCAGGATCACGACGGAGCCGCCGAAGAACACCACGCCCCAGAATTTCGCGTCCAGCACCTGCGGCAGCATGCCGATGATGGCGACGATGGCGATGCCGGCGATGACCGACTTGACGATCGTCGACAGGCGCGACTTGAGCCAGATGAACACCACGTAGGCAGCCACGACACCCATCAGCACGTACATGAAGTCGGCCGTGGTGGCACGCAGCACCGAGTAGAACGGCGTGAAATACCAGGTTGGCGCGATGTGCAGCGGGGTCTTCAGCGAGTCGCCTGGCAGGAAGTTGTTGTATTCCAGGAAGTAACCGCCCATTTCCGGCGCGAAAAAGACGACGGCGCTGAAAATGACGAGGAAGATCGATACGCCGAACAGATCATGCACGGTGTAGTAAGGATGCGAAGGAATCGAATCGACCGGGTGGCCATCGGCGCCCAGGTTTTCTTTCACTTCGATGCCGTCCGGATTGCTTGAGCCCACTTCATGCAGGGCGATCAAGTGCGCTGCAACCAGGCCCAGCAGTACCAGCGGGATGGCGATCACGTGGAAGGCGAAGAAGCGGTTCAGGGTCGCGTCGGAAACAACATAGTCGCCGCGGATCCACAACGACAGGTCAGGGCCGATCAGCGGGATGGCGCCAAACAGGTTGACGATCACTTGGGCGCCCCAGTACGACATCTGGCCCCATGGCAACAGGTAGCCGAAGAACGCTTCGGCCATCAGGCACAGGAAGATGGCGAAACCGAACAGCCAGATCAGTTCACGTGGCTTGCGGTACGAGCCGTACAGCAGGCCGCGCGTCATGTGCAGGTAGACGATGATGAAGAAGGCCGAGGCGCCCGTCGAGTGCATGTAGCGCACCAGCCAGCCCCATGGTACTTCGCGCATGATGTACTCGACGGAATTGAAGGCCAGGGCCGCATCCGGTTTGTAGTGCATGGTCAGGAAGATGCCGGTGACGATCTGCAAGACCAGCACCAGCATGGCCAGCGAGCCGAAGATGTACCAGAAATTGAAGTTTTTCGGGGCGTAGTACTTGCCCCATTGGTCGTTCCACAGCTTGGTCAGGGGAAAGCGGTCATCGACCCAGCCCAGCGCTTTTTCGGCGACGGGAGCGTCTGCCGGGAATTTCGTCTCTTTGAAAGCAGCCATGATCAAGCCTCGCCTTTCTCGTCTTTACCTATCAGCAATTTGGTGTCGCTCAGATACATATGACGCGGCACTTGCAGGTTGTCCGGCGCCGGCTTGTTCTTGAACACGCGGCCAGCCATGTCGAAGGTGGAGCCGTGGCAAGGGCACAGGAAGCCGCCTTCCCAGTCATCGGGCAGCGACGGTTGCGGGCCGGGGGCAAATTTCGAGGAAGGGGAGCAGCCCAGGTGGGTGCAGATGCCGACGGCGACGAGAATTTCAGGCTTGATCGAGCGTGCCTCGTTCATGCAGTATTCAGGCGTGAATTCGGCGGGATTGCGTTGGGAATTGGCATCAGCGACTTTGCCGTCGGTCTTTTTCAGGGACGCGATCATTTCCGGTGTGCGCTTCAGGATCCAGACCGGCTTGCCGCGCCATTCGACGGTGCGCATTTCGCCGGGTTGCAAGGTGGTGATGTCTACTTCGACCGGCGCGCCAGCCGCTTTCGCGCGCTCCGACGGCTGGAAGGTGCTTACCAAGGCTCCCGCGGTTGCCAATCCAACTACACTGCCCGCCGCGCACGTGGCGACGAGCAAGCCGCGACGGCCTGAATCGACCTGCTTTTCGTTACTCATGCAAACCCCAATCAGTCAAAATGCGAATCTTTATTATGAGTGGCAGCCGCGAAAAACCCGTCGCCGAAGCTCTATCCCACTGATTGCCGCGATCCGCATCTTTGTACGGTAACGTGGCAACATCCCTGCGGAACTTCGGCCAATGGCGCAGCCCGTGCCAGTTTCTTGTTGATTATCCGGAAGTGAAAAACCCACTTCTGGCAACCGCAAATTATAAGTGAAGCAAACAACGAATAAAACAAAAACGTTGCTTGTACCATAATTTATATACTTTTGCAGGAGGTGGCTAGTTCTTTCGAACTAGATGCGCATGGCTGTGCCGGAATTGGTCCTGCCGGCAACCACAAGTTGGTGTCCCCAGGAATCAATAGTATGATCGGCATGTTTTTATATCTATCCGAAGGAGAAATTCATGGCAATGATGCAAGAATTTAAAGAATTTGCAATGAAGGGTAACGTCGTCGATCTGGCGGTCGGTGTCATTATCGGTGGTGCCTTCGGCAAGATTGTCGATTCGCTGGTGCAAGACGTGATCATGCCACCTATCGGCCGCATTTTCGGCGGCCTCGATTTCGCCAATTACTACCTGCCCCTGAATGGCCAAGCCACCACCCTGACCCTGGTGGAAGCGAAAAAGGCGGGCGCTGTGCTGGCCTACGGTAACTTCCTGACCATTCTGCTCAATTTCGTCATTCTCGCCTTCATCATCTTCCAGATGGTACGCCTGATGAACAAGGCCCGCCGCAGCGAACCGGTCGCGCCGGCAGCGGCACCGGCCACGCCGGAAGACATCATGCTGCTGCGTGAAATCCGCGACTCGCTGCAGAAGAACGGACAGAATAGCAACGATCTGGCAAAATAAGTCGTTCCGGCACGGGCCGGCTGACCTGGGCAGAGAACTGTATGCGACGATTCTGGTTATTGTTTGCGCAAACCGTGACGATCGCGTTGGCGCTGTACTTTGTGTACGGCGCGCTGCGCCCGGCCAGCCGGGTACAGCAACTGGGCTCTCCCGCGAAACCGGTGCCCGTGGTGGAAACGGCGTCGAGCAGCCTGGCGCCCGGCTCCTACCGCGACGCGGCGGCGCGCGCCATGCCCGCCGTCGTCAACATCCTCACCCTGCAAGTCCCCAAGCGCGGCGCCCATCCGCTGGCGCGCGATCCCTTCTTCAAACGTTTCTTCGGCGACCGCGACCCGGACGACGGGGATGACGACGACTTGAAAAACAGCCTCGGCTCCGGCGTCATCGTCAGCCATGAAGGCTATGTGCTGACCAACAACCACGTGGTCGAAGGCGCCGATGAAATCGAAGTGGTGCTCACCGATGGCCGCAAGGCGCCGGCCAAGGTGGTGGGCCTGGACCCGGAAACGGACCTGGCCGTCATCAAGATCGACCTCGACAAGCTGCCCGTCATCGTGCTGGGCCAGTCGGAGCTGGCGCGTGTGGGCGACGTGGTGCTGGCCATCGGCAACCCGTTCGGCGTGGGCCAGACGGTGACCATGGGCATCATCTCCGCCCTGGGCCGCAACAACCTGCACATCAACAGTTTTGAAAACTTCATCCAGACGGATGCGGCGATCAACTTCGGCAACTCGGGCGGCGCCCTGGTCGATACGCGCGGCAATCTGATCGGCATCAATACGGCGATTTATTCGCAAAGCGGCGGCTCCGTCGGCATCGGCTTCGCCATTCCCGTGTCGACGGCCAAGACGGTGATGGAAGCCATCATCAAGGATGGCCACGTGGTGCGCGGCTGGATCGGCGTGGAAACGCAGGACATTACGCCCGAGCTGGCGCAAAGCTTCAACTTGCAGCGCACCAGCGGCGCCATCATCGCCGGCGTGGTGCGCAACGGCCCGGCCGACAAGGCGGGCATCGTGCCCGGCGACATCCTGCTGACGGTGCAAGGCAAGCCCGTCGGCGACACGACGGAAATGCTCAACCTGATCGCCCAACTGCCGCCCGGCGAAAAAGCTAAAATGACGGTGCTGCGCAAGAATCGCGAAGCGGCACTCGACGTGATGGTGGGCAAACGCCCCATCCCGAAAGAGCTTTCCAAATAGTTGCTGATCGGAATTTGACACATGCATGTGCGTGATTTGACCCAATTTTTACGTGAACTGAGCGACAACAACAACCGTCCCTGGTTTGTGATGAACAAGCCCCGCTACGACATCCTGCGCGAGGAATTCCTGGCGCTGGTCACCAGCCTGATCGGCGAGCTGGGCAAGTTCGACCCTGCCGTGAAATACTGCAATCCGAAGAAGGCCATGTTCCGCATCAACCGCGACGTGCGCTTTGCCCATGATAAAAGCCCGTATAAAACGCGTTTTTCGGCCGCCATCGCGCCGAACGACATGCGCCGCCCCAGCAAGGCGGGTGGCCCCACGTATTATCTGCAGATCGACGGCCAGGGGAACCTGCTGTTTGGCGCCGGCGAGTACATGCCGCCACCAGGCCGCCTGAAGGCGCTGCGCGAGCACATGGTCAACGATGCGCCAGGCTTTTCCAAAGTGCTGAAAAATAAGCGTTTGAAGGCCCGCTTCGGCACCATCCAGAACGAGGGCAAGCTGCAGCGCCCGCCCAAGGGGTTTGACGCGGACGCCGAACATATCGAATTCATCAAGCTGAAGAGCTTTTTCGTCTGGACCGAAGTGCCGCTGCCCGTCAACGCCCCCGAGCAACTGCTGCCGACCCTGGCGGAAGGCTTGAAGGATGCGTGGCCGCTGGTCGAGTGGATGCGTGGCGCGAAAGAGCCGGAGGAAGTCGCCGAATAATTGCTGAAGGAGCACATGATGGCATTGGAGCACGCAAGTTCAGGACAGGTGATCGACGTGCTGCGCAGGGACGGCGACGACCTGTCGCAGTTTTCCGCCATTGCGCTGGCTAAGACGGATGAGCTGGAATTGATCCGCATGTGCATGCCCAAAGGCAAGACCATGCCCGAGCATCATGTGCTCGGTGAAATCACCTTGCTGTGCCTGCAAGGGCAGGTGGCGGTGGAAGCGCATGGCGGCGTGCAAGTGCTGGGACCGGGGCAGATGCTGTATCTGCTTGGCGGCCAGGCGCACGCCCTGGAAGCGCGCGAAGACAGTTTGCTACTGCTGACGATCTTGATGGCCAAGGCGGGGCGCTAGGTTTCGCCTTAGGCCGCCTCGGCGCGCGGATCGCGCGACAGCAACTGCTGCACCATCACGTGCGGCAAATCCCCATCGAACAGTACGCCGGCCACCGCATTGGTGATCGGCATGTCGACGCCCATGCGGCGCGCCAGTTCGCGCACGGCCTTGGCGCAGGGCACGCCTTCGGCCACATGACCGAGTTCAGCCACGATGGTATCCAGCGCCTTGCCTTGCGCCAGGCCCAGGCCGACTCTGCGGTTGCGCGACAGGTCGCCCGTGCAAGTGAGTATCAAATCACCCATGCCGGTCAAGCCCATGAACGTTTCCGTCTGGCCACCGAGGGCCGTGCCCAGGCGCGTGATTTCCGCCAGGCCACGCGTGATCAGCGCGGCGCGCGCATTCAAACCCAGGCCCAGGCCGTCGGCCACGCCCGTGGCAATGGCCAGCACGTTCTTGACGGCGCCACCCACTTCCACGCCCACCAAGTCGTCGCTTGCATACACGCGGATGGTGCCGCCATGCAGGGCCGAGACGACGGCGCCACGCAAGGCCGCGCTGTGCGAAGCGATGGTCAGCGCGCACGGCAAGCCGCGCGCCACTTCCTGCGCGAACGAAGGGCCGGACAGGGCGCCGCCGGGGATGGTGTCACCCAGCACTTCCTGCACGATCTGGTGCGGCAGCATGCCCGTGCCGCCTTCAAACCCTTTGCACAGCCACACGAGGTTGCCGATGGCCTTGTCTTTCAGCTGATGCAGCATGGGCCGCAAGCCCGCCACGGGGCAGGCGGCGATCAAGAGGCCCTGTTCACCGCTGGCATGCGCGACGGCGGCGTCGAAATCGGCGCTGATGCGCAGTTGCGGCGGCAAAGGGAAGCCGGGCAAATAACTGTTTTCGCCGCTGGCGGCCATGGCGGCCATGGCGTCGCCATTGCGGCCCCACAGCAGCACGTCGTGGCGACCGGCCAGCGCCATGGCCACGGCCGTGCCCCAGGCGCCGGCGCCCAGGAGGGTGATCTTGCGGGCGGCGGGAATACTATCGGGAATGACTTCAGGAGAAACTTGCATGCAACCTCAACGGGGCAGGGGGAACGGACGCGGTGCTTACAGGCCCCACACTTCGCTGGTCTTGACGTAGCCGCTCTGGCCATCCTTGTGGCGCACCTTGACCCAGCCGGAGCTCGCTTGCTCGCTCATTTCCAGCAGCACGCCCTTGTCGACGAGGAGGATGGCGGAGGCGGTATCGTCGGGGCTGGCGCGAACCTTGAGGTTCGCGGCGCGCGCCACGACGTTGCGCTTGGCCGACAGGCCCTTGGCTTCCGTCCAGGCCATTTCGCCGCTGGCGTCGCGTACCTTGACCCATTCGCCGTAGCTGAGCACGACTTCCAGCGGCATGCCGCGTGGCGCCACGTAAAGCTTGCCGCCCTTGGAGGATGGCGCGTCGTACAGGATCACGGGGGCTGCGCCCACCGTTTTGAAATCGACGGCGTGACTGGCGGCGGTCGCCAGCAGCAGCACGGCGCCGGCCATCCAGCGGAACTTGCTCAAGAGCGCACTTTTCAACATGATATTTTTGAACCTTAACGAAACACGGCGGCCAGGCCGCCGTGTCAGGCCAGCCTTGACGGCTGGCGGGGTCTTGCCTGAAGCTTAGTGCGTCGTCGCGTCGGCTGCCGGGGCAGCTGCAGCGGCGTCAGCAATAGCTTGCAGACGTTGTTGGTAGAACACTTCGAAGTTGATCTCGGCCAGGTGCACTGGCGGGAAGCCGGCACGGGTGATCACGTCGGCGATGTTGGCGCGCAGGTAAGGGTAGATGATGTTCGGGCAGCCGATTCCCAGCAGCGGATCGAGTTGATCGGCAGGAATGTTGCGTGCTTCGAAGATACCGGCTTGCTTGCCTTCAACCAGGAAAGCGACTTTATCGCCGACTTTGGCGGTGACGGTGATGGTCACGGTGGCTTCGAAGATGCCGTCGGCCAGAGGCGCAGCGCCCACGTCCAGTGCGACTTCGATCGCTGGTGCTTCTTGTTCCAGGAAAATAGCTGGGGAATTTGGTTGTTCCAGCGACATGTCTTTCAGGTAGACGCGTTGGATTTGGAAGACTGGTTGCAGGTTTTCGTCAGACATGGAACGCTTTCGTTGTAAAGGACAAGAACGGCACACCGTTCAAATATGGTGCTTGCGGTATGTAAACCGCGCCGGATAGGCGCGGCCAGATCAGGTGCGAGGGCAATTGTATCAAAACAATACGACAAAAAACCAAGCAATTTCTCGAACCCGCTTTATATCAGGCTGCCGTGCCATTTAACAAGGGGTCCAGCTTGCCAGCTTGATCGAGCGCATACAAATCGTCGAATCCGCCCACGTGGGTGTCGCCCACATAGATTTGCGGCACCGTGCGGCGGCCCGTGCGTTCCATCATCTTGATGCGCTCTTCCGGGTCGAGGTCGACGCGGATCTTTTGCACGGCGACGCCCTTCGATTCCAGCAGGCGCTCGGCGCGCACGCAATACGGGCACACGGCGGTGCTATACACAATTACGGGTACGGTCATGATCATTCCTTCAGTTAAGGCTGGCTTATTTGGCCAGCGACAAGGTTTTCAATGGCAAACCTTGCTTTTTCCATTCGTCGAGGCCGCCTTCCAGACTCGTTGCCTCAGCGAAACCAGCTTTGCCCAGCAGGCCGACGGCGGTTGCCGAACGCGAACCTTTCTGGCAAACCACTACAATGGGGCGCGTTTTGAATTTTTCCAGCTCGCCCAGGCGTTTTGACAGTTCCGGCAGCGGAATATTTTTTGCTTCAGGCAAGTGGCCCGTGGCGAATTCTTCCGCACTGCGCACGTCGACGATGACGCTCTTGCCACGGTTGATCAGTTGCGTGACTTCCAGCACGGTCGCGCGCTTGCCGCGCATCGACAGCAGTGGCCAGAGGAGGGCGCCGCCGGAAATAATGACGATGGCAAACAGAAAAATGTGGTCGATAATGAATTTCACGTAGGGTCCAATGGTTTAAGTCAATCCGCGCATTATAAAATAGAAGCTGGACGAGGTCTTTTTACGTTTTGCTTTTTTGATTTGAACCCCTTGAGAAGATAGAACTATGTACAAAATCGTTTTCATGCGTCACGGCGAGTCCACCTGGAACCTCGATAACCGCTTCACCGGCTGGACCGACGTCGATCTGACGGAAAAGGGCGTCAACGAAGCCAAGGCCGCCGGCCAGATCCTCAAGCAGGAAGGTTTTACGTTCGACGTGGCCTACACTTCCGTCCTGAAGCGCGCCATCCGCACCCTGTGGCTGGCTCTCGACGAGATGGACATGATGTATTTGCCGATCAAGAACGACTGGCGTCTGAACGAGCGCCACTATGGCGCCCTGCAAGGCCTGGACAAGGGCGAGACGGCCGCCAAGTATGGCGACGAGCAAGTCCTCGTGTGGCGCCGCAGCTACGACACGCCGCCGCCGCCGCTGGCGGAAGACGATGACCGCGCTTCGTTCAACGATCCGCGCTACGCCGGCTTGCCGAAAGCATCGATTCCGCTGACCGAATGCCTGAAAGACACCGTGGCGCGCGTGATGCCGGCCTGGGATGAGGAAATCGCCCCGGCCATCCGCGCTGGCAAAAAGATCATCATTTCGGCCCATGGCAACAGCCTGCGCGCGCTGATCAAGATGCTCGACGGCATCAGCGACAGCGATATCGTCGGCCTGAACATCCCGAACGGCCAGCCGCTCGTGTACGAACTGGACGCCGACCTGAAACCGATCCGTCACTACTACCTGGGCGACCCGGCAGCGATCGCGGCAGCGCAAGCAGCCGTGGCGAACCAAGGGAAGGCCAAGTAACTTGTCGTCTTTCTTCCGCGGCACAGCCATCGCCCCCTCTGCTGAACGACCCCTGCCGGCGTGGCGCGCCGGTGCCATGCTGTGCCTGGCGCTGCTGCTTTCCAGCGGCGCCGCGCAGGGCGCCAAGCCCACCGAACGCAGCAAGCAGAAGGCGGCCGCGGAAGCACAACGTGCTGGATTGCAACAAAAGCTGACGGCGCTCAAGCGCGACATCAGCCGCACGGAAAGCGCCAAGGATGACGCGGCCGATACCCTGGCCGAGTCGGAAGAAGCCATTTCCAATGCCAACCGCGCCTTGCGCGACCTGGCGCAGGAGCAAAGCGAGACGGGCGTGAAACTCAATGCGCTGGGGCAAGAGCACCAGCAATTGACGGCCACCGTCGAGAAACAAAAGACGCAGCTGTCAAAGTTGCTGCGTGAGCAATATGTCGCCGGCAACGAAGACCGCATCAAGTTGCTCTTGTCGGGCGACAACCCCAACCGCATCAACCGCGACTTGCAATTGATGGCGTATGTCTCGCAGGCGCAGGCGCGCCTGCTGGAAGCCTTGCGCGCCAACTTGCTGGCCGTGGAGAAAAACCAGGCGGACGTGCAGAACGCCAAGGATGAACTGGAAGAAATCGCGCAGGAAGAGCGCGACCAGAAGGCCCTGCTGGTGCAGGAGAAGGCGCGCCGCGCCGCCTTGCTGACGACCCTGTCGCAGCGCCTGATGGCGCAGCGCAAGGAAGTGGGCAATGTCGAGCGCGACGAACAGCGCATGGGCAACCTGGTCGACAAGCTGGCCAAACTGATCGAAGAGCAGGCCGCGGCCGCCGCGGCTGAAAAGAAACGCCAGCAATTGCTGGCCGAGCAACGCGCCGCCGCCAAAGCGGCCGCCGACGCGAAGATCGCGGCGGAAAAACGCGAACGCCTGCTGGCCGCGCGCGCCAAGGCGGCCCAGGCGCAGGCCGAACGCGAACGCATTGCCAAAGAGCAACAAAACAAATCGGGCAAGATCAAGCCGCAGACGCCGCCTCCGCCACCCGTGAAACTGGAACCGATCGACGACGACGAGCCGCCGCAAGTGGCCAAGGTGACACCGGAACCGAAGCCGGAACCGGAGCCGGAACGCCCGAGCCTGGGCCCGGCTGCGCCGGCCGGTGCCTTTGCCAGCCTGAAAGGGCAGCTGCGCGCGCCTGTGGCGGGCAAGATCGCGGCCCGCTTCGGCAGCAAGCGTGGTGACGGTCCCAGCTGGAAGGGCGTGTTCATCCGTACGGGCGAAGGCAGCGAAGTCCACGCCATCGCCGGTGGCCGGGTCGTGTTTTCCGACTGGCTGCGCGGTTTCGGCAATTTGATCATCGTCGACCATGGCGGCCAGTACATGAGTATTTATGGCAATAACCAATCCTTGCTGAAACGGGTGGGCGACGCCGTCAAGGGTGGCGATGCCATTGCCAGCGCGGGCAACAGCGGCGGCAACGAGGAATCAGGGCTATACTTTGAATTGCGTCATCAGGGCCGCGCCTTCGATCCCGCCACCTGGGTGAAGTTTTAAGTTCCCACCATTGCTGCGGCAGCGAATTTGTAGATTGCGAAGAATACATGGGTATCAAAGTCAAAAGTATCGGCCTGATCGGTCTGGGCGTACTGGCCGGCATCGGCATGTCGCTGCAGTTCCCGGCCGTGGCGCAGAAGATCACGAATGCCCCGCTGCCGCTCGACGAGCTGCGCCAGTTGTCCGACGTCTTCGGCCTGATCAAGTCCGATTACGTCGAGAAGGTGGAAGACAAGAAACTCTTGACGGAAGCCATTTCCGGCATGGTCTCGTCGCTGGACCCGCACTCCGTCTATCTCGATAAAAATGCCTTCAAGGAAATGCGCGAAAGCGTGCAGGGCAAGTTTGTCGGCATCGGCATCGAAGTGAGCATGGAAGACGGCTACGTGAAAGTCGTCTCGCCCATCGAGGACAGCCCCGCCGCCAAGGCAGGCATCCAGGCGGGCGACCTGATCACCCGTCTCGACAACATTCCGCTGAAAGGCTTGCAGCTGGAAGAAGTCATCAAGAAGATGCGCGGCCAGCCCGGCAGCAAGCTGGTGCTGACGATGTCGCGCAAGGGCGAAAGCAAGCCGCTGGTCTTCCCCATCGTGCGCGAGGAAATCCGCGTGCAAAGCGTGAAGGCCAAGATGGTCGCGCCCGGCTATGCCTGGCTGCGCATCGCCCAGTTCCAGGAACCGACCGTCGACGACATGGTCAAAAAGATCAACGCGCTGTATGCACAAGACCCCAAGCTCAAGGGCCTGGTGCTGGACTTGCGCAACGATCCAGGCGGTGTCGTGCCGGGCGCCATTGGCGTGGCCACGGCATTTTTGCCCGGCAACTCTGTGATCGTCTCGACCAAGGGCCAGTTGCCCGAGTCGAAACAGGTGTTTTACGGCCGCCGCGAATTCTATGCGCCGCCCGGCGCCAAGGCCGATCCGCTGGCCAAGCTGCCGGCCGCGCTGAAAACCGTGCCGCTGGTGGTGCTGGTCAATGCCGGTTCCGCGTCCGCCTCGGAAATCGTCGCCGGCGCCCTGCAGGATTACCAGCGCGCCACTGTTATCGGCACGCAGACGTTCGGCAAGGGTTCCGTGCAAACCTTGCGCCAGATCACGGCCGACACGGCCGTCAAGCTGACGACGGCCCGCTACTACACGCCGAAAGGCCGGGCCATCCAGGCGCGCGGCATCGTGCCTGACTTGCTGGTCGATGAAACGGCCGAAGGCGACGGCTGGAACAGCCTGCGCGTGCGCGAGGCGGACCTGGAAAAACACTTGAGCAGCAACGATGGCAAGCCGGAAGCGGCCAAGCCGACGATGGAAGGCATGCAGGATCAATTGGAAGAAGAGCAGCGCCTGATCGCCACGGCGAAAAAGCGCAAGCCGCTCGAATACGGCGCCAAGGACGATTTCCAGCTGCAACAAGCCTTGAACCACTTCCAGGGCTTGCCGGTGCAGCTGGCCAAGGTGGACGCCAAGGTTGAAAAGATCGGCGCCAAGCCGGAAATCGCTTCCGACATCAAGGCCGATGACAAGAAGATTCCTGTGCGGAAGCCTTGATGCTTAACCCAATGCAAGTGCCGGGGGCGGACCCTGAGGGTCCGACCCCAGGGTGTGATCTGGGTTTGCAGTAGACGTAAAACCATGAACGACAATCAACTGCTGCGCTACTCGCGCCACATCCTGCTTGATCAGATCGGCATCGAAGGCCAGCAAGCCTTGCTCGATGCGCATGTGCTGGTGATCGGCGCGGGCGGGCTCGGCTCGCCTGCGGCCATGTATCTGGCCGCCAGCGGCGTCGGCAAGCTGACCCTGGTCGATGACGACACGGTCGACCTGACCAATCTGCAGCGCCAGATCGCCCACACGACGGCCCGCGTGGGCCAGCCGAAAGTGCTGTCGGCGCGTGAAACCCTGACCGGCATCAATCCCGAGATTGACATCATCGCCTTGCAGGAGCGACTCGACGGCGCGCGCCTGGCCGAACTGGTCTTGTCATCCACGGTGGTGCTCGACTGCACCGACAACTTCGCCACGCGCCACGCCGTCAACCGCGCCTGCGTGGCGGCCAGGGTGCCGCTGGTGTCGGGCGCCGTGATCCGTTTCGACGGGCAAGTGAGCGTGTTCGACCCGCGCACGGGCACCCAGCCTTGCTATTCCTGCCTGTTTCCGCAGGAGCAGCAGTTCACGGACGAGGCGTGCTCGACCATGGGCGTGTTCGCGCCGCTGGTCGGCGTGGTGGGCGCCATGCAGGCTGCCGAGGCGCTGAAACTGATCATGGGTGCGGGCGAATCGCTGGCCGGACGGCTGCTGCTGCTCGACGGTTTGCACATGGAATGGAGCAGCATGCGCGTCGCGCGCGACCCCGGCTGCGCCGTTTGCGGCAAAGTGGTCTTGCCGGCCTGACAGCCCCCGCAGAAATTTTTCCCTATATGACAGGCTTTGTCATATTTCCGCTTTATACTCTGCTCTCATTACTCACCTTCTTCTCTCTTTCTTATGCAAAACGCAGCAAACCATCCGATACGCCAGCGCCGCGCGCGCGGCTTCACTTTGATCGAAATCATGGTCGTGGTGGTGATCATGGGCATCCTCGCGTCGCTGGTGGTGCCCAAGCTGATCGCCCGCACGGGCGAGTCGAAAGTGGCGGCGGCGAAAGTCGACATCGCCACCGTGATGCAAGCGTTGAAACTGTATCGCCTCGATAACCAGCGCTACCCGACCACCGAGCAGGGCTTGCAGGCGCTGATCGAAAAACCGACCACGGGACCGGCCGCGAACGGCTGGAAAGCGGGCGGCTACCTGGAAAAGATGCCGAAGGATCCATGGGGCAACCCGTACCAGTTCCTGTCGCCAGGCGTGAAAGGCGAAGTCGATCTGATCTCGCTGGGCGCCGACGGCCAGCCCGGCGGTAGCGGCGACGACGCCGATATCGGTTCCTGGGAACTGTAAGTTTTCCATTGCATGCCTGCCATGACCACCGGCCGCGCACTGCCCCGGCCACGCGCCAGCGGCTTCACGCTGATCGAGCTGCTGGTGGTGATGGTCATCATCGGCGTCACCCTGGGCCTGGTCTCGCTGAACGCCATGCCGAATGGCCAGCAGGCGCTGCAAAAGGAAGCCGAGCGCATCGCCCTGCTGCTGCAGCTGGCGCGCGATGAAGCCATCGTGCGCAGCCGGCAGGTGGCGTTCGAAGCGGACGAAAATCAATACCGTTTCCTGGTCCTCAATGAAAAGCTGTGGCAACCGGTGACGCAGGACGACTTGCTGCGCGAGCGTGTGTTTGCCAACACGCCCATGCTGCTCAGCGTGCAGCCATCGAACAGCGTGGCCCAGCCGCTGCGCATCATCTTCGGCCGCGAACCGGTCGACAAGCCTTTCGTGCTGACCCTGGCCAGCGGCGAGCGCAGCGTGGCCATCCGCGCCGACGGCATCGGCCACTTCACGGTCGAGCAATGATGCGGTTCCCATTCCGTCGCCGCCAGCGCGGTTTCACTTTGCTGGAAGTCCTGGTCGCCCTCGTCATCGTCGGCACGGCCCTGGGCGCCTCCTTGCGCGCCGTCGGCAGCCTGACGCAGAACAGCGATGGCTTGCGCAGCGCCATGATGGCTACCTGGTCGGCGGAAAACCATCTGGTGCGCCTGCGCCTGGCGAAGACCTTCCCGCAGACGGGCAAGCGCACGGTCGACTGTCCACAGGGCGATCTGAAACTGATCTGTGAAGAGGAAGTGGTGGCCACGCCGAATCCCCGCATCCGGCAAGTGCGCGTCAACGTGTACGACGTGCAATATCCGGCCCGGCGCATCGTGCGCCTGGTGTTGTTGGCGTTCAACGACTGATGGCGCGCCGCACTGTCCCTGCCGGCGGTTTTACCCTGATCGAGCTGCTCGTGGCGATCGGCATCCTGGCCATGGTCGCCGTGCTGGGCTGGCGCGGGCTGGACAGCATCATGCGTTCGCGCGAAGTGCTGACCAGCCAACTCGAGCAGGCACGCGGCATGCAGCTGGCGTTTGCCCAGATGCAGAGCGATTGCGACCACCTGGCCGGCGCCGGCCAGAATGCCAGCCTGCTCAATGGCCGTACCAATCTGACAGCCGAGACCGACCGCCTGACCCTGGTGCGCCTGGCCGCGTCGGAACAGGAGCCGCAGCAGTTGCAAGTGGTCACTTACCGCCTGCGCGGCGGCGTGCTGACGCGGCGCGAGTCGAACGGCACGCGCGATCTGGCCGTGCTCGACACCCTGTGGCAGGCGGCGCGCGACGATACCGATACCTCGAGCGCCGACGTGGCCCTGATGCGCGGCGTCGATAGCATGGTCATGCGCGGCTGGAGCAATGGCGCCTGGAACGTGCTGACGGCGGGCGCCGCCATTTCCACGCAAGTGCCGGGCCTGGAAGTGACCTTGCAGATGCCGGGCCAGGAGGCGGGCCTGTCCAAAGTCTTTTTATTGGGGCCGGGATGAGGACTTTTACACGTCCCTCGCGCCAGCGCGGCGTGGCCGTCATCACGGCCTTGCTGCTGACGGCGCTGGCGATTACCGTCGTTGCCAGCCTGTTCTGGCAGCAGCAGGTGCAGGTGCGTTCGATGGAAAACCAGCGTTTGCGCCTGCAGACGCAGTGGGCCATGCGCGGCATGGTCGACTTTGCCCGTTTCTGGCTGCGCCAGGATAATGTCACGCTGACGGCGCTTGACGGCGTCTGGGCCACGCCCATCGAGGAAGCGCGGCTTGACGATTATGTGGACCGCGAAAAGGTCGATACGGAAAAATTCGACGCCACCGTCTCGGGCCGCGCGCTCGATGCGCAGGCGCGTTTCAATATCACCAACCTGGCCGCCGCCACGGGGATTGTCAGCCAGCCCAACGTGCAGGCCTACCAGCGGCTGCTGTCCAACTTGCAGCTCGATAGTTCCCTGGCGCAGGCGACGGCCGATGCCGTGCTGCGCGCACGGCCGAAACCGCGCACTGCCGACAGCGGCGCCGACGGCAAGACGCCCTCCGCCACGCCCGCATCGGGCGGCAGCAGCGAACCGGTGGCGTTCACGCAGGTCGAGGATTTGCTGGCCGTGCCCGGCTATACGCCGCAGATGATCGAGAAACTGCGCGACTTCATCATCGTGCTGCCGAAACCGACCGCGGTGAACGTGAATACGGCCCTGGCCGAGGTGCTGTCGGCCGTCACCGACATGTCCGTGTCCGAGGCCAGCGCCCTGACCTTGAGCAACCCGCGTAAAAAGTTTGTCGATAGATCAAATTTCCAGAATAATATCAACGGCAAGAAACCGATCGACGGCGTGGAGATCGATGTGAAAAGTCAGTACTTCCTCACCGTGATCCGCGTGCGCCTGGACCGCGCCGCCCTTGATGCGCAGGCACTGGTGTGGCGCGAGCCGAATCCGCAGCGCACCACCAGCCTGGTCTGGTTGCGGGAAAATTAACAGCTGAAAGCGAGTCACTTTGACAATATTGTATATCCGTCACCCGGCCAAGGCGTCCACCGACAGCGCGCCTGCCTGCTCCTTCGTGCTGGCCGGCGACGGCGGCGCCCTGCTGCAGCAGGGCAGCGCGCCGCTGGGCAGCCTGGGCCAGCTGATCGCCGGTGCGCAGCGGGTGCTGCTGCTGCTGGCGGCGGCCGACGTGACCTTGCTGCGCCTGAAAACCCCGCCGCTGGCCGGCGCCCGCCTGCGCGCGGCCCTGCCGGGCCTGGTGGAAGAACACATCCTTGGCGACGCCCAGGATTGCCTGCTGGCTGCCGGCGCACCTGATGCGTCCGGCATGCGCACGGTGGCCGTGGCGCAGCGCGCCTGGGCCGAGGTCCTCGTGAAAGCCTTGCTGGCGCAGGGCGCGCGCAAGGTGGCGCTGCTGCCATCGCAGCTGTGCCTGCCCTTGCAGCCGGGCAGCGTGACGGCCGCCCTGCAGGCCAGCGGCGATGGCCTGGAACTGGCCTTGCGCCAGGCGCCGCAAGAGGGCCTGGGCCTCGTATTGCCGGCCCAGCCGCAGCAGGCACTGCTGACGACGCGCGCGTTTGCCGGCGACGTGCCGCTGACGGTCTATGTGGCGCAGGCCGAGCTGGCGCAGTATCAACAGCTGGCCGCCGGCATGGATGGCGTGACGGTGGAGCTGGATCACTGGGCGCACTGGATCGCCGGCGCCAAAAATGCGGGGCTGGACCTGGCGAGTTCCCTGGGCACGGCGACGGGATCGGCCACCGAATGGCGCCGCTGGCGCTGGCCGCTGCGCCTGGCGCTGCTGGCCGTGGTCGTCAACCTGGCCGGCATGAATATCGAATGGATGCGCTTGAAGCGCGAAGCCGCCACCGTGCGCACCTCGATGCAGCAAACCTTCAAGGCCGCGTATCCGAACGAAGTGCCCGTGTATGGGCTGGAAGCGGAACAGATGCGGCGCAATATCGCCGCCGCCCGCCTGCAAAGCGGGCAAGCCAGCATGGATGATTTCACGAGCATGAGCGCGGCCCTGGGCGAGGCGTTGGGTGGCCTGGCCGGGCGCGGCGTGGTGGCGTCGCTGGAATACCGCGAGCGCAGCCTGATCGTCAAGCTGAAACCGGACATGGTCGACGCCAGCGCCCAGGCGCAGGTGCGCGATGGCCTGGCCGCGCGCAAGCTGGCCTTGAATGAAACGGCGCCGGGCGTGTGGAAGATCACGCCGGCCACGGGAGCAAAAGCATGAGTGCAGCATTGAACAAGGTCCGCGCCGCGCTGACTGGCCAGGAACAGAACCTGCAGGCGTTCTGGACGGAGCGTACGCAGCAGGAGCGCAAGCTGCTGGCCATCGGCGGCGTGGTGGCGGGGCTGGCCCTCGTCTACGCCGTATTCTTCGAGCCTGCCTGGACGGGCCGCATCGCCTTGCAAAAGAGTTTGCCCGAGCTGCGCCAGAACGCGGCCCAATTGCAGGCGCTGGCCCGTGAAGCGGGCGAACTGGCGCGCCAGGCGCCCGTGCAGGTCGCGCCCATGGCCCGTGAAAGCCTCGATGCGTCGCTGAAAGCGCGCGGCCTGGCGCCGCAATCGCTGTCGCTGACGGGAGAGTACGCGCGCGTGCAATTGACCGGTGTGCCGTTCGCCAGCGTCATGCTGTGGCTCGATGGCTTGCGCCGCGAAGGCCGCGTGGCCGTGCAGGAAGCGAAGATCACGGCGCAGACCAAGGCGGGGCTGGTCGACGCCAGCCTGACCCTGCACCAGAGCCCGGGCGCGGCACGATGATGCGCCTGCTTGGCTGGCTGCTGGCCATCATCGTCAGCGTCTGCGTCACCCTGCTGGTGTTTTTCCCGGCCAGCTGGGTCGCTGGCATCGTGGAAAAGCAGACGGGCGGACGTTTGACCTTGGGCGACGCGCAAGGTACCCTGTGGCGCGGCTCGGCCTTTATCGGCGGGGCGGCCAGCGCGAATGGCGCCGTGACGCCGCTGCTGCCGGGGCGCTTCAGCTGGCGCATTTCGCCCTCGGTGCTGTGGGGATCGGCGGACGTGGAACTGCAGAACCCGCAGGCGCTGTCGCAGCCGGTGAACCTGCGCGGCTCGTGGTCGCACTGGCAAGTGAGCCCGGCGGCCCTGCTGCTGCCCGCCGATGGCCTCGGCGGCCTCGGTGCGCCGTTGAATACCGTGGCGCCGACGGGCAGCATGCGCCTGTCGTGGAGTACCTTGCAGCTGGCCCTGGAGCAGCGGCAGTTTTCCGCCGTCGGCCGCACCACCTTGCAGATGACGGACATGGCGTCGCGGCTGTCGTCCTTGCGTCCGCTGGGCAGCTACGAGCTCGATTTCGATTGGCAGGGGCAGCAGGCGACGTTGACACTGCGCTCCATCAAGGGACCGCTGCTGCTTGACGGCAGCGGCAGCCTGCAACAGGGGCGCATGCAGTTTTCCGGCCAGGCCCAGGCCGCAGCAGGATATGAAGAGACCTTGGCGAGTTTGTTGAATTTGCTGGGACAGCGCCGTAGCAATAGCGAAAAAAACATCATCGCCTTAGAGTTCAGACAATGAAAAAACCATCCGTGAGCCCCATTACCTCCTCCTTCTCGCTGCGCCGCCTGTCGGCCGCCGCCTTGCTGTGCTGTTCCGTGGCCGGCATGCCGGCGCCCGTCTGGGCCGCGCCCGGCGATGAAGCGGCGCTCAATTTCGTCGGCGCCGACATCGAATCGGTGATCAAGGCGGTGGGCCATTACACCAACATCAATTTCGTCATCGACCCGCGCGTCAAGGGTACGATCACCCTGGTGTCGGAAAAATCGATCAGCAAGACCCAGGCGTTCGGGCTGCTGGCCTCCGCGCTGCGCCTGCAAGGCTATGCCGTGGTCTCCGGCGACGGCTATGCGAAAGTGGTGCCGGAAGCGGACGCCAAGCTGCAATCCGTGCCGACCCAGGTGGGCAATGGCGCCAGCCAGGTGAAGGGCGACCAGATCGCCACCCAGGTGTTTTACCTGAACTACGAATCGTCGGCCAACCTGCTGGCCGTGCTGCGCCCCTTGATCTCGCCGAACAACACGATCAACGCCAACCCGGGCAACAACTCGCTGGTGATCACCGATTACGCGGATAACCTCAAGCGCCTGGCGAAGATCATCGCCGCGCTTGACGTGCCAGCGTCGACGGACCTGGACGTGATCCCAGTGCGCTATGCGATCGCGTCCGACCTGGCCTCGATGGTGAACAAGTTGATGGAAGGCGGCAATGCGGGCGGCGCGGCCGGGGCCGACGCGGGCAAGGTGTCCGTGCTGGCCGACCCGCGCACCAATTCGCTGGTGCTGCGCGCGCCATCGGCCGCGCGCGCCAACCTGGCCAAGTCGCTGATCTCGAAGCTGGACCAGCCCACCACGCAGCTGGGCAATGTGCATGTGGTGTACCTGAAAAACGCGGACGCCACCAAGCTGGCGCAGACCCTGCGCTCGGTGGTGACATCGGACGGCACGGCCGCGTCGGCGCAGCAGGGCAATACCAGCAACGCCGCCACGAATAATCAGATCAGCCAGAACAACAGCGGCATGAACAGCACTGGCCTGGGCGGCAATACGCAAAGCGGCACCACGGGCGGCGCATCGCTGAACAACGGGCCGCAGCAGCTGTCGTCGGGCGGCGCGGCCGGTTTCATCCAGGCCGACGCATCGACGAACACCCTGATTCTGACCTGCAACGAAGCCGTCTACCGCAACCTGCGCGCCGTGATCGACCAGCTCGACGTGCGCCGCGCCCAGGTCTACATCGAGGCGCTGATCGTCGAAGTGACGTCGTCCAAGGCCTCCGAATTCGGCGTGCAGTGGCTGGGCCTGTCCGGCGACAGCGGCAGCAATTACCGCGTGGGCGCGCTGCAATCGTTCGCTTCGGGCACCAGCAACAACATCGCCGCCATCGCCACGGGCGGCGGCAAAGTCTTGCCGACGGGCGGCCTGACGGTCGGCATCTTCAAGCAGATCAACGGCGCGCTGGGCCTGGGCGCCGTGGCGCATGCGCTGGAATCGGACGGCAACGCGAATATCCTGTCGACGCCGAACCTGATCACGCTGGACAATGAACTGGCGACCATCAAGGTGGGCCAAAACGTACCTATCCTGACGGGCCAGTACACGAGCACGGCCGGCACCAACACGAATCCGTTCCAGACCATCGACCGCAAGGAAGTGGGCCTGACCCTGAAGGTGCGTCCGCAGATTTCCGAGGGCGGCACGATCAAGCTGGGCATCTATCACGAGACGTCGAGCGTGGACAAATCCACGGCGGCCGCCGTCAGCGGCATCACCATCAACAACCGCGTGATCGAAAACAATGTGCTGGCCGACGATGGCCAGATCATCGTGCTCGGGGGCCTGATCGAGGACAGCACGGGCGACAACGCGGAAAAAGTACGCGGCCTGGGCGACATCCCCCTGATCGGCAACCTGTTCAAGTACCAGACGCGCGAGCGCAAGAAAACCAATCTGATGATCTTCCTGCGCCCCGTCATCGTGCGCAACAAGGAGCAGAGCGGCAGCCTGGCGGCCGACCGCTATGACTACATGCGTTCGGCCGAGACGGCCGCCGTGCCGGCCACGGGCAACCTGATGCTGAAAGACCTGGGCACGCCGGTACTGCCTGCCTTGCAGGATGGCCAGCCCGTGGGCGGCAGCATGGTGACGCGTCCCGTGCCGCCGGCACCGACGCCGCCGCCAGGCGCGCCGGCCAACGCGGCCACGCCGCCGCAGCCGCTGCTGCAGCAATACCAGCAGCAGCAATTGCCACAGCAGCAGAAGTGATGGGGCAGTCATGAGCAATCTGCTTCCCTACGCCTACGCGCGCGATTTCGGCTTGCTGGCCCGGCCCGGCGCCATCGACGGCGCCCCCGTCGAAGTGCTGGTGGCCGCATCGACGGCGCCGGCGGCCATTGCCGAAGTGTCGCGCCGTTTCGGCCAGATCCAGCTGACGGTCTTGCCGCGCGGCGAACTCGATGCGGCCATTGCCGGTGCCTACGCGGGCGGCGGCGGCGACGCGTCGCAGATGGCCGACGAATTCGACGCCGACCTCGATCTGACCAAGCTGCTGCAGGACGTGCCTGCCATCGAGGACTTGCTCGAATCGTCCGACGACGCGCCCGTCATCCGCATGATCAATGCGCTGCTCACGCAGGCGCTGCGCGAAGGCGCGTCCGACATTCACATCGAGCCGTTCGAGCAGACGTCCGTCGTGCGTTTCCGCATCGACGGCAGCCTGCGCGACGTCGTGCGTCCCCGTAAAGCCATCCATGGCTCGCTGATTTCGCGCATCAAGATCATGGCGCAGCTCGACATCGCGGAAAAACGCTTGCCGCAGGACGGCCGCATCACCCTGCGCGTGGGCGGCAAACCCGTCGACGTGCGCGTCTCGACCCTGCCCACGGGGCATGGCGAACGGGCCGTATTGCGTTTGCTGGACAAGGAAGCGGGTCGCCTCGACTTGCAGCACCTGGGCATGAGCGCGCCCATGCTGGCGCAGTTCGATGGCCTGATCACGCAGCCGCACGGCATCGTGCTCGTCACCGGCCCCACCGGTTCGGGCAAGACGACGACCTTATATGCAGCGCTGTCGATGCTCAATGCCACCACCACGAATATCCTGACGGTGGAAGACCCGATCGAATACGACCTGGCCGGTGTCGGCCAGACGCAAGTGAACCCGCGCATCGACATGACCTTTGCCAAGGCGCTGCGGGCGATCTTGCGGCAAGACCCGGACGTGATCATGATCGGCGAGATCCGCGACCTGGAAACGGCGCAGATCGCCGTGCAGGCATCGCTGACGGGCCACTTGGTGCTGGCGACCCTGCACACGAACGACGCCTCGGCGGCCGTTACGCGCTTGCTCGACATGGGCATCGAACCGTTCCTGCTGTCGTCGTCGCTGCTGGGCGTGCTGGCGCAGCGCCTGGTGCGCAAATTGTGCGGTTCGTGCAAGACCTTCGATGGCCAGTACTGGCAGGCGGTCGGCTGCGAGCATTGCGGCCAGACGGGCTACCAGGGCCGCGTGGGCGTGTACGAATTGCTGCGCACGACGGAGCAGATCCGCGCGCAGATCCACAACCGCGCGTCGGAAGCGGAAGTGCGCACGGTTGCCCTGCAGGACGGCATGCTGAGCATGCGCGACGATGGCGAACGCTGGCTGCGCGACGGCACCACCACGCAGGCTGAATTGCTGCGCGTGACCAAAGACTAGGCCCGCCACCATGCCCGCATTCCGCTATGAAGCCGTCGACGCCCAGGGCGCCACCCGCAAGGGCGTGCTCAATGCCGACAGTCCTCGTTCCGCGCGCGCCGAGCTGCGCGTGCAAGGCCTGGTGCCGCTGGCCGTCGAGCCGATCGCCGCGCAGGTCGACGCCGCCGGCGTGACCAAGCGGCGCGGCTTCGGCGAGCGCCTGTCCAGCACCGAGCTGGCCCTGTTTACGCGCCAGCTGGCCAGTTTGCTCGAAGCGGGCCTGCCGCTGGAGCAGGCGTTTTCCGCACTGCTGGAACAGGCCGAGCGGCCGTATCTGCGCGACCTGATCGCCTCGATCCGTTCGGAAGTGATCGGCGGCGCCGCGTTTTCCGACGTGCTGGCGCGCCATCCGCGCGATTTCGCCGAGATCTATCGGGCGCTGGTGGCGTCGGGCGAGCAGATCGGCCATTTGTCGCGCGTGCTCTCGCGCCTGGCCGACTATATCGAGCGGCGCAATGCGCTGGTGCAGAAGGTCAAGCTGGCGTTTACGTATCCGGCCATCGTCACGGTGGTGGCGTTTTCCATCGTGATCTTCCTGCTCACCTACGTGGTGCCGCAGATCGTTTCCGTGTTCGCCAATACCAAGCAAAAGCTGCCCATGCTCACCGTGATCATGCTGGCGCTGTCGGACTTCGTGCGCAACTATGGCCTTATCGTGGCCGTGATCCTGGCCGGCGCCTGGTTCGCCTGGCGCCGCGCGCTGCAGCAGCCGGCCCTGAAGCGGCGCTGGCATACCTGGCTGCTGACGGCGCCCTTGTACGGCAAGTTCGAACGCAGCCTGAACACGGCGCGTTTTGCCAGCACCCTGGCCATCACCACGGGGTCCGGCGTGCCGATTTTGCGCGCGCTCGACACGAGCCGCGACACGCTCACCAACGTGGCGATGCAGGAACTGGTGCAGGAGGCCAGCGGCGCCGTGCGCGAGGGCGTCAGCCTGGCGCGCGCGCTGTCGGCGCAAAAGCATTTTCCACCGATGCTGATCCACATGATACGCGCGGGTGAAATCACGGGCGAGCTGCCGGCCATGCTGGAACGCGCCGCCAGCGCGCAGGAGCAGGACCTGGAACGCCGCACGCTCACCATCGCCGGCCTGCTGGAGCCGGCCCTGATCCTGGCCATGGGCGTGGTGGTGCTGCTGATCGTGCTGGCCGTGCTGATGCCGATTATCGAAATCAATCAGCTCGTCAGATAAGAAACCCAAGGAAGCCATGAAGCGTTTGCCTCAATTTACAAGTTTGCTCGCCGTCGTGGCGCTGTCCGTCTCGCTGGCCTATTGGGCCATGCAGCTGTTCAAGGCGCCGCAGCGCCCCATCAATCCGCCGGCTGTGCCGGTGGTGCAGGATGCCAGCGTGGAGGCGGGCGCCTCGCTGTTCGGCGGCCAGGTCAGCGTGGCCACGGCCAGCAATTACCAGCTCAAGGGCGTGGTGGCCGCCGGCAATGGCCGCGGCAGCGTGGCCATCATCTCGACCGATGGCAAGCCGTCCGTGGCCTTGCCGGAAGGCGCCGAGGTGGTGCCCGGCGTGACGGTGCTGGAAGTGCATGCGCGCCACGTGCTGCTGCGCGATGGCGGCGTGAGCAAGCGCATCGACCTGGTGGCTGACGACAAGGCGCTGGCCTTGCCGGGGCCCGTGTCCGCCACCCCAACACCTGCACCGGCCCCGGCGCCGGCATCGAATCTGGTGCCGCCGCCGCTGCCGATGGAACAGCAGCGTCCGGCCACCGTCATGCCGGCCGCGCCGCAGGTGACCACCACCAGCACGCCGCCGTCGAATTAACGCTCATTAACGCCGTTCTTATCGTATTTTGCCGATGGCGCCGTGCCGCCATCGCGACTGGAGTCTTCATGTTCTCGATCCGTGCCGTCCTGGCGGGCTGCGTGGCGGCGCTGTGCACCTTGCCGCAAGCCGGCGCCGCAGCCGACGTTCCCGCCGTCACGCCTTCCCCTGGTTCCACCGTGGCCATTCCTGCCCCCGCGCCGGCCCGCCCGCGCATCGCTCTCGTGCTGTCGGGCGGCGGCGCGCGCGGCCTCGCGCATATCGGCGTCTTGAAAGTGCTGCAGGAGTTGCACGTGCCGATCGACATGGTGGTGGGCACCAGCATGGGCGGCGTGGTCGGCGGCGCGTATGCGGCCGGCGCTTCCGTGGCGGACCTGGAAAAGATGGCGCGCGACACGAACTGGGCGCGCGTGGTGGCCGACCGGCCGCCGCGCGACGAACTGGCGTTCCGCCGCCGCGAGGAAGATTTGCTGCTGCCGTCGCGCATCGAGTTTGGCACCAGCCGCAACGGCATTTCCACGCCGCCGGCGGCGGCCAGCAATGCGGCGCTGGAAATGGCCCTGAACCGGCTGCTGCCGGCCGGCATGCGCGACCGGCCCGCCAGCCAGCTGCCCTTGCCCTTCCGCTCGGTGGCGTCGGACCTGGTCAATGGCGAGCTGGTGGAACTGGTCGACACCCCTTTGTTCCTGTCGATGCGCGCCTCGCTGGCCGTGCCGGGTGTCTTCGCCCCCGTGCGCGTGAATAACCGGCTGGTGGTCGATGGGGGCCTGGTGCGCAACCTGCCCGTCGACATGGCGCGCGCCATGGGCGCCGACGTCATCATCGCCGTCAACGTGGGCACGCCGCTGGCGCCGGAAAAAGAGCTGGGCAGCGCCATCGGCGTGGCGCAGCAGATGCTGCAGATCCTCACGGAGCAGAACGTGCAGCGCTCGCTCAAGGAGCTGCAATCGCAGGATATCCTCGTGGCGCCCGACCTGACGGGCGTCAGTTTCCTCGACTTTGAAAACTATGCGCGCGCCATGCGCGCCGGCGAGCAGGCGGCGCAGGCCTTGGCCGCCCGCCTGGCGCCGCTGGCCCTGCCGCCGGAACAGTATGCGGCGCGCGAGCAGCTGCGCCTGGCGGCGCCGGCCCTGCTGGACGTGGCCCTGCCGCTCACGCGCCTGGCCGTGGAGAGCGAAGGCGATATCAATCCGCGCATCCTGCAGGCCCAATCGGGCCTGGTGGAAGGGCAGCCGGTCAGTCAGGAAGATGTGCTCAAGGCGGCCGCCAGGCTGTATGGCCGTGGCGACGTGGCGCGCGTGGAGACGGAAGTGGTCGACGCGGGCGACCAGCGCACGGTCAACATCAAGGCGGTCGAAGCGCCGTGGGCCAGCAACCGGCTGCGCGTGGGCCTGGAAATGGCCAGCGATTTCAGGGACAGCAATACCTTTGCCCTGAAGCTGCTGCACGTGCGCTCGAACCTGAACAGCTGGGGCGGCGAATTGCGCAGCATGGCGCAGATCGGCAATGAGCGCGGTTATGGCGTGCAGTTCTGGCAGCCGCTGGGGGCCGGCAACCCGTGGTATATCGCGCCGGAACTGCAGTACAGCTCGTCGGCGATGGATTTGTTCGACAAGGGCCGGCGCAGTTCCCGCGTGACATATAACGGCCAGACGGCGGCGCTGGTACTGGGACGCCAGTTTGGTACCTGGGGCGATCTGCGGTTTGGCGTCACGCGCACGGAGGTCAAGGGCCGGCTGGCGATTCCGGCCGACCCTACGCTGCCGGAATCGCGTGCACTGGGCACCACGCAGTTTGTGCAGCTCCGCGTCGATACGCTCGATTCACCGGGTTTCCCCACGCGCGGCATGCTGGTGGATGCCACCTGGACGCGCGATTCGAGCACGGGGTCAGGCGAAGCGGCCCTGGGCCGCTCTTCCATCACCGGCATGCAGGCTTTTAGCCGCGGCAACTGGGCCGGCCATGTGTATGGCGAATGGGCGCGCGCGCAGCGCGGAGAGGCGCCGCTCAGCCTGGGCGGCTTCCTGCGCCTGTCCGGCACGCAGTTCGAATCGGTGACGGGACGCAGCGTGGCCCTGGCGCGCTTCGTGATGGCGCGCCGCATCGGTTCCCTGCCCAGTACCCTGGGCGGCGCCGTGCGGGCCGGCTTTTCGCTGGAGATGGGCGGCGGCTTCGATCAGAGCGAGCGCTGGAAATCGACCAAGTTCACGCAAGCGAGCAGCGCCTTCATTTCCGTCGATACGCGCTTCGGTCCCGTGTACGTGGCCTCGGGCGCATCGAAGGGCGGCGAGAGCACGTTTTATCTGTTCCTGGGACCGGTCTGGTAGGGAGCCGCCGGGGCGGCGGACGCCGAGCTGCGGCGCAGGGCCGTGAAGGCGGCAAATTCCCATGAGCGGAAACCCAGCAGCAGGGTAAAGCCATCGCGCTCGGCGGGTGCCAGGCGCCGGTCGTTCTGGTGCAACCGCGCCAGTTCCTCGGCCAGCTGGCGGATCTTCTGCACCAGCTCCTGCGCACTCGACAGCGACAGGCGCGCCGGGATGCACATCAGGGTCTCGCCGGCGCCGTCGAAATGCCCGCTGAAGTAATCGGCCACCACGTGTTCGCGGAAGTACTGCTGCACCGGACCGTCGGCCAGCCAGTGGAAGGCGTTCGAGACGCGCAGGCTGTAGCGGTTCAGCGGCTTGAGTTCGATCAAGCCCAGTCGGTCCAGTTCGGCCAGGCAGCCGATGCATTCGGCCTGCGTCAGCGCATACGTTTCCACCACCTGCTCCAGGCTCCAGTGGCCGAGGCAGCAGATCGCCACGAGCAGCAGGCGCGGATGCGCCACCAGCGATTTTTCCTGCACCAGGGTGAGCGTGTCGGCATGCGGCGTGATGTCGGCCGCGCCGCGCAGCACGTCTTCCATGGCGATGCCCGAGGCCTTGCAGATCAAGGCCAGGCGCGACAGCGACATGTCGTGCTGGCCAAACATGCGCTTGACGCTCGACTCGCTCATGACGATGCGTTCGGCCAATACCTTGTACGTGATGCCGGCGGCGCGCAGTTGGGTGCGCAGCACGCGCAAAACCAGTTCAGGTGAACTCACGGGATATCCTTTTTTACAAGTTTGGTAGCGGGTGACGGTACCGAATGTAGCCGTTAATGGCACTTTGCACAAGGTGATAGTACTTTTTGGCAAAAGCGATGACACTCCCGCTTGTGGCTCGCGCAGCGCGCTACAACCAGGCAATCCATCCACTTGTAGAGGTTATCCATGTTCCCATCTTTCCGTTTCCCCGCAGCGCTGCTGGCGCTGGCCACCATCGCTCCCTTGCACGCCAACGCAGCCGAAGCTGCACCGGGTCCCATCTATGCGGGCGCCAGCTATGGCTTTCGCGCCAGTAGCGGCCTCGATTGCATCGCCGGACAAAGCGATTGCGACAAAAGCAGCAAGCGCAATGGCAAGGCCTACGTGGGTTACAGTTTCGACGCGCTGCCGTTTCAGGGCGGCGTGGCCGTGCCTTCGATTGAACTGGTGGGGTACATGGGTGGCGAGGTCAAGTCCGGCTTCGACACGGACGCGGGCAAGCGCGCTGGCCGCGGCAAGTTCTCGGGCCTCGGCATGCAGGGCGTGCTCGGCTACCAGTTTGACGCGTTTACATTGAGTGGCCGCGCCGGTGCGGCCTACACGCAGGGCAAGGTCGATTATCTGGGTGGCGGTTCGGACAAGAAGAGCAAGATCGGCCTGACCTACGGCCTTGGCGCGGCGTATGCGCTGAACAAGAACTGGTCGCTGCACCTCGACTGGGACCGCGTGCCCGTCAAGTACAACAGCAAGCAAACGACCAAGGTCGACATGTTTTCGCTGGGCGCGTCCTACCGCTTCTAAGGGGATGCTGCCGCGGCAGAGAGTGGCCTGATGGCGGACGCCCTGTAAAAAGGGGTGTCCGCGGGCGGCCTATTTGTCCGTTTCTACTTTCAACAGCAGTTTCGCCAGCAGGCGTTTTTCCTGCTGGCGCTGGCCTGATACGGTTTTCACGTGCGCCCCGGCGGCGCGCTGCAGGGCTGCAGTGGCGACCGGGTTGCGCGGTTTTTGCGAGGGTTCGACGCGGAACTGCATTTTCTGCCGCGTCGCCAATGCCTTGTTTGCCATCGGTTTCCCCCCTCTTTCTTACAGCACGTAGCGCGACAGGTCCTCGTTGACCGACAGCGCTTCCAGGCGTTCGTTGACATACGCGGCATCGATCACCAGCAGGTTTTCCGAACTGCTGCTGCCTTCGCTGGCCGTAAACGACACTTCTTCCAGCAGCTTTTCCATCACCGTGTGCAGGCGGCGCGCGCCGATGTTTTCCGTGCGCTCGTTAACCGAATAGGCGATTTCCGCCAGGCGCGTGATGCCTTCCGGCGCGAACTGCAGTTTCAGGTTTTCCGTCGCCAGCAAGGCTTCATACTGCATCGTCAGGCAGGCGTCGGTGCTCGTCAAGATGCGCTCGAAGTCCGAGATCGACAGCGATTCCAGCTCCACGCGGATGGGGAAGCGCCCTTGCAGTTCCGGGATCAGGTCCGACGGCTTCGACAGGTGGAACGCGCCCGAGGCGATGAACAGGATGTGGTCCGTGCGTATCATGCCGTACTTGGTGTTGACGGTCGTGCCCTCGACCAGCGGCAGCAGGTCGCGCTGCACGCCCGCGCGCGAGACGTCGGCGCCGCCCGACTCCGAACGCGAGGCGATCTTGTCGATCTCGTCCAGGAAGACGATGCCGTTCTGCTCGACGTTCTGGATGGCCTTCTGTTTCAGCTCATCTTCGTTGAGCAGCTTGGCCGCTTCTTCCTCGACCAGCAGTTTCAAGGCTTCCTTGATCTTGACCTTGCGCGCCTTCTTACGCTGCGCGCCCACGCCCGAGAACATGGACTTGATCTGTTCCGTCATTTCTTCCATGCCTGGCGGCGCCATGATTTCCATCTGCGGGCCCGCCTCGGCCAGCTCGATCTCGATTTCCTTGTCATCGAGCTCGCCCTGGCGCAAGCGCTTGCGGAAGGTCTGGCGCGTGCTGTCGCCGCTGCCCGTGTCCACGGCCGCGGCCGTATTTGGCGTGAAGCCGAAGTCGCGCGCCGGCGGTACGAGGATGTCGATCACGCGGTCTTCGGCCGCATCTTCGGCGCGTGCGCGCACTTTCTTCATTTCCAGCGCGCGCGTCTGCTTGATGCCGATGTCGATCAGGTCGCGGATGATGGTGTCGACGTCGCGGCCCACATAACCGACTTCGGTAAACTTGGTCGCTTCGATCTTGATGAACGGCGCCTCGGCCAGCTTGGCCAGGCGGCGCGCGATTTCCGTCTTGCCGACGCCCGTGGGGCCGATCATGAGGATATTTTTTGGCGTGATTTCATGGCGCAGGGGCTCGGCCACCTGCTGGCGGCGCCAGCGGTTGCGCAGGGCGATGGCGACGGCGCGCTTGGCCTTGGCCTGGCCCACCACGTGCTTGTCGAGTTCAGTGACGATTTCCGACGGGGTCATGTTCATGATCATAATTGGCTTTCCATTCTGTGCTCGGGGACGCTTAGTCGAGCGTCTCGATAATGTGGGACATGTTCGTGTAAATGCACAGCTCGGCGGCGATGGTCAGCGATTTCCTGACCACGTCGGCCGGCGACAAGTCCGTGTTTTCCTGCAGCGCCTTGGCGGCGGACTGGGCGTAGGTGCCGCCCGAGCCGATGGCGCCGATGCCGTCTTCCGGTTCCAGCACGTCGCCATTGCCCGTGATGACGAGGGTCGATTCGCTGTCGGCCACCAGCAGCATCGCTTCCAGGCGGCGCAGCACGCGGTCGGTGCGCCAGTCCTTGGCCAGTTCGACGGAGGCGCGCAGCAGATTGCCCTGGTGTTTTTCCAGCTTGCCTTCAAAGCGGTCGAGCAAGGTAAAAGCGTCGGCGGTGCCGCCGGCAAAGCCGACCAGGACTTTGCCCTGATACAACTTACGCACTTTGCGGGCCGTGCCCTTCATGACGATGTTGCCGAGCGTTACCTGGCCGTCGCCACCCAGGGCGACTTGCTTGCCGCGCCGGACGCAGAGGATGGTGGTGCCGTGAAATTGTTCCATAGTGACCTCAAAAGATTCGTGCCGATGCGTGCAAGGCCATGCGATTGCGCGCCCATGCTTCAAAAGTGGGGATGGAAAAGGCAATTGCAAGCGGCACTTGCCGCTGCCGTGCTTGCTTCAGTGTAGTCGGCGCGGGACGAAAAAAAAGCACGCAACCGGGGTTGTGTGCTTTTTTTATCGCCATCACGGGGCCGCCGGGGCGGCCGCGCAAGGGGAGGGGCGATCAGTCGCCGTAGAGTTTTTGCTTCAGTTCGCGCCGTTGCTGGGCTTCCAGCGACAGGGTGGCGGTCGGACGGGCGATCAGGCGCGGGATGCCGATAGGCTCGCCCGTTTCTTCGCACCAGCCATAGTCGCCGGCGTCGATGCTGGCGATCGATTGTTGTACTTTCTTCAGCAATTTGCGCTCGCGGTCGCGCGTGCGCAGTTCCAGCGCATGCTCTTCCTCGATCGTGGCGCGGTCGGCAGGGTCCGGTACGAGCACGGTTTCACGCAAGTGTTCCGTGGTTTCGCCGGCGTTTTTCAGCAGATCTTTTTCGAGCTGCTGCAGGCGCGCCTTGAAGAATGCCAGTTGTGCCGGATTCATGTAGTCATCTTCGCTCATGGCGCGAATTTGATCTTCGCTGATGAGAGGGATGTCTTGGTTGGCGGCCGGGGTCGATTTATTAGTTTTGGTCATAACTTCGCTTACCTTCGATACGACAGAGTTTTCAAATTGATCAGTTGATGCGGCGATACCGAGCAACTGTACAGGTTCCGCTTGGCATTGCTGTCCCGCTGTACTGCGTGCGACCTTGGCTTGCCGGCGTAAGCCAGGATTACCGGCCGGCTAAGGTGCCATGTTGATAACTTTTTACCGCTCTATGCCAGTCGCGCTATGCGCGCGTCAACAGGCGTGTTGGGTGGATCGGTTGCATGCCTGGCATGCGGCCAGCGGCAGTTTGCCAGCATTTCATGACAGGCTAACGACATGGGCCGTTTTCGTCGCTGATTTTGGCACGCTTTGCTTTATATTGCCATCCCGATTTGTTGACTAGCCGATCAGAGACGGCTACTTGTTGGTTTATACCAGCAAGATGGGTGTCGGACAGCGGGAAAGCGTGCTTAACTTTCCCTTTTGTTTCTGCTTTGCAACGGATACTTTGCAAAACCCGGCTAGTTTATACCAAACATTGTTCGAGTCCGCGAATAAAAATGTCTTTTGGTAGATTTTTGCCAATAAATACCATTTTGCTGCCACGCACTTCGTTGTCGCCCCATTTGGCGCCCAGGTCGCTGCCCATCAGCTGGTGCACGCCTTGGAAGACCACCTTGCGCTCGGCGCCCTGCATCAGCAGTACGCCCTTGTAGCGCAGCATGCGCGGGCCATACACTTGCACCAGGCCGCCGAGGAACTCGTCGAGCTTGGCGCTGTCGAACGGTTGCGTGCTCTTGAAAACAAAGGCGGCGATATCGTCGCTGTGCTGCGCGTGGTGGTGGTCGGCATGGCCGCAATCGGTGGCGCAGGCTTCGGTGTGCTCATGTGCGTGCTCATGCTTGTGCTCATGGCCATGTTCATGTGCGTGATCGTGGTCGTGCGCATGGTCATGATCGTGCACGTGCGCCGTTTCCGTGGCCAGGAAATCCGGGTCCAGTTCCAGCTTTTCATTCAGGTTGAAACCGCGGATGTCGAGCACTTCGGCCAGCGGCGCGCGGCCGAAATCGACCTTGGCGATCGGTGCGCGGGGATTGATGCGCTTCAGGCGGCGCGTCAGGGCGGCCACGTCGTCTTCACTGACGAGGTCGGTTTTCGACAGCAGCAGGTTGTCGGCAAAGCCCACTTGCCGCTGGGCTTCCTCGTATTCATCGAGTTGCTTCATTGCATGGCGGGCATCGACCACCGTGATGATGGCATCGAGCATGTAGTGGCTGCCCACTTCCTCGTCGACAAAGAAGGTTTGCGCCACGGGACCGGGATTGGCCAGGCCCGTCGTTTCGATGACGACGCGGTCGAATGCCAGCAGGCCGGCGTCGCGCTTGCGCGCCAGTTCCGTCAAGCCCACGATCAGGTCGCCGCGTACGGTGCAGCAGATGCAGCCGTTGTTCATCTCGATGATGTGTTCGTTGCTATCCTGCACCAGGATTTCATTGTCGATGTTTTCCTGGCCAAACTCGTTTTCGATCACGGCGATGCGCATGCCATGGTCTTCCTGCAGTATGCGGTTGAGCAAGGTGGTTTTGCCTGCGCCCAGGAAGCCGGTGAGGATGGTGGTTGGAATCAGTGCCATGAAGATGCCTATGCTGTAATCGGTGGTGCCGCCGCGCAAGCGGAAGAATGCGGACGATTATGCCGGAATTTTGCAAAAGCTTGCAAATGCGCGCCGATCCGCTTGATATGGATCAGGCTGGCCAACGGGCGCGGCTGCCTACTTGACCTTGGCGCGCGGGTGCGCCTGGTCGTACACGTGCGCCAGGTGCTGGAAATCGAGGGCCGTGTAGACCTGGGTCGAGGTGATGCTGGAATGGCCCAGCATTTCCTGCACGGCGCGCAAGTCGCCCGACGATTGCAGCACGTGCGAAGCGAACGAGTGGCGCAGCACGTGCGGATGCACGTTCGCGGGAATGTCCGTCGCCAGCGCGTGCGCCTTCAGGCGCAGCTGCAGTACGCGCGGCGAGATGCGCGTGGCGCGCGTGCTTAAAAACAGGGCAGCGCTGCCATCGGCCGCCGGCGGACGCACGGCCAGCCAGGCGGTCAGGGCCACGAGGGCTGCCTTGCCGACCGGCACCTTGCGCATCTTGTTGCCCTTGCCCGTGACGATGACTTCGAAGCTGGCCATGTCGAGCCAGCCCAGCGAGGCGGGTTGGCCGTTCTCGGCCTTGCAGTAATGGGTGTCCAGGCTGGTCAATTCGGACACGCGCAAGCCGCTCGAATACAGTAGTTCGAACATGGCGCGGTTGCACAGCTGCTCCGGCTCGGCGGCGCCTTGCTGGTGTTGCGCGGGCGCCACGAGGCGCACGGCGTCGTCCACCGACAAGGCTTTGGGTAAGGTTTTGGCCCGCTTGGGGGCGCGGATGCCGTCGACGGGATTGGCGTCGAGGGTGGTCTCGCCGCTGAGCCAGTTGAAAAAGCCCCGCCACGACGACAGCTTGCGCGCGATTGAGCGCGGATCGAGGCCGCCAGCGTGCAGCTTGGCCGTGTAGCGGCGTACTTCGTTGTGCGCCAGCGCCGTCCACGGCGTATCGCCGCTCAGTTCCAGCAAGGCGCGCAAGTCGCGCCCGTAGGCGTTCAAGGTATGCGGCGACAGCTTGCGCTGCGTGGCCAGCTGCGCCAGGTAGGCGTCGAGCCACTCGGCCTTGCCGCGCGCCGCATTCATGGCGTATTCAGGCAGGCGAGCCGGCGCGCAGCGCGGCCAGGGCGGCGCTGGCCGTGGCGCCGATATGCACGAGGAAGTCCGTGCCCATGCTTGACGTAAAGCGTTCGCTGTCGGGCGAACCGAGCACCAGCAAGCCGAAGGTGCCCGTGGTGTTCGGGGCGCGCAGGGCGATCATGACGGTCGATTCGATCTTGTCAGCTTGCAACCAGTGCACGGCTTCGAAATCGCGGTTGCTGCCGCAGTACGGCGTTTGCAGGCTGTTGGCGAACATGCGCACGTCGGCCGTCACGTCTTCCGTGAACCAGCCGTCGGCGTGTTCCGGCAGCACTTGCCACAGGCGCAGGCTGACGTAGGGCACGTCGAAATTGCTTTGCAAGGCATCGACCAGCACGCGCGGCATGTCCGCATCGTTGCGCACTTGCAGCATGGCCTGGTTCCAGCCGTGGAACTTGCTGGCGATATCGCCATTTTCCTCGGCCACGCGGCTCAGCTTGGACATGCGCAGCTCGAGCGCCTTGTACTTGTCGCGCATCACTTCCATCTGCCGCTCCTGCAGCGAGATGGTGCGTCCCGTCAGCGGGCTGCTCAGCTTGACCTCACCGAGCAGGGCGGTATGCTCTTCGAAGAAATTCGGATGCTCGCTCAGGTACTGGGCGACGGTGCTGGAATCGAGTGTGGCGGTCATTGAGAATATCTGTCAGTGAAAGTTGAACGCTTCATTCTAACCGAGAGTGCGGCGGCATAGGCGCAAAGGGCGCGGCACCCAGGCATTTTCCGCACGCCCATGAAAAAAGCGGCATGGTTACCCATGCCGCCTTATCTTCCTGGTCAATTGTCACCCGCGGAGGGTGACAGGCGGGCCATTAGAAGTTGTGGTGTACGCCGACGCCGATGTAGTTGGTCGTGCTCGAAACGTTGTAGTTGGTCGTGCTGGCAGCTTTCTTGTTCGAAATATCTGCGTACACGTAGGTACGTTTCGACAGATTGTAGTCATAGCCCAGCGATGCTTGCTTGGTTTTGACTACGCCATCCGGCGTTTTTTGACCGTAGCCAGCGCGGATCTTGCCTGGGCCGACGTCGTAGTTGGCGCCCAGTACCCACGATTTGGTTCCGGTATTGACGATCTTGAATTCTTCATCGTTCTGGTGCTGGATCGACAGCATGACTTTCAGCTCAGGAATCGGATTGACCGACGCACCGACCGACCACAGCTTGGCTTGCAGGCCATTGCGCTCGTAGGCGGCCATGGCGGCAAAGCCTGGCGAGGAGTACGTCACGGATACCGAGTATGGATTCGATGCCGGCGCCACATTGCCTGGCACGAAGTAGTTACCGGAGGCATTCGTCGTCAGGTTGCGCACGGACGCTGCAACGGCGGCGTTGTTGTTCGCTTCCTTGGCGGCCACGGTGGCGTTGAACTGGAAGCCGCTGATGACTGGCGAGTTGTAGAACACGGCATTCGAGAAGCGGTTACGCGAGTTGCCGGCTGGGCTCAGCGGATCGCTGGTGTAGCCGGCGACGGTCAGGTCGGTCTGGAAACCGGCTGGCGTAGGCATGCCCGACCATGGTTCGAAACCGGTGCTCGTTTCCTGGAACGCGGTCAGGCCACGGCCCAGACGTACGGTACCGAAGTCTCCTTGCAGGCCGACGCGGCTTTGACCTTGGAACAGCGGACGGGCGCCATTGCTTTCCAGCGTGCCGGTGTCGGATTCATAGCGAATTTCGAGTTGGAAAATAGCTTTCAAGCCATTGCCCAGATCTTCCGTGCCCTTGAAACCCAGTTTGTTGTTGTCGCGCTTGGTAACGGCGGTGGTCGAACCAGTCGCTTTGCCCAGGCCTGCATCGATCGTGCCGTAGATTTGGACGGACGACTGCGCTTGTGCGGTTGCGGCAAAGGCGCCGAAGAGTGCGAGGGCAACGAGTGATTTTTTCATGTCTTATTCCCTATTAAAAGTGAGTTCCGTCCGAGATCCGAGCAGATTGAAATGCGCTAACTGTCGCGTTTCGATGAATGAACCTTAATTCGTCGGCGCGCAAGACGTGCGGGATTGGTCAAATATGCGTGAAAAGATTGGTGAAAAGCGGCATAACTGCATACCCCTGTTGTATTTTTGTAACGCGCGGTTTCTGCCAGTCCTGCGCCGATGGCCGGCGTTTTCCCATCGCCACCGTCGCGGCGCCGTGTCATCTTGGCATGTTGGGAACAGGACATTGTTGCGTTGAATCAAGTTCTTGAGGCCGCTTTGGCGGATTTACGACACAAGGACGTTACACTAAGGGATGGCCTGCAAGGATGGGTCTGGAGATGGCTCACTATTATTAGAATCATTGACTCAATATCGAGAATCGATGGCAAATCGCGAAACATTAGGATTGATCAAGGGCGCACGTGCTGGCGATGTGGCTTGCCAGCTGGCGTTGGGACGGGTGTACCTGTTTGGGCAGGGGGTGCCGCAAAGCTTGCCGACCGCCTTGCACTGGCTGGCGCGGGCGGCCCAGGAAGATAGCGAGGAAGCGTGCTTGCTGATCGGTACGCACGTGCCTTTCGAAGTGGCGCAACCGGCAGCCAAGGCGCTGATCCCGTATTACGCGCAAGCGTTCGATGCGGGTCTGGTACAGGCGGGCCTGGTGCTGGCGCAACTGGTGCTGGGCAACGCCGCCAGCAGCAGTGAAGCCTTGCGCGCCAAGGCCCGCGTGGCGCTGGACGCCGCCGTACGCGCCGGCTTGCCCGATGCGCAATGGTTGTTGTCCCTGCAAGAACGATCATCGGCGGCGCCCGGACAGGACACCAGCGCCGCTGGCGAGCAAGCCATCGATGGCGACGCGCCGCTGCATGCCTGGCTGGAGCAGGCGTGGAGCCAGGGCAACCATGCGGGCTTCCTGTCGCAAGGCTTGCCGCTGGCGCGCGAGCTGCTGCAGCGCCAGGCGGCGGCCGGTACACGCACGATCGCCCTCGACGCGCAGCAGGTGCTGTTGCTGTCGCGTTGCGCCCAGGCATTGGCGCCTGGCGGCGATGCCGAAGGCTGGCAGTGCTGCGAGTTGGCCGCGCATGGCGGCGACCGCACGGCGCAGCTGGAGCTGGGGCTCGGCTATGCGCGCATGGATGCGCACGGCCGGCGCCTGGCCACGCGCAATGGCGCGGCCAATTTCAAGCGTGCCGTGCGCTGGTTGACGCAGGCGGGCGAGCAGGGACTGGCCGAAGCCTGGTTCGTGCTGTCGCGCATCTATACGAAACCGGAATTTTCCCAGCGCAATGTGGTCGAAGCCCATTTCTGCCTGGAGCGTGCTGCCGACCTGGGGCATGGCCCGGCGCAGCTCGAGTGCGGCATGCATGCGTGGCGTAACCGCCGCGACGGTGTCAACAACGATGTGCGTGCCGCGTATTGGCTGCTGCAGGCGCAGGCGCAAGGCAGCAGTGAAGCGGAAGCGGCGCTGGCGAAAATCGCGCCGCAAGGCGAGCCCGGCGACTGGGGCCAGTGCGCCGCCATGCACGCCGATGAACATTTGCGCCAGCTGGGCCAGAGCCACCCCCTGCTGGCGGCGCGCCTGGCGCTGGCACGCTGCTTTCATCTGTCGCGTGCCGAGGCGCTGCTGCTCGATATCCATGCGGCCGACCAGGGGCATTGCCTGTTGATCGATATCAGTGCCACGCATGGGCGCGGCAAGCGGCGCCTCGTGCTGATCCGCACGGCGCAGGAACGCCAGCTGCTCGACCAGGTGGTACGGCTGTTCGAGCGCGTCGATTGCAGCGTGGCGGGGCCGGAAGGCAATTACCGGCAGCGTCTGTACCGCCTGAAGTGCTACCTGGCCGAGCTCGATGCAACGCAGGAACAGCAGTTCCTGGCGGCATGATGCAGCGTTGATTACAGCTCGATCGTGCCTTCGAACACGGTCACGGCCGGGCCCGTCATCAGGACGGGATGGCCGGGACCTTGCCAAGCGATCGACAGTTCGCCGCCGCGCGCGCTGATGCGCACGGGGGAGTCGAGCAAGCCGCGGCGGATGCCGGCCACGGCGGCGGCGCAGGCGCCCGTGCCGCACGCCAGTGTTTCACCGGCACCCCGCTCAAACACGCGCAATTTCACGTGCTGGCGGTCGACGATCTGCATGTAGCCGGCGTTGACCCTGCGGGGAAAGCGCGGATGATGCTCGATGCGCGGCCCTGTCACTTCCAGGTCTTGGGCGTCGACATCGTCGACCACTTGCACGGCATGCGGGTTGCCCATCGAGACGACTGACACCAGCACAGGAGAGGTTTGGCCCGGCAAAGCCAGGTCTAGCGGCCACAGCAGATCGCTGCCTTCGGCCACGCCCGTCAAGCCAGCCGCATCGAACGGCACCAGCGCCGGTTCGAGCACGGGCGCGCCCATGTCGACCGTGATGCTGCCGTCGAGTTCCAGGCGCGGCGCGATGACGCCGGCCATGGTTTCCACGCGGATGCTGGCCTTGTTCGATAACCCTTTTTCGCTGACGAACTTGACGAAGGCGCGCGCGCCGTTGCCGCATTGCTCGACTTCGCCGCCATCGTTGTTATAGATGCGGTAGCGGAAGTCGCAGCCGGGCAGGCGCGGCTTTTCCACGACGAGAATCTGGTCGGCGCCGATGCCGAAACGGCGGTCGGCCAAACGCTGCCACTGGGCCGGCGTGAAGGCTATGTCCTGGTTGATGGCGTCGATGACAATGAAGTCATTGCCGGCGCCATGCATCTTGGTAAAGTGGAGTTTCATGGTCTGCCGTATCACTTGTGCTGGTTATAGAACGACGCTTCGCCTTCCGGACGCGTCTTGAAGCGTTTATGGGTCCAGAAATACTCGGCCGGCGCTTCGCGCACGCGCTCCTCGATGAACTCGTTCATGCGGCGCGTGGCGGCCGTGATGTCGTCGCCCGGATAATCGTCCCACGCCGGATAGTAGGTCACTTGCCAGCCCTGGTAGTTGGGCAGGAAGGTGGCGATGACGGGAATCACTTGCGCCTTGGCGGCCAGCGCCAGGCGCGCCGTGGCCGTCAGGGTGGCGGCGGGCACGCCGAAGAAGGGCACGAATTCCGCATCCTTTTCGCCGAAATCCATGTCCGGCAGCATGAAATACGGCAAGCCGTCGCGCAGCGCGCGCAAAATCGTCTTGATGCCGTCCTGGCGCGTAAACAGCTTGGGCGGCTTGAAGCGCGAGCGGCCGTTGCGCAAGGCCTGGTCGAAGGCGGCGTTCTTTTGCTGCACATACATCGACGAGGCGGAAATTTCCATGGCCGTGGCGGCGCCGGCCACGTCGAGGCAGACGAAGTGCGGACACAGCAAAATCGTGGGCTTGGCCGCGATCTGCTGGCCCGGGAAGGCGGGCACCTTCTTGATCAGACGGTTCAGGCGCGCTTCCGAGGACCACCACAGGATGCTGCGTTCCCACACGCTGCGCGAATAGGCCTGGAAATGCTGGCGCGCCAGCGCCACGCGCTGTTGTTCCGTCAATTCCGGCATGCACAGGCGCAGATTCGTCAGGGCGATCTTGCGCCGCGTGGGCATGGCGATGAACAGCACGCTGCCGACGGCCACGCCGAAGCGGCCGAGGATGGGTAAAGGCAGCCAGTGCAGCAGCCACATGAAGGCGATCAGCAATCTCATGCCTGCTCCCCGGCGGCATCGGACGTGGCCGGCGTGGGCGGCGGTGCGCCGCGCGGCACTTTATAGCGGTTGTAGCTCCACAGGTATTGCGCCGGGCTGCGCGCGATCAATTGCTCCATGGCCGCATTGATGGTGCGCGCCTGCTCGGCCGAGGTGCTGGCTAGCGATTCGGTGAACGGCACGAAATGCACGACATAGCCGCGCCCGCCCGGCAGGCGTTCCGCGTAGGTGATGATGACTTCGGCGCCGCCCATCTGCGCCAGCTTGGCCGGCAGGGTCATGGTGTAGGCGGGGCGACCAAAGAAATCGGCCCACACGCCTTCGCCTTCCTGCGGCACCTGGTCGGGCAGCAGGCCGATGGGCTGGCCTTTTTTCAGGCATTTGGCAAAGATGCGCACGCCCGACATATTGGCTGGCGCCAGCATCAGGTTTTCGCGCGCGCGGGCTCCTTCGATCAGCGGTTTCAAGGCGGCGCGCTTGGGCGGGCGGTACATCACGGTGAGCGGCGTGCGCAGCGCGATTTGCTGGGCGACGATTTCAAAGCAGCCCAGGTGCGGCGTCAGGAAGACGATGCCGCGGCCATGCTGCAGCGCTTTTTCCACCAGTTCCCAGTTTTCCACCGTCGCATGGCGCGCCACGCGCTCGGCTGGCGCGCACCAGATGAACGGTAATTCCAGCACGCTCTTGCCCGCTTCGGCCACGGCCGTGTGCAAGTGTTGCGAAAACCCCGCACCCTGCATGTTCTCGCGCATGCGGCGGCGGTAGGACGGCGAAATGGCGTAAATCACCCAGCCGAGCGCAGCGCCCAGGCCATGCAGGACGGGCAGGGGAAAGACGGACAAGAAGCGAAAAATTGGGACTAACATGTATAAGCGGTTTCCAGGAATGGCGTGTTGCTGTGCCAAAATTTTTTAAGAAGCGTAAAATACCACGTATGCAGTAACCGCTGAGTTAATAGACAACTTGCGAAGCGGAATATAAATATCGCTAAAGCGTCGCAGGCAAAATCCTCTTTACTGCGACAGAACATTCACATAGTAAACAGGAGCTTGCAATGTCAAACGACTATCTCTTCACTTCCGAATCCGTTTCGGAAGGCCATCCCGACAAGGTTGCCGATCAAATTTCCGACGCCATCCTTGACGCCATCCTGACCCAGGATCCAGCCGCCCGCGTGGCTGCCGAAACCCTGTGCAACACGGGCCTGGTGGTGCTGGCTGGCGAGATTACCACGCACGCCAATGTTGATTATATTCAAGTTGCGCGCGAAACCATCAAACGCATCGGCTACGACAACACGGAATATGGCATCGACTACAAGGGTTGCGCCGTGCTGGTGGCCTATGACAAGCAGTCGCCCGACATCGCGCAAGGCGTCGATGAAGGTGCGGGCATTGACCTGGATCAAGGCGCTGGCGATCAGGGCCTGATGTTCGGCTACGCTTGCGATGAAACGGCCGAGCTGATGCCGGCCGCCATCCACTACGCGCACCGCCTGGTCGAGCGCCAGTCGCAGCTGCGCAAGGATGGCCGTTTGCCATGGCTGCGTCCGGATGCGAAATCGCAAGTGACCCTGCGCTACGTCGATGGCCGCCCCGTCGGCGTGCACACGGTCGTGCTGTCGACCCAGCATGCGCCGGAAATCTCGCACAAGCAGATCGAAGAAGCCGTCATCGAAGAAATCATCAAGCCGATCCTGCCGCGCGAATGGCTGACGGAGACCAAATTCCTCGTCAACCCGACGGGCCGTTTCGTCATCGGCGGTCCGCAAGGCGATTGCGGCCTGACCGGCCGTAAGATCATCGTCGACACCTACGGTGGCGCAGCCCCGCACGGCGGCGGCGCGTTCTCGGGCAAGGATCCATCCAAAGTCGACCGTTCGGCAGCCTACGCGGCCCGTTACGTGGCGAAAAACATCGTCGCAGCCGGCCTGGCGCGCCAATGCCAAGTGCAGGTCAGCTACGCCATCGGCGTGGCCAAGCCGATCAACATCACTGTCTACACGGAAGGCACGGGCGTGATTCCCGACGCGGAAATCGCCAAGCTGGTGCTGGCGCACTTCGATTTGCGTCCAAAAGGCATCGTGCAAATGCTCGACCTGCTGCGCCCGATCTACCAGAAGAGCGCCGCCTACGGCCATTTCGGCCGCGAAGAGCCGGAATTCACGTGGGAGCGTACGGACAAGGTCGCCCTGCTGCGCGACGCCGCCGGCCTGAAGTAATCTAGTCAAAATTGCAAGAAAAGCGCCCCGGCCTTCTGGCCGCGGGCGCTTTTTTTATGTGTTGTTACATGGCAATGTATGGCGAACAAGCTGGCGTACCGGCCTTGACAATGTTAAAATCCCCCGTCCGAGGAGCGTTGCGACGAAGAAATTCGCCAGGCTCGGAATATCCTGCAACTGCGCTCACGTACCTTTTTCAACTGAAAGGAGGGCGTGATGAACGCCGTACTCAAATCGCAACACGACTACACCATCGCCGATATCACCTTGGCCGCATGGGGCGACAAAGAAATCAAGATTGCTGAAACGGAAATGCCTGGCCTGATGGCCATCCGCGAAGAATTCGCGGCAGCGCAGCCATTGAAAGGCGCGCGCATCACCGGTTCCATCCACATGACCATCCAGACCGCTGTGCTGATCCAGACCCTGGAAGCACTGGGCGCGCAGGTGCGTTGGGCATCGTGCAACATTTATTCGACGCAAGATCACGCCGCCGCCGCCATCGCTGCCGCCGGCACGCCTGTGTTCGCCGTCAAGGGCGAGTCGCTCGACGACTACTGGGAATACACGCACCGCATCTTCGAATGGCCGAACGTGGACGGCAAGGCTGTCTACTCGAACATGATCCTCGACGATGGCGGCGATGCCACCCTGCTGCTGCACCTGGGCGTGCGTGCGGAAACCGACCTGTCGGTGTTGGCCAACCCCGGTTCGGACGAAGAAATCTGCCTGTTCAATTCGATCAAGAAGCACTTGCTGGCCGATCCGACCTGGTATTCGAAGCGTTTGCCGGAAATCCTCGGCGTGACGGAAGAAACGACGACTGGCGTGCACCGTTTGTATCAGATGCACAAGGAAGGCAAGCTGGCTTTCCCTGCGATCAACGTGAACGATTCCGTCACGAAATCGAAATTCGACAACCTGTATGGCTGCCGCGAATCCCTGGTCGACGGCATCAAGCGCGCCACCGACGTGATGATCGCCGGCAAAGTGGCCGTTATCGCCGGTTACGGTGATGTCGGCAAGGGTTCGGCCCAAGCCATGCGCGCCCTGTCGGCGCAAGTATGGGTGACGGAAGTCGATCCGATCTGCGCACTGCAGGCGGCGATGGAAGGCTACCGCGTCGTGACCATGGATTACGCCTGCGAACACGGCGACATTTTTGTCACCTGCACGGGCAACTATCACATCCTCACGCACGATCACCTGACGCGCATGAAAGACCAGGCCATCGTCTGCAACATTGGTCACTTCGACAATGAAATCGACGTCGCTTCGTTGAAGCAATACGAGTGGGAAAACATCAAGCCGCAAGTCGACCACATCATCTTCCCGTCGGGCCGCCGCATCATCCTGCTGGCCGAAGGCCGCCTGGTCAACCTCGGTTGCGGCACCGGCCACCCGTCGTACGTGATGAGCTCGTCGTTCGCCAACCAGACGATCGCCCAGATCGAACTGTACGCAAACACGGCCAACTACCCGGTCGGCGTGTACACCCTGCCAAAACACCTGGACGAAAAAGTCGCCCGTTTGCAACTCAAAAAGTTGAATGCGCAGCTGACGGAACTGACGCAAGAGCAAGCCGACTACATTGGCGTGCGCACGGAAGGTCCTTATAAACCAGAGCACTACCGTTATTAAGATGGTTGCCTCATGAACCTACTGCGCGGCGCGGCGCGCGGCCGGCGATGCTCACTGTGCTAAAGCACAGCTGCGCTTCTCGGCCGCGCCGCGCATCCGCTCGCTACGGTTCCTGAGGCAACAAGACTGATCGGTATATCTTTTGTGCCGGCTGTTGCCGGCCTGACTTTCTTTGACAGGCTAGAGAAATGCGCTTGCTACTGATTTGGTTTATCAATGCGGCAGCCCTGTTTGCCGTCCCTTATTTGATGCACTCGGTGACGATGAGCAGCGGCTGGACCGCGCTGCTGGCCGCTGCCGTGCTGGGGCTGGTCAATGCGCTGATCCGTCCTTTGCTGATCCTGCTGACCCTGCCTGTGACGTTCTTGTCGCTGGGCCTGTTCATTTTCATCATCAACGGCTTCATGTTCTGGCTCGTGGCGCAGGTGATCGATGGTTTCCATGTCGCCAGTTTCTGGTCGGCCGTGGGTGGTGCATTGCTGTACAGCGTCATTTCCTGGGCCCTGTCGACCTTACTTTTGAGTAATGACGATGGAAAAGCATAATTTCAGTATTGAGTTTTTCCCGCCGAAAACCCCGGAAGGGGCGGAAAAGCTGCGCGCCACGCGTGTCAAGTTGTCTGAATTGCACCCGAAGTATTTCTCGGTGACGTTTGGCGCCGGCGGCACCACGCAGCAGGGTACCCTGGACACCGTGCGCGAGATCCTGGCGGCCGGCGAACAGGCCGCACCGCATCTGTCGTGCGTCGGCGGTTCGCGCGAATCGATCCGCGCCGTGCTGGCCGACTTCAAGGCGGCCGGCGTGCAGCGTATCGTCGCCTTGCGCGGCGACTTGCCCAGCGGCTATGGCGCTTCGGGCGAGTTCCGCTACGCCAACGAGCTGGTGGAATTCATCCGTACCGAGACGGGCGACCATTTCCATATCGAAGTGGCCGCCTATCCGGAAGTGCACCCGCAAGCCCGTTCGCCGCAGGACGACATGAACGCGTTCGCGCGCAAGGTACAGGCTGGCGCGAATGCGGCCATCACCCAGTACTTCTACAATGCCGACGCGTATTTCCAGTTTGTCGAGCAGACACAGAAGATGGGCATCAACGTGCCCATCGTGGCCGGCATCATGCCGATCACGAACTACACGCAGCTGATGCGCTTTTCGGACATGTGCGGCGCGGAAATTCCACGCTGGGTGCGTCTGAAACTGGCCAGCTTCGGCGACGACAGCGCGTCCATCAAGGCCTTCGGCCTGGACGTGGTGACGGGCTTGTGCGAGCGTTTGCTGGAAGGCGGCGCGCCAGGCTTGCATTTCTATAGCATGAACCAGGCGGCGCCCACGACCGCACTGTGGCAGCGCCTGGTGAAATAAACCGTCCTGACTTGTCAGTACAGGTCGCCCTCGGTTACGACGTAATCGAGGGCGATGTCGTATTCGCCGTTGGGAAAGCTGGCCGCCAGGCAGGCATAGGCAATACCGAGCGTGCGCGGACGCGGCACGGCCGCCAGGGTGCGGTCGTAATAACCGCCGCCATAGCCGAGCCGGTACCGTTCCTCATTGAATCCCAGGCAGGGCACGAGCAGGGTGGCGGGCGCCGGGCGCAGGCGCAGCCGGGCCGGCACGGCCACGCCCATGCCATCCTTGACCATGGGTTCGCCCGGCGTCCAGGCGGAAAAGGCCAGCGGCGCATGTTTTTCCAGCACCACGGGCAGACTGAGCGCCACGCCGCGCGCGGCCAGCTGCGCATACGCGCCGTGCAAGTCCGGCTCGCCGTGCAGGGGCCAGTACACGCCCAGTTCCTTGACGTTTTCCTGTGCGCACCAGTCCAGCAGGCGCTGCGCGATGGCCGCATCCCACCCGGCGCGCGTGGCGTCGGGCAGGGCGCGCCGGGCCGCCAGCAAGGCTTTGCGCAAGCCGGCTTTTTCCTGTGGCGCAATGGGTGGCCGTGTAGCCGGATCGCATGTTATTCTAGGGTCGCTATTCATATCACCATCAAGTTAAGATTGAGAGTCGTACATTGATTTCCCCACTGAAATGGATTGCCGGCACGATGCTGTGTGTTGCATCGGCCTTGTCTCCCTTGGCCGCCCTGGCCCAGGTTTCCACCACCGTATCCCCAGCCGCCCCCGACACGCGCAGCGAGGACGATGCCTTCCTGTTGCTGCGCGACGCCGCGCGCAAGGATGACGTCGAAAAAGCCGACTTTTATGCGGGGCGCCTGACGAATTACCAGATTCCATCGTATGTTGACTATTATCGGCTGAAACCGCGCATCAAACTGCTGACCGAGGCGCAATTTCGCGATTACCTGAACCGCTACAAGGGCAGCGCCATCGCCGACCGTTTCCGCAACGACTGGCTGCTGGAACTGGGCCGCAAGCGGGACTGGGTCGTGTTCGATGAACAATACCCGCAATTCGCCCTCGACGACGACACCCAGCTCAAGTGCTACGCGCTGATGTCGCGCGCGGCCAAGGGCCAGAACGTGGCGGCCGAGGCGCGCAACCTGCTCGTGTCTCCGCCCGGCTATGGCGAAGCGTGCGGCAGCCTGATCGCGGCATTGGCGCAAAACGGCCAGTTCGACACGAACGACCTGTGGGCGCAGATCCGCCTGGCGGGCCAGACCAACGCCACGGGCCCGGCGCGCCGCATCGCGCTGCTGCTGGGCGCGTCCGACGCGAAGATGGCGCAAGCGATCGACTTGCCGGCGCTGGTGTTGGCCAAGGGCGCGGGTCTAAGTCGCGCCGACCACGAGATGTACCTGGTGGCTGTCGGCCGCATGGCGAAAAGCACCTTGAAGCTGGGCGTCGTGGCCCTGCAAAAGGCGAGCGCGCAGCTGACGCCGCAGGAACAGGCCATCGGCTGGGCCAGCCTGGCCCTGCAAGCGTCGTATTCGCTGGCGCCGGAAGCGTTCGAATATTGGCAAAAAACCAATGGCGCGCCATTGACCCTGGAACAGATGCAGTGGAAGGCGCGTATCGCCTTGCGTGAAGGCAACTGGCCCGTGGTGAAGGCGTCCATCCAGGCCATGCCGGCGTCCTTGCGCGCCGATCCTACCTGGGTCTACTGGCTGGCGCGCGCGCAGCAGGCGGAAACGCCGGGCCGCCCGAACGCGCAAGCGGATGCCCTGTACCGCACGATCAGTGAACAATCGAATTTCTATGGCTTGCTGGCCAATGAAGAGCTGGGCAACCACCTGGTGCTGCCGCCGCCTGGCCAGCCCATCACGCCGGCGGAAATCGCCGCCATGGCCGCCAATCCAGGCTTGCAACGCGCCTTGAAATTCTTCAACATGCGCTTGCGCTTCGAAGGCACGCGCGAATGGAACTGGGAATTGCGCTCGATGACGGACCGCCAGCATCTGGCGGCTGCGGAATTTGCGCGCCAGAACAATGTGCTCGACCGCATGGTCAACACCTCGGACCGCACGCGCCTGGAAGTGGACTATACGCAGCGCTACCCGACGCCGCACGACGACGTCATGCACCCGGCCACGCAAACCCTCGGTCTCGACAAAGCCTGGGTATATGGCCTGATCCGCCAGGAATCGCGCTTCATCATGGATGCGCAGTCGCACGTGGGCGCGTCCGGCCTGATGCAGGTGATGCCGTCGACGGCCCGTTATGTGGCCAAGAAGATCGGTTTGACGGATTTCGTCACGGAAACCTTGAGCGACGTGCGCACCAACGTCTTGCTGGGCACGAATTACCTGAACATGGTGCTTGGCGGCCTGGACGGTTCGCAGGTGCTGGCCAGCGCCGCCTACAACGCGGGGCCGGGACGCTTGCGCATCTGGCGCGCCACCATGACGCGTCCGCTGGAAGGCGCCATCTTTGCCGAGATCATTCCGTACACGGAAACGCGCGGCTACGTGAAAAACGTGATGGCCAACGCCACGTATTACGCGGCCCTGTTCGAGAAGAGCCCGCAATCGCTGAAGGCGCGCCTGGGCACCGTCGGGCCGAAAAACAGCGCCATCGCGGCCGACTTGCCCTCATCCAACTAAAGATACCCGACCATGCAGACGACCATCCTTGATCCCAGCCTGACGCAAACCCTGGCCGCCGCGCGCGAGCCGGGCCTGACCCTCATCATCGGCAACAAGAATTACTCATCGTGGTCGATGCGCCCGTGGGTGGCCATGACGGCGTTCGGCATTGCGTTCCAGGAAGTGCGCGTGCTGCTCGACCAGAACGACACGGCCACCAAAATTGCCGAGTATTCGGCCTGCGGCCGGGTTCCCGTGCTGCTGGCGGGCGAGATCACGATCTGGGACAGCCTGGCCATCTGCGAATACCTGGCCGAGCAGTTCCCTGACAAACACATGTGGCCGCAAGACGTGGCCGCGCGCGCCATGGCGCGCTGTGTCTGCGCGGAAATGCATTCCGGCTTCACGGGCTTGCGTACGGACATGTCGATGAATATCAAGGCGAAGTTGCCGGGGCGTGGCCGTACGGCCGCCGCGCAGGCGGACATCGGCCGCATCAGCGAAATATGGGAAGAGTGTTTATCTCGTTTTGGCCACCACCAGTTCCTGTTCGGCGACTTTTCCATCGCCGATGCGTACTTTGCTCCCGTCGTCATGCGTTTCCGCACCTATGGCGTCAGCCTGGCGCCGGCGCTGAACGCGTATTGCGAGCGCGTGCAGGCGCACCCGGCCGTGGCCCGCTGGATCGCGGAAGCGCTGGCGGAAACGGAAACGGCGCCCAAGCACGATGCGGAACTGCCTGATTAAGAAAAGAATGTTATGAAGATATACACGGTCGGTGGCGCGGTGCGCGACCAACTGCTGGGCTTGCCCGTGAAAGACCACGACCACGTGGTCGTCGGCGCCACGCCGGACGACATGCTGCGCCAGGGCTTCCGGCCCGTGGGCAAGGATTTCCCCGTCTTCCTGCATCCGAAGACGCAGGAAGAGTACGCGCTGGCCCGCACGGAACGCAAGACTGCCCCCGGTTACCGGGGTTTTGTCTTCCACACCGCGCCCGACGTCACCCTGGAAGACGACCTGGTGCGCCGTGATCTGACCATCAACGCCATCGCGCAGGCCGAGGACGGCAGCCTGACCGACCCGTTCGGCGGCATTGACGATATTCAAAACAAAGTGTTCCGCCACGTCTCCGACGCGTTCGGCGAAGACCCCGTGCGCATCTTGCGCCTGGCCCGCTTTGCCGCCCGTTTCGATACTTTTACGGTGGCGCCCGCCACCATGGCCCTCATGCGCCAGATGGTGCTGGACGGCGAAGTCGACGCCCTGGTGGCCGAGCGCGTGTGGCAGGAAGTGGCGAAAGGATTGATGGAAGCGCGGCCGTCGCGCATGTTGACAGTGCTGCACGAGTGCGGCGCCCTGGCGCGTATCCTGCCGGAACTGGCGCTCAACGAGCATCTGCTGCAGGTGATCGATCACGCGGCGGGCGCGGGCCACGCACTGTGCGTGCGCTTTGCCGTGCTGATGCTGGCCGTGCCGCTTGAGCAGATCAATGTGCTCAGCGAGCGCCTGCGCGTGCCCAACGATTGCCGCGAGCTGGCCGTGATGGCGGCGCGCGAGCAGGCTGCCGTTGCCGGTGCGCTGGCCTTGAGCGCCGAAGAACTGGTGCGCTTGTGCGAACGCTGCGACGGACTGCGCAAGCCGCAACGCTTCGTGCAGATGCTGGACGCCATCGCCTGCGACGTGCAGGCCCAGGATCCTACGTTCCCGCAGTCCGCCTGGCTGCAAGCCATGCTGGCGGCCGTGCGCGGCGTCGATGCGGGCGCGCTGGCACAAGCCTGCGCACACGAACCGAAGCGGATTCCCGAGCTCATCCATGCGGCGCGGGTCGAAGCCGTCACGAACGCGATCAGCGGCACGGAGCTGCCATGACCCTGCCCAAATTGTTCCAGAGCCCGTTTCGCCGCTGGCTCAGCCGCAGCGGCGGCGGGCGTCCGACCGTGCTCGTCAAGCAATTGCATGAGCGCGACCGGCGCCGCATGATGAAGCATTTCCTGAATCTGGAGAAAAGCGACCGCCTGCTGCGCTTCGGCAGCGCCTTGCCCGATGAGCTCGTCGCCCAGTACGTGCAAAAGATGGATTTCTCGCGCGACATGGTCTACGGCGTCTACAACAGCCTGTTCAAGCTGGTGGGCGTGGGGCATCTGGCGTTCGCGCCGAAGGACACGTCGCCGGCGAAAAGCGTCGTGACGGACAAGGAGCAGGTGGCCGAGTTTGGCGTGTCCGTATCGAAATCCATGCGCGGCATGGGGGTCGGGTCAAAACTGTTCGAGCGGGCGGCGATCCACTGCCGCAACAACGATGTCGATACCCTGTACATGCATTGTTTGTCGTCCAACAAGACGATGATGCATATCGCCAAGAAGGCGGGCATGGAAATCCAGCGCGACTATGGCGAAGCCGATGCATATCTGAAACTGTTGCCGCCGAACCCGAGCAGCATGCTGCAGGAAGCCGTGCAGGAGCAGTTCGCCATGTTCGACTACACGTTCAAGGCGAATGCGCGCGCCGCGTTCAAGTTGTGGGACCGCTTGCCAGGGCGCAAGAAGAAGCCCGGGCCGCCGTCACCGCCGTCACAGTAAGGGCAGGGCCGTCGTATCCTTGATGCGCTGCAAGGCAAAGCTTGATTTCACGTCCAGCACGGCCGGGTGGCGCAGCAGGGTCGCCATCATGAAGCGCGAAAAGTGCTCCATGTCTTCCACGTGCACGCGCAGCAGATAATCCATTTCGCCCGTCATCGCGTAGCAAGCCACCACTTCCGGCCATTGCGCCACGGCCACGGCAAAGTCGGCGCGCGGCGACGTGTTCGTCACCAGATTCGGCGCCAGCACTCTTGCCGTGCTGTGGGCCGTGGCGTCGCTGTGCTTTTCCAGCCGCACGTTGACATAAGCCAATAGCCCCAGGCCGATCTTTTCCGGGTCCAGCAGGGCCACGTACTGGCGGATCACGCCCGCTTCTTCCAGCCGTTTGACGCGGCGCAAGCATGGCGACGGCGACAGGCTGACTTGCTCGGCCACGTCCTGATTCGACAGGCGGCCATCGGCCTGCAGGACGGCGAGGATCTTGCGGTCCGTTTTATCCAGCGTAATTTTGCTCATGCTTCCTCCGGTGGTTCGTGTTTCACGCAATATTATTGCGCAAATCATGATTGTTCGGGAGATCTTTGGCATTTAATGCCCACAGACCGCGCCTATACTGTGCGCTACTTCTTGGAGGAGACATCATGCAATTTCAGCCTTGGGATAACCCGATGGGTACCGATGGTTTCGAGTTCGTCGAGTATGCAGCACCAGACCCAAAAGCATTGGGCAAGCTGTTCGAGAACATGGGATTCACGGCCATCGCGCGCCACCGCCACAAGGATGTGACCCTGTACCGTCAGGGCGACATCAATTTCATCATCAATGCCGAACAAGATTCGTTCGCGCAGCGTTTTGCCCGCCATCACGGCCCGTCCGTGTGCGCCATCGCCATCCGCGTCGATGACGCCGCCTTTGTGTACCGCCGCGCGCTGGAACTGGGTGCCTGGGGTTTCGACAATAAAACGGGCCCGATGGAACTGAATATCCCCGCCATCAAGGGCGTGGGCGATTCCCTGCTGTATTTCGTCGACCGCTGGCGCGGCAAGGGCGCCGAGAAGCCGGACGCGGCCGCACCAGGCGGCATCGGCGACATCAGCATCTATGACGTCGACTTCGTCGCCATTCCCGGCGCCGTCGCCAACCCGGTCGGCCATGGCCTGACCTATATCGACCACCTGACGCACAATGTGCACCGTGGCCGCATGAAGGAATGGGCCGGTTTCTATGAAAACCTGTTCAACTTCCGCGAAGTGCGCTACTTCGATATCGAAGGCAAGCATACGGGTCTGAAGTCGAAAGCCATGACTTCGCCATGCGGCAAGATCCGCATCCCGATCAATGAATCGTCGGACGACAAGTCGCAGATCGCCGAATACCTGGATCAGTACCACGGCGAAGGCATCCAGCATATCGCGCTGGGTACCGATGATATCTATGGCTCCGTGCAAGGCATGCGTGATACGGGTATCGATTTCCAGGACACGATTGAAACGTACTATGAGCTGGTCAACCGCCGCCTGCCGAACCATGGCGAGCAGCTGGAAGAACTGCGCCGCCTGCGCATCCTGATCGATGGCCACAGCACGGAAACCGAACGCGAATTGCTGCTGCAAATCTTCACGCAGACGGTGATCGGCCCGATCTTCTTCGAGATCATCCAGCGCAAGGGCGACCAGGGCTTTGGCGAAGGCAACTTCCGCGCCCTGTTCGAATCGATCGAGCTGGACCAGATCAAGCGCGGCGTGTTGAAAGATACGAGCGCGGCGTAAGCTGGTGGTGTTTGTCGGCTTACGCCGTTCCGGCTAAGCCGACCTACGGCTGGGGCCAGTAATGTAGGTCGGGTTAGCCAGGTTGGCGTAACCCGACATGCCCGCAAAAAGAAGCACTAAAAAGCAGCAAAAGGTACGAACGCAGGAGTGCAGTGCAGCAAAAGAACTGTGCGCCTTCCTGTGGTAGTCTACGACAAACAAGTCATTTTTCCGCACCGGCATTGCTCACAAAGCGCGGCCGGTACGTGTGAGTTCAACCGACTTTGCACGCGTAGCACAGAGAATAATGGAGACAAGTAATGAATGCACCAATCAAGGGCTCGAGTCTTGAGCCGGGCGCGCACGCGTCCGAGATTTCCCTGAACGACAAATACACGCTCGAGCGTGGCCGCGCCTTCATGACGGGCACGCAAGCGCTGATCCGCCTGCCCATGCTGCAGCGCGAGCGCGACCTGAAGGCTGGCCTGAATACGGCCGGCTACATCACCGGTTACCGCGGTTCGCCTGTGACGTCCGTCGACATGACGGCGATCAAGGCCAAGAAATATCTCGATGAACACCACGTCAAATTCCACCCGGGCCTGAACGAAGATCTGGCCGCCACGGCCGTCTGGGGCACGCAGCAAACGAATCTGTTCGAAGACGCGAAATACGATGGCGTGTTTGGCATGTGGTACGGCAAGGGCCCCGGCGTCGACCGCTGCGGCGACGTTTTCAAGCACGCGAACAACGCCGGTTCCGCCAAGCACGGCGGCGTGCTGGTGCTGGCCGGCGACGACCATGCGGCCAAATCCTCGTCCACCGCGCACCAGTCCGACCATATCCTGAACGCCTGCGGCATTCCCGTGCTGTACCCGTCGTCGGTGCAGGAATACATCGACTACGGCTTGCACGCGTGGGCCATGAGCCGCTACACGGGTCTGTGGGTGTCGATGAAATGCGTGACCGACATCATCGAGTCGGGCGCCGCCGTCGATTTCGACCCGGACCGCGTGCAGATCACCTTGCCGACCGACTTCGAGATGCCGGCCGGCGGCTTGAACATCCGCTGGCCCGACACGGTGCTGGAGCAGGAAGTGCGCATGAACAGCTACAAATGGTATGCGGCGCTGGCGTATGCGCGTGCCAACAAGCTCAATAAGATCATCTGGGACAGCCCGAAGGCGCGCATCGGCATCATCACGGCCGGCAAGTCGTATCTGGACACGCGCCAGGCGCTGGCGGACCTCGGCATCGACGAGCAGACGGCGTCCGACATCGGCATCCGCCTGTACAAGATCGGTATGACCTGGCCGCTGGAAGCCGATGGCGTGCACGAATTTGCCAAGGGCCTCGACGAGATCCTCGTGGTGGAAGAAAAGCGGCAGATCCTCGAGTACGCGCTGAAGGAAGAACTGTACAACCTGAAGGATGGCGAGCGTCCGCGCGTGGTCGGCAAGTTCGACGATACGGGCGAATGGAGCAACCAGAAGGGTACCGGTCACGGCGACTGGCTGCTGCCGGCCACGTATGAGCTGAACCCGGCCATGATCGCCCGCGCGATTGCCAGCCGCATCTCGCGCTACTACGCGGGCCATCCGGTCGAGCAGCGCGTGAAGGAACGCATCGCCTACCTGGAAGCCAAAGAGAATGTGCTCAAAGCGATCAGCGTGAAACCCGATCCGCAGAAAGACCGCACGCCGTTCTTCTGCTCCGGCTGCCCGCACAACAGTTCCACGAAAGTGCCGGAAGGCTCGCGCGCGCTGGCCGGCATCGGCTGCCATTACATGGTGCTATGGATGGACCGCGAAACGTCGACGTTTACCCACATGGGCGCCGAAGGCGTGACTTGGGTGGGGCAGGCGCCGTTCACGAACGAGAAGCACGTGTTTACCAACCTCGGCGACGGCACGTATTTCCACTCGGGCATCCTGGCCATCCGCGCTGCCGTATCGGCCAAGGTGAACATCACGTATAAAATTCTGTTCAACGATGCGGTGGCCATGACGGGCGGCCAGGAATTCGACGGTCCGCTATCGCCAGCCATTATCTCTCGCCAGATCGCCGCCGAAGGCGTCGGCCCCATCATCGTCGTCACGGACGAACCGGAAAAATACCCGGACGATTACGCCTGGGCGGAAGGCGTCACCGTGCGCCACCGTTCGGAACTGATGGACGTGCAGCGCGAACTGCGCGACATGCCCGGCGTGTCGGCCATGATCTACGACCAGACCTGCGCCTCGGAAAAACGCCGCCGCCGGAAACGCAATGAATACCCGGACCCGGCCAAGCGCGCCGTCATCAACGAAGCCGTCTGCGAAGGCTGCGGCGACTGCTCCGTGCAATCGAACTGCCTGTCGGTGGAACCGCTGGAAACGGAACTGGGGCGCAAGCGCCAGATCAACCAGTCGTCCTGCAACAAGGATTTCTCGTGCACGACGGGTTTCTGCCCCAGTTTCGTGACGGTGGAAGGCGGCGGCTTGAAAAAGCCGAAGAAGGCAGCTGCCGCCGACAAGGATGCGCCAGCCGCGCCGGCCTTGCCGACACCGCAGATTCCTTCGACGGCCGAGCCGTTCGGCATCCTGGTCACCGGCATCGGCGGCACGGGTGTCGTCACCGTCGGCCAGATCCTGGCCATGGCGGCGCACGTGGAAGGCAAGGGCTGTTCCGTGCTGGACATGAGCGGCCTGGCGCAAAAGGGCGGCCCTGTCATGTCGCACGTGCGCCTGGCGGACCGCCAGGAAGATATCCACTCGACGCGCGTCGGCACCGGTGCGGCTGACCTGGTGATCGGCTGCGACCTGATCGTCACGGCCAGCCGCGACGCCCTGTCTCGCATGGGGGAAGGCCGCAGCTGGGCCATGATCAACTCGACCAGCTCGTCGACGGCCGCCTTCGTGAAGAACCCTGACTGGCAATTCCCGGGCGCTTCGGCGCGCATGGAAATCGAAAAAGCGTGCGGCAGCGACCACGTGGACTTCATCGACGCGGGCCAGATCGCCACGGCGCTGATGGGCGACTCGATCGCCACGAACATGTTCATGCTCGGCTACGCCTGGCAAAAGGGCAAAGTGCCGCTGTCGGAAGCGGCCATCATGAAGGCCATCGATTTGAACAACGTCTCGGTGGCGTTCAACAAGGCGGCCTTCAACTGGGGCCGCGCCGGTGCGCATGACGCGGCCAGCCTGGTGCGCATGACCACACCGGCCAAGGTGGTGGAATTCAAGCGCATCGACACGCTCGACGACTTGATCGAAAAGCGCGTGGCCCTGCTGACGGCCTACCAGGACCGCGCCTATGCGCAGCAGTACATCGATTTCGTCGGCCAGGTACGCGCCGCCGAAAGCGCCCTGAATGGCCCGCACTTGCGCCTGACGGAAGCCGTGGCCCGCTACTTCTACAAGCTGATGGCGTACAAGGACGAGTACGAAGTGGCGCGCCTGTACACGGACGGCGCCTTCCAGGCAAAGATCGCGTCCATGTTCGAAGGCGACATCAAGCTCAAGTTCCACCTGGCGCCGCCCATCATGGCGAAAACGGATGCCCAGGGCCATCTGGTGAAGAAGGAATTCGGCCCGTGGATGATGAAGGCGTTCGGCGTGCTGGCCAAGTTCAAGGGCTTGCGCGGCACGGCGTTTGACATCTTCGGCCACACGGCCGAGCGCAAGATGGAGCGCGCGCTGATTCTTGAGTACCGTGCGACGGTGGGCGGCTTGCTGCCGAAACTGACGACGGCCAAGCTGGCGCAAGCCGTGGCCATCGCCAGCATCCCGGAAGACATCCGCGGCTATGGCCACGTGAAGGAGCGTCATTTGAAGGCGGCGAAAGAGAAGGAAGCGAGTCTGCTGATCGCCTTCAATGCACCGACGCCGCTGCCGCCCGTCATGGCAGCACCCGTGGCGGCCACCGTGGCGTAACGGTTTGCGCATAATCTTGTAGCAATGGCGCCTGCGGGCGCCATTTGTTTGTGTCAAAGAAAACAACGCTTGCTGGCAAAACGCATTATAATTTTTCGATAATTTCTTCTTGGAAAGTTTCTCATGCATTCCCTGCGCCTGCGTTGCCTCGTTGTTTCCCTCGGATTCGTGTTGAGTGCCTGCGGCGGCGGAGGAGGCGGCAGCAGCGACAGCGCGCCCGTCGTGCCGCCCTTGACGCCAACCGGGCCGACCGGGCCGACGGCGCTGGTCGCTTCCTCCACGGTGGCGAACCGTTGCGAGGCACCGCGCAGCGGCAGCAGCATCGACAAGCCGGGCACCTTGCTCGATGAGCAGACGTGGGTGCGCAGCTGGATCGATGAAACGTATCTGTGGTACCGCGAAGTGCCAACCACCTACCTGCCGCAAAGCTTTGCCACGGCGAAGGCGTATTTCGATGTGCTCAAGACAACAGCCACGACGGCGTCCGGCAAGCCGAAGGACCAGTTCCATTTCACGTATACGACGGCCGAATGGGAAGCCTCGCTCAATGGCGTCGAACTGGGCTACGGCATGCTGCTGGCGCTGACGCGCACCACGCCGCCGCGCAAGGCCGTGGTCACGATCGTCGAACCAGGCTCGCCTGCGGCACTGGCGGGCTTGCGGCGCGGCGATGCGCTGCAAACCGTCGATGGCGTCGATTTCGTCAATGCCCCAGACACTGCCAGCGTGGGTATCATCAACGCGGGCCTGTTCCCTTCGGCGCAAGGCACGCACACGCTGGCGTTCAGCCGCAATGGCGCGCCCATCTCCGCGAGCCTGCAGGCGGTGGATGTCAGCACGAGTTCCGTGCAAAACGAGCGCATCATCGACACGCCCACGGGCAAGGTGGGCTATCTGACCTTCAACACCCACAACAACGTGTCCGAGCGCCAGCTGGCCGAGACCATGGGCCGCTTCCAGGCGGCCGGCATCAGCGACCTGGTGCTCGACGTGCGCTATAACGGCGGCGGCTACCTTGATGTCGCCAGCGAGCTCGCCTACATGATTGCCGGTCCGCAAGTCACCACCGGCAAGACCTTCGAGCAGGTGCTGGCCAATGACAAGACGCGGCCGGCGGCGCCCGTGCCATTCCATGCGCAAAGCCTGGGCTTTGCCGGGCCGAACCCTCTGCCCAAGGGCACACCGCTGCCCTCGCTGGGCCTCAAGCGCGTGACTTTGCTAACGACGGGCAATACCTGCTCGGCCAGCGAAGCCATCATCAACGGCTTGCGCGGCGTGGACGTGCAGGTCAACCTGATCGGCGGCACGACGTGCGGCAAGCCCTACGGTTTCTATCCCACGCCCAATTGCGGCACCACGTATTTCGCCGTGCAGTTCCAGGGCGTCAACGCCAAGGGCTTTGGCGACTTCGCCGATGGCATGGCGCCGACCTGCGCCGTGGCCGACGATTACCGGAACCAGCTGGGCGACCCGGACGAAGGCATGCTGGCGGCGGCGCTGCGCTACCGCAGCAGCGGCAGCTGTAGCCCTGCCACGGGTGCGCTCAGGCTGTTGAGTTCGATGGAGAACCCGGCCGACATGGCCACGCGGCTGCTGCGCCCGGCCTACAAGGAAATTGCTGTCTTGAAACGCTAAAGTCCCATTGTGCCCCCCTTCCTGGGTGAAGGAAGGGGGGCTTTCTGCTCAGAAATCTTTCTATATAACAATTTTGATATATGAAAAGATGAATCCATTCGTTCTGTAATTACTGGCATTTTGATATCTTTCGCCTTCTCCCTAACCTTGAGAAGCGCAAAGATGCCTATACAATTCAAGTTACCACCGCTCACCGTCGCCGTACTGGCCATCCTGGGCGGTTCCGCATGGCAGGCGCACGCGCAAACGCAAGCGCCCGCAGCGGATGAGCAGCCGGCGGCCACCCCGCCAGCCGTCGTGGTCACCGGTTCGCGCATTCCCCGCGCCAGCCTGGAAGGACCATCGTCCGTCACCATTCTGACGGGCGATGAAATCACCAAGCAAGGGTACAAGAACGTCTTCGATGCGCTGACCAACCAGGTACAGAACAGCGGCTTCACGCAAGGCGAGGACTTCGGCAATACGTTCACGCCTTCGGCCAATACCATCAGCCTGCGCGGCCTGGGCCCGAACCACACCTTGATCCTGCTGAACGGCCGCCGCCTGGCCGACTTCCCCGTCGCCTACGAAGGCACGGTCAACTTCACCAATCTGGCGAATATCCCGTCGAGCATAGTCGACCGCATCGAGATCCTCAACGGCGGCGCCTCGGCCATCTATGGATCCGACGCGATCGCCGGCGTGGTCAACGTCATCCTGAAAAAGCAGACGGAAGGTTTCGATATCAACGTCAAGGCGGGCGGCACCTCGCGCGGCGGCGCCGGCAACCAGCGCGTGCAGCTGACGGGTGGCGGCAATTTCGACAAGCTGCATACCCTGTTCAGCGTGGAGCTGAGCCAGCGCGATCCGCTGTCGAGCCTGCAGCGTGATTTCATGGCCACGCGCTCGGGCACGCCGACGAATATCGCCTCGCGCCGCGTGGTACAGGCGGGCACCTCGGGCAGCTACGTGGACCTGGGCGACACCTGCAACCAGTTCGGCGACCTGTTCGGCGGCAGCGTCGTCAAGTACCAGGCGAAGAACGGCAGCTATTGCGCCAGCCCGAAAGTCGGCCCCACCTATTGGACCACGCAAACCAAGAACCGCAGCCAGAACGTGTTCGGCAGCGCCAACTATGAGCTGTCGCCGGAAACGACGCTGTTCGCCGACTTCCTGATCGGCAAGAATTCGACCGAGAACAATACGCGTGGCCCGACGTGGACGTCGTCGTCGACGGGCAGCAGCTATTTCCGCAACCAGAATACGAACCGCTACGAAGCGTGGACGCGCTATATCTCGCCCGAGGAAATGGGCGGCGTGGAGCGCTACAACCGCAAGTGGGACGACCTGGCCACGGCCATCTCGCTGGGCGCCAAGGGCCGCATTCCCGGCACGTCATCGTGGCAGTATGAAGCGAACTACAACGCCTCGGTGTACAAGAGCGAAAGCCACACGCCGCGCGCGCTGGCCAATATCGACAGCTTCTTCCTGGGGCCGAAACTGGGTACCGACACCGCCGGCGTGCCGATCTACGCACCGGACCCGGCCCGCTTGTCGCGCCGCCTGACAGCGGCCGAATTCGACAGCATCACGGGCAATTCCGACAGCGACGACAAGGCCTGGACGAATACCCTGAGCCTGGCCACGAATGGCGACCTGTTCCAGCTGCCCGCTGGCGTGGCGAAGATCGCCACCATCGCCGAATTGGGCAAGCAGGGCTTCAGCAATGTGCCCGATGCGCGCCTGAACGACGGTTACTTCAACGTCGCCACCAAATCCGATATCACGGCCGGAACGCGTACCCGCTATGCGCTGGGTGCCGAGATCAACCTGCCGCTGCACGAGAAGCTGACCGGTACCCTGGCTGGCCGCTATGACCGCTACAACTTTGCCGGCCGCAGCGATGGCAAGTTCACCTACAACGGCGGCCTGGAACTGCGTCCCGCGCCGGAGCTGCTGTTCCGCGCCAATTACGCCACCAGCTTCCGCGCGCCGGACATGAACTACATCTACAAGGCGCGCGGCACCGGCTACTATTCGAGCACCACCGATTACTACCGCTGCGGCGCTGCCGGACAGGCCATCGAGGACTGCGACTACGCGAATAAATCGCCGGGCGCCGACTATGTGCAGAACGGCAGCAAGGATCTGCAGTCGGAGAAGGGCAAGTCCTTCGGCGTGGGCGCCGTCTGGTCGCCAAGTTCGAATTTCGACGTCTCCGTCGATTACTGGAACATCAAGATCGACGACCTGGTGACGAACCTGAGCGCCGACAAGATCCTGCGCGACGAAGCCGATTGCCGCCTGGGCAAGCTCGACATCAATTCGCCCACCTGCGCCGATACCCTGGGCCGCGTCGAGCGTTTCGCGGCCAATGCCTTGAACCGCGCCGGCGAGATCAAGACCATCACCGTCAATCCGATCAACGCGGCCAAGCAAAGCAGCAGCGGCATCGACATCAGCATCAAGTATTTGCTGCGCACCGCGGATTATGGCCGCTTTGCCTTCAAGGCCAATTACGCCAAGGTGCTGAGCAACAAATCACAGCAATTTGCCGGCGACGAAGAGATCGACGAACTCAAATCGCTGAACAATACGGATTGGCGCGACAAGCTGAACCTGAGCGTCAACTGGGCTGCGGGCGACTGGTCGAACACTTTGCTGGTCAGCCGCTACAGCAAGATCCCGAACGGCGGCGGTACCGGCTACCTGACGCCGACGGCGCTGGCCAACATCAGCACCGTGTACCGCATCAACGACCGCGCCACCTTGTCGCTGATCGTCAACAACGTGTTCGACAAGATCAAGCGCGACGACAGCGGCGGCTGGCCGTACTATCCGGTGGGCAGCTACAGCCCGCAGGGACGCCAGGGCTGGGTAGAATTCAACTACCATTTTGGCTCGTAATTCACGCTTGCCAGAGCAAGGCCGGAGCAGCTGACGCTGTTCCGGCTTTTTTATTTGCCACGGCGTTTTTACCTCACCGCCACTCTATAATTGCCCGCTTGTCCTCTCTCGATGGAGTTTGACCCATGCTACGCCACGCCGTGTTGTCCGCCGCCTTGTTGTCCCTGTTTGCCGTCAATGCACATGCTGCGCGCGATATGCGGCTGTTTTCCCTGAAGACGGTGGCCGAGTACTCGGGCTTCAAGAATACGGGCCGCTACGAGGAAGTGGAAGCCTTGTGCCGGCGCTTCGAGGAGCACCGTCCGAAACAGGTGCGCTGCTTTGAATTTGGCCGCACGCCGGAAAACCGCCCCATGCTGGCGCTGGCCGTTTCCAATACGGGTGCGCTGACACCGGACGCGGCCAAGCTGCGCAAGATACCGGTACTGCTGGTGCAGGGTGGTATCCATGCGGGGGAAATCGACGGCAAGGATGCGGGTTTCCTGGCCCTGCGCGAAGTATTGGAGGGCAAGGCGGCGCCCGGCGCGCTGGACAAGCAGGTGCTGCTGTTCGTGCCCGTCTTCAATGTCGATGGCCATGAGCGCTTCGGCCAGTGGAACCGTCCGAACCAGCGCGGCCCCGTGGAAATGGGCTGGCGCAGCACGGCGCAAAACTACAATCTGAACCGCGAATACATGAAGGCCGATACGCCCGAGATGCAGCACATGCTGGCGCTGGTCAATGCCTGGGATCCGCTGGCCTATGTCGACCTGCACGTCACCGACGGCGCCCAGTTCGAACCCGATATCTCGATCCAGGTCGAACCCGTGCATGCGGGCGATGCCGCCTTGCGCGCGGCGGGAACGGCGCTGCGCGACGGTGTGCTGGCCGACCTGGCAAAGCAGGGTTCCGATCCGAAGCCGTTCTACATGTCATTTGCCGAAGAAGATAATCCGCAGTCGGGTTTTGTCGATTCGACGCCGAACCCGCGCTTTTCGCACGGCTATTTCTTGTTGCGTAACCGTTTCGGCGTGCTGGTGGAAACCCACTCGTGGAAGGACTATCCGACCCGCGTGCGCATCACGCGCAACACCATCATTTCCCTGCTGTCGCAGATGGCGCAGCACGGCGCCGCATGGCGGCAAACCGCCATGGAAGCGGACCAGCGGGCGATGCAGCTGGCCGGCAGTGCGCTGCCCCTCAGCTACAAGACCACGGAGAAAAGCCGCATGATCGCGTTTCGCGGTTATGCGTATACGCGCACGCCGTCCGAGGTGTCGGGCGCCCTGATGACGCGCTATGACGAAAAGACGCCGCAAATCTGGAACGTGCCGCTGCGCGACGAGATCGTGCCCGACCTGCAGGTGACCGGGCCGAAGGCCGGCTATCTGGTGCCATGTGCACAGGCGAAGATGGTGGGCGCCAAGTTGCGCCAGCACGGCATCGCCTACAATGAAATGACCGGCTTTTTCTCTAGGCAGAATGTGGAAATCTTCCGCGCCACGCAGGTGAAGTTCGGCGCGCAGTCGTTCGAAGGACGCCAGACGGCCGCGGTACAGGGCGAATGGGAAAAGGCAGTGCGCCTGATCGACAGCTGCGTGCTGTACGTGCCCGTCAACCAGCCTAAGGCGCGCCTGGTGATGGCCCTGCTCGAACCGCGCGCGCCCGATTCACTGCTGGCCTGGGGCAGCTTCAACACGGCGTTCGAGCGCAAGGAATACATGGAGGACTATGTGGCCGAGGATGTGGCGCGCGCGCAGTTGGCGGCCGACCCGGCGTTGGCGGCGCAGTTCCGGCAGAAGCTGGCTGACGAGCCCGAGTTTGCAAAGAATCCGCGCGCGCGCCTGGAGTTTTTCGCCCGCCGCCACGCCTCGTGGGATGAGCGGCTGAATCTGTATCCGGTCATGCGCGTCGACGTGGCGCCTGTCAGTTTCATGGATTTGTAACGCCAATACGCGCGTCGCCGCACGGTGCACACCGAAGTTGTCAAATCGCGCAGATTAATCGAAAGAAAATGCTATTCTCCGCTCGATGATGGCGCCGCCACCACGAGCAGGGAACATGCATGGTCAACAAGACACTCTTTAACCAGCACCGCGAGGCGTTTTTTCGCCTCTGTGACGCCGTCGGCGAGAATCAGGTGGAACAGGTGCGCAGCCTGCTCGAGGCCACGCCGCTGCTGTTGACCTTGCGCCGCTATAACATGGATGACGGCGAGTCGCTGCTGCACCTGGCCGCGGCCGGCGGCAGCCGCGAGGTCTGCGCGCTGCTCGTGTCGCTGGGCATGGACGTCGACCTGCCCCTGCCCGGTTACCGCAACCTGACGCCGCTGGACGCGGCGGCAAGCCATGGCCACCTCGCTACCTGCCGCTGGCTGCTCGAGCAGGGCGCTGCCGTCGATGGCTTGCCGGACAATATACTGTCGCCGCTGGACAGCGCCTGCGTTGGCGGCCACGAGGACGTGGTCGCATTGCTGCTGCAGCGGGGCGCCAATCCGAACCGCCTGCATACGCGCTGGAACCAGGCGCCGGTCGATATCGCCACCGGCTGGGGCTTTCCCGCGATCGCCCAATTGCTGGCTGCCGCCGGCGGCGTCAGCATACTCGACGTGCCGCAGCAAGCGGCCGCGTCGCCGCCGGAAGCTATCCGTACCTTCATTCACAACAGCGCCGGCTGGGTGCTGCCGGCCGTGTTCAGTCCGGACAGCGGCGACGCGCGCTTTTCGCTGGGGATCAGCTGCATCGGCGGCAAGCGCGATTTCAAGCTGCTGTTTACCACCGGCCTGTTCCGGCAATCGCCGATGACCGAACTGGCCATCTGCCTGCCGGCCCGCTGGCCGCTGACCGTGCACGGCTTTGCCGAGCACAGCCCGTGGCGCTTTCCCGTGGCGCTGCTGGCGCGCCTGGGACGGCGCACGCTCGACCAGGCCAGCCTGGCGGCGGGCGAGCTGCTGCGGCGCGACGATCCGTACCTGGCGGACCTGGCCTGGCCGGACGGCGTCGATGCGCTGCTGGCCATCGACAAGCGCTGGAACCCCGCGCCGGAGGAAGACGACATTGCCGACGATGACAAGGTCACCATTTATCTGCTGGTGCCGGTGGCGTTCACCAAAAAAGGCGCGCCCGGCGCCAGCGCCTTGCCGGCCTTGATCGAGCGAAAGCTCAAAGGCAGCTGGAAAGTGTCGGCCTTGCCCATCCCCGTGATTGGCTAGCGCCGGCCTGCACGCGCGCATGACCAGATCAAGCCGCACCGCTTGCAGCAATGTTATCCTGCCAATAAATTTTCCGCGTCCGCGCCAACCCGTTTCACGCATCGGTTTTCCATGACAAAAAAAATTCTTCTCCTGAGCGTCTCGGCCGGCGCCGGCCACATGCGCGCGGCGCAAGCCATCGAGGCGTATGCGGCGCGCGATGGCGGTGGCGGCCCTGCGGCGCTGGCCCTGCATCTGGACGTGATGGATTTCGTCACGCCCGCCTTCCGCAAGCTGTACACGGATTTCTATATCAAGCTGGTCAACAAGGCGCCCGCACTGTGGGGCTATCTGTATCACGCCACCCACGACGCGCCGCGCGACAGCTCGATGCAGCGCTTGCGCCGCGCCGTCGAGCGCCTCAACACGCGCGCGCTGATGACGCAGATCGCCGCCTTCCAGCCCGACGCCATCATCTGCACGCATTTCCTGCCGGCCGAACTGCTGTCGCGCGCCCTGCGCCAGCACCAGCTGTCCTGCCCCGTGTGGGTGCAGGTCACGGATTTCGACTTGCACCGCATGTGGGTGCACGAGCAGATGGAAGGTTATTTCGCCGCCACCGACGAAGTGGCGTTCCGCATGCGCCACGAAGGCATTCCCGCCGAGCGCATCCACGTGACGGGCATTCCCATCATGCCCGCGTTCGCGCAGCTGCCCGAGCGCGTGCAGTGCGCGCAGGCGTTTGGTCTCGACCCTAGGCGCACGACGATTTTGCTGATGGGCGGCGGGGCGGGGCTGGGCAGCCTGGAAACGGTTGCCGCGCGCCTGCTGGCCTTGCCAGGCGACTTCCAGCTGATCGTATTGGCGGGGAAAAACGCCGCCGCGCTGGCGGCGCTGCAGGCGCTGGCCGGCCAATATCCGGGGCGCCTGCTGGCGCAAGGCTTTACCAGCGAAGTCGAGCGCCTGATGGCGTGCGCCGACCTGGTGATCACCAAGCCGGGCGGCCTGACCACGTCCGAATGCCTGGCGCTGGGCTTGCCCATGATCGTCAACTCGCCGATTCCCGGACAGGAAGAGCGCAATGCCGACTATCTGCTGGAGCAGGGCGTGGCCCTGAAGGCATTCGACGCCGTCACCCTGGAATACCGCGTGCGCCTGTTGCTCGACCATCCCGAGCAGCTGCAAGCCATGCGCGCGAAAGCGCTGGCCCTGGGCCGTCCGCGCGCCGCCCTGGAGGTACTGGCGCAGGTGCTGGCTTGACGGGCGCCGTGGCAAAACCCTGGCAGATCGCTCTGACCCTGGCCTGGGTGGCCTTGCTGGGATTATTTTTCGCGCAGGTGGAAATCCAGATCGAAGGGGCTGCCGGCTGGGCCGCGAACCTGCCCACCTGGCGTATCGAAAGCCATTGGCTGCTCGATATCTTCTGGGGTGGGCGGCCGATGACCGGCTACCATGCCTGGGTCTTTCCCTTCATCGCCCTGTTTTTCCATTTTCCCATGATCTTCCTGGCGCAATGGTCGCTGCGCCTCGAATGCCGCGCCATCGGCTGCATCATGCTGTTCTGGATCATCGAGGATTATCTGTGGTTCGTGCTCAACCCCGCGTATGGCGTGGCGCACTTCAATCCGGCCCATATCGCCTGGCACAAGCACTGGCTGTGGTGGGCACCGACCGACTACTGGGTATCGCTGCTGCTGGCTGGCGTACTGCTGTGGTTTTCATACAAGAGGAAGTCATGACCTTGCCGTATCTCCTGCTGTTGTCCCTGGCCCTGGCGGCCGGTTCCGCCAGCGCGCAGGCGCCCTTGCCGCCCGAGCGCAATACCGAGTGGGCCACGCCGCTGCCGCAGGTGTCGAACCTGCACCAGGTCACGCCCGTCCTGTACCGCAGCGCCAAGCTCGATAGCAGCGACGTGGCCCAGCTGCAGGCGCTGGGCGTGAAGACGGTGATCAGCCTGCGCTCCTTCCACTCCGATACGCAGGTGCTCGAAGGCAGCGGCATCCGCGCCGTGCGCATCCCCATCAATACCTGGGCCATCCGCGACAAGCACGTGGTCGAGACCATGCGCAGTATCCGCGCCGCAGAGCAGCAGGGACCCGTGCTGCTGCATTGCCTGCACGGCGCCGACCGCACGGGCATGATGGCCGCCATGTACCGCATGCTGTACCAGGGCTGGCCGCGCGAGAAGGCGATCGACGAGCTGAAAAACGGCGGTTACGGCTACCACGCCGTGTGGAAAAATATCGAAAGCTACCTCAAACGCGTCGACGTGGCGGCACTGCGCGCGCAGATCGAGCAGGAAAAACCATGAAGACCTTGCTGTTCGCCCTGGCCGCCTGCTGCGCCTGTTATCCGCTGGCCACCCTGGCGGCCGCGCCGGCGCTCGAGGTGCGCGACGTCAGCAAGGCTGGCATGCCCGGCAAGACTTTTGCCGCCGCGACCAGCATGCCGGCCAGCGTGGCCACCGTCTGCGCGGCCATCCAGGATTTCGCCGCCTATCCGCAGTTCATGCCCAACGTGGACAAGATCAAGGTGTCGGCCGCCGGCGGCGGCGCCTCGCTGGTCGACGTCACGCTCAAGCTGCCGATGGGGAAAATCAAGCAGTACCGCCTGAAGATGACGCCCAAGGTGCTCGACGCCAGCTGCAGCCTGGCCTGGAAGCTGGTACCGATGGAGGGCCTGAAGGTGGAAGACACCATCGCCGACACCAGCGGCTACTGGCAGTTGTCGCCTGATCCGTTTGACGCGGGCGGCGCCGCCGTCAAGTACCAGGTGTACACGGACCCGGGCCCGGTACCGATGGGCCTGGGCTGGATCGTCGACAGCATGAGCCGTGACAGCATCCCGAAAATGTTCGACGCCCTGCGGGCGCGGGTGGCTGCGCGCAAATAGCCGGCGTGGCGTGGCAGCCACTTCACGCTGGCGCGCCACTTCAGGCATGATGTTGTCTCATCCACACATCTGCCCGGAATCCGCATGGAACACCACAGCTTTCTCATCAACATACTGTTTTACCTGGTCGCCGCCATCATCATGGTGCCGCTGGCCAAGCGCCTGGGCATGGGCGCCGTGCTGGGTTATCTGGTGGCCGGCGTCGTCATCGGACCGTGGGGACTGGGCCTGATCAAGAATGTCGAGGTGATCCTCAGCTTTTCCGAATTCGGCGTGGTGCTGCTGCTGTTCCTGATCGGCCTGGAGCTCGAGCCGAAGCGATTGTGGCTGCTGCGCCGGCCGATTTTCGGCTGGGGCGGGGCGCAGGTGGGCGTCGTCAGCGCGGGGCTGTGCGCCGTGGCCATGGCGTTTGGCGTGGATTGGCGCACGGCGCTGGTCGGTGCGCTGGGGCTGTCGCTGTCGTCGACGGCCATCGTGCTGGCCACTCTGGGTGAGCGTAAATTAATGAGCACGCCGGCCGGTTCCGCCGGCTTTTCGATTCTGCTGTTCCAGGATATCGCCGCCATTCCCATGATCGCGCTGGTGCCGCTGCTGGGCGGCCTGGTTACGCATAGCGGCGAACCGGGCTGGCTGCGCGTGGCCAAGCTGGCCGCCGTGCTGGCGGCGCTGGTGATCGGCGGACGCTTCCTCGTCAACCCCATCCTGCGCTTCATCGCCCGGACGGATTTGCGCGAAATCTTCACGGCCTTCGCCCTGCTGCTGGTGATCGCCATCTGCGTGCTGATGGAATCGGTGGGCCTGTCGATGGCACTGGGCACCTTCATGGCGGGCGTGCTGCTGGCCGATTCCGAATACCGGCATGAGCTGATCAGCGACCTGGAACCGTTCAAGGGACTGCTGCTGGGCCTGTTCTTCATCGCCGTGGGCATGTCCGTCGATTTCGGCGTGCTGCGCGCCCAGCCCTTGCTGATCCTGGCCCTGGTGGCGGGGCTGCTGGTGGTGAAGATCGCCTTGCTGTACCTGCTGTCGAAGTTTGTCGACATTCCCCGCGGCCAGCAGCTGTTCTTTGCGCTGCTGCTGTCGCAGGGTGGCGAATTCGCCTTCGTCGTGTTTGCCGCCGCCGAGGCTGCGCACGTGTTTGCGCCGGAGACGGCCGCGCTGCTGGTCGTGGTGGTGACCCTGTCGATGGTGGCCACGCCCTTGCTGCTGCTGGCGCACGACAAATTCGTCGCGCCGCGCCTGCAGGGCGACAAGAAGCGCCGTCCCGACGACCATATCGAGGCGCAGGACAATCCCATCGTCATCGCCGGCTTCGGACGCTTCGGCCAGATCATCGGCCGCCTGCTGGCGGCGAACAAGATCGGCGTGACGGTGCTCGATCACGACCCGGACCAGATCGAGCTGCTGCGCAAATTCGGCTTCAAGGTGTTTTATGGCGACGCAACGCGTGTGGATTTATTGGTGGCGGCCGGCATCGAGAAGGCCAGGGCGCTGGTGATCGCCATCGACAATGTCGATGACAGCCTGGCCCTGGTCGACGCCGTGCGCCTGCGCCTGCCCGAACTGACGATACTGGCGCGCGCGCGCAACGTCACGCATTACTATGAATTGATGAAGCGGGGCGTGACCCTGATCGAGCGCGAGACGTTTGCGGCGGCCCTGCTGCTGGGCGAGCAGACCTTGCGCCAGGTGGGCTTCAGCGAGGAGCGGGCGCAGCGCGCGGCCGGCATCTTTGGCCGGCATAACCTGAAGACCTTGCTGGAAGTGGCGCCGCACTTCCAGGACCAGCAAAAAGTCATGTCCCTCACGCGCCAGGCGCGCGAAGAGCTGGAAGACATGTTCGAGAGCGATGCGGCGGCGTTTGCGGCGGCGGAAGTGGAAAACGGTAGGTCGGATTAGCGGCGAAGCCGCGTAATCCGACACAGTGTTGGCGTTGTGGGGGGGTGTCGGCTTACGCGCTTTGCGCTAAGCCGACCTACGCCTCGTCCCGGCTTTATTTCCCCCGCTTCGCTTCAATCGCCTCGATCTGATCCATGATGCCGTTCATGCGCGCCACCAGCGCCTGGTACGGTTTCGGCGAGGCCAGGTCGACGCCGGCTGCCTTCACCAGCTCGTACGGATAGGCCGAGCCGCCCGCACTGAGCATCTTCAGGTAGGCGGCCAGCGCGCCCGGTTCCTTGTCGAGGATGCGCTGCGCGAAATCCTGCGCCGCCGCGATCGAGGTGGCGTACTGGAACACATAGTAGCCGTGATAGAAATGCGGCACGTAGGCCCATTCCAGCGCGTAGGCGGGATCGATGGTCATGACGCCCTGCGCTTCGCCGTGGTAGCGCTTGAGGATGCCGGCGTAGATGGCCGTGATCTCTTCGCCCGTCAGCGACTCTCCTTTATCTACCTTGCCGTGGATGGCCGCTTCGAATTCGGCGAACATGGCCTGGCGGAAGAAGGTGCCGCGCAGGTTTTCCAGCGCCGCGCCCAGGTACAGCAGGCGCTCGTCGTCATCGTTGGCCTGCTTCAGGCGTGCGTCGAGCAGCAGTGCCTCGTTCGTCGTCGAGGCGATTTCCGCGACAAAGATGCTGTACGGCGCATAGATCGATGGCTGCGCCTTGTTGGCCAGCACCGAGTGCATGGCGTGGCCCCATTCGTGCGTCAGGGTGCTGACGGCTTCGTAGTTGTCCGTGTAGTTGAGCAGCACGAACGGATGCACGTCGTACGCGTCGCCATTCATGTAGGCGCCCGCCACCTTGCGCGGGCGCGGATACACATCCATCCAGCGCGCCTCCACCGCGGCGCTCAATGCCTTGACGTAGTCGGGGCCCAGCGGCGCGGCCGAGTCGAGCATCATCTGCTTGCCTTCGGCCAGCGGGAACGTGCGGTCGCTTTTCAGCAGCGGCGCATAGATGTCGTAGTAGGCCAGGTCCTTGACACCCAGCATGCGCGCGCGCAGCTTGAAGTAGCGGTGCAAGGTGGGCAGGTTGGCGTTGGTTTGCGCGATCAGGGTCTGGTAGACGGCCGGCGGCAAATTGTCGGCGTCGAGCGCGGCGCTTTGCGAGTCGGGATAGCGGCGCACTTTTGCATACGCGGCGTCCGTCTTCAGCTGGCCGTACAGGGTCTCGCCAAACGTGCGTTCATACTCTTTCCACTTGCCGAAGAAGGCGTCGAACACCAGCTTGCGGTCGGCGCGCTGGTCGTCACCGCGGTATTTCGTGTAGGCCGCCTGGTCGAGGCGCACCTCCTTGCCGTCAGACAGTTTCACGGTGGGCCACGGGATTTCCGCATTGGCCAGGGTGCGGTAGACGCTGGCGGCCGAACTTGTGGCCAGGCCGAATTGCGCCACCAGTTGCTCGCCGGCCGCGTCCAGCGTATGCGGCGCGCTGCGCAGCATGTTACTCAATTGGAAACGATATAGTTGCAAGCCCTTGTCTTGCGCCAGCATGGCATCGATGCGTTTGGCGCCCAGGGCGAGGATTTCCGGCTGCAGAAAGGTCGTCGCCTGGCTGAAATCGTTACCGAGCAGGGCAGCGCGCTGATTCAGCTGGTTGCCCTTGCTGTCGCCCGTATCCTGATCGTAATACTGCGCCGCATAGGTGGTGAGCGTGTTGACGCGCTTGCGCGCCTCGGCGTACAAGTCCAGGCAGCTTTTCAGGCGGGCTGGCGAGGTGCTCAACTGCCCCTTGCAGGCGCCCAGCTGCTGCAGCTGGGCCGACAGTTTTTTCGCGTCGGCGTCGAACGCGGCGTCGTTCTGATACAGCGCCGTCAAATCCCAGCGGTCGGCCTGGCGGTCGGTGGGCGCAGGAGCGGCAAAGGCGGTGGAGAGGGCAAAGCCGAGGGCCAGCAGGGTCAGTACGGGGCGTTTGAGCGCGGTTGTCGGCATACAGTATCCATTCATGGTCTGGTTGCAAGGGATGCCGGCACAGGCGTGGCGGCAGACAACGAGCTTACTGCAGCAGGGGGATGAAGGAAAGCATTTCGGACAAGGTGAGGCAGGCGGGGAAGGCTGGCTTCCCCGCGTACGCCATGCTTACTGCTTCTTGCCCAGCAAATCGAGCAGGATCGACGTTTCCGCCGTGATCGCCGCCTTGATGGTCGGCTGGTACTCGGGCGCCCACTGCGGCGAGTGCGGGCCGGCCAGCGGTTTGCCGCTGGCCTTGGCCGCGGCCAGCTTGGACGGCTCCACGGCGCCGATATGCAGCAGTACGGCTTTCACGCCGGCCTGGCCGTAGTTGGCGAAGTCTTCCGACGTCATCTTGGCCGGCATTTCCGTCACATTGGCCGCGCCCAGCGATTTTTGCAGGGTAGACACCATGCGCAGGGTCAGGTCCGGATCGTTGTAGACGGCGTCCGTGCCGGGACGAATTTCCAACAGCGGCTCTTTCGGCGCGCCGGCGGCAAACGCTTCACCCTTGACTTCACGCGCGATGCTGGCCAGCACGCGCTTGCGCACGGCGTCCTTGAAGGTGCGCACCGTCAGCTGCATGGTGACCTGGTCGGGCACGATGTTGGCCTGCGTGCCGCCATGGATGCTGCCCACCGTGATGACGACGGGGTCCATCGGATTGTTTTCGCGGGAGACCAGGGTTTGCAATGCCAGCACGATGCGCGCGGCCATGACGACGGGGTCGCGCGTGTCGTGCGGCGCGGCACCGTGGCCGCCCTGGCCGTACACGGTGATGCTGATGGTGTCGGCGGCGGCGCGGAAGTAGCCGGCGTGGTAGCCCACCGTGCCCGATGGCAGCGTCGCTTCATCGTGGAAGGACAGCGCGTAGTCCGGTTTCGGGAAGCGCGTAAACAAGCCGTCCTTGAGCATGGCGGCCGCGCCCAGCAGCGGCTCTTCGGCCGGCTGGCCCACCAGCATCAGGGTGCCGCTCCAGTGCTGGCGGTTGTCCGCCATCAGCTTGGCGCTGCCATACCAGGCCGACATGTGCACGTCGTGGCCGCAGGCATGCATCACCGGCACGGTTTCGCCGGCCGCGTTCTTGGCCACTGCGCTGCTGGCAAACGGCAAGCCGGTTTTTTCCAGCACGGGCAGGGCGTCGATCTCCGTGCGCAGCATGACGACGGGGCCGGGACCGTTGCGCAGGATGGCGACGACACCCGTGCCGCCGACGCCCGTGGTCACGTCAAAACCGAGCGCCTTGACCTTCTCGGCCAGCTTCTTTGCCGTCTCGACTTCCTGGAACGCCAGTTCCGGGTGGCGGTGCAAGTCCAGGTACAGGCTTTCGACGGCCGGGTAGTTGGCTGCCAGCTGGGCCGCGATGGCGGGCGGCAAGGCCGCGCCGTGAGCGCTGGCGGCACAGGCGAGGGCGGCGGCGAAGGTGATTTGTTTCAGGGGGAATGCGGAAAATTTCATAGGTTTCTTTGAGAGACAGACGGGCGGACACGCACTGCGCGCCTGTGATTGCTGAGGAGACTTTTAACTTAACAGAAACATTTCTCAAAATCAATAAATCAGCTACATATATTTCAACAATGTATAATCTGCAAGATAAAAAATTCCATATGGAATTAAATATATCTTCGATGCACTTATTGAGAGAAAAGACACCATGGGCTTTATCGCAAATATCAAGATCGGCAAGCGCCTGAGCATCGGCTTTGTCCTGATCCTGGCAATGACCGTTCTGATTGCTACCGTAGGCGTGTGGCGCCTCAATGAAGTGGCGACGTCCACGCGCGCCATGATGGCCGAACCGCTGACCAAGGAACGCCTGATTACCGACTGGTATGGCTTGAACTTTGCCTCGATCCGCCGCACGGCCGCCATCGTCAAGAGCAGCGACCCGGCGCTGGGACCGTATTTCAAGGAAGACTCGGCCGCGTCCGTGAAGAAGGCGGCCGAATTGCTCAAGCAGATCGAGCCGCTGGTCGCGGGCGAGAAAGAAAAAGCCTTGTTCGCCAAGATCCTCGAACAGCGCAAGGTGTACAGCGCCTCGCGCGATGGCGCCGTCAAGGCCAAGGCCGATGGCGACGTGGAAGGCGCGGCGCACATCCTCGACACCGCGTTCACCCCGGCCGCCAAGGTCTACCAGGATTTGCTGCAGGAACTGGTGACCATGCAGCGCGAAAGCATCGATGCGACGGCCAAGCAGATCGACGCTTCCGCCGTGCATGACACCACCGTCATCAGCCTGCTGACCCTGTTTGCCGTGGCGTTCGGCGTGTTGTGCTCGTGGCTGCTGACGACGGGCATCACGCGTCCCCTGCGCCAGGCGCTGGCGCTGGCCGAAACGGTGGCCGCCGGCGACCTGACGCAGACCGTCGCCACGACGGCGAAGGACGAAACGGGGGCGCTGCTGACGGCCCTGGGCAATATGAACAACAATCTGGTCGGCATCGTCAGCCAGGTGCGCAGCGGCACGGACAGCATCGCCACGGCGTCGTCGGAAATCGCCGCCGGCAACCTGGACCTGTCGTCGCGCACGGAACAGCAGGCCGGTTCGCTGGAAGAAACCGCCTCCTCGATGGAAGAACTGACCAGCACCGTCAGGCAGAACGCGGACAATGCGCGCCAGGCCAACCAGCTGGCCATCGCGGCGGCCGGTATCGCCAGCCGCGGCGGCGCGGTGGTGGCCGAAGTGGTAGAGACGATGGGTTCGATCAACGAATCGTCGCGCAAGATCGTCGACATCATCAGCGTGATCGACGGCATCGCCTTCCAGACGAATATCCTGGCGCTCAACGCGGCCGTGGAAGCGGCGCGGGCCGGCGAGCAGGGCCGCGGTTTCGCCGTCGTGGCCGGCGAGGTACGCAACCTGGCGCAGCGCTCGGCGGCGGCGGCCAAGGAAATCAAGGGATTGATCGACGATTCCGTCAGCAAGGTGGGCGTGGGCGCCAAACTGGTCGACCAGGCCGGCGCGACGATGGATGAAGTGGTGTCCAGCGTCAAGCGCGTGACCGACATCATCGGCGAGATTTCCAGCGCCAGCCAGGAGCAGACGCACGGCATCGGGCAAGTCAACCAGGCGATTACCCAGATGGACCAGGTGACGCAGCAAAATGCGGCGCTGGTGGAAGAGGCGGCGGCGGCGGCCGGTTCGCTGCAGGAGCAGGCGCATGGCCTGGCGCAAGTGGTCAGCGTGTTCAAGTTGCGCGAGCAGCCAGGCTTGCTGCGCCGCCCGGCGCCACAGCCGGCAGCCGCGCGTCCTGCGCCGGCGCCGCGTGTTGCCGCGCGCAGTATTGCCGTCAAGGCGAAGCCGCCGGCTCCCGCGAAAGCGCTGGCCGGCGACGACTGGGAAGAGTTTTAAGGCAGGTTAATACAGAAACGGCGCCATCGTCATGATGGCGCCGTGCGTCAGGGTCAGCCTTGCTGCAGCGGGATCGTGCCGAACGTCGTCGGCGTCGAGCACGGCTCTTCGTCAAACGCGATGTCGCCCATCGGGTTGGCCACGCCGTCCGCCTTCAAGTCCTTGAAGCCGAACAGTTTCGGGTCCATCAAATGCGATGGCGCCACGTTCGACAGGGCCGAGAAGATGCTTTCCACGCGGCCGGGGAACTTCTTGTCCCATTCGCGCATCAAGCCCTTGATCTGCTTGCGCTGCAGGTTTTCCTGCGAACCGCACAGGTCGCACGGAATGATGGGGAAACCCTTGACTTCCGCATAGCGCTGCGTGTCTTCTTCCTTCACATACGCCATCGGGCGGATGACGATGTGCTTGCCGTCGTCCGATTGCAGCTTGGCCGGCATGCCTTTCAGTTTGCCGCCGAAGAACATATTCAGGAAGAACGTTTCCAGGATGTCGTCGCGGTGGTGGCCCAGGGCGATCTTGTTGGCGCCCAGCTCGTCGGCCACACGGTACAGGATGCCGCGGCGCAGGCGCGAGCACAGCGAACACGTCGTCTTGCCTTCCGGGATCAAACGCTTGACGATGCTGTAGGTATCCTGGTTTTCGATATGGAAAGCCACGCCCAGTTCCGTCAGGTAGGCGGGCAGGATTTCCGGCGGGAAGTTCGGCTGCTTTTGATCCAGGTTGACGGCGACGATATCGAAGTGGATCGGCGCGCGTTCGCGCAAGGTCATCAAAATGTCCAGCAGCGCATAGCTATCCTTGCCGCCCGACAGGCAGACCATCACCTTGTCGCCGTCTTCGATCATGTTGAAGTCGCCGATGGCTTGCCCCACCAGGCGGCACAGGCGCTTGTGCAGCTTGTTGTTTTCCAGGGCGATCTTTTCCGCCTTCTTGCGCGCCAGTTTCTGCGCTTCCACGTTGGCCGGAATTTCCACGGCGGTTTCCATGACTGCGGTGTCGTTCATGTTGCTCATACTTCATCCTTGATTTTGAATACTTCCACGCCCACGCCTTCGCAGTCGGGATACACGTCCGGTTTCATGCTCGACACGCGCGCGGCGCGCACGCGCGGGTGCGCCAGCATGGCGGCGAGCACGTCGTCGACCAGGCTTTCCTGCAGCTGCACGTGGCCTTGCGCCATGCGCTTGGCGATGGTTTCGCGCATGAAGTCGTAATCGACCACCTCTTCCAGTTGGTCATCCTTGGGCGTCGACAGGGCCAGGGGAATGTACAGGTCGACGTTGATGAGGACGCGCTGCTCGCCCTTTTTTTCGAAGTCGTAGACGCCGATGTTGATGAGGACTTCGTAATTGCGCAGGAACAGCCGGCGGCAATCGGCCAGGCGAGGGTGGTACAGGGCGGACGACATAGTTTTACCTTTTTGGGGATGCTGGAATGCTGGTTGTTTGGCAGGGCTGCTGATTATTTGGTCAAAAACATGACGTCGCGCGGCAAACCGATCAGATGCTGGCCGCCATCGACCAGCAGGGTCGTGCCCGTCAGCGCGCGCGCGCCGGCCACGTAACAGACGCAGTCGGCCACATCCTCGGGCGTGCTGGAGCGGCCCAGCGGCGTGTTTTCATGCGCCTTGGCAAAGTTCGCTTCCGTCTGCTCGCCGGAGACCATGGTGATGCCGGGGGCGATGCCCACCACGCGCACTTTCGGCGCCAGCGCCTGGGCCAGCATGGTGGTCGCCGACAGCAGCGCCGCCTTGGACAGGGTGTACGACAAAAAATCAGGATTGAGATTGTACAGTTTTTGATCCAGCAAGTTGATGACCACGGCTTGCCCGCCTGCCGGGGTGGCCTGGTACAGCGCTTGCGCCAGCAGGATGGGAGCGGCCAGGTTGGCGTGCATGTGGGCGTCGAGCGCGGTGAAGGAAAAATCGCCCGCATTGTCGTATTCAAACAACGATGCGTTGTTGACCACGCAAGTCACTGGCCCCAGCGCCGCCTGTGCCTGCGGCAACAGCTGGCGCACGGCCTCTTCCTGCGCCAGGTCGCAGGGGAACGCTTGCGCGCGGCGGCCCAGCGCCGTGATTTCCGCCACCAGGCTCTGCGCTTCCTCGCGCGAGTCGCGGTAATGGACGGCGATATCCCAGCCGTCGCGCGCCAGGCCCAGCGCGATGGCGCGGCCGATGCGGCGCGCCGCGCCCGTGACGAGGGCGACGCGGGGAGTGCTGTCGAAGGGCGTTGTCGTTGCTTCTGTCATGTCTTTGCTATGGTTGAGATATTCGGTGGACGCCACACTGGCGGCATGCGCCGCCGATTCGCTACAATGCGGGAATGTCTCTTCCCGCACCCGATAGCGACGCGCTGGCCGCGTCCCATGCCTTGCAGCACCAGATTGCCGCCGAAATCGCGCGCAATGACGGCGCCATTCCCTTTGTCCGCTTCATGGAGCTGGCGCTGTATGCGCCTGACCTCGGCTATTACAGCGGCGGCGCCGCCAAGCTGGGTAAAGATGGCGATTTTACAACCGCACCGGAGATTTCGCCCCTGTTCGGCGCCACCCTGGCCCATGTGGCAGCCGCTATTATGGCGCAAACGGCCCCGCGCATCCTCGAATTCGGCGCCGGCACGGGCAAGCTGGCCTTCGATATCCTGACGGAAGCGGCGCAGGCCGGCATCGCGATCGAACAGTATGCGATCGTCGAATTGTCCGGCGAATTGCGCGCGCGCCAGGAGCAGGCGCTGGCCGCCTTCCCGCAAGTGGTGTGGCTCGACGGCTTTCCCGAAAGTTTCGACGGCGCCGTGTTCGGCAATGAAGTGCTCGACGCCATGCCCGTCAACCTGATCAGCAAGACACCGGCCGGCTGGTGCGAACTCGACGTCAGCATTGCCGATGGCCAGTTCGTGTTTGTCGAGCGCCCGGCCGGCGCCGACGTGGCCGCGCAGATCGCCGCCCAGGTACCCGGCGCCGATGATTTGCCCGTCGGCTATGTCAGCGAGATTCATGGCGTCGCCTGCGGCTTCATGCGCTCGCTGGCGCAGATGCTGACGAATGGCCAGGGCGGCGCGGCCGTGCTGTTCGATTACGGTTTTCCTGCACACGAGTATTACCTGGACTTGCGCGCCACGGGCACCCTGATGTGCCATTACCGCCATCACGCCCATGCTGAACCGTTTTATCTGCCCGGCTTGCAGGACATCACGGCCCACGTGGATTTTACGGCCATGGCGGTGGCGGCGCAGGATGCGGGCCTCGACGTGCTCGCCTACATGAACCAGGCATCCTTCCTGCTGGGCTCCGGTATCGGCGACTTGCTGCTGCGCACCGATCCCGAGCAGGTCAAGACGTACTTGCCGCAGGCCAGCGCCGTACAAAAGCTGGTGTCGCCGGCCGAGATGGGAGAATTGTTCAAGGTGCTGGTGGTGGGGCATCGCGTGGAGTTGCCGGAAGCGCTGTTGTCCAGTGACCGCAGTCACCGCCTGTAAGCGCCGGCAATATCAAGGCAGGGCCGTACCGCCCTGCAATTTCCTGTCCGCCGATGGTTATTATCTTGTCATATCGTATATGATGACCGACACAGCACGGTTCCATCCTGCAAGAACCCGTCGCCGCGCACCGATTTCAAGATAGAACGATGGGAAAGATACATACACACTATGACAACCTGAAAGTGGCGCGCCTGGCGCCGCAGGAAGTCATACGTGCCGCGTACAAAGCCCTCAGCCAGAAATACCATCCAGACAAGAATCCCGGCGACGAAAAGGCCGCCCGCATCATGGCGATCCTCAACAGCGCCTATGGCACCTTGTCCGATCCACAACGCCGCAAGGAACACGACGAGTGGATCGCCGCCGAGGAGTGGGAAATCGAATGGCTGGAAAGCACCCACCACGAAGAAGGCAAGACCCGCGATGGCCGCGCGAAAGGCCATGCGCAATCGCATGAGCACGCCTGGGCGCAGGATGTGCCGCCGCCAAAGGGCAAGGCGCAGCGCGGCCTGCAGCCCATCTGGCGCAACTGGCGCTGGTGGCTGAGTTTGCTTGTTTGCCTGCTGCTGGGCTGGCTGGGCGCCTTGCTGATGCTCGATACCTCGCAGCCCGTGCCTGCCGCGCTGGCCTCGGCCTGGAGCGGCCTGGCCCGCGATGGCGGCAAGGCGCACCCGGACACGGCAACGGCGGATAGCGTTGCCACGCCGCCGGCAAAAAACGAAGCCGTGGCCATCGATAGCTGGGCGGTAGGCAAGCCGTATGCGGCCGAGCCCGCGCAAGCGAAGGCGCCCGAGATCCGCGTGCTGGCCGTGGCGCAGCTGAGCCTGAAAGCCAGCCGGCCCGTCTGCGATGGTGCCAGCCAGGCCGAGTCGGCAACGCTGGTGGCGCCGAATGGCGAGCCTTGGCCGGCGCGGTCCGGCTATGTCGATGGCTTCCCGATCGGCAACAAAGGCGACGAACTGAGTTTGACCATCGATAACAGCGGCAACACGGCGCCCGTCTTCGTCAAGCTGTATGACCAGGAACGGCGCTCGAATGTGCGCTACCTGTACATCCTGGGCAATGACAAGCTGACGGTGGAGCAGCTCAGCGCGGGCAAGTACGAAGTGCGCTACCAGGCCGTCGGGCCAGGCCAGGACAACTGCGGCGGCGCCCCGCGCAGCGGCGCTTCGATACCGGCGCCAGCGCCTGCCGCGGGAGAGGGCGGTACGCAGAATCCTGTTGTAAGCAGCATCTAATCTGATTATGCTTGATATGCGTCAACGCAGCGTCCACATCGAACTTATCCCTTAGGAGTATTCATGACCGACCTCAAAGCCGATGCAGATGATAACTGGCTGCTCGACGAAGATGAGCCGGTGGCCAGTCCCTCCGGGCTGGCTGCGCCCGACCAGCGCCTGTGGCGTGTGCTGATCGTCGATGACGACGTCGATGTGCATGCGGTCACGCGGCTGGCGCTGCGCAATGTCAGTTTCAAGGGCCGCGAACTGGAACTGTTTTCCGCCTACAGCGGCCGCGAAGGATACGAGATCCTGCGCGACACGCCCGATATCGCGCTGGTACTGCTCGACGTGGTGATGGAAACGGATGACGCGGGCCTGATCCTCGCCAAGCGCATCCGCGCCGACCTGAACAACTCCATCGTGCGCGTCGTGTTGCGCACGGGCCAGCCGGGCCAGGCGCCCGAGCAGCGCGTCATCATCGAATACGACATCAACGATTACAAGGCGAAGACGGAACTGACGACACAGAAGCTGTTTACCACCGTCATTTCGGCCCTGCGCGCCTACGAGAGCCTGATGATGCTCGAGCGCAGCCGCATCGGCCTGGGCAAGATCCTCGCCGGCGCCACCAATCTGTACCAGATCCATTCGCTGCGCGAATTCGCTTCCGGCGTGCTCAACCAGGTCAGCGCCATCCTCGACGTGGGCGCCGATGGCGTGCTGTGCCTGATGCAGGGCGGCGCCGGACGGCCCGAGGTGGTGGCCGCCACGGGCACATATGCCGTGCTGGCCGAATCCGAAGCGATGCCGGCGGATCACGCGCTCACGCCCACCATCGACAAGGCGTTCGCGGAAAAGCGCAGCCAGTTCGAGCATCCCGCCAATGTGCTGTTCATTCACACGGAAGGCAACCGCGAACTGGCCATCTCCGTCACACCGCCGTGGCCGCTGGCGCAGATCCAGCGCGATCTGCTGGAAGTGTTTTGCCAGCGCATCGCCGCCGCCTTCGACAACCTGTACATGTTCGGCCAGTTGCGCAAGGCGCAGGAAGCGACCGTCGTGGCGCTGGCCGACCTGGCCGAGTTCCGCGACAGCGACACGGGCGGCCACGTGCGGCGCGTGCAGCTCTTGTCCGACGCCATCGCCCAGCGCATGCAGCAGCGCGGCGCGTATGCCGACGAGCTCAGCCCGCAACTGCTCGACATGATCGGCCTGGCCAGCATCCTGCACGACGTGGGCAAGGTGGCCACGCCGGACGCCGTGCTATTGAAACCAGGCAAGCATACGGACGAGGAGCGCACGCAGATGCAGCTGCATGCCAGCGTCGGGCGCACCATCCTCGAGCGGGCCGCCAACATGGTCGACGGCGTCAGCTACCTGACCTATGGCGCGCAGATCGCCGGCGGCCACCACGAACACTTCGATGGCGCCGGCTACCCGAATGGCCTGAAAGGGCGCGACATCCCCGTGGCCGCGCGCATCGTTGCCGTGGTCGACGTCTTCGATGCCTTGCTGCATGAGCGGCCCTACAAGGAGCCGTGGCCGTATCCGCAGGTGCGCGAATACATCGAACAGCGCAGCGGCAGCCAGTTCGATCCGGAAGTGGTGGCGGCGCTGCTCGACCTGATCGACAACGAGCCGCAACTGTGGCATCCGGAGCACGCCACGGCTTGAGCAGCAACTTCGTTGGCGCTTTTCGGCCCGCCGCCATTCCCTTGCGCGCAACGCCGTCATATACTCGGCAGCCTCATGCTGGCCGGCGCCACGCACCAGTGTGGCGCGCCGCGGAGTTTTCGGACATCACGACATGAAAGAACTCAAGGGCCTCAGCGCACTGATCATCGAACCGCATCCGGGCATGCGCGCCAGCCTGCACAATATGCTCAACCTGTGCTGCCTGGCGAAGATCGACGACGCGGCCAGCTCGGGTCAGGCGATCCGCATGCTGGGCAGCAAATCGTATGATCTGATCCTGTGCGAATACGACCTCGACGGCGGGCAGGATGGCCAGCAGATGCTGGAAGACTTGCGCCACCACAAGTTGATGCACGCATCGACCATGTTCTTCATGGTCACGGGCGAAGGCAGCTTTGCCAAGGTGGTCAGTGCCGTCGAGCTGTTGCCCACCGATTACATCCTCAAGCCATTCACCGCTGACAACATGCTCGAGCGCATCGGCCGCGCGCTGGACAAGCGCAATGCCTTCGTGCCCGTGTATGAACTGATCGACGTGGGCAACGAGCGCGCGGCGATCGCCGCCTGCGCCGAGGGTGCCAGCCTGTATCCGCGCTACGCCACGGATTTCCTGCGCCTGCGCGCGGAATTGCATTTGCTGCTGGGCGAGGCGGGCGACGCCGAGCCGATCTACGCAGCCTTGTACGAGAGCAAGTCCATCGGCTGGGCGCGCCTGGGGCAGGCCAAGACGCAGTTCCTGCTGGGCGAATACGAAGCGGCGCAGGGCACCCTGGAGGGACTGCTGGAAAACAACAAGCGTTTTCTCGACGCCTATGACTGGCTGGCGCGCACGCACCTGGCGCAAGGCAAGCCGGAACTGGCGCAGGCGGCGCTGAGCGAAGCGGTAGCCCTGTCGCCGCACGCCGTGCGTCGCTTGCGCCGCCTGGGCGAGGCGGCCCTGGCGGCCGACGATATCGAGATGGCGGAAAAATCCCTCAAGTTAGTGGTCAGCAAGGCCAAGTATTCGGAATTCCGCGATCCGGAAGACCATGTGCGCCTGGTGCAGACCCTGGTGCGCAAGGGCGACCCGCTGCAGGCGGGCGCCGTGATCCGCGACCTCGACAAGTCAATGGGCGGGCAAAAGAATGCGGAACTGTGCAGCGCCCTGTGCAGCGCCATGCTGCATGCGCATACGGGCAACGAAGAGCGCCTGCAGCAATCGCTGGACGCGGCGCTGGCCGCCAACCGTCACAGCGTGGGCGGCTCGAACATGCTGAAAACCGAACTGGCGCGCCACTGCCTGGCGCATGGGCGCGAGGATGGCGCGGCCGAGGTGATGCGCGAAGTCATGCGCAACGCGCCCGACAGCGCCGCCATGACGCGCGCCATGGCCGTGTTCGAACAGGCGGGACGCGAAGAGCTGGCCAAGGCGCTGGCGCGGCAAAGCCGCCAGGAAGTGGCCGACATGGTGGCGGCCGGCGCCGCCCGGGCGGGAGAGGGCGATTTCCGCGGCGCCGTCGACCTGATGGGCGAGGCCGTCACGCGCCTGCCCGATAATCCGCAAGTAGTCTTCAATGCGGCCGTGGCCGTGCTGAAATGCCTGGAGCACGAGGGCTGGGATGAGCGCATGGGGCAGCAGGCGCTGACATTTATCGCCGGCGTGCGCCGTTTGGACCCGCGCAACCCCAAATTGCCCGTGCTGTCGGGGCTGCATCAGCAGTTGTTGCGTAAATATAAGCCGCTAGGCAACTCCTGGATGCATCCGCCTGACGCCAGATAAACAGGAAAATGCGGGGCGAATGACGGGAAAATGCGGCTTACAGGTAGGATGGATAAAAAAAATGCGAAAAAAGTCGACTTTTTCGCGCCAACCCTTGCACATTCTCAAATCGGGAGCTTATAATCACGCCCCGAAGCAGCCAACTTCTTCTTTATACGCAAATGCAGCAGTCAGGCATCAGTAAATAAGGTTGACAGTTGTGAGTAGATGCTTCATACTCTGCGGTTCCCGCGGAGGGGTGGCCGAGTGGTTAAAGGCGACAGACTGTAAATCTGTTCTCTATGAGTACGCTGGTTCGAATCCAGCCCCCTCCACCAAGTTTTTGCAAGGAAAACTGGGTAGTAGCAAAAAGCAAGTGAAGAAAAGTGAACGATACCTCGCGGGTGTAGCTCAATGGTAGAGCAGAAGCCTTCCAAGCTTACGACGAGGGTTCGATTCCCTTCACCCGCTCCAGTTTCCGTTCAGATGCTTGATGCATCGCATGCAACAAATTACAGCCCTTGTAGCTCAGTGGTAGAGCACTCCCTTGGTAAGGGAGAGGCCACGTGTTCGATCCACGTCAAGGGCACCAGAATTCGCAGCAGGCAGCACAGAAGCAATTCAAACCAGACCGTCGGGCGTGTGCCTGAGCAATCTAATCAAATCATTAGGAGTTCAAAATGGCAAAAGGTAAATTCGAACGGACCAAGCCGCACGTCAACGTCGGCACCATCGGCCACGTCGACCACGGTAAAACCACGCTGACCGCTGCAATCGCAACGGTTCTGTCGAAGAAATTCGGCGGCGAAGCTAAAGCATACGACCAGATCGATGCAGCACCAGAAGAAAAAGCGCGCGGTATCACGATCAACACCGCCCACGTCGAGTACGAAACGGAAACGCGTCACTACGCGCACGTTGACTGCCCAGGCCACGCCGATTACATCAAAAACATGATTACCGGTGCAGCCCAGATGGACGGCGCGATCCTGGTGTGCTCCGCAGCTGACGGCCCAATGCCACAGACCCGCGAACACATCCTGCTGGCCCGCCAAGTTGGCGTTCCATACATCATCGTGTTCCTGAACAAGTGCGACCTGGTCGACGACGCAGAGCTGCTGGAACTGGTTGAAATGGAAGTGCGCGAGCTGTTGTCGAAGTACGAATTCCCAGGCGACGACCTGCCAATCATCAAAGGTTCGGCACGTATGGCGCTGGAAGGCAAAGAAGGCGAAATGGGCGTTGACGCAGTGCTGCGTCTGGCCGATGCGCTGGATGCTTACATCCCAACGCCAGAGCGCGCTGTTGACGGTGCTTTCCTGATGCCAGTGGAAGACGTGTTCTCGATCTCGGGTCGTGGTACCGTTGTGACCGGTCGTATCGAGCGCGGCATTGTCAAAGTCGGCGAAGAGATCGAAATCGTCGGTATCACCGATACCGTCAAAACGACTTGCACCGGCGTGGAAATGTTCCGCAAGCTGCTGG